>NZ_FOCP01000017.1 GCF_900110145.1 Nitrosomonas marina | reverse complement strand
TCCACCGGCTCAACGACCATCCAGATTTGTCCAACATGAGCAATCAGTCCAGACATTTCAACAATTCGCCCAGCCATTGCGGCGATACATTCGCCGGTACTTCGAGTGTATGACCGCCTGAACAACGCAGCCTCAAGTAATCTGTAACCGGCACAGCTGGTGTAATCGTCACCGGTACCATTGATCCCGGTTGACTACGCAATTGCGTTCTCCGATAAACCCGCAGCCAGTTTCCAAAAGTCTTGCTGTTCAGGCCATGCTTGCGACAATAAGACGTCTGCGACAATCCGCTCGACTGCCACGCCCTGATATGACGTAACTGTTGTTCCTGTGTTGTCATCGCTCATCCTCCTTTGAAAATGCCCGAGGATAAACAGATCTGATTCTAATTTATAGATGGCGGGGCTGGACGGTTACCTTAGACGTATCTGTAACCACCAATGAATCGACAACAATTATCGGGCCGACCACAGCCAAGCCTGCTGACAATTGCCAGCATTGCGGGCGGGCTAATGTGGTGGGCGCTGCAACTGGATGCGCCGCTGGCCGGTGGTCATGTGGATTGGTTTTCAGCATTTGTTTATTTTATGGCGGGGTTGTTTTGTCTGCATACCGTCATCCGTCTGCTGGAAAACCTCTCCCACTTTATCGATTTTCTTGCCAGCCGCAAACCATCGGGCCAGCACGGCAGCGCTGCATGGGCGAGCGTTAAGGAATACAAACATGCGTTAACCAGAAACAAACGCGGGCCGTTTTGGGGCCGCGCCTTGGATGGTTCCCGGCCTGCCTTGTTCTTTAACTTCGCCAGCAATACGATGACCGTGGCTCCTGCCGGATCGGGTAAAGGCATTTACACCGTTGTGACCAATATTATGAGTATCCGGCACAGCAAGGTGGTGGCCGATTTTAAGGGTGAATTAGTGTGCATGTGCAAAGCGGCGCTGGAGGCACGTGGTGAAATTGTCCGTATCCTCAATCCCGGTAATTTATTTTCAGACATTATCGGCCTAAGCGATTCTTACAATCCGCTGGATATTATAGCCGACGATTTGACAAGACCGGGTGGTTTGCGGGATGTGATGGACGATCTGCGCGAAATGGGCGCTCAAATTCTGCCCGAACCCGGTGATAAGGAAGGAGAAAACACCTACTTCCGAAAAGGAAGCAAGGAGCTAATTTCAAACGGCACTTTATTTGAAGTCATGGTGGATTTATATGATGCCACATATTCTTCCGTAGCATTATTAATCGAAGACCGCACCCGCCTTGAAGACATGGCGCGTTGGATCGCTGGTGTTGATCTTGAAGGCAATCCCCATCCAGACGGCCCGTTTCCAATTGAACATACTGAATGGGCGCAGGCACATGATCCTGAGGATGTAACTCAATTTGCGGCTCTGGTCAGGGCCAAAGCTAAAAACCAGATTGCGCTTATGTCCGGCGGCGATAATCGCACGTTTGACAGTTTTATAACAGGTGCGCAGCAAGCGCTGGCACCCTTTGCTTTCGGGAGGCTAGCGCCAGCCATGGGGCGTTCGACATTTCGCATGAGTGATCTGAAAGAAGGTAATAAACCCACCACATTATTCATCGTGGCTGACGCCAGTCGCATGGAAGCCTACAAGCCGTTTGTCGGGTTAGTACAGTGGTGCTGCATGACCGCAGTAAAGCGTCATGAGAATAAAGAGCGGCCTGTGTATTACATCCTTGATGAGGCCACCAATTCCAAGGTGAACGGGCTGGAGAATTTGCTTACGTGGGGACGCTCATACGGATTACATATGCATCTGATTTTTCAGGATTTATCTGCTTTTGAGCGGGTCTACTCTAAAACTGGCTTAGATACATTATTAAGCGAAACTGAAATTAAACAATTCCTCCCCGGTCAGCGCTCTCCCAAGACACTGGAACTCATTTCAAAACAAATGCTCGGCGATCAATCGTTGATGGCGATTGGCACCAGCCGGAGTCATGAGCAACCCGGATTAAGTGAGAATTTAAGTGAGGCGGGCCGCCCACTCGCCACACCTGATGAAATCCGGCGCTTGAAAGCTGGCATTTTATTCGTGCGCCAGCATCGTCCGATTTTGTTCGAGCCGGTTTCATACGCCGAAATCGAGCCGTGGCGCTCGCAAGTCGGGATTAACCCATTCCACGGCAAACCTTTCAAGAAGAAAGTAAAGATCAGATTATAGGAGAACGAACTCATAAAAACCTATTCACCCAGAAAATTCCGCCCGCTGCTATGGGCCTCAACACTGCTACACGGCTTGGCTTATCTGCTGCGTCACTGGTTTTTGTTATTGATCGCAATGCTGATTATTTCCCCTGTCGGGCCGCATTTGCTGGTCTGGTACAGCTATACCGATTACGGGGCATACAAGGGGATGAATGAGTGCATTTATCTCGGTGGCGGCGGACTGATTGAGATTAATGACGGCGATATCTGCCCGGTGATTGTGATCTCTGATCGCAGAGATATGGATTAAACCCAGAAAGAATAATTATGAATTTGCCGTCCGGCCCGCCTGCATCCGGGTGGTAAGTCACAAATACGCAGGCGAATTTATAAGGAGACAACCATGGATGAAAACAATGTTAATACGGGCCGCAAGCCCGACCAGATTGCCTACTCGGTCAAAGACAGTCCTGACGGCAAGGGATACTGGAACCGTGTCGGTGCTGCATGGAAACACCGGGATGGGCAAGGTACTGAGATTATTCTCGATAGCACCCCTGTAAACGGGCGCATCTCACTGCGTGATCAACGCGATCAGCGTATGCAGGACTATCAGGATGAGCGCGATACGCGCGAGCCAGTGAATAACGTTCAATCTCGTAGTCATGGCCGGGAACGATAACAAGGATCGTAACAGGGCTGTTTCCCCGCGAACCACGAGTTTTGCAGGGAAACACCCGGAGCTGGCCAAAGATACACCTGATAGCTTTCGTGAAGCGCCGCCCAATCGCCGGGAGTTTGACCATGCGCGTGATCGCTACATTAGCCTCCAACTCAAAGCGATGGAAAAAACTGAAGCGCAGCGGCGTGGTGAAAGCGAACGCAGTGGCCGCAGCTCTGAAATGGTGAAGCTAAGCAAACCGTTTCCAGAATTGCGACCCGCTAATGAACAGGCCCCGATCCGGCAAGCTTTTAACCGGGCATGGCTGCGTGAGCAACGCGAAGCGCGTTTGGCTGAGCTTGAAAAACAGCGCCAGCGTGAACAGCAAAATGCCGTTCAGGAGCAAGCGATTGAACAATCCAAAAAATCAATGGAAAGAGAATGGGGGAGAAAAGCACAGGAAGAACATGTACCGCAGCGCTAGACCCGATGGCTAAATTTTATACGAAAAAAATGATGAGATTTCCCAAAAGATGATACCGGCAACGTTAGATTTTTATTGCCTGCCAGCGAAAAATATGTTCTCTATTTGTTCACTTTTTATGCGTTCTGAACAAAGAGAGGGGCACCGCTATTAACCAATAAACCGACAAGGCAAGGCCTTGAAAAAAGGAGGGTGCGATATGCACGACAAAATCATAAATACCGATAATAAAGTCACAAAACAAGACGCCGCTGCACCGTTAAAATTCAAGCCGGATAATTACCGGCATCATCTTGATGAGTTTGATCTCACGCAAGAGCAGCAAAATGAACTGCTGGAATCGTTATGGACGATTATGAGCACTTTGGTCGATATTGGCTGGGGCGTTGATACGGTGCAGATTTTATTGCCCGAGCTGTTTGCAGAAGTTGCACCGGATTCTGAAAAGTTGCTAGAGTCTAGGAACACATCTGAATTTGATCAGAGCGTTGATACTTAAGGAAAGGTAAAAGAGGATGACAAACGATATTCCCACAAAAGCGCTTATTTATTGCCGCGTGTCCGATACCAAGCAAAAGACTGAAGGCAGCGGTCTGGAAAGTCAGGAATTCCGTTGCCGTCAGTATGCGGCAGAAAAAAACTACGTTGTGGAAGACGTGTTTCGTGATGATGTGACAGGCGGCGGGGACTTTGCCAAACGTCCCGGCATGATTGCTCTGCTCTCTTATCTTGAGAAAAACCAAAAGACCGGTTATGTCGTTGTCTTCGACGATCTCAAGCGCCTTGCCCGCGACACCATGTTTCACTGGCAGTTGCGTCACGCCATGGCGAATTTCGGGGCGCGGCTGGAATGTTTGAACTATAAATTTGACGATAGCCCGGAAGGTGAGTTTGTGGAAACGCTGTTTGCAGCGCAAGGCCAATTGGAACGCAAGCAAATTGGGCGACAAACACGCCAAAAAACGCAGGCCAGAATTGAAGCGGGCTATTATGCTTTTGTCGCCCCTGTTGGCTACCAATACCGCAAAACGAAGGGCAACGGCAAAATGATCTTTGTGGATGAAGCTGTCGCCCCTGCCCTACGCGAAGCCATGGAAGGTTTTGCATCGGGACGGTTTCAGACCAAGCGCGAAGTAAAATATTTTCTGGAAAGCCGCCCGGAGTTTCCCAAGACAGCCAGTGGCAAGCTTGGGAATGAGCGTGTTGATATTATACTTCGCAATCCACTCTATGCCGGATATGTTGAATACAAGCCGTGGGGTATCAGTTTACGCAAAGGCCAGCATGAAGGCATTATCAGCTATGAAACCTTCCTGAAAATACAAGAACGGCTTGAAGGACGCGCATATGTTCCAGCACGTAAAGACCTCAATCAGGATTTTCCTTTGCGCGGCAGTGTAACCTGCGAGTGCGGTAATGCGCTGACCGCCGCTTGGTCAAAAAGCAGAACAGGCAAACTGCATCCCTATTATGTATGCCAAAACCGGAAATGCGAATACAAAGGCAAATCTATCCGGCGCGATGTATTGGAAGGAGAATTTGAGAGCCTGTTGGAACGGCTCACCCCGACACGTAATCTGATAGCTACAGCAACGGATATGTTCAAGAAATTGTGGAACCACCGTGAGGCTACGGAGCAACAACGCCGCAAGACATTGGAACAGGAAAGTCAGAACAACCAGCGCAAGATGGATCAGATCCTAGACCGGATTGTTAATGCCAACTCGCCGCTGGTAGCAGAGGCCCTCGAAAAACGGATCGAAGAATTGCAAAACCGCCAGCATGTATTAGCGGAAAAAGTGAGCCAATGTGGCCGTCCGATCAGGTCATATGATGAGATGTATCGAACCGCAATGAAATTTCTGGAAGAACCCCATAAAATATGGGCCTTCGGACGCTTTGAAGACAAACGGGCAGTGCTGAAACTCGCCTTTACCGACCGCTTAACCTATGTCCGAAATGAAGGGTATCGAACCCCTGATTTATCATTGCCTTTCAAGCTGTTAGGCGAAGATTTTGGTCAAAAAATGGAAATGGTGGCCAAGGGCGGAATCGAACCACCGACACAAGGATTTTCAGTCCTCTGCTCTACCAACTGAGCTACTTGGCCTGTTTAATGCTGCGAAACTATTGATTGGCGCGCCCGGCAGGATTCGAACCCACGACCCCTTGGTTCGTAGCCAAGTACTCTATCCAACTGAGCTACGGGCGCTTAATACAATCTGTGTTTCCTTGCAGCGCAGGATTATAACAGATTGAAGCTGGCTGCGGGCTGCAAACTTCTATTTATTTTCTCATCAAGTGCTGCCTGCCATGAGCCGAAACAGATTTCAGTCCGGCAGGTTGTTTTACTGAAATCTTTTTCTACGCGGCGGCGATAATGGTTGATTTGACTCCACTTGTCAAGAGCAAACAACAACACGTCAAGATTTTCGTCTTGTCAGCTCGGTGTAGTGGTTGCATGATTTGTCCTTCCCACAACACGAGATCTCCCGTTAAAAGCAGGCCGGTGTTACCTCAGATTTTCGGCGTCATGCATATAACATCTGCAGTTTGTGCACGGTGACGCAGCGCATGGTCGATCAACACCAGGGCAAGCATTGCCTCAACGATTGGCGTTGCACGAATACCGACGCAAGGATCATGCCGACCATGTGTTTCCACAATCACGGATTCGCCGTTTTTATCGATGGAACGCCTCCCCAGACGTATGCTGGAGGTGGGTTTGATGGCAACATTAACAGTTATCGGCTGACCAGTCGATATTCCACCCAGTATACCGCCCGCGTTATTGCTGAGAAACCCTTCCGGCGTCATTTCATCCGAATGCTCTGTTCCTTTTTGTGTCACACTCGCGAAGCCTGCGCCTATCTCAACACCTTTGACAGCGTTAATTGTCATCATGGCATAGGCAATTTCGGCGTCGAGACGATCGTAAACCGGCTCACCCCAGCCGACCGGCACATTGTCAGCCACAGCACTGATTTTAGCACCGACGGAGTCACCAGACTTGCGCAATTGATCCATAAACTGCTCAAGCTGCTCTGTGCGACTACTGTCTGCCACAAAAAAAGGGTTTTGATCAACATCTTCCCAACAATTAAATGGAATCGCTATCGGCCCAAGCTGCGACATATACCCCCGGATCACGATACCGAATTTTTGGCTCAACCATTTCTTGGCAATTGCGCCGGCCGCCACACGTACCGCCGTCTCGCGTGCTGACGCGCGCCCACCACCGCGATAATCGCGTATACCGTATTTCTGCCAATATGTATAGTCTGCATGGCCAGGACGGAACACATCCTTGATTTTACTGTAATCCTTGCTGCGCTGATCTTCGTTGCGTATCAACAGACCAATCGGCGTACCTGTTGTTTTACCTTCAAACACACCAGACAGAATTTCAACCGTATCTGATTCGCGCCGCTGTGTCACATGTCTGGAAGTACCTGGCTTGCGCCTGTCCAGCTCGTGCTGGATGTCCTCAACACTGATTTCCAGCCCGGGCGGACAGCCGTCGACCACACAACCGATTGCAGGGCCATGCGATTCGCCAAAAGATGTAATGCTGAAAAGCTTGCCAAATGTATTTCCGGACATGCGTAAATTTTCCTCTAAATTTTATTATCATCAAATCAGAACTATCAATCTGCAATCCCAGTGTTTTAACAAACTGCTGCTGGGCAGCATTTGAGAAAAATCAAGTACATTATGCTTTAATCATGTTATATAACGGGTAAAATGCAGCGAATCGGCCAATTGGCTATTTCACTATTATAAACACAAAAAAGAAAAACAACGGCATTGAGTCCGGACATAGCCGTCTTTGAATTTACAGGATTAATGCCTCCAGACTTTTTCAGTTCAATATGCGCAGCAACACAGGAGATTGAATGAGCACATCACAAGTTAAAGATTATCTGACCCAGCTTCAAACCGATATCGTCTCGACAATTGAACAGGTGGATGGTAAAACATTCCATCGTGATCAATGGGACCGACCCGGGGGCGGTGGTGGAATAAGCACCGTGATCGAGGAAGGTAACGTTCTCGAGCGCGGCGGCGTCAATTTTTCTCATGTTTACGGCAGCGGTTTGCCCGCATCGGCCACGGCGGCACGCCCGGAATTATCCGGCAGATCATTTGAAGCGATGGGTGTTTCACTTGTTCTTCATCCACGCAACCCATATGCACCCACAGTACACATGAACGTGCGCTACTTTGAAGCGCGCAAAGAGAATGCGGATCCGGTCTGGTGGTTCGGCGGCGGCATGGATCTGACGCCGTATTATGGTTTTGAAGAGGATGCTATTCACTTTCATCAAGTCTGCAGGGATGCATTACAACCATTTGGCAGTGAATGTTATCCTCGCCTGAAAAAATGGTGTGATGAATATTTCTTTTTAAAACACCGTAACGAGCCGCGCGGTATCGGCGGTTTATTTTTTGATGACTGGAACCAGCCGGACTTTACGACCTGCTTTAAAATGACACAAAACGTCGGCAACAATTTTCTGAGTGCGTATCGACCGATACTGGAAAAACGCAAGGACACACCATATGGTGAAAGAGAACGCGATTTCCAGGCATACCGGCGGGGCCGTTATGTTGAATTCAATCTGGTCTGGGACCGCGGTACTTTGTTTGGGCTGCAGACTGGTGGACGCACTGAATCGATTTTGATGTCGCTGCCGCCGGTTGTTAAATGGCGCTATGACTGGAAGCCCGAAGCCGGCAGTGAGGAAAACAGGCTCTATACTGATTTTTTGATTGGAAAAGACTGGGTTTAGTCGATCCACAGTACCGATGTTACTCCCCTTTGACCATTGACCCGATTAAATGATTTATCACACGTAATGATACGGCATGCAATAGATGAATATTCCATGCATGGACTTACTGGTAAAGCAATCATTTCTACATCGCAATACAATGACTTCTACTTCTGTGAAAAAGTTTAACTGGAGGATGCCCAATGTTACAGCGTCAATTCGTTATGTCAGCACTGATTCTCTTTCTTTCACATGGACATTCACCGTTGATTCATGCGGAGTCGGGACTCGGAATCTGGAGCCAGGGCGCACCTGCCCCAAGCAAACGCACAGAAATAGCCGCAACAGCGTTAGGCAACAAAATTTATACTGTCGGTGGCTTCAACCGGCCAAGTATCAGTAATCTTCTGGATTTTGCTGTCAGCCGGGACGTTGAGATTTACGACCCAGCAACAGATAGCTGGACCGTGTCAACACCTATGCCAGAAGGACGACACCACGCCGGTATCGCGGCACACGGTGGATTTTTATATGTCATTGGCGGATTCACCAAATCCGGCTTAACTGTCTGGCATCCTGTCAACACTGTTTATGAATATGACCCTACCACTCAAACCTGGCGAGAACGAGCACCCATGCCAACCGCACGCGGCGCACTTGGCGTAACCGTTCATCAGGGTCGAATATACGCAATCGGTGGTTACGACGGCAAACAAAACACGGGCGCCACCGAAATTTACGATCCGGCCACTGATTCCTGGGCAACCGGCGCGCCATTATCTGCACCTCGCGATCATCTTGCTGTTGCAGCCACCGGCTCCAAAATCTATGCAATCGGCGGACGTTCTAATTTGAAATACCAGCAAAACACCAGTGTGGTTGAAGCGTACGACCCCGCTTCTGATCTATGGGAGTACAAAGCAAATTTACCAACTGCCCGCAGCGGTATCGGTGTCGGCGTAATCAACGAGCATATCTACATACTCGGTGGTGAATCGGATGAAGGCACGTTTGACAACAATGAAAAATATCTTCCCGACAATGACCGCTGGTTAATCATGCCGCCCATGCCAACGGCAAGACATGGCCTGGGTGTGGCTGTTGTCGATGGACGGCTTTATGCCATTGGTGGTGGAACATCGCCTGGAGCATCATTCAGTCAGATTACCGAAATCTTCGATCTGGCACCGGCGCTACAGTAACGTTGAAATCAAGAATGATCAAAATCGTCATGATTTCTGGCAGGCCTTCAGTACGCGTAACGAGTAAGTAGCAATACTTATGTTTTTATCAGCCACTTTATGTTATAAATAATTATGTGCTTGTTGATTATATTGACAGTAGAAAATGGCGCAAGCGCATTGTGGAGGGTTGTCCTAAAGAAGCAAAATCAATTTGTAAATGGAGGAGGTTACAATGAAACAGCTATCAACTATATTCGCAATAGGTGTGTTGGCTATATTCCTGAGCAATCAGGCTTTGGCATCCGATGCAGGACACACTTCTGAAGCTATGGAACATGCAGGACAAGCACTTGCGCATGGTGAAGACGGACATGCCAAGGTTTTGGTAGAGCATGCAGAAAAAGCTTTACAACATGCAAAGGAAGCTGAAGAAGCGCATGCCGCAGCACATAAACATATGACAGAAGCCATAAAACATATGGAAGAATCAATCAAGCACGGCAAGATGGGACATGCCGACGAAGGTGCCAAGCATATGAAAGAAGCAATCATGCATATGCGCAAATCAGGGCATTAACAAGCTAATTTATTCAAAAAAACCCTCAGCTTTTTCTGAGGGTTTTTTTGCGACTTCAATCTGTCAACCCGGCATTCATATATAATGACTTACTGCGCAGTTAGTAAATGGCGTATTTTTTGAATGGCCTTTGCTTCAATCTGCCGTACTCGCTCTGCCGAAACACCCAGTTCGTCCGCAAGCTCATGCAATGTCGCCGTATTTTCTTCTCTAAGCCAGCGCGCTTCGATAATGTGACGGCTGCGTTCGTCAAGACGGTCAAGGGACTGCTGCAACCCCTCACCGCGGCGTGCTTTGTCCTGCTCTGCTTCAAGGATCTGCGATGGATCTGAGCCGTCAGTCAAATATGCAATCGGACTATAGCGGTCGTCTTCTTCGTCAGATAGCGGTTCAAGTGAAATGTCGTTACCGTTGAAACGCTTTTCCATTTCAACCACTTCCTCAGGCTTAACATTCAACTGTTCAGCAACCTGTTTCACTTCTCCTGGACTCATGGTATCCAGCCCTTGCTTCAGGCTGCGTAAATTAAAAAACAGTTTTCGCTGCTGCTTGGTAGTTGCGATTTTGACCAACCGCCAGTTCCGCATGATAAATTCATGAATTTCAGCCTTGATCCAGTGCACTGCAAACGATACCAGTCGTACACCACGCTCAGGGTCAAAACGCTTGACTGCTTTCATCAGGCCCACATTGCCTTCTTGGATAAGATCTGCCTGCGGCAGACCATAGCCCTTGTAACCGCGCGCAATCGTCACGACAAAACGCAAATGCGACAATATCAACTGCTGTGCTGCGTTGATATCGCCCTGATCCCGTAAGCGTCTTGCAAGCTTGTTTTCTTCTTCCTGAGACAGTAACGGAAAAGAATTCGCCGACTGTATATAGCTTTCAAGATTCCCGCTTATAGACGGTACCGTTAAAGCATATGTCATGATATTCTCCTCTTTACCTCGTTCAAATAATGATATCTGCTTAAATAAATTTGTCTATTATTTTAGCACTCTCAGCTTAAGAGTGCGAATCGAGTCTAGAGTTCAGTATTATGTAAAAATATTATTAATCTTTTTCATATTTTTCTTGAATACATGCATTCGCCTAACATCCTGAATCAATTGCCATCATCAATCTCAGATCTATGTATCGGTTTCGATTCCCCTGAGATGACCGGCAACGGCGAGGCGCGCACCCAACCAGCCCAGCCAGGCGGCAAAAAGAAGCAGACTGATACTGTCCTGTTCAGGAAGATGCTGTAAATGTACATTCCAGGCATAGAGATCGGCCAGCGTCTTGAGTTGGCCATTTATCGTTTGTAATACCAGGGCAATTATCAACCAGGCAGTTATACCGCCTGCCAGACCCTGGATTGCGCCAAAATAAAGGAAAGGCCGCCGGATAAAACTATCTGTTGCACCAATAAGCTTGGACAGCTCAATTTCATCACGCCTGGTCATAATCTGCAATCTAATTGTATTAAACATCACAGCAACTACGGCTACGCTCAGCAACGCAAACAACAGCAAAACCACTACGCGTCCGAAATTCAACATCGCTTCCAAACGTTTGGTCCAGACGGAATCAAACTGCACATATTCGATTTCCGGCCATCCCTGCATGGTCGTCTGAAGCTGATCCAGTGCTTCGATGTCCACATCCTGTATGTCGACAAGAAATGCATCCGGCAGGGGGTTTCGTCCAAGGCTATGTATAATGTTTTCCAAACCACCACTCTGCTGTAATTGCAACAGAGCCTGATCTTTGGGGACAAATTCAATTCCCACGATCCGTTTTTGCTCCTGCAACAGGTTACGAATCGTGTCAATATCCTGTTCTGTTGCATGCTGTTTGAAAAACAGGCTCATTTGCGGCGTAACAACTGTCTGACCAGAAATTGCATGTAAATTTTGCAGCAATATGTAGACTCCGACCGGCAGACTGAATGCCACTCCCATTACCAGTATACTCAGCAGATTGGTTACGGGTGACAACACCATGCGTTTGAGCGTCTGTCCGAAAACAAAACCGTGCTGACTCAACCAGGCTTTGATCATGCCGCAAATTTTCCATGCTGCAGGGACAAAACACGATAATGCGTATCTTCCAACAATGACGCATCATGCGTTGCAATTAATACAGTTACACCTACCTGATGAAATGAATGAAAAATAGCCATGATCTCCCGTGCATATGCAATATCCAGATTGCCTGTCGGTTCATCAGCAATCAGAATCAACGGCCGATGCACCACAGCTCGCGCAATGCACAATCGCTGCCGTTCCCCGCCGGAAAGTGTAATCGGCATGGCTTTTTCTTTATTTAACAGGCCAACCTTATCAAGTGCGGCGCGTACCCTTCCAGCCGTAATTTTGTTGTCAAAACCGCTAATCTGCAAAGGCAACAGCACATTTTCATATACGTTCCTGTCAAACAGCAGTTTATAATCCTGAAACACAAAACCGATTTTACGACGCAAAAACGGTAATGCAGCGGGCCTCAACTGTACGATATTGTGTCCGTTGATCGCGATAACCCCAGAGGTTGGTCGTTCGATAGCCGCAATCAACCTCAATAATGTACTTTTACCCGCACCGGAATGCCCCGTTAAAAAAACCATTTCGCCTGCATCAATATTTAAATCAATATTATTCAATGCCTGATATCCATCGGGGAAACGCTTACTCACTTGTTTGAACTGAATCATACAGCCTCGACGATTAATACGAAGACGAGCGGTCTTTAAACACGACTAAATTCTGTGAAAACACAGCACTACACAATAGATTAACCGGAAACGCCACCGGCTAGTCAAACATGGCGTCGACAAACTCTTCCGCATTAAAGGGTCGCAGATCGTCGACACCTTCTCCTACACCGATAAATCGCAATGCAGGTGGGTCTTGAGAGTACTGACCGCGTATAGCCGCAACCACACCGCCTTTTGCCGTACCATCGAGCTTGGTCAGGACAAGCCCCGTGACTTTCAGTGCCTCGTCAAATGCACGTACCTGCGTCACCGCATTTTGTCCAGTATTGGCATCCAGCACCAGCAAGACTTCATGCGGCGCATCCGGCATGGCCTTGGCAATTACCCGTTTTACCTTTTTGATTTCTTCCATCAAATGCAACTGCGTCGTCAGGCGGCCTGCAGTATCCGCCAAAACTATATCAATTTCGCGGGCTTTTGCCGCATTAATGGCATCGAAAATTACTGCAGCAGGGTCACTTTTTTTAGCGGGATCACTGTCAGGCGCAATCACCGTCACACTGTTTCGCTCTCCCCACGCGACCAGTTGTTCACGAGCTGCAGCACGAAATGTATCTCCGGCTGCGAGTAACACTGATTGTCCGCGTGCCTGAAAATATTTGGCCAACTTGCCGATTGACGTCGTCTTGCCCACTCCGTTCACACCAGTAATCATAATTACAAACGGCTTGTTTGAAGTGGTGTCAAGGGATTTTTCCAGTGGTTTTAGCATACCTACCAGGGATTCCTTCAATGCTGTTTTCAACTCCGCCGCTTCTGTCAGCCCCTTCTTTTTGACTTGTACACGAAGATCCTCCAGTAATTGGGTTGTCGCATTAACGCCTGTATCCGCCGTCAACAGGATGGTCTCCAATTCTTCATACAGTTCTTCATCAATTTTTCCGCCACCGCCAAACAAACCGGACAATTGTCTACCCAGATTCTGGCGAGTTCTTGTCAATCCCAGACGGATTTTCCCCGCGAAACTGAGCGGACTGGATTCCTCCTGTGTTGGGGTTCCGGATTCAGCAACATAATCCGGCGGTGTTTCTGGCTGCTCAGTTTGAACTAATTTAGATTGATCATCTTCGAAAAAATGGCTTTCAGTTTCAGCAGTGTCGTTTTTTTTGACTGACTCTTCAGTCTGACTGGCATGCTCGGACTCTTTCTTTTTGGATTTAAAAAAATTAAACATTCTGGTAGGCTCTGTCCTGATTGCAATGTTACATTCACATACTAATTTTATTCTGTTTAGTCACATTTAGGTTAGCAAAAATGAAGCCAGTTTACTTTAAAACTTTTTCGATCATCGCATTGCTGATGATATCCCTGTGCTGGGCGGCAAGTCCCTTAAGTGCAAATCCGCACGAATACATACTCGAGAATGGCTTGAAACTGGTTGTCAAGGAAGACCACCGCTCACCTGTTGTTGTGTCGCTATTGATGTATAAAGCCGGCAGCGTCGATGAAACAAACGGTGTAACAGGTGTTGCACATGTACTGGAGCACATGATGTTCAAGGGTACTGAAAAAATCCCCGGTGGACAATTTTCCAAGCGTATCGCTGCTGCCGGCGGGCGTGACAACGCTTTCACCAGTCGCGACTACACCGGTTATTTTCAACAGCTGCATAAGGATTTTTTGCCGCTGTCCATGGAGCTTGAAGCAGATCGCATGCAAAACCTGAAGCTAACTGAAGAAGAATTTTCCAAAGAAATCAAAGTTGTTATGGAAGAACGACGGCTTCGGACCGATGACCAGGCACGCTCATTGTTATTTGAGAAAATGCTGGCAACCGCTTATCAGTCTCACCCATACCGTCGGCCAGTCATCGGCTGGATGAACGATCTTGAGAACATGACTGTCGACGATGCGCAAACCTGGTATGACCGCTGGTATACACCCAACAACGCCGTGCTCGTTATTACCGGGGACGTCAATCCTGGCGAAGTAAAAACGCTGGCACAACAGTATTATGGCAAGATACCGGCACGTCCTGTACTCTCACTGGACAAGCGCAAACCGCAGACCGAGCCGCCCCAGCTTGGTATTAAACGTATTACCGTAAAAGCACCAGCTGAATTGCCTTATCTGCTCATGGGATATCATACACCGGTTATACATGACCCTAAAGAGGACTGGGAACCTTTTGCACTCGAAGTACTGGAAAGCATACTTGATGGACACGCATCTGCCAGACTGAATAAATCACTGGTACGCGGACTTCAAATCGCCAACTCTGTAAGCGCCAGCTATACAGCGACCGGCCGTGGCCAAAGCATGTTTTTGCTTGGCGGCACACCTAGCCCCGGAAAAACTGTAGAAGAGCTGGAACAGGCATTTCGCACGGAAATCAAGCAAATGATAGAAAATAATGTGACCGATGAAGAATTAAATCGAGTCAAGGCCCAGGTTATCGCCAGCCAGGTTTATCAACTCGATTCCGTTTTCGCACAGACTATGCAGATTGGCAGATTGGAAAGTATCGGACTCTCCTACCGGGATATTGATCTCATACTTGAGAAACTGCAGACAGTAACCGCAGATCAAATTCGCATGGTTGCGGAAAAATATTTTAATGACGACAGACTCACTGTGGCCGTACTTGAACCTCAACCCCTGGAGCATAAAGAGCCAGGCAACGCACCAGAGGGGTTACGTCATTGAAATTGACATCATTGAAAATTTACTTCATTCTCGTTTAGGAATCAGGGATTCCACTGTGGGTACAACGCTTTGATCATTTCATTGCATTCGTAAATAACTTACGCTCATTCATGGCGAATAATCATTTTTTCATCAATTGCGTACTGTTAATATTTCTCTGTGCACTGGTGTCAAATTCACTGGCGTGGGCCTTTCAAGGCGAAATTTTTATGCACGTTCTGGACAACGATCATCAGCATTTATATCCAGTTGCCCAGAAAACACATACAACTAGTCTACCCCAGGATCTTTCTGCAGAAACCGATTTAACCGTATCATCCGGCGTATGTCTCAGTACTGCACAACAGCCCTTTTTCCTGTCAAAACCACTGCATTCCCTGCTCCCAGCAATAACAGAAATTTTTGATGAATTCATTTCTGAGCTGATATCAGACACCCCCGCATATTCTCTGTTTCGCCCCCCTCGAATCTTCGACCGCAACTAACAGATTGCTGCACACACCGGGATACCTGCGGCTCCTTCAGAAAGCTGATGGCATTTTCCGCGCCAGCTTGTTCAAAGGGTGCCGGAATATCAATTACAAACTGTATATTTCATTTACCGCATGATGCTGCGGTACAGGTTGACCCTTTTTCAGACAGACTGAAATTGACTGTTACGGTTGTAGCACAATCCCAGCAGCTTATAACAGGTTCAGTGTTGCGTTCAAGTTAAGTCTGGCATTCGTACCGGTACGTATTGCCTGAAAAATAACTGCCCGCACCATACTTCTTTTCCTCCAAAAGAGCCGAATAATGATCAATAACATCATATATTTTTCAATCAAGAACAAACTGATTGTGGGTTTGATGACAGTCAGCCTGATATGTGCTGGCGTTTATTCCATGTTCACCATGAATCTTGGCTCTCTGCCCGACATCACCAATAATCAGGTGCAGGTCATCACGGTGTCTCAAAGTCTGGCGACCGAAGACATCGAGCGATTCGTCACTTTTCCGGTTGAACTGGCAATGGCCAATCTGCCCGGCGTTGTGGAAATCCGGTCTATCTCACGTTTTGGCCTCTCAGTTGTGACTATCGTCTTTGAAGATGATATGGGAACCTATTTGCCACGCCAACTGGTTCAGGAAAAACTGAACACGGTCAAGCAACAGATTCCAGAACAGTTTGGAAACCCGCATATGGGCCCAATCACAACGGGTCTGGGTGAAATATACCAGTATACCCTTCAGCCCAAGCCGGGATACGAGGCCGACTTTTCACCCACGGAATTACGCACCATTCAAGACTGGATCGTCAAACGACAAATGGCGCTGGTGGATGGCGTCGTGGGTATCAATTCCTTCGGCGGGAAAATTAAGCAATACGAAATTGCCATCAACCCCGAACGGCTGAACGCCAACAATATTTCCATTTCCGAAGTATTTGAAGCGCTACGTCACAACAATGCCAATACCGGCGGGGCGTATATTGAAAAACACAATATGGCCAATTTTATCCGCGGCGAAGGACTGGTACGTTCACTCGAAGATATCCAGAATATCTTCATAAAAAATGAAAATGGCATTCCTGTTTTAATCAGAGATATCGCAGAAAAAGTACACTTTGGTCACCAGATTCGCTACGGCGCTTTTACACAGGATGGCAGAGAAGCAGTTGGCGGCATAATAATGATGCTGCGAGGTTCCAATTCAAACGCCGTTATTCATAATGTTCAGGAACGCATCGGTGAAATTCAAAAATCCCTGCCAGAAGGCATTGAAATCAAACCGTTTCTCGATAGAAGCGCATTGATAGAAAGAACTACTACAACTGTCACCCAGAATCTTACAGAAGGCGCACTTATTGTCATTTTTGTCCTGGTCATACTTTTAGGCAGTATACGCGGCGGGATTATTACCGCCAGCGCCATTCCTTTATCACTGCTGTTTGCTTTTATCATGATGCGCCTGTTTGATGTATCAGGCAACTTGATCAGTCTGGGCGCTATTGATTTCGGGATCATTGTAGATGGCGTCGTCATCATAGTCGAACGAACCGTTTTTGAAATTCAGAAGCAACTCAGGTCGAATACTTTCGCAATCAGCCAGGACGTCATGGATGACATCGCCTATAACGCAGGTAGCACCATGATGAAAACAGCGTTTTTTGGCCAGTTGATTATTTTGATTGTGTTTATACCCATCCTGTCGCTGACCGGCATTGAAGGCAAAATGTTCCATCCCATGGCTTATACGCTTGGCTTCGCCATGCTGGGCGCAATCCTGCTTTGCCTGACATACGTTCCGATGATGTCCGCCCTGCTTTTAAAGCCGACAAAAAACAAAGGGGCTTTATATAAAAAACTGGGCAAACGACTTGAGAATTGCGGTAACCGCATTGTAAGCGGGTTTCATCACGCCTACCGGCCAATACTGAAAAGCGCGTTGCGACATAAAGCAATAGTCATCATTGTCGCGATATCCCTGTTCGGCTCGGCCGGATTTATTTTTTCAAGAATGGGCGGTGTTTTCATACCTCAGCTGGACGAAGGCGACATTGCGATGCAGGCGCTAATCAGACCGGGAAGCAGCCTCAGTGAAGCGATTGAGGTCTCCAATAAAATTGAAAATATTTTGCTGGAGAATTTTCCTGAGATTCAATCCGTTTTATCCAAAATTGGGGTCTCCGATATTCCGACCGACCCGATGCCAATGGATATCGCCGACATGTTCATCATTCTGGAGAAAGACACCAGCCAGTGGGTTTCCGCAAATTCAAAGGATGCACTCATAGAAAAAATAAAGACTCTGCTCGATAGCAGGCTTGTGGGTGTCAACCTGGTTTTCAGTCAGCCGGTTGAGCTTCGTTTCAACGAGCTGTTGACCGGAGTTCGAGAAGATATTGCTGTAAAGCTGTACGGTGATGATCTTAGTGTACTGGCACAGAAAGTTGAGCAAATGGCAAAAATCATCCAAACGGTGCCCGGGGTGGGCGATGTCAGCCCTGAGAGAATTACCGGTCTTCCTCAAATGACCGTACGTTACAACCGGGAAAAGCTCGCTCAGTACGAATTGAATATAGAGAAGCTGAATGAATATATCAATACAGCGTTTGCCGGCGGTGTTGCAGGTATCATCCTGGAAGGCGAGAAGCGCTTTGAAATGGTTATACGTTTTGATCCTGCCTACCAGAAAAGTATTGATGATTTACGCAATCTTTACGTGGACCTGCCCAATGGCCATCAAATTCCGCTCCAGGAGCTGGCAGATATCAATTACGCGCAGGGACCCATGCAAATATCACGCGACAATGCCTATCGAAGAACCTATGTAGGCATCAACACCCGAGGGCGCGATGTCGAATCCGTGGTCAGGGATATCCAGCAAAAGCTGAATACCGAGCTGGATTTGCCGCCTGGATACTACCTTACTTATGGCGGAGAATACGAGAATCTGCTCAGCGCAAAACAGAGACTAACTGTACTTGTTCCCATTGTTTTATTCATGGTTTTTTTACTGCTCTACTTTGCCCTGAGGTCAATTTCCCACTCACTGATAATCTTCGCCGGTGTTCCACTGGCTGCAATTGGTGGTGTATTTGCCCTATGGATACGAGACATGCCCTTCAGTATTTCTGCCGGTATTGGTTTTATTGTAGTTTTCGGCATCGCCGTGCTTGACGATCTGGTGCTCATAGATCGTTTCAACACGTTGAAAGCGGAAGGATTCACCCATATCAAACAACGTATTCTTATCGGCACCAAAGAGAGAATCAGGCCCATCCTGCTCGCCGACACAACAGATATTGTTGGATTTATGCCTATGGCACTTGCCGTGACGGCAGGTTCTGAAATCCAGCATCCGTTGTCCACTGTAGTGATAGGAGGCTTGTTTTCATCAGCACTGTTTACACTGATCGTGCTGCCGGTATTGTATGCGATTGTTGAGATCCATGGCACTGAAACCCCAAAAGGGGCAGAAAAGAAGCGCCGCGAAAAAACTCTAATATCAAAACCGAGAAAACCAATGTCCATCTTGCTCCTGTTATTCGTTTCATTGTACGCCGCCACAGCGACGCCAGCACCAACACACCCATCCGGCAGCGAACAAACGATTGCGCTGGACGATGCCAAACGACTTGCCATCGAAAATTTTCCTAAAATCCAGGCTGCGAAACTAGAAATAGAAAACCAGGAAGTCTTGAAAAAGACTGCCTGGAACCTGGGCAATACATCCATTTTCACCGGTGGAGAAGAAATTGGCAAAGCGCAAGGCGTTTACACCCAAATCGGCATACAACAACGTCAAATCGATATCTTCGGGGTGTCGCCCAGACTAAAACTTCAAGAAGAGCAAATAGGATTGGCTGAAAGCGTGTTTAGGCTCTCCGTTATTGAAGTAGAACGTGAAGTCAGCCGTGCCTGGGCCGAGGCCTATACAGCCCAAAAAAACTATAGAGTGTACACACGCCTGGATTCAATCTTTAAGGATATCGAACGCGCAGCCAGTATACGGCTTGAAGTTGGCGCAACCTCCAAACTGGAATACCTGGCGACAGCAAACCAGGGAAATCAAGTACAGATATTAAAAGAACAAGCCTATCGTGATTATCTGAGCGCATTACAGAAACTCAATCTATGGTTTGTCACCGACACCTTTTTTAACGTCCCTGACACGCCAGCGCATCAACTGGATATACCGCTTGAATCAACGGCCGGTGCTTTGGAAAATCACCCATTATTGGATGTTTCCAAACAACAAATCAACGTGGCTGACGCAGCTGTCAATGAAAGAAAAGCGCAGTTTATGCCAAAATTCAACCTGATGTATGGCAAACAGGAGATTACAGGACTACCTGGCGGCTTTCACCAGTTCCAGGCAGGCATTCAGATTCCGCTATTTTTCGGTCCGGAACTGGGAAGGTCGCAATCGGCCAAAATTCAACGTTCAATTGCCGCTCAAAATCTCCGGCAAACGCAACGGGAACTGAACACTGCATATCAAAGCATTCGCGAACAGTACACCAAATGGTTGAATTCATGGCGGTACTATCAGCAAACAGCGCTCCCGATGGCCCAGGAACAACAGGAAGGTGCGCTGTTTGCATATAAAAAGGGGGCGATCGACTACGTCACATTCTTGCAAAATATGCGTGAAGCGATACGTGTTGAAATCGATTCATGGAGTGCATTTGGCAATTACCTGGACAGCCGATTTCAGCTGGAATATTTCTTGAAAAAACCGCACTGAAAAATTTTCGAATAAAGAGCAAATTAAATGAATCTATTCAATCTGTCACTGCCTGCTTTCCTGATACTGATTATTCTGCCCTTGCCCGGTTGTTACCAACAAACTAACGATCATCCTGCGCCTAAAGCAGAAAACGAACACAAGCACCACCACCATTCCGATATCAATGAATTTGATCGCCACAGCAAAACGGATTCTAAGCATGTGCACCAGGAGATCAATGAGGTTCATTTGTCTGAATCGATGCTAGCCAGCCTGGACATCCGGATCGACACTTTACCTGTACGCTCACTTTCGGGAAAATTTAAAGTAAATGGTAGGCTTGCCCTGTTTCCACAACACAGGGCCACCGTTACAGCAATTTTGGGTGCAAACGTCACTGCAATCGAGGTGATAGAAGGTGAAAAGGTACATAAAGGCCAGATACTGGCTTATCTCTCTCACCCCAATTTGACCAATCTTCAGGCAGCTTATATACGTGTCTATAATCAAATGCAGTTCCTGAGAAAGGAATATTTGCGTGAAGAACACCTTTTTGAGGCAGGTGTCGGCTCTGCCAAAGCATACCAGCAGGCAAAAGCAGATTACCTGGCAATGAAAGGTGAAACCGCAGGATACGAGGCGCAACTAGTGCAACTGAATATTGATGCAAAACAGGTCAGAACGGGAAAAATTCTGCGAAGCGTCCCTGTAGTCAGTCCGATTGATGGCAACATCGAGAAGGTGCTGATACAACTTGGACAATTTGTCGACCCCAATGCAACATTGTTTATGATCATGAATCTGGATCATATTCACGCTGACCTGATGGTGTTTGAAAAAAACGTCTCCCAAGTTCGTGAAGGCCAGAGAGTATCATTCAGAGTTGAATCTCTCCCTGGGAAAACAATAGCCGCGCGAATCCTTGCGGTTGGAAAGAATTTTGAGCAAACTCCCAGGGCCATCCATGTGCATGCAGAGATCGAACAAAAACATAATCTTATGATTCCAGGTATGTATATTTCCGGTGAAATCCATATCGAAAACTCGTCTGTCACTGCGCTGCCGGAAAGTGCCGTTGTCACAGACGATGGAAAATCGTTTATTTTCTCCGCGGAACATCACCATCAAAATGAGAAAACGGAATGGATTTTCAGGCCTGTCGAGGTCAGGACGGGTATTTCGGATGATGGATGGATTGAACTATCCCCGGTCGAATCATTCCCGGATGATGCCAAGGTGGCATGGAACAATGCCTATTATCTGATTGCGGAAATAAACAAAAGCGAAACCTCTCACGCGCATTAGATGTATTAGTGTGATTACCAAGGGAAACTGACGGACTAATTTATACTGATTTAGACTTGATCTGACAGTTACCCTTTTTTCTGAAGTGATGGTAAGTTTAGATCTATTAGTTTAGAAGAGAGCAGATTTCCTTTCGCTTCCCTATGGCCAGATACCACCAGACTGACCGGTGGTATTGAATGGTTGCCATTGAATCAACTACACGGAATCGATTCAGTGATTCATGTGTGCATCCTGTTCATCATCACCGTCATGTGTCGCCTCACCATGACTTCCATGCGGTGAATGCTCAATCTCTTCATGATCATGTTCCTGTTTTTCAGCATGTTCTTTTCCATGACCATGACCATGGCCGTGTCCATGCGCACCTTCTTCTTCGTCTCCGTGTCCATGGCCGTGCCCATGTCCGTGTCCATGTCCATGTCCGTGGTCAGCGTTATCTTTGTCATGCTTCTCATCGTGATCATGGTCCTTTTTCATTTGCGCGTGCATGTCTTCCATCATCCAGTGGATCTCGTCCATATCCAGAAAACGATCATTATTCAAATCATGTTTGTTAAATTTCTCGCCCTGAAATTTCATGAATTCTCTTCTACTGATTTTGCCATCTCCATCGGCATCCATTTTGGATATTTTCTTTTCACACATTTCACATGAATCCTGATCATGATGATGGTCATCATCAAGGCCTGGACTATGCGCCATGGCGGAAGGCAGATTCAGCGTCAATACAAATAAAGCTGCTGCCGCAGACACTGAAATGAAGCGTTTAGAATCGGACATGTTTGTTCTCCTTATAAGTGAATATACTGATACGAAAAAAATAATAGCATGCTTTTCGAGTCACATTTAATAACACGTTGGCATGAAAAAACTGTTTCGATCAAGTCAACAAATGTTCAATCGTTGGCTATGATTCCGGATTGTTGAGCAGCGATATCATCGCTTGTTATAGTCCGATAAAATGTTCCCGGTAATACTTGAGTTCATTGATAGAATCATAAATATCGGCCAATGCTTCGTGTTTGCTTTCTTTTTTCAATCCTGAAGCGATTTCAGGCTTCCAGCGCTTGACAAGTTCTTTGAGTGTGCTGACATCCAGATTGCGATAGTGGAAATACGCTTCAAGTCCCGGCATCCAGCGTGCCATAAAGCGGCGATCCTGGCAAATTGAATTGCCGCACATGGGTGAAGCACCGGAGGGAACATGCTGCCGCAAGAAGGACAGCATTTGCGTTTCCACATCGGCTTCTGTCATTGTTGACGCTTTGACCTTGCCGATCAGACCCGATTTTGCATGCGTCGACCGGTTCCATTTATCCATACCCTCAAGTACTGCATTTGATTGAGAAACAACCAGAACAGGACTTTCGGCAAGCATATTGAGTTGTCCATCGGTGATGACAATTGCGACCTCAATGATTCGATCCTTATCCGGATCAAGGCCGGTCATCTCCATATCAATCCAAATAAGGTTATGATTATTGTTATCTTGTGCCATAATTAAACAAAAAGTCAGAATTAATGAATGTAATCTGTTTTATTTTGTCACAAACGGTATCACAACGTCACTTTCAATATCGATTACTTAGAAAATAACCATGATGCAATCATTTACCTTGATTTTTATCACTGTTTTATTATTGACCGTTTCGATTCAGGTATGGCTGTCGTCACGGCATATCCGCCATGTACGTGCTCACCAGAACAGAGTCCCCGAGGAATTTGCCAGCAAGATCAGTCTTACTGATCACCGCAAGGCGGCCGATTATACCTGTGCAAAAACACGAGCCGGCTACCCCGGTATTTTTTTGCATGCAGGGATATTGCTGATTCTGACGCTGGGCGGTGGATTGGATGCTATCAGTCATTATTGGTCAGAATGGTTCAATGATCCGATCATTCACGGTATGGCCTTGATCATGAGCACTTTTCTAATCATGAGCCTGGTGGAAATACCGTTAAGTTATTACCGGGTTTTCGTCATCGAGGAACGGTTCGGGTTCAATAAAATGACTCCGGCCATGTTTTTTGCTGACTTGATCAAACAAGGTCTGCTGATGGCTTTATTAGGTGCACCCCTGCTATTTACCATTCTGTGGCTGATGGAAAAAACAGGCGAATTCTGGTGGCTCTATGCCTGGGCGGGTTGGATGGCATTCAATTTATTTTTACTGGCAATTTTTCCAAGCTGGATTGCGCCTCTGTTCAATCGATTTACTCCGCTTGAAGATGAGACGCTCAAAACACGCATAGAACAACTGATGAAAAAATGCGGCTTTAAGTCCAGCGGACTGTTTGTAATGGATGGCTCGCGGCGCAGCAAACATGGCAATGCGTACTTTACCGGATTTGGCAAAACCAAACGCATAGTTTTTTTTGACACGTTGCTTTCAAGCCTCGAACCCAGGGAAATTGAGGCTGTTTTAGCACACGAACTCGGACATTTCAAACACCACCATGTGATCAAAAGGATTGCTCTCTCGTTCATACTGAGTCTGGCATTCTTCTGGCTTCTCGGTTATCTGATGAATCAACCCTGGTTTTATGAAGGCCTGGGCGTAACCGGTACTTCGGTACCTGCGCCTGCGATGGCGTTGCTGCTTTTTTTCCTTGTAATGCCTGTATTTACCTTTCTGTTTCACCCGGTATCGAGCATATACTCACGCAAGCACGAATTTGAAGCCGATGCCTATGCTGCTAAAAATGCATCGGCCGATAATCTGATCAGCGCGCTGGTTAAGCTCTACCAGGATAATGCTGCCACCCTGACACCCGATCCGTTGCACTCGACTTTTTACGATTCGCACCCACCGGCTTCCATCCGGGTAGCGCATCTGCAAAATCAGTTATAACCATAAACTTTAAATTTTCGTAAAATTGAATGTATGAATGATCTTACAACCAGACAATGCAAACCCTGTGAAGGCGGTGTCGCACCGCTAAACGCCGAAGCTGCGGCGAAATTACTGCAGCAACTCGACGAATGGCACTTACAGGAAAAGCAAATTACCAAAACCTATTCTTTCAAAAACTATTATCAAACCATGGCTTTCGTCAATACCGTAGCATGGGTCTCACATCAGGAAGACCATCATCCTGACATGACCGTCAGCTACAACCGATGTGAAGTCACATATACCACACATGCCATTGGTGGCCTGTCTGAGAATGACTTCATCTGCGCAGCCAAGATAGACAAGCTGTTCAGCATTTGAACGCGCTTCAACAGCACGACAACTCGCATCAGACAGGTCTGGTTATTGCCGTATTTGGCAGGCACTACTCGGTAGAAACAGCCGAAGGGGAGCTGCTTTCGTGTGTGATGCGCGGCAAGAAAGGAGGCGTTGCTTGCGGTGACAAGGTAACGATCAGGGCGACCGGAACCGACCAGGGTGTTATTGAAGCCATACACCCGCGTAAAACACTTCTGTATCGCAGCGATGCTTTCAAGGAAAAAATCATTGCGGCCAATGTATCGCAAATCATTATCGTGATTGCTGCAGTACCCAGTTACAGCGAAGAGCTTGTTAATCGCTGTCTTATAGCCGCTGAAAGCCAGAAAATTCGCTCTATCATCGTATTGAACAAAACCGATCTTGCCGAACCAACACAAAATACCGTAGAAACCCTGTCGCTGTACGAAGCGATCGGCTATCCCCTGATTAAGGTCAGCGCAATACAAAATATTTCACCACTCAGGCCTTTTCTCAAAAATCAATTGAGCGTACTGGCAGGTCAGTCCGGCATGGGCAAATCGACATTGCTCAATGCGCTGGTTCCTGGTGCACAACGTGCCACGGCGGATATTTCAACGGCACTGGATTCCGGTTGTCACACCACGACCCATTCGCGCCTTTTTCATCTTGACACGGACAGCGCTATCATTGATTCACCAGGTATTCAGGCGTTCGGGCTTCATCATGTCAGTAATGAAGATATGGCGTGGTGTTTTGTCGAATTCCGCCCTTATATCGGACACTGCAGATTTCATAATTGCCGGCATCTCAATGAACCGGGATGCGCGCTTATTCTAGCAGCAGATAAAGGTAAAATCAGTGACAGGCGGCTGATGTATTATCAGAAACTGCAACGACACTGACGGGAACATTTCAATGCGTCTGATCAAGCGCACACCGATACGCTGCATCCTTATGGCACGATAGCCACTATGACCTCGCTACAGCCAGTTGTAGTCGATTTGAACATCTCGCGCAGATTTTGACAGACACGACCAAAACGACAAGCATCGCAAGTATGACCGGGGGGCAGAAGAAAGCATGATGGTTAAGGCGGGCTGAATAACGCCTGTTAGACTTTGAACCGTACCTGGATATCACTGGCATACGACAACACACAGGCATTTCTCAGCTGACTGACCAATTCACGGGCCTCCTGGGTATCATGTACAATCGAGAGCGGCAGGTCCAGTTCAATTTTGATCTCACCGGACAGATAATGCAGCATCACGCCTTCTATTGCCGAAACAGGCAAGTGCGGCCAGCATTGTTTCAGCGCTTCAATGACTTGTTCCCGGTTTGGCAAATTATCACATGGCGAACCGGATTCGTCATCTTCCGGATCGATATGCACGGTTACATCCGACACAACATCTATTGCATCAAGCAGACGCCTGCGGACGGTATCACCGATCTGGTGTCCTTCCGATACGCTTAGTAACGGATCAACCTGAATATGTACATCAATAATCGCATCGCCGGCACTTTTTCGTGAACGTAGCATATGCATCGAACGCACCCCTTTTACATCAAATATATGCTTGCGGATTGCATTGACCTCCTCTCGATCCAGCGCTGTATCAATCAATTCCAGTGAGCTGGAACGCACGAGATCAAAGCCGATTTTGGCTATCATCACGGCTACAGCCACAGCAGCAACCGCATCCAGATATGGCTGTCCATACATGGCGCCCGCAATTCCCAGCATGACAACAATTGACGAAATCGCGTCCGAACGGCTATGCCATGCATTTGCCATCAACATATCAGAACGCAGTCGCCGCGCAGCAGCAACCGTATATCGATAGATCCACTCTTTGGAAATGATTGACAGGATGGCCACGGCCAGCGCCAGAACACCGGGTACCGGCAGGTTTTCTGATTCACTAAGACGGTGAATGGAATCATAGGCGACACCGCAGGCAACCGTTATCAATACGATACCAAGCGCGACCGTTGCAAGTGTTTCGATACGTCCATGACCGTAAGGATGTTTTTCGTCCGCGGCTTTGTGCGCATGCTTGGCGGCATACAGCACAAAAAAGTCTGTAAACACATCGGAAAAAGAATGAATACCATCCGCAATCAACGCTTGTGAATTTGCCAGCCAGCCGAATATCACTTTAACAACACCCAGCAAAAAATCGATGACGGAACCGATCAGCGTTACTTTACGAACTTCGCGGTAGCGCTTCTGCCGCGATATTATGGTTGAATTAGCGTTCATTCCCGGCGCATTGATTATGATTGAAATGAGACAGCACTCTGCAGCTTAACTTCAGGTCAAACGACGTGATATCGTGCCAACACGATTGTTGTGACCGACCGAGGCTTGAAATAGCTTTGGCAACATCCTGCCATTGAAGCTTGCAAAACAGGTCCAGGCAAAAATCGCAAAGCGCCTGAACCAATGGCTCTGTGGCATTCGTCAGGTTATCTGGCATATTTAGAAGCACAGGAACTGAATTATTCAAGCTGTTTCTGTCAACATACAACTATTTTAAATTTTTATTGTGTGCATCTCTTCCTATTGTTACACATTATTAGCGGTTCTCAATGCGGTTATAATCCAGTGACCCATATTCGACTGGGTCCGACAGTTGAAATATTTTATGCAAATGATCACTGAATTGCCAGAAATGCTCATGCGAGCGTCGAATACCATACACGCTCATCAAATGATAGTAATCCGTTTCATTTTCCAGCTGACTCACATGAGTTACAAAGTCTTCAAGTGCTCCGGAATCAACCAGCCATAATGCATCCGGATAGGCACCAACGAAACCGGGTAACACAGTAACATAATCGTTTTCCGGCACACGGTTGTTCTGTTCAAACAGGAGACTGGTGATATGTGTGTGCGCACTGTTGCGCAAAATTGTATAAACCCGATTCTGGCGATCGTGATCAGCCACCATTAACAATCCCATCTCCGGCAGGATACTTGCGGCCCCTCCACTGAATTCATGCAGTTTTTTTAAAATCTGTCTATGCTGCTCCGGCACGGATTCGTTTTCAAGACCATATCGATTGGACAGGATACCTGATAACTTTTGCTGCAGCCGATCATATAAATGCGACTTGGCTTGATTTTTGTCCGGGTATGTGATTTCCGGATCAGTGCGTAACTGCGCATGCCCATACACATATTGTTTCACCCTGTCTTTGGCGCCCTGATACCAGTGCTCACGCAATGCGGTACGCGTATCCCCAGGCAACAGGGCCAGAAAATTGAATTCGCTTTCCATTCTTAAAAAATCCATATAGAGACGCGTCGACAACTGATGACCAACATTACCGTAAACGTCGAAACCAGCGACCAGCAGATAATGAATACGCTCCAGAATAGGATAATCGATCAACCATGCTGTTTTGGGTGGGCGCCCTACCAGACCCTCGACCACAGTGGCACTGTCGAAATGTCTAAAAACGGTCAACGCGGCATTCCAGTTCTGTCCATCGCCGTCCCAGACCCAATCGAGATCGAATCTTTCATCACGTTCTTCCAGAAGCTCATTGAGTCTCTCACTTTTTTCTTTCAGGTAGGTTGCCTGCAAATCTGAATATTTGGTCCAGTGACTGGTGATACCGGCATTACTCTCCCGCTCCGGAGGAATTTGTAATTGTTCGCTGTGTTTAGTTAAAAACCGATCGATACCAGTCAGCGCCTCCTGATCGGGGTTGACAAAAAACACCCAGAAATGATCATTGATTACACTTAGCGCAACCTGTCCACGACAGACCGCCCCCTTGATAAATCCGTTTATGGTAAATTTGGCGTGCTCCAGCATAAAGCGATAGCGAATATTGGCTGGAATGTCGGTAAATGTTTTGAATGGATTCGAAGCCAGTTCGGGACTATAGCCAGGCAGCTTCCTTACGCTGTATGGCGTATCAAAAAACAGCGCCTCAAAGCGCTGCAAACGCTTATTGCTTAAAGCGTAAGGCAGATGGCTTTTTGCGACAACACTGCTTTCGACTCTTTGCAGGCGGTAGTAAACTCTCTCGACTTCCGGGTCATCGTATGGCCTGCGCGTACTGACAATACTGACAGGTTCACCCGGCGGCGTCCGCGAGCGAACGATCCTAAAATAAGCCTGGATATTGCTGTTGTTGAGCTCCAGGTCCTCAAAATAGAGGTGTCCCAAAAACAGGTGTTCATAAATATAACGCGCTACCAAGCGTTGCTTTAAGGTCACTCCATTCAAAAAGGTTTCCCAGATACGAATCCGGTCCTGATAAACGGCATCCAGTTCCGGCAACGCTGTCAAAGGCGCACCAATCTGCAGCCATTTTTCCAGTAATTTCAACTCTGCTGGTTCAATCGGTGGCAAACCATAAGGCATGCCCCAGTGCGGGCGGGACCGGGCATATTCCTCAAACTGATCCGTATTTGGGCAGATATTTTCCGGATTGATCGAGAAGTTGAATAAATCCGCAGGCAGGCGTTCATTGTGTTTAACAACTTCACTGAGAGGATTGTGTGTTTTTAGCATCAACATCTGATAAAGCAGACTGCCCTGCAGGGGATCTCCCACCGGATCCTCGTTTAACACCGGATAAAACCCTTTTTCCCGCCAATCCTGCAAAGTATGCGCGTCTTCAAACAAACGCGTTAAAGGATCGGCAGTCAATCGAGTGCCGTTATAAATTATCTGCTTGTTTGCTCCACGATCAATGCCTTGTGCTGATGCCAGATTAACCTGACAAGGCGCATCGTAGCAGCCATGACAAACTACGCAGCGCTTTTCCAGTACTGGCTGAATGTGGTTCCGATACAACCGTCCCTGTTCCGATTCAAACGAAACATACCGATTCGGTAGCGAACCGGGGCCAGTGGGCTGATCAACACCGCATGCCGACAGTAAATACCCAATAACAAGCAAGATAATGTTTTTCAATGTTGGTTTTTCCACTGGTACAACCTGTTTTTTTAACGAATCACTAATAAAATATTTTCATGTTATCCCGGCACGGATAACATAGCACCCAGATTTTGCTGGAGCACAAAGTGTGTGGTTGTACATTTGTAACTATTGCCGATGAATTACGATCCGGTAATATGCCACACAACGCGCTTGTCTGCAGCCGAAAAGCCAGACGGGTAAATTCATATCCGGTCTACTCAGTACCCGAAATTCCGTGACAGGAGCAAGCACTACTCTAAATACTGCAACTCCACTTAATCGCCTTTGAACCTTATGCACCTTAATTTCATGATTTTGTAACCAGTCTCTTTTCCGGAAATTCGATACTGAATTCACTGCCTTTGCCGATCTCGCTTTTAATTTTGAGCCGAGCCTGATGTCGATTCAGGATATGTTTGACGATTGCAAGCCCGAGACCGGTACCTCCTGTCTCTCTTGACCGGCTGCTGTCAACGCGGTAAAAACGCTCGGTCAAGCGTGGAATATGTTCAGGTTCAATTCCCACACCGGTATCCCATACTGTAAACAAACCTTTACCGTTGCTGACAGCCCAGCGTATTCCAATTGCACCGCCCTCGGGTGTATATCGAATTGCGTTACTGATTAAATTACTGAACGCACTGCGCAGTTCTTCACGACTGGCCAGTATTTGATCTTCACTGTCAACGCTTATTTCGACAGTGTGCCTGCCGCTGCTTAATGACTCGGCTTCACGACGCAGCTCGTGAAGTATGGGCACGATATCCACGGTACTTTCGGTTAATTTGTTTAGATTATCTTCAAGTCGCGAAAGCGTTAACAGGTCTTCAACCAGATGTTGCATACGCAAGGTCTGCTCGGTCATCGCACTCAAAGCCTGATTTTGCATTTCCATGTCAATATCCGGTTCTGCAGTCAGCATCTCCAGATAACCGATGATTACCGTGAGCGGTGTGCGCAATTCATGTGACACATTGGCAATAAAATCGCGCCGCATGGCCTCGATTCTTTCGTAGCTCGTAATATCTCTACTGATCAGCAGCTTCTGTTTGTTTCCATACGGTACGAGTTGCATTAACAATGTCAGACGGTGATGACGCATTTGTTTCAGAACCAGGGGTTTGTTGTATTTCCTGGCACCCAGATATTCAACAAACGACCGTTGACGGACCATATTGGTAATCTGATGTCCCAAATCCAGCTCCAGATTTATGCCCAGATGTTTTTCGGCTACCGGGTCACACCATTCAATATGATCTCGCTCATCCAGAATTACAATACCATCCGGCATTGCAGCAGTTACGCTTTGCAACTGTTTCAACTCAAGATTAATTAATTGCCGGCTTTGGTTTTGCGTACGCACATATCGCGCCAGCAGCGCAAATATGTTATCCCAGATCCCCGAGCCGGCTGGAATGCTGGACGGTGTATGGTCAGATATAAGTAACCATTGTTCAAGCGCCGCCAGATGTTTTGTATGATGAACCACCAGCCATAACAAGCTGACACTGAAAACCGACAATCCAATCAGCGTTTCAGTGAACAAGCCGATCAATAACGCAATCAACGCAATTAACAATACGATTCCCAGCCGCCGCCAGTAACTAAACACATGCAAACCCTTTATAAAATATACTGCAGTTGTGGATTGGATTTAAATCAAGTGATATCAGTTGCAATATTTTCGAATGGTTAATACTTTGTAAGATCATGCCTACGATCGTGTTTGTTATTTACAAATCCGCAAACCTAAGTATGATGTGTTATGCAGCTATGGACTAATGTCGACAACTTAATCTATAAAACTTATTACGCAGATATGGCAGGTTTAACAAAAAATTCACCCGTTCCTACAGAAATCAAACTACACAAGCAATCCAGAATACTGGAAATCACCTTTTCCGATGGCAAAAAATTTCAGTACACCTGCGAGTTTTTACGCGTTCACTCACCATCGGCCGAAGTCAGCGGTCATGGTTTTGGTCAGGAAATACTGCAAACTGGTAAAAAAGGCGTCAATATACTTAAAATCGAGCCTGTCGGCCATTATGCCATTCAATTGTTTTTCAGCGACGGGCACAACACCGGCTTGTACTCCTGGGATCTGCTCTATAAATACGGACTCAATCAGGATAAAATGTGGCAACAATATCTTCAACGTCTAGAAGAAGCAAACGCAACGCGCGATTCTGAAACCGGTCGTCCGGCGGACCATCAAGCCTGTCGACATCACTGAACATTACATACATGGTTACTGCTGGTGTAGTTAACTTCAGGATCTTAATCTTATTCATTTAAACTATTATGACTAAAACCACACATTTCGGTTTCAATACCGTTTCCGAGACAGAAAAAGCCGGCAGGGTTGCCGATGTTTTTCACTCTGTAGCCGAACGTTACAATCTGATGAACGATCTCATGTCCGTTGGATTACATCGTTACTGGAAACGGTTTGCTGTCGAAGTCAGCGGCGTCAGAACCGGTGACAAGGTTTTGGATATAGCCGGCGGCACTGGCGACATGAGTGCTCTTTTTTTAAAACAGGTTGGCGATACAGGCGAAGTCTGGCTAACCGATATTAATAACTCCATGCTATCAATCGGGCGCGATCGCCTGCTCGATGAAGGCAACCCTGTACCTGTAGCACAATGTGATGCTGAAAAGCTGCCGTTTCCAGACAATTATTTTAACTGTGTCAGCGTCGCCTTTGGATTGCGCAACATGACACATAAGGAAGTTGCGCTCAAAGAAATGCTTCGAACCATCAAGCCCGGGGGCACCGTGATTGTCCTGGAATTTTCGAAAGTCTGGGAGCCATTACGACCAGCGTATGACACATACTCATTCAAATTGCTTCCTGTCATGGGCAAAGTGTTTGCCAACGACCCGGATAGTTATCGTTACCTTGCAGAATCGATCCGCGTACATCCATCACAGGATACACTCAAGGAGATGATGGAAGAGACCGGCTTTGAACGCGTTGAGTATTTCAACCTGGCTGCAGGAATTGTGGCTCTGCACCGCGGGTACAAATTTTAAACTTCATGACCAGAAACCGGTCTGCAGAAACAATAATTCTTCTTGTTTCTAAAAAAAACGCCGTCCTAAGACGGCGTTTTCACTTCAAGCAACAACAGGAGAGATTAAAAGTATAGAGGTATAGAGCTAACATATTCTATTGGAGCTGATCCTATTTCTTATAAAAATCTGGTCTGATCAGTATCTAAAGAAAAAATGTCCTGCTCCTGTATGAATATCCATCACGACGTTGGGTGGATACGCATAGACGGGGGCTGGGGCATAAACAGGTGCAGGAATGTAATTGTAAACATAACCCGGGTTTGAATAAATCGGTTGGTTATAAATTGGCGTATAACCACCTGGATGAAAATGATGATGCCCATGATGGTGGTGATGGCCATAGTGATGATGGTGGTGGTGATTATGATGTCGATGTCCCCTGCCTGCTTCAGCGAACGTAGGAATTGTCAATGCAGAACCTAACAGCAACACTGCAATGAAGCAGCTTGAGAAGCGAACACGTGTACTTGTTTTTGTTTTCATTTTGCACCTCCTTACCGTCATACGTTATGACCTAATTGTATGAATGCGAAGCTGAATAATAGCTGAATAAAACGACGTCTACTTCAACCTTGAGATAAAATCCCCAATTTCGCAACATTTATAAAGGATCATCATGCAGACCAGGGCTAAAGCATCTATCCGCAAATTTAAGATGATTGCCGGTGTCGGAATTTTTGCTGCTTTTATCGCGTTTGGCGCGTTATTACAGGTCAGCTCACAAGGAGATTCATCCGACACATATCCAAAAGGCTTTCGTGGCAACACCTGCACAGTGGAAACGGAAACATTGACCATCGGTTATTCCAGCTATTATCTTTCCGATGAGTATGAAATTTCTGAGGACGAACCCAGAACGCCTTATATTCCAGTCCAGTGCGGCAAGATACCGCAGCCGGGCATGCTGAATATTTCAATAGATCTGCTGCACCCAGATTCTTCCCGTAATGTACCACTGGCCATGCGCCTGGCAAAACTCGTCTATGTTGCCGACGAAACTGTTGAAGAACGTGAAATTCTTTCCGTACCTGCTCGACCCCATCCGTCAGGCGTCATTACGCATGCATTCAGGCTTGACGAAATCGGACATTACGTTATTTATCTGGATGGAACCAGTCCGGAGAATATTCATTACCTGGTGCGGGTCCCTGTTACTGTAGGTCATGACTGGCAAGATAACATGAGAAATTTTTTACCGCCTTTTCTAAGAAAATACATCTAAGACTGGTGAGCATGACCATTTCAATGGCCGTCTATACACTTTTTTGCCGGCAACTCCTTAACCCTGGTGCGATTAATGCCGTAACGAGTGTAATAGTCCCGGATTACAGCAGGAGATAACTTATGGATGTTACCAATATCGCTAACACGGCTACTTCGATGAATGAAGCTTTCATCCAGCAGGCATCAGGTACAGCCGTTCTGAAAAAAGCGCTCGATATCAGTGCCGACAATGCAATGGCGCTGATAGAAGCAATTCCAGAAAACACATCCGCGCAACACTTGCCTTCACATTTAGGACAAAATATCAATACTACGGCCTAAAACAAATCAAGCATTCTAAAAAAAACATTCTAATGGCGCTGCTCTGCAGCGTTTTTTTTGTTTCATCCGGAATCCGCACACTCTTTTTATTTGTTCAGCAAATCCAGTCGGGTTACACTTTGCTGTGTTATTAAGAACCAATTACTTTAAACATGAACAAAACTGAGCAAAGGAGTTAAAGGATGGCGCTTCGCATAAACGATCAGGCACCCAATTTTCAGGCAGATACAACTCAGGGCAGGATTGATTTTCACGAATGGACAGGAGACAGCTGGGCTATTTTATTTTCTCACCCGAAGGATTTTACGCCTGTCTGTACTACAGAACTGGGTTATATGGCCAGTATTCAATCTGAATTTGACAAGCGCAACACCAAAATTATCGGGCTGAGCATCGATCCATTGGATGATCACAAACAATGGCTGAAGGATGTTGAAGAGGTTGGCAAAGCACAGGTTCAATATCCGGTTATTGCGGATACCGACCTGAAGGTAGCAAAGTTGTATAATATGTTTCCGGCTGATGAAAGCGGTTCTGCTGAAGGTCGCACAGCATTGACTAATGCGACAGTGCGTTCGGTATTTGTCATCGGTCCCGATAAAAACATCAAACTGATGATGACCTATCCAATGACGACAGGTCGGAATTTCAATGAAATTCTCCGCGCAATCGATTCCATGCAACTGACCGCAAAACACAAGGTTGCAACACCGGTCAACTGGCAGCAAGGCGAGGACGTAATCATCGTACCCGCAGTCAGTAACGAAGATGCCGAGAAGATTTATCCGGATGGATGGGAAACCGTCAAGCCCTATTTAAGAAAAGTGAAGCAACCGAAATAAAGACTGCACAACGGGCAGGTTTACTGCTTGGCACAAACGCCCTGCCCGTTCATCAATTCGATGACCAAACCAGAAACAACATTATTTTTTTTGATTGATCAACTGGTTGATATTTTCCCTGATTAACGCTGCGGTTTTTTCCAGCGCGGTTCTTTCAACCTGATTCAGTTTGGGTTGCAAATGTCGTATTACGCCGGTACGTCCAACAACCACGGGAATGCTAAAGCAGTTATCCTCAATACCCTGCCACTCCCTGAAGTAGATACTTAAGGGCATCGTCCGGTGATCATCGAACACAATGGCCTTGAGCACTTCACTGGTTGCAGTTGCAATCGCAAAGTTGGTATAGCCTTTCAGATTGTACACATCAAAGCCTGCTTTGGTTACCTCCTCAAAAATCCTCCGATGTTCAGGATTATCGGCTATACGCTCACTACCGGCAAAAGCGTTGCTGAATACGGGAAACTGGTTTGGTCCATGCTCACCCAGAATATAAGTGCGTAAATCATCGGGATGAATTTTTTCTTCATGTGAAAGCAACACCCTGAAACGTGCTGAATCAACAAGCGTACCGATTCCCATAATCCTTGAAGACGGCAATCCTGCAATCTGAGTCGTCAGATACGTCAGCACATCGACGGGATTTGAAATAATCACAATAATGGCAGCGGGATTATTCTGGATAAGCGGCGGCATCATTTTTTTGAACAGTTTCACATTGCCGGCTCCCAGTTCCATTCGGCTGGTCATTTTTCCCCTGCCTTTCGCCGAAGCGGTTATTACAAGAATATCACTGTCTCTGACTTCCTCAATGGCGCTGCTTTCAATGGTCATCGGTCGTTCACAAAATGACAGGGTGTGTAGCAAGTCAAGCGCATCACCCCGCGCTTTGGTAACATTGCGGCCGGCGAGTACCAGATGATTGCATAAGCCCTTTAGCACCACGGCGTAAGCTATTGTCGAACCGACATTGCCGGTACCGATAATCGAAATTTTCATATTGAGTTCACTTCAATGATAATAAATCGCCGGATAATAGAGAAAATAATTCCCACCAACAGCTGTTTTCTTGTATTAAGCCCTGTTCTGGTTGCCGGTCATTAATGTAATGTAATGCCGGCATTCCGTCTGTAAATTTTCTGCCATCATACGCCGAATGCTGAACCAGCAATGACAATTCCAGTGCTTGTCGCCTGATCAGTTTTCAATATAATGAATAAATCTGAATATAGCCAGACCATGTCATTCTGACCCTTTTGATAACGAACCGCACACATACACGATAATGAACACATACCAGGATTTCGTAGACACGCTTGGATTCAAGGAATCATCGAGCGTTCCCGGCGGCGCTCAAAATTATGATGCAGAAAACTCATTCGGCTTCATAGGTAAGTATCAATTCGGGGAGGCGGCCCTGTTTGACCTGGGATACTACGGTATTGACGGCAGCGACAACAACCTGTTCAGAAACGACTGGACCGGCAACTGGTCTGGAAAAAACGGTATCAGAAGCAAACAGGATTACTTCGATAATGGTGCGGTTCAGGAATTAATCATCCGGGACTGGCAAGAAATTCTGTGGAACAGAATACAATTTCTGGAACTTGATAAGTACGAAGGACAAACACTCAATGAGCAGCTGATCAGCGCCTCGGGAATGCTGGCCGTTGCCCATCTGATCGGCGCCGGGAGCAGCTCGTCAGATACCGCAGGCCTGAAAGGGTATCTTCTGTCAGGGGCTGTTTTCAGCCCGGAAGATGCTAACGGCACATCAGCCAATGATTATATGGAACTATTTGCCAATTTCGAAACGCCATTTATAGCCGACCACACTGCCGCCGAACATATTGAAGGTGGTTCTGGGAAAGACCTGCTGACCGGTGCTGGCGGAAATGATACGCTGATCGGAAACGCGGCTATCGATACAGCCGCCTATAACGGCCATTCTACGGATTATGAGATCAAAAAAGTTGCGGAAGGGCACTGGTCAGTGGATCATTTGAGAAACGGACCTGACGGAACGGATACGCTCATCGATATTGAGCGCATAACATTTTCGGATACTTCCCTGGCGCTCGACCTGAGCGGCAATGCCGGCATCACCGCAAAATTGATGGGCGCCATTTTCGGTCAGTCATCCATTACGAACAAACAACTGGCTGCCGCCGGATTGCGCTTACTGGACAACGGCACAAGCTATGAAACGCTCTCACAGTTTGCTATCAATGCAGCCCTCGGGAACAGCGCAACTGATCACAATGCGGTTGTTCACCAGTTATATCAAAATGTTACAGGATTCGCACCTTCTGCAACCGAAGAATCATATTATGTGGAACTGCTGGATACTGGCGAGCATACTATCTCTTCAATTGGCATATTGGCAGCAGAGACCACGCTAAACCAGAACAATATCGATCTTGTAGGGCTGTCCCTGACAGGCCTTGAATTTTTAGCGTAAATACAGATTCAATTGACTTGATGCTTTATTTAATGTTAAAAAAGCTGCAAGTACATGGATGTTGTGGCTAGCAGCGTTGTTGTAACGCGGCGAGGCTGTATGTACCACGCGTTGATAACCGGCTTTTTCCAAAACAATCATATGATCAGGGCCTTAATATGATAGATGAAATTGACCGCCGTCTTAAAGAATGGATTGCCATGGTTATCGATGGCCAGCTTGCCATTACATTTGAACATCCTGGTACGGAACGAAACCAGCCCACGGTTTCGGTTTATTTGTACGACATGGAATACTCGACGCCGAATTCGACAACAAGAGAAATTCCAGTACAAATATCATTGTCCTATTTACTCACCGTGCAATCCGATGACCAGGTCGAATCCCATAAATATCTGGGTAAAATACTCTATGCAGCCAAGTCACAGTCAGACATGGAAGTTGGATTTCCTGCATTACCCGCACAATTCTGGCAGGCAATAGGGATCGCTCCCCTGCCCCATTTTAGTCTGCATGTACCCTTGATGATTATGCGGGAAACTGAACACATCCCCACAATCAAGGCGCAGCCACATATTGGCATCAGTCCCGTTACCCAGATAACCGGTGTCGTCGTAGGACCATCGGATCAGCCGATTCCGGGTGCAAAAATTATGCTGCCCCATTCCAAAACAGTTGCTTATACAAACAACAAGGGATTATTTTCCATTGCAGCAGATGCAAATTTGCAGCGCGCATTCAACTGTAAAATTGATGCGAAAGGAAAACAGTTTTCCATTTCTGTTCCTATGCAACAGATACTGAAAACTCCGCATACGCCTTTTACAATCCATCTTGACTTAGAGGTTTAATATGCCAAATTATCTATCACCCGGAATCTATGTAGAAGAGGTATCTACCGGTACCAAACCAATTGGCATGGTTGGAACAAGCATTCCCGCCTTCCTTGGTGTGGCACCGCTTAAAAACAAATTTGTTAACCAGGCAATTGCATGCAATAACTGGGGGGAATTCTGCAAACATTTTGTCAATGAAGAGAGCAAAAGCACTCATCTGGCGCAGGCCGTCTTCAGTTTTTTTAACAATCATGGCAGCCGCTGCTACATCGTCAACGTGGGTGAAAACGGGTCCATTGCAGGCGATGTTAAAAAAAGGAGTGGATTATTTGCACTGGAAACCATAGACGAGGTAGCCATTGTAGCAGCGCCGGGTTATAGCGACGCAATTTCTTATGAAGCCCTGTTATCGCACTGCGAGAAATTACAGGATCGTATAGCGATTCTGGATGCGCCGGAATCGGTATCAGACACCAATGCGCTGAAAGTTTTAAAAACAGTTTCCGGCAGTGACTCAGTGGAAACCAAACCGACAACTGATGTAAAAACCGAAAGTGCTGCATCGCAAGGATTAAGGCCACGAAATTCGGATGAAGGATATGGTGCATTTTATTTTCCCTGGTTCAGAGGACTGGATGCGCTGCAGCCAAGTTCCGGATCAATCGTAAACATCCCACCTTCTGGCGCCATAGCTGGAATATATGCGCGCACCGATGCCACTCGCGGTGTTCATAAAGCACCCGCGAACGAACAGGTCAGAGGCGCCCTGGGATTGACATACAACGTTTCCAGAGAGGAGCATGGCGAATTAAATCGAAAAGGAATCAATGTGATACGCATGTTTCCTGACGGTATTCGTGTATGGGGTGCCAGAACCCTGGCTGCTGAAGCCAGCGAGTGGCGCTATATCCCTGTCAGAAGGACCTTTAATATGATTAAAGAATCCATTCAGGAAGGAACGCGGTGGACAGTTTTCGAGCCCAACGACATGATGACCTGGAAGTCGGTTGAACGCGACATACGCGCTTTTCTGATGCGTGTCTGGCGCGACGGAGCAATACTAGGCGCAACACCTGAGCAGGCCTTTTTCGTTAAATGCGATGCTGAGACAAACCCTCCGGAAGTCAGAGACGCAGGGCAACTCATCGCGGAAATCGGAATTGCTCCGGTTAAACCGGCTGAATTCATTGTCTTCCGTATTGGGCAATGGACAAGTGAAACCGAATCAGCAACCAGCGCAGGAGCTTAAACATGGCCGATCAAAATATTTACAGAGCTTATAACTTTGTCCTTGATCTTGGTGGCGGAAAAGTATGCTACTTTACAAAAATCAACGGTCTTAGCGTAGACATAGAAACCATTGATTTCCGTGAAGGAGGTGCGGGACCCGCCGTACGTAAACTGGCAGGTAGAGTTGCATACAATAATATCGAGTTAAAATGGGGTTTGACGGAATCTACTGAAATGTGGGACTGGCTGATGACTGCTGTCAAAGGCGAAGTATCCCGCAGGAACATATCCATCATACTGAGGGATAACGATGGGAAAAAAGAGGTTACCCGCTGGAACCTTGACAACGCTTGGCCCTGCAAATGGATAGGTTCGCCACTGGATGCCTTGTCCAATGAAGTTGCGATTGAAACATTGCACCTCGCACATGAGGGTTTAACGCGTGCTTAGACTTACCCGAAAACTGTTGCAGGGTATTGCCAGGACGCTGGCACGGTATGCCAATTCTATTGAAAAGCTTTTGGCCCAATATGATTCACCAGCCAGCCGTTCTTCAATCGATTATTCAGATGAACGACCCCCAGCGCATTGGCTTGCCAAGGTTCGTCAGGGTGCTCCTCATTTACTGGATAATCGCTGTGACGATACTCAGACAGTTTCGTATTCATCCGAAACATTCAACGAATCAGGCCCGAGTTCACCGGTTGCAAGTAGCGCAGGTGAAAAACCACCGGCTCACTGGGTGGAAAAGGTTCGGCGCGGCGCCCCTTATTTACTGGACGAACAATTCGTTTACAAAAAACACAATCTTGAGCAATCTGCGGCAAATGACCGGGAATCACTGCAATCGTCACGGAATCAGACTGCCGGTTATATCGATTCTGACTCAACAGGAAATAACGAAAAAAAACTTCATACTTCTGAAACAAGGTATAAATCATCCCTGAAGTTGTTGTATCGAAAGAAACCAGGTCTTTCATCTGAAATCAACCTGCCTGATTCATATAACAGTTTCCGGATGGATGATCACAAAAAAGAAATGCAGCACGATAAATCACACCTGAAAGATACAACCGGCCTGACACAAAGGCATTCCAGCAGAAAAGCGAAAAAACCATTTGCTGGGGCGGGATCTCTCATTTCATCAGAAAAAAAAACAACAGCGCCTGCACCTGAATTCGGGCAACCAGATCCAACAGGATCACCAGCACAGTATTCTGAAATCCAATCAGCAAATCTATCCAGCAACCGACAACACAGAGTACAACGACCGAACGTTACAGTTCCAGACATAACGGCTCATATCAATAACTACCGGTCGCAATCCCGCTCACAGGATGATCGATTGATATTAAAGAATCGAGTACGAATCGGACGCGACTCTCGTGACCAATACCGCATCACACCACACTTTCCAGACAAGATTACAAAATCCGGTGCTGTCAGCAAAAATACACCCAGTCAACGTAAATTGAACAAAACTGCTGCATCGCATCCCGATAAAACGGCACACTTTTTCTTTTCATATAAACCTGAAGAACATTTGAACCGTAACCGGGCGCGCATTAACCGCCACTTACCGGAGACAACTGGAACTGTGTCAGCAGATAATTTATTTGGGACAAATCAAAAACAGTACCTTACCCGGATAACCAGAACAATCGAGCCATTCGAATCCGGGCTATCGCACTGGCCCAATCTTCCAGGAGAAAGAAAAAAACAAATATTGGATGACCAGTGGCCCGAATTGCCGGAGGAAAATCTGTCAACCGCAGAGACAATGATTCAGTCAACGATAAATTTCGCACAATTACAACATGCGATTACGCGTGATCGTCAAAGCGAAATCGAGCAAAGAGGTATATCTTGGAGCGCGTAACATTTCTGGTAGAGGACAGTAATGACAGATTGAGTTGTCTGCTCAATCCAGAAACCGTTGTAATGCGCCGAACAACCGGCGTACGACCACGGGAGTCATTGAGTGGACTGATCAGCGCCGACAGAAGTGGAGATAATCCACTTCTGTTTACCGGTGCCGGCACAACTACCATCGAACTGGATCTGGTTTTTGATGTAACGATTCCAGGTTCATCTATTGTCAGCCAGAATGTACGCGACCTCACTCAACCCATCTGGAACCTTGCAGAAAACCATCAACGCAGTGACCGCGTGCACCGTCCGGCTGTATGTCGTTTCATTTGGGGAAAATCCTGGAACATACCCGGGGTGATTTCGGCAATCGCAGAAAAACTGGAATCGTTTTCTCCCCAGGGCATACCGCGTCGTTCCTGGCTAAGACTAAGGCTTATCAGGATGCAGGAACAACCCGCCTCGTCACTACTTGAAAGCGAAATGTGGCCAGCTGAAGAACAACAGACAGCTGGTATTGCAATAGAACAACTGAATTTACCCGAAACAACTGAATTTCAAAATGAAGACTTGTTTTCCGAGATGTCAGATACGCAACTCGAATTACCGGAGAATGCGAATGAAAGAATCGATTTATCTGCCTTTCATCAGACTGGCGATCCTTACCAGTGGCGCGAACTAGCGCAACGGTACAATCTGAGTGATCCGCTTGAATGGCTGAAATCATTGGCACCTGAGCAAAACGGCATCAATGAAAGACAGGATGCAGACGAATAATCATGTTTTCAACCGTACCCCAAATCATCATTGAAATTGACGGTTCCACACTTGCCAGCGGAATCATTCAAACCATTCATGAAATCCGGGTCAGACAGATCCTGTCTTCACCCAGTCAGTGCGAGATTATTTTGCAGGAAGCACATGAAGATATATCGGCAGAAGCGTTATCGAAAATGGGCGCAACTATTCATATTAAAATCGGACACCAGGAACAATCCCTGTTTTACGGTCAAATAACAGCTGTTGAACAGCACTACAATGCATCGATACGCCCTCAGATCCACATTCGTGCCTACGACCTCCTTCATCGGTTACGCAAGCATCAGCCGGTACGCACGCACGTCAAGGTGGATTTTTATCAGCTCGCTGAAGAATTGACACATGATGCAGGAATCACTGTTGTTGAGAAAAAATCAACGCCGGTAACGCCGAGACTGGTGCAATACAGACAGTCCGATCTGGAGTTTCTGTCTGAGCTAGGAGGAAATTATGGATTATACTTTTTTTTAAACAAACGAGATCTGCGTATAACCGGCCTGGAAGGATATGAAACAGGCGAACGCCTGACGCTGGGGGAAAATCTATTTGAGGCCCGATTCTCAGTCAATGCCGACACAATAACACAATCTGTCAATACGACCGGCTGGAATCTGCAACGCGCAGCTTCCCACGTAAAAAATGCGCAAACTGCCAGCACAGAAATGCCGGCACGCAAATTTATTGATACAGCCAGATTCGGTGCAGATGGACAACGCACTATCGTCGACTATAACTGTGAGAATGATCATTTGGCTGAAACCGCCGCACAGAACGAACTGGACAGGCGGGTTGCACAGCAGGTCACGCTCTGGGGTATTGCACAAGGCAATGTTAATCTGACGCCCGGCGCCGCCGTACAAGTATCAGGCGTAAATGCGTCATTGGAAAGTCGCTATGTCCTGACAGAAATATGTCATTCAATCACTCCGGACAAAGGATTTTTTTCGGAAATTAACACTGCGACACCGGTTCTTGCATCTGTTCAGAAAAAAGCATCGAAAAACGCCACTATTGGCATCGTGTCTCAGGTAAACGACCCGGATAACCTGGGGCGTATCAAAGTTTCTTTACCCACCTATAACGATATCGAAACGGACTGGCTTGAAGTTTTAGTCCCCGGCGCAGGCGCCAGCAAAGGCCAGCTCATTTTGCCTGATGTGGGTGATAACGTTTTATTACTCTTCGTTAATGAAGAACCAGCCCAGCCGATTGTTCTGGGGGGCCTTTATGGCGAAAAACCGATTCCCGACACGGTTGTAGACCAGGGTGCGGTCAAACGGTTTGTCACGCAAACCGCAGGCAAACAGCGTTTTCTACTGGATGACACCGAAAACACAATTCGAATTGAGACACAAAACGGACACTATATCAGTTTGACTCCCGCTGAAATCGGAATCACACGTAACAACGGCAGCTCAGTCACATTAACGGATGACCGGATGACAATACACTCGGAAACAAATTTAGAGATTGAAGCCCCGGGTAACAAGATAACCATTCGCGGTAAAAGAATTGACTTTGAGGAGGCTTCATAATGCGCTGGTTGACTGAAAATGCGGTATTGGTCTGCGCACACGAATTGGGCATTGTATCAAACATTGCAACGCAGAATTTTGTCAGAATCAAAGGCAGGCGCGTTTTAGTCGCCCGGGATCCGGAGAACAAAACAATTACCGGCTGTCCCAATACCGGTCCATCGATAAAACCATGCACGATGACGCTGAAAGTAACCCGTGGTTACTCTTCATTGCTACGAATCAACGGGCACAGAGTTTGCTTATCGAATGTGACCGGTTTAACAGACGGCACACCACCGGGAACCGTTACTTACAAAGTTCGCAGCGCCGGGCAAATGCTTGTTTCGGAGATCTGATGGCTAACAGACTAACTACCGCCTGGCGATTTAACCACCCCGATATCGGAATTCAGGGCACGGGTCTTTATATCGAACCAAGCGGGAAAATTTCCATGACCAGTGGCCGTACTGCCATTCGCCAATCCATCCTGTTGTTGATGTCCACCATACCAGGCGAAAGAGTGATGCGCCCCGAGTACGGGTGCAATCTGCACCAGCTGGCTTTTATGCCAAACGATGCAACCACACATGGCCTGGCTATTCATTATGTCAGAACGGCGCTCGAACAATGGGAGCCACGTATTGATATCATTCATATAGACGCGAATGCCAACGCTGATGAACCCAGCTTGATGGAAATCACTCTCGAATATCGCATACGGAAACTCAATCAGCCGGAGCAATTAACCATTGCTTACCACCTTATGGGAGCCGAAATCTGATGCCAATGCAATCACCTAACCTAGATGATCGAACATTCAAGGATCTGGTTGAAGCTGCCAAACTCAGAATCAGACAGCATTGCCCCGAATGGAATGATCTTTCACCCGGTGATCCTGGCATTGTGTTGCTTGAAGCATTTGCTTTTCTCACCGAGACAACGCTTTTCCGCCTGAACAGGATTCCGGAAAAAGCCTATATCGAATTCCTGAAACTGATCGGCGTCAGACTAACGCCACCTTCCGCAGCACAGGTCACACTCGTTTTTTCTCTCAGCAAACCACAACCACAGGCCGTGGAAATTCCCCTCAAAACACGCGTTACGACAGCAAACAGTCCTTCCGGCGCAGATGCGCCGGTATTTACCCTGACGGAAGCGGTTACAATACCGGCCGGTGAGACAACTGCCCAGGCCCGGGCTTATCATTGCAACCAGGTTGATGCCGAGCTCCTGGGTGCAGGTACTGGTCTGCCCGGTCTCACGCTGGCCGTCAAACACGCACCGATCATCTCCCCGACATCCGACAAACTGGATTTGATTGTTGGTGTTGAAACTACGGCTGATACGTTCGAAGGGCATGCCGCTGCTGTCAGACATTTGGATAAAACCTATCGAATCTGGACAGAAGTTGAAAACTTCTCGGATTGCAGCAACAATCCCTACGTTTATCTCGCCGATCGGCAAGCCGGCACGATTTCTTTCTCACCGGCCGTGCATCGTAAGGATGACTCCGGGCTAATGAAATCAGCACCTGAGGCATTGGCCGCAATCCCACCCGCCGGGCAAGAAATCCGCGTCTGGTATCGATACGGCGGCGGATCAGCAGGTAATGTTTCCGAGAACCTACTTACAGTGTTAAAAGATCCCGTAACCGGCGTGTCGGTCACAAATCCAGAGCCAGCGACAGGCGGGCGCGATCAGGAATCGCTACAAAATGCTTTGACCAGAGGACCCCAGGAACTCCATTCTCTAAGCCGTGCAGTCACTGCCAGAGATTTCGAACTTATCGCCACTCAGTGCTCCGGCGCGGTAAATCGGGCAAGAGCTTTCACCCAGGCACAGCTTTGGGCACATGCCACACCAGGAACGGTTGAAGTCACGCTAGTTCCTGAAATTAATGTTGGTGCTGGTCAATTACATTCGATTACTGCCGACAATCTGCAGTCCCATCACATAGAAACGGTACGAAAGCAAATCCAGACTGTATTGAATAGCAGAAAACCACTCGGAACACACTGCATCGTCAATTGGATGAATTACAAAAAAGTCAGTATCAAGGCAAAAATAACAATTCACCGCGAAGAACAGGCTGCCCAGGTCAGGCAAAGAGTTTTGAACGAACTTTATAGCAGTATTTGCCCGGTTAAACTACCGACCAGCACCAAAGCACCCTGGCCTTTTGGTCAGAGCTTGAAAGCATGGGATGTCTACAAGATTATTGGATCTGAACCAGCAGTACTGTCAGTTGATACGATGCAGATGATTATTGACGACGTGCCTGATACAAGAATTGTCGATATCTGCGCTGACGCTTTTCAGCCGCATGCATGGTACAGCGGGTGCGACGAGCGTGTATTCAGATCTATAAACGATGGTTTCGGCTGGGAATTGATCGCGCGATTTGAAGGTGAGGCGGTTGAACGAATTCAATCTTTTCCAATCGAGTCATGCCACAGTATCCGTCACGCCGGCCTGCTTGCCGTTACGACAAGAGTATCCTCGCACATTTCATCTGTGAAGATTTCCAGAGATTGCGGACAGACCTGGATAGCCGCGCAACAATTTCAGTTTAATATCGACGATATCGCATGGGTGGATCGGGATGGATTTCCATATCTTATACTGGCAAGCGAAAAAGGGCTTTATGAATTAAGTCTGCAAAAAAAGGCTGTCCCTGTGCAGATTCTTGTTGATGCAAAACTTCCGGAACATGGTTTTCGCGCCGTCACCGTTTCATCGGCACTCGGAGGACGTACCTTTGTCGCAGCGGCCGGTTATGAAAACAAAGGTGTTTATTTATCATCTGAAGGCGGGAAATCGGGTAGTTTTCAGAATATCGGCCTTGCAGGAGAATTGATCGAAGTGCTTTCAGTGCAACACAAAGGTCCTCACCGGTACCTTTGGGCTGGCATCGCCGCGCCGGGCTCTGATCAGGGAAAGGGCTGTTTTCGCTGGGCTTTTTCAGAGTCTGCCGTCAACCCCGAAGGCTGGAAGGCATATTCAAGAAACTGGACGGCCGGCGGATGCAGATCGCTGGCCTTCCAGGGAGCAATTGTATTGGCTGCCTCGTACCGATTGGGTGTGCTGAGACTGAATTCCGACTTGCACAATCCCGAGTGGGAAACACTAAGCGCTTCCGAATGCGGTCTGCCTTTAAGAGATGTTGGCAAACTGGAAACAATCGACACAGTGGCTGGCGCAGTCAGTTCCAATGTCATTATGGCCGGCAGCTTACTGGGCGTATACCGCAGCCTGGACAGCGGCCTGCATTATGCCAAATGCTCCCAGCATGAATTCAGTGACGAAGTGCGAATACCGCCGAATTGGCTGTTTTATTCAGGCACGCACGAAATCGAGATCAGCAACTAAAATGAAGCATCAGGAATTCAAGCAGTTGTTGCCGGAAATATTTCAAAGAACCGACCAGCCCGGCTCGCCGCTTTATGGACTGTTACAGGCGGTGGAGGGTTTGTCAGAACCGGCTGAATTGATTCTTCAGCAGTTGCCTGTTTATTTTGATCCTTACGCTACTCCGGATAATTTTTTGCCATTTCTGGCAAGCTGGGTAGATTTAGACCGTTTTTTTACTTCAACACCTAGCTCAGCCGCCACCGACAAAGAGTTGCTACGGCAGCTTGATAGCGGGCGCCTGCGCGAACTGATTGTGGCGGCGACCCGATTATCGAAATTACGAGGAACGGCTGCCGGTCTGCAATTATTTCTTGAAACCGCCACAGGCATACAGGGCTTTATTATTGACGAAAATGTTTTGCAGGAAAATAATGATGTGATACCGTTTCACATAAAAATATCTGCTCCCAAAGCCGCGCAAAAATATCAAGTAATGATCGAAAGAATCATCGAACAAGAGAAACCGGTATACGTGACGCATTATTTGGAGTTTAGCCCTCATTAAAAGGAGAAGCATACATGGTCAAAATAGTCGAAATTACCCAGTCTTCGGATACAGTGACCTGCGATGAAAACGGTCAGGCGAGCATTCAGTTTAACGTAAATAATGTCAGCGCTGCTCAGTTAAGAGTCGGCGCCAAAATAATTACCGAGGAACCCGCAAATGAATCGTGGTTCAGTATCGTGGACAAACCCGAGAAAAAGCTCGAAATTGACGCCACCGACCATTTTTCAGTTCAAATCAATGCGGGCGATGCAGCGGAAGGCAGCTATAAACTGCGCCTGCTGGTGTATAACATTGAGAATTCTGATGAGGATTATACAGAAAGCGAAACCATTGCGATCAATGTTCCAGCGCGGGAAGAAGTGCACGATGAGCCAGAACCCAAATCCAAAATGTGGCTTGTCTGGCTGCTGGCAGGTATTTTGGTGATCGCTTCGCTGGCCGTCGGTTATTATATCTTCAGCGGACCGGACGACGAAACGTCAACTGAGCAAAAAGACAGTCTATCAGTGATCATGCCGAACGTGTCAGGAAAACCTTTCGAAGAGGCTAAATCCCTGCTGGAAGATCTGGAATTTACCGATATAGAAACAGAATTACGGTTTGATGCTTCCAGAGCAGCCGGAACAGTGCTGGATCAGACACCTGAGGCAACCGAGAAAGTTGATGCGCACAATACCACTGTAACATTGATTCTGGCAGATTCGGTTACCGTCATGCCTGATATCAGAGACATGACCTTGCAAGGAGCAAAAGAACGCCTGACAAGTAAAGGCTTCAACCAGCGGAATATCATCACCGAACCAAAGTTTGACGCATCGAAACCTGCCGGAACCATTCTGGGACAATCGCCAGATCCAGATGCAGAAGTCAGTGCAAGAGAAACCCGTGTCACGCTCACGATCGCCGATACCGGGATAGATGTGCCGAATGTCAGAAATATGCCGCTTCAGGATGCGTTAATACGGCTGCAATCGGCAAAACTTGCATTAGGCGATATCAGCACACAATTCAAATCTGAACTGGCGGAAGGAACAATTATTGACCAAACGCCCCGCAGCGGAAAAGTACCTGAAAAAACCGAAATCGAGCTTGTTGTTTCGACCAAGAAACAGGTAGTAACTGCACATCCGGCGTTCCTGAAAGCAGTTATCAGCTCCGGGATCAAGCACAATGCGCGTATTGCGCGTCAGCTTGCGCCGGAGGAGGAACTGGATGAAGAGTCGGATACAGAACAATAACGCTTTCGATTCGCCATGAGTACAACAAAGATCGTCATCATCTGCTTATTCCTGCTGATGGCGATCTTTTTTGTCGGTTTAAGTCTAAATCTGGTCGAAAAACCGAACCATGGCGTATCCGGCGAAAGCAAGGAGCAACAGCATGAAATCGCGTCAGATTACAAAAAAGACAGCTGGGTAAATGTAATTGACAAACTACTTGCACCATTCGCCGCTTCGCTCCAGCCTGATGATGTAGACATCAATTGTACGCATTCCAAGACAGGATTTCAGCTGAGCGAACAAACGCCCGAATGCGAAATCACAGTACCCGGTTTTGACGCATCATTTAAGAAGCTGTCCCTCAGGCCTGATAAACGCAGCGCTAGATTGAGAATTACTTTTTTGCCGACAGATGGTGATAAACAGGAACCATTTTCATGGCCTTCAGATGAATCCGGTGACGACACGATTAATTTTGTCATTTTGGGGAATGCAGATATGCAAGGCAAAACTGTGGCAACGATTTTTATCGAATGCAAAAACTGCACCGATCAGCGGAAAGTCAACATTGAATTTGAGTAATTTTTAATTGTGCGCGAGTATTGTTCTTGGGCCCTTTGAAATTATTGCTTCAATGCCCTGTCAATCCGCAACGCCTTAATAACGGCAGGAATTGATCCGATAAGAAAGAACAACGCCCAAATGGCAGCCAGAATAGCAATGATCAACGCTCCGATGTCATCGGTAATATAGGCCAAGAACGGTGGCGCTATTCCATGCAGAAACCCAAGTAAAATCGTCGCCACCAAAGAAGTGGCGATCAACAATACCAATCCTCTGTTTTGCAGAAAACGCTGATGCGCCATTACCAGAAAAATCACAAAGGCGACTTTAAAAATCATGATGAATGTCAGCGTAGCTGCCGCTGCACCCACTTTGAAATCTGCAAATTCGGCGAAATAAATTGCCGTACCGAATGGTACCGCCAGCAATAGCGAAACCATAAGCATTAACAATCCAAATGCAGAGAATATCGCAACAATGGCGCCTAGCAATGTCAGCAGAGCGACAATAAAAGTAATGATACCCTGGATACGGCCGTGAATTCTGTCCGGTACGATTAGTGCTGTACCCATCAGTAATATGGTAAACAGCAACAGCCAGTCCAGCCAGGCCAGATACAGAATTCCCAGTCCTGGCGTTGCCAGACTGTCTTTGTCTGCATTTAAAAAAAACTGCGTACCCAGTTCAACCGCAAAAACAATGACCAGACAAACAACTGACGCACAAAAAAAAGGAATTCTCAGTTTATCAAACAACGGTATACTCCTTTATTCAATCACAAAAGAACGAATTGCTACGATCATTTGTTCGCACGCTCCCGTGCAAATTTTATGCACAATTTCAATATCAATATGGTCGCTGGAAACGCAACGTGCACACTGATGACAATAGCATAACATGTAAATTATTCGAACTGTCACAGTTGACGCTACTTCGTCACAGTTACGGCCCAGCACTCTTTTTAGTGAGTTAAAAATGCTTTTTGGCAAACTGCTGATACCTCCCGGCCGTTCCTTATGTATCATTTTTACGATGTTGATCTGTAGTTGCGCTGCGCCCATGCTTCGCATTTCAGACATGCCTGTACCCACACTCTATCAACTCGGTATGGACGCATACAAGCTCGGTAATCTCGGACTTGCACAGCGTTATTGGGATCAAGGGCTCAGTAAAACAAACCAGAATGAATCTATGTCTTCATGGTCCGGGGCTTTTCTGGCAGGTCTTGCCAATGCCCATGAAAACCTGGGAAATCATGAGTTCGCCATTGATCTGGCCAGACAGGCACTAGAAATTGCCGAGGCTTATTCCGATCAAGGACTCAAAGCAGAAACTCATGTCACCCTGGGTCGCGCGTACCTGCAAGCGGGAAATTATTCTGCCGCAAAACACCACTCAGAGCTGGCCCGGATTCTTGCACAGCAAATCGGTAATCTGGTACTAGAAAGCGACAGCACCCGAAATCTGGGTGCAATATACAAAAACCAGGGTGAATTTAACCGTGCCGAAAACTATTATCAAACAGCATTGACACTGGCCACTCGGGCCGAAGACCTCCTGCTGCAGGCAAAAGCTCTTAACAATCTGGGAGAACTGTCGCAGCGCCGCGGACAATATGTTGAGGGACTCGAATTTTACGAGCAATCCTTACAGCTCAGGCAAAAAACAGAAGATCTGGCAGGTCAGGGAAATGTTCTGGGAAACCTGTGCCGTATTTACAGAGATTTGAACGAGTATGAACAGGCTTTATTGTTTTGCAAACGCGCGTTAAAAATTTCTCGGAAAACACGCACAAAAGCGTATGAAGCAAACCACCTGAACAATATTGCTGAAATCTACTGGCGTCTGGGAAAATTTAAAAAAGCAAAAAAAAATTTTATTCAGTCAATTGAAATAAAGCAGGCGCTTGGTGATCGTGATGGCGAAGCACGCGCCTGGAACAATCTGGCTGTTATCTTGAAATCTGAAGGCAAATACGAAAAGGCACTGGACAGTTTTTTTAAATCACTAAATATCAAACAACAAATCAATGACATATCAGGACAAAGTGCCACTTATTACAACATTGGACTGACTTATACTGATCTTGACCGTTACAACGATGCATTAGAATATTTGAAGCACGCCCTGCTGATTCAGGCCGAACTGAGCGAGGCCGGTTTACTCTGGCGTATCTACGGTAAATTGAGCGATATTCACAAGTATTTGAATCATCCGGATCTGGCTGTTTTCTTTGGCAAGCTTGCAGTCAACCATATCCAGTCCCTGCGTGCAGAGAACCTGGAACTCAACAAGCATCTGCAAAAAAGTTTTCTTGAGGATAAACGTGTCATTTATGAGAATTTGGCAAATTTATTGATTGATCAGGGCCGTTTTCCAGAAGCACAGCAAGTCCTGGCAATGCTCAAGGAGGAGGAATATTTTGATTTCATTCAACGCCAGGGCACACTCGAAGGAAACTCGACCAAAGCCACCTACACCAGAACAGAAAGTGATTATGCCGCTCGCTATCATCAACTTACGTCCGGTTTAATCGAACAGCGCAAAACCTACACGCAATTGAACAAGAAAAAAGAATCCGGGCAGATATTGACACAAATGGAAACACAGCGTCTCAATGAACTGAATGCAACACTTAAGGAAGCCCGGACAATCTATCTGGAATTCTTGAACGAACTTGAGCAAGTATTCGAAGAGGAACGCCATTTGAAGGAATTCTATGCCAGGGACCTTGATGAGATCAATCAGACTCAGTATTTACTAAGTAAATTTGAAAATACAGTTCTGGTTTATTATCTGTATACCGATGAGAAACTGAGAATTCTGCTGGTTGATGCCAACTTGTCATTTTCGCCAACATTATACGAGCAACCGATTAACCGCCGTGAACTGAATCATTTAATTCATGCATTCAGAGAAGCACTTTCAAGGCGAAACGACCCTTTAATATTTGCTGAAAAATTATTTAAGCTACTAATTGAACCGATACAGGCTGATTTGGATCTGCTCCAGCCTGAAACACTACTGATTTACCCTGCCCGTTCCCTGCGTTACTTGCCATTTTCCGCTTTATTCGACGGCGAGCGATATCTGACCGAGCAATACGCAATAACAATGTACAACGCTGCGGCACAGAGTTATCTGCTACTGGACAAACCCAGAGATCACTGGTCGATCGCCGGTTTCGGCGTCTCGGAATCTCTGGATCCCGTTTTCAGTGATTTACCCGCCGTCGAGGATGAGATAAATGTAATCGTAAAGGAAAAAATCGCAGACGAAACTGGCATATTGCCCGGCAGTGCCTACCTGAATCAGGAATTTACTCCGGACCAGCTGATACAGGTATTAAAACAAAGAGATGCTTACCAGGTAATCCATCTTGCAACACATTTCAAGTTCACGCCAGGTTCTCCAATAAGCTCATTCTTACTGGCTGGCAAAGGCACCCATATCAGTCTGCAGGATTTACTGCAGGGTGACTACCAGATGGCAGGTAAAGACCTTGTTACGCTGTCGGCATGCGAAACCGCGTTAGGAGAACTGGACGATCCAGAACAGGATGGCAAAGAACTGGAAGGACTTGGCACGCTGATACAAAGAAAAGGTGCGCATGCGGTGCTTGCCACACTCTGGCCCGTGGCAGACCAGAGCACAGCGGTATTCATGGCGCAGTTTTACACCCTCAGGGAGCAAAAAAGCATTTCAAAAGCCGAGGCCATCCGACAAACACAACGGCTGTTTATCCAGGGCAATGTGATTATGGATGAAACAAGCCGCAAGGCGCGCCTCAGGGGCATATCGCTTCCTGCAGATGAAATCGTGGAGTCACAGTTTGAGCACCCTTACTTCTGGGCGCCGTTTATCCTCATGGGCAATTGGCAATAGTGTTTCATTGATAAACCGGCATCTGCCTGATCCGCTTTTCGTGTAGTTACATTGCTCAACGTAAGCATTTACCCCAATCTTGTTAAAACTGCAGACACATTGCAGCGCGAATGGAATCCAGTCTAAATTCAGTGAAGAACCGTAAAGCCGATAACAAGCCGAAGGCAAAATACCTGTTCAGTCTGGTCGGCATATCCACAGCTGCGTAGTATCCTGCACTCTTCTTTTCCCTGGCCATCGATTAGGTTAGAACACCTGCTATTGCCGGGAGAGTATGTCAACCTTTCGAATGTATGGTATAAACCCAGCATCACTATTCGTTAGGATTTCTGGAAGAGAAAATGGAAATAACTGCGCCTTTTGTCATTGCCTACCTGGCAACTGGCATTGCTCTCATCGGATACGATTTCGCTGCGCCGTCAACACATAAAAAAGATTATGTATTGAAAGGAAAAATAGGAAGCGCATTGGCCACATGGTTTCTGTGGCCGGTAACTGCCTTTATGGATAGCTATTACGCCACGAAGAAAGGAAAAGCCGGCATCAATCTTGCATTAGGCATCATACTCCTGTTCATCATCCTATTTTTTATGTCCAGTCTTTTTTTCCATTACGTTGGCGATCCTTCTGTCTTCGCATTTCTTGTATGCTTTGTAATAGCAGTGCTGCTTTCACCGTTTCTGGCGGCCCTGGCACTGCCTGCTCACGACAAGCTTTAGCGTGAGTCAATAGAAGTGGTTTCTTGTAATTGCACATGATGCCACCCATACGATCTTCCATAATCGATTCAATGACTTTCCTTGATTTATAGCCATTGCGAAGCCGTTTATACCCAGCAGAACCCTTACCTTAAGACTTATGACAGTAACAATGCCGTAACACAACCACCCAGAAAACTGTTGACAAAGTACGCCATTTGTCTCTATAACAGTAGTCAACTGCTTGCCTTCTGAAAGCTACCCGTGATAATCGAATCGCGTTATATGGGTCGGAATACGAGGCCTGGAACCGAATGAATAGCAGCAACATACACAGCAATATGCCTTTTACAGCGTCTGTGAAGATATGGCTGGCTTGCGTTGCTCTTCTGGAACTGTTTTACCATATGTTGTTAAAACAGTTCCAGAAGACGACTACAGGAGGACAAATGAATGAAAAAGATAAGCTGCATATTCATTTCACCGCCCGTCGGGAAGGAAGACAAGCCGAGTCTTAATTCATCCGCTTTTCTTCTGCCTGACTGCAATACCCTCTTACTTCTGCTGCTCGTATTAATGCTGGGTGGTTGTTCTACCGTACCGGTTGCGAATCGGAATGTGTCAACTGCAGGCGGATTCTGGGAGCAGGACGAAAACACCGACCCTCGTTTCAATCACATGGCGAAGAGAGACAATGAGGAAATCGGGATTTTATATGCTGCAGGCAACCGGGTTCTTGTAAATGGCGAGCCGGTAAAAGATACAGCGGACATTGAAAATAATTCATTTGTAAGTACAGGTCCCCAAAGCAGCGCGCGCATTGAATTTAAGGATGATGACGGTATCTGCTCGATACAAATCCGGGAGTTCTCTATAGGCAATGGGTACGGCGACACCGCAAATTGTGAATACAGTATCATCACGACACATGCTTCTGCCAGAACGCGGGATACCATATACCATATAAACGTGTCCGGTCAACGCACTGAGATTACAGTATTGCGCGGACTGCTCAAGTCGTCACTGCGCATTGATCCGGCCCAAAGTGCTATCGTCAATAGCGGCGAGGAAATTATCCTGACAGCCGACTCAATTATCGGACCGCGGCCGGTTTCTTATGAAGAGATTGAAAGGCGAATTCGCTGGAGAGACAACTACACGTTTTACAAAAGCGAAGTCAGCTGGGTTAAAGTGCTTGTAGGCGCCGGTGTTGCCGCGGGTATTGTCGCTGCCATTTTGCGCGGCAAATCCGGAGGCAGCGGCGGCACACCACAAGGTTATGATAGAGGCGATAATTATCCGGATTAAAAAAACGATCTGCAATGCAGATTAACGTTATCGAATATTTCAGCCGATTCGAGTAACCGGATGCTGTCATTGCATGGATTCATCTATCGGATCTATCGGTTGAAGCCTGCGAAAGGAAATTTATGAACACTGCAAACAATTCCACTTTTCATACCTCTTCTGTAATCCGACAGATTGTATTGAACGCCGTATTCTATACAGTCATGCTTTGTCTGCTGTCGGGCATACACGCCTCGCAAGGTCATGCGGCACCTGACGCGACCGCTTTATCAAAAGCGTGCGCTACGAAGAACGTGGTGTCATCAGAAGACGGTATCCGCCGTCTCGCGCTGATTGTAGGCGTCGGGCAGTATAAAAGCACGAAAATACCCGATCTTCCCGGTCCGCCACAAGACGCAAAACGAATCTATCAATTGCTGACTGGCCCGAACGGTTATGATTTTCCGAAAGAGAATGTCTGCGTATTAATAGATGATGCAGCCACAACGGCGAATTTTAAACATTTTTTCTCCAGTTTTCTGATCGACCGGGCAAAACCGAACGATGAGGTGGTTTTTTACTATGCGGGACACGGTTCACAAACACGGGACCATAATGGAGACGAGTCTGATGGCATGGATGAAACATTCGTTTTTCATGATGCCAGAGACAGCGGAATCAAGGATTTTACCGACGACGAATTCGACGAATTACTGACCCGCCTGCATCAGAAGACCCGCCACATTACTTTATTTCTGGATTCCTGCAATTCGGGCACCGCGTTGCGCGGTGATACGGAATTTTTGTCCCGTTATATCCCGCCACCGGAATCCGAAACTGAAAATAAAACCGGAACCGAAACCATTATCAAACGCGGCTCAACCTCAAAATCACCTGCAAACAGTCAGAAAACCGGCTGGATTACAAAATCACTGCCCGGTATCGTCGTTTTTACAGCCGCAGGCGACGGGACGGTTGCACTGGAAAAAAATTCACGCGGTATCTTTACCGATGCAATCCTGACCACATTCGGACAGGTAAACGCTACCCAATTGACTTATGCGCAGGCAGCCCGACAGATCCGGCCGCTGGTAAAGGCAGAAAGCTACCAGATACCCTATTTCCAGGGAAATCTGCAGCGTACGGTATTTGCCGGCGTCAACAGAAAATTACCACTGGCCTGGGAAGTGATTGAAACTGCGCCACAACTTAAACTGGGCGGGTTTCCCCTGCCCGGTATTGATACAGGTGCTGAATTCAGAGTGTACGATGGTTTCGTGAAAGGTACTGACCTGCATGACCCGACCAAGGCCAAAGCGATCATTATCGTGGAAGAAAGCACGCGATTGAATGCCACGGCCCGGATTATTTCCAGGTTGGTTGATACAGCGCCAATCCGCCCGGGCGATCTGGCGATCTTATCGAGACCCGGCAGTACCCAGCGTGTACTTAAAGTCACGCTTCGCCCGCACACCGAGCAAGGCGGCATTACGGCCGAAAAGGCACAGCTGATCAATGCGAGCCTTGATCAGAATCAGGACGCTAAAAACATGGTCCAGTTAGTCAAGGATAATGGTGTTTTTGAAATCAGCTATGACAATGGCCAATACATCGTCAGCGGTCCGGAGAACCGGGTCAGGAACCGTTTCAACGAGGAAGACAGCGTCATTGAAAATTTGCGGCTGCATGCCCTGCAGCGGGTACTGAGTACATTGCGTGGTGAAGGCGGCAGTCTGTTCGCAGACCAGGACACACTTCAGGTACAACTGGTACCTGCTGACAAACAGGATCATTGCGCGCATGACTTAAATTGGCGGCAGGCCCCCCCCAATGCAATTGCAGCCCAGGAAATTCCGCTCTGCTACAGATGGAATGTCAAAATAAGACTCAGTGAGAAATCACCCGTTCGTTTGCTGGTGGGCGGTCTGATTTTATCAACGGACGGCAGTATTTTTGGTTTACCGGCCGATGGAACAGCGATACCGCTGGGTCCGGGTGAAGAAGCAGTTTTTGCGGCCAGGGGCGAGACATTCATCGCTTCAGAGCCATTGAATATTGAAGACCAGATTGTTGTTTTCGGAACGCAGGAAACCAATCCGGTACCATGGTCCCGACTGACGCAGTCCGCAGTGGAACGCGCCGGCGATAACAAAAGCGGTCTGTACAAAATACTGGACCAATACCTGAAAGGTACGCGTGGTGTCTCGCAGCCGGTTGAGACCGACGACACTGATACCGCATGGACCAGAAGCAGTATCACGATGCGCGTGATCGATCCGGATCACTGAATCTTTGCGTATCGACAAATCCGGACAAAACAAGCACGGGAATTTTACAATGTTAACTACAACTTTTATCAGACCGGTTCTTTACGTAAAAGCATACTGCGTTCTCTGGTTGTTTTTTTCTTCAGCCGTTTATGCTGATGAAAAAGACAGCATGATTAAGCGATTCCCTGCGGATATTCGTACTGAGTCCGATAGGGTCCAGGTAATTCAGCCACGCAAACTGAAAATTCAGGAGCTGCCAGACAATCGGGCACCGTTACGCAGCAGGGAACCGCTACGTATCCAGAAAAGAACACCAGCAGCAGAACCCACCACGTCCACCAGAGAACCCGAACGACTCCTGATCCAAAAGCCATTAGATCAAAGCGAACGATTACAGATACAAAGAGAATTAAATGATTTAAAAATACAGACCAATCACGTGCGCGATAATGCGCTGCAGCTCGAGCGCCAGATCAGAGACAAACAACACATTCTGGAAAACACTGCACAACCGCAAATCCGGCAGGAATTGCAACTGGAAATAGGCCGGATGCATGAGCAGTTAAATCATATGAAAGGCCAGATAGAAAATATGGAAAACCAGCAGACAATTATGCGAAAAATGACGACCGGCCAGCAAGGTTTTGCCGATGACGCGGATCATTTGAGCGATTCGGGATACGGACCTGGACAACCGAATATTGGCGACCGCCGGCAGAGCCACCCCTGCTTTATCGCCACTGCCGCATATGGCAGCCCGTTGGCAAGAGAAGTACAGACTCTCAGACAATTCAGAGATAACCATCTGGCTGACTCGGTATGGGGCAGAAGCATCATCGCTTTTTACGAGACCTATTCGCCCCCGATTGCCGACTTTATCTCCAAATACGAAACGGCCAGATCTGTAACACGGACACTGCTCTGGCCGCTCGTATTTGCCGTCAAGCATCCTGTAGTTCTGGTTGTGAGTCTGACAGTTTTGCTGGCAGCATTCTTGCTGCGAAGAAACAGACGAATATCATACAATACCAATTAATGTGGGTGCAGCCGGCAACTATGCAAACAGTACGTTATATCAGTCTCGAGTGGTCAGAGGCTGTATTTCTTTTCTACTGATTGCAGTTACAGCAGCTTGTTCATCGTTTTATGATTTGATCGACAGCCGGTTTTCCGATCGTGCCGAGTACGAACGCCATGCAGGTTTTACAGCATACCAGAAACAAGATTATCCAGCGGCACTGAAACATTACCAGAATGCGCAGGCTTATTTGCCGTCTGAACAAAGCGATGCAATGCGCGCTGATCTTTATTATAAACTGGGGCGCGCCTATCTTAAGCTGCAGAACAACAGTGCAGCCATTGAAAGCTTTGAGCAGGCACTGGCACTGCAGGAAACCGGCAGCGCGCATGACCGTGCCATTTTGCACAACATGCTCGGACTGGCTCATCAAAAAACCGGCAACATTGATAAATCCCGGGCACATCTGAGCAAGGCGCTGGAATTACGAGTTGCTAACAACGACACGCTCGGCAGAGCCCGTACACTGGGCAATCTTGCGGCCACCTATCTCGCTCAGGGACGCTATATCAAAGCCATTACGCACTATCAGCAGGCACAGCAGCTATTTACAGAAGCTGATCATGCGACATCCATCGATTTGGGAAACGTTCATACCAACCTGAGTTCGGTTTATGCCGAAATGGGACAATATGACAAAGCGCTGACCCATCAGTATCAGGCCATGGCCATCTATCAGCAGGCCGGCAACACAGCAGGTATTGCATCTGCATATCACAATATCGGTTATATCGAATCCGAGCTGCAGAATTATACAATCGCACTGGATGCCTTCAGGCAGGCTATCGCCTTGCGTGAAACAACTCATGACCGTTTCGGCGCTGCGGAGACCCGTAACAATCTTGGTATGCTGCTCAGCGAAATGGGGCGGCAGGAAGAAGCGCTTGAAACCTTGTTTCAGGCCTTGCCGGTTCTTGAAGAATTGCATACTCGAATACAGATTGCAGCAACCTATGACAGTATCGGCAGTGTCTATGCGCAAATGAACAGACATGCGTCAGCACTGGATTATTTTCAGAAGGCACTGCTGATCTGGCATGAATCCGGTGACCGTGAAAGCGAGAAAATTACATTGGCCAACATGGGCGATCTGTTCACACAATCGGGACAGAAAACGCTGGCCATCGTATTTTACAAATTTGCTGTCAATATCAGCGAATCGATACGCGAAGAACTCCAGATACTGCCCCAACAAGAACAAAAAGCATATTTAAACCGCGTACAGGATTTTTACCGCAAACTCGCTGACTTATTGCTTCAGCAGGACAGAGTGATCGAAGCACAGCAGATTCTGGATTTATTAAAAATACAGGAAGCCGCACAATTTCTAGGCCCCGTTCGCGGAAACACGCAAACAGCAGCAGGAATCACCATGCTATCACCCGAGCAACAGATCCAGAAGCAATATGCACTGCTATTACAGCAATCCATTCGGGTGGGAAAAGAACTGGCCGTATTACACAAGATAGCTAGAGACCAACGCACAGCCGCGCAAAACGAAAGGCTGCAACAACTCATCAAACAGGAGCGACAGCTGCAAAGAGGGTTTGTCAGCTTCATCGAAAGCAATGAAATCCGGGACCTGATCGATCAGCTCAGCCGCGAGGTCCGTACGCAAATGCCCGCACTGGAACAGTTAAGACCATTGCGTGACAATTTAAAACAACTGGGAGATCATGTTGTACTGCTTTATCCATTGATCATGGAAGACCGAATCGAACTGGTCCTGGTAACAGGACTTACCCCTCCCTTGCACGTCCCGGTTCCCGTTGACCGTCAGGTACTGAACCGAACGGTATTGAATTTCCGAACCGCGCTCATCGAGCGTAACGACACGGTACAGGCATATGCGCACAGTTTATATCGCTGGCTCATTAAACCAGTAGAACACATATTAAATGAGGTCAATGCAGATACCATTCTATATGCACCGGATGGCATATTGCGATATATTCCCCTGGCGGCCCTGCATGACGGCCAGCAATGGCTGGTAAAACGCTATAACATTAACAACATTACCGCATTTTCGCTAACTGACCTGGATACCCGTCCGGCCAAAGAAACAAAATTACTGGCGGCCGCTTTTACCACGGGTAATTACACATTTACCATTGGAGAGCAGACGTATGATTTCAATGGGTTACGCTATGCCGGCGAAGAAGTGAATAATCTCTCTGAAATTTATCCCGATATGACCAAACTTCTGGATAAAAATTTCACGCCGGATGTTGTGATTACTGATATCAACCACTTCAACATCGTCCATTTCGCTACACATGCGGCTCTGGTGCCGGGAAAAGCTTATGAATCATTTATCCTGTTCGGGAATGGTGAAAGAGTAACCGTTGACCAGGTTAAATACGAATGGAGCCTGACAAATATCGATTTGATTGTGCTGAGCGCTTGTGAAACAGCCCTGGGTGCAGTTTTTGGCCAGGGTGAGGAAATCCTGGGATTGGGCTTCCTCATGGAAAGCGCCGGCGCAAAATCTACGCTCGCCTCATTATGGTCAGTTGATGACCGTGGTACGCAGCTACTGATGAATCAATTTTACAGGCAACTCAGACTGCCCGGCACGACAAAAGCAACTGCACTCAGGAAAGCGCAGCTATCCATGCTGAATGAATCTCCGGTAACCTCCATGCCAGGCGATGATCGAGGCGTACAGCTTGAGCAGAATGCGGCGCCGGTTCAGAATCAGCGCACAACTCACCCGTATTACTGGGCACCTTTCATTTTAATTGGTAATGGCTTATAAATGATTCATTATTGTTGGTCTAAAATGTATCCGGCCACTTCAAAATCTGGCACTATTGCATCATGGGCGATAGCCTGACATGTTTACAACATCAATTCGATGTTTACAGTATTATTATCGATCAGAGAGGCTGGTCTGAACACAGCTACAAATTTGCTTCAGGTCCGGAATAGCAGAAGACTGCAATAATTATAAAACATAGCGTAAGTTACTTTTAACAAGATGGTTTGATCGTATCAATTAAAAGGAGAAAAAATGCATAAAGCTATTATATTGATTATTCTCAGCATCACGCTATTTATGCAGTTATCAGGTTGTGCCGAACATCAACCGCAAGAACAAGAACAACAGGAACAACAAAAACAGCAACCGGTTGAGCAAATATCGGACGCTTTGACACCCGGTATTTTTTTGGAAGAAACACGCGCTCTGATTCCTGAAGGTGTTGAATTAAGGAAAGTGTATCCACCGGGAATAGAACTGACCAAAATCTCAGAAGGCTTTCGTGGCCGACTTTATAATGATGCAGCTGGTTTTTGCACCATTGGTTATGGACATCTGATCAAAAAATCTGCCTGTGACGGTACTGAAAAACAGGAATTCAAATCCGGCATCTCTGAACAACAGGGTGAAGCGCTACTTGTTGAAGATATGAATTGGGCCAAATATTCAGTGATGCAGGCAGTATCTGTCGAGTTGACTGACGGCCAGTATGCCGCATTGGTAGATTTTGTTTTTAATGTAGGCAGCGGCAACTTCAACAAATCAACATTGCTCAAAAAAATTAATGCACAACAGCATTCCGAAGTTCCTGCACAATTCAGGCGCTGGATACGCGCAGGCGGCAAAGTGTGGCAAGGGCTCGTGACACGCCGGGAGCGTGAGATAGATTTATATCTGGAAGGAACAGCCATACCGCGTTTGCTACCACAGGAAGGCGAAGAATTACCGGATATTGATATCCGAAAAGGCGAGCTGAACGGCTGATTCGTTTATTGAAAAAGCAGACACAACCATAACCAAACAACCTTAACAGGCGGCAGCATGGATAATTTTATAAGTTCCAGATCAATGATCACGCCAGGCCTTGCCGGCAGTGCGACAACCATGATTACAGGCACCCTGGTAACTACGTTCGGATTTCCAGGTGCCGTTACCGCACTGATAGTCAGCTTCGTATTCGGTTCAATGGCCCTGGCAGACAAATCGGTTGAGTTTTACTATAAATTTATTTTCTATATTATTAATTCAATTACTATTTTCTCGGTCGCGGTCGGATTGAACCAGGCCGGCATGGCCATTATAGAACGGGACAGACAGGAGACCACAGTTAACGAAAGAGCCCTTGGTCCGGCCGAAGAAGAAAATGATATTGTCAGGAAAGCCGAAACAAAGCCTTTTTTCCAGGAATGGTTCTAACTATAAAGCTGATAACATCAATGATTGCTACACTTTGTCAGTACCAGAATTTATTGCCGATCAGTAATCTACTAGCGGCGATTCGCCTTATTTAGCCTGATTACGGCATTATTGTTCCCAACATTTTTGATATTCATGTACTTGCAGCTGGCGAATTATGAAAGTAGAAGAACTTGAGCGATGGACTTTTCTGATCATATTGACGTTTGTTTCCTGTCTGTTTTTATTTCTGCTTCAACCATTTTTTGAATCAATTCTGTGGGCCTGCATCATTGCAATTCTATTCCACCCAATGCAAATGTGGCTTGAAAGAAAAGTGGGTGAACACCCAAATTTCACCGCTTTGGTCACATTGACAGCCTGTGTATTTCTGGTTGTTATACCTGTGTTACTGCTGCTGACCTCATTCCTACAGCAGGGCATAGCTCTATATCAGCGCATCGACACCGGTGAGATTCAGCCTGCGCAATACATTGACCGAATTCGCCAGGCTTTTCCGGTAGTGCAGGAATTTCTCGAGCGCATAGGCGTGGACATCGCCTCTCTGCGTGAGAATGCGACCAAAGCTGCACTGGCCACCGGCAGTTTTCTGACGCAAAACGCCGTTGCGGTGGGTGTCGGCACTTTCAATTTTCTACTGAAACTTGCGCTGATGCTGTATATCGCATTTTTCCTGCTGCGTGACGGCAGACAGTTGATAGAAAAACTGATTTATGTCATTCCGCTGGGTGACGAGCGCGAACGGTTGCTGTTTCAAAATGTTGCAGGCGTGGCGCGTGCGACCGTCAAGGGTAATCTGGTAGTGGCAATGGTTCAGGGCGCACTGGGTGGTTTCATTTTCTGGGTTCTTGATATTCCCGCGCCACTGTTATGGGGAGTGGTAATGGCAGTATTATCACTGATACCGGCAATCGGCGCTGGTTTGATATGGCTACCGGCTGCCGTTTACCTTTACGCTGACGGGCAGTGGGCGGAAGCTTCAATATTAGTCGCCTACGGTATCCTGGTTATCGGGCTTGCCGATAACGTTTTACGTCCGATTCTGGTCGGCCGTGATACCAAGCTGCCGGACTGGATGGTGCTGCTTTCCACACTCGGCGGAATCGGATTGTTCGGTATTAACGGATTTGTGGTTGGCCCTTTGATCGCTGTTCTGTTCGTCGCCTTCTGGCAGATCTTTGGCAAGGATTTCAATGCAGGCGATACTGATACTGGTGTGAATAATGATCATGATCAATCCAAAACTGAATCGGGCACGACCAGAAATCAGACTGCCAATGAAAATCCGGCAAAACAATGACAGCCAGAAAAATCAACCGGAATGCACACAAGCTCCCCGCTAGTCAGTCCATTAAACTTAAAAGCAATTGAATAATTTTTTTGAGCAGTGCTACAAGTAACCGGTCATTTCAAATGGCCAACCTGTCGCAAATGGCCAGCCTGCCGGACCATGTTTGGATATCAGGCATCAACAAAGTCCCTCTTCGACACAGCACTACCCTCTGGGTCCGAAAAAGAACCACACAATCAGACCAAATACTGGCAACAGCAGTATCAATACAATCCAGAGTACTTTGCTTCCTGTACTCGCAGCACTCTGTACGACTCTAACAATAGCCCATACATTCAGAATCAGTAATATCAATCCAAAAAAACCACCCACTTCAATGCCCATTGGCTGCTCCTTTTGCAAACAGATTCAAATTGTAACTGCACAGCTGCAATGACACCGTCATTAAAACGCTAAGCTGTATTAGTGTCGTTCTCAAGAGAAACTGGAGGTTTAATTACCAAGGGTTTTATCGTAACACCCTATCAGCAGAAAGCCAACCTGGTAACGATCAAGCAACGAATCAAGTTAAGCAGTCCAATTAATGCATCAATAATGTTTCGGCAGTAAAAACCAGGAATAACACCTGATAAAATTTACCTTGGGACTACGATGATTCCCGAATTAGGCGATGAAATTATTAACTAAAATAATGTCCTGCACCATCTCACAATCAATGACGAACGCCAAAGAAACGTTGAACTGCTTTGTGCCGGAACAACAGACCGGTATCGCACCACATAGAACCGATGGATATTTCGCACTTGAAAAAACAAAACACTGACTTGCCAGGTATTCCGCTACAAACTATCGCGTGACCTATTTCAATATTGCTGACATACAGTTTCTGGAGTCAATGGAATCGTCTGATACTCGATAAACTGTTTACAAACCACAGCACCAAAATTCCTAACAAGATCAAATACAATAAATTCGGCTCTGAAACAATAAAATTTGAATTAATTGAGATCTCAAGTGTGTCTGGCAAATCAGAATTACGGTTGAGCATAACATCAAATTCTCCCAACACGCCCGGCGTTAAACAAGAAAAAAATAATCCGCATAAATTTGTGTTCTCAGGCGTATCCGATGGAAAAATATTAAGTGCAGTCAAAAACTCATAAACTTCAAATTGCTTTGGTAGAAAATCAAAGTCAAATTCAATGAATGATCCTTCCCTGAATCTTGCCCAGCCACCCTCTCCATTTATAGCGTCGACCGTCAAAGAGCTTATTGATAGTGGAGAATCCATATCAATGACAAGTCCTCCCCCATCAAAGAATCTTACTGCCCCTTCAATATCGAGTTCACCGGCAGTAAAAGCAGAACCTGGCCGAATCGCACCACCGTCAAACAAAGTAACCGAGTAGTCTTCCACCACACCAATACCCTGCAGCGCCCCTTTTTCAGAAATAAACATTTGACCAGCTGTTACCTGACTTGATAATTTTCCGACTGCGCCGACATTGATCAAACCACCTTCAATAGTGACATTTTTCGTATTCATTTCGCCATTGACACTGATAACAGCTCCTTCTTTAACCTGAGTGTCACCCTGAATATCAATTTTACTGGTAGCGTCAATGTTGATAACATTATCATTACCGGAGCCTGCTCCTTTACCTTCATGTAACAGATCGCCATTTACAATCATGGTAGCCCCGTTTTGCAAAGCAAGCGCAGTTAATCCAGTGGCATCCAGACCATTTTGTACATAGTTATTGGTAATTGACAGTAATGCTGACTGACCATCAACAACCAGTTGGTCAGATTTGGATAGAGATAATGAATTCACTGCTACAGCTTCATTTAAACGAACAACAGCACCAGCAGAACCGTCATTATCTATAAATACATTATAAATATTTCCATTATTGTCAGGATATTCATCGGTGTTATGGGATGTTAACCAGTTGTCGCCATCAACCCAGTTACCGGAAGTAATGGTTGAGCTATCCCAAATGGCATCAATTACCTGCTTCTCCTCCTGTTGAGCACTCCATGTCGCTCCATAAGAATGAAGACCAAGTCCAGATGCCAGATACCTTTCCTGTATGAGAGCCACATCTATTGCGTTTATCGCTGTCTCTGTATTTTTCAATTCTACGAGATTTCTCAGAGCGTTAATGTCGTTTAGCGCCGTCTCGATATCCGTTTTTGTATTCGAGAAAAACCAATCCGTTCCTGCGTCCCCTGGGGCATTATCAACAGAGACCTGTGTCAAGGGAGGAATAAGACTGTCTCCAGAAAATGTAAATGATTCAAGAAAACCGGATAAAGAATCGCTACTTGCAGTGTCGCTACCCACAGTATTATTTACATTAAAATCAAAATACTCGTAAATCAGGAAATCATCAGATAGTGTGTTACTGTCTGAAATTAAATTTATTGCTGATGATAAGCTGTTTGTACCAACCGTATAATCGATACTAACTGTAAAATCGAGGCTATCGCCTATTGAAAAACCATAAAACCACCAGTCTGGTGAAATCGGGTTCTGTGGATCAATGTTAATGTAATATTTGATATTAATAGTATTATCTACAGCGGTTAATACAGGAGGGCCAGTATCTGTCACAGGTACTGGAGTAGCGAAGTTTGTTGCATCTGGTTCACTAAACCCTCGATTATCTCCGTTTGCAATATAGAATTGGTGCAGCCCCAATTGATTTATCTTCGGCTTACCAGAGAAAGTTGGGTCCAACTGCCAACTTGTTAATTGATCAGTTGAATTCCATTCGATACGATTCCCATCTTTCTCCGCATAGCATGATAGAGTCGTATAATCACATACAGCAATAGCCCATGCACTGCCCTGGGCATGAAAAAAAACAAATAACAGAGGAACCAATTTTCTATAAAACATAGTGCACCCCTTTCTCTATAGCCACGCCATAACCCCAGCTTCATTCCATTATAATGCTGCAAGAATTATTACAAAATACGTACTAACACGTAGATAAACCCCAGAATCAACACAATTTTGTTAAACTGTCACGAAATTTACTTATCCATTGATCGAGCGACAACAATGCCAAACAAGAATATAAAACAGCCTGCAGTTAAACGAAGCAACTGGCCGAAGTTTGTTACACTAACGCTGATTCTGGTGATCGTGTTCTTTGCGGTATCGCTTCTGCCCCGCGGTTTTTCGGGTGACACATCCTTAATTGGCCAGGGAACCCCTGTACTGCTGCTGGTCCATGACGACAATATTCTTCAGAGTGGAGAAACAATGGCAGCCATGAATGCGATCAGAGATGACTATGCAGAGCGTCTGGCTTTTATCGTCGCCGACATCAATACACCGGAAGGTAGAACATTTACCGACAGGCACGGCCTGATGCCGGCTGGATTGGTATTTTTCTCGGCAAACGGCGACAGACTGCAAACGCTGTACACACCACAAACGCCCGAATCGTTGCGATTGGAATTGAAAAAATTATTCCAGTACTGACAAATTGATCAGTAAGCGTACGGCAAGCATGCGAGTTGCCTGAATTATCATGCTTACAACAGACATATCAGCATTTTTCAAAACATGTCGTTCGGGAATATACACCGCTAATACCAGCCTAACGCATGCGCTTTAACGGATCGATTGGACGTCTGTACCGGCACGCTTTTTCATATATACAATCCATAACATGAGTAACACCGTCTGAATGGCGGTTTTCTGGCGAAAAAGCGGCTGGCGCTGTGTGCATGTAAGAATGCAAGAGCCCCTCCCGGTTGTTCTCATTTATCAAATCCAGGTTCATCTTCCATATGTATTCTTGACCCGCACTGCAGCTCTCACCTGCATCGCTGGTGTTAGTGGTATAAAAAAGAACTTAATTTCAGCATGTTAATTTGGAACCAGGCATTCGTTGTCTTACAGGTCAATCCAAATCACTGTCTCGTACGTAAAGAAAAATGAAGTTGTCATTTTTTAATCAACGTACAAGGAGCATGAAATGAATACCATCAAATCAAAACGGGCCGCAATAGTTCGAGAGCTGCTTGATAACTCGATCAAATCAATGTTTCAGTGGCATACCGTATTTTTTCTACTATTACTGTTTTCCGGATTCAGTGGTTTCCAAAATACCGCTTATGCACAGGCGGAGACTCTGGAACTTGACACATGCACCCAGTGCAAAGTAACAATCAGTCAACGCATTACGCAATTGCAGGAGATAAAAAAGCAGCTGGATAGAAATTACATTACAGACAAGAATCTGGCGTTGTTAATCAAATGGAAAGAAAGGTTCAGAATCGACATCAAAAAGTGCGATTTGGCTGATGAAATCAAAGGGCTTGTAACAGGTGAAAGCGTAAGCATTCTGGCTACTTTGCTGTCGTCGATGGAATTGACTGCCGAGGTAATAACTGCGGGCACCGGCATCGGAGCGCTTATCACGTTGGTAGGCATTGAATCCTATACTGCCATATACAATATCGGCTACTGGAAAATCATTGATCAAAATACTGCTATCTATCAATGGCTGGTGGACTTTCTGGAATATGGCCGTACCGGTCAACTGGATAAAAATACAGTGGATTTCCTGTACGATAACCAGAAGGCGGTAAAAGCAATTACTGGTAAAAAACTACCAGCCCGTAGTAACAAAAAAGCAATCGAATCTTACTTAAAGTCTCATGCCGTATCTCTGTTTTACACCATAGGACAAATTGAAGAAAAATTTGGCAGTGCAAAATTTCCTCGATTCAAAATAAATGACTTTACCGGAAACTTCAAGGGCAGCCGATATGACGTCGGTTATTACAGATATGTGCTGACATCCGTACTCACCAGTGAAATTAATCTGGCGATAAACGAATTATTGAAACTGAAAGGCAAAGCCTGTAACGGCAAAGCGCATACCTTGATTAATGGCAAAACATTTAAAGGAAAACCTCTGATTGATACAGCCACTCCCAAAGAAACCACCGCCAAGCCTATTAATAAACTGAAAGTAATTACACCCAGTGGTGGGCTGAAGAAACCGGATGACAGCCAAACCGGCAAAACCATAACAGTTGTTCCCCGGTAGAAAGCCGGGCTAAACCCGAAACATTTGTCCTCTCATATACGGGAATATGAAATAAACCGTATCTTGTCCTGCTTCATATCTCCGGCATTGCCGGAGATATGACCTCGAAGTAATCGAAAACACGAAAATCAATGTAAAACGCCGGCTCTGGCTACTCCCACTCTATTGCAAATAAGCCTTTTTTATATTTTATATTCAATGGCTTATTTTCCTGTTAAACAGTAATACCATGAAAAATACCATGCTCAGAAATTTCTTCAAAAAAACTCATTTTTTCAACTGACCGACTAGAAAACTCGAGCACAGAAACCTTTTTTGGTCGGGTGATAGAGATCCCAATCCGATGGATGTTCAGCTCCACTCCCCGCGCCAAAATGTATGCCTATCATACCCCATCAAATACTGCGAAAGATATCGTAAAAACAGCGCGTTACCGAAAATACCCTTCAGCTGGGTTTTAGTCGTTTCCAACTACGATACTGAAATGCTCAGTGCGTTTACCCGGTAGGCCATCCTTACGAAACCGTCTTCCCCATACTGTGAACATGACGTGATCTTCATAGGTGTAGACGTTCATCCCTTCTACCTCGAACCGCACCAGACTTTTCCCGGCCTCGACGACCACGACATCACCCACTTCGATGCCCAAAACGTCCTGGCACAGGACCACAGATTCACTCTCGAGCTCTTGTTCCCATTGCTCGATGTCTGCCTCCAGCTGCCGCCAGGCCTGTCGGGCGCCGACAAACGGACCCGCCTCTCCCCGAGAAAACCACAGCCTATCGAATAGCGCGAGTCGCTCGTTCGGTACGGCCTGATCCATGTCATAGGTCGCCTCCACCAACGCCTCATAGACCGCTTGCGCTTCCTGTAGTGCTTGAAGACGGTCTGTATAGGGCTTGATTCCTGACCGCTGAATCCTCCCCGGTAACCGCTTGTCGTTAGCGGGCATCAAGTCAATCGGACAAACTTCTCGCAGTGGTATTCGAGCCGTCTCGAACCGGTCGCGTGACCAGGTATCGTCCACGTCTGCCCGGATCCAGACGTCATGGGATGACACACACAACTCGGTCTTGGCTCTTGCGTAAGCGCTGGGCGAATAAATCTGCTTCACTGACCAGGCGTGATCCAAGGTCGACATATCGGCTGCGGCATAGGCCAGACCGTTGTCACGCGCCAGTCGTGAGAGGTGCGCAATACGCCCCAGAAAATCTGGCGTCGCCCTGACGGAGATTGTGGGACTATCCGCGCGAGAGTAACGACCATCTGTCCTGCGACGAAATATCAGCAGCTGCTCCTTCGCGTGCGGCAGCAACTTGCCAACCAGATTACTCAAACTGCTTAGCGCGCCATTCATGCTTGACGCAGTTGTCCTGTCGATCAACCACTTCTCATATCGGGTCTGTAGAACGATCAGGATTTGAGCCGTCAGCGCTGGGGGAATGGAACGGATGCCATCGTAGGCCAAGTCGCAAACCTTGGTATCGACTCCGCTGCCCGCTAACTCATCCAGTGCATATCTGAGAAATTCCAACTGCAGCTTGGATAGTGGAACCTGGCATTTGGACTTCACCTGTTTCCGCAGGCGCTCTTCAATTTCCTTGCGGTATGCCGGTAGCGGCGGCTTCCTTGGTGTCTTACCCGATGCCACCCTGGCCCAATATCCTCTCGGTGGCTTCGGCACCTGAAGTCGTCGGCAAAGCTTGCCCAGGGCCACATCCGAAATTCCCAACTCGCGTGCCACCTCTCTGGCAGGGCGTTCCCAAACCAGAGCGAATAATTCTTCACGAGATGGGTCACTATTTCTCAATGGGTCCGGACCGTTTTGACTAAATCATTCATGCATAGATTACTTCCTGAATCGCCTGCCTGGAGGGCTGCCAAAATCCCCGCTCGAAATCTGGCGTTGAATCTCCAAAGATCATATTTTCCTTCCAGGTCCAGACCACTGGGTTCAGCTTGGGGGCAACGCTTCTTGTACAAAAGCATCCCTGGGCACCCATATCCAGCCCTCGCTTGGAGAAACGTCAGCCTCCGGCAGCATAAGAGAACTCGGCTTTTCCGAGAACAGACTGGCGACCAAGGCGCAGGTCAGTGCATCCTCGCAGTCCGCATGACTAAGCGCAGAGTAAGGCCGGCGCAGAGCCTGAATGGTTTCTGATCGTTTGCAGGCCGAAGGATAGGCTTCGATTGCGGTGAGATTGCTGCCATCACTCCAGACACCACACTCCACTATCTTCGGTGTAAAACGCGCGAGAACGTGCATCCCCTTCGTGGCCTGGGAGCCGATCATGTCTTTAATGGCCGCAGCGGACTGAGGCCTTGCTCAAACAGGTAATGCTCAGTGCGGCGAAACAGATAGGGATTGGTGTTGGATGCCTCGATGGAGGCTGCCGCCTGACTTTGGGTTACCAGCTGGATAAAGGCTTCGGAGAAACCCAAAGGGGTATCAATGGCGAGGGTTACTGGACCGGATTCTGGAGATACCCTACTCTCACATAAATCGAACAGAGCACCGATCCACTCGATACTCGTCGAACAGCTATTGATGCACTCGCGCAGATTACCGCGCCAGGGAGTACCGACGATCTCATGGTTGGCGTCGAGAATTACGATGGCGTCGCGACTGTTCTGGTTCTTGTCACAGTTCCAACCACCGACATCCCAGCCGATAAACCAAGCTGTATTTCTATTAGCGATGATAATAATCCCGTCCGTAACTACGTAGTTTCATACCGCACACGCAAACCCGCCTCTTCAAATTTGTACTTATCCCTATACTTCCTGTCATATGGATTTGGCAACAACCGGAATTGCGGGCTATCGGAGAGCGCATCCAGCACATGTAATATCACGAACTGTCAATCGGCATGTAAAACTTACCAGGATTTTGGATAAATCGGCGTTGAAAAGTATCCACTCTGAGATGATAAATTACCGGCATTTTGCCGGAG
>NZ_FOCP01000023.1 GCF_900110145.1 Nitrosomonas marina | reverse complement strand
ATATTGCGCTCGCTGAAGATGCGAAAGCAAAACTTGAGCAATTGGGTAAATCCGGCGATACAGGATCTTCAGTTATCGATATCGAGCCACTGCAGGCTGAGATTAAAGAACTCAACGAAAACTTAAGCCAGTGGCAGGCTGACGAGAAAAAATACAAAGATATTGTGGACCAGCATTCAAACCGTGCGCTGGTAATCGACAAGGCAAAAAAGCTGCACCAGGACATCATGGAATGGTTGGCAATAGCAGATGCATTATCACCGTCCGGAATACCAGGAGAACTGCTTAAAACGGCTCTGAAACCGATCAATGACCGCCTGAAATCAAATGCAATGGCTTCCTGGATGCTACACCCTGTTATCGACAGCGAAATGAACATCACCGCAACCAAGGATGGTGGCAGTCTTTCAATTCCTTATGCACTGCTATCTGAATCTGAGCAATGGCGCGTCGATGCGATGATTGCCGAGGCGATATCGCACATTTCAGGCACTAAAACACTGGTACTAGACCGCTTTGATGTTCTGGACCTTGGCAATCGCAGCAGCCTTATCTACTGGCTGGATGAGTTAGCGCAAGCAGGCGAACTCGACTCATGCATCATTTTCGGAACGATGAAGAAAAAACCGGTATCCCTTCCCGAGACCATTACAGCGTACTGGGTTGAGAACGGCGAAGTTGTTGCTGATGATGCACAAAGTCAGGAGGCGGCATGAAGCTATCAGCCAAGCAACAGCAAGACCAGATCATGTGGCTCCGTCTGATGATGCCAGCAAACGATGATAACACCATGCCAGTTAAGAAACCGGTCGCTGGCGGACCTGCAGGCAGCAACAAGAGGGATATGTTCAAGTGTTATCTGTCTTACAGACAAATAGTTGATCTGGTCGATTTCCTTGTATCACAAGAATCCATGACGGTCAGAGGGAAACGAAAAGAACATTACGAGGCAGCAAGAAAGGCCGGATACCTTACAGACAAAAACGGAAACGAGCTGACATTCGGCGGATTTACCCAATATTTTGCCATAGCAATGACCAAGCGAAAATCAAATGGCGACACCAAGGCGGTCATTAGGCATTGCCGAATAGTCTACAACCTGTCTGTGGAAATAACTGCGGCGATAGCGGGTATTGATGAAAAGGAAGCCAGCAGGATTATTTACGAACTCGCAGAGGATTGAAAATGATCATAGGGAAAATGGATGTTACAGAAGCAATTGATTGCGCGATCGCCAAGTTGGGCAAAAAAATTGATGGATTTACTTTTGTTGAGGCAAGTTGGGGAAACATGGACGTAAGTGCATACATTTACACAAACAATCCAAAATTGTTATTGGGCGCAACAAGGATCACGGTCGTTTTCCATGACAAAAATGGAAACAATACTCGTTTTGGAATGAAAGATGGATAAACAGGTACTTAAACAAGCGGTGCTCGATTTTGCGAAGAAAAAGAGAGAGCCATTCACAACAGCCGAAGCATACGACGCAATTGATTGCGCAGAAAGTGTGAAAGATGTTTCTGAGGCTATCAGATCACTCTACACGTCAGCGGACAAGCTGATCGCACGCAAGAGAATAGACAACGTGCGATTCAGCTATGTGCTTGCTGAATTTTCTCACGGTTTTGAAGGTTACGAGATAGACGCTCAGAAATCAGATGGATTAAAGAAAAATTCAGATAACCAAGTAGCCGCAGCCGCAAACATTCTCGTTAATCCAACAGGAAATAAACCTATTCAACAGAAACCTGATGGTTTTCTCGATACAGCGAAACAGATCGTTCATGGAGACCGGGAACGAATATACAGCGATACGGGCAAAAATCTTCGGCGCATAGCTAGTTACTGGTCGATTCACCTCGGCATCGATATTACTCAATATGATGTTTGCATAATGATGATGCTGCTAAAAATGGCGCGGCTTGGCAATGATCCTGAACATGTAGATAGTTGGGTTGATATCGCTGATTATGTTGCGCTGAAAGACAAAATTAGGGAAGGCAAATGAAGCCGCTTTTCTTCCCACTCAACGCATGGGCTTATGACCAGTTCGAGGCCGGAACAAAGCCAGACGAACTTCGCAGGTACGGTTCACGCTGTAACGAGAAAACATGCATACCTGGGCGGACAGCCATTCTGTCAAGCGGATACTGCACGAAAAACCGGATCAGAAAATGAGGCTTAAAACGGCGATCAGGCATGCTTTAACTGTGGCAGAAAGACTCCACGCCATAAATGGGATTATTCAGACTCCTGAATGCGGGCATGAGTGCATGAGGGTAAAGAGAGCGTGGCTTTTCGGGTCAACAGCCAGACATAGGGAAAACCCCAATGATGTTGACATCATTATGGAAACAATTTTATGCCGACCTATCAAAAAAACCGGCATTCGTAGGGGCAAAAAGTCTAAACAAACCGCGAAAGTTGACAGGATATACAAAAGATCGACTGGTATATGGCTTCCAAAGGAGACACACCGTGAAGGTCTTAGATACCTTCGCGGGAACATGAGAATGATACGTTTCCATGACTTCAATATTGATAAGAATTTTGCGGCCGGACGGATAATGCTCTACCCGCGCAATGACCTATTGAAACTGAATAGAAATGTCGATTAAATACGTAACAATAAAGAAATTCTGCAATGAAACAGGCTATACAGAGGCAGCTGTAGAGTCTAAAATCAAGCGCGGTGACTGGATTCTCGGCAAGCAGTACACTAAGGCGCCGGATGGCAGGATATTGATTAATATACAAGAATATAACTCATGGGCGGAAACAAATACCCAGGCGTCACCGCAGCCAGCGCGACATCAATTGAGATCAGCTTCTACTACAAGGGGCAAAAATGTCGTGAACGCATCAAACTGCAGCCCACTCCCGCTAACCTGAGACGGGCGTCAAATCACCGTGCGGCCATCCTGTTATCGATTGAAAACGGCACGTTCGACTATTCTGTAACATTCCCTGATTCACGAAACGCTAAGAAATTCGCATCGTCTCAATACACGGTAAAAACTTACCTTGTTGAATGGCTGGCGAATAAAGAACCAACAATAAAAGCAAGCACACTAAAAGATTACAGAAAGATCATAAACAACCTGGTAATACCGAAATTCGGATATCTGCCACTACACAAACTGACGCGCGCAGACGTGCGTAATTGGGTTTCCAGTATGGATTGTTCAAATAAAAGGATTATCAATATCTTGAGTCCGCTACGAGCCGCTCTGCAAGACGCCCAGCATGATGACCTGATACCTGTTAACCCACTTCTCGGTTGGACATACAAACGCAACGAGCCGCCAAAAGAAAAATCATACGTTGATCCGTTTAATGCGGATGAGCAAGAGTCGATAATAAAAGCCGCAACAGGGTCGATAAAAAATCAATGCATTGTGTTTTTCTGGACTGGCATGAGAACTTCAGAGTTAATCGCATTGGAGTGGTCTGACATTGACTGGAAACGTAAAAAAATAAAGATTAATAAAGCACACACCTATGCCGCCAAAAGCGACGAATCAACAAAAACAAAATCAAGTAATCGTGAGATTGACATGCTGCCTCATGTTGAGAATGCGTTAATCGATCAAAAACAACATACCCTCCTGCAAGGAGGCAAAGTATTTTTGAACCCCTATACCGGAAAGCAATGGACCGGCGACCAGCAGATCAGGAAAGGGTTTTGGATGCCGTTACTAGAAAAAGCGGGCGTGCGCTATAGAAATCCGTATCAAACTCGCCACACTTTTGCATCAATGATGCTATCAGCCGGTGAAAATATAGCCTGGGTATCTGCGCAAATGGGACACTCAAATGTGCTAATTACAGCTAAAACATACGCCCGCTGGATTAACAATGATGAGCGGCATGGAGCAAAAGCGGCACAAATGTATGGGCAACATTTGGGCAACATTGAAAATTAAGTTATTGATTTACAATGAAAAAATGGCGGAGAAGGCGGGATTCGAACCCGCGGTACGGTACAAACCGTACACACGCTTTCCAGGCGTGCACCTTCGACCGCTCGGTCACTTCTCCGAAATTAATTGCCAACCAGTTGTTCTGGCCCGGCGCATTAAAAAAGGTGGCACAGGATAAACCAGTTCAGGTTTAAGAGCAACTGATACTCCGCAGTGATCTGCAATACCGCTATTCGTATGTGTACCTTATCCCGAACGCTGAATTCGAATCGGTAGCGCTCAATTGCACCGCCCAGTGATCGTCAATATCGATAAAACGCCCCTGTCCGGCGTATATACGCTTCTGTTCAGCCGATTCACAGGATCGATCGGTTTTGACGTCTTCAGTTACATCTGCACAGATGATCTGATAAAGTTGTTGCGCAGTATCAATCTCAAATGCTGGTATTGGCTTTTCTTCAACAGACGACTTGACACGTCCACCGCTCAGACTTCTATGATATGTGATCTGGCGGTATGCAGCCGTGTTTTCAACTTCGAACCTGAAAATCGTCTTACGTCTATTGTCCAGTTGCTCCTGTTTGGTAAACAGCGAACTGTTGACCTGTGTATAACCCTGCCCATCCAGTATATCCGCAATTTCTTCCGGTGGTGTCGAAATCGATATTCCAGAGATTTCGACAGCATTCAACAATTCGTTATTTTGGCTGGTTCGGTTTTCACCTGATACAGCCGGCATACAGTTGATAATCAACAGCAATCCAACTAACGGTTTGATAGCATGACTGATGTCAGTTTGATATCGTGAGTTCATTTGCCGGGTACCTCTATCATTTGTGTTTATTCACATTTTCGGGAGTGTTACACCGTTCTGCCGCTGATATTTGCCGCCACGATCCTTATAAGATGTTTCGCATGCTTCATCAGATTCGAAAAAAATAACCTGGGCGACACCTTCGTTGGCATAGATTTTTGCCGGAAGCGGCGTGGTGTTGGAAAACTCCAGCGTTACATATCCCTCCCATTCTGGCTCAAACGGGGTCACGTTTACAATAATACCACAGCGGGCGTAGGTGGATTTACCAAGACAAATGGTAAGCACATTACGCGGTATACGGAAATATTCTACTGTTCGCGCCAGCGCGAATGAATTTGGCGGGATGATGCAGATATCGTTTTTTACGTCTACGAACGAATTGGAATCGAAATTCTTTGGATCGACAATCGTGGTGTTAATATTGGTAAACAGCTTGAACTCATCCGAACAGCGAATATCGTAGCCGTAGCTTGACGTACCATAGGAGACAATCGAGTGGTTATCTTTCTGCCGGATCTGGCCGGGTTCAAAAGGCTCGATCATACCATGTTCCAGCGCCATACGCCGAATCCATTTATCTGATTTTATTGTCATTTATGTTTAGCGCCGCCAGATAAAGTCAATCGTTTTCCATGATGATTTTGGCAAATATCTCCGAGTGATCTTCAGCAGATTCGGCTATTTTTACAGCGATTTTACGTGCTATCGTGCGATAGGTTTCCGCTATTTTACCCGAAGGGTCCGCAATGACGCTGGGCTTGCCGCTATCTGTATGTTCGCGTATCTGAATGTCCAGCGGTAGTGCACCGAGAAAATCCACTTCATAATCTCTACACATTTTTTCTCCACCTCCGGTACCAAATATCGATTCGGCATGTCCGCAATTTGAACAAATGTGCGTACTCATATTCTCGACAATCCCGAATATCGGTATACCGACCTTCTCAAACATTTTGAGTCCCTTGCGTGCGTCAAGCAAGGCAATGTCCTGTGGTGTAGTAACAATCACTGCACCGGTAACTGGAATTTTCTGCGCCAGTGTCAGCTGTATGTCACCGGTACCAGGTGGCATGTCCACAATCAGATAATCCACATCCTTCCAGTTGGTATCATTCAGCAATTGCTGCAATGCCTGGGTCACCATCGGACCACGCCAGACCATCGGTGTTTCAGTATCGATCAGCAATCCAATCGACATCGCCTGCAACCCATGCGCGATAACCGGTTCCATCGATTTGCCATCAAGGGATTCCGGCTGCTGAGTAATACCAAGCATTTGCGGTTGGGATGGCCCGTAAATATCGGCATCGAGTATGCCGACACTGGCGCCTTCTGCTGCCAGTGCCAGTGCTATATTGACTGCAGTGGCGGATTTACCAACGCCGCCTTTGCCAGATGCCACAGCGATAATGTTCTTGATGCCGGGTATCAGCTTGACCCCACCCTGCACCCCGTGCGGTGCTATTTTGCTGGAAACAGTCACACTGATTTTGTCAATGCCTGGAATGGTCTGCAAAGCAGAAATTATCTGCTGCTGCACATCAGCCTTGACGCTGTTGCCCGGGTAGCCCAGTTCAACGTCCAGTGCCACGTTAGCGCCATCAATACGAATATTCTGTATGGAGCCGGTAGCGGTATAAGTTTTTCCTGTTGTAGAGTCTATTACATTATCAAGCGCGGATTGAATGTGTTGTTCAGATATGGTCACTCAAAAACTCCTCAATACTGCAGCCACTGGTTGATCATGGCGCAGAAATGCAATCAGTTGAAATTGGCATGGTAACAAATATCAGGTCACTGACACAATTTGTTAGAATACCCCTTTGGCAGTCCGTTGAACATCATTCCATGTTACCGATGCCGCATCAGACACAGATACCAGATGGTTATTTATTACACATAAATACTGTTTTATATTTGTTTTCGTTTTACGTCGGATGCCACAAGAAATCGGCTTTCAACATTCTGCCCAACCATTTAACGAACATTGAACGATAACTTAACTTACGAATGACTAAACGAAGAATTCTGGTGACTTCAGCGCTACCCTATGCGAATGGCAGCATCCATCTGGGCCATCTGGTGGAATATATCCAGACGGATATCTGGGTGCGTTTTCAGAAAATGCGCGGCCATGAAATTTATTATGTCTGCGCCGATGACACACACGGCACCCCAATTATGCTGCGCGCCGAAAAAGAGGGTATCACTCCGGAAGCGCTGATTGCCCGCGTACACGATGAGCATTTCGAAGATTTCACCGGTTTTCATATTCATTTTGACAGTTATTACAGCACGCATTCCGACGAAACACGTCACTACTCGGAAGATATTTATCACAAACTGAAAGCAGCCGGGTTGGTACAGGTGCGCGGTATCGAGCAATTATACGATCCGCAGAAACACATGTTTCTGCCAGATCGTTTTGTCAAAGGAGAATGCCCCAAGTGCGCTGCCAGGGACCAGTACGGCGATTCCTGTGAGGTCTGCGGCGCCGCCTACGCCCCGACTGATCTAAAAAACCCGTATTCTGCTATTTCAGGCGCCATTCCTATCAAAAAATCATCCGAGCATTATTTTTTCAGTCTGTCGGATCAGCGTTGCGTGGATTTTCTGCGCCGCTGGACGCGCGCAGGACATCTGCAGCCGGAAGCGGCCAATAAAATGCATGAATGGCTCGGCGATGCCGGTGAAAACAAACTCTCGGATTGGGATATTTCGCGCGACGCACCCTACTTCGGTTTTGAAATCCCAGATGCACCCGGAAAATATTTTTATGTCTGGCTTGATGCGCCGATCGGTTACATGGGTAGCTTTAAGCACTTGTGCACACGTGAGGATCTTGATTTTGACGCTTACTGGCACAAGGATACGGATACCGAGCTGTACCATTTTATTGGCAAGGATATTTTGTACTTTCATGCATTGTTCTGGCCCGCAATGCTCGAAAACTCCGGTTACCGCACACCAACACGCATATTTGCACACGGTTTTTTGACAGTAAACGGTGAAAAAATGAGCAAATCGCGTGGAACGTTCATTACCGCAGCCAGCTATCTGAAACAAGGACTAAATCCGGAATGGCTGCGTTATTACTACGCTGCGAAGCTTAACGGTACGATGGAAGATATCGATCTAAATCTGGACGATTTTATTGTACGCGTCAATTCCGATCTGGTTGGCAAGTTCATCAATATTGCCAGTCGCTGCGCCGGGTTTATCGCCAAGCGTTTTGACGGCAAATTGGTTGATGCAGATAGCTATATCAGCATGCAGCAACTGATCGATACACGATTCACAAACTGGCGTCCGGGCACAATCGAAACAGCGTATGAGGAGCGCGATTATTCCCAAGCTGTTCGGCAGATGATGAAATTTGCTGATGAAGCCAATGAATTTATTCATGAAATGGCGCCCTGGGAAATTGCCAAAGATGCAAGCAGGAATGCCGAATTGCAACGTATCTGCAGCCTGGGCATACAACTTTTTTATCTGCTGTCACGTTATCTGAAGCCGATCCTGCCGGAAACCATTCGCCAGGTTGAAACATTCTTGAACTGCCGACCACTCACATGGCCGCGACTGGCTGACAGCGAACCGGTTTCACAGTTGCTGCTACCGCCTGGACATACCATTAACGCATACCAGCATTTAATGACACGTATGGAGAGCAAACAGATCGGTGCATTGGTGGAAGCGAATCGAGAAAGCCTGACGGCAGATCAGGCAGGTTCAACCAAAACCACTGCTGCAACAAAGCAGACAACGATCGCACCGATTACAGAAACGGTTTCAATCGACGATTTCAGTAAAATCGACTTGCGCGTAGCCAAGATCATGAATGCGGAACATGTCGAAGGTGCAGACAAACTGTTGAAATTGACGCTCGATATTGGCAGCGAACAACGTACGGTATTTGCCGGAATCAAATCGGCATACAATCCGGACCAGTTAATAGGCAGAATGACCGTTATGGTCGCGAACCTTGCTCCACGCAAGATGAAGTTCGGCCTGTCCGAAGGCATGGTGCTTGCAGCAGGAAGTGGCGGCAGCGAGCTGTTTATTCTGAGTCCCGATTCTGGCGCGCTACCAGGCATGCGCATCAAATAAACCGGCCAACAAAAGCTATCCTTCGTATGGAGACTATTGCGGCACAAATCAAGCAACTCGAGTTGAAACTGCTGCATACAGACATGCAGGCCAATCCGACGGTCATTGATGAGCTACTCGACAGTACATTTGAAGAAATTGACAATAACGGGCAGATCAATACAAGACAACAGGTGGTATCATGGCTGCTGAACAAGGACAACGCGCAGCAATGGTCGCTGCAGGATTTCCGTATTAAACGATTATCAAATAATACGGTCATAGCAATTTACCGCGCTGTCAAACATGAAAAGGCAACGAAAACTTTTAACGCAGTAAATTCAGGATCTATTCGAAGCTCGATCTGGCAGCGACGCGGCGATCAATGGAAAATGGTTTTTCATCAGGCAACACGCAGTATTTAGGAGAACAAATTGGAAGCGGCAACACCAACGGCGGAACAGCAATTAAACGAAATCAAAACCAATCTTGCAGTCATTCGACAAAAAATAGCCGACGCATGCGCCAAAGCCGGACGTGAACCATCGTCCGTGCGACTGCTGCCTGTTACCAAAACCGTTCCAGCCGAGCGGTTGCGCATCGCATATGCAGCCGGGTGCCATGAAATGGGTGAAAATAAGGTGCAGGAGGCGCGTGAAAAGTCTGAAGTACTTGGCGATCTTAATATCAAATGGAGTGTCATCGGCCATCTGCAGACCAATAAAGTCAAATACATTACGCGCTTCGCGCATGAATTCCAGGCGCTTGACAGTCTGAAGGTCGCCGCCGAGCTCGACAAGCGCCTGCAGTCCGCAGGCCGCGGCATGGACGTCTATGTTCAGGTCAACAGTTCTGGAGAAGCCAGTAAATTTGGTCTGCCACCGGAAGATGTAGAGGATTTCATCAGGCAGCTTCCAAATTATTCATCGCTGCAGATCAGGGGACTGATGACACTGGCAATCTTCTCGACCGATCATGACCGTGTGCGCGCTTGTTTCGTCCGTATGCGTGAGTTGCAGGAACGGCTGCGCCAGACTGCGCCAGCGGGTTTGTCGTTCGATGAACTTTCGATGGGCATGTCCGGTGATTTCGAACTGGCGATAGAAGAAGGCGCTACTGTCGTACGCGTAGGTCAGGCAATATTTGGTAAGCGGCCCCTGCCTGATAGCCACTACTGGCCCGGTTTTGGATAAACCACTGTTGCGTTAGTATCACCAACGCTGAGAAAAAGGCTGTGGCTGGCATTTGCAACCTGCAGGCTTAGTTTGCGCCAGTTCTATTTCCAATGTGTTGCGCGCAGGTCGAATTTTGTTTTCACGGTATTCAGTAAAATATTCGAGACGGACTACAGTATAATCGCCGCTGCTACCTGGCGGTCTTCCTCGACGAGAATATTGTAAGTACGGCAGGCAGCCTGGGTGTCCATGACTTCAAATCCGATACCCGTCTGAATGATTCTGGCCATCAAGGCGTAATCGGGAAATTTGAGCTGCGTACCGGTACCCAGCAGGATAATCTCCGGTTTGCGCGGCAAGACACTGTCGAAATGCTCTAAACTAAGCCCACCAACAGAATCCACAGGCCATTGCTCGATAATCTCATCGGGAAAAACTATCAAATTCTGCTCGTGGCGAACTCGATTGATCATGACATAGCCATCACCATAACCGGAAAACACATTCTGCTGATCAAAATTTGCGAGATGTAATTTCAAAAGAAGCTCCTGTGGTCTGATGAATTGGAATTGCTGAAAAAAAACGGTACCACTTCAATTTATGAATGGCTTTAATTATAACGCGGACAGTTCATCCAGGTAAAACCGATATAAATGCTTTGGTTTAAGCCTTGCACGCACCGCTCTTGCATATCTGACAGGAAAGCAGCTGGATGTGTTTCATATTGGTGCAACGTAATTAAAATTCTTTTGCTTCCTTGTCATGTTTTAACGAGCGGCAGTCGTTATTAGTCCGGCCGGTCGGTCAGCAACCTCGCAGTACGGTCAATAATAGTTTCACTGAGGAAAAAACAATGGTTTCCCCAATTTAATTATCGTATCGAATTGCATACGATGCAAACTCGCCAATTCACATGGAGTAGATAGTATGAAAACTGGTAAATTAATTGTGTTGATATCTTTTTTTACGATTCTGATTTTAGATATTTCAATGAATTCTTTTGCATCTGCTCATAATGATGAGGATTGTCTCGGTCACGATATTCTGGCCCGCCAGTATGAAAGTATGGCCAGTGACATGCAGGACCGAATAAAGGAGCAAATGGAGATACTGGAGGTGCTAAACCGCAAGCCGCATTTCAGTTTCTTTGAAGCAAATGGACGAAACCTGAAAAACTATGTTGCAAATAAAATTCGTGGCTGCGAATCAGCGGCAACGGCTTATCTGGACAAGGCCGCTTATCACCAGACAATGGCATCACAGGATTTAATGTCCGACCATGCGGCAGAAGCGGAGCAAACCGGTCACCATTAACTCCGGCGAACTGTCACACTGAACGATCTGATCCAGCTCTTGCACCCTTGGTAATGAAAATCAAGATTGGCCGGATGTGCATGAGTTGGATCTGACTGGATAGCCTGTTGATTGGTAGACCACCAGCTTCTGGCAATATCCAGAAATTTTTAATTACGCAGACTCCAGATCCAATGTAAAAAAGAATATTTTCCAATAATCCGGCTAGTTGAAGAGATCCCGTACAGACCTGTTGTGGTTCGTTGACGGGATTTTAGCGTTATAGATTGAGATAACAGGCCGGTGCGAGCTGGTCACTAAGCCAGGAATACTGCCTGAAAGTTGCTAAAGATCAAATCGCATATCCGATTTACGACGCCCCCGAACCAGCTGGAAATCAGCCAATCGATTTATTGTTGCTAGAAAGGTAATCACATTGAGTAACAAACCCAAAATTATCATTTCATCGCTGGACGCAGAGCGGCTGTATGCGCTGCTTGAATCTATTCACGGCAACACTTTTCCTGGCAGCAACGCCTTGGAAGCCGAGCTATCACGGGCGGATATTGTCGAGCCAGACGCTATTCCGCCAACAGTGGTGACCATGAATTCCACTGTCAGATTCACAGTGGAATCATCATCAGAAGAATTTTGCATGACACTGGTTTATCCCGAGGATATAGATAGCAGCGGCGATAAGATTTCAGTGCTTGCGCCGGTCGGCAGCGCACTGCTCGGTCTTTCCCGGGGGGACACCATCGATTGGCCCAAACCCGGGGGCGGCATTCTGCGCGTTAACTTAAGTGAAATTACCTACCAGCCTGAACGCACCGGAATATACCATCGCTGATTTCCGATAATCCCAGATGCCGGGTGACAGTTATTCCCACATCACGTTACACCCGGCAGCTACCGCGTCAGTCAATAGATTTACCAACGGCAATCCTCTGTGCGCGGTACTGACTACAGGCTCATTCTCATCGTCGTCTTCATCAGATGGCGCAACATTTTGTTCCTTTCTCAACGCCGCTTTCAAGCGGCTGAGCGCCTGCGGCACCTCATCAGCCAGAATAGCGCCGGGTACGGTTTCGCTGTGCCCCATCATCTTGATCATTTGAAGTGCATCATTACCAAACATGGTAATGTTGCCAACATCTGTTTTGAAAGTCACCAGCATTAAATCCTCCATTGATACTGCTGTTGCATTTAGTACACAAGATAACAACTTCCACCTGTAACGATACATACTGCAAAGACCGGCTACGCCAAGCCAACACTTTTTACTGAAGTTTTGCAGATATTCGCTGCACGTTCTCAGTCAAATCAATCTGCTTTCGCACACCATCACTGATCATAACGTTAGCTTAAATTCTCCTGGCTTTAACTTTGGAAGAGAGATTCTCAAACACTGCAGCATCAGCATTGACGGGTAAATTCAACTCGAGGCAGGCTGACAAAACTTATCATGCTCGTCTTTGGGAAATCACATGACCTGAATACCCGGTCTTTTTCAAAACTGATTCAATGTTTTTTTCTTGAATTACCGCATCACGCGATAATCCGCCACCAGCCTGAATTCCTCACCCGGTGCGATTCCGATCACATCATCTGCCGCATTCGTGGTTTCCACACAGATAAAGCGCTGATAATCGGAGTCTTCGAGATCGGCCATTTCTTTGGAAATTTTTTCCCATGGATTCCATACCACAGCGGTCTTGTTGCCTTGTGAGAGAATCTGGATGCAACGGTCAAGCGCTTTGTCGTCGATGATCTGAGTATTGCTGACATGCCGATATATGCGATCGACCTCGCTGGCAACAGTGACTTCACCAGTCTGCTGTTTTTCTGCACTGTCATCGGCTTTATCAATATAGCCACAATCCTGAAATCCGAGTACGCTGGTTTGATTGATATCGCCGATTTTGAAATACGTATGAAAACCCTGTGTGATGGTGAATAAATCGGTACCGGTGTTGCGCGTGCACAGGGTCAGGTTGAGTGAATCTCCGATGACGATTTCCTGAGTCAATTCGAACGCATGTGGCCAGATTTCCATGGTATCCGGTGTCTCCGACAGTCCGAGCGTAATTTTGACGGCGCCATTGGCAATGACTTGCGTATTGATCACATTCCACGCACGGTTACGAACGAAGCCATGACCTGGCCGTCCCTTGCCCTCTGGATCAGGCCCGAACCACGGCCAGCAGATAGGCGTACCGCCTTTGATCGCCTTCCCACTCTGATAATAGGCCTTTTCGCTTAAAAACAGCAGATCTTCTTCACCCGTCGGTTGAAACGACAACACCTGTCCGGCATGGGTTGAAATCAGCGCTCTGGCTTTGGGTGTGTCGACCTTGATCATAGTCAGTCCGCCGCTGCCTTCGATAAATTCGACTGATTGTGCTATGCCGTGTGCGGCGTTGAGTTGTGCAATATTCATTATCTGTTTCCTGTTGATTTGTTTTTGGTTTACTGATTCTTAACGGGCATGATTTTACTGGCAACCAGTTTAGCACGCACACGGGCTTCGTCGGTGTTGCTGCCGCATGCAAGTGCGACGCCCATGCGGCGGCGTGTGAATGCCTCGGGTTTGCCGAACAGTCTCAGATCGCTCTGCGGTACGTTCAATGCATCCTGAACGCCTTTATACGCAATGTTCTTTACGTCCATCCCGCCATATATTACAGCGCTGGCTCCGGGTAATCGCAGCGTGACATCGACTGGCAAGCCAAGAATCGCGCGTGCATGCAATTCGAATTCACTCTGAACCTGGCTGCACAACGTGACCAGACCGGTATCATGTGGTCGCGGACTGACTTCGCTAAACCAGGCCTCATCGCCTTTGATAAATAATTCAACCCCAAAAATTCCGAGCCCGCCGAGATTATCTGTAATTTTTTCAGCAAATTCGCGTGCGTGTTGTAGCGCAGTTGGCGACATCGCTTGTGGCTGCCAGCTTTCGACATAGTCGCCATGCATCTGCACATGTCCAATCGGTTCGCAAAAATATGTCGTTGTCTCACCCGCTGCATTTTTTGCGCGCACCGTTAATTGCGTGATTTCGTAGTCGAATTGAATAACTCCTTCAACAATAACCCGGCCCTGATCAACCCTGCCACCGCTTGCGGCATAATTCCAGGCCGCTTCTACCTCTGCTGCGGAATCCACTTTGGATTGACCTTTGCCCGAAGACGACATAACTGGCTTGACAATACAGGGGTAACCGATGGTTTCGTCAATCGCTGTCTTGAGCTCTTCCAGGCTGTCGGCAAATACATACGGCGACGTGGGCAACTGCAGCGTCTCCGCCGCCAGGCGGCGGATTCCCTCGCGGTTCATAGTCAGCTGAGCAGCACGAGCCGTCGGGATGACAGTTGCCAGCCCTTCCTTTTCTATCTCTGCAAGCATGCCGGTTGCAATGGCTTCTATTTCAGGAACGATAATATGCGGTCGCTCCTGCTCAACCAGCGTACGCAATGCATGACCGTCAGCCATATTGATGACATGCGCCCGATGCGCGACCTGATGCCCGGGCGCATTCGCATAGCGGTCTACCGCAATGGTTTCAACACCAAGCCGCTGCAAGGCAATAATCACTTCTTTTCCCAGCTCACCGCTGCCAAGCAACATAACCCGAATTGCATTTGGGCTTAGTGGGGTACCCAGTACCCATGGCTGATTCATAAAAATTACTCCGTTTCCTTTTTTGCATATTGTTGTTCAAGTGCCCACTGCACATGTTCGCGCACCATTTCAGACGGATCGTCCAGCCGGGATTGTAAAACCGCGATGGCAGCATCTGAGTAAGGGGCGTTACCGAGTCCGACAGCGATATTGCGCAACCACTGCGGATACCCGATTCGGCGTATCGGACTACCCGCCAGCCTGGTTTCGAATTCTTGCTGATTCCAGCGGAACAATTCCACCAGCGTAACATCATCGAGTCCGTGGCGCACATGAAAATCCGATTCACCGGTCAGGTGTGAGAATTTGTTCCATGGGCATACCAGCTGGCAATCATCACAACCGTAAATACGATTGCCTATCAATGGCCGCAACGATTCGGGAATACTGCTTTTCAACTCAATCGTCAGATAAGAAATACAGCGTCGCGCGTCGACTTTGAACGGTGCAACAATAGCCTGTGTCGGGCAGACATCGATGCACTTGGTGCAACTGCCGCAGAAACTCCCCTGAGTACCGACAGGTTCATCAACTGGCAGCAAAAGATCAGTATAGATTTCACCCAGAAAGAAATACGAGCCAGCCTGCCGAGATAGCAACAGCGTATGCTTACCGCGCCAGCCAAGACCTGATTTCTGCGCCCATTCGACTTCCATAACGGGTGCGCTATCGGAAAAAACACGGTAGTTGAACGACTCGGCAACCTGCTGAATTTTGTCAGCCAGTTTTTGCATGCGCGAACGCAGTACCTTATGATAGTCGCGCCCGAGCGCATATCGGGATATAAATGCCTTTTCGCTCTGATTGATCACTGTCCAGCTATCCGCCGCATTCGGTGGATAATAATTCATGCGCACGGAAATGACCCGTTGCGTACCCGGTACCAGTTCAGCAGGACGGGAGCGTTTAGTGCCATGTTTTGCCATATAATCCATCTCGCCGTGATTTTCGTCTTCAAGCCATGCGAACATGCCTGCTTCCGCTTCGGACATATCTGCATTGGCATTACCAATACGCACGTCCTGAAAGCCGAGCTCCCTGCCCCATGCCTTGATCTCTGTCGCCAGGCGAACATAATCAGGTTTACAATCAGTGGAATTCTTATAGGAGGTTTTCTGTTGCGCCGTATCCATGGTTCAAATCTAAAATCAAATGTTTCATTCTACCTTGCCGACGAAGCTGCAACCCTGTCTCTCGGAAAAAAAATAGCCTCGCTGATCAAGCCGGGTCTGGTTATTTTCCTGAACGGGAATCTTGGTGCCGGGAAAACAACGCTGGTAAGGGGTATTCTACATGGACTCGGCCACCAGCATGCAGTCAAAAGCCCGACATATAATTTAGTTGAAATCTATAATTTTTCTAGGTTATACTTGTATCACTTTGATTTATATCGATTCAACGATCCTTATGAATGGGAGGAGGCAGGATTCCGGGACTACTTCAATTCCGACTCAATCTGCCTGATCGAATGGCCGGAAAACGCAGTTGGATTATTACCCGCCGCTGATTTGCGGGTTGATTTTCAAATACTTGATACCGGCCGAAATATCATCATTCACGCTGATACGGAAGCAGGAGAACAATGTTTGAAGCATTGGCCAGATACAGAATCCCCTCATTGACGGCGGTTTTCATACATTCTTCGTCTATTCGCACAATTGAGCATACGAAGCGTCAGTGGTCGTACTTGATAATTCTGGCAGCGTTTTTATGCTGCCTGCCTGTATTTTTGTTCAGCAAACCCGCGCATACGGCGGATATCATTATTAACTCAACCCGGCTGGCCCTGTCAGATTATTATTCACGCATTACGCTGGAATCCGACCAGCCTATCCAGTACGAATTAAGTATGCTGGAAAATCCTGGACGGGTTGTCGTCGACCTGGAAAACGCCATGCTGAACCGGGTCATCAAAGACCTGCCGGGCAAGCTCGATCCAGCTGATCCTTTTGTTGAAAGGATTCGCTTTGGACAGTTCAAGCCGCATGTCGTTCGCCTTGTGTTTGATCTTAAAATAAATGTCGTCCCACGTACCTTTATTCTGAAGCCAGACGGCCAACACGGCTACCGTCTGGTACTGGACATTTATTACCCGGACAAGGCAGCTCTCGCAGAAACCGGTATTGGCGACTCAAATCCGACATTCAGATTACAGGATGACGCTGATGACAGCCTTGGCGAACTTGTTGCATCATTAGTGAAGAAGAAACCCACAGACACGAACAGCCACAGTAAGACACGACCGCCTCGCAGTTTTCATGTCGCACAATATCACAAACCGTCACCACCCAGAACCATCATCGTTGCCATTGATCCTGGTCACGGCGGCAGAGACCCCGGCGCAGTAGGCGACGGCGGCACTCGGGAAAAAGATATTACACTGGCAATCTCGCGCAAACTCAAAGCGCTGATCGACAAAGAACCGTATATGCGCGCCATATTAACGCGCGACGATGATTTCGATCTTCCGCTCAAACGCAGACAGGCAATTGCGCGCAAGCATAATGCCGATTTGTTTATCTCCATCCATGCAGACGGCAGTCCCCGACCGCATGCACATGGTTCATCGGTATATACCCTGTCGGAAAATGGAGCGACTTCTACCGCAGCAAGCTGGCTGGCGCAAAAAGAAAACAGCGTTGACAGCAAACTGGTAGGCGGTGTGGATATTACCGACAAAACAGGTAATATGCGCGAGATCATACTGGATTTGTCGATGAGCGCCACAATTAACGACAGTGTCAAAGTCGCCGAATTCGTTCTTGGCGAACTTGGGCAGATCAACCGGTTACATAAAAAAACGGTTGAACAGGCTGGATTCGTTGTACTCAAATCACCGGATATCCCCTCTATTCTGGTTGAAACAGCTTTCATTACCAACCCAAACGAAGAAAAGAAACTCAGAAACAAGACCTATCAGAAAAAAATGGCGCATGCAATCTTTGGCGGTATCAAAAAATACTTCGACACCAACCCCGCCCTTGCTGCGCGTACCGATGTTGCGCGGGCACCCTGAGTTGCTCGAATATCCTGCATCCACGTCCTGAAGTAATTGCAGCGGAAATTTACTTTTTTTTTCGATCCCGCCATAATGCAACAACCATTCGTTTGACGTAATATACTGAGTCAACCGGTTTGCATTTATATCCTGAGCCGATATCTAACCCGAAACAGGCAGACATTCGATTTGAAGCCAACCAACACACAAAATCCAAGTTACACCTCGGAGTGGTATCAGCTTATTAACGATGGCAATTCGCGCCGTATCGTTTTAACTGGCAGTTTCACCCTTACCGCTTTAAACAAACGGTCCAAAGCGCTGTCTGCCGAACTTGCCAAACATGCGAAGAACCCCGATCTGTGCTGGGATTTAAGCGATATCAAATACATGGACAATGCGGGCATCGTCATGCTGTGGAAAGCCTGGGATACACAACGCCCTGCTCAGCTTATCCTGCGTGACGAACACGACAAAATGCTCCAACGCATCGAGCACCTGCCGACAGAAACAATTGAACCCGACCAAAAAAATTTTTTAATGCCGGTTTATGCAGCCGGCAGGCTGACCATGCTGATGTGGGATAACCTGACCGGCATAATCAGAATGATCGGTCAGTTACTGCTCGATACTGTATTTTTTTTGCGAAATCCGACCTACATCCCCTGGCGTGAGATCTCTGCAAACCTGTTTCGCACCGGCGCACAGGCACTCGGAATTACAGCATTGGTCGGATTTTTAATCGGAATTGTTTTAAGTTATCTGTCCTCTGAGCAATTGCAAATGTTCGGTGCAGATATTTTTATTGTCAATATTCTGGGTATCAGCATTATCCGCGAACTCGGCCCCCTGCTGGCCGCCATTCTGGTTGCAGGCCGTTCCGGCTCGTCGATGACTGCTCAATTAGGGGTAATGCGTGTCACCCAGGAACTGGATGCACTCACCGTCATGGGTATTTCCCACAGTCAGCGATTAATCTTTCCTAAAATTATTGGTCTGGGCCTCGCGATGCCCCTGCTGGTACTGTGGACCAGCGCCATCGCGCTGCTGGGAGGTATTATTGCCGCTGAAATCCAGCTTGGCCTGAATTATTACTATTTTATTTATTCCTTACCGGATGCAGTACCGATCGCCAATTTGTGGCTTGGCCTCGGAAAAGGCATAGTTTGCGGTATGGTGATTGCTGTCATCGCTTGTCATTTTGGTCTCAGGGTTAAACCAAACACAGAAAGCCTCGGAGAAGGGACGACCACTTCGGTGGTGACAGCCATTACTGTAGTAATCATTATCGATGCGATTTTCGCAATTGTCTTTTCTGATGTCGGAATTATATAAACGACCATATGGAACACGTACCGTATATTATCGAAATCAAAGATCTGGATACCCGATTCGGTCGTCACGTCGTTCATCAGGATCTGGATCTGAGTGTAAAAAAAGGCGAGATCCTGACGCTGGTCGGCGGATCAGGCAGTGGAAAAACCACGCTCCTGCGCCAGATGCTGGGTCTTGAACAGCCCGCCAAAGGGGAAGTCAAAATTTTTGGCAGATCACGCTATAATTGTGATTTCGCGTTGCTAAGAAACATTCGAAACCGTACTGGCGTTTTATTTCAACAAGGGGCATTATTCAGTGCGCTGACCGTCTTTGACAATATTGCGCTGCCATTGCGTGAACTGCGCACGCTAGACGAACAAGTCATACATGATCTGGTTATGATCAAGTTAAATATGGTTGCTATCGAACCGGAACATGCGTATAAAATGCCGGCAAATCTTTCTGGAGGCATGATCAAGCGCGTATCGCTGGCACGCGCGCTGGCACTTGATCCGGAGTTGCTGTTTCTGGATGAACCCACTGCGGGCCTGGACCCTGAACTGAGCGAAAGTTTTGTGCGTTTGATTCTGAACATGCGTAAAGAACTGGATTTAACAATTGTCATGGTGACGCATGACGTCGACACACTCGTTAGCTTGTCTGACCGCATTGCAATTCTGGCCGATAAAAAAGTCATCGCAGCAGGAACGCTTGATCAAGTAAGCACTCATCCTCACCCGTTTGTAGCAAGTTTTTTTAAAAGCATACGGAAAAATCACCAACATACCGACAATAGGGAATTATCATGGAAAACCGGGCCCATGCCCTCATAGCGGGTTTATTTGTTATCGGCCTTGGGATCGCGCTGATTATCGTAGCGGAGTGGTTCAAAGGCGATTCTATTGAGCATGACCATTATCAGGTTGTTTCGCGGGAATCCGTGACCGGTTTAAGCGTGCAGGCGTCGGTGTACTATCGCGGCGTTAACATCGGCAAAGTTAACCGGATTTATTTCGATCCGGAAAACATGCAACAGATTCTCATCGATATTGCCATCGACGGAAATATTCAATTACCCAATAATGTGTATGCTCAATTGGGGTATCAGGGCATTACAGGCCTGGCTTATGTTCAACTCAGAAATGAATCTGTCATTTCTCCAGAGATCCTGCCTGAAGATGCACGCATAACGATGCGTCCGTCTCTGCTTGATGAAGTTACTGGATACGGTCAGAACATTCTCAACAATGTTAATGAATTGATTATTCAGGTGCATCAGTTGCTCAACGATGAAAATCAGGAGCATATAACCAGTATATTGAGAAATATTGATAAGTCCATGAACAATTTCAATAATGTAACCGGGCATCTGCAACCTATTCTCGATTCAATGACGCATTTGACCTCGGAATCCGGTGTTCTCGTCCGGCACCTTGATGAATTACTTACCGAAATCAATCAATCGATTCGCAATGTAAACCAACAGGGTGGAATTATAGACAGCCTGTCTACCAGCGCACAGGAAATGGCAACCACGATTCCAGAACTACGCAAGGTCAGTAACGGGCTGGTACGCAATTCTCAGAATCTGGACCGTGTTTTGCAGCAACTGGAAGAAAATCCACAAATGCTTATTTTCGGACGGCCATCGTCGCAGCCTGGCCCTGGCGAAGACGGCTTTACAGCGCCATAACAGGACAACCCAATGAGAAACCTGATCTTATTTTTTAGTATGCTGTTTGTTTCGGGATGCACAATCCTGCCCGAAGCTTCCAAAGACATAGCCACCTTTAATTTTGCAGCTGACGATACGGACGAGTCCGGGTCCAGCGTTCTGCAATCCGGCGGAGATGGCCGAAAAATACTTGTTGCTCCAATAACCGCGCCATTATGGCTCGATACCCGTGGTATCAACTATCGTCTTAAATATCATAACCGATCCCAGTCGTATACCTACGCGAACAGTCGCTGGTCATCACCCCCTGCTTTTTTGTTAACGCAACAAATCAAGCACAAAATTGCCACAGCCACGCGTCACCTGGTCATCAAAGATACCAGCATGGCGATTGCTGAAAATGAACTGCATGTAGAACTTGAAGAGTTCTCCCAGGTTTTTGACACCTTGAATGACAGCCATGTCATTATTCGATTTCGTGCAAGCCTGGTCAACAATACACACCGGCTGATCGCCCAGAAAATATTCAGTATCAAGCAAACTGCGCCAACAGCCGATGCAGCTGGCGCAGTTGAGGCGTTTTCCATTGCCAGCAACAAGCTGGTCGATGCATTGGTTGAATGGTTGCAGGCAGAAATACGTACGATCTGAACAACAGTGCAGAACGAATATGCAGTACCAATCGAAAACCATGATCGTACCGATATTATTTCACCTTTATGGTAGTATCCCGTACTCGAAATTTTAATGGAGAGCGCTTGTGCACAAATTGAAATATTTAATTTTTACCCTGACCTGTTCCATCATGACGCTGTTCGTTTTAACCGCCTGTGGCAACAAAGGGCCGCTCTACCTGCCGGAGAGCGAAGTACAGTCAATAAACATGTCGCCGACCACGCCGCCTGCAGCCGCTACTATCAAAGATGACACTGAAGAATGAGTATTTTTCCCCATTTTGAATATAAGCAGGATATCCTGCACGCTGAACAGGTGCCTCTGGAAACCATTGCCCAGAAATTCGGCACCCCTTGCTATGTCTATTCACGCGCTGCCATAGCAGCAACCTATCAAGAATTCCAGCAGGCTTTTGCGGACGATGACTATTTAGTCTGTTATGCAGTAAAAGCCAACTCCAATCTTGCCATTCTCAACCTGCTCGCAAAGCTTGGCTGTGGATTTGATATCGTTTCTGGCGGCGAACTGCAGCGCGCTTTGAAAGCCGGTGGTGATCCGCAAAAGATTGTGTTCTCTGGCGTAGGAAAGCTTGCGGACGAAATGCGCATGGCTCTGGCCGCAAATATTCTTTGTTTTAACGTCGAGTCCATCGGCGAACTGCAGCTGCTCAACCAGATTGCAGCGGCAATGAATATGACTGCTCCAGTCAGCCTGAGAGTAAATCCCGATGTAGATGCCAAAACGCATCCCTACATTTCGACCGGTCTGAAAGAAAACAAATTCGGCATACCGATTGAAGAAGCCGAACAAATTTATCTGTCGACCGATATTTTTTCAAATATCCGTTTCATCGGTCTGGATTGTCATATTGGATCACAGCTGACCGAACTTGATCCGTTCGTGCAGGCCGGCGAGAGACTGATGAGCCTGCTACATCGGCTGCAATCACATAACCTGAAGATCAACCACCTCGATCTCGGCGGTGGTCTGGGTATACGTTATACAAACGAAGCACTGCCATCAATTCAGGATTATGTTACAGCATTACGTAAAACACTCGGTCTCATGAAACTACGCCTGGTCATTGAACCGGGCCGTTCGTTGATTGGCAATGCGGGCCTGCTATTAACCCGTACGGCTTATATCAAACACACTCCGGAACGTCATTTCGCGATCGTCGACGCTGCCATGAATGACCTGATGCGGCCATCCCTGTACAAAGCTTATCATCAGATTCTGCCGATCAATAAAAGAACCGGAGGTGCTTGCAACTATCAGATTGTCGGTCCGGTCTGCGAAACCGGCGATTTTCTCGGACATGATCGCAAACTCAATCTGGAAGCCGGCGATTTACTCGCTGTCATGTCCGCAGGAGCCTACGGTATGAGCATGAGTTCCAACTATAACAGCCGTCCGCGGGCGGCCGAGGTCATGGTCGACGGGCAGACGGTTCACCTGATCAGGGCACGTGAAACTATTGATCAAATGATTGCTCCAGAGGCAATTCTGCCGTCGTAAAAAACGGCTGCTATATAGTAATATGTGGTTTTTCCGCTAAACTAATCCACTATGATCAGTCAACCGCCGACTTTAGACGACGCGCAATACCAGGATGATATATTAAAAGGCGTTTCACGCACCTTTGCATTGACGATTCCCCAGCTTCCCGAAATGCTGCGACATGTGATCGGCAATGCCTATCTGCTCTGCCGGATTACGGACACCATCGAAGATGACAACGCGTTGACAACAAAGCAGACACGATACCTGTCTGACATGTTTTCTGAAGTCGTTTGCGGTCATGTCGCTGCAGAGCAGTTTGTCGATGAACTGTATCCCCTGCTGTCAGACCACACCATCCCGGCCGAGCATGATCTGATCAAACATACACCGGCTGTCATCCGGGTCACGCACAGTTTCAATCCGGTACAACGCAAGGCCCTCGAACGGTGTGTGCGGATCATGAGCCGCGGCATGGCCGATTATCAGGAAACTGAAACACTAGACGGCCTGAAGGATTTGCCTGCCATGAACCTGTATTGCTATTACGTTGCGGGCGTGGTTGGCGAAATGCTGACAGAGCTGTTTTGCGATTATTCACCCGATATCAATCGCAACAAATCCGAGCTGATGAAGTTGTCAGTCTCGTTTGGCCAGGGCCTGCAGATGACTAATATTCTTAAAGATATCTGGGACGACAGAAAACGAGGGGCCTGTTGGTTGCCGCAGGATATTTTTCTGAAAAAAGGCATTGTTCTACGAGAACTACAATCTGGCCATTCGAAGCCCGGTTTCCAGGAGGGGTTGGCGGAATTAATCGGCGTAGCCAAAAAGCATTTATGCAATGCCCTCATCTATACCTGCCTGATTCCACCACAGGAAAAAGGCATACGCAGGTTTTGCCTTTGGGCACTGGGTATGGCGATTCTGACACTGAGAAAAATTAACGGACATCGCGATTTTCACGACGGTCAACAAGTGAAGATTACCCGCCGTACCGTAAAGGCAACCGTCCTGACTACGAGTATTTTTGCAGGGAACGACTGGGTACTGAATCAGCTTTTCAAACTTGTTTCACAACAACTTCCGGATACGGCAATTTCAGATGAGTTATTCTACAGGCGATAGCTTTCCAGGTCTTACTACAATCCATAGCAAAACAGCATTGATATGAAATCATTGGTTACAGGTGCCACAGGTTTTCTTGGTTCCGCAGTCATGCACTGCTTACTTAAAGCTGGCCACGATGTGCGCCTGCTGGTCAGATCCAACAGCGACCGGCGCAATATTGAAAATTTGCCCGTCGAAGTCGCTGAAGGCGATTTGCGCGACCATCAGTCACTTGAAGCAGCAGTTAAAGGTTGTGATTATCTCTTTCACGTTGCTGCTGATTACAGGTTATGGGTGCCCGATCCGCAAACGATGTATGCGATCAATGTCCAGGGTACCAAGGCATTGATCATCGCGGCCGCCAATGCAGGCTTGAAACGAATTATTTATACCAGCAGCGTTGCTGCACTTGGATTGACTTCTGACGGCACGCCCGCCGATGAAGCAACAGCATCGAGCCTGGACTGCATCACCGGGCATTACAAACGATCAAAATATATCGCCGAACAGGCAGTTAAAGAACTGACAGACCAGCATCAACTGCCGCTCGTTATCGTCAACCCCTCAGCACCGATCGGCCCTCGGGACATACGCCCGACGCCTACTGGACGTATTGTCCTTGATGTAATGCACAATAGAATGCCGGCCTATGTCAATACCGGTCTGAATATCGCGCATGTCGATGATATCGCCTACGGTCATTGGCTCGCCTGCGAACATGGCAAAACGGGAGAACGCTATATTCTGGGCGGTGATAATATGACGCTGCTGGAAATTCTGGAAACCCTTGACGATATTCTGGGAAAGCGCAGGAAACGAGCCGCCCTGCCTATCAATCTCATGTTTCCCGTCGCCTGGATCATGGAAAAAATTGCATTAATCACACACAAGGAGCCACGCGCAACGCTGGACAGCCTTCGCATGGCCAGAAAACTGATGTTCTTCACCAGCGATAAGGCAGTTCGTGAACTGGGCTATCGGTTCCGCCCGGCCAGGATCGCGCTTGAAGATGCCGTCAAGTGGTACCAGGGAAACGGCTATGACTGATGATTTTTCACCCACTTCTATCAGAAATTGATACGAACCCCCAGATTAAACTGACGCCCCCTGCGGAATTGCCGCGTCAATTCACCGCCTTGCAAAATCAGCACATCGTCATCCAGTAGATTCTGCATACTCAGTCGTACGGACAACCATTTGTTCACGGTCTGGTTATAGACGAAATCGAGCTGGTGAAAAGGCTGTTCATATTTGTCGGGTGCGCCCAACAGGCCTGCTGACACAATGCGTTTGCTGGCTATATTATAGAGCAGTGTGGCCTGCGTTTTCCATGCGGGGTTTTCGTAACCGATCTGGAAATTGAAAATTTGTGAAGAATGCCCCTGCAGCGCGCGGTTATTCGTGGTCTGTGCACCCAGATTTTCTTCATTCAATTTCACGTTGGAATCCGACCAGGTATAGTTGCCACCGGCAAAGAAATTCTCCAGTAACGGATGCAAAAAACCCAGTCCTTTCAGTAATTCCACCTCAAATCCGAAAACCCTTGCTTTATCGGCATTCTGATATGTCTGGAGGCCGGCCGTTCCCGGTAGTGTAACGAGTTCAATCGGTTGTGTCAGGTCTTTCCAGAAAAAGCTTGCCATAATCAATTCGCTTGTGGACAGAAAATACTCCCACCGAACATCGAAATTGGTGATATCCGTCTGCTGCAAATTCGGGTTACCGGTCGTTTCCTGGTTGGTATTAAGATCAGTAAACGGTGCTGGCGACAGTTCCCGGAAATCCGGCCGTGAAATTGTTTGACTGAAACCGGCGCGTAACTGTTGCTTTTCCGATATGAACCAGGTGGCTGTTGCGGATGGCAGCATATCCGTGCGGTTGATTTCGCTCGTTACCGACTGGTTTGAATTGGCGACAGACTGAAATGTTTCCACAAACTGGTCATTTTTCTCCCAGCGTGCACCGCCGGTGATATTAAAGCGTTCATAGAGTTCAAGATCCATTTTTCCGTAATAGGAAAACAGTTTCTGGGATGCGTTATAACTGTCCGTCGGGCGTGTGGTATCGCGCAACTGAAACCCGTTTGCACCGATATTGGAAGGCTGTAAAATCGACTCCAGCGATGACAACCCCAGAATTGCGGGATTTGTCCCGATCGATCCTACTGGAAAAAAAGCAAACCGGTTTATTCCGGAGTCACGTGTTTTACTCTGATCAATAAATCCGCCCTGCAGATTCAGCTTGTAATCCGGCGTTATTTCCAGTGGCAGTTTGGCATCCATGCGCCAGCTTTCGTCTTTATCGACAAGGTCGGCATATAAGATCTGATTGCTGTCAGCACGCCGAGAAAATGCAAAGCTGCCATCCGGCATTTCATCATATCGATAATCACGTGTTCTGGGTTCATCTCGTTTGGCAGTTGCATTGGTATACAGCCAGTGGATCGACAGATCCTTGGCCCAGTCAAACTGATGATCACCACCAACCTGCTGCATGAATAACTGATTGGAAAAAAATCTCAGTTTGGTACGGCGCACATCGGTCACTTCTGCGTCGGTGAATCCCTGGCTGATACGCGCTTCGTCGATCGCCTGGCGCAAAAACATGGTGCGTGAAAAAATGCGGTGTTTATCTTTATATTCGATATCCGCCCCCAGATATCCGTTGAGTTCCATTGTTCGCAGTGACCGTTTGGTATCGAAATCCTGGATCAGCCGCAGGGTATCGCTGCCGGTCGTAGGGGTAAATTCACGATTGATCTCGTTCTGATTCCTGAACTGCTGACTCCACCCGCCAGCAGCAATAAACCCTGTTCTGAAGTTCCCGATATCAAATACGTTGCCCATCGCGACATCAAAACCTCTGTCCGGTCCGGGCGTTTTGGTCGATACGTCCCACACATCGGACAGATCTTCGCCAAACGTTTCAAACTCTTCAGGTGTAAACCCATCCGGGTTAAAAAGAGTCTTCGGCTGCAGCGTACCGCCACCGCTGATAGCATTCGCAATTGAATTCGGCAGGCTGCGCGCGCCATCATCAAAACTCAAAAAATCAGTTCCTCCGCCTTTATAGGACAGATTATCAGAAAAAGACGCATTGTCGTTAATCCCGGTACTCGTGCTGAAATTGAAGAAGAACTCGTCCGGTATGCCACGTGTACGCATTTCCAGCGTACCCCCAGCAAACTCGCCAGGCCTGTCTGACGAATAGGTTTTTTGCACCAGTACGCTGTCCAGAAAATTAGTGGGAAACAGATCCAGCGGAACGACACGGCGGGTAGCATCCGGGCTCGGGATTGCCGCGCCGTTTATCAGCGTCGAAGAAAACCGTTCGCCCAGGCCGCGAATGAAAATAAACTGGCCACCCACCAGCGTCAAACCGGAAGCTCGCCGCAGTGCGCTGGCCACATCGGAGTCGCCGCTACGGCTGAACTGCTCGGCGCCGAGCACTGTCGTCACTTCTGAAGAAGCTTTTTGTTCCTCAATTACCGATGCCAGGGTACCTGCAAGATGCGGCTCCAGCACGACGTACTCTGCAAGTTCCACACCAGCAGGTGTGAGTGTAAAAGACAGATCGGTCGTCTGATCCAGGGAAATCTCAACTTCGTCCTGTGTCTGGCTGCTATACGCCGGATGCAGTAAAGAAACGCTGTAATTCCCGGCCGGTATTGTAGCTTCCATATTTCCCTTTTCATCGGTTCGAAACTGTTGCCGCAAACCACTGATAAACACCTGTACATCCTTGACCGGCCGGCTGGTTTCTGCGGAAAGGACTTGTACGCTGATCATGCCGTCGCCTTCTGCCTGCTGTTTTTCGACTATCGTATCGGCACCTGCCATCGTTCCAGTCGCAGAACTTTCAATATTCAGTAAAGGCTCGCGCCCGTCGGGAAAAAAAGTAAGCAGAATCTGTGCATTCTCGCCGGGATGCAACGGCAGATCAAAGGCATACGACTGATCGCCCGATGTCAGCGTCATATGATATTTGCCGGGCGGCAGTTTTGCTGCAATACTGCCGCTGGTATTAGTTTTAAGCGCCGCCTGATCATCCCCTCCCCAGCTGTACACAGGCATTTCGTTGATCGATTGACCCTCGGCCACTTCATAATCCAGGCTGAGAATGATCAACTCCGCCCCCGCAACAGGCATTCCTTCCTGAAACAGATGAATTGAAAACTCGGCCAGTTCAGGATTTTCCACTTCACTCCAGGCGGAAACAGGGAATAAACAAGCCGCAAGCAGCGCAAACAGTTGAAACAGACTTTTTATTATATTGTTTTCAGCCATTTTTCCGGTATCCGGCAAGCCGGATATTGTGTTTTCATAGCGCTACATGCATTTCCAGGGTTCTTCTTTGCACACCTGCATCAACCTGCGTAACTCGACGCCCTTCCTGAACAGTTCGCTCTCGGATAAATGATCCAGGTGTTGACTGGCCTGCTCAAACCGGCCACTGGAAAAACAGGCATACGCCAATGCGTATCGAACATGCTGGTCTGTCAAAAGACCAACACGGTACAGACCGGATTCCATATTGGCAGCACGTTCAAATTGCTTGAGTGCCAGCAGAATTGACAAACGCTGTTTGAGTTTGACCTGCTGGTCCTGTATACCCTCGTTCAGTGTCAGTGCTTTATGAAAACGGTTTGCACGCCGATAAACCTCTGCGGCTTCCGACAAAAATTCCGGATTCAGCAGTGCTGCCTGCTCCAGAATAAAAGCCGCTGCGTTCAGCTGTCCCAGATCCAGATAGGTATGAGCAAGCAGCTTTGCTACGGTTTCATGATCAGGAAACTGCAAGCGGGCAATTTCCAGAATATCCAGCGCCTCCTGGTATTGCTTACTGAGGCGCAGTGCATTACCGATAGCGATATAATCCTCAGCGGCAGCTTGTGACTGGTCAAGATATTCCCTGCCAAGCTTCACCGCTTCATGAAACAGCTCAAGCTCGACAAAATAAAACACCTTGCGTCTGAGAAAACTGTAGTCCTGTGGATATAACTGCTGACCCTTGTTCAGAGCGAGAATCGCCGCCTCTGGTTCTTCCATATGCCAGTAAGACTGCGCTTTCAGAGTGATTAAATTGGCTTTCTGCGCATGTTCGCCTGATTGATCGATCGCCTGAACAGCGTTTTTATACTCCTTGAGCGCATAATGCGTCTGCGCGAGATAGGTATAGATCACCGCGTCCGTCTGGCCGTTCGCGATCGCATCCAGCAGACTGTCTTTTGCTGCGACAAAATCGTTCAGATTGATATATGCGAGTCCCTGCAACGTATAAAAGCGCGCCAGATCGGCATCTTCATCCTCAAGATCGACGCTTTGCAGGGCCAATAGTGCGCGATCGCTGTGTCCGTCCCTGAGCATGACCGCAGCCAGTTCAAGAAAATCAACCGGTTGCGATTTATCTTCGGAGCAGGCGTAGGTAGCGGTAAAACCCAGTAACAGAGCGACACTGAAAATCCCGATTCGCCTGATAAATGCAGTGATATGTGTGCGCATTCAATGAAACCTGATCACGACAAATCAAATCGAATTCGCTGCTTTGCCCATACCCTGACCACTTCACCCTTGTATTTTGCCGGTTCGAATTGCCAGGCACGGATACCCTGCAGTGCCGCGGCATCAAAAACACCGTTTGGCTGAGATTCCAGTACCTGGACCTGGTTTACAGACCCATCTTCTGTAACCAGTATCGATAGCACAACATAGCCCTTGATACCGTTTTTCTTTGCCGAAGGCGGATACCTGAACGAACCTGTCGAAACAGCGCGAGGCGGCTCATCGACCAGTTCGGCAGTCATCACGGCATTGCTCGTATCGCCTATCAAAGATTCATCCAGCTCACCTAACTGACCGGCATTGAAACCGAGCATTCCCAAATCGATGCCGGACAATGCCGTGTCAAGCCCGGTAAATGGTGCTGGCGCCTCGTTAGGTGTCGTCCGCCGCGGCGGCGGTGTTTTTTTCACTTCCTGTTTGGGCTCCTCCTTGATCTGTTTGACCATTGCGATCTCGGTAACTTCCTGCGGTGGTGTTTGTTCGATCTGTCCCAGAAAGTGGTTCATGGCCAGTATCATATTGAAAATCAAGATCGGTCCAAACAGCATTGTAAGTGCTGCAATTCTGTGTTTATTACTGAAAATTGTTTTTTGTGATGTTGACATCATCGTTTACCCCCATGATTTATCCCGCTTCTTTTTTGGTCGCCACGCCGACACTTTCCGCACCGGACAAACGTGCCTGATCGACGACTTCAACCAGTTTTCCTGCTGGAACGCCTTCGTCAGTGACTACCAGAACTACTTTATTGGTGGATGTACTCAGCAGATCGCGCAATTTGCTTTGTATTAACCAGACCCGGATTGGCTCGCCATCAAGATAGGTATCGCCATGCTGATCCACAAACAAACGAATGGCTTTACTCGATACAGCGACAGAACTGCTCGCCTTGGGTCGCTCCAGTTCCAGTTGCATGTCTTTAACAAACGTAGTGGTGACCATAAAAAAAATCAGTAATATAAATACGATATCAATCAGTGGCGCGATATCGATTGATGCTTCCGTCTCATCTGAATTGTCGATGTTCATTTTGAATTATCCTGTTGTCTGGCCTGTTGCAGCCTGTGTACACATCAATTCCTTGAGTTGCGTTAACTCCCGCTCAATCTTCTGTTGCTTCTTGTGGAGAAATCCATGCAAAAGCAATCCTGGAATAGCTACGGACAAACCCATTTGCGTGGTAATCAATGCCTGGGATATTCCACCTGCGATACCGCCCGACTGGGTAAACAAGGACATGGAACCCAGTGAATCGAATGTTTCGATCATGCCCATTACAGTTCCCAGCAATCCCAGCAAAGGCGCGATAACAACGGTTGTTTTGACCAGTACCGAAAATTTTCGGGCTTCTTTGAAATAGTCATAAAAAGCTTCGTCAAGAATTCGACGCAGATGCTTCCGGTCAGGTGCATTCAACAAAACAGCCCTTTGCGCTGCCTGCTCCACAATACTTTTTGCCAATTGATCCGGTTGCTTGCTGTATAGAACCAGCATGTCATGAATCGTTTTTTTTCCCGGTGTTCTCAATGCCCAGCAGCGATAGCCCAGTCCATACCACAACAGCAGCGCGCAAAAAATCAACGGCAACATGACATAACCGCCGGCATTGAATAAGTCCTTGGACATCAGGATGTACTCATGCATATTCATGGACATTCTTTTCCTAGCCCGCCGGATTACTCGATACCCTGATGGAACTATCGCCGGATCCAGCGACAACACGTTTCATTTGCACATTGCTAAGGAAAGCGTTTGTGACTCTGAGTGCAGCATGTTCCATATCACGTTTGATATTTCTTGCCCAGGCTGCCAGCAGGGAACCGATCAGCAAGGTTGGTATGGCGACGGACAGACCCAGTTCAGTCGTCACCAGGGCAATTGAAATGCCGCCCGAGAGCAGTTTTGGATCGCCGGTTCCGAATTCCGTTATGACATCGAAAGTCGCTATCATCCCCGTCACCGTACCCAGCAGTCCAAGCAACGGTGAAACGGAGGCAATGACAATAATTGCCGAACCGAAGCGCTCCAGCGTACCGGACTCCCGCAGAATGGCTTCGTGCACAACGCTTTCCATGTGATCCCTGTCATCTTTCAAATGAGTCAGCGTATTGGCCAGAACACGAGTCATCGCTGTCGACCCATTCTCACAACGCTGTTTTGCGGCATCAAAATCTCCGCTTGACACCTGCTGTATGACTTCTTCGGAAATTTGCTGCGTGTTGGCGCTGTTGGTTCGCAGCAGATAAACCCGGAATATTGCCAGCAACACAGCCAATAAGCCGAGCGCGACTATGATCCAGCCGATGACACCACCTGATTTGATAATACTGAGCAGTGTTTTTTCAGCTGCTTCATCAATGGATGCTGTTCGCGATTCAAACAGAAAGATTCTTAAAATTTCGGGTTGCTGATTGTTGTTTAACGCAAGTGCTGAATCTTCAGCGCTGGGCTCTTTCCACATTTTAAGATCGCCACCACCGGCCGGTACCAGACTGCCGCTGCCTTCCTCGCTGATGCCATATGCGGCAATATTGCCCAAGCGAATGATATCGCCTTGTATCTGTTTGCCGGTTTCCAGAAAAAATTTACCGGACTCTGTTTTGACCAATCCGAGATCACGAATCAATGAAAGCGCCTGATCAAAAATGAAACCCACTTTGGTCGGGTCATTTCCCTTGGAATCCATCAGCGATGCCGGTAACTGTATCTCGTGATTTTTAAGCGTTGAGTCGGCCTGTGCGTATGTTGCCTCCAATGCATCGTTGCGCTCGAAAATGGCAGCGTCTTTCCGCTCTGCATCTGCCAGTAACGCATTCAACTGATCGATTCTGGCAGAACGCTCAATTGACTTCTGCTCCAGTCCAATGATTTTCTGGCTCAGCGCCTGTGCTTCCTTTGAAGCGCTGGCCTGATAATTCCTTAGCCGTTCGGTCAGTTCCCTTTTTTGTGCTTCCAGAAATGCGTGCTCACGCTTGTATGCCGTTTCGAGACTGATTTTTTTCCGTTCTGGCGCTGGTTGATTTTGCCTGGTACCGGGTTCCGCTGCTGCACTGTCACCCCGGTCAGTTGCCTCTACTGTTGTCTCGTTGGGCTTTATCTCCTGAGCACTGGCCAAATCGGCCGTAATGATCAGATTGACACATAATGCCAGGGCTAAAATCAGGTAATTTTTTTTCATTTTCTTAAGGGATTGGGTAATTCAAAATAGCCCTGGCGAATCTGTTTCTTCAGGGAATCAAACAATGTCGCAATACGGCTAATATCGCCGGTACTGCTTACCGCTTCAAACCGCCACTCGCCGTTTTCGGCCTGCTTTGCCATTCCGGCCCTGTTGTCCCTTGTTTGAAAGAAAAGAAATACCGTTCCCAGTTTTGCGATATCCGCAAGCACTTTTTCACCATCAAGCAGAATGGCCTGTTGGTAAATTCCGTTTTCCTTGCTCAGGCGGATTTCATCTTCAATCAAAGCCCATGCCTGGTTGACTGCCTTATTCGGATCGACGAGATCATTGATGATATTGTCTTCCAGCGTCTCAATGGCCTTGACACGGTCGTCAATTTTGAATGGAAATCCTGTCAGCACATACTGCCTGTAACGTGCCAGTACCTTGAGCAAAACCGGTTTTAGCTGCTCACCTGACTGTTCAGCCTGCGCGGAGGCCTCAGTCAGCTTCTCCAGCGAATGCTCGAGTTTTTCAATCGCAGTGTTTTGTCGTCTCTCCTCTACGCTAAGGTCAGCCAGCTGAGAAGACAAGGAAGTGATTTTACTTTTGTGTTTGTCTTTTTCCAGATCAAGCTCTGTTTGGAGCGCTTCAACTTCTCCACGAAGTTTTGCCAGCGAACGTGCCAGATTTTCAATATTATTTGCTTTTGCCATCGATACTGGCGCCAGCCAGAACACCCAGAACATCATGAACAGAAGCAAAGGGGCTTTCCACCAACCTGCATTCATTTTTCTCAAACCTTTGATATATGTTGCTTTCAGAAAAATTCCGAGACCATTCCTTATGCAACATTTTTAAAATTATTTTACGAGCGCATGCTACTAAGCGAATGTTTCATTTTCATGACACTTTGGTGAATTTATTCAATAACCCCACTATCTTTATAAATGCAGCCGCAGTATTTCGTGTAATGTCACAAAACTGTCATCTAATCTTTGTAATATTTTTGCAATTTGTCATGCGTTGAATAGATACGATTGGCGTATTGCACGGTCTAAACACATAGCCGGATAACAGGAAAGAGGCTGAATATAAAGCCTACACCCCGTTGTCGATAGTTATTTTGTATGTATTTTTATGTATGTTTATGCAACGGCTGTAATGAAAACAGCAATACATCCGTAAAACAGGCTGTTCTACCGGCATTTACAGACATAGTGTTCAGCAGTGAATATTTTTGAATAAACGTCATATATTAGATGGAGCTTCTCTAATGTCTATAACTGTACTGGTCGTGGAAGATGAACCGGCAATACAGGAATTGATTTCCTATAATCTGAAAAAATCGGGACTGACGCCTGTCTGCGCGATGGATGCCGAACAGGCGACTGTAATGGTCAATAACGTATTACCCGACCTGGTATTGCTTGACTGGATGTTACCCAAATCCAGCGGAATCGAGTTCGCCCGCCAGTTAAGACGCAATACGCGGACGCAGTCAATCCCGATCATCATGCTAACTGCAAGAATCGATCTGGATGACAAAGTGACCGGACTCGAAGCCGGTGCGGATGACTATATCACCAAACCGTTTTCACCCCGCGAATTGATAGCGCGCATCAAAGCTGTGTTACGCCGGCGCGTGCCAGAGATATCGGAAGAAATCATCGAAGCCGGCGGTCTGAGAATCGATCCGACAACGCACCGTGTTTTCGCCTATCACGACGATAATGCAGCTGCTGAACCCACCGAGGTTAAACTCGGTCCCACCGAATTTCGCCTGCTACACTTTCTCATGGCTCACAAGGAGCGCGTCTACACGCGCACGCAACTGCTCGACCGGATCTGGGGCGACCATGTTTTCATCGAGGACAGGACCGTCGACGTTCATATTCGCCGTCTGCGCAAGGTGCTGGAAAAAATCGGCAAAGATTATCTGGTGCAGACCGTGCGTGGCACGGGATACCGGTTTTCCAGCGAATACGAAACAGACTCAGGGGAACAGCAGCAATCGTAAGTCGACGATGCAGGCCTTATCAAATCACCATTGCTTCAAAGCCTATCCTGTAGACTGTTTCAACGTCCGGGATATACTCAAAGAGATAAAACCTGTCTATGTTGTCCGGTGATCCCGGTCTATAAACAGTGTTTAATCCGCCGGTGTCCCGCCAGATACAACGGCGTCCAGGCATGCGGGATTTTGTATACGAAATGATAACGCGCGACATGGTAACTCGGATCAAAGCCGTAAAAATTAAGCTGCATTTGCTGCAGCTCTTCATCGCGGTACTGCTGCAACGGTTTTAGCCGCTCGTCCTGACAGCGCTGCTGCACTTTTCGCTGTAATCGCGCTGTATAGTCTGCCGCATGCGCCAGCTGTTCCGCCCGTTGTTCGATTTCACGGATAAATCCCTGTCGGTCCAGTGCAATGCAATCATCTATCAGCCCCATTTCACAGGCCTCACTGGCACCGATTGGCAGACGGTTTTGTGTGAGCGATTCTACATAATCCGTACCGACCCGTTTGGGCAGTAAATAAGTCCAATATTCCGAGCCGTACAGATTGCCCATACTCTTGTAATGCGGATTCAGAACCACGCTCTTCCGGGCAAAAACGAAATCGGCCGCCAGCGACAAAAAAACACCACCCGCCCCTGCATTGGCCTGCAGCGCAGCGATGGTGAACTGTCGTTCGTTGGTGATAATCGCCAACGCCAGATCATTCATTGCGTTGATACTGTGCCAGGATTCATCCGCAGGACTGCCGGCGAATTCGATATGGTTCAAATGTATACCGTTCGACCAGAAATCCGCACCGCCCATCAACACGATCACTTTGATATTCTTCTGTTGCGTCGCTTTCAAATACGCCTGCTGCAGCCGTTGACACTGTCCGGCGTCCATGGCGCCGTTATAAAACGCGAAATGCAGATAACCCACATCATTTTTTTGCACGAACCAGATGTCACGGTATGTGTCATAGCGCACCGGCACGAACGGATCATAATCCACTTCAGGCACACCGTCGAATCGATCAGCACAGTAAGACTCCAACGCTGTTGTCGCCGCCAGCTTGAGTGTAAACGGCGCTGTTGGACTGTCTGGTTTGCGTTTCAGATGACCGATCCACACCGCGCCGTCGATGGTCGCGCGGCAAATGGCGTTATGGCGTTTCGCGATGATTTTTCCGGGCGCCCCCGTCAATCGTGCTTCAGAATGCGCGTCATACACATACCAGTCCACGTCCAATATCTTATCAAGTACGCCCGGAAAGCCATCTGCCGCATTGATTTTTTTCAGAACTGTATGGGTATTGTCCTGTTGCCAGTCAATTGCACGATCACTCTGGTAAATGGGCGTGTGCTTGCGTCCTCGCACTTCCGGCCGGGTATAATCCTGCGGTTCCGGTCGATAGCCGCCTGCTGCATAACGCTCGATTGCGGTCAACACAGCCCGGATGGCAGCCTCGACGACCTGATCGCGATACAAACTGCTTTTTTTGATCAAATGCACAGGCGGCATTCGAAAACTTTCAAACGCCCATATATCGCCGGCATCCATCTCGCCGTTTGCCTGCAACACGGTTACACCCCATTCTGCCTGTTCCTGCATCATGGCCCAGTCCAGTGCAGATGGCCCCCGGTCGCCGACTATGCCGGGATGGACGATCAGGCAAGGCACGTTACGCCAGATCGATTCGGGAATCGCACGTTTCAGAAATGGCGCAACGATAAGCTCGGGTTGAAACAATGCAACTGCCTGTTCACTGACAATATCATTGATATCGAACTCAATCGACACTGCATGGCGAAGGCGGGTCAGTTCAACATACAATCGCTGCGCCAGACTGTTGAAGCTGTGCGTCAAAAACAGAATTTTCATAAAATGGTAACTGAATCTGCTTCCAATATCATTCAGGATCAAGTTGATCCACAAAGCAGGCATATAGCTTATAGATTGCTAACACATCCGCATCAAAACTGTCCAGGGAACATCGATTTGAAATGCGATAAAACGGTGCTTCTTCAACAGATGCGCGGCAACTGGTCTCCACTCAGCCAGTCCACTACATGTGTGCCGCCAAAGCGGGTTTTCATCTGCACAAAGTAATGACTGTCGGCTATGATTTCACCAATAACAGCAGCGTTACGTCCCAAAGGATGCGCACGCATCGTATCAAGCAATCTGTCCGTATCTTCGGGCGCGCAAACGGCAATCAGCTTGCCCTCATTGGCCACATACATCGGATCGAAACCCAGAAATTCACAGGCCGCACTCACTTCCGGTTTCACCGGTATCCGCTCTTCAAACAGCATCATCCCTGCGCCGGACTGCTGCGCAATTTCATTCAAAGCCGCGGCAACGCCGCCACGTGTCGGATCGCGCAACACGTGAATACCAGGCACCGCTTCCACCATGACGGAGACCAGGTCGTGCAGTGAGGCAGTGTCGGATTCGAGCGAACTTTGAAACGCAAAATCCTCGCGTGCCAGCATGACGGCAATGCCATGGTCGCCGATCGTTCCGGAAATCAATATACTGTCGCCGGGTTTTGCACGCTCACTGGAAATAAAAACATTCTCGGGTATCCTGCCGATACCCGTAGTGGTGATAAAGACACCGTCGCCACTGCCCCGCTCCACGACTTTGGTGTCGCCGGTAATGATCGGAACCGGTATTACCCGCGCTGCTGCAGCCATCGATTCAACGATACGTTTAAGATCACCCAGAGGAAAACCTTCCTCCAGTATGAATCCGGCTGACAAATACAACGGCTTTGCACCGGCCATGACGACGTCATTAATCGTGCCATGCACGGACAGGCAGCCAATATCACCGCCTGGAAAAAAAAGCGGCGTAATTACATGACTGTCGGTCGCCATCACCATACGACCGCCCGCGCTTGTAAAGCCTGCCTGGTCGTTCATCTGACGCAGAATGTCATTATCAAACGCTTTCATGAAAAGCTGATCGATCAACTGCGCCATGGCACGTCCGCCGCTGCCATGCATCATCTCAACACAGCCGGTTTTAAAATCAAGCGTGCGTGTATACGCATGCTTTTTATTTGCCGATGACTGCATTAATGCCCTGCCATTTCGTGCTGGCTTTGATTGTCTCGAAACCGGCCGTATCGGAAATAGGCGGCGCAGGCACCCTCTGACGATACCATGCAGGATCCGATCGGATTGTCCGGTGTACAGACAGTGCCGAAAATCTTACAGTCACGCGGGTGTTTAACTCCACGCAGAATCGCACCACATTCGCATGCCTTGTGATCTGGAAGCGACAAAGCAGGGATCTCGAAACGCTGCTCTGCATCGAAATCTGCAAAACAGGATTTGATACGCAGCGCGCTGTACGGCACATGCCCCAGGCCACGCCATTCGAAAGAGCGGCGCAATTCAAATACGTCAGCGACCAGCTTCTGCGCCTTGATATTTCCGTGCGGCAATACCGCACGGGTAAATTCGTTTTCCACTTCAGCGCGGCCTTCGTTTATCTGCCGGACCAGCATCAGGACCGCCTGTATCACGTCGAGCGGCTCAAATCCGGCTATCACGACAGGCTTTTGAAATTCTTCTGCAAAGTATTCGTACGGCCTGGAGCCGATCACGGTGGACACATGCGCCGGACCAATGAACCCATCCAGCCGCACCTGGCCAAGCTGCCGTATTTCCGGCGACAAAAGAACATGCGAGATTGCTGAAGGCGTAAGCACATGATTGCAGAAAACGGTAAAATTAGACAAACCAAGCGCCTGGGCCTGTTTGATCACAACGGCTGTTGGCGGCGTAGTGGTTTCAAAGCCGATGGCCAGAAAAACGATACACTTGTCCGGGTTCTGCCGGGCTATGTCCAGTGCTTCCGAACTGGAATAGACCATGCGTATATCGGCACCCCGGCTTTTTACTTTCAGCAGGCTGTTGCCTTTCGCCGTCGGTATGCGCAGCATGTCGCCGTAGCTGCACAAAATGACTCCGGGTGTTTGCGCAAGTTGAATTGCGTTCTCCAGTCGCCCCATCGGCAGCACGCAGACCGGACAACCCGGCCCATGGATCATGTAAATATGCGTCGGAAGAAGATCGACTATGCCGTATCTGGAAATTGCATGGGTATGACCGCCGCAGAATTCCATCAAATAATAATGGCGGCGCGGATCGGCTTCTTTGGCAATCTGCCCGGCAATTTTACGCGCCAGTCTGCCATCTCGGAACGCTTCAATATACTTCATGGGGTACCGGTTTTCGAAGAATCCGGAAAATCGTCAGTTTGCGCGTACAGTTCTTCGAACAGCGCGAGCGTTTGTTCCGCTTCCTCGACATCAAGTTTCTGTATTGCATATCCGGCGTGCACGATTACGTAATCACCCGGATTGACCTCATCGACCAGTGCCAAAGAAATTTCCTTGCGTATTCCGGACAACTCGACAATCGCGTTCTCATCAGCGGTAAATTGCTCGACCTTTGCAGGGATAGCCAGGCACATATAAAATTTCAACAATTAGATCATCGACACACAAATTATGACATAATCGCCGAATACATTGATACATGTGTTTATCGTCAAGTCAATACGGTTGAATAGTACATATGCATACACCTGGGTTTTTGAGTAAGGTTCTTGGTCTGTTTTTTTTCTTTCTCCTGGCTTGCGGCGCAAAAGCCAGCGATGTATGGATAGACGTAAACACGATCGATCATACGCTCACAGTCATGCAGGGCGATAAAATACAGGAAGTTTTCGAAAACATCGCCATCGGACGCTTTGGTACAACCTGGCACAAGGTAACAAAAGACGATAAAACACCCCTGGGCGACTTCAGAATCGGATGGATCAATGAAAAAAGCCAGTACTATCGGTTTTTCGGCCTGGACTATCCTGACCGTGAAACAGCGCGACGCGCGTTTGAAGAAAACCGGATTGACCAGGATACCTGGCTGACAATACTGAAAGCGACCAATCAGGAAAGAACACCGCCGCAAAATACCGTCCTAGGCGGCTATATCGGGATTCACGGTATAGGTCGTGGAGATCCTGAAGTCCATGATCAGTTTCACTGGACCAATGGCTGTATTGCACTAACAAACGAACAAATCGACCTGCTGGGAAAATGGCTCAAGCCTGGCGTTATGGTCAAAATCCGTTAGCTGCCGGTTAAAAACACAGCATAAAAAAAAGATTTCCATATTCACCGTGGAAGCCATTTATTTTACTCAATAAATCAGCTAATATTCCTAATCACTGCTGATATTAAAAAATCAGAAGTGCCTCGTAACAAGGTTGGATTCATTATTGAAAAAATCGTTAAAATGAAAGAGGAGTTAAATTAGCATGACTAGAGACATTAAACGCACACTGGCATTAGTCGTAACAGCAGGCGCATTCATTGGTGTAACCGGCTGCGCAACCACAGGCGATTTGGATTCAACAAGAGCCGATTTGCAAACTCAAATCGACAGACTGTCAGCCGATGTCGCTGCAGCAAAATCAGATGCTGCGGCAGCCAATGCAAAAGCCAATGATGCCGTCAATATTGCTAACGAAGCGAATAGACGCTCAATGGATACAGCAGAAAAAATCGATCGTATGTTCAAAAAATCAATGCAAAAATAATTAATTTCATGTGATTTGATATGCTGAGCCCCTCATCACGAGGGGTTTTTTGTTTCCGGGCTCTTTGGGCTCTTTGGCCGCTTTTCCTGTAATACCGGCGCTGAACAAGAATCTGTTCAGTCTTTTCTATCCACGACCACATGTTCTTTTTGCGCACTCAGCGTACCGTGGTCAATGATCGCCAGTGTCAGCCTGGAAATCGCCACGCGCTTGCCCGTGGCTTCTTCGGTAATATCGGTCTGCCAGACCTGCGTGCGCCTTCCCGTATGCAACGGCGTGCAGGTTCCGATGACATGCCCCTTGGTCACTGCACGGATATGATTGATATTGAGCTCAAGACCAACCGCACGGTATTTGTCCGGATCAATCGTCATCCATCCTGAAACGCTACCCAGTGATTCCGACAATACACAGCTGGCACCGCCGTGCATAATGCCAAATGGCTGCGTTGTACGTTTGTCGACCGGCATGCGCGCTTTCAGAAAATCAGGGCCGACTTCAGTAAAATGTATACCAATATGCTCGCCCATGTTGGCGTTGCGCAAACCTTCCAGATATTCAATTGTATAATCCTTAAACCAGATACTGCTCATGAAAATTCCCTGTTGATATAAACGTTTTTAAAAACCATTATTTGCTATTGATCACTGCATCGATTTCCTTCAGCATGGTGTGATGATCACGGTAATCGACCGCGATCGAATAAACCGCGCCCTGATGCATCAGCCTCAACGAAGGAAATGAAAATGCATTCAGTTCGGCCGCCAGCTGAAGCTCCTGATGCAGTAACGCATCGGTATTTTCGCTGGTCAGATCCGATCTGAATACGGCGCCATTCAAGCCGATCGCTTTGGCACATTCCTGCAGCGTTTCTAAAAGAGACGGATTCCTGGCGGACTGATAATAGGCATTCTGAATCGCCCGCAGCATTTCCTCACCGGCAGCAGGATTCTGTTTTCCGGCCGCCAGAACTGCTCTGCATGCCGGATAAGTCGAGCGCATCGGTGTGTTAAGCGTCCAGAAATCATAATTGAAACACACGCCCGGCACCGTTTCTTCAATTTTCCGCCATGTTTGCCGAATCATATTACGCGTGGCCTCCGGCATGGGTTCCGTCGTATCCGGCGCAAGACCACCCAGCACATAAACCACTTCGACATCCTCGGGCAACGCCCGTTGCAGCGCAGACCAGCTATTGACGAACGCATAGCACCAACTGCACATCGGATCGTAGACATAATAAAGCCGGCTTGGTTCAGCCATTGATGAAAAATTCACAGACACTGACGCCACATTTGAATCGATACAAAAGAAACCGTCCAGATGATATCAAATGCTGGAAGATATTTCAGCCGACGCGCGACAAACATTCAGTGACACGTAATGATAAATCACCCTGCAAGAACAAGAATTAAGATGCATTTTCCAAACCAGACAATACTTCGCGAAAGCTGTTTAGGCCCGCCTCCAGGTTTTCAATGATTTCCTCTGCCAACTCATCCGGTTCGGGCAGATTTTCCAGGTCTGTGAGGCTCTTGTCCTTCAGCCAGAACAGATCAAGACTGGTTTTGTCCCGTGCCATAAGCGCTTCATAGGTGAATTTGCGCCAGCGTCCTTCCGGGTTCTTTTCCTCATCCCATGTCGCTTTGCGTTCGTGACGGTTGTGGGGGTTATAACAATCAATAAATTCCGCCAAGTCTTCGAACCTCAGCGGCTTCTTTTTCAGCGTATGGTGAATATTCGTGCGGTAATCATAGTACCAGACTTCTTTCGTCCACGGGTTCGGACTGGCTTCGCGGTTATCGAAAAAGATGACGTTCGCTTTTACGCCGTTCGCATAGAAAATCCCGGTAGGCAATCTCAAGATCGTATGCAGATCAGTGTTATCAAGCAGTTTACGCCGGATTGTTTCACCCGCACCGCCTTCAAACAGCACGTTATCTGGTACGACAACGGCAGCACGGCCCGTGGTCTTAAGCATGGTACGGATATGCTGTACAAAGTTAAGCTGTTTGTTTGAGGTCGTTGCCCAGAAATCCTGCCGGTTATAGGTGAGGTCTTCCCTGTCCTGTTCGCCTTCCTCGTTGGTAAAACTCATCGAGCTTTTCTTACCAAAGGGAGGGTTAGCCAACACATAATCAAAGCGTTTCCCTTCATCCGCTACCAGCGCATCATTAGGCGAGACCACGCTTTCCCCGTCAATCTCGCCAATGTTATGAAGGAACATATTCATAAGACACAGGCGGCGCGTGTTGGCCACAATCTCATTTCCAGAAAAGGTTTCATGTTTTAAGAAGGCTTTCTGATCTTTGTCGAGTGCATAGTTATCCGGGTTGGTGATGAAATCATAAGCCGTCAGAAAAAAACCACCGGTACCGCAAGCGGGGTCGGCAATCGTCTTGCCCGGTTCGGGCCGCACGCACTCCACCATAGCCTTGATAAGCGAGCGCGGTGTAAAGTACTGGCCAGCGCCGGACTTGGTGTCTTCTGCGTTCTTTTCCAGCAATCCTTCGTAAATGTCGCCTTTGGTGTCCGCGCCCATTGTTACCCATTCCGTGCCGTCAATCATATCGATCAAGCGGAATAGCTTGGCCGGGTCCTGGATTTTGTTTTGTGACTTGGTGAATATCTGGCCAAGCATGCCTTTCCTGGTGCTGAGTTCACGCAGCAAGGTAATGTAATGGCCTTCCAGCTCAGCGCCTTTCCTGGATTTAAGACTTTGCCAGTTATATTCGGCAGGAATACCCACATCGCGGTTATAGGGCGGCTTGGTATATTCATCGGCCATCTTCAGAAAGATCAGATAGGTCAGCTGCTCCAGATAGTCGCCATAGCCCACACCGTCATCCCGCAGGGTGGTACAGAAGCTCCAGACTTTTGATACGATTGATGCTGTATTCATGCTATGCGTGACCTTCTTTCATAATTTCTTCAGCTTCCCATTTCTTATAATTTTTACGCGTGCCTTCAACTTTCCATTCCATAGGCCCAGATGCAGGCCTGCCATTGACGACTGCTGCTGCCGCACTGGGACTGTTGAATGCATAATTTTGAGTGAAAACACGGTTCTTCCCATCTACAATCAAAACACCCTGATCGACCAGTTCATCAAAAAGCTTGCCGTAGCTACTGTTTTTAGCCGTAGCGCTCGTCCACTCCATTTTTGCTTTTGATCCGGCTTCGACGATGAAGTGACTGTCTTCGATTGTGGCCCGTGCCGTCAGTCCGTGCTTGGGTGTGTTCAATACAAAAATCGGTTTGTCACTGTTGGTGTTTGCAGCTTCCAACCGTTCTGTGGCTCTAGTATTCTGGATAAAGAAATCAAATTTCAGCGCAGGTAACACAAGGTAAATGTTGTCCAGAAAATCTTCCATATGCGCTTCCGCCGCCTCACTTAATAGAGAGGTTGCAGGATTATTACCATTATCCAGCGGTATTTTATTCGCCTGTCTTGCTTTCTCAACCAACCGGTTTTCAAGATATCGTATGTGGGCTTTGTTGAGTTGTTCGCCGCTTGATGTGATAAAAATTGAGGTAGACCACCAATCTTTTAGCGCATCATGATTTTTGATGCGTTTGCCAATATCGTCACTTTCGCCAATATACAATAACGGCCCGTCATCATTTTCACCGAGCAGAAGATACACACCCGGTCTGCTGGCTTCCTCACGCTTAAGGGCGTCTTTAAGCTGCGTGCGGCTGGTCACAAGCACATGCCCCGTCCATTGAAACGGGATGGTTGCCGTCAGCATGCCATCGGGATCACCATTTACAAAAAACAACTCTATAGATCGTCCTTTTTTATTAGGCGTCATGCCGCGTTCCTTTTCTTTTTATTGCCGTCTTTTTCGGCCTTGATGCGTTCGAGCAGGACAGAGGCGGGTTCATCGCTTGGGTCTTGAGCAACCAGTTTTCCTGAGAAGGCTTGTTTGAGAATGGATTGGCGCAAGGCTTCGGTTTTTTGGAGTTCTGAGTCTATGATTTCTTCAAAATTATCAATTATTGAGAAACGAAACTGAATTTCTTTTTGAATTTGTTCTGTCTCTTCCGTACTGCAAATTGGCACAACAATATTTTTTATGCGCTCCTGCCCAATGTTCCGCATCGAATCTTGATTACCAGTAGAACGTTTCATTATTTCATTCCGCCCAGCTTGAGCACGAAGATAATACAAAAAATAGTAAGGGTTTATATCTTCAAATTTAATTCTTAGCGTCTTATCGCTTAGCATAATGCTCTTTGTAACTTTTTTTGCAATTACGCATGCACCAACAAGCTCTATAGTATTTGCACGGCTGAACAGAAAATCATCTGGTTCAATAAAGTAAGAAGAATTGACTTTTTCGGGGTTGGTGCAAGTCTTGCTTTCCGATTCATCGTATTCTCCCCATGTTACGGCACTGACTTTTGCTACTCCTACCTCATCTTGCTTTGGCTCTCTTTCGTCACATTTGAAACTTTTTCCAGCACCAATATTTTCAATGAAATATCCCAAGCGAGCATACTTCCAACTTTTTGGCAAAGAAGGCAGTTTCTTAAGCTCATCGGCGGCAGGCTCTTCAAGCTTCTTAAACCGTTCCGACGAAATATTCGCAAGCAACTCTTCAGCGGTTTCGAGTTTATCTTTGTTGTCTTCGCGCCAGTCGGCGGTGAGTTTGCCTTCGAAGGCGTGTTTGAGAACGGCTTGGCGGTAGATTTTGAGTTGTTCACGGACGGTTTTGAGGCTTTCTATCCCCTTATCCAGTTCGGAAAACAGCGCTTCAATCTTGGCCACAATCCGCTTTTGCTCGTTGTATGGTGCCAAACGAAAATTCAATTTCTCGAAATTACCTTTATTTATGATCGATATGGTTGTTGCCGAAGAATATTCCTCAAGCTGGGAGCGAAAGTATGCGGATTGGGTTTGATAAAATACAAATGAGGGATTTATTTCTGCATGCGGTAATATGGCATTGATTTGTTGATTGAATGCTACTGGTGATTTATTGATACCTATTTTCCCCAAATTGCCTATACAGGAAACTAAAATAGAGTTTTCTGGAGCAACTCTGCCTTTCTCCATCCCGACTTGCGAAAGATTTTCTTTTGTATTTGCAATAACTGAATTTAAAAGATTTGGAGGCTTTACAAATGGGATATGATCTCCGTAATTTTCCTTCTGTTTTGTTGAAGGCGTATTACCGGTAACAGCGTCACCGATATCCTGAACTTTTGTAATTGTCCAGTTTTTAGGCAATTCACTCACGCCACCAGTGCCTCATTCAATTCATTAATGAGCTTGTCCATATCATCCCCGAACAGCTTATACATTTTGCCAAGACCGCCCTTGGCATCAAAAGGGTTTGATTCCAGATCATCACGCTCAATATGAAAAGAGTTGATGATGTGATCCCGGATCATATGGAGCCATTCCATTTGTTCTTTGTTAAATTTTGTGTCGCCGCCGCTGTGGTGCTTCATGATCCAGTCCTGGAAGTTTTTCCGTACCGTTTCGCTGTGCCGGGACACGGTTTTATCAATACCGCAGGCCCGACGAATGAGGGAAATGAGTGCAGTTAGTTCATTGACCGGATTCTCATCCCGATAGCCGTCAAGGTAGGCATAGGCTTTCCATACACGAAGCGGAGCCAGCATCGGCTTATCTTCGTGAAGTCTTGCCTTGACCATTTTAATCATGGCTAGCGTTATATCCTGACGCCGATGCGGGATTTTATAAAATATGGTCAACGCTTCGATTTCGTCCCGATTTTCTTCCAGGTAGGCTTCAAAATCCTGTACCATCGCTCGCGCATTTTCTTCTGCGTCGCCAACCCAACCTACATTTGTCGGCTTATCAATCACGCCGTGGTCGATGATTTGTTCCTTGTCCCGCCGGATGCTATCGAGCAACTCTATCAACTCGCCGGTGAAAACATTTGCAGCGTTACTGACCAGATCGCTTTGCGCTTTTGAACGAGTTTCGGGTTGTGGCTCCTGATCTGCCGGTGTTTTATCAATTTCTCGCGCTTTTTTCTCGATATTGTCCGGGTCAATGGCGGCGAGCAGGTTGCCAACAATGTCGGTGAGTTCCAGACCGCCGGATTTTTCTTTGATCCGCTCAAGGTCTTTATCGTTGAGCTGTTTATTCAGGCGCGACAGGCGGCCTGCAAGGGAGCTGACCGTATTTTCATCCGTCGCGCCCATCATCACACCCATTGCTAGGTCTTTAAGCGGCACAGAAGGTTTCGTGATTAAAGGCTGGCTGGCTGTTTTCAGCGATTTAGTTACGCCGATAGCGTCCACAATCACATAGTGGGTTTTGGCGCTGGTTGCCGACGGCGTAACTTTCCTCAAATCGTCATAGCCCAGTGTTCTTGTACCGCGGCCCTTCATTTGCTCAAAGTAATTACGGCTTTTGACATCGCGCATAAATAGCAAACATTCCAGCGGCTTTACGTCTGTTCCCGTGGCGATCATGTCAACCGTCACGGCAATGCGCGGATTATAGTCATTGCGAAATTGTGCCAGTACGGATTTTGGGTCTTCCTTCGACTGGTAAGTGACTTTTTTGCAAAACTCGTTTCCTTCGCCGAATTCCTTGCGTACCGTCTGGATAATATCGTCGGCGTGACTGTCGGTTTTGGCAAAGATCAGCGTCTTCGGCACTTCGCTCCGTCCGGGGAAGATATTGGGCAGTTGTTCCTTGAAGGTACGAATGACGGTGCGGATCTGATCCGGAAGAACGATATCCTTATCAAGCTGGGTCGCTGCATAAACTTCATCTTCGTCTTGTGTTTCCCAGCGTTTTTTTCGTGTGAGCTTTTCCCGGCGTTCGACTTGCTGGTTGGCCTTGATGGTACCGCCACTTTTGGTTTTCTCGGTTTCGATCACATAAATTTCGTTGCCAACACTCACACCGTCGGCTACGGCTTTTTCGTGATCGTATTCACTGACCACGTTCTTATCAAAAAAACCGTAGGTGCGGTTGTCCGGCGTGGCGGTCAGACCGATCAGGTAAGCGTCAAAATATTCCAGTACCTGCCGCCACAGGTTATAAATTGAACGGTGGCATTCGTCGATGATGATGAAATCGAAAAACTCAGGCGGGACTTTCTCGTTATAGCCGACAGGCACAGGCTCTTTCGGCTTGGTTAACTGCTCGGCCAGTGGAATTTCCTCTGCCACTTCGTCCAGCTCTTCATCCTTCAGGATCGAGTACATTCGTTGGATGGTACTGATACAGACTTGCGCGTCTCTTGGCACATAACGGGATGATAGTCGTCGAGCATTGTAAAGCTCGGTAAATTTGCGGTTATCGTCATTCGGTACGAACTTCATGAATTCCTGCTCGGCCTGCTCTCCGAGGTTTTTGGTATCAACCAGAAACAGGATGCGCTTGGCGTCGGCATGTTTTAGAAGACGGTAAGCTGACGTAATAGCGGTGAAGGTTTTGCCTGAACCTGTAGCCATCTGCACCAAGGCGCGGGGGCGGTCTTCTTTGAACGATTGCTCGAGGTTTTCAATAGCTGTAATCTGACAATCCCGTAGCCCTTCATGGTTAAGTGGAGGCAGTTCCTGCAATCGTCTTCGCAACGATTTGGGCTGTTCAAACCATTCTTTAAGCGTTTCCGGTTTGTGAAAGGAAAAGATTTCCCGTGATCGCGGTTTCGGGTCTTTGCTGTTGGTAAAGCGGGTGATGACCCCGGTGCTTTCATAAACAAACGGTAACGGTTCGCTGTTCTTGATCCATTTCAGTCTGGACACGGCATAAATGCCGGATTGTTCTTCGACGACCGTAATATTCTGTGCTTCTTCTTCTCGTTTGGCTTCGATAATGCCAACGGCTCGCTTGTCTACGAACAACACATAGTCAGTTGGGCCAACATCGGATTGATACTCACGGACGGCAATACCCGGTCCTGCCGTGAAATTAATCTTGTCCTTGTCCTGAACCCGCCAGCCAGCCTGGCGCAACATGTTATCAATGTTGTCCCGGGCCTTTTGTTCAGGATTCCGGTATTTATCGGTCATTGCCATCCATTAATTTTTTTTCAACGTATATTTCAATCAGTTCAATTAACTCAATATACTATTTCGGGTTACTGTGTTAAAGCCTGATTATATCTGCTTAGGCAACAGATTGAAGCGTACGAAAAAAGGAAGCATACACGAGGTATATGAGGCATCCTGAGTTCGATTTAAGTGCCACGATGTGTTTTTCAGTGTGGTTTTGAACAAGTTTTACACAGTTGCCACTTTATCGGCTTTAAATTGACCCATACAATATCAATGAATTTGCCTGCAAAAAACTGAAGGAGGCCGCAATGACAGGAAAATATGAAAAAACACAGCAAGCAGTTGAAAAATTGGATGAATTACAGTTCCAGGTCACTCAGCACGGCGATACCGAGCCGCCCTTTCGCAATACTTTCTGGGACCATAAAGAAGAAGGACTGTATGTGGATGTCGTTTCCGGGGAGCCCCTGTTTTCCTCGACAGACAAATATGACTCCCACTCCGGCTGGCCGAGTTTTACCAGACCAGTACGTGACGAATATGTGACTGAGCATTCGGATACCAGCCACGGCATGATCCGTACGGAAGTAAAATCGCGCCACGGCGGATCGCATCTCGGCCATGTTTTTCCTGACGGCCCCCGCGACAAGGGCGGTTTGCGCTATTGCATCAATTCGGCATCACTGCGGTTTATCCCCAAAAACAGGCTTGAAGAAGAAGGCTACGGCGAATATCTTGATCTGTTTGAAAACAGCAAAGAGAACACTGGAAAGCGTGTTCAATCCGATAGCCAGGAAGAAACCGCCATCCTTGCCGGCGGATGTTTCTGGGGTATGCAGGATTTGTTCCGCAAGCAACCGGGCGTCCTGCGTACGCGCGCTGGTTATACCGGCGGTCACACGCCGCACGTTACATACCGGGATATCAAAAAGGGCGATACCGGTCACGCGGAAGCCATTGAAGTGGTATTCGACCCTCGCCTGACGTCTTACCGAAAACTGCTGGAGTTTTTCTTCACCATGCATGATCCGACGACAAAGAACCGCCAGGGAAACGATATCGGCGACAGCTATCGCTCGGCGATTTTTTTTCTGAACGAAGTGCAGGAAAAAACAGCCCGGGATCTGATCGCTGAAATCGAAGCAAGCGGCGTTCTGCCCGGCAGTATTCAAACCGAGGTGGTTAAAGCTTCACAGTTTCACGATGCGGAAGAAGAGCATCAGGACTATCTGGAAAAACATCCGTGGGGATATACCTGTCACTGGGTCCGTCCGGAATGGGCATTGAAAAACCGAGTTGCAGAGAATTAAGCCGCAAAATGGACAGAAAGACATTATCATTTAAAAGCCAAAATGATCCCCCGAATACGGTCTGATCGGTATAACCGGGCCAATTCATTAACCGGCACCATGAACGGTTCTTGAGGCATTGTCGGTCAGTACTGCCCTACCCCGCAAATAATCGAAACGGCGTTATACCCCGCCGTTCTCTTTGCGACTTACGGTCGAGATACGCAAGCAGTCCGGTGAAAGGACGGCAAATCAGCCCCTCGGATCTTATATTCGTGATCACTTGTTTGCCGAAAAGACAAGGAAAAGCCGCGTCGTCAAAAAACCCAGGACCGATACAGCCATACTAGCCATGGCACTCTCCGAATTGAGGCAGTCTTGACTGGGCTCTAATTTCAATCAACTGGCCACGGTCACCAACATGGGCACGCTGGATATAACCCGGAATTTGAACAAGAAATTGAGCAGGCTTACCGGAAAATTCAAGCCATGCGAGCATTACCCTTTACGGCGCTTGGTGTAGTGCCGGTGGAAGATGAATGATTCTTGTCGGCAGTCAGTGCGGCGAAGCCAAGAACCTGGCCCCGTATTTACTCAAAGAAGATAATGTCAATCAGCTTTAAAAACTGTCCAGTCATCAGCATCGAGAACTGCCCACTTGGTTTAGTTGGTTGTTAAACGGCCCTAGATGAGCGTCGTACCAGCGTAATACCTAACAAACCCATAAACATCAACGCTATATTGGTTGGCTCAGGTATCGGCACCGTTACATCTGGCGTTG
>NZ_FOCP01000055.1 GCF_900110145.1 Nitrosomonas marina | reverse complement strand
CTAATAGCCGTATTGATGAGTTGTTGCCGTTAACGCCGGAATTTATCGAAGCATTAAAACAAGAAAAATTATAGATGGTCGCGCCGGACGCTTACCGGATTTTGGCGGGGAGTTGCTGAACAATTTCGGCGGTGATCTGGAGGAGGCCAGAACAGCGGCAGAAGAAAATTATTGCGGTTGCTACAAATCACTGGCTGATTTTGCAGAAGGGTTGACCGAAGAAACCACGCAGATTCCTGAAAACCTGGCTTACTATATCGACTATGAGCGTATGGGCCGGGATATGGAATTAAGCGGTGATATTTACACCATCGAAACGGCTTTCGAAGAAGTTCATATTTTCTGGAATCATTAAAAAAACCAAGGCGCTGCCTGCTTGAAGCTGGCGGCGCTTTTTTGTTTGAGGGGCGAAAAATTCGCGCCGCCGAAATCTTGCGCTTTCGCCGCCGGGGTGGAACATGCCGTTTTAAAACCGGCCTGTTTAAAGTGCGCCCTTCAGGGCGACCAATCCGGGCCGCGCTGGCAAGGCTGCGGTTTTGTTTCCGGCGTTGTGTTTCAAGTTGCTCAAGGCGTTATTCACGCCTTGCCTGTTTCACCGAGTAACGCCTTTACATCGCGGCTTTGGTGTATGACACGGGAAATAACGATAAAGTCTTTTTCCTGCCAGTAAAAAATAACGTGGCTGACATATTCAAACCGGAAATATCCTTCTCTGATACTGTCGCAGCGACGACCCAGAAGGGGATTTTCTGCAAGTAATCCGAATTTTTTATCCAGATCGTTTAAATAATTCCGGCGCTGATCCTTGCCCCATTTACGTTGCGTGTAACGGCCAATCTCGCGTATATCGTCCCGCGCTTCTTTTGAAACCTTAAAGCGCATTACTCACTATCAAGCTCGCGCTGTATGGCGTCAATGTCGTAGTCCTCGGCAATGCCGCTTTCCTCACCTTTGATAAGGGCAGCGCGTAATGCCTCCAGTCTGGTTTCCTCCTGTTCCAGAAGCCTAAGCCCTGCACGCACGGCATCACTTGCAGAAGCATAGCGCCCTGCCTTGACCCGTTCATCAACAAAAGTTTCAAAATGATCGCCAAGCGAAACGCTGGTATTTTTGGCCATTTTCTAACCTTTCCAAAATATTGTCTCCCTTATAATTTACCAAAGATTGGTATATATGCCAAGGAAATAATCTAAGCCCTTACTTTGCCTTTATCGGGATGTCAAATTGCTACCATTCCCAATCCGGGCCGCGCTGGCGGGGGTGTGGACGGCTGCGATTGTGTTCCCGGCGCTGTGCCTCTAACTGTTCAAGGCGTTGTTCACGCATGGCTTGATACTGCGACTTGTCATGTTCCAATTCATCCAACCGGTAAGAATTCAGCGCTTGCAATCGCGTGATACGCGATTGCAAGGAACGGCGAATTTCGAGCTGATTAAAAATCAGCGTATCACGCTGCTGTTGCTGGTCGATTTTGACCTGCCATGCGTCTTGTTCGTTGCGTTCTTCGATTTTACGGCGCTTTCCGGTAATGCACTCAAACAGGCCGCGAAAACCCTTGTTAAGATTATTACGCCATTCTTGTTGTTTGCGTTGCCAGAGTGTGTTTTGCGCATCGCGTAATTTTTGGCGCTCGGCCTTGTGCTGGCGCGTTAAACTTTGCCGTTTTTCTTCCAATTGCGCCATGCGGCTTTCAAATGCGACTGCCTGTTCTTGGAATAGCGCATCCAGCCGCATGGTCATATCCTTGGCAATCTGGATTCTGGCTTCATCGACCGATGGCAGGCTTTGTTCATCGCTCAGGCGGGAGCGGACTTCTTTGGTCTTGATTCCGGCCCATTTGGATACGGCAAATACTTCGCCCCGATGATCCAGCGCGACAAAGCCGCGCCGATCACCTCGGGCGAGGACATAACCGTGTTCTTTCAGCGCATGGACAAAAGCGCCTTGCGTATCGCTGGTTGACCAGCATTCCTGAAAAACAGCTTTTATTTGTTTCGGGTCTTTGCCGATCCGCTTTGCCTGTTGCCATTGTGCCAGCGTAAAATTGCGCGGATCACGGGCATGAGACTGCTTTAATCCTGCGGGCATTTCCCAGCCGTGTTCCAGATACAATTCACGCGATAATTCTGTTAATTTGCGTTTGGTAAATGAAAGCTGCACCGCTTTCATTTCATCCACCTTGATCCGCGACCAAACAGCATGGCAATGTCTGCGCCCGTTTTTTTCATGAAAAACAATAGCGCGAGGCTGGCCGGTTAAGCCAAGTCGTTCTTCGGCTTGCTCTACGGCTTTTTCGAAGATTTCCGTTGAAACATTGTAAGCGTCCAACCCCGCCATCTATAAATTAGAATCTGATCTGTTTATCCTCGGGCATTTTCAAAGGAGGATGAGCGATGACTACACAGGAACAGCAGTTACGTCATATCAGGGCGTGGCAGTCGAGCGGATTGTCGCAGACGTCTTATTGTCGCAAGCATGGCCTGAACAGCAAGACTTTTGGAAACTGGCTGCGTACTTACCGGAGAACGCAATTGCGTAGTCAACCGGGATCAATGGTACCGGTGACGATTACACCAGCTGTGCCGGTTACAGATTACTTGAGGCTGCGTTGTTCAGGCGGTCATACACTCGAAGTACCGGCGAATGTATCGCCGCAATGGCTGGGCGAATTGTTGAAATGTCTGGACTGATTGCTCATGTTGGACAAATCTGGATGGTCGTTGAGCCGGTGGA
>NZ_FOCP01000022.1 GCF_900110145.1 Nitrosomonas marina | reverse complement strand
CTCCGGCAAAATGCCGGTAATTTATCATCTCAGAGTGGATACTTTTCAACGCCGATTTATCCAAAATCCTGGTAAGTTTTACATGCCGATTGACACTACTAAACAAGGTTTTAGCTTTTCAAAAAATGACAGCACTTGAGAACGTCTCAGTTGTTTTTTCAGAACCACTTCTCCCTGTTTATCAACACCATGTATCTGAAATATTTGTTTTGCTAAATCTATTCCAATTCGTGTAATGTTCATCTCGGACTCCTCTCTTCTTTGACTAGTTGATAGTTACTCTAGTCTGGCACATTGATGCCGATTAAGGGTGGAGGAGTCCATCCCATTGGGCTAGAGCCTAACGCAAATAACGATAGAATTTTGCGTTCGATTTCATCGGTGAGATGGGTCTGATGCTTTTTAACCAACTGCGGCTCAAATGTACCGTTGCGGTCTCGGGGCGTATCCAGTTGAAAACTGCCTGAAGCCGACTGGACGCTCTTTGGTGTGGCTCCATTCTTCCGGTTCTGTTCATCCCCGGATTTTATATGCTGCTCAAGTTCCGCTGCCAATGCAGCTTCAGTGAGTTGTTTGATCAATGGCGTTAATATGCCATCTTTTCCATTTAAATCACGCCCTGATTTCAATGCCTCCAGTGCTTCTTCAAAATCAAATTGCGATGTAGTCTTGTTCATTTGTCACTCCTATAAAATTAATAATAAAGGAATGACACAGAATTTCTAATACTCCCAAGCAATCGGCCGAATGGCCGATTAATCCGGCTTTAAGCCGTAATCCGAAGCCACCGGCTTGTGGCCGGTGGAGTATTCACTGATCCTTTTTTCTAACCATCCAGCCCATTTTACTGCCTTGACAATCAAATCCACACGATACCGTGCATTATATTCAGGTGTTCTTGAATGATAATTTGCTGCCTTTGTCCAGATATCACCTTGGTCATTTTTGATGTGCAGGCGAATCCGCCAAGCGGCCAGGTCGTAGGCATAACATCCGGGTTTCGCAACATGATCGGCGTTGATACCGTATTTGGATAAATCCTGTAAATACGCTGTGTTGAATTGCATCGCGCCAACATCATGCGTACCGTTACTGTTTTCTACCCATTGACCGGGCTTGCCGCCTTCCTTTTCTGCGATGGCCAACAAAATGTTGGCCGGAATTTCATATTTCACCGCAGCGATGATGGAACAGACGACACGTTCCTGCATGTCTGGCGGTAAATCCATCATAAGCGGATATGTATGTTTCTGGCAATGATCATTGGTGGAGTCATTTATCTTCCAACGGCTTGGGCCTGAGTGGAAGCAGCCGTACTCGGGTACGGTTGGTGTCAATGGTTAACAAGGCACCATCAGCCAAATCAGATGTCATTTGCTGTAATGCACCGATCACTTGCTTGCCGATCACGTCAGGGCTGACATCATCAGCACGAATTTGTACTACGCTGGGCTTTTCTCCGTGCGTTGCAGCCAGAATGGCGCTGAAATCAAGATCGTGAGTCAGAACGATATAATCATTCGCTTTGGCGTAAGCCATGATTTCACTGTCCGATGCATTGTATGCGCCAATTGAAGCCCAGTGTGTTGCTTCAATACCATGGATAACCAGCGCTTCAACCCAACGAGGTGACAAATTCATGTCGATGAGCAGTTTCATTGCGAAGCCAGTATGACCTCACGTTCCTCCGAACGCCATGCTGCATACCGCAGCGCCTGCATTATGTCTTCACGTTCAAGGTAAGGGTAGTCGGTAAGAATTTCATCGACACTGCGGCCCGCACCAATTTGTCCCACGATCATACCGACTGTAACACGCATTCCCCGGATACATGCCTTACCACCCATGATGCCGGGTTGCTGGGTGATGCGATCAAGTTGTTCCATATGCTTATCCTTTCAATGACAGACTGATTAGTTTCTGTTTGTATACAACAATTTCACGTATGCCCATTAAATCAATTAAATGGCGACATTTCAAGCAACTGTTAAAATCCCAATTGTCTGCCGTACTTGTTGTTAATCATATCCGGCCAGTTGCCTGCCGATGTGCATTTTCCTAGAAACTTGCCACGCGCCTTGAACGTCTTGTTCAGGCTGATGCCGCCATGACTGTTGAACAGAATGATATCAAAGTAATCCTGGACAAAGCCCTTGCATTCGGAAACAACACCCACACCTTGCAGCATTCCCGCCATGCAGAGCACAGTACTGCAGGAATCTTTTGCCTGAACCGGTGCGCTTAAAAACAGCATTGCTATAAAGCTTATGAAATACTTTTTCATTTACTTGCCTCCTTTGGAAATGTAATTGCCGCTACTCTCGGCATTTTGCCCCGCTTTAACTGCATTCATTAGCGGCTCTATTCCCTTCACAGGGCTGTTTCTGCGTAATGCGGAGACGCCGTAAGCGGTAATTGCCGCAGTTGTTCCCGCTGCCGCTACCAGGCCACCGGCGCTGTAACTGCCGATACCGGTGGTCGAACCGATACTGCTGCCGGTCACGATTCCTGAAATCAGTGGAGGGAGTTTGGAAATGAGTATCCACAAAGCTATGGTGAAGATCAGCATCACGGCTAGCTCTTCAAAGCTAAGAACATTTCTCGACATCTTGCCGTGGAAGCTGATTAACAAATCACTGCCGATGCCAACAATTAAAACCATTACAAATAATTGAATGCCGACACCGAGAACCGTTTTAAAGTAGTTAATGGCGATGTCGGTCGTCCAACGTGCACCGCCAAAACCCAATAAAAAAATGCCAGCGTACAGTAATACCCAACTGCTAATTAACAGTAAAAGCATATTGACAGCAATTACAGCAAGCAAAATAAGAATTGCTAATGACATGATTACTGCGATAAAACTGTCTACCGGCTGCATGACTGAAAGATTATTCCATGCCTGACTTAATATCAGGAAACCAACATCCATAATACTGGAATGACTGGTTCCACCGGACAAATTAGCGGCACTGCTGCCAAGTTGCTGCATTGAACTGATGATGGTGCCAGCAATGTTATGTCCTGATACCGCATTGGTCAGCAACCAGAAAAAGAATCCGGTAGAAATAATGAACCGCGTAAATTCGGCAAAGAATTCGCCAATATCAGCTCTGCGCAATAGCATCATGCCGAATGTCCATACCATGGAGATCAAGACCAATGTCCAGAACAAGCGTTCCGCAGCTCCCTGGATGATGTTTTGCCAGGTTTTAACTTTACCGTGAAACTTTTGAACAACCTGGTCAAGTACGCTTTGGTTGGTTGCAGGATCAATATATGACAGTTCTGCAAAAGCGCTGGAAGATGTACTTAGCAAAAATACAAAGACAAAAAAGGACAGCTGTATTCTGAGCATTTTGATTGCTCCTGTAAATCTGGAATAATTTTTTACTATTTGTCTGGAGAGTCTTCAGTTATATCGATCTCCAGCCAATTCTTTCTTTCCGGCATCTCACTCAATTCTTTCTTAGGTTCTTTTAGCTCAAGCTGGCCGTCTCCATCCTTAGAGCAACTAGGCAGCGCTACCAAAGAAGGCAAACAAACTACCAGACTGATTATTTGAATATTTTTCATGAAACTCTCCTTGCATGAGGAATTAAAAAGCATCTTTGACCAACCAGCCTCTTCCAGTTGGCAATGTTTGCGGACTCAATCGTTTTGTGGCCACTTCCCGCGCAGCCTGCCATATGGCTTCCTGATCGACTTTGGCCTGGTTCTGGGCATTGATCGCATTATGTTGCGCAATCAGTAAATGGCGAATTTGTAGCAACTGGTTAGCTTGGTGGGCAGCGAGTTGATTGGCATATTGCAAAGCCTCCATTTGCCCTTGTGCGGTTTGAGTGCGCTGTTGCAGGATTTGTAGTTGTGCGGCATCGAGTGGAATCTGTTGCGAGTGATGATCGAGGCCGCGCAGCACGGCATCGTTGGCACTTTTTTGTGCATCGGTACTGGCTTCCTGTCCTTGTTTTAATATGCTCCATGCCGATTCAGTGCAATTGCCGTCGAGATTGAAGCACGGTGAACTGCGGTAGTAGTTCACGTTGCGAAAACGTTGCAGATAACCGTCCAGACCACCATAGCGCTGGCCGTAATAGCGGATGGTATCGGTCATATGCATGAGCTTGTTCATCGTATATTGTGCTTGCGCCCAGACATACGCCGGTGGCGCCAGGGTGTTGCGGATCATGTTTTCGTATTGCTGCAATTGTGTCTGATACTGCTGTATCTGCTTTAACGTTTGTGACACGTTTTCAATTGCGGCAACCGTGGTTTGCTGGATATTGGCCGCATCGATGACTGGAATGCCGCCAGCATTGGCGTTTGTATTAAACATTGCAATAAGAACTGCAACGATTCCTGCTATTTTCTTCCAGCGTGTAAATGGATTGAAATATCCTCTGATGTTTGTCATGGGTGATTACTCCTTGCATAGTCAAACGATTGGTAAGGCTTGTTGAACACCATGTCTTTGGTCACGATGATGTTGAACCGGTACCCCGGCCTGATTTCAAGCGTCGGTGAGATATTCATGTTTTTGCGGATCAGATTGGCGGTGACCAATCCCAGTTGCTGGCCAAGCGACTGACTCATAATACTGCCCGCATTTTGCCGTCCGAATGCACCGCCTGCATCGCGTTGGCTGTAAGCAGTGCCTGCCACAATCGCGGACATAATCAGCGCTGAACCGAAGATGCGCAGGTAATGATTGTTCACCTGATCCTTGAATCCGGCATAACCGACACCGTCAGCACCCGGCATGGCACCGATATCCATCGTCTTGCCATCCGGAAAGATAATGCGCTGCCAAGCCACCAGCACTCTGGCCTGTCCGTATTCAACTTCACTGGAGTATGTGCCAACCAGTCGTGAGCCTTGCGGAATCAAACGGTGTTTGCCAACCGGTGAATCAAAGATGTTCTGACTGACTTGCGCCATGATCTGTCCGGGTAGTTCGGAATTGATGCCCGATATCAGCGTTGCCGGAATCACAAAACCGGTTTGCAGGATGTAAGGCGATTGCGGTTTCTTAACATCGCTATCAAGTTTCCAGCGTTCATCACCTTGTGCTGAATCAAAACGCGCATAATCATTCACTTTTCCGGTTACCGGATCGTTCAACAGCATCGGTGCTGTATCGTCATATGGATCACCAATACCGGCGCCAGAACCCGCACCCATACTGCTTTGATTTTGCCGCAAATGCGCAAGGCGTGCATGATAGGCTGCGGTTGGGTCTTCACGCAGGTTTGCATCGATCTGCTGGCGCACCCTGGCCATCTCAGCCAGTGCTTCTTCGCGTGATGGTGTACTACCGGTACCGGTATATTGCGGTGCGGAAGCTGCACTTCTGGGGGCAATCACATTAACACTGGTTTTGGCTTTGATTGCTTCTTCAAGCTGTTGGCGTTTGAGCAGACGGATATGCTCGAGTTCGGCATTGTGCGAAGTATTGGAATGATCCAGCGCTGGTGGCGCAGGTGGCAAATCCAGATCGACAGGCCGCTCGATGATAATTCCATCAAGCAGTGAAATTGTCTGCGGTTCTTCAGGTGTTTCAGGCTGTATCCTGGGTTCAATGAGTCCACCCAGATAATCCTTGGCAATGAGGTTCGCAAAGTTACTGCTCGAATCAGCGTCATGATCATGCTCATACCCGGATAAGTTATGACGGTCGGTCGCCCGGTTCATCGCGACAATGCCCATGAGCAACATGAATACCAGCATGATGGCACCAAAGATATACAGCGGCAGGTTGTTGACACGGCGCACGCCTATGGTTTTGGCAACAGTGTCGGGCGAAGTATCCGGCGATAAAAGCTTATCCGTGGCCATCATCAATCCTCCAGTTGCCTGCGCACCCACAAACCAGCAGGTTGAATCTGCCCGGACTGATCAACAAACGCGCGTGTCAGCCGCTGATCATCGATCAGGATACTGACATGATACAAGTTATCGGATTGGTCGATGATATAGCGCAGTGCCAGACCGGGTTTGGTTTCAGTCTGAGCAATTTGCTGTGGTTGCACATCGGTTTCATCAACCAGGTCAGGGAATACAACCGCTAATAGCGGATTATCCGGTTTTACCGTTTCCTGAACCGCATATCCATGCATGCGCAGGCTGTCGATCAAAGCCTGACCAAAAGGATCACTCGCAGGATGTTGCATATCAAATTGTGTGCTGGCAGCCGGATAAAGCCGTCCAATCTGATCGGCCACATCGTCAGCCATGACTTTGCTGTATTGACTGAACGCCAGTGACGGGTTCTGGATAAAACTGCCATACGGTTGTGTCATTGCACAACTGCCCAGCAATAGCAAAATAACTGTACATATCAGAACAGGTTTGTTGATGGAACATCTATTGGGTCTTGCTACATGAAGTTTTGACAACATGATCAATTCCCCCGTGTAATCGTGATACGGTTTTGATTGCCGCCGACACCGGCAACCAGGATTGCCTTGTCAAATACCACATCGACAATGTAGCGATCACCCTGCAGGCGATAATTGACCATGACCGTGTCGTCTTTTTTGAACAGACCGCCTTTGCGGTTTAACAGCAATAACGTCGGTGCTTCAGTCTGTGCCATGACTTTCGGCATTTGAATGATGGTTTTCTGGCCATCGTTATACACACGTACCGGTTTCCATACCGCATTGCCGGAGACCGAATACGCAAAATCAAGATTGCCGAGATATTCTCCGGTTTCAGGTATTACGCGTGATTGCCGGATTTCCAGTGCGCGGTTCTCCTGTGCCTTGATTGCATCCCATTTAGCCAATGCATCTTCCGGGTAAATAAAACCGACTCTGGGCATAAATTCACGCCGGTGTGAACGTAATCGTATGTGATAGGTTCTGCGGTTGGTGGTAACGACAAGTGAAGTTTCCAAACCCACATCCATCGGCTTGACGATCAAATGCTGCACTTCATTGGAACCCTGTCCGGTAATGGCCGGTTCGATGAGCCAGCGTGCCTGATCGCCCAGGTGAATGGAGTTGACCTGTTCACCCGGTTGTAATTCAATATCGCAGACCTGCAATACCGCACAGACAATGCTCGGTTGTTGCGCGCCGAACAGGAAACGGATCGAGCCGTCAGTACCAGCAACCGGCTTGATGCCCTGTGCACTATTTGCCTGCCATTTTTTTGCCATCGCGATGGCTTCGCGTTCCTGCTGTGTTAATTGCGGATTCTTGCCGCTGAAGTAGGCTTCTGTCAGGTTGCTGGCGAAAACGGAAGCGACACCTGTAATCAGTAAAAAAATGGAGGTTAAGGTGACTATGCGTTTCATGATAGAACCTCATTACGATTGCCGCGACCAGGAGAAGTCCTGAATATAAATGCCGAGCGGATTGTTACGGATTTGTTCTTCGGTGGTGCTTTGTGTCGGTGGCCGGTGATAGACTCTTAAAAGGGCTCGCATCTTGAACGGTGCTTCCAGTTGATGTCCCTGCCGGTCATACACTTTTTCCAGCCAGTCAACTTGCCAGGTTTCAGGTGACTGGGGAATGACGGAAATAATTTCAACACTTACAGTTTGGGTTTCAGCGCGTTTGAACGGACTACTGGATTCGGTACCATTAAACCACTCATTCGCTTTGGCCATTGCCGGATCGTTGGTTTTGAGCATCGCATAGGCTCTGAAGATCGCTTTGCGCTGTAATGCGATATCCGGCGTGACCATTCTGACTTCGTTAATGAACGATGCGAGCGAAGCATGTACAACACGCTGATCGGCAACTGCTGCCACATCGGCGCGTGATACCGCAATCGCTTCACCGAGTTTGTTGACCTGAACGACATACGGAATAAACTTCGACTGGCTGCCGATATAAATCATGCCGCCAACACCGGCCAGTGCAATCATCAGGCATAAAATAGCCAGTATCTGCCACATGTTTCTCGACGATTGAACGGATCGCATATGATCGTTCCAGGTGCGCCGGGCAGACAGATATGGATTCTCCGATTCGCCGGCACGGCGTCCGCCTTCGATGAAGGTTTGGGAATCGATCTTATCATCCCTGCGGATATCAGTTTTACCTGAAAGACTGAGTTTATGCTTTTTGATTTTTTCGGTTAAATCACTGATGGTACTCATGCAGCCACTCCATAATCCGATAGTTTGAGCCCTTTCATTGCCAGCCACTGATTCACCCAGCCATCACCGTATTTGGCGCAAAGCTTCTTGATGGTGGCGATTGATTCCTTGTCTGTCGATCCGACAAAGGCGAGTGCCAGCGGCCCAAGCGCGAGTTCATACAGCCGTCTGCCGTTTTCTGATACGGTGTAATAATGCTGTTTGGGTATAGCAGTCGCCAGGATTTCAATCTGGCGGGTATTCAATCCCATGCGCCGGTACAGTGCTGCCGCTTCTTCATCGCGTGCGAAGACGTTGGGCAGGAAGATTTTGGTGGCGGTCGATTCGACAATTACATCGAGTATGCCGCTGTTGGCGGCATCCGATAAGCTCTGTGTTGCCATCAATACCAGACAGTTGTTCTTGCGCATGACTTTCAGCCATTCACGAATCTTGGCGCGAAAGACAGGGTGACCCAGCATGAGCCAGGCTTCATCGAGCAAAATAGCGGCAGGCTGCCCCTGCAAGCTGCGCTCAATTCTGCGAAACAGGTACAGCAGCGTTGGCAGTGCATACTTCTCACCGAGATTCATGAGTTCTTCAATCTCAAATGTCGTGAAACTCGACAAGTGCAGTCCGTCTTCCTCGGCATCGAGCAAATGACCCATCATGCCGTCAATCGTGTATTGTTTGAGTGCTTCGCGTATGGCTTCATCCTGGCTAGTGACCAGAAAGTCGGACAAGGTATGCGAGCCGCTCTGATGCATGTTGGTAATCGCGAGGCTGATTTCGTTACGCTGTTGCGGTGAGACGGTGACACCGTTTAATTCCACCAAGGTGCAAATCCATTCGAGCGCCCAGGCACGGTCTCCTTTGGATTTGAGAAACTGCAACGGACAGAATGCCAGTGCTTCATCATCACCGGCAACGGTAAAATGCTGCCCGCCAACCGCTTTGGTCAACGGGTACATCGACAACCCCTTATCAAAACAGTAAACCGACATGTTTTTGTAACGCCGAAGTTGCGCGGCAATCAATGCCAGGTGCGTAGACTTACCCGCACCGGTCGGTCCGAACATGAAGGTGTGACCGAGATCGCGCACATGCAGGTTTAGCCGAAATGGTGTCGCACCCTGCGTGACGCAATGCATGAGTGGCGGCGAATTCGGTGGATACATCGGGCAGGGCGCCTGTGCTTTACCTGTCCAGATGGTATTAACCGGCAGCAGATCGGCGAGATTCATCGTATTGATCAACGGACGGCGCACGTTCTCAACCCCATGGCCCGGTAGACTGCCGAGATACGCTTCCATGGTATTTATGGTTTCGATCCGTGCGGCAAAGCCTAAATGGTTGATGGCTTTTTCCACTTTACGCGCTGCATCTTCCAATGCTGCACGGTCTTCCATCATTAAAACGACGACGCTGGTATAGTAGCCTTGGGCCACAAAGCCGCTATTGGTCTCTGCAATCGCCGATTGTGCATCTTCAGTCATATTCAGTGCATCTTCATCCACATGACTGCTTTGCACATTGAATAACTGATCGAAGAAACCGCGTATCTTTTGTTTCCACTTTTTGCGGTATTGATCCAGGTGTGCCACCGCTTCATGCGTATCCATGAAGATATAGCGTGACGACCAACGGTAGACACCGGGCAATTCCGAGAGGATATTGAGCATACCGGGCGTTGATTCCAGCGGAAAGCCTTCAATAGAAACGGTCTGAATAAAGTTACGCCCAACTTTGGGCACAACACCGCCCCACATTTCCTGTCCACCCAGAATAGTGTCGAGATACATCGGATTGGATGGCAATACCATCGGTTGATCGTTGCCGGTAATGCAAAGCTGTAACCACGACAGGAAATCATCAAGTGTGACGGTTGTGCCATCCTCGTAGACCTGTTTTCTGCTTTGTAGGCGCGTTAATTCAAACGTGGATGACAACCGTGATTCAAAGTTGGCGCATTCGCGCTCGAAGTACTTTAACAGGCTGTTGGTGCGTGATTTGAAGTCTGGATTTTCCGTGTCATCATCGAACATGAGTTCAACAAACTTGCGCTGTGCGAGCATCGGTGGCAAAAATGTCAGCGTGACGACAAAGCAGCTCTCGTACAATTCACCGATACGCTCGAACAATTCTCGGCGTTCCTGGTCAATCGCTGCCGTTACCGGGTCAGGATAATTCGACAAGCCTTTGTCTGAATACCCCTGTGCTGGTTTGCGGATGGCATCCACATGGATCATCCAGCCGTTACCCAAACGCGATAACGCCTGATTGATATGCAGTGACACCTGCTCGCGCTCCACATCAGTGCTGCTGGCGGTATCGGCGCCACAGAATTGCCAGGACGCCATTAATGCGCCGTTCTTGCCGACAATAACACCGTCTTCGGCAACGGCGGCATACACCAGCAAATCGGCAAAACCGGTATCTTTGGATCGGTATTTGTCGAGCTTGAATGCCTGCTCCGTTCCACGGATGCGCATAAAAAGTATCAACAGCAGCAACGCACCCAATGCAGCAATCAGTATCGTTATGGCGGTAATCATTGGAACTGCTTTTCCATGTGTGACGAGTTGATGGTAAACGGCGTGCTTCTGGCCGGATAATATTTTTTGTAGCGCAATTGGCGCAGATACACATGACGTAACTGCGGATCGTGCTTGGCCATGAGGCGCAGAGCAAACAAGGCAAAAATCCAAAGTGCTACGCCAAACAGCGTAGTCTTGATTTCCATTGCCGCAAAAATGGATGTGGCTGCTATCAGGATCGAGAACATCACCAGTTCGCGGTCACCGCCCATGAAGAGATTCGGACGGTTGCCCGATTGTCTGATCGGTATGGTTCGTAATGCCATAACAGACCTCCTGTAAAACAAGAAAGTTACGATTACTGCATTTGCTGTAATTGCAGCATGGCGGCCGCTAAAGTTTCTGTTTCTGTGTTCCCTGAACTGTTTTTAAATCTTGATAAACTTCCGTTTCTGATGTGTCCACCAAGGATGATTCAACCGGAATCACCGCACCTTGAAACAAGTTGGTCATGATGTTGTTAGCACCGACCAATAGCGCCATCACCAGCACGATAAAAATCAGCGTGCGGAAAAACGCATTCAATTCACCGCCAAAGATTAAAATGCCACCGGCTACAACAATACCAACGATGGACAGGGTAAATGCAACCGGACCGGTCACGGAATTACGCAGATTTACCAGCCACGATTCATACGGTAGCGCACCACCGGCGCCAACCGCCGCCAGGGTGTTATTGGCAAACAGAAGCAAACCCAGAAACATGAGAACCAATAGTGCGTAAAACAAAAAGGTGTTTGGTTTGTTCTGTTTCAGCTTCATAATCGACTCCTCAAACAGTATTACAATCGCCGGGTCTGGTAATTGCCGCGTTTAAAACCGTAGACTTCAAGTATTTCGCGCACTTGTCTGCCAAGCTTTGTGCGTGCAATATGAATCACCACATCGACCGCTTCAGCAATGAGCGGCTTGATTTCAGCTGGTGCGTGGTTGTTTCTTGAAATGAGTGACTCCAAACGCGTCAGGCCGGATAACGCATCATTGGCATGTAAGGTGGCGGCGCCGCCTTCATGACCGGTGTTCCAGGCATCCAATAGGTCGAGTGCCTCGGCACCCCGGACTTCACCAACGAGTATGCGGTCGGGGCGCATGCGCAGTGTGGTTCTGAGTAACTGCGTCATGTCGACATCGAGTGTGGTGTGATACTGCACAAAATTCTGAGCCGCGCATTGAATTTCACCGGTATCTTCAAGAATAAAAATGCGTTCTTCCGGGTCGTTGAGCACCATCTCGAAGATGATGGCGTTGATCAATGTTGTCTTGCCTGAACCGGTGCCGCCGATCACCAGGACATTACGATGTTCGTGCACGGCTTGTTTGATGATGTTGCAGTGTCTGGATGACAGCACACCTTTCTCGACATACTGATCAAGCGTAAATATGGCAACCGCTTTTTTACGGATGGCGAAAGTAGGGGAGGTAACCACTGGCGGCAATTGCCCGGCAAAACGGGAATTGTCGAGTGGGAATTCTCCTTCGATGATCGGATTGAACCGGGTGACTTCCTTGCCGTGATATCCGGCAACCGTTTTAATGACTGCTTCGGTCTGAGCAGCCTGAAGATTGCCGATACAGGTAATCTTTTGCCCGAGTTTTTCCTGCCAGATACGTCCGTCGGCATTGACCATGATTTCCACCGTATCCGGGTCTTGCAGGGCGGTTACGATTTCACGGGCATCGCGCTCTAGCTTGCGTTTGGCGCGGTCTTTAACCGATATGATATTGGGTGATTGATCCGGCATGGTAATGTCACCACTTCAATAATTATCAAGTGACATTACGATATAACGAATTTTAAATTGGTGCAATACTTTTTTGTTAATTTTTTCGTTATTTGTTAATTATTGGTTTTTTGCCTTTGCTTTTATTTTATTCTTTTTGGTTTCTTTGGATAGAAAGGTGCGATTTTTTTTATCCCATTGATCAACCTGATACGCTTCATATTCGCTTAGTACACCACCTTTCCAAACAAAGCCTTTGGGCAGTTTGCCGGGTTTGCGTTTGGCGAGCATCTCAAGGTCGGTAAGTTTCATATCGGAACTGTCGAGTAACATCGGCAGTGGCGTTTCTAAAGCTTCAGCAATCGCTTCGATAATTCTGAGTGACGGATTGGCTTTGTCGTTGGTTAAGTCGGTAAAGAAGGCAATCGAAACACCTGCTTTCTTGGCCAGCTCCGACTTGGTCATGCCTTTCTCATCAAGGATGCGCAAAATATTTGTGATCAGGATCAGGTTGTACATGTAATAATAACTACTCTGGTTGCAGGGTTTAAGCCGCTTAAAGCAATGCCGGTCATTGTTTTGCAGCTGTAAAGCTGGTATTTTAATCCATCAGCAAGAAAAAAAAGAACAGTATCAACAGACTGGATTCTAATATACAGTGAACCAAGAAAAAACAATAAGATGTAGCTAGGAGGAGGAAGTAAAATGATTCAGCCAAATGATGTGCTGTGTGATTAACAAGCATTGTTATTGACAGTTAACCCTGTCAATAAACACTATTGCAAATAATGTATTGATTGATCATCTGGCTAAACAGTAATTGTATTACTGTGAGTGAAACGAGTTAGCTTAATTAATGCGGTTAGCGAACGGATGGAAGAGAAGCGGGTACCTGGTTTTTGGACAGGAGACACAGATCAGGTTTTATCGATGATGCCATCTGCCATTTCATGTTTCCCGGCCTGACTTTTGCAGACACCAGTTCGCATTCAATATCGTGCCCGCCAGATCAAATGCTCGCCAATAGTGTTGCTTGACACAATAAAAATCAATAAACACACAGGATACATATGACAGCAAGAAAGCGAGGAGCCGGTGCCGGTAAAAAAACCACTGCGCCTGCAACGCCAATGGGTGCTACTGAAATCGATCTTGATTTGATTGTTGAAGATAGTAATCAACCGAGGAAGGAATTCAACCAGGATACGCTGCGCGAGTTAACGGAAACCGTTAAACTTAGGGGGGTGAAATCACCGATATCGGTACGTCCCAATCCGGAGAAACCGGGAACCTATATCATCAATCATGGCGCCAGACGCTATCGTGCCAGCATCAATGCCGGATTAAAAACCATACCGGCGTTTATCGATGCTGATTACAGTGAAGCCGATCAGGTAATCGAGAATCTGCAACGGGATAATCTGACATCAAGAGAGATTGCCGATTTTATCGGCCGACAACTGGCTGCCGGTAAAACCAAATCTGAGATTGCCAGACGTATCGGCAAAACCAATCCGTATATTACCACCCATGCAGCCTTACTCGATCTGCCCGACCCCATCGATGAAATCTACCGCACAGGACGATGCACCGATGTGACAGCCATTTATGATTTGACGAGATACTACAGGGCGAATAAAGAAGAAGTCATTAACTGGCTCAACTTGAGCGCGCCGGAAGAGATATCCAGGCTGGATGTAAAACAGTTCGGCAAATTCCTGGAGCAAAAAAAGCAACAAGGCTTCATTGATTCGGGCGAACAAGCGCAACAAACAGAAGAAAAACCCGAAACAGCTACAGATCAGCAAAAAACAAACCCAAAAAGCACGCAGGCTTCATTGCTCGATTCTGTTTATCATCTGATTAAAAAAGGCAAGCGCAATCCAAAAGATTTAGTGCGGGATTTATCCAAAGATGATAAGAAGCGGCTCACAACCAACGTGAAAGACTACTTTGAAAAAGGCAGGCATTGTTCGAACAGGATTCAGTACACTATCAATGCACTGCAGGACGGACGCTTCTCAGCCAAAGGCAGTGGTGCTTTGCAATTGATTGCTTTTTTGTATGGTGCAGAGAGATCAACAAACTTTGATCTGTTCAAAATTCTGGATGAACTCGCCAATCAGGAAACAGGTTAGATAAATCAATTCGTGTACGCAACCTACCAGCAATCAACTAACGATTAGATAAAAGAAAAACAAAAATGACAACCCAGAAACTGCGCATTGTTGTAATGAACGGACAAAAGATTATTCAGGCTATGGTCAATAATGAATGGGAAACCGCTGGTACCATCAAAAAAGCGGAAGAGGGTATCAAACCCGGCATCTATAATATCTACCTGGCTAAAACCCCTGAAGACAAAAAACAGTATGAAGGCAAGATTTTATACGTCGACAAGGAAAATGAAGTTTTTTATCAGCAGGCTGGAAAAGATTTTATTGTGCATCAGTTAAATGCGATTAATGGCAAGCCTATTGCCGGGAAGGATGTGGCTATCGAATATGATGGACAAAAAGCGAATTTGACACAAACTGATGCACTTAAGAAGAAAAAGGTATTAAAAATTTAAAGGTCTAAATTTCTTTTGTTTTTTAGCTGTAAATTGCAATACGCTGAACCTATGGCGATCATTCGTTTTGTTTTCAACTCTATTCAAATTACGATTGATCCGTGTCAAAACTTTGTTGCTTTCTTTTTTCCTGAAACTGCAGGATTAAACTGTAGATGACTGGAAATACCAGCAGCGTCAGAATAAGTACTGTAAACATACCACCTAATACCGGTGCCGCAATGCGATGAGTGACATCTGCGCCGCTGCCAGTGGCCATCATGATGGGTATTAAGCCGATCATAGTGGAGAATGCCGTAATTGAAACTGGCCGCACACGCATAGCCGTTGCTGCTTCAACCGCTTCTTTGATTTCTGAGGGAGATAGTAACGCCTGTTTTTGTTTGCGCAATTTAGCAATTTCAATGTCGATAAAATTTAATACCATCACACCTGTTTCGGCAGCCGTCCCGGCTAGCGCTATAAAACCAACATAAACTGCGACAGAGAGATTAAATCCGAGACCGTATACTAACCATATGCCACCAATAAGACCGAAAGGAACGGTCAGCATCACGATAATAGGCTCAACCATGTTGCGAAAGGTCAGGTAGAGTAAAAAGAAAATCAATAAAAGTGTTAACGGCACTACAATGCGAAGTTTTTCTGCGGCCCGTTCCATGTATTCGAACTGACCGGACCAACTGATGGTGTAGCCAGCAGGAAGCACTACTTGGCTTTCTATAAGCGTTTTTGCTTTTGTTACAAAACCGCCGATGTCGGAGGTTTTTAGGTCTACATAAATCCAGGCATTAGGACGCGCATTTTCACTTTTAATGGAAGGCGGTCCACGCCTTAGCGTAAGATCGGCCACCAGTGACAACGGGATTTGTGCACCGGTTGGAGTCGGGATTAACGTACGCTTCAGACTCTCCAGATCATCCCGTAATTCGCGAGGATAGCGCAGATTGACAGGATAACGTTCCAGACCTTCCACTGTTTCAGTAATGTTCATGCCACCAATTGCGCTTTGAATCACGTCTTGAACGTCACCCACCGTTAAACCATAGCGTGCAGATTCATCGCGTTTGATATCAAAATCCAGATAATACCCGCCAGCGGCCCGGTCACCAAAAGCAGATAGTGTTTCCGGCATGGTTTTCATGACTTGTTCAATCTGTTCAGATAATTGCTGTAACTTATCCAGATCAGGCCCGGAAACCTTGATGCCGACAGGCGTTTTAATACCAGTCGATAGCATATCAATACGTGTTTTGATTGGCATGGTCCAGGCGTTGGCTACGCCAGGGAAATTAATAGCCCGATCCATTTCAGAAACCAGTTCTTGCATGGTTTTGTTTGGATCAGGCCATTCCGAACGGGGTTTAAGCCGTATTGTCGTTTCTATCATCGATAAGGGGGCAGGATCGGTTGCGGTCTCGGCGCGACCAATTTTGCCAAAGACATGGTGCACTTCAGGAAAGGTTTTAATGATTTTATCAGTTTGTTGCAAAAGCTCTTTAGCTTTGGTGATGGAAATGCCGGGAAATGTACTGGGCATGTAGAGTATATCGCCCTCATCCAGCGGTGGCATAAATTCACTGCCGATTTTGGATAACGGATAGAAGGTTGAAGCAAGTAGCAGCATAGCCAGTACTAATGTCGCTGCCCGCCAACGCATGGCCAGCTTGAGTATTGGCGAATGAATGAAATGCAAGAAGCGGTTAGCAGGGTTCTTTTTCTCGGGAATAATTTTGCCGCGAATAAAATAACCCATCAATACGGGTATAACGGTAATAGTTAAGATGGCTGCTGCAGCCATCGCATAGGATTTGGTATAGGCCAGTGGGCTGAACAGCCGGCCTTCCTGTGCTTCCATCGCAAAAATGGGTATAAATGATACGGTAATGATGAGTAATGAAAAAAACAGTGAAGGCCCTACCTCACGAGAAGCTTTGCCAATGACCTGCCAACGTTCTTTTTTGGTTAACTCGGCCTTTTTCCTGGCGACTGCTTCACCCAGATGTTTATGGGCATTCTCCACCATCACGATGCCGCCATCGACCATGTCGCCAATCGCGATGGCAATGCCTCCTAAAGACATGATATTGGCATTGATGCCCTGCCATCTCATGACAATAAATGCCATCAATACAGCCAGTGGCAGCGTAATAACAATGACTAATGATGAACGTAGATGCAGTAAAAACAAGCCAACTAATACACAAACGATAATCAGTTCCTGAATCAACGCTGTATTCAATGTGGCTACCGCGCGTTCAATCAATGCGCCACGGTCATAGACAGGAATAATTTCGACACCTTCTGGTAATCCTTGTTTGAGTTCGTTCAGTTTTTCACGTACTCCCAGTATGGTCGCTTGTGCGTTATCACCATAACGCATGATGACAATACCACCGGCGACTTCGCCTTCGCCGTTTAACTCGACGACACCACGGCGCAGTTCGGGGCCGATTTGGACTTGTGCGACGTCTTCTAAACGAATGGGTGTGCCATTGGCGTCAACACCAACCGGAATGCTTCTAATATCATCAAGCGATTGGATATAGCCTAAACCACGCACCATATATTCCGTTTCGGCCATTTCAACCACTCTGCCGCCGACATCATTATTCGAGCGTTGAATGGCATACTTCACTTTGGACAAGGGTATACCGTAAGCGAGTAATGCATTGGGGTTAACTTCTACTTGATATTGTTTGACATAACCACCGACTGACGCGACTTCTGACACACCGGGTACTGTTTGCAATGGATAACGTAAATACCAGTCCTGTATGGAACGCAATTGCGCCAAGTCGTGCTTGCCCGTTCTGTCAACCAGTGCATATTCGTAAACCCAGCCGACACCGGTTGCATCCGGTCCCAACGATGGATTGACCCCCTGCGGCAGTCGCTCATTAGCATAGTTGAGGTATTCCAGCACCCTGGACCTGGCCCAATACATATCGGTATCATCTTCAAAAATGATATAAACGAATGACAATCCAAAGAAAGAATAACCGCGCACCACTTTTGCATGCGGCACCGCCAACAGCGCTGTGGTCAACGGATAGGTAACTTGATCCTCTACTACCTGGGGTGCTTGTCCGGGGTATTCAGTAAACACGATGACCTGTACATCCGACAGGTCTGGAATAGCGTCTAAAGAAATATTTTTAAAAGACCAGTATCCTGCCGCTGCCAGTACAACTACCACCAGCAGAACCATAAAACGATTATTTAGCGATCCATTGATGATGGCATTAATCATGTTGATGCGGTCCTTCCTCTATCTGTAACGGGCTGGGTTTGGATTCTTTTTCTTTTAATCCTGGTTTTATCATTTTTGCTGTGGCTTCACGCAAACTGGATTCAGAATCAATCAGGAACTGGGATGAAGTAACGACTTCTTCGCCTTCTTCCAATCCATCCAGCACAATCACTTTTCCATCAGCTGCCACGCCGGTTGTAATTGTCCGTGGTTCAAATTTTCCAGCGCCACGTGCAACCAGCACCTTGTCGCGTGTGCCTGAACGGATAACCGCCTCGGATGGAATCACTAATGCGCGTTTTTGTTTGCTTGCATAGATTGACACCTCGGCAAACATGTCAGGTTTTAATAACAATTCAGTATTTTTAAAATCAAGGCGCACTTTGATTGTTCGTGTTTTGGCTTCGGCATATGGGTAAATGAAAGCCAGGTGTCCTCTGAAAACACGTCCGGGAATGCCCGCCAGCCGCATTTCAACCAGATCACCCAACTGTACCCAGGGTAATTCATTTTCGTAGATATCAGCATATACCCAGACTGTGGACAAGTCAGCGATCAAGTAAATCTCAGTGGCCGGTGTCACATACTGGCCTTCACGGGCACCAACATGAACCACGATGCCAGAAGCCGGGCTATGAATATGCAAGGTTTTATGTATGTTATGGTCTCGTGTCAGATCATGCAGTTGATGTTCCGGAACATCCAGGAGTTTTAGCCGTTCGAGCGCGCTGCTGACCAGTTCTTCCGCGCCACGACGAATGTCTGCAATAGGGCTTTGTTTTAATATGTGGAGATTGTTTAAAGCCAGGACGTATTCCTGCTGGCTGACAACCAGCTGGGGAGAGTAAATACTGAGTAAATCCTGATTTTTCTTAACCTTCTCACCGGTTTTGTCTACACGCATGGTTTCAATCCATCCTTCGACCTTAGGATGTAATCGAACGATACGTTCTTCATCATAATCCACGCGACCGACTGTTCGAACGATATGCGACAGTATGTCCCTTTCAACAATCGCGGTACGTACCCCTATATTTTGTGCAACGACTGGATCGATTTTGACTGTGCCCGCTGGTTGATCGTCTCTACTGTCATCATCGGCGTAAACCGGAATATAATCCATGCCCATTGGATCTTTTGCGGGAACGGGAGAGGTAACCGATGGATTCATCGGGCTACGGTAGAAAAGCGGTTGACTGTTTTGTTCCGAGCGCGCAGCCTGACTGTCATCCTGTTGATGTTGTGTAATCGCCAGCTGTATATAATCGTTAGCCAACCAGCCCCCGCCGATACCTATCATCAACATTACAACAGCAACGATTATTAATGGTTTATTCATAAATTTCTTCCTTGCCAACTGCGGCCATTAATTTTGCTAAAGCCTGATTGGCTTCAGCAAAAGTACTCCAGTATTGCAGTTCATTATTTAATAGACTGATCTGGCTGCGGACCAGATTCAGGAAATCGACTTTGTTGACCTGATAACCAACCAGCATGGATGCCACAGTCTGTCTTGCCTGAGGAATGATGCCGGTTTTAAACAATACCGTCTGTTTCGAGGCGCGTTGAAAATCGCTATAGCTTTGTGAGATCTCGGCGCGTATGTTATTCCATTCGTCCTGTAGCATATATTTCTGCTGCATTAACTCACTGTTACGCTGATCAACTGCCTTCGCTTGCTTCCGGTCCAAAAAAATCGGAACGTTCATACTCAAACCAAGGGTTAAAAAATCATCCCGATCAATACCCGTTGGATTATCACGCCGGAATCCATAAGAAGCCCGTAACTTAAAGTCTGGATAAAAATCTTTTTTAGCCAGATCAACGCGGACCCTTGCGGCATTGACAGATTCATGTTTCGATGCCAGCAAGGCCCTGGAGTGTTCGGCCACCTGGTACAATGCAGTTTCAGAAAGAATGGTCGGTAATTCTTCTGCTATTTCTTCAGGTAATGTTATTGATTGGTTGGCAGCTCTATCCAGTAATGCATTGAGCTTCGCAACGGAATTATGTCGCGCGCCTTGCAGCCTAAGCTGTTGATCCAGCAGGTTGGACAGCTCCAGTTGTGCCAACAAAATATCTTGTTGCAGCCCTTCACCCACTTCATATTTTGTACGTGTGATCTGAATAAACTGTTCCAGCAGCAGCTGGTTGTCTTTTACGACTTGTAACGCACGATCCAGGTAGAAAATTTGCCACCATACTTGTTTAACGTTACTGAGTAACCACCACCGCGCTTCCGTTACATTCTCGAATGCAGCTTTTGCTTCAAAACTCGCAGCTGAGCTGCGTAATGCCAGTTTTCCTGGAAAAGGAATTGCCTGCGAAATTCCCGGCCCGATTTGCGTCATGTCCACCTGAGCAGTACTGAATGTATCAACGGGCAGATTTGCGGCACTGAAACTGATTTCAGGGTCAGGCAGCGTGCCAACCTGTGATGGAATCGCTGCCATTGCCTCGGCGCGCGCCCGCATTTGCGCTAAATCCGGATTATTCCGGATCGCTATTTCTGTCGCCGATTTTAGTGTTAAAGAATCATGATCTGCTCCGGCGAACACATTGTTTACAAGTAACAATAAACCTAATATAACGTTGCTTAGAATGATGAAAAGTGAAGACATAATGCGCCATACTCGTAATAAAAAGCTTAACGTGAAGGAAACTTTGCCCTTAACCCGTTAAATGCTTTTTGTCGTGTAATTAATCAGGATCAGAATGAAATTTATTCGATCATCGATGAAATCCATCAAGCTCAATATAGATAATGCCTGACCACTTTTAAGCCCGTGGATTTCTTGTTACTGTTCAGGATGAATTATGCGAGAGGAGGACGTTGAAATTGTTCAGGAATGAACGAATCAGATTGAGCTGTAATCGCGAAATTACAGGAAATACAATTGGGAGAGGATGGATCAGAGAGTATAGTAGGGATATAGCTGCTACAGCTTACATGACATAAGGTGTCCACCTCACATTCTTGGCCAGAAGCCGTGTTACTTGTTTCTTTGAAATGAAGCGTATGCTGGTGGTCATCAGTTATAGGAAAATCAACGGCATTGATTTTATTAACTGTATTTTCTTCATGCATGCACGGCAGCTCCGTAAAAGCAAACGCTCCTTGCAATGGTAACCAAAGCATGATTAAAACCAAAAGTAATCTGTTTGCTCTTCGCTTCTTTAACACTCGGTTTTTATTTGATAATCGATAATTATATGATCACACCAATTATTGTCCTTTTACATTAAAGTGTTGTCAGTGTCAAGCTGGATACCTAGCTTGACGAGAAACTCGCGGTAATGACTAAGATAACCAAAAATATGCCCATAACATACTTTGGTATTATGATAGCGCGGTGGTTCAGAAACACAGGCCTCAGCGCATTTTTGACAAAGCTCTTGGTCATGTCTTTCCAGGCAAGCGAAACAAGGGATATGAAGAGAAGCACGGCTGTAACTGGAAACAAAAATGGCGTGTAGTCAACAAAACTTAGACCAAGAGCGCTGAGCAATCCGGCATAAAGCGGCCAACACGCCGGACATGTAAGTATCGGCAAGGCCACAAATGCCGAGGCCAGAAAGGACGGTAATGCTATGAAAAACTTTTTCATTGATGCAGGTTTTCTCGCAATGCCACCATAATTGTTTCTACATCCGGCGCATTCTGACCGTCTTCATAAACACGACAAGATTTAGCCTGACAGCACTCACCGGGGTCGCCGGCGACATCCTTTCCTTCTACCAGAATACTGGGGGAACCAAAGTCTTTGACATGTTCTGGAACATTATCGTTATTTTGATCCCATTCTTGCCAGTCAGCTTCAATACCAAGCGCGGAACACGCCTTATGCAGATTTTCCCGAGCGGCGTTAGCATTCGGACATTCTTTAAAATAGATAAATTCAATATTCATATCTCTTTCTCCTTTTTATCAAGTGAGTCTACAATTGGGCATTCATCAACGGAGGCTGCCGTATCAGTGCATGCCCTAAGAAGCGCGGTCAGATCTTTTTCTATGGCTTGCAAGCTTTTGATCTTGAGAATGACATCGGTTATTTTCTTCTCAGCCAGCGCTTTTACTTCACCACAAGTCGTATCGGGATCGTTTTTTAGCCGTAACAGTGTGCAGATTTCTTTGAGCGAAAATCCTAAATCCTTGGCCCGTACCACAAAAAGGAGGGTATCGGCAGAACTTTCATCAAACTCGCGATAGCCGGAATCACGTACCGAAACAGGCTTGATAAGTCCTTCCCGCTCATAATAACGAATGGTATCAACGCTTATGTTTGCCTTGTCTGCGAGTTCACCGATTAGCATAATTACCTCCTTGCATCGTTACTCTAGACTATGGACTATACTCCAGAGTCAAGTATTAAATCTAACGAATAAGATGAGATTGTAAGTGCAACGTGTTAGCTGATTTGTAAACTTACACAGGATTCTAAACTTATCCCTAAGTTACATTTTTTGTTTCTCCATGATTTTGGGGTAATGCACTTAAATCGTATACGTATCGGCCACGCCATAATGAAAAAATAGCTGGAAAAACAATTAATACCAGAATCAATGTCGAGCCTGTACCACCCAGCATAGGTGCAGCGATGCGTTTCATAACATCAGCACCACTTCCGCTACTGTACATGATAGGCAGCAGGCCCAAGAACAGCGTCAGGCTGGTCATCAACATTGGACGAATACGTTGACTTGCTCCCTCAGCAATCGTGTTTTTCAGGTCTGTTCTGGTTTTAAGCGAACCGTCTGCGACATGTCTGCGCCAAGCGAGATCTAAATACAGCATCATCAATAGTCCTAATTCAACCGACAGACCGGCCATCGCAATCATGCCGACCACGACGGCAACGCTCAAATTGTAACCGAGCGCGGCCAGTAGCCAGATACTGCCGATTAACGAAAATGGCAGTGCTGTCATAATGATCAGTGTTTCGGTTATTGATTTTCGATGCATATAAAGCATAAAAAAGATTAAGATTATGGTCAGTGGCACCAGAATTGCCAGGCGTGCTTTAACGCGTTCGAAATACGTAAATTGTCCAGCCCAATCAATACGGTATCCTGGTGTTATTTCCACATTTTCAGTGACAACATCGCGCGCCAGATCAACATAATCGGCAATACCGATCTTGTCACTGACATCAACGAACACAAAACTGACAAGCTGACCATCTTCATTTCTGAGCATTGGCGGCCCCGTACGAAAGCGAATATTAGCAACCTGTGTAATCGGGATCTGTGCACCGGTCGGGGTTGCAACGAATACGCGCTCAAGCGCTGCAATATTGTCACGGTATTCGCGGGCATAGCGTACAAGAATATCGTAGCGTTCACGGCCTTCAACGGTCTCGCTTACCTTGATGCCCCCGATTGCGGATTCGACTACGGACTGTATGTCGTTCACATTAAGGCCAAACCGTGCTGCGGCTTTGCGATCAATGTCGAAATCCAGAAAGTATCCACCCGTTGTGCGCTCAGCGAAAGCGCTGCGTGTATAAGGTGCAGTACGTTCATTATCAATTAGTGCGCGTTCAATATTGATCGCAATGGATTCGACTGTCGAAAGATCGGCCCCAAAAACTTTGATACCGAGTGACGAACGTATGCCGGTTGCCAGCATTTCGGTACGTGTTTGTATCGGCATCCACCAGATATTCGGCATTCCAGGAAATCGCATTGCATTATCCATTTCACCGATCAATGTGTCCCAGGTCACCCCTTCACGCCATTCAGTTTCAGGTTTTAGCATAATATTGGTTTCGATCATCGATAAAGGAGCCGGATCCGTAGGACTGGTACTGCGGCCAACCTTGCCGAATACTCTTTCGACTTCAGGAAATTTTTTTAACTCGCGATTCATGGTTTGCATGACGCGCGTAGCTTCCTCAACGGAAATATTTGGCAGTGTAGTCGGCATATAAAGAATACTGCCTTCATTAAGTGGCGGCATGAATTCAGAGCCGAGGCTACGGTATACGGGTACCGTTGCAGCCAGTGCTAACACTGCTAGGATAATAACTGGCCAGCGCCAGCGCACCGAAAATTTTACTATCGGCATATAGCATTTCGTTAATCCTGTGTTCAGCCAGCTATGATCACTATGAATGCGTCCCTTGATCAGAAGAACAGTCAGTGCCGGGATCAGCGTCACTGACAGCAATGCTGCGAAGAACATCGAATAGGTCTTGGTGTAGGCCAAGGGCTTGAACAAACGGCCTTCAGTACCTTCGAGAGCAAATACGGGAATAAAAGAAACAGTAATGATCAATAGTGAAAAGAAAATGCTGGGACCAACTTCCTGCATGGCTTCGATCACAGCACGTATTCTAGCTTCACCCTGGAGGATTTCGTTTTGCAGGCGCTTATGAATATTATCAATAATGACAATTGCGGCATCGACCATGGCACCAATGGCCACGGCGATACCGCCAAGCGACATGATGTTCGCGGTTAGCCCCTGATAAAACATCGGAATGAACGAAAGCAATATGGCAATGGGCAACGTTACAATTGCTACGATTGCTGACCGCACATGGAGGAGAAATAACCCGATAACTAACGACACGATCAACATTTCATGAATGAGCGTATTTTGTAGTGTTTCAATCGCGCGTTCAATCAAACTGGAGCGATCATAAACAGGAACAATTTCGACGCCGGGCGGTAAGCTGGTTTTGAGAGTATCTATTCGATTTTTGACTCGATTAATAACATCTAGGACATTTTCTCCGTAGCGTATGACAACAATACCACCGACTGTGACGCCTTCGCCATCCAAATCTGCCTGTCCGCGCTGTAATGCAGGCCCCAGACTAACGGTCGCCACATCAACAACGCGAATCGGTATGCCGCCATCACCTACACCGATTACAACATCTTTGAGATCCTCAACTGATTTGACATAACCGCGTCCACGAATGAATTGTTCATGTCCGGCGACTTCCAAAACACGCCCGCCGACATCTTTATTGGAGGCGCGGACTGCTGCTATTACTTTATCTAGAGAAATACCGTAGGATGACAGCTTATTAGGATCAATATTAATCTGGTATTCCTTGACGAAACCGCCTACTGAGGCAATTTCAGCAACGCCTTCAACGGCTTCGAGTGCATAACGCAAATTGAAATCTTGCAAACTGCGTAAGTCTGCCAAGCTCCGATTGCCACTTTTATCAACCAGTGCATACTGATATCCCCAACCAACTCCAGACGCATCTGGCCCCAACGTCGGCTGTATGGCATCCGGCAGTTTGGCGGAAGCTGAGTTCAGATACTCGAGCACGCGTGAACGCGCCCAGTAGATGTCTGTCCCATCTTCAAAGATTACATAGACAAATGATAATCCCATAAAACTTTGTCCGCGAACAGAACGTACCCCAGGTGCAGCAAGCAGCGTAGTTGTCAACGGATATGTAATCTGGTCTTCGATCAAATCCGGACTGCGTCCAGGCCAATTGGTAAACACAATCACCTGCACATCCGATAGATCAGGGATAGCATCGAGTGGTGCACTGATGAATGAACGATAGCCCCATATGGTTGCGACAAGAACCAGCATTACAGTGAGAAGCCAATTGCGCGCCGAAAAACCAATCACCGCTTCGATCGGGCTCAGTTTTCTCTTGTTGTCATTGGTGTTTACCATTGCTCTATCCCCGTTTTCAGGCGTGTCTCCGCTGCGATGAGAAAATTACCCGAAGTAACCACAATGTCACCGGCTGACAGGCCATCGAGTACTTCAACATATCCCTGTGCAGTACGTCCTGTTTTGATGCGAACGGGTTTGAGGCGGCCTTGCCCAAGATCCATAAAAACAACTCGAGTATCTCCGGCCACGATGATGGCTTCCTCTGGAACGCTGAGCCGTTGCCCCAGTCCCGCTTGCAAAAGTACTTCAGCGTACATATCGGGTTTCAGCTCGCCATCAGGATTTTCCAATGACAGCCGAATACGACCGGTACGGCTGTCACTCTGAAGATAAGGATAAACATATTCAACGATTGCCGAATACGTCCGTCCTGGCAAATATGGCAATGTAAAGCTTGCAGCCATACCGACCCGCACTAATTCTAGGTCAGCTTCAAAAACTTCCGCTTCGATCCATACACGAGAAAGATCGGCAATCTTTAATAGCGTCTGTTCTTTACGAACCGAGCTGCCGTCTGCGATATTCCGTTCAATCAAGGTGCCGCTACGTGGTGCATAAATAGCGACATAATCTTGCGGCGATCCGCGTTGTTCCAGAGCCTTAATCTCCTTTGGAGACATATCCCATAATGCCAGTCGTTGGCGTGCCGCACGTAGCAGTCCATCTTCAGAGCCGTTATTTTGTCGGCGCTTTAGCGTTTCAAGATATTCTTGCTGGGCGGCCAGTAGTTCAGGACTGTAAACTGTAAATAGTATCTGGTTCTTTGTAACCTTAGCACCGACATAATTGGCTTTTAGATCACCAATATAACCGTCGAATTTTAGCGCAACATGCGACAATAATTGTTCATCAAACATGACTTCACCGACTGCTCGAATTGATTTTATTAATTCGCGGTGAGATACTACGTCCGACTCAACGCCAATCATTTGTCTACGACGGCTGTCGATTGTGATGACGTCGGCATCGTCAGTTGTTTTTGTTACACCATCTACAGGTGCGGCTCCCGCGACGATTGCAAGGTCTTTACGGTCAGTGGCAAGATCGAATTGAAGGCGCTTCTCATCGTGTTGCGGATCTTTGATTGTGATAGTTAGCGGCCACTCACCACGCATGGACAGATGCATTGTTCCCACATAGCGCCCCGGTGCGTTCTCTTTGAGATCTACAGGTGCGCGCATCGCCGGCATGGCACCCATGGCTGGCATCTCTGCGTAAGCGTCGATGGCGACAGACACTGGATTCTCGCTAGAATCGCGAACTTCAATAATCAATTCATTGCTTCCCACGCGAGGAATACTAGGCTTAATGCCTAGACCAATATTTAATCCGTTTACCTGATAACGAAACAAATTGTCCTCGGCAACCGCAACTGATTCAGGTGACACTTTTGTGCTTGACTCAGATAAAATAAAATAGGTTCCGCCAGTTAAAATTGCCAATACCGAAATACCGGTTAACCACAAAAATTTCTTTGAATATTTCATTGTTTTACCCCGACTGAGATTGGTAGCGACAAATTGATCGATGCGCCTGTCCAACGCTCGAGCTCGGCAAGACGCCTTACATAATCGGCACGTGAGCGCGCATGTGCAAGGTCAGTACTAAGTTTGCGTTGCTCAGCGGTAATGACATTGAGAAAACCGCCGGCGCCACTTTGATAGTCTGCAATTGCTGAATCAAGGTATTCTTCTGCGAGGGGAATAAGCTTATCTTGGTACAGTACCACTGATGACTGCGCTTCGATTACTTCCGCACGTGCTTGTGCGAGATCTGCCAACAACTCTGCCCGCCGTTCAATCAGCAACCATTCGGCACGACGTGTTTCGGCTCGCGCCTGATTCAATATAGATCTTCGTTTACCGCGATCAAGTGGTATATTGATCGAAACACCCAAAATAGGCCGTTTGTCGGCATCATCCCAAAGACTGTTATAGCCCATGCCGACCTGAAAATCAGGTAAAAATGCTTTTTCAGCTAAGGTAATACGGCTTTCACCTGCAGAAATTCGTGCGTTCAATTGAGAAAGTTCAGGATGATGCGTCAATGCCAAAGCTTGCAATTCTTGAAATGTCGGAGGTTGCTGACGAGAAACCACAATCTGCTCGGCTTCCGGCAATGAAGTGTCTGGTGGCTGATTGAGTAACGCATTAATACGTGCCTGTATTGCGACCTGTTGTCGGAGAAGGATTAGTTCCTGCTTTTTAAGATTGTTCAGTTCAACTTCTGCTTGCAGTGCATCTTGTTTGGTTGCAAGACCAGTTGCATAGCGTACTTGAGTGGTCACAGTTAATTCATCAAGTAGCGCTTGCGTTGCATGGTGGATGTTCAATGCCTCATGGATAAAGTACCACTCAGCATACGCTGCTTTGGTTTGGGCGATAACCAGCAGCTGCAGCATGTCAGCCTCGCTACTGACTGCGAGTGCATCATTCCGGGCGACTTCCTTTCGAGCGGCCAATGTGCCTGGCCAGGGAATTTTTTGACTGACGTCAAATCTTTGATTCACACCCCGACTTGCGTCATGCGTCAGCGGTGCAATACCGTAACTCAAAACCGGATCGTCTAGCGCGCTAGCGGGATCAATGCGATAAGCAGCCGCTTCTGCTGCCGCTTGTATCGCAGCTAGGCCAGGATTGACTTCAAGGACCCACGATGCCAACTGCTCGGCGGTTAAATATTGATCGGTTTTAAAACCGGTATAAGTTTGTTGTGGAGGATCACTCCACACGGGAACAGCGATTAGCGTTAGAAAAACACTAAAAACAGTGTATCGCAATAATATGGAATGCAATGTTCATCTCCTTGTGTTGGTTCAACTAAATAGGGACGTATTCGTACGCGATTGAACGAAGGTCAAAAGTGGAATCAGGATAAGGAGGTAGGATTAAATACGCAGTCGTTGCGTAATGAGATAAGTGCTAGAGCCAGATGAACCGATAATTGGCTGGAAATTGACTACTAAAACTGCGACAGAATATGGTGAGGCGGGGATATCAAAATAATTGACAATAATAGCTTGAGGCGGGTCTACATCAGAACGTATCTCAGCTGGCTTGGCAAATGATGCGTTTTGTTTTGCTTCATCGGCATTGATACTGATTTCAATTGATTTGTCACAGCAGGCCCCTTTATTCGGGCCGAACATTACATCGCAGCTATGATTCACGCAATCTTTATCAGCGCTATTGCCATCGCAACAACATTCGTGGAATACATCCGTATCCATCATCGCGCATGTAAAAACGGTTTTTGCTTGCAATGACCCGATAGTCGTCATGAACAAAAACAGCAGTGCAACTAGAAATGAGGATATCCGATAATTCATTGATATGATTGACTTGACAATACGACAAGCTGAGTGTAGCACGTATCAAATAGGAACGAACGAGAAAATCAGGCCGCCAGCGTGCCAGGTCAATGCAAGCAGTGCAAGCCAAAATAAGAGTCGCTCGCTGAAAATATCATCACTGCTTGAAAATCCGGCAGATTGCATATTATAGGATACTGATTTGGAATAATATTCAAACAATATTGTATTAGAGCAATGCTAATCATGGTGCAAAACATCCTCAAGGATTAATTGCGAGCTTCAACACTGAAATAAATCACTTGACCTTCCAATTATTGGAAGGTTTAACATGGCAGTTTCAATAAATAAATCAGTGAAAAAATAATCATGAGAAACCCATATCCGCACAATCCTAAGGAAATGAGCATGAATATTGGTCAGGCTTCCCGCGCCTCTGGCATATCAGCAAAAATGATTCGCTACTACGAAGCTATTGGGCTTATTCCTAAAGCCACGCGTTCATACTCAGGATACCGGCACTACGATGAACGTGACATTCATGTTTTGCTATTTATAAATCGCGCGCGTGCAGCAGGTTTCAGTATCGCACATATAAAAAAACTGTTGTTGCTTTGGCAAGACCGCCGGCGACCAGCACGTGAAGTTAAGCAGCTTGCCACATCTCATCTGAAAGAACTTAGAGAAAAAATTTCTGAGCTGCAGTCAATTGCTGAAACATTGTCCCAATTGATCGGGCATTGCCGCGGTGATGATCGCCCAGACTGTCCTATTCTGGATACGCTATCAGATAAAGACGCAACCCAAGAATTTGCAGAAACTTCTAAACCGAATCGTCTTCACTCTTCTGTTCGGCAGAGTTCGTCGAAACAATGTGTAAAAACAAAATAAACGCTGAATATGGAGAAATAGCATGAAACAATTTGCAAAAATCGCCTTAATTATATATCTACTGACTGTGCATTCAACGCGTGCAGACGACAATCATCAATTGCACGTCGCTGGTGGGGAACAGCTAGGAACGGTTTCGTTTCATGTTTCGTGCACACCACCTGCGCAGGAATTATTTAATCAAGCGATCGCGATGCTTCATTCATTTTGGTATGACGAGGCAGAAAAGACATTTCGTCGTGTTACAGCAGTTGATAAAAACTGCGCTATGGGTCACTGGGGTGTGGCAATGAGCCTTTATCACCAGTTATGGGCAACGCCACCGACGCCTGAAGAGTTGCAAAAAGGACAAAACGCCCTGCGACTTGCTGAACAACTAGACATCAAAACCGAAAGGGAGCGTACTTTTATCGAAGCCGTGCGTCATTTGTACCAATTTGACGACACGCCAAATTACACAACAAGAAAGCTGGCCTACCAGAAAGCGATGGAGAAAGTGTTTACAGACAACCCGGACGATTCCGAAGCTGCCGTTTTCTACGCGCTGGCGTTAATTTCCACCGCTTCACCAAATGATAAAACTTATTCGAATCAGAAGAAAGCATTAAAACTGTTGCAAACGGTACTACAAAAAGAACCTGCTCATCCAGGCGTTGCGCATTACATCATTCACAGCAGCGACTATCCTGAACTGGCCAAATTCGGACTTAATGCGGCTAGAAAGTATGCGCAAATCGCTCCAGCGGTGCCGCACGCTTTACATATGCCATCACATATATTCATCAGGCTGGGAAAATGGCAGGAAGCTGTCGATGCCAATTTAGCTGCGTACCATGCAGCAAAAAATTACACCCAGGCGAATAATAGTCAAATGGCTGTCTGGGATCAACAGATGCATTTCATGGATTATATGATGTATGCCTATCTGCAACTGGGGCAAACAGAAAAAGCTGAAAAAATTCTGCGAGAAGTTACAGCTATCAAAAAAGCCCACCCCGAAAATACTACGACCGCTTATGCATTTGCAGCTATCCCGGCACGCTACGCAGTTGAACTCGGCTACTGGCAGGAAGCTGCCGGATTAAACATTTATCCGGTCGATTTTCCATGGAATAAATTTGGTTGGTGTGAATCGATTATCCATTTTGCGCGAGGTTTGGGCGCGTCCAGAATTGGAAAAATTGATGAAGCCCGGTTCGCTCTGAATCAAATCGAGGCACTCCGAGACTCTGATAGAGCAGCCAATAAACACTACACAGCAGAGCAAATAGAAATACAACGTTTGGTGGTAGCAGCCTGGATTGCTTATAGTGGAGGCAAGATGAAAGATGCAGAAAACCTGATGCGAGAATCAGCCGAGCTGGAAGATTCCACTGAAAAGGATAACGTAACACCGGGGGCGATAAGACCGGCAAGAGAATTGTTAGGTGAATTATTGCTCGAACTGAAAAAACCCGAGGAAGCACTGAAAGAATTTGAAACCTCATTGATTCGAACACCTAATCGTCGGAATGGTATTTATGGAGCTATGCAGGCAGCAAGACTGAGTGGTCATAAACAAAAGGCACAGCATTATGAACAACAGTTACAGCAACTGACTGCGGCAAATCAAATTAATTTATCCAAATGAAATAGGAGCATGGTTTTTTACTCTTTCACAGTGGAAAATCCTTTTTGAAGGTAAATAAACGATGGAACAAAAAAAATCTGAGCAAGGCCGTGAATCCCGCACATGCAGCGATCATAATCCAGTCCATGCGAAAAAATCCCCTGATGTATCTCAATCTGATGAGACAACTGTAATTTACACCTGCCCCATGCATCCGGAAATTCGGCAAAACGGGCCGGGAAACTGCCCGATTTGCGGCATGGCGCTGGAACCAGAGACGATGACCGGTGAAGAAAGTGAAAACCCCGAGCTCACCGATATGCGTAGACGGTTCTGGATTGGACTGGTTCTGACATTACCGGTTTTTACCCTGGAAATGGGTAGTCACATTTTCAATCTGCATCAATATATAGATGGAACGCTTTCCAACTGGATACAGCTTGTACTGGCCACGCCTGTTGTGCTTTGGGCCGGAAAGCCGTTTTTTGAGCGCGGCTGGGATTCACTGAAAAGCCGCAATCTGAATATGTTTACGTTGATTGCTATGGGCACGGGTGTGGCCTGGTTATACAGCATAGTGGCAACACTGGCGCCCGGCATTTTCCCTGAAGCATTCCGGCAGGATGGCGTTGTTGCAGTCTATTTTGAAGCATCGGCGGTAATTACAGTGCTTGTGCTGCTCGGACAGGTTCTGGAACTTAAAGCGCGCGAGCAGACAGGCGGGGCAATCCGCGCGTTGCTTGATCTCGCGCCGAAAACAGCGCGCAGGATTACGAAAAATGGCGACGATGAAGATGTGCCGCTGGATCAAATCAAGGTGGGCGATCTGTTGCGTGTCCGCCCGGGAGAAAAGGTTCCGCTGGATGGTCTAGTCACCGAAGGCCGGAGTGCTGTCGATGAATCCATGGTTACCGGCGAATCGATGCCTGTCAAAAAAGAGCAAGACAGCAATGTGATCGGCGGAACCATGAATCAGACTGGCAGTTTTATCATGAAAACCGAGCATGTCGGTAAAGACACCATGCTCTCGCAAATTGTTCATATGGTTGCCGAGGCGCAACGCAGCCGCGCGCCAATTCAGAGACTGGCGGATGTCGTCGCGTCATGGTTTGTTCCAATCGTCATACTGGTGGCTGTGCTGGCTTTTATTGTCTGGAGTATATTCGGGCCATCACCAGCCTTCAGTTATGCACTGATCGCTGCAGTCAGCGTTTTGATTATCGCCTGCCCCTGTGCGCTGGGACTGGCTACACCCATGTCGATTATGGTGGGAGTTGGTAAAGGAGCACAAGCCGGCGTTCTGATAAAAAACGCAGAAGCACTGGAACGTATGGAAAAGGTCGATACGCTGGTTATTGACAAGACTGGAACATTGACAAAAGGAAATCCGACGGTTACAAATATTATTTCTGCTGCAGAGTTTTCCTCTGATGAACTTTTAGTAATGGCCGCATCATTGGAGCAGGGCAGTGAGCACCCTTTGGCTCATGCCATAGTCAGTGCAGCCAGGCAAAAGGGTTTGGATTTAGAGGATATAAGCAATTTCGATTCACCAACTGGTAAGGGGGTGATTGGAAAAGTCAAAGGACAGAATGTCACGCTTGGTAATGTAATGCTGATGGAAGAACATGCCATCAATGTTTCTTCCGTGTCCGATCAAGCCAATGATCTGCGATCCGATGGCGCAACAGTTATTTTTATCGCCGTTAACGATCAAATTGCTGGTCTTTTGGCTATTGCTGACCCGATCAAGGAAACAACACCGGATGCTATCGAGAAGCTTCAGAAACAGGGTATCCATATTGTCATGCTTACCGGTGACAATCGCCGTACCGCTGAAGCTGTGGCAAAAACACTGGGTATTGAAGAAGTAAAAGCTGAAATTCTGCCGGAGGATAAGGGCAAGATTGTTAAAGAGTTGCGTGCTGCAGGACGCACTGTTGCCATGGCTGGCGACGGAACAAATGATGCGCCTGCGTTAGCTGCAGCCGATGTGGGCATAGCAATGGGCACCGGCACAGATGTAGCAATGGAAAGCGCAGGAGTAACATTACTCAAAGGCGACCTGATGGGTATTGTGCGCGCTCATAAATTATCTGTAGCCACAATGCGCAATATCCGGCAAAACCTGTTTTTTGCGTTTATTTACAACTCCGCAGGCGTGCCGATTGCCGCTGGTGTTTTGTATCCATTATTTGGTGTTTTGCTTTCACCTATTATGGCGGCAGCAGCGATGTCGCTGTCCTCGGTCAGCGTAATAGGAAATGCTTTGCGGTTACGATTGATGAAATTGTAATCGGAGCATGGGCAACTATGGGTGCCATGCATATTCCAGTGAAATTGAACAGCCATTCCGGCGTGCTGAACGCCAATTCCGGGAAATCTGTTTGGCGACAATTAAGGATAGAAAAACAGCAAATGTAAGAATTCAATATTAAGCATTCTTCACCTTTAGCTTCATACTAAACGATTTCTGCAATCCCCGTAAACTCAAGGATGTATGCGAAGCAAACACCCGAAGGGTTTATCCTTAAATTTATGGGGATGGAAGAAAAAATAATTTGAGAGGCTAACAAAAATTTTGTGGAAATGTTCATTTCTAGCCGGAATAGCTGTTCAGGCTGGACCGGAATATGCACCCAGCTGTTCCCAGCCACCATTCAAAAACTTTCTGTTTGCTTTTTTTGAGATTACCCTATGTTACCCAGGTAACGCCACTGCTGCGTAACAATGCAAGCAATTTTGCATCTAGCTGGGGAAAGTGGATTTTATAATCCTAATACTTAATTCTGGCGCACATAACATAATTCCAGTAATTCCAAAGACGACAATTAAAATAATTATAATTTTGCAATTAGAACGGTTGCAACGGATTACGCTGTTGTTCCGTCAGCTTGTTTTTCCAGGCTTGCGGAAGATTTTGCACCCATCCATTATAAATAACTGGTATGGGTAGCAAGCCCTGCCCGCCCATCCCGTCATACGCACGAATTCTGTCATCCATTATTGTATTTTCCGTTGACGTCAGCAATACTCTGCCAACTATTTTTGCATCTACAGGATTACCATCGCCATTCGGATCGATATCCACAACCTGCAATACGTTGGATGACTGGCTGCTAATATATGCATAATATCCGCCGCCCGCTTTGGCTCCAAACTGTACGCCATGACAACCCGCCGCACACGGCAAGGCAGCCACCAATTCATCTGAACGTGTATCCAGAATAGTTATCGTATCCGACAGGATATTAGCTGTAACCATAGCTATACCATCTGGGCTAACCGGTGTTTGAATCGGCAAACCACCAATCGGGCCTGTGATTTCTCCTGTTATAGGATTGTAGTTTTCTAACAGATTGATTGTTTTTAGTACATTGCCTGTTGCAGTTTCAATAACGGTAAAAGTACTGTCCAGAAAATTAGCTACATAATACTTGCTGGAATCCGGCATCATACCTGTGGCAATTGGATGAGATTCGACACCACCAGTGCTTACGATGTTTTGAATGTCGTCCTGAACGAAATCATAGATCGTTGAATCACCAGTAAAAACATTTGGTGTAACCATGGTTTCACCATCATGCCCCATCCAGTGCGCATGTGGACCAGGGCGGCCGATATCAATACGCCTTTCAACTCCTCCAGCTAGTGGCGATAATTCAACCACAGATTCTTCATCATCCGAACCATTGATGGAGACATGCAGTTGATCGGTATCCACGCGAGTCATGACATGTGCGGGTGCTTCGCCAACATCAATACGATCTATAAACTGGCCTGTCATACGGTCGAAAACTGTCAATTTGCTATCAAACCATTCAGTAACATAGATTAGATTCTGGTCCCGGTCTGTCCACATATTGTGCGGATTGTTCATTTCTATATCCGGAAAAAATACCTTGCGCTTTACTTCCCAGGTAGACGCATCTACTACGGCGGCAGCCCCCGGTTTGCGTTTATTGGCTGTTTTCTCGAATTGCGTGTTTATCCAAACCTCGCCAACACCTGGGAGCGGCGTCAACAACGAAGGCAACGGGATATCATTTCCGTAACGTGCATTCAATACTGCGGCCAGGTTTACAGTTCCAATATCAATTCGAACGTCTACATTGGGGTAGTTAATGTGCCATGGCGCACTTGATGCAAAATTCTGCCAATTTGATGGTTCGGTCAAGACTAGGAATCCACGCAGTAAACGGGTTGCCAAATCGCTGCTAGTAGGTACGGTTATTCCATTGACCAACGTAATGCTATCGCCCAAATCAAGCCCAGGTGTATCAGGATCGTCCACAATCACTGCACCCAACATGAATGGGTGCACTTGGCAAAAAAAAACATATAAGCCAGGTGTTGTTAATTTAACCCTTTCACTGCCCTTTTGCGGCGGCGTATCAAAAGGCATATTTTTTGCGCCAGTTGGGTAAAGCAAGCTAGTCATCGTATGTACAGTATTCGAATCATCCCGTCTGAAATCAACTTCGACACCAGGCTTACCAACCGCAAGAGAACCAGACCCTGCTATTGGACCGTTTGAATTTCTAAACCAATTACCCGGGCCGTCATTGAGCTCGAAACGAATTCGGTCCTCTCCATCGGCCCAAACTAGGTTTGGAATCAATAAAAAAATTGAGATAAATAACCACTTCTTCATTCAGTTCACTCCTTTTGTGATTTTATTGACAATAAATACAAAAATAGACAAACGCTAATAATTTGCATTTATCATTATAAATGATACTTATTTATATAATCTTAGGTGGTTTAGCAAGCTATGATTTTACGCTTTTAAATTATTACAAAACCACTTTTAATGTTTAGAGTTTCAGAATTCTATAAAGGAAATAAAGGAAAAGACTAATACAAAAAAGAACAAATTAACGCAAAAAGTGCTTGACATTGTGGCACAAAAATCGTTGCCGCGCGCTAAATAGCTTTGTTTTTGAAAGGTATTTAGCGCGCGGCCTCTAGAAGAAATTTTTGAGATTTCACATCTGGAGGCCGCAATGAACGCAAGAGGATATGGCAGTATCCCCAGCGAACTGTGTTATTGGATAACATTTTTAAGTGAAGCGCTACCCCTAAGATCAGTTGGTAGCTTTATTGAGCTTTTGATTGGTGCGATGTTAACGCCAACCGGTTTCGTGACGGATGCTTATTTGATGGTGAACATGCGTAACCATTGGACGAGTTACTACAAGTGGTTACAGCAAGGGAAGTGGTCCTGGTTGGCGCTGGCAAGGCAATTTGTGCGACTGGTGCTGGCGAATGTGAAGTGTGATGTCATACATCTGGCTATTGATGATACGCTGACGCTGCGTTCGTCAAAAAAAGCGCCAGGCAGCCGGATTCACCATCAGCATGGCAACAAGGCGAACCTTGCTTCATATGTATTGGGGCAATGCTGGGTCAATTTGGCGATGATCGTTAGGCGTTCCAATGGTGAGCCGGTTGCGTTGCCGTTACTTTCCCGCTTGATGCCTGGTCGTGGCAACACTGGAAAGCTGGTTGCCGCCAATACGTTGATACGCGTCGTACAAGGCTTGCTTAGAGAATTCAGGGTGCGCGTGCTGATGGGTAGTTGGTATATGCGGCGAACTGTTATCAACGCCATGCTCAAGCGTGGTTTTAATGTGGTCGGACAAGTGAGAAAAGATACGCGTCTGTACGATGTGCCCGCACCGAGGTCGAAAGGCCAAAGAGGGCGGAGCCGGAAATATGGCGAGAAGTACACGCCTGAGCGTATTGAACATTTGGACCGCTGGATTGCAACACTGAACATCTACGGTAAAGAGCAGCAAGTACGTTTACGCAGTCAACTGGTTAAAGCGCGCTTTCTGAACGGCAAGTTGGTGCGAGCTGTCTGGTGTGAGTTTGGAAATGACAAGAAACAAAACCAATGGAAAACTGCCAGTTTGTTGTTGAGCACCGATACCAGGCTGACAGCGGAACAGGTTGTTGAAAGTTATAGCCTGCACTGGCCGATTGAACCGATGTTCAACCAACTGAAGCAGGCTTGGGGGTTGAAAGAAGCATGGCAACAAACACATCAAACGCTACATAGCTGGGTACATATCACCATGGCAGGCTATGGTTTGATGCAGCTGTTGAGTTGTTTGAACAGCCATGCTGTGGACGAACTGTGTCGCCATTCTCCCTGGCGAAAACAAAATCCCAAAACAGCCGGACAAATCCGTAAAGGATTGGCTGGCATTTTAAGGCATGTTGCCGTCAGGCAGCGGTGGAATGCGAAATGCAAAAAATTCATGCCACCAAATTGGAACAAAAATAGCGATTCTGAGTGTGAGCGGATTAAGACTACGTAACAAAAGGAAAAAACATAGGGCGACTAGCCAAAACAGGCTAAAAAATATTAGCCTGGAGGAGTAAGCTCGCTTTAAACTCTAGTTTTAATGTAACAAAGGAGCTTTATATTAATTATGTCGTTGCTCGACTTCAAATTATTGCGAGGAGTGCATATTCCGGTGAAATTGAACAACCATTCCGGCGTGTTGAACGCCAATTCCAGGAAATCTGTTTCGGGACAATTAATGATAGAAAAACAGCAAACGTAAGAATTCAATATTGAGCATTATTCGCCTTAAGCCTCATACTAAACGACTTCTGCAATCCCCGTAAACTCAAGGATGTATGCGAAGCTAACACCCGAGAGGTTTATACTTGAATTTATGGGGATGGAAGAAAAAAAATTTGAGAGACTAACAAAAATTTAGTGGAAATGTTCATTTCCAGCCGGAATAGCTGCTCACTTCGATCAAAATGCTTTTGTTCACTTTGAACCAGAATGGCTGTTCAGGCTGGACCGGAATATGCAAGGAGTGTGCCTGCTTTATAAATCACATCTTTCATATGGTGTTACTGCTGCTCCGTTAACTGACAAACGAAGAAGCCTGATTCGACCAGTATTGTTGCAATGGGGTTTCGATAACTTATTGAATAGGAACTGGGAACCAAGTCATTACATTGTGATTTATGCACTGCTACCCGCTGGTCGCAGTTTGTCATCATGGCGATGGCTTAGTTGTCCTGTCGCATCAGTTTGCGCGATATCGTTGGAAACACGAGTGCGCAAGCACACCGCCTTTATCATCTTGGTAGCGCGAAACTGACACGCTCCAATCTTGCCCGTATGTATGAAAGCAAGTCCTACAGTTTGTATGAGGCATTATTTGGAAAATTGTTCCGACAGTGCCAATATCTGACGCCCGGCCACCTGTTCGCTTCAAGAACGCTCATTATTCGCTGGACGCCTCTACGATTGATCTGTGCCTGCCTGTTTTTCCGTAGGCTGACTTTCGATCTACAAAAAGGGCTATAAAGCTGCACGTTGGCCTTAATCACAACGGTTATCTGCCTGAGTTTGCAGTGATCACGGACGGAAAAAACCAGCGATGTTGAAATCGGACGTACGTTAACATTTTCAACCGGTAGCATCGTGGCAATGGACAGAGGCTACATGGATTATGCATGGTTTAACCAGCTGACAAACAAAGACGTATATTTTGTTACCCGACTGAAATCCAATGCCTGTTATAAAGTGACTGAGCGCCACGCCATACCGAAAAACAAAGGATTAGTCAGTGATCAGACGATTATGCTTACAGGTAACGATGCCTTGAAGAAATGCCCGAAAACGTTGCGCCGTATTGTCTATTGGGATCAAGAAACCGGCGCACAATATACTTTTCTGACCAATCATTTCAAACTAGCTGCCAGAACCATCGCCGACATCTATAAAGCACGCTGGCATGTTGAGCTCTTTCTCAAATGGATCAAACAGAATCTCAAGATTAAATCGTTTGTCGGAACAAGCAAGAATGCTGTCATGACACAAATCTGAATCGCACTATGCGTCTATTTACTGATCGCATTTATCAAATTCCAGTCAAAGATTCAGATCAGTATGCAGCAGATATTACGGTTATTGCACCTCAATCTGTTCGAAAAACGTGATCTCATGAGTCTGTTGCAAGGCGACCCACCTAGCAGTCATTACGAATATGATTATCAGCCTACTCTATTTTGAAAGTTAACGAGACAGCAGCGAGACCGGATAGGTTTTAATTCAATCCGGCTTTCGCCTTACGCAATTTTTAGTTGTAATTATTTTATTAACATTGCCTGTTTCAGCTCAAAAGTCAACAGTGGCAAGCCTGGTATCAGTTCAAGCTCTGCCGAATAGGTTGATACCGAATTATCAGCATTTGAAATATTGACAAACGGAATATTCAAGATGCCGGTTTCTTGATCGAATGTAGCATTATCTCCGCGAAAACTTTCAGTCAGTTTTTCCGCCTGAATCAGTTCGAAACGCAATGGTTGGCTACCCTGTACAGCTTGCAGCTGTGCCCGATATACATCATTGCCGCCTCCCTGCATCACATCAACAGCCGGTATATCGAGTATACCGCCACTGAAACCGGCGTTGGGTACAAGTTTATATATGGCTCCGGTAGTTTCAAACGGTATGCCGGTTGCATTGCCAAGGACATAGAGTTCACCTGTTGCATCCTGACCAAAACCAAGCACCCAGAAACCGGGTGTATCGCGCAACGTCAGGTCGAGTTCAAGAATTTCAGCGCCACGAGTATAGAATATTCGGCCATCGCCATCGCCTGTCCTGGCAACATCACCGAACACATAGGACTGCCGCAGAGCGCTGATGGATTCACCACGGTAGATAAAACCACCAATAATCGCGGTGCCCTCATCATGATCGTATTGAACGACAGGATCGATCAAGTCCCCGGAAACCGGCTCACTGGTCACAAAACCAGGATCATTTCCATTGGGGTCGAAACGGAAGCTACCCTCTTTAGTGCTCCAGCCATAATTACCGCCAGCCTGAATCAGATTCACTTCTTCAATATCGTTTTGTCCGACATCCGCAAGTACCAGTAATTCGGTTACCGTATCAAATGAAAACCGGAATGGATTGCGAAAGCCGTAAGCATATATTTCGTTCAGTACGGTTTCTGATCCAGCAAATGGATTGTCAGCGGGAATGCCGTATTGACCATTTTCTGCGTTATTTCCCATTGGGTCAATCCGTAGCAAACTACCGAGCGGATTAGCCGTATTTTGCGCATTACCGTCTGCGCCATGCCCAATCATTGGGCTGCCTGCAAATTCCTGTCCATCGCGGTCATCGGCTCCGCCGCCATCGCCTAAAGCGACATAGAGCATGCCGTCAGGGCCAAAATTCAGTGCTCCAGCATTATGGTTGAATTGCGGCTGATCAACAGTCATCAAAACACGTTCCGCGGCTACTGTAGCTTGATTCTGTGTCGCATTGTCAAACTCCAAACGCCATTCACGGATAACGGAGCGGTGATTTGCTGTTGAACCTTCCGGTATGGTGGAAAAATCACTGACATCTGTTACCGGTTCCGAGGTGTAGGTATAGATCAGGCCATTTTCTGCATACTGAGGGTGAAAAGCAAAACCGAGAAAACCGCGTTCGTCAAATGTACCACTTCCAAATGCGCCTAACGTTACAAGTCGGTCGGATATGTCCAGAAAAACGGCTTTGCTGTTATCAAATAAATTGATGCGCCATAACTTGCCGTTCTGATCGCTTACATACAAGTGTTGACTGTCTCCGGGTGCAGCCACTGCCCAATTCGGCGCTGTCAGACCGTCTACAATCAGCTTAAGCCTGAGCCGATTAGCCCCTTTCTGGATCGATTCGGGAATCGGGTCTTCCAGACGCCGATCTGGGGGCGCTTGAGAAGCAACGGCAATAAGATCATCCAATACGGCATAACCCTGGCCTGATTCGTTTCGCAAAATTACTCGTGCAACCGGCTTTCCCAGTGATGCCGTGCTTGCGATAACTTCTGTCCAGTTGGAAGATGAACCTGGAAAACTGATTAGAATCTGACTGTCACTATCCAAAAGCTCGAGTATGCTGTTATTGTTACCGTTCTGTGTACGGAAAAAAACCGTGAGCTGTTCGGCAGGCGGGTTGAAATCGATGTTTCCCGTAGCGCCTGGTGGTACCATCCAGGCATTTAAACCCGTGTGATAGAGTGAGAAATTACCCACCGATTTCGCTTCGCCGCCACTGAATACCGCAGAAGCTGATTCGTCAGTGAGTGTGAAAGAACCGCTGGTGTTGTTGAATTCAAAACTGGTATTGATTTCGGTAGCCTGAGACAAGAAAGAGATGCTTAGCAAAGCGAGAAAGCATTGTATTGAAGTATAGAATTTCATTTTGAGCTCCTTCCAACAAAAAATCTCTATAAATAGCTTGTCTCGAACAAGCCACTCACTATCGTCTGTTACTGCTGTCCCGTTAACTGACAAACGAAGAAGTCTGATTCGACAGTATTGTTGCAGTAGGATTTTCGATAGCTTATTGAATAGGATTGAGGGAACCTAGCCATGATACATTGTAATACAATCCTTTCTCAAATTTTAAAATTAGCTTCGAGACATGAATTTAGGGCTCTAGCTAATAGTCATTATTCAGGCCGAGCTTTACACACTGCTACCTGCTGTCGTAGTTTGTCACCATGGCGATGGCGCAGTTATCCGGTCGCATCAGCTTACGCGATATTGTGGAAAACGTAAGTACGCAAGCACACCGTCTTTGTCATTTTGAAATGGATCAAACAGAATCTCAAAATTAAACCCAGATTTTCCATTAGCGATTTCCCAATAACGAAGAACCAATCAAATAAACAACTTTTGTCGAAATCTCCGGGAAGAAAAATTTGCAAATTTAAGCAATTCAAATTTATAGAAACAATTTTATATTCAACGAGCTTCTCTAGATAGTGTCGTCATAAGATGCTACCCCAAATAGCGATGCACCGTAATGGACAGCCGCCAGAAACGATGCAGCATTCTTTGCGTATCGTGTTGCAATGCCTGTTCTGTGCGAATTACTATATTTAAGCGACAACGGGCAAATTGAATAGTCCATGGCAGGATGATTCCCAGTGATAATTTTTTAAGGACAACAGTTTTTCGTTGGGAATGTCATTATTTGATGCTTTTTGGTTGGGAGTTTTCCTATCCAATGACGAATGCGCTCTCGTTTCATTGAAGTAATTTTGATATTGGTTTAGCTTTCTGGTTAAATCCTCAGCGTTCCAAAATAGCACATGATTCAAAAACTCCTGCCGGCAAAGTCCTATACTGCGTTCGATAAAAGGATGAGACGTGGGTGTGCCCGGAATCGATTTGATTTCTTTAATTCCTAATATTCTCAAATTTGCTTGCCAACGATGGAATTCAAATAACGGGTCGTTGTCGTTGTCCGAACTCAAATAGTTAGGCAATGTTTTTCTGGCGATTATTTTGTTAAACATATGACAAACTGCTGCACCATCAGGGTTGCCAGTGTGTATAGAAAAGCCGATAATTCTTCGACTATAAATATCGATTACAGGCATTACCCAATGTGATTTGAGCAGTATAGATTCGCAACGGAAAAAGTCTACTGACCACAAACTGTCTTTCGCATGCCCCATAAATGTCAACCAGGATGGGCCATTGTTATCCGGAATATTTTTATAATTCTGGCGTAAAATTCGAGCCACGGCGAATCGGCTGATATCTATACCGAATTCCTTAAAAATCTGCATAGCAATGCGGCCATACCCAAATCGCGGATTTCGCCGCTTCATTTCTACCACAAGATCAATCAGATCCTGTTCCGGTTCTTTACGACCCGGTTTCGTTTGTGTTTTATTGGAAAAAAGGTAACTGCTGACACCCCCCAAAAAAAATAAAAAAACACTTGACAGGTTTTTTGGGCGCTAGAATTTTGAATTTTCACCACGACAAGAAACTTCCATTGCAATCAACTTGTAAGTGGGGACAAGCCGTTTAAGTTGCAACTTTAGCTTTTTATTTGGGTGAGTCTGTTAAATCCTTGTCAGCTGGCTGACGAGGAGTCAAAAAAAGCCATGTTATGATGGTGTTATTAAGAATAATCCATTGATATTAGTGTGGCAAATCTGGATAAAGCTTCTGTTAGAGAAGAAGTTGGTCGTTTAAAGTCAGACTTTGATTGTCTTAGTGCGGAAGGAAAAATATCCGCCGAGATTCGAGCGCTCATGAATAGCCTGTTCATGATTATCGAGCTGATATTGGCTATTTTTCTTGAACGCAGCACCAAGAAAGACAGCAAAAATTCCAGCAAACCATCTTCTCAGACAGACAAGGATGATTCGGCTTTAAGCCGCCCTGGAAGTAACGGCAAGGGCAAAAATGAGAATAAGGGCCAGGCCAGAAACACCCGTGTTAAAGAAACTGTTGCGATTTCTCAAGTAGTCACCTGCGATGTCTGTGCAGAAGATCTAAGCAATGTTGCTTGCGTTGATCACGAAAGGCGCGCCAGGATCGACATTGTATTCGAGAAAGTTGTTGATCATGTGGATGCTGAGGTCAAACATTGCCCGTCCTGTAATGCAACCGTGAAAGGTTCATTTCCATCGGATAGGCATGGTCCTTTGCAGTATGGTGATGGCTTAAAGGCTTTTGTGATAAATCTGTTGGTGGGCCAGGTGGTTGCCCTGAACCGGGTACAGAAGCTGATAAAATCAATGATCGGCGTGGTGATTGCTGAAGCCAGTTTGCTGAAGTTTGTACTGCGCCTTCACCAGGCATTAGCAACTTGGGAGTGTCAAGCCACAGCATCAATGCTCAACACACCAGCAATTAACGTGGACGAAACGTCTTTCCGGGTTGATCGCAAAAACCACTGGATTCATGTTTATTCTTCAGGTGACGTTACTCTCAAGTTTTTGCACCGCAAGCGAGGTAAAGCCGCCATTGACGAAATCAATATCATTCCGCGTTATGGCGGCGCTATCATTCATGATTGCTGGTCATCATACTTGTCGTACCATGATTGCAACCATGGCTTGTGTGGTTCGCATTTGTTACGCGAATTGACCTTCATTATTGATACGAATGGTTATGCCTGGGCGCGCAATATGAAACGCCTGCTACAGCAAACTTGCAAGACAGTCTCTAAAAGCACGGAAAAATGTTTAGGCGATAAAGAATTAGCTAATCTGCAAAAACGCTATCGGAATATTTTAACGCGCGGCGCAAAAGAACTACCGGACATTCCGCCCAAGCCCAGCGGCAAACGCGGTAAACTGGCCAAATCTGATGCACATAACCTTTGGGAAAGACTCAGAGATTATGAAACGGCAGTATTGCTGTTCGCCAAAGACCCACATGTATCGTTTACCAATAACAGGGCTGAACGGGATCTGAGGATGTCAAAGGTCAAACAAAAAGTATCAGGTTGTTTCAGAACCACCGAATATGCACATGCCTATTGCCGGATTTCAGCTACCTGCAATCCATGGCCAATAGAGGATATAACCCGCTTATCGCTATTCAAATCGCACTAGCGGGTGAGGCTCACAAAGTATGGGGAGAGTAGTTACGAAAAAAGTTTTCTGTATTTTCGTTTCACCAATGCCTGGTGAAACTTCAAAAGTGTAGCGGGTTTTAAAGTGATCGCTATTTTCTGAAGCCGTTTTTTGCTGATAAAAAATGTCAGATAACCAAACAAGACACGATCAAAAGAGGTTAATCGAGGTGCACGCGATCGTTGACGTGTTAATGTGATCAGTTGCTGTTTCAGTAATAGGTTTTCTGCCATCACAGCTTTTATTCCGCCAGGCCTAATGAGTCTGGCAAGCGTTACAAAGAAATGAATCATTAATTGCATCTTTTCGATCATGCAACTTATCTCACACTCTTATGGCTAGATAACAAGTGTTACAGCGTAATGTCTGTACTTACAGTATCTGCACGTTTTACTTTTGGCAATCCCGCTTTTCGTGCATTCCATAGATCATAAGCTGCTTGCTGTGCCATCCATAAGTCTGCACTTCCTCCATTCTCAACGCCCAACCATCCTTCGATTCGTAGCGCCATTTCAGGAGAGATTGCGGCGCGTTCATTTAATACCTTTGATAAGGTAGGGCGGGCGACATTTAATTGTTCGGCGGCTTTTGTGACAGATAAACCTAATGCGGGCAAAATATCTTCCCGAAGTGTTGCACCAGGGTGGGGTGGGTTATGCATCTTGCTCATGTTGGGTCCCTCTTAGTGGTAATCCTGATAATCAACTAATACTGCGTCTTCGTCTTCAAAGGTAAAAGTTATTCTCCAATTGCCATTTACTGTTATTGAATAATGACCGGCAAGTTCCCCGGTTAAGACATGCAGTTTCCAACCAGGAACATTCATGTCATTCGCATTTCTAGCGCTATCAAGCCTTATCAATTGCCTTGCTAGGCGTGGTGCATGATGTGGTTGTATACTTGATTTACTACCTGTTTCAAAAAAGTCTCTAAGTCCTTTATGCTTGAAGGTCTTAATCATCGACAAATTGTATCCTGTAACGCTACGGAGATCAATTATTATTTAACGGAGTATAGCCTTCATTCTTGTGGCTTAAATTCAATCTTTGCTTGTTCCTGTACAGATGGTGAATTTAGGAAATTTGAAGGGGAAATAGGTTTATAGCTTCTTATTATTGTTCCCATGGATTGATGATGGGTACCCCAGCGGCTACAAAGGGCGCGACGGCACGTGTTGCTACAGTAAATCCATGAACGCAAGCGATTGCTGCGATCTGTCCATCTGCTACAGAGAGTGATTGGCCACTAAGTTTGGCACGACCGATCAAAGGTGCGTATGCTATAGCGGCTTGCTGATCGAATGGCAGGACACGTGGACCAAAAAGCTTTATTATTAGCTCTTTCAATGCAATACTCAATTCCTGTTTACGTTTGCCATCCGGCAAGATTTCAATTCCGACCAGCAGTTCGGAGAAACTCGTTGCTGTCAGATAAAGTGTTTCAGCCAACTGTCGATCAAGCCAAGCAGTTACTACCGGATTGCTGTTCGGTTTCATTGGTTCAGAAATGACATTTGTATCCAGGATGATCATTCGAACACAGCAGGCTCTGTCGGCGTTTCGTCACGGGTAACGTCGAGATTAATTCCTTCAAGTTGCTGCCCAAAGGCCACAAGTTCTGAACCAATTTTGACTCGCTCTTCAGGACGCACAGCTTCTTCCAGGATTTTCCGGATCTCAGCTTCTGTGCTGCGTCCATGTTGAGCTGCTCGTAGCTTGAGGGCACGATGTACTTCTTCAGGTAAATTTCGAACTGTAACAACAGACATTTGATATCAATCCTCTCTTTTTGAATTCAATGATAGCATAAAAGTGAAAGTGATATCACTCCTTTCATGTTATGAACAAAATGTACTTTTTAGGAAGCTGTTCTGTACGAATTATTTTGAGGGCGGCTAGTTGATACTTGTCGTGTAAAGCAACTGCATTTATTGCTTAAATCTAAGAAATCCATACAACATTCATGCTTTAAATTTTTTTATGGCAGCATCAACACTATCGCTTGAATGGAATCGCGCATATTTCCTGAAGCAATAAATAGGCGTTCCTGAATATTTTTTGTTTGCCAATCGTAAATTTCCAGATAGTGATCAATAGCCTGTCGTGTTCGAATTACTCTTTTTAAGTGACGACTGGCAAATTAAACAGATCACGACACCTGGTTATGTTTTTTCCTTTCCAACCCAGTACTCTGGTTTTCTATGTTGGTGCGCAACGGCAATAATAATGATGTGATCTTTTTCAATAGAGTAAAGTAGTTTATACGGAAACTTGTGAAGAAGGCATTTCCGGATATCGCCTCGTTCTACAGACCACGCCTCTGGATATTCTGAAATCCTTTTTGCGGCCAATTTAATCTCTTCTCGAAACTGTTCTCCAAGTCCTTGAAATTCAATTTCGTAGTATTGGCTTGCATCATCAAGTTCTTGTTTTGCAAGTTCTGAAAATAAAACTCGCATTATTCTTTCTTGAATACTTCCTCGACAGGTATACCTTCAAGGGTGCCTGCTCGATAGGCTTTGAGTCGCTTTTCTGCCTCGTCTGCCCATATTGTGTCTAGTGAGCTATCAGGTTCATCCAAGCTCTTTATGATCCCTTCGAGCACCAGAAACCTCTCGTTTGGTTTAAGCCTTAATGCTTGTTCCAGTATATCTTTGCTACTCACCAGGTTCACCTCTCATTTGTTAGAAACACATCGCTGGCAGCGCTAGCGGCCAGTATTATTATAAGGATACTCCATTTTTGTGGTTGTATTTCCAAAATATAAACAATTTCAACCCAATAAACATTTAATAGACGAATTGTAGTAAAACTTCAGGTTTCTTTTCTTGCCTTCATTTTAGGCAACAATCAAAACATTTTGTTCATCAATATTTACCCAGGTTACTGGCAGCTTTATCCATAGAAATGTGTATAAAAATCAAAATTCCCCGTGGCATTAGACGCAACAAAGCTATACTAGTGTTTAATTGCAAAAATAATAAATGTTATTTTCCAGATCAACCACTTGTTTTGTAATGAAATATTCTTCAAAAAGTATATATCGAATTAACGCAATTAAACACTAGGTACCAGATTTGTCCTGACTGGCGGGTCAAAGAGGGCGCAAAATAGATTGTGTCAAATTTGTGCCAAAGTGAGACTGAAATATAGCCATTTGAGGCTGTTTGACACTGTTTTTATGCTTGGCAAGCGTTGTAAGTCATTGATTATATTAAATGTGAATTTGCTCTTTGCTTCTCATAATCCCTTGGTCGTTGGTTCGAGTCCAACCAGACCCACCAATTCATAGTTGCCTTGCCCCAACCCTTCCAAAAGGGCGAATGGCAGGGCATATTGAGCGGTTCTAAACCCCTCTTTTCGGCAATAGTGCAATCGGTCACTGAAAGCCAGCCTCAGGACGGTTCTTTTATATTCTAATCTGTCCGAAGCCCAGAGTTTATGCGGGTTCGACAAGAATGAGAACGCGGTTCTAAACGTTTCATCAAAATCCGGCAATACTGTGCCGCATGTCCTGATTTTTTCATTCAGTTCCGCTTTACGGTTTTCCAGTTCCCGGATACGGTTTTCATAGGTGACGATGATGCTGGGACTGTCTGTTTCGACGATTCGATCCAGAAGCTTGGCAATAGAACGTTCCACCTTCTGCGCTTCCTGACCGATAAATGACGCTTCCTGTTTGCGTTTGCTCAGCCGGTCGTTCCACAAATCCCGGAACATATCCAGCGCCATGTAAAACAGATTCTGCGAAGGGCGCAGATCGCGTAGCAGGTTCTCAAATTCCTCCTCGATCTTTTCCTTGCGTACAGACTTGCCGTATTCCGCGCACTCTCTGGTCTGGCATAGATAATACGCATACCGTTTGTTACGCCCCGTTGACCAGCACGATGTCATGGCCTCATTGCAGCTCGCGCAGGTGACAAATCCCCGTAACGGAAAATCCTGATTCAGGTCTTTACGTGCCGGTGCTTTGGCTTTTCCTTTCAGACGTTCCTGAATTTGTTGCCAGGTTTCAAAACTGATCAGCGGCTCATGTTTGCCGGGCTGAAAGTGAATGCCCCAGCCAGGCAGGTCGATATAACCTGTATACAGAATCTGGTTAAGCAGATTATAGACGCGTTGGTAGTGAACGCGTCCGTCCCGTCCTTTTGGAAATGCTTCCTGAGAGTCCAGATATTGCTTAACCTCTGATTGCGTTTCAAAACGCCCGGAGGCAAAACCTTCCAGCGCGGTTTGAACGATAGTGGCTATCGGTTCGTTACGCACCAGCATCTTGCCGTGTCCGGGCACTTTCTCGTAGCGGTAGCCGACAGCCGGATAGGATGTCCAGTAACCGTTAAGCACACGCGCTCGCATCCGGTTCTTGACCTGTTCACCGTTTTTCTGGCGCTGGTGCTGCGAGACGCTGGCCAGCAGGTTCTCGACCAGTTGGCTGTCAGAATCCTCGCCGAACTCAATCGACGGGCTTTCCAGCTTGCCGCCCGCACCGCTGATCGCGGTGCGAAGCTGGATATGGGCTTCCAGTCCGCGTGCCAGGCGGCTGATATCGTCGATAATGACGACATAGGCTTGATTGCGGTTTTGTTTAAGAAATGCCAGCAGCGCCTTGATGCCGGGCCGGTCGATCAGGCCGCCCGATACGCCTTCGTCCTGAAAGACCTGCGCTATATCGTAACCTTTGTGCCGGGCGTATTCCCGGCAGCGTGTCTCCTGCGAATTCAGGCCGTGCCCTTCGCGCACCTGCTTGGCGCTGGATACGCGGCAATAAATCACGGCGTTTTGTTTGGCGTTGTCAGTCATGGTCTTCACCGTCTCCCACCGCATGCTCTGCGGTGTTTCTGAAATGGCCGATCAATACGGTTGGTTTATTTGAATCTATCTTGTTACAACCTTTCTGTAAACTGTTATGCGAAACAGGTTGGCGGGATTGCTGTTCAAACTCTTCTTCGAACGCCTGGTCAACCGACGATTCCATGATACCCCAGACCGTTCGCATCAATTCTTCCTTTTGCGCTTTGCTCATATCGAGCTTTTCGACATGGTGTTTGTATTTCTCAATATCCAATAGCATGACAAACGCGATTCACATGTTCCGGCGAAGCGGAGCATGAGCCTCAAGAGTTGATAACGAACGGGATTATGAAAGCCGCCTGCTATGCAGGCGGGAAACTGCAAGGCCGCGATCAATGCAATTGATGCGGCCTGTAGATACAGATCGGGCGATTTGATGATTTAGAGATAGCGTTTATCACGCCAGGAGTCAAGGAATATATTCCTGTTTTTGGTTCCGTTCATTGTTTCCCGGCATCGGGATGCGCGTTCACTACCATGCCAGACGGTTTTTCCCTGTTTCATTATTAAAGGAGATTCGTTTATGGCAACAAAACCAAAACCTAAAAGTAAAGGTAAAACGCAATCGCTGGCACTAGAGCTGGTAAAGAGCGACAAGGCGGACATAGTTAAAAAACCGGAGACGGCGGTATCGTCCTCATCCAATTTTTTACGCAGACTGGTTCACCACCCCGATTCAGAAATCGCCAATGCGGTAATCGTCCAGCAGGCCACATATGAGGCCGACCAGCAATCCGGCGCCGAGCTGACGAAATTGCGGCTGGATATCGAGGATATCGACGCCGCCTTCAAAATTTCACTCAAATTGCTGAACGATCTTGAGGCCAAGAAGGCCAACACGCCCCGCTATATCAAAAGCGGTAATTTTCAGATCGGCAGCAAAAAAGACGCAACCGACATTCACTGGAACGACTGGCGGCGCAAGGATCAGGTGCTGTTTTGCTTTCTGCTGACCTGCCTGGTCGTTGCTGCGGGACTGGGCATGGGCAACGTCTATGCCAATCTGGTCGCATCGGGCAATGCCGTGTTCATTGAGAAACCGTGGCTGGCGCTGATGATCTCGGCACTCATGCCCATCGCCTCGACATCGATCAAATTCGTAACCAATTTCATGACCTATGACAGCTCACGCAGGACTTACGCCAAATGCATCTACGCGGCAACCGGGATCGCGTTTCTGTTCTGGTGCACGCTATTCGGTGTGATCCATACCGGCGTGGCAGGGACGATTGACTGGGAGTCGTTCGGTGAAAGCAAGGATTACGGTTCCATTTTCATCTGGTCGCAATTGCTGGTCGAGATGCTGGCCGCAAGTGCTTTGTTTCTGGCACTTGAAGATATCTATATGCGCTATTCGCCGGATATGTATGTCGAAAATCCCGAATATATCGAGATCGAAAAAGCGTTAAAGGAGCAACGCGCCGCGCACGAAGCCTTACGTGAGAAACGCGGCAAGCTGCATGGCCGTCTGGTCGAGCTGGAAGCGCAGCGCGATGCCTTCATCAACGAGCGGATCGTGGAATATATCAGCCTGCGGGCGCGTCATATTGCCACCATGAATTCCCACCATTGAGCAAACTCATCAAAGGAATTGATATGAAAACCAAAACACTGTTACTTTGTATCGTACTTTTTACCTGGCTGACAGCGGCGCAAGCCGCTACGGCCCGCGACCTGATCGTAGCGCTCTCACCGTATCATGCGCCGGATGACGCGCGGCGGCATTCCGTTGCGTTATTGAAGCAACTCACGGAGCTGAATCAGGGCAGCCGGGTAACACTGATCGATGGTTACAACCTCTCGATCATCGGCGAATTTAATATCCCGGACAATTCGGCCTATAACAATCCCAAAGCGCGTCTGGGCGTAAACCGCGAAGCGGTCGCTGCGCTGAAACGCTTTGCAGATCGTTCTGTAACGCCCGGAAGCGCCGGTCATCCGTCCGTGCCGGGCGCGGTGCGCCTGCCGCAACTGCTGCGCTATGTAGCTAATAATTTTAACCATAGCGGCAGGCTGGATGTGATCGTACTGGGTTCGCCGTTTTACGACGATCCGCGCGAGGCGGCTTTTTCCATGGCGAACGGACGGTTTCCATCGGACGGGCATTTATTTGCTTCCCAAGGCAAAACGCCGTTCGGCGCAGCCGGTCAATCCGGCCTGCTTAAAAATGCCGTTGTCCATATGGGCTACGGCAGCGACCGGATCATGCAGGGCGAGCGGCACGGCTATTTCGTCAAACGCTTCTGGGCGCTTTATGTTGAAGCGCTTGGCGGCAAGCTGGGCGGTTTTGTTGCGGACGTGCCGACATTGTTCCGGGGCGTTAAAGGAAATGCCCCGCCGCCTGCGCACGATTTCAAACCGGTGCGCTCCGGCAAGCTTGAAATGATTATCCTCAGCCCGGTGGAAAACCGGCAATCGATCTTCGATCGGCCTGTCAGCGAAACCGCATTGCCACAGGCGCAAGTGGTTCGCGCGGAGCGCGTGCAGATCGGTATTTCCTGGCAATGCGCTTTGTGTGATCTGGATGTCTATGCCCGTCCCTTGCCGGATGCGCCGGTCTTGTATTTCGGACGCACGGTCACGGCGCACGGGCGCTACTGGAAAGATTACCGCAACTCGCCGCAACCGACCAACGGGTATGAAACGATAGGTTTCGACGTACCGCTGGATTTACGCACGCTGGTGATCGCTATTAATTTTTACGAAGGCGAAGCCGCGCAAGGGCTTTCCGGCGAAATCCGCGTCTCTGTCAATGAACACACCTATGCCGCGCCGTTCCACATTGCCGCGACACGCGGCAACCGGGGGCAGGATATTCTGGCTTTCTTCGAAACCGGCAAAACCTTTGGCGATCATTCCGTGCTGATTGATCCGCTTACCATCGTCATGGCGAAGTAACAAGGTGCAACAACAATCAGGGCAGACCAATCCGCTTGGTTTGCTCATCCTGGGCTGCCTGTATACATGGGGAGCCTGGGAAACCCAACACTGGCTGGGGAGTGATCTCTTCATCGTTCCCATCTTTCTGGCGCTGTGCGCCGTCTTCGCTTTTATCCGGGCCGTACTCTACACGCTGATCCTCATTCCGAAGCTGATCTTTCGCAAACGCGCGATGAAGCCTACGGATCGCACCGGAAGCGCGGCCTGGGCGAGTGCACGCGATATTAAAAAGGTGGGGCTGTATAGTAAACGCGGCGGGTTCCTCGCCGGACTCCATGAAAGCAAGCCGGTCTTCGTCGATATCGAGTCCTCCGGTCTGGTTTTAAGCCCTGCCGGGGGCGGCAAGACGGTAACATTTGTGATACCGGCGCTGTGTCACAATGCCATAAGCATGTTCGTGCCCGACCTGAAAGGCACGCTGGCCTGCATGACGGCGCAGCTTCGCCGCAAGCGCTACAAGCATGAAACGCTGTGCGTCAATCCCGGTGGCCTGTATTCCGATATTCTGGGCATCGGGGCACGCTACAATCCGCTGCAAATCCTGATCGACGACTGGGCCGATCCGGCGCTACACGCACAGCTCATGTCCGATGCGCAAAGCATCGCCAAACAATTGTGCCAGGACCCGGCCCAGCAGGGCGAAAACCAGTATTTCCGCAACGGTTCGCGGAAATTTCTGGTCTTCGCATTTGTCTATCTGGTGACGATGGAAGGCGATCCCACATTATCCGCCGCCCTGTGTCTGCTCAGTGACAAGAGCGCACTTCAGAAAGCGTTGCAGGATGCGCAGTATTCTGTGCATTTGAACGGCGATCTGGCGCGGCTTGCCAAGGATTTACTGGCCAAGTTCGACAGCGGCGACCAGAAACAGATCGAGTCTTTCCGTGAAGGCGCAGTGCAGTCTTTGGAAGTGTTCTCGCCCAGCGGCAGGCTGGCCGAATGCACATCGACCTGCGATTTCCGCTTTGCCGATCTCAAAAAGAAGAAAATGACCGTTTATCTTTTGGCCGATCCGACGCGCATGGCCGTTTACGCGCCGTGGCTGGGATTGATGTCCTGGTGTGCGCTCACCGAGCTGATCCGGTTTCAGAACGGCCAGTCCGTGTGTTTTTTGTGCGATGAAATTACCAATTTCAAGGTCGAAGGCCTACCGTCCTTGCTCACGCTCGCGCGTGAGTTCAAGATCAGGCTCTGGCTGATCGTGCAGGAGCTGGAACAGTGGGCGCATGTCTACGGGCGTGAAAGTCTGGAGACGCTGCTGTCCCAAACGGAAGTGAAGATTATCATGGGCGCTCGTTCGTACAAGACCTGCCAGTTGATCTCCGACATGCTTGGCGAATCCACGATCAAGGCGCTTTCTCACAATATCGGGCAGAGCATGTTCGATACGCCGACACGCTCGCTACAGGACGCCCCGCGCCGCCTGATGACGGCTGATGAAGTACGCCGTACCGATGATACCATCCTGTTTGTGCGCAATCACCGGCCCATCCGCCTGTCCAAAATCGGTTACCACGAAATCAAACCCTGGTCGAAATGGGTCGGCGTCAATCCGCTGTTCGGTAAAGTGTTTAAGGGGAAAACAAGGTTGCGGCTCTAAACGTAGCAAACGCATTTCATACCGGCATAATCGGCTGTAATATGGATAAAAATTGAGGTTTGCCGATTATGTATGATCCTGAATCCCTATGTAAGCGTCCGGCGCGACCATCTATAATTTTTCTTGTTTTAATGCTTCGATAAATTCCGGCGTTAACGGCAACAACTCATCAATACGGCTATTAG
>NZ_FOCP01000048.1 GCF_900110145.1 Nitrosomonas marina | reverse complement strand
TGCCCTGCCTTTAATAGCCATGGTTAGAGCCTTATCACAATAGGTCCGTCAAATGTGCGGACCTTGATTTCAGAATTAAGCGGAATAAACACGTATCCACCTTCGACAACAAGCCCAAGCGCCCTGTTAATCTCTCGCGCGCGTTGAATAGATGCCACTTTCTGGCTATGGATTGCCAGCGCCCGCTCGACTTCAACCGCTTTGCCGATAGCCAGAATTGACGATGTTCCGAGTTGTTTCGCAGCGTTTACCTCAATCGCCTGCAATATTTCAGTAATGCTTGCAGATCCCAAGTAAACAGCCCGGTTAATCTCAGTGGCCGCGATGATAGCGGATGTGCTGGACGGGATGATTTGCTGCGCAGCATTGAACTCTGACGCACTGGCTATAACTCCGGCTTTCTGCCCGGATAACTGGCTTGCTGCGTCAATCTCTCGCGCTGAATCGAGTATGATCGTCTCTATAACGGTCACAAAACCTGCAGCTTCACGCTCGATAGCCTGAATAATTTCTGAGCGCTTTGATGCTGATATCGACAATGCCGCATTGCGTTCTGAGGATGCATTGATTTCCCCGTATTTGGCTGCACCGAGAACCCCTGCCCGGTTATCCTCCAAAGCCTGCTGTATGGAAAGCATGGATGCCGGCACAAGCAAGCCGGATATGTTTGATTCCCTTGCGGACTCAATCAAATTAGATGACGAACCGAATAATGCCGGCGCGATATTTGATTCCGCCACCTGGATGATCGAGCCCGCTTTGGTGCCTGATATAACCGGCGCTGTATTACGTTCCTGAGCCCGCTCTATCGGTATCTGATCTGGCGCAGAAAGCATCATGGATTGATCAATTTCAGTTACCTGTACAACAGGCGATGATTTATATCCTGATAGCTGCAATGCGCTGTCAATCTCGGGTACGACGTTTACAACACCGGATTGCAGGCTGTTAATGATAGATGCCCGGTTACGTTCAGAAGCAACCGTTATTTGCGTAACCTTTGCACCACCGATAGCCAGCGCCGCATCGGTTTCGATCGACGGCAGTAATTTTCCTGAAAAAAGAGACGTCAACATACCGGCTGTATCGATCTCGGTCGCTGCATCAATTGTTTCGGATTTGAGACCGGCAATAATGCTCGCCGTGTTGATTTCAATTGCGGCCTGGACCGCACCTTGTTTGCTGCCAAGGACAGCCGGAGCGTCATTGACCTCTTGTGCGGAATTAATGTCGAGTAGCGACAATGGCGTCAATGCAATGGATGCATCACGCTCGGTTGCCTGATTAATTGGTAATTGGCTGGAATCAAAAAGCAGGTTTGCCCGGTTAAATTCCTGTGCTGCAATCAGCGCGGATGACATGGCCGAACCAAGCAAAACCGAGCCATCAACTTCTATGCCCGGATTAATGCTTTGTCTATAGGATGATGACAGGATAACAGCCGCATTGTGTTCTATGGCCGGGCTGATCGCTATCGGCGCAGGTCCATAATCCCAAAAACTGCGAACCGGACCGCCAAGACCTAGCCGTGTTATCTGCATGAATTACACCAATACGGCAACCGCCGTTTCATCGACCGCCGCAGCCACTTCGGTTATCGTAGCGGTATTGGTCGCAGCGTCATACGACTGAATCAATGCGCGCTGATCTTTCAAAGCGGCTGGCGCACTGAAAACAAGCGCAGCATTCTTGTAAATTACGTTGCTAACGCCATTCGGAGCGCCCCCGCCAACGGTCGCAAGTACCGCCGTTGTGGTAGTGCCACCTGCAGCGAAAGTAACCGGCACGGCGCGAAGCGCATGTTCCTTGAGATTGGTTGCAGCACTGGCATTGCCATCAATCGCCTCGGTATCAGCTGGCACGCGGCCATTTACGAGAGCGCTCACAGTCCTTGTGTCGATAGAATCAATCTTCGTTTTAATCGCGCTGTCTTCATCCATGAACTGCTGAACAAGCGTTGCCGATGCATCATCAATGCGAACCCTGCCCTCTGCGTCTATTGCATGCAGTTCAGAATTTACCGGGAACTTGTCAGTGATTGTTCCCAGGTCGGCAGCGATTGACGCGCCCGCAGGAGCACCCAATCTTGTGTAATTGTCGCCTGATTGCGGGTGTGTCGTGAAAACGGTTATTGACGCGGTTATTGCCGACGCATTCAGGAACTGGAATGTTATGCGGTCATAGTTGCTTTCAGCCTGGGAAGGGATGTACTGCCAGCAACCGTCGCCCTCATGTGAGACGGTACCGGTACCGGCTGCAAAAGCGCCGTTGTCACCCTTTACGTTTACGGTAGTCGTGCCGGTCGTAACCGGATCGCCGTTCGTGTCAATGAGTTGAGTTTCTATACCCTGGTTGGCAACGTTTTTTTTCATTCCAAAAATCACCCGTTTAATATTTGATACCCACGCAGCCAAAAAGCCCGGACCGCCTGGCGGAGCGGATTGGCCGCCACTTGTTCCGAGTACGCCAGAGCCGAGTACATTACTGCCAAGACTCATACACTAGGCCAGCCGGTTTTATAGTTGTAACTGACAATGGCGCTGAAATCCTGCATGGCCTCGATTGCATCCTTGTGCATGCCAGAAACACCCGCAATCTGCGCCTCGAGCCCCGTTAATGCCGCTGAATTTTCAATCACCCGGTCGACAATGCTTTGCAGTGAAACACCTCTAGCCGTCGCCTCAATGTTCAGTGTGGGCGCGTCTGCAGGGTCAAGCGTCAGGCTGTATGATTCGGCCTCCGCCTTCTTGATTGGCCAGCTTGCCATTTCACCTGGTGATACGCCGTCAACCGCCTTGTTGCGCAACATGGTGGCATGAGCATCAACCTTACGCTTGAACTCGGCAATAGTCAGCGACAGCGGATAACCGTCAATAATCGACTGTACGGCAACATCGTCATCCGATACCCATTCACCGTTGATTTGTTTTAGCGAGTGTCCAGCCATGTTGATCGCGCTGTGTAACCCGTTACCCTTTTCTGTGTAATTAATAGCCATATTAATTCAGCCAGAATGATGGTGATGAATTGTGCTCTATGAACGTGTTGCCGCTCATATCACCACTCGGCAGCGCTCCGTAAGTTGTATCGTAGTAAACTGAAAGTATCCTGTCTCCAGACGAATCCAGTCCCATGAATAGACCTGCAGGCGCGTATTGCGGTCCAGCCAGATCTGCAGATCCGGTATTGGCGATCACGGCCATGTAATAAAATCCGCCTGGCAACCAGAACGGTGCCGCAGGCGCAGCTGTTTTTAATCCGGTTGAATCCAGTGATATTTCCGCAACATCAGTGAATTCCTTGAGCAAATATCCAGGCTTGCCATTCAGTGCGATTGTATAAATACCGATTCTGGCAACACAGGTTGCAACGGATAACAGACACTTGACCGTCACTTCAGAGACCATTTTTGAACATGCCCACCAGAATGGGACGAATATCAGGTCATTGTTAAACAGGTTATGTGACGAGCCCGCCTCCGCACCCTGCCCCATGGAACACATACCTTGTACTCCGCTTGCCGGGTAAAAATTACCGGGGTGCGGCGTAATCATGGTTTGTGCAGCCGCAACGATGGAAATTGTTGCTGAAGTTGACAGGTCAAGGGCCGCCGGCGACATTCTGTCTAATGTTCCGCCGTTAAGGGTTTCATGGGTTTGGTCACGTACCAGCGTTGTGGCTGCCGACAAATGACCGACGCCTATTTCCCGGTTGTTGCCGTCTTCAGCGAGATACCAGAACGAATTATTCTGCCCGATGGCAGTATTCAGTGATATGTGCGCGGCATCAACGGCGCCCGACAGAGTGAGATTGCCCGTACCGCCTGCACTGATTGTTTCTTTTGCAAAATTTGCCAGCATTTAATTACGATCCAGTTTGTTTTCTGTATCGTAGTCAATGCCAGAGTCCTTTTATGTCGGGTTTTCCATATCCGGTTCAAATCTGTACGTATGAGATCACTTAATTTTGTAATTTAACCGCTATAGATTTGACTGTGTGTTCATACGTTTCGATGCAAGCCAAACACGCCAAACACAGTTATTAGTGAGGCAATAAATGACCTCTTAAACCCCCTTTCCTTAATGAATTAATACAAATCTGGAAATGTTATTTTCTTTTTTTTGCTGCTTTGACTCTTAAACAAATTAATTAGAAATCTCGCAAAAAGGTAACAGGATGACAACCAGATCGGCAACTGAGGCGATGCATATCATTACCAACTCTGGGAAAGTTTTTAATATGCTTATCACTCAACAACAGAACAATACATGGATTGCAACAGTAATCTACGAAATCAACAGCACCCTTCAGCATGAAAACATACATCAATACGACAGAAATAGTGCTTATCAAACGGCTTGCGATTTTATAAAAAACAACATTGACAGGCTTGCAACTATTCAGCCTTTATAGCATCGATTACATGAATTTTTTTGAAACAAAGGATATTAATTTTATGGCGCGTTGTTTAGGTACCATTGTTAGTAATGACAATAAACGGATTTGCCATGACACTTTATATCAGTGCACAAATTGCGGAAATGTTGGCTGTGACTTCGATTATTGTTCCAATTGTTCGAGCCAGGGATTCCTGAATGGTAAATGCCTTATTTGTGGCGAAAGCGGACTAATCGAAGTATTTGATACAGGTAAATGACTTCATTTACTTACACTACCCCTTTTCATACCGCCAGACTAAACTGTAGTCTGTAACATTATTGTGATATTTTATTGTTAGTCTCGAGATCTCTTCTTTCAGTACTCACAGTTTTCTGATTGAATGTCATTGAAATAAGGAATCGTAAAATGATGCCTGGAGCTAATA
>NZ_FOCP01000011.1 GCF_900110145.1 Nitrosomonas marina | reverse complement strand
TGGTTCATGGAAGAACTGTTTAGCGCGCCGTTGCACTGGGGCTTTGTGATACTGGGCTGGGCCGGACTGTTCTCGGGTGGTATAGCTGCGCAGATCATTACGCGCTACTCTAACCTGACGGACGTTATCTGGAACAACCAGAGCAAAGAAATCCTTGACAACCGGATTGTTCCTTAAGCTAGGCTGACTACATCGCCTCTGCTGATGGGTAGGGGCGATGCTTGAGAGTGGTATGGCGCCGAGGGAGTAAGGAGAGCGTACTGCTCGTAAGGGGAGTCGTAAAAGACAATAAGGAATCGTCATGTTATTAAAATTAATATCACACGAAACAAACGAAGGGAGAGTCTAGTGAGCAGAACAGACGAAATTTTAGCGGCGGCGAAGATGCCGCCAGAAGCGATCAGAATGTCCAGATATATAGATGCGGTATATTTTCCGATTCTGTGCATTCTGCTGGTAGGTACATTCCACATGCACTTCATGCTGTTGGCAGGGGACTGGGATTTCTGGCTTGACTGGAAAGACCGTCAGTGGTGGCCTGTAGTGACACCGATAGTAGGTGTCATGTACTGTGCGGCATTGATGTATTACTTGTGGGTGAACTACCGTTTACCATATGGAGCGACCCTGTGTATCGTATGCCTGTTGACGGGTGAGTGGCTGACACGTTACTGGGGTTTTTACTGGTGGTCACACTACCCGATCAACTTTGTATTGCCTTCGACCATGATACCTGGCGCGCTGATGCTGGACACGATCATGCTGTTGACGGGTAACTGGTTGATCACGGCCCTGCTGGGTGGTGGATTCTGGGGCTTGTTCTTTTACCCTGGCAACTGGCCGATATTTGGACCGACCCATCTGCCTGTAGTTGTAGAAGGGGTACTGTTGTCAGTAGCTGACTACACGGGCTTCCTGTATGTACGTACAGGTACACCGGAGTATGTGAGGCTGATTGAACAAGGCTCACTGCGAACGTTTGGAGGTCACACGACGGTAATTGCAGCGTTCTTCTCGGCCTTTGTATCGATGCTGATGTTCTGCGTCTGGTGGTACTTTGGCAAAATCTATTGCACCGCGTTTTACTATGTTAGAGGCGAAAGAGGCCGTATCTCGCAGAAACACGACGTCACGGCATTTGGTGAACCAGGATTTGCAGAGAGGATTAAATAATGAGAATAAAGAACATATTCAAGCTGGGCGTCATGGGGCTTTATGGAGCGGCGGTAGGAGCTGCGACATTAGCGTTGACAGTAGCGGTCGATGTTACGCCGGTAGCGGCGCATGGTGAACGTTCACAGGAGCCTTTCCTTCGTATGCGTACCATCCAGTGGTATGACATGAGATGGGAACCGAAGGTCACCAAAGTGAACGACATTGCGACGATGACTGGTAAATTCCATATGGCGGAAGACTGGCCGCGTGCGGTGGGCAAGCCGGATCGTGCGTTTTTTAACGTAGGTAGCCCGAGCCCGGTGTTTGTACGTTTGAGCACCAAGCTGAACGGCGAGCCGATGTTCATATCTGGTCCGCTGGTAATTGGTCGTGACTATGAGTTTGAAGTCAGGCTGAAAGCACGTATACCTGGACGACATCACATGCACGCGATGGTCAACGTGAAGGAAGCGGGACCGATTGCGGGACCTGCATCATGGATGAACATCACGGGTAGCTGGGATGACTTTACCAACCCTGTCAAGACACTGACGGGAGAGACCATTGACACGGAAACATTCAACTTTGCCAATGGTATTTTCTGGCACATAGTATGGACAGGTCTGGGCATATTCTGGATTGGCTACTACGTAGCGCGTCCGATGTTCCTGCCACGCAGCCGCGTATTGCTGGCGTATGGTGACGATCTGCTGCTGGATCCGATGGATCGTAAAGTGGCCTGGGGCGTTGCGATCCTGACATGTGCGCTGGTATGGGGTGGATATCGTTATACGGAGAGCAAACATCCTTACACGATTCCGATCCAGGCTGGTGAATCCAAGATAGAGCCGTTGCCGATTGAGCCGAATCCGGTCGCGATCAAGGTGACCCATGCGAACTATGACGTACCTGGCCGTGCGTTACGTGTAACCATGGACATTACCAACAATGGAGATACGGCGATCAACATAGGTGAATTCACGACGGCGGGTGTACGTTTTGTAAACACGCTGGGACGTGAGCATCTTGATCCGGATTATCCGAGGGAACTGGTTGCGACCGGTTTGACATTGGATGATGAAGCGGCGATAGAGCCGGGCGAGACCCGCGAAGTCAAGATGGAAGCCAAAGATGCGTTATGGGAAGTACAGCGTTTGATGGCATTGCTGGGTGACCCTGAGAGCCGTTTTGGAGGTTTGTTGATGACATGGGATGAAGAAGGCAATCGTTATATTAACAGTATTGCTGGAGCGGTAATCCCGGTCTTTACCAGACTGTAAACCAGAAGCAAGCAACAACGCCGGTACACCACTGTCATATGACAGCCGGTGTACCGGCTTTTTTTGTCTGTAATTTAGAATATATATTGCTACAAATACCAGATGAGCTGTAAATAGGATTACAAATCAAGAATCAGAAGTGGCGTTCCCTGTTTAATTAAGAAATTTCAAACTACAGTATTTATTTGATTGGGATTTTCATAGCGAGTTAAACCACTGAATGCTTAAGCTGTTTCCTGGTTTAAGTTGGTGTATGAAATAACTGTATACTATCGACAGCTACTGAACGGACAGGTATCAGATGTTTGATGATTAAAAATCAGATATGACTCTGTTTTCTAGTTGTTTTGAAAAGGATAGTAAGCAAATATCAATTGCTGAATAAATTTATTGGAAAATACATTAATATTATTTAGCAGGAGATTAATTAACAGAGAGGCCATAAGTCTGATAAATCGTATCGATAGGCCGACTAACCTAAGCCATTACTTTTACACCTAGAGTCCATTAGAATCCAAGGAGCAGAGCTGGGCAATCGAATTCAATTGGGAACGGATTGGCGCCGTAGATTAAGCAAGATAGAAAGGTGTCAGGGATAGAGCCTTCTCCAAATAAGCGTCATTTATTCTAACGGATGATCGACTTCCAAGTAGATTCGCTTCTGTCACCGGATTAAAATTATACGGATTTAATGAACGTCATAGCGGTGGGTTGGGGTAAGTATCGTCGTTTCAACTTTGAATATGAAGATCGTGAGAAGGTAAGTAATTTAGTTTTAGCAAAATTTATCAATCAAACTCTGAATTGTAAAAAATTAAATAATTTAGGAAAAATTCATTTTTTGGAAAGCTCCTTTTTATGTTCAGCATAAATTGATACTTGATGAATATTTATATAGTTGTTTTCCCATGAAGCAATTATTGCTTGATATTAAACCTAATGAAAAGCCCTCATTGACTAATTTTGTGACAGGGCGTAATTCCGAATTAGTACAGACACTGAAAAATGTTATTTTTGCACGTGAAAAGGAACAGTTTGTATATATTTGGGGAAATTCTGGCTGTGGTAAAAGCCATTTGCTCCAGGCTGTGGTCGGGGAGGTCCTGCAATGTGATTATATGGCTTACTATTGCTCTGGAGAGATAACTAGTATCATTCAATCAGCGGATTGCCTGCGGTGCTTGGCAGTCGATGATGTAGATTTGTTAGATAACGAATCGCAAATAACTTTATTTAATGTCTATAATCGAATGAAGGAAGAGGGATTTTCGTCACTGCTTGTAAGTGGTTCTATGCCACCAGTACAATTAAATCTACGACGTGACTTGGTAACCCGATTAGGATGGGGGCTGGTTTATCAGGTTCATGAATTAACAGAAGATGAGAAAATAAAGGCATTACAGCAAAAAGCCGCGGACCTTGGATTTGTACTAAAAAAAGCAGTGTGCCAGTATTTGTTACAACATACACAACGCGATTTGTCTTCTCTGATGATGCTACTTGATGCTCTTGATAGATTTTCATTGGCACATAAACGCCAAATTACAATTCCGTTATTGAAAGAAATGTTAAGTAGCATGTCATAAACAAATATTTATTATCATGAAACTCGCATTATTTGATTTGGATAATACCTTATTAGCAGGTGATAGTGATTTCGAATGGGCGCAATTCCTGATTGAAAAAAAAGCGTTGGATCGTGAATTGCATGAGGCGCGAAATCTAGAATTTTATGAACAATATAAAGCAGGTACTTTGGATATTCATGAATTTCTGGATTTTCAGCTCAAGCCCCTATCAAGGCATCCGCGAAGTCAGCTAGAAAAATGGCGAAAGGAATTTATAGAAATAAAAATAAAACCACTTGTAGCGCCAGGTTCAAAACAATTAATAGAAAATCATATGCTTGACGGAGATCTATGTATCATTATCACAGCTACAAATAGTTTCGTGACTGCGCCAATAGCGCGATTGTTCGGAATTGAACACTTGATTGCCACAAATCCTGAGGAAGAAAATGGTGAATTTACAGGTAAAGTCGCAGGCAAACCGAGTTTTAGGGAAGGTAAAATTGATCGCCTTGAAGAATGGTTGAACCAACATAATTTAACGTGGCTATCGTTTTTACAAAGCTGGTTTTACAGCGACTCACTTAATGATTTACCGTTATTAAGTAAGGTTACCCATCCAGTTGCTGTCGACCCCGATCCCACTCTGAAGAGACACGCGGAAACGAAAGGGTGGCCTGTTATTAGTCTACGTTAAATTGTATCTTTATTCAGGTGAGCCAGATTAGTGCGATTAAATAATTCAAACAGACAGCGCAATAATTAGAAACTGAATCATCAAAACATTTTTTTTATGCATCTGTATCTAATATTTGTCGATGTAGTCTTGCAAAAGTTTCGCCTACGTAAGAAATTTGCTCAGTAGTGTGGGCAGCATTTACACTACATCGGACGAGAGATTTTCCATCAGGTGCGGCAGGCGGTAATATTAAATTAACGTAGATATTGTTTTCCAACAAATTCTGCCAGATTTGTAGCGCTTGCCTAGGGTTGTCGAGTATTGCAGCGATGACCGGACCAGGTTCCGGGCCAAGTGTAAAACCAGCTTTTTGTAGATGATCGTACAACTGTGTACAATTCCTCCAGAGTTGTCTGCGTAACGTTTTCCCTTCTCGTAATAGAACCAATGCTGCGCGTGTTGAGGCTATTGTTGCTGGCGAGGGCGAAGCTGTAAAAATATAGGGATGGCTGAGATAACGTAATTGATCCAGCTGTGGATGATTGCTGACACAGAAACCACCGATACTACATAAGCTCTTACTAAATGTTCCGGTGATAAAATCAACTTCGTTTTGTAGACCTGTTTCTTCGACTAAACCTTGGCCTGTCTCTCCGAGCACACCAATCGAGTGAGCTTCGTCAAGTAAAAGAGTACAGTTGTATTTGTTTTTTAAATCTACAATTTCAGCCAGTGGTGCCTGATCTCCCAGCATGCTGTAGATACCTTCGACTATAATCAATGTATTTGCTGTGCGATTCCCCAGGCGGCGTAAGCGTTTTTCCATATCGATCATATCGTTATGTTTAAAGCGAATAATTTCCGCGCCACTGAGTATGCAACCATCATAAATACTTGCATGAGAATCACTGTCAATTAATACCGTATCACCGCGGCTCACTAAACCCGAAATTGTTCCAAGGTTTGCTTGATAACCGGTTGTGAAGACTATCCCGGTGCAGTATCCGTAAAATTCTGCAAACTCTCTCTCAAGTGCACGATGACCGTAGTAACTACCATTAGCCATTCTGGAGCCAGTTGTACCCGTACCCTCTGCGTCCAATGCATCATGGGCTGCTTGTATGCACTCAGGAGCAAAGGTTAGGCCAAGATAATTATTAGTACCGAGTAGTATGACGCGACGTTCTCCTATTCTCGCTTCCGTCGCCGAGTATACTTCTTCGATAGGTATGCCGAAAGCACCGACCCCTTCTGGAAGCATAGCTTTCCTTGCAGCAGCGGCTGCATCGAGTTTTTCGAGTAAATTCATTTAGTGATTAGATTTTATTCTGGATATTAGACTTGCTAGATCATGAACAGTTTGAACATCAGCTAGTGCATTGATGGGAATGGAAATATCAAAGGTATCTTCAATTTCCATGATAAGATTCAATAGCTTGATTGAATCAATTGATAACTCACTGATGATATTGGTCTCTGCTGTTATGATTATTTCAGAACTTGCTATGCTGCTAAGGCGATCCCTGAGTAACTGCAGAATTTCATCATAATTACTATCAGTCATAAAATTTGGGATCCTTAAATATTTGCACTAAATGATTTGGGATAGCGATTCATTTAATTGATTGCTTGGTTGCCAAGCAGGTAATACACGTATAAGCGGAGTATTGTCACATACCCAGTCATGATGCTGAAGTTCATTTACTTTTCCTGGTGTCAACATCGGTGAGTAACGCAACAAGTGCGCTAACCAGAGATTGAGAACAGCTATAGTCCTGATTAAAAAATTCGGGATCATTATACAATGAATCTGCTTTTTCCAAACTTTCTGTGCCAAATCTGCTAGAGACTCAAAACTGTAACCATTGGGTGTGCCGTCATCTAGTTCGAATATACCGTTGCACGGCTTTTCAGAAACAAGCCATAATTGAATTGCCTGAACTAGATCATCTACGTGTATCAGGCCAAATCGATTGCTTGGTTTTCCCACCAAGGGTAGCAGGCCTTTGCGGATTGATTTGAATAGAGGGGCGAGTTCCTTATCCCCGGGACCATAGACTGCCGTAGGTCGAAATATGGTCCACTGCAGTTCAGCTGCATGATTGATCACTTCATGTTCGGCAATATTTTTACTTGTAGCGTACCATGACAACTCTGGGTGCTTCGCGGCTAGCGAAGAAACAAACAAAAAGCGGGGTTGATGGTTTTGTCGAGCGACAATATCAAGGATATTTCTGGTCCCAATCACATTCGTATGGATGAAATCATTGAGCGTACGACCCCTCACTGCACCTGCGCAATGAATAATGGCTGCAGCTTCTTGTGTTAGTTCTGCGAGTGCAGTATGGTTGTCTAAATCCCCATACACCCATTGTATAAACTTTGAATTTTCTCGTTTATTCCGGGTGAGCGCTTTTACTTGCCAGCCTTCGCTGGCAAGTTTATTTATTAACCGTTGACCGATAAAACCAGTAGCACCCGTAATTGCTACCAATTTCCGCATATTGACCTAACGATCTCCTGACTCGGCTACTGACAACAGTTGTTCGTCCAGATTTGTTCGCTGAATATAGCCCTGACGAGCAGCAAATCGCGATAACTTGCCAGAAGAGGTTCTCGGTAATGTGTGTGGTGGCACCAATTCAACAATACAGTTAACACCAAAGGCCATGTAAACCAGTTGTTGTAATCTTTTGATTAATGAGTGACGCTCTGCTGCCGAGGTCAATCGGCACTCGATCACGAGAACTATAGTCGTCATTCCATCTGCATCATTGATTCCAAATGCAGATGCTTCTCTTGATCTGATTTCAGGTTGTTGTTCTGCTAATTCTTCGATATCCTGAGCTCGAATATTTCGACCATTGACGATAATAACATCTGTCCGGCGACCTGTGATATACAAATCACCATCGTACAAAAAACCAATATCGCCTGTATCTAACCAGTTATTGGGCATTAGGGCTTTCTTTGTTTCTTCTGGATTGTTGTAATAACCCGTCATGACGCTTGCGCCATGAACAAGCACACTTCCAACCATATTTTCACCTAACTGTTGCCCTGTCTCATCTACAATTTTGACTGTATGTCCTGGAAGCGGGCGACCGCAATTAACAAATTCGTTATATTTGCGTCCTTCAGCCCGTAAATTCGTAGCCATTCTTTTGTCTATGAGAGTTTTGCTATCTACCTGAATGCTGTGGAATCCATTGCCAATTTTTGAGAATGTAACTGCAAGCGTTGATTCAGCAAGTCCATAGCATGGTAAAAATGCGCTGTCACTAAAGCCCGCAGAAGAAAATTTCTCTGCAAAATTTCTTAAAGTTTCCGGACGAATCATTTCTGCGCCGATACCGGCGGCGCGCCAGCAGCTAAGATCAAGATCCTTTAAGTCGGATTCACGAACACGCATTGTGCATAACTTAAGCCCAAAAGGCTGACTGAAAGCAACTGTACAGCGATTACGGCTTATAAGACGCAGCCATTGCAGGGGGCGAATTGCGAAATCACGTGTTGCTAAATAATCAACTGAAATCTGAGTGACCATTGGTGCTAACACCAGTCCTACTAAACCCATATCGTGATAAAAAGGCAGCCACGACGCAGAACGATCCTCAGGTTTTATTTCCAAACCATTGCGTACGATACCTTCTAGGTTGCACATGAGCGCATGTTCAGTTATTACAACACCTCTGGGCATGCGCGTACTTCCCGACGTAAATTGCAGATACGCCACCTCGTCTGGTGTATTAGGCTGGAGTGACACCTCTTTCTCAGGTAGTTCTCTGAGTTGAGATGGAGTTCCAATCCATTGAATGTTGGTTGTTTTTTCGGAAGCCTCTTCAAGAAAATTGAAGTAATCCAGATTTGCAATCGCTAAACTAGCTTGGCTGCTTTCAAGCATTCCTTTTAATTGCTGCACATAAATACCGTGACTGCCTAAATTTACAGGCACAGGCATGGCAAACGGGACTAATCCAGCATATCGACAAGCAAAAAATAACTCAATGAATTCAGGGGATGTATCAGCTATTATGGCAATGCGACTGCCTCGTGCTAAATTGAATCCGGCTAACCGTCGAGCAAACGAACGTGCGTTGTTCCTGAGCAATTTATAGGGTAAAACTGATTGCAAATGACCTTTTGCATTATAGAAGTTATATCCCGTTATTCCTTGCGCAGCGTATTCAAGTGCGTTCGTCAGAGTATCAAACCCCGCCAGTCGCTGCGCAAGAGTGTTGCGTGTCGGTGTTGGTGTTGTTTTTAATTCGCTTGAAGGCTGAAAATCAAACGCTTGCGTTAGCGGAGCGTTCAACTTGGTTATTGTCGAACTCAAGATCTTCCCCTCGAAGTAATATAACTTGTACGTTTCATCTTGCTTCCTATAGCAAGGTATTTGATGGTGCGTGTCAACTCTTATTATATGTCGTCTATTGACTTTTCGCTTACCGGAAATTCCTACTTAATCGCTAACAGCTGACATTCCAAATGTTCAATAAGTGTGTCGTATTTGACCAAAGCGCAGCTTATATAAGGAGGTTTTTTCTGTCAAGGCAATCTTGGCCAGTTGTTGCGCCAAAACAACAATTGCGCCGATCTTTCATGAATTGTATATATAGTTTTATTTGAGACATTTGTGTTACTTTCTTTTTGTATTGGTGTATCAGAATTAATTCGGTTTGCAGAATGAGGACTTATCTTTACTTGTAAAGTTGATAAAAGCACGTTGATGTAATTTTGCATCCTGTATGCGTTAATTAGTCGCTGATAATGACACATATATTTGATTTATTTATACCAGCCTGACATGTGCGTTAATGTGCATTATTGACCGAGGTGTAAGAAGTGTACTGCGTTGCCGCACTTTTTGTTTGATATTGGTGTTAGTGGCGAAAACATTTCATAAATTTGCTGTCAATAAAATTTTTCCAATGCCAGACCCATCTTCCGTGTAAGAAAATGCCCCCCCGTGATGCAATTGCATGTCGTGCGCCCGTAGTGATTAAACTCAAAAATTGTTGTTGCGGCTTAAATGAGGAAAGTTTCTTCTGATTGATTGATGCGACTAAATTGTTTAGAAGTACCGGTCCTTGTCGCACTGCAAATACGCCAGCCTTGGACAATGCTTGTGGCATAAATGCAGCACAATCACCTGCAGCAAAGATATTCTCATGCGAAATACTTTGTAGGGTTTGATTAACTTTAATAAAACCGCATGAGTCGCATTGTATTCCACTTCTTGCCGGCCATGAATATGCGCCAGCATGTGTCGCCCACACCGTAAAATCGTAATCTAAAGAGGAGCCATCCTGGAAATGTAGTAACTGCTCGTCAATAGAAGACACTTTTCCATTTCTAACAGTGATGCCTTTGGACTGCAAATGTCTGTGAAAATAATTCTGTACTGTGCTGTTATGTGTGGTAAGAATCGTCAAATCACCGCTAACGAGTGTAAAGTCGGTGTCAATTGTGGTTGAGGCTTGCACGTGATAGTGCATTGCTAGCAATACTTCAACCCCCGCAGCACCACCTCCGACCACGACAATTCTTTGTTTTCGTTTTGACTCGGTTCGAGAGTCCAGCCAATGAAGCCATCGTAAAAGAAAATTACGAACCGGTTTGATGGTACAACCAAACTTATCTGCACCGAGTATTCCATGCGTAGTGGGTCGTGAGCCTATATTTACGGATAGCAGATCATATCTAATAGGTGAAAAATCTGGGCAGTTGATCACTTGAAGCTCCGGATTGATCTGTTCAACTGTGCTTCGAACAAATCTGATGCCAGCCCACTGACACAGACGTCGTACATTTATATGGCAATCTTCAAATGAATAATGGCCTGCAATCAACCCAGGCAGCATGCCTGAATAGGGAGTATGCATATCCGGGCTTATTAACGTTACATCTGTATTTTGCAATGGTTCTGTGACCAGTTGTCTGATCACCATCACATGACTATGGCCTGCGCCAATTAAACACAAGTGTCGTTTTTCGAATGTGTGAGTTTTCATTATGGAGCAAAACGAAAATCATATAATTTGTGACTATAAGAATAAAAAAATTGGTAATTTGGAACAATATAAATTAGTCTATACCGGATATGAGGAAAATTTGATGTTTTTCCCTATCGAGTTGTTAAAAATTGTTTTTGAGACAGCCAACACCATGAAAAACAGATAAAAAATTAAAAATTATCTCTATTCTGATATATTGTGTTGTTCAAGAGCAGAGTAGCGTGCTTAAGCAGTGCGCAGATGAATGTTTTATAGCCAGTAAACGTTCTGGATAACATTCATTGAAGAGAGTTATGCTATTAATATTAAATAATAATAATACCAAAACAATTGAGTATATTGCAGAGTAAATGCAGCATTATGTGAGTTATCGCTTGTTGTCTATGTATCATAAGTACGGAGGGAGTCAATGAAATCAAGCAGGGTTAAATTATTATCAGCTAGTGTTGTTTTCTTGTTTACTGCCGGGTTTCTATCCGGTTGCGGTGATGAGCCGGAGGATGCGGCAACTCAGAGCCAGGAGCAAGTGACTGATGAGCCAATTCAAAGTTTGGAAACAATCATTGAGCCTGAACCTTTAGTAGATATACAAGAAGAAACGGATGACATTGAACCGTTTGGGAATATTGATTTGGAAGAAGAGATGAGTTCCATGGAAGTATCTTGAATGACTTGTCTGAAGCAACAAGCGAATCAATTGACACTGCTGCGAAAACGGCGGGTGATGCGGTTGACGAGATGATTGACGCAGCGAAAGAAACTGCTAATGAAGCTGAAATTGCGGTCAGCGAGATACAGGAAGATGCTGTCGATGCATTAGAGGCAACAGTTGTTGAGCCGGCTATTGAAATTATGGAAGATTCACATGAAGTTGTTGCAGCAACACCTGGTTTAATACGTCGCGTGCAGCAAGCTCTGGCAAACGCTGGTTACAATCCGGGCCCAGTCGATGGAATTAGTGGTCCAAGAACTTTATCTGCCATTGAAAATTTTCAACAAGATAACGATCTGGCAACGGGTGAGCTTACCAAGGAGACATTGCGTGCACTTGGAGTCGATTTTTAGCAAATTGTCATAAAAGCTTCCTGTCCGGCACTCCATCAACCGAAAATGGGTGATACTTGTATACAATTTGAATCAAAATGTTGACTGGATAAGTAATCTCATAATTTGTAAACGCATACAATGTTGTTTTAAGAAATTTTCTGAATATAGTGTGCTTCAAAACACAAATATCATCGCAGTGTTGCATTTATGCAAATTGTACATGAGCAGATTTTTAATACCGTTTATAGTTGCTAATTAATTGTTTTGAAAGGAAATTTATGGTCCAATCGCTATCGGGTGAATGCAAATGATTTGCGATTGGTAGTTCAGTTTCCATGTGGGATTAAGATATAATTACAATGTTTACTGAGTAATTGGTTTTCAGGAAACTAAGGAGCTTTTTTGAGAACCGCCGGTATATATTTCATTTTTTCAATCGATTGCGGATTGTGTGGTGCATTAAATTTTTGATGTGACCATATTGATTTCTGATGTCATGAGCTTGGCATCTACCCGCCAATATTTTGCAATCGATACAAGCTTTTGGAGGTTTTGTCCATGGGAGTACCCTTACGCCAACAAATCGCGGTAGGCACATACTTGATTAAACAAAAAATTTTGGGAGTCAAGAAGTACCCGCTGGTTTTAATGCTGGAACCGCTGTTTCGTTGTAATCTCGCTTGCGCTGGCTGCGGAAAAATCGCACACCCAGAGGAAATTCTGGATAAACGGTTATCGTATGATGAGTGTATGCAGGCTGTTGATGAATGTGGTGCACCCATGGTTTCCATTCCGGGTGGCGAGCCTTTATTGCATAAAGAAATGCCGCAAATAGTTGCCGGTATCATTAAACGCAAAAAATATGTGTATCTATGTACCAATGCGTTGCTGTTGAAGAAGAGAATTGATGACTATACTCCGTCGCCATACCTGACATTTTCAGTTCACCTGGACGGTATGAGAGAACGGCATGATGCTTCGGTTTGTCAAGATGGAGTATTCGACCGGGCGGTTGAGGCGATTAAAATTGCTTTGGAAAAAGGATTCAGGGTTACAATTAATTGCACGTTATTTCAAGGCGAGACACCGGAAGATGTTGTCGAATTTCTTGATTATGCCATGGAACTTGGCGTTGAAGGCGCGACAATTGCTCCGGGGTTCAGTTATGAGCATGCTCCCAAACAGGATGTATTTATCAAAGGTGCCGATACTAAAAAATTGTTTCGCGGTATTTTTGCGTTAGGCAAAAAACTGAAGCGTAAATGGCGGCTCAATCACTCGGCTCTTTATCTCGATTATTTGGCGGGAAACCAGGATTATAAGTGTACTCCTTGGGGTAATCCGACACGAAATGTTTTTGGATGGCAAAAACCGTGCTATTTACTGGCTGACGAGGGTTATGTTAATACATTCCAGGAATTGCTCGATACAACACCTTGGGAAAAATACGGTAACGCAAACAACCCAAAATGCGCTCAATGCATGGCGCATTGTGGTTACGAAGCCACTGCAGTGGAAGATACGTTGCAGCATCCCTGGAAGGCACTTGTAACCTCAGTTAAAGGTCCCAGAACAACTGGTGAAATGGTAGCAGAACCCTTACCCAAGTGGATTGCTGAAGCTGACAAAAAAAGGAAAAAACTGGCAGACATTCCTGTAACGATATCAAATAAATAGACAAGAATCACATCAACACTGTTGCAGTGTTGAACCGAATGATTGTCATGTGGCTTCACATGCAATGTGAATCAGTGGGTGATTGTTGTAACGAAAGATTTATAAGTTTTTATGTTTAATCCTTCGTTGATTGGCTTATTGGGATTTGTATTAGGCGCATTTGGAGTTTTTGGTTGGTCTTTGATACTTTTGCTCCCCTGGCGACCGACTAGTACACATGAGCAGATAGAGCCAGAACAGAGTTCGCATTCTGCATCTAATCTAAAGGACGTCACGGTGTTGATTCCAGCTCGCAATGAGGCGGAGTTTATCAGACACACACTCGAAGCTGTCCATGCCCAGGGGACTGGTTTAAAAATTTTTGTTATAGATGATCAGTCTACGGATCAGACAGCACTGTTAGCGCGAGCGAATGGAGCACAGGTTATTAGCGGTGTCGCGCCGCCGGTTGGCTGGAGTGGCAAGCTTTGGGCTCTCGAACAGGGATTGCGGGAAGTGCGTACCGCTTACACATTATTACTTGATGCTGATATTGCTCTGTCGCCAGGAATTATTGCCGCGCTTCTGGATAAAGCAACAAAAGAGCAATGTTCCTTGGTGTCAATAATGGCCGCGCCACCTCTAAATAATCTTGTAGAGCGTTCGTTCATGCCCGCATTTATCTTTTTCTTTAAGCTGTTGTATCCTTTTGGATTGACAAATAAACCTGCTTCAAGCATGGCTGCTGCAGCAGGTGGGTGTATACTTGTGGAAACGAAGGCATTGCGTGCTGTGGGAGCATTTGCCAGTCTACACAATGCATTAATTGATGATTGTACGCTGGCTGCACGCATCAAACATGCAGGAAACAAAATCTGGTTAGGTTTAAGTCACTCAGTACGCAGTCAGCGTGGTTATCCTAGATTGGAGACTGTCTGGGAAATGGTATCCAGAACGGCGTATACACAACTTAATTACTCGCTGCCATTATTGATCCTGTGTACCGTGATTATGATATCAATGTTCTGGTTTGGGCCATTCTTGTTCTTGTTGCTGCCTGATGATCAGAAAGCCTATATGCTTTGTGCAGCAGCGTGGCTGGTCATGTATTTAGCATATAGGCCGACTTTGGCTTATTTTCATTGTTCACCAATATGGGTATTTGCGTTACCAGTTATTGGTACGCTGTATCTTGCCATGACATGGACCTCAGCAATACGTTACTGGCGCGGTGAACGTGCTCGCTGGAAGGACCGTCGATATGAAAGCAAAACAGACTACTAGAAAAATAAGCTTGCCGTTGTGTTTAATTACCGCTGCGCTGCTATCCTTGCTCATTGTGGTTCCAATCGGTATTACACACGCAGATGAACCCGAATTGGATAGTGCACAAAGTACAATTGATTTTTTGCAACAGTCCTTGTTGCATGTAATGCGTGAGGGGGAACAGCTTGACTATTCAGAACGAGTTGAATTTTTAACGTCCGTTGTCAACCAGACGCATGATATTGATCTAATTATCAAAACCATCCTTGGGGCTAGTCTGTGGCACGAGTTGGATACAATGCAACAGAATCTGATTATAGAAACATTCAGGAAGCTTAGTATTGCAACATATGCCGGCCGATTTAAACAATATAATGACGAGCAGTTCGAGTTTATCGAACAGCGCGATTTGCCAAGAAACCAGAAACTGGTGCGCAGTCGGCTCAACAAGGGAGATGGCGGCGCAGTGAATTTTGATTACGTGCTTCATCAACCAGAAGAGCATTGGTTAATTGTGAACATTTTATTTGATGGCGTCAGTGATTTGGCGATTAAACGTAGCGAATATCGATCAATCTTGCAACGCGAAGGATTCCAGTCATTGATAGACATGCTGAATGTCAAAATTGCAGAAGCCGAGCATAGCGAGTAGCTGCTCAGACGAGATTGCCTGAAATGCTATTAGCTATTCATTACTAGATTGATGAAGCATTAGTGTTCAGAAGGATTTAATGTGAAAATTTCAATCGGCTCAGGTAGTCTTTTTTTCGCTCGCTGGACAGCGTTTTCCTATCAAAAAGCCATTTGGATCATTATTCTGGCAGTTGTCGCGGCTGGAATCAGTATAACCTACACCGTAAATAACCTGGGTGTACAGACTGATACAACTGACATGCTATCAGAGGATGTTCCCTTCCGGATTAATCACAAACGCTATAAAGAAGCGTTTCCGCAATATGAGGATGCATTGCTTCTGGTAGTTGATGCGCCAACACCCGAACAGGCGCATGCGGCCGCTAAACAACTGACCTACTATCTCCAGAACGATGGTACTCACTTTTACGAGGCTAGCTATTTAAGCGGCGATCCTTTTTTTCAGCAAAATGGCTTGCTCTACAAAGATTTGTCCGAGTTGGAAAGAATCACGGATCAGCTTGCTGCTGCTCAGCCACTGATCGCACGTCTTGCTGATAATCCGACGCTCAATACATTTATATCAGTACTATCCGAAGCCGTCGCTGAGATCAATAGCGGCAGGAATCTAAAACTCGGAACTGTTTTCAATGGTGTTAGTTCAACATTGGACGCCAGACTCGCTGGAGAACCGCGTGCGTTATCTTGGCAAATACTGTTAGATGGTGAGCGCCAGGACGGTATGTATCAAGAATTGATATTGACCAGACCCAAGCATGATTATGCGCAGTTGTTTGCTGCAGAACAGTCGATGAATGCTGTGCGTGAAACAGCAATGGAAATGGGGCTGGCCCGTGATACGCCAGTAAAATTACGCATTACGGGCGAAGCGGCACTTGCTTTCGATGAACTGAATAGCGCCATGCATGGTGCGCAAAGTGCCGGAATACTCGCGTTGGTGCTGGTTATTGTGGTACTGCTTGTGGCGGTCCGTAGTTTCGGTGCAATCATGACAGTGATATTCAGCCTTATATTAGGGTTGATTTTAACTGCTGCATTTGCAACGTTTGCAGTAGGTCATTTGAATCTGATTTCAATTGCCTTTGCGGTTCTGTATATCGGACTGGGTGTGGATTACGCAATACATTTTTTATTACGGCACGAAGAAATCAGAAAAAACGGTTCCCCGGTTATTCAAGCGCTACCCATGGCAGGCGGTGATATCGGGCGAGCCTTGACAATCTGCGCAGTAACGACAGCAATTGGTTTTTATGCTTTTATACCAACATCGTATGATGGCGTAGCGGAACTAGGTCTGATTTCCGGTTCGGGCATGATTATCAGTTTGTTGGTGACATTGACAATCGTCCCTGCTTTGCAACGATTTTTTCCAATACAGCCTATCAAACCGCTGATTTCTGTTAAGCCTGTGCATACTGTATTGGAATGGCCGATTCATGCACGGAAAAGCATTTATATTTTGACAACATGTGCCGCATTACTTTCGATATTCGCACTTCCGCAGATAAAGTTTGATTACAATCTACTCAATCTGAATGATCCAAGGGCGGAGTCTGTGGAAACTTTTCGTGAGTTGCTGGAAAATTCAGATGATTCACCCTGGCATATCATTGCGCTGGCTGATAACCGTGATGAAACCATAAGGCTTGCTCAACAGTTAACCGGTTTGCAGGAAGTGGACAAAGTAGTCACCATGCTGGATTTTGTGCCGAATGATCAGGAAGAGAAGATTCGTTTGATTGAAGAGATGGCAATGACTCTCGGACCGGTTTCATTTGCCCCAACTTCTCAGAAACGGGTCAATATCGATGAACAGCGTAATGTTTTGATGGATTTGAAGAGCGAGCTGTCACTTTTTCTGGATGAGCAGCCTGCACATCAAGCTACCCAGGCGGCAAAAAAACTGCATGTATCATTACGTAATCTGCTGTCGCGATTGAATGCGCTGACTGAAGACGAAGCACGGGAAAACCTGTTGTCCGGGGTCGAGCATGATTTGTTGCATTTACTGCCAGTGTCCCTGCAACGTCTGCAGCTTGCGTTGGGTGCGTCGATCTTTACCCTGGAAGACATACCTGAATCAGTTAGAATGCACTGGTTAAGCAAACAGGAAGTGTATCGTATTGCAGTATACCCTGCTGATAATATTAGTGATAATGATGCATTAAAAATGTTTGTGCGTGCAGTTCAGGATGTAGCTCCCGGAGCAACTGGCGTACCTGTTATCAGTCTGGAAGCGGGCAAGGCGGTAGTTGACGCATTTATCCATGCATTCTCGCTGGCGATTATCGGCGTTGTAGTAGCATTGCTGGTATTACTTAGGTGCTTAAAATCGACTGTGCTTGTATTGGTGCCGTTGATACTCGCAGCGTTATTTACTGGCGCTGTAACCGTATTGATGGGGTTGCCATTTAATTTTGCCAACGTGATTGCCTTGCCGTTGATTCTGGGTATCGGTATTGATTGTAGCGTTCATATGGTGCATAGAAGTCGCAATAACGGGGAAGCGTATAAAAATTTACTATATACCAGTACAGCACGCGCTATTTATTATAGTGCTTTAACGACAATGGCGGGTTTTGGGAGTTTGATCTTCTCGCAACACCAGGGCACCACCAGTATGGGATTATTGTTGCTGATCGGTGTTGTGTTGACACTGGTATGTGTTTTAATCATTCTGCCCGTATTGTTGCATACTGCTAACCACAGGCCGTCTACTTGATCTTTTTTTCCTATTTTCCGTATGACAATTTGTGGTCAGCGTATTTTACGTTGCAATACTGCCGCAAAGAAACCATCGGTTTGATGGATGTTGGGCGAGAGCTGTAGGAATTTTCCAGTATTAATTGAAATTTTCTGTTCTGCCATCAGTTCAGAGCTGTCTAGTAAATCAAATTCTGCATTTTTTGACTGGAATGTGTCGATAACCTGCTGGTTTTCTTCAGGAAGAAAACTGCAGGTGGCGTATACTAATCGCCCACCAGGTTTGACCAAACCAGCTGCCGAATCCAGAATTGATGACTGCTTTGCTTGTAATTCTTTGATACTCTGTGGTGATTGCCGCCATTTTAAGTCGGGATTGCGGCGTAAGGTTCCCAAACCACTGCATGGTGCATCAACTAGTACTCGATCGATTTTTTTCGAGAGACGCTTTGTTTTAAGATCATTCTCGTTTGCGATGCGCTGAATGTGAACATTGGATAATCCTGAGCGTTTGAGGCGGGGCCTCAGTTTGTTCAGGCGTCTCTCATCAATGTCAAAAGCGTACACGCGACCTTTTGAATGCATAAGCGCGCCAATCAATAACGTTTTGCCGCCTGCGCCGGCGCAAAAATCAACTACCATTTCTCCACGTCTGGGCGCCAGTAAGTAACCTAATAATTGGCTACCTTCATCCTGTACTTCGATTTTTCCGTTTAAAAAAAGCGGATGACGGTTGATTGCTGGTTTACTGTGCAAACGAATACCGCAGGGTGAAAAATGCATAGCTTCTGCATGGATTCCGTCTTTCAACAGCGTTTCGAGAACATGCTCGCGTTTGGCAAGCATCGTGTTTACCCGTAGATCCAGTGGCGCAGCATTCTGCAGTGAAAGTCCGAGACTGAGAATAGCGTCGTCGGACATGAAACACCTCAACTTTTCTATCAACCACAGCGGAAATTCAGCTTGAACATTCAATGGCTGTGAATCAAGTGCTGTTTCTGATATGGTTTGTAATGTGCTCATTTCCGAGTCTCGAATCCAGTTCTTCAGTTCGTGCGCATTAATATTATGGAAACGGACCAGGTATGCCAGCAGTAGTAAGCGGGGTGCAGCCGAATCAGTGCATTGTTGCAAAAAGAATCGGTGGCGCAAAATTCCAAATGTTGCCTCGGCGATGAATGCGCGATCATGTGCACCGAGTTTGGGGTTTTGTTGAAAAAAACGTCTTAGTATTGAATCTGCCGGATACTCAAGTGGCAACAGCTTCTGTAGGGATTCAACTGCTTTATTCAGTTGCACAAGTGTCAATTGCATCGTAGTTGTGGTGTTATTTTTTGCAGCAGGTTTTACTGTCTGTGTAATCAATCTGAATTTCGGCGATGATTTTCTCAACGTTCAAACCATCTTCCTCTATGGTTTGAATTTGCACAGGAATCATATGATACTCGGGCGCGAGCCATATTTTTCTCTGCATCTTGTCGTCTTGGTTAAATTGTTTGGTCAATACGATCGTTTCCATCTCACCCAGGGGTGTGCTGAGTTTTTCTCTGCTGACTTCGAACTGCATTAACTGGTGGCTGCGTCCATCGGTTACATTGATGGCGAGCAGACTTCCTGCCTTTAATATATGTTCGGGAGCAAAAATAAAGTGGTATGACAGGCTCAAACGATCTTGTGTGTCGATATTTAAAGTTGTCTGTGTTTCTTCATTCTGGTGTTTCAGTGTCAGTATTCTGTTCTCCCAGTCAAACAGTGCCAGGCTTGAGTTGTTGTTTGTTCTCTCGTCTGAATAACGGACAGGCCTTAAACCCAGTTCGGTTACGATACCCTGACTGTTTCTGAAAATATTGCCGGGATTAACTAGCTTGAAAACGCCAGTTGCTTGTGCATTACTGATAATACTATATATATGAGAATCACTTTCCTGGCTGATATCAACGGTTTCATTCAGTTCACCATTACCAATTCCCGTTCTAACGGTATAACTGATATGGATACGTGCCGGTGAGCCTGTCGTATCTTTTTTTTCAGCATTCAAATTGTTTTCAGCTGCGTGGATGACTGAATTCGTGGACCATAAAATCAGAGAAATTAATAAGAATTTCATTCCTGCAGTCCGGGGGAGTAAATCACTGAATCGTGAACACAGGTATCGGTTATGGTTACAGTATCTTCAGTCAGCCTGACTCGGCCCTGTAGAAACCAGCGAACGGCCTGGGGATAGATTCGGTGTTCCTGTTTTAGGACACGTTCTGCGAGCGCTTTTTCAGTGTCATTGGGAAATATCGGAACAGCTGCCTGAATCACGATAGGGCCATGGTCGAGTTTTGGTGTTACAAAATGAACCGTGCAACCATGAATCTTTACACCGTCGCCCAGTGCGCGCTTGTGTGTATGTAACCCCGGGAATGCGGGTAACAGAGATGGGTGGATGTTCATAAGCCGACGATGGTAGCGTAAAACAAAATCGTCTGTGAGTATACGCATAAACCCGGCGAGTGCAATCAGATCAGGTTGATAACGGTCAATTTCGTCAGCCAGCGCGCTATCAAAGGCTGTCCGGTCTGAAAAAGCATGATGGTTGATACATATCGTCTGCGCACCCTTAGTGGCAGCGGTTTTTAGTCCTTCAGCAGCTGGATTGTTACTAATAACGATAATACGATCAACTGGTAGCCTGGCTTCAAGTAAGGCACGCATGTTGCTGCCACGACCAGAAATTAGAATGATCAGAGTCTTCATGACAAACGTAACTGAAGGATTCTATTTCAGTATGACTGCTGGCTGGTTGGGCGTACGTTGTTTTATTTTACCTATCGGAAAAACCGTTTCACCGGCGTGTTGCAGGCATTGAATAGCTTTATCTGCCTGATCTGCAGCGACAACTATTACCATACCAATGCCGCAGTTAAATACACGAAACATTTCATCATCGCTAATGTGGCCTTGTTGCTGCAGCCAATCAAAAAGTATGGGTAAGTCCCATGCGTTCGTGTTCAGTTCAGCAGTAGTTTGGATCGGAAGAATTCGCGGCAGATTCTCTGTAAGACCGCCGCCGGTTATATGTGCAAGACCCTTGATGGATACTTGTTTCATCAGCGATAGTACTGGTTTTACATAAATTTTTGTCGGTGCCAGAATAATATCGCTGAGAGGTTTTCCATGAAAATCCTGAGACAAATTGATGTGGTTTGTGGTGATGATTTTGCGAATCAATGAAAAACCATTTGCGTGCGCACCGCTTGAAGCCAGGCCGATCACGGCGTCACCGGCCTGTATATCTGAGCCGTTGATAATCTTGTCTTTTTCCACTATTCCCACAGCAAAACCGGCCAGATCATATTCTCCTTCAGAATACATCCCTGGCATTTCCGCAGTCTCGCCGCCTATCAGGGCGCAACCGGCCTGCTCACAGCCTGCAGCAACGCCACTGACAACGGCAGATGCTATGTCTGGATCAAGTTTGCCACAAGCGTAATAATCGAGAAAAAATAGCGGCTCTGCACCAGAGACCAGAATGTCATTCACGCTCATGGCTACCAGATCTATGCCAATAGTGTCGTGCCGGTGCAATTGAAAAGCAAGCTTTAGTTTGGTGCCCACGCCATCAGTGCCCGATACCAGTACCGGGTTCCGGTATTTTCCGGATAATTCAAACAATGCGCCAAATCCGCCGATACCGGCTAATACCTCTGGACGCTGTGTACGTTTGGCAAGTGGTTTGATTGCCTGTACCAGATCGTTACCGGCGTCGATACTGACGCCGGCGTCACGATAGGAAAGAGAAGTTGTTAACTCGTGTGAGGAACTGTTGTCGTCGGAATGATGCGCAGTCACGGTGTATTATTCTTGCAATTAAATTACTGGATAAAGTATGTTTTGCTAGACATTTTACAGCAAATATATCGATTCTTCTTCCGATGTTTGAAGGGATAATCATAAAACACCCGTGTTAGGCATGTTTTGCATCATGTTGGGTGCTGCGTGAATCAATGACGATGGCCGCCTCTCCCATGGCCACCTTTAAAGCGCGAATGCCCACGTCCGGAATGTCCTTGATTACCACGGAAATGCTTGTGCCCGTGTCGGAAACTGCCGCTTCTGTGACTTCCTCTGAAGGATGAATGCCCGCGTCGGATATGCCCATGGCTGCCTCGGAAATGCTTGTGTCCGCTGCGAAAATGCGAATGAGTGCCACGTATGTGTCCGTGTCTTCCACGATGAATTCTGTAAGGACGATAAAAGTGACTGGAGCCGCCTACGTAGCTCGCTCCGCCATAAAAGGCCGGTCGATAGCCGTAGCCGTTGGTGGCGCTCCCATAATATCCAGCTCCATTGTAATAAGGTGGAGCAACACATCCGCTAAGAAGCAATGGTGTGAGTAATGCGGACATGATTAATAATTTTTTTGAAGTCATGATACACCTCCATCAATAACCAGACTTATGGATAAATCTCCTCAGCCTGATATTTAAGTTTTCGTGGCAGGTGATTGTTTTATGTCCAGTCCTGCCCACAGTTTTTTGTCGAAAGCAATTCTGGTTTTCATATTGTTATTAGGATCGTGCATCCAGTCACTTTCGATTCTAATGACTGAATTGTAGGGTGGTGGAACTGAACCTTGACTGAATATAAATTAATCAGCAATTTGCCGTTAATAAACTGTGGGTGTGTCGTTCCGCCATGAATGTTAAATCAGCGGATTTTGAGGACGGCCTGGCAATGTAATTTTAACTGGGAATTTAATTCATTAAACAGAGAGCAGGCTGGTAATGTTTATTCAAAAGCGCGGCAACGCCCGGACGTACCGATTTGATGGCAGACAATATAAGGCAAATTCTGCATTACAAGTTCCGTATTATTCATATGGATCGAACGTCAGGGCGATTATAATTGGATTGGCAATCGGATTGATGTGCCTGGTGGTCTGGGAAAAGGAATGGTTGCCTCAACAAAATTACCCTGCTGTGGAGCAACTGGAAAATAATGCCATGTTGTTTCCGTCCCACTGCCAGCCCTTGCCCGCTCATGGGTCCGTTTATGCCATTGAACCGGCTTTCATGAAGCGGACTGATGTACTCTATTCCGGCTTGCAAATTCATAATCAACATGGATATCCAATGGTGGTTGTATTATCTGACAACACGGGGTTGAAGCAATTTTTCGCCGTTTCGATTGCGCCCGCAGAGGCTGTTCAGCTTAGTGTTCCGATCGGACAATATGGCATGCAGGTTTTTTTCGGATTGCGCTGGTGTAATTTCGATAGCGGATTTGCTGATGGTGCGACTGCTCTGGTGGAAGGTGGCATCGCTATTCAAACTGGTCAGACTACGTCACTCGAGTTCTATGGCGCGAGCCTCGACCCGATACAGCTTGCGCTTGCATATCGCACAGCGCGTCCGGTAGACCCTCAGCAAATAAAATTACCTTCAGAGGTGATCGGTGATGGTGCGTTAGAATTGCTGCAAACGCCAGCAGGCCATTATTTCAGCTCGGGCGCTATCAATGGTTCACCTGTCGTATTTATGATTGATACAGGGGCTACAACCGTTTCTATTTCCGCCGAGATTGCAGCAAGGGCTGGTATCAAAGAATGTCAGCCTCGCATTGTGTCGACCGCAAACGGTTTGGTAGATGCGTGTTCTGCAACTGTATCCGATTTGACATTCGGAAAATACCGGCTGGTTCACGTTGACGTCACTATCTTACCTGATTTATCAGGCGAGGCGTTGTTGGGCATGAATGTGTTGCGTCATTTCAGAATTGAACAAGTTAATGAAAAGATGACAATTTCTGTCCGTTAATCGGGTAGTTTGAAGACTATGTCTTTAAATTTGCTGACATGATTTTTAGCCCGCTTTATAAAGTGTGTGGTGAAGCGGGTCTTTCATTTTGTACGGTCTGATTTAATTGTTGTAGCGTGCATAGCGGATCATGTGCCTGGGTAATCGGTCTGCCAATGACAAGGTAATCGGCACCGTTTTTTATCGCAGCAGACGGTGTTGCAATGCGTATCTGGTCATCGTGATTGTTATCCTCTAGACGTATTCCGGGCGTAACCAGTGTAAAGTCTGGTTTCACGCGGTGTCTTAGGCTGCTGGTTTCCAGTGCGGAGCATACCACTCCGTCGAGTCCGCAGCTTTCAGTTAATGCCGCGAGTCGGCGTACGATCTGTTCAGGCTCTTCATGTAGCCCAAGATCATCCAGGTCATCTCGCCCTATGCTGGTTAGCAACGTCACTGCGATCAGTTTGGCCGTACCCTGCGGGATCGCTTCGCGCGCGGCAAGCAGCATTTTTTTTCCGCCAAAAGCGTGCACATTCAGCATCCATGCGCCCATACTGACAGCTGCTTTGCAGGCTCCTGCAACAGTATTGGGGATATCATGAAATTTCAGGTCAAGAAAAACATCGAACCCGCCTCGTACCAGCTGTTCGACCAGACCTGGCCCTGCTGCGGTAAATAGTTCTTTGCCGACTTTTAAACGACATAGCTGTGGATCGAGCTGGGCGGTCAGATTCAATGCTTGTTTGGCATTATTGAAATCCAGTGCAACAATAATACGTGATTCGTTCATGATTAAATTCAGACAATAATAAAATTAAAATACAAATGGGATTGCTGTGAATAAATCCGGTCAAAGCGGTGTGTGCGCAAAAATCCCGTAAATCACTCAAATTGCAACAATCACTCGTATTGCATCCAGTCTGGTTTGTGCAGAATCCAGCACCCGGGTTATAGTTTCCAATTGCTGTTCGAAAAATCGGATTTCTGCTGCACGAATGCTGTGATTGATTTTCTGTAATGCCTTCAGTCGCTCTATTTCCAAAGTAAGCTTTTTTTGTAATCGGCTCCTGCATTGCTGAGTAATATATGGAATTTGTGCTTGAGCCAGTTTTTCGCTGTCGACAACCATAACCTTAATAGCTTCTTTCTTTAATTCGATGACCTGGCTGGCCACATGTGGTGATATTGTAGTCAGATTCCGATTAATGCTGTCATGATCTAGCGTTGGATGTTCAGAGCAACCATGCTCATCAATGATCGTGCGAACCATGATAGACGGAAGATTGTGGTTGTCAGCAACAGAGACTTCCGTAGTAATATCGAGTACAAACAGACACTCGACAAACAGCGTTCCAGGTTGGGCGTCGCAGTGTGAAAAACTTGATACGGTAGCATTGCCGGTTTCGGTATTCAGTACGCGCTCCATAGCATGAATGACCATGGGATGTTCCCAAGTCAGAAAATGCATGTCCTCGTTAGCAAGCGCTGTATTTCTGTTGTAAGTAATAATCAGGCCATCGTCTGGTAATCCTGGAAAAGTTGCTGTCATATGCTCGCTGGGCTCTAGACGATGGCTATCAGTGCGATGTGATTCGATATGTATGCCGAGGCAATCGAATGCAGATTCCATATACTGTTGTATGCTGTTGTCTTCATCTTGAGAAATAGCAATGGTGTAAAGCTGTTCGGCAATATGCGGACGAAATGAGTTATATTCCAGCAGTCTGTCGCGTCCGCGTTCAAGCGCCTCGCTAAGCATCTGATTCGCTTGCCGGGTCCGCTTGATTAAATCAGCAAAGGTGATTGACTCGAGTTCTCGTTGATGCATAGCTGATATCAGTTCTTGTTTGAAACGCTGATAAACAGCTTGTCCCGCTGGGCAGTTTTTCTGTAGCGCATCCAGCCCTTCATGATACCAGTTGAGCAAAATCATCTGAGCGCTGTTTTGTAAACAGGGTACATGAATGTTAATAGTATCTGTCTGGCCTATGCGATCCAGTCGACCGATTCTTTGCTCCAGTAAATCAGGATTGAATGGCAGGTCAAATAAAACCAGATGATGTGCAAACTGAAAATTACGTCCCTCACTGCCAATTTCAGAACAAATCAAAATTTGGGCGCCTGCATCTTTGTCGGCGAAAAATGCTGCTGCACGATCCCGTTCCAGAAGCGTCATCTGCTCATGAAATACTGGGGTGTGAATGCCTGTCAGCATTTTGAGCGCAAATGCTATATCGCACGCTGTTTGTGCGCTGGCTGTTATTACCAGAATTTTTTCAGGTCCGAGCTGGCGAACAGTTTTGTTCAGCCAGTCAATTCGTGGATCAATTTCTATCCATTCCGGAGCATTGTTATCGGCGCTGGCCTGATAAAGCAGTTCCGGATAAAGCAACAGCTGCGGTTCGGACAATGGATTCGTTTCAAAACTCGTCAAACAATCGTCATAATAATCGGGAAGCGCCAATGGAACAACCGATAGCTTTCTTTCTGGAAAACCATTAATTGTCGCTCGAGTATTTCGAAACAGTACACGTCCGGTACCATGACGGTCTAACAGAAGCGACGCGAGTACATGTCGTGTCTGTGAATCTGTTTCGGGCTCGAGCGTTGGTTTTTCGAGGCTGGTAATCAGCGACCGGGTTTGTGTTGTATTTTCGGTGGATAGTATTGTGTGTATGTGATCATCATTTAATGTTTGACCGTCGATCAGCCGCTCGATGACATTTGCAATCGGTTCGAACTGCTGCTCTTCAGCGACGAAGCGGTGAAAATCTGAATAGCGGTCTGGATCCAGCAGGCGCAGGCGAGCAAAGTGGCTTGTTTTTCCCAGCTGCTCGGGTGTTGCTGTCAATAACAGCAGGCCAGGTGTACACGTCGCCAACTGATCAATTACCTGATATGCCGGGCTGGACTCAGCTTCTGTCCATTGCAGATGATGCGCTTCATCAACAGTTACCAGATCCCAGTCACCTTTTAAGGCTGCCTGAATGTGTTTCCGGTTGTGACAGAGGAAATCCAGTCCGCACAAAACCAGTTGCTCACTGTGAAAAGGATTTGAATGGGTATGGTCTGCTTCAATTGTTGCAAACCTTTCTTTGTCGAACAAACTGAAGCTAAGGTTGAAACGGCGCAGCATTTCTACCAGCCACTGATGGATCAGTGCTTCCGGAACCACAATCAGAATCCTTTTGGCGCGTCCGGTTAAATGTTGCTGGTGCATAATCATGCCAGCCTCAATTGTTTTACCCAAACCAACTTCATCGGCCAGTAAAACACGCGGCGCAAACCGCCGACCGATTTCATGGGCGATATATAGCTGATGTGGAATGATGCTGGTGCGTCCGCCAAGCAAGCCATATAAGGGCGAATTTGAGAGTTGATTGCTTTGTAGCCAGGTTTGATAACGTAATCGGAACCATTTATCCGGGTCAAGATGCAGGTTGAACAGCCTGTCGATGGGTCTGTTGAACTGTAGATGGAAGGCCAGCTGGTTTTCCGGTAGCGTAAATACAGTGCCGGCTTTGTCTTTGCCAGAATAGATCAGAAGATCGTTTTCTTCCTGTACGGTTAATATTTGCATGGCGACACCTTCTATGTTTGTAACTGTATCGCCAATACCAAAAATTACGCGTGTCAGTGGAGCGGACTGGCGGGCATAGGTGCGTATTTCGCCTGATGCCATGAAAGCGATACTGACAACACGTTCTTCAACAGTTTGTACAACGCCAAGACCCAGTTGCAAGTCGGCATTACAAATCCACCGCTGACCTGGTTTAAATTTTTTCATCTGCCTGATTATCTATACTTAGGGTCTAAAGTAGGTAACGGAAACAGGATAAAAGTTCCATCTCTCTGTGTTTCGGTGTAAAAACGGATGCTATAGATTTGAAGTCATTCTCGGTGTGGTTTTTTCGCAAGCTTCCGCTGCAGTGTGCGGCGATGCATATTCAATGCCCGTGCTGTGACCGAGATATTATAATCATTCTCGGCCAGAATACGATGTATATATTCCCATTCGAGTCTGCCTACCGATAATGGATTTGCACTGATGGGTGTATCGGTTTCGCCACTGGTGCGCTCGAATGCGGCCATGATTTCATCTGCATCGACAGGCTTGGCCAGATAATGCGTGGCGCCAAGTTTAATTGCCTCAACAGCTGTTGCTATACTGGCGTAGCCGGTCAGCATGACTATTCTGGTGCCGGGATCCAGGGTTTTTAGTTTTTCTACGAGCACCAGTCCCGAGTCGCTGGATAATTTGAGATCAACAATTGCATATTCCGGTGCAATGCTTTCAGCCATATTCAGTGCGGCTTCAATAGTGTGCGTGGTGTGGACATTGAAATTACGTTTGGCCATTGCTTTTGCCAGAACGTCGGAAAATATTTCATCGTCATCGACAATGAGCAGATCGGGCTGTTCGTTGGCATCTATTGATTCTGATAAGTTCATGATTTGGACTCAATTAATGGTAAAGTAACTTGTGTGCACGCGCCCCGGTTCTCAAGATTGAATAAATGCACGCTTCCGCCTAATCGCTCTATATTCGCATTGGCCAGAAACAGACCGATACCAAATCCCTGCTCCGGTGTTTTGGTGGTAAAGAAAGCTTCACCAGCACGCTGTGTGGCTTCATCTGATAATCCATCGCCATCGTCAATGATTTCCAGATGCAGGTTTTTCTCGTCCCAGTGGCTCTTGATCTCGATTTGTTTAGACGATGCGTCAGCGGCATTGTTGAGTAAATTCAGAATCGACTGACTAACCAGCTGATTGTCCATGATCTTTGGTGCTGGCAATGGACCCTTGCTTTGGTGGCTGAACTTTACGGCCGGCCGTATGAGCTCCCATTTTTCCAGCAATGAGTTTAAAAATTCATTGACAGGCAATTGACTTCCACCTTCGATGCGGGCCTGTCCTGCCTTGGCAAGAAGTTGCGTCAAGGTCTCCTTGCAGTGTGTGATCTGGTCACGCAGAATGCGAATGTTATTTTGAAATTCACTATCGTGGACATATTCCTTTTGCAATTCTCCGGTGATGACGGCCATGGTTGAGAGTGGAGTACCAAGCTCGTGCGCAGCACCAGCTGCCAATGTGCCCAGCGCTATAATCTGTTCATTGCGTAGTACCTGTTCACGAGCAAGGGCAAGATCGTGATCGCGATCGCGAATAGAAATGCTCATTTTAACGACGAACCAGGCAATAATGACAGTGCTGAGTACGAACGCCAGCCACATGCCGGAAACATGTAGATTGAATTCGATCAGATGTTTGCTGTGGTCATGTGGAAGTGGAATATAATTAAACAGCAAGATGGTATAGCAACCTATGGTTATAATAGCCATAACCCAGGTATAGCGCCATGGAAGTGTGGCGGCTGCAATGGTAAGGGGCAGAAGATACAAGGAAATAAATGGATTGGTTGAACCGCCACTGAAATATAATAGCGCGCTTAACGCGAATACATCGATCAGCAATTGAGCGAAAAATTCGAGATGTGATACGGGCCATTTTCGATATAGCCGTATCCAAGTTAATAAATTGAGTGCTGCCAGTAAGATGACAACAATAATCATCTCAGTCCACGGAATATCAATATCAATGATGATATACACCAGGCTGAATGTCAGGCATTGTGCGAGAATCGCAATATTTCTGAGCATGAATAATCGCTGCAGGTTTTTGCTGAGCGGAGATTTGCTGAGATCGTTAAACATAGCGCGTTAGTTATAATAGTTGTGGCGTAACCGGCCAGTTATTGCAGTGTAGAAAAAAATACTCAGGGAATGCACAAGATACAGAATGACAGTAAGTGCGGGTTTTTGTATCGTCGCATAGTTCAGTCCAGTAAAATCGTGGTTGCCCCCTATTGATTAGAGCTCGTTTCAAGATGCATGTTATCTTTTCAGCTTATTATCTTTTCAAAGTGGCACATGTCTTCAGGTTTTTTCTGTTTGATCAGTCAACGTTGACGTAGAAAATATTACATTAGTTTAATTTGATATGCATGACCATGCGACATTTTGTCGCGGCCCGGTCTGACGTTAACTGCTAACCATGTTTCTTAGTGACAGTTTGATATTCCATGGATGATTCCGAAAACAATTGGCGTGAAACCATACGTATGGCGATATTGGCCGTAATTGTGGGTGTAGTGACAAGTTACGCCGCGTTGGGCTTTTTATGGTCGATTGACCGTTTACATCTGCTGTTTCTGGGAGAGGCGGGTGTTGAACTCTATGATCATCTGGATAGAGTTTCCAGCTGGCATTTGTTTTTTCTGCCGGTTGTTGGCGTGATTGTCGTTCGATTCATCATTCGATATGGAATGCCCGGACAGGAAAATCAAGGGCCGGCTGATGTCATTGAAGCAACACGGCTGGGAACGGGGGAGATGTCGATTAAAGCAGGTGTGAGCAGCGCGATAGCCACCATTGTGTCAATCGGTACCGGTGCATCAGTCGGGCGATACGGTCCTGCGGTCCATCTGGGGGCTTCTATAGGTTCATGGTTAGGGCAAGTATTTAAACTTACGGCAGAGCGCAAAAAGAACCTGCTTGCATGCGGTGTGGCGGGTGCGATTTCTGCTTCATTTTCTGCACCCCTGGCTGGAGTTGTGTTTGCGCATGAAGTAGTACTGGGCCGGTTTGGCAGCAGATCTGTTATGCCTATAGTGATTTCGTCTGTGGTGGCCACGGCGGTCGTCAAACTGCATGCGTATGACAGTCTGATTTTTATACTGTCAGACCTGCCGGAATTCGCGAACTGGGAATATTTGCTGTTTGCGCTGATAGGTGTTAGTGGAGGTGCGCTGGCCATCGTTTATATGGCTATGATGGCCCGTTTTAATCTTGTCGTACAATGGTTACCCTGTCCTGCGATGATCAAGTCACTGTTAGGGAGCATGTTGCTAGGTGGCATTATAGTTGTTTTTCCACAGACATTTGGTTTGGGTGAGCAGGTGATTCGCGATGTATTGCAATCCGAACTGTCACTGGGTGTTCTGGTAATGCTGTTAATGGCAAAATTGTTGGCAACATCTGTGAGCTTTGCCACAGGTTTCTCAGGTGGCATATTCGGACCCGCGCTGTTTCTCGGTGCAGTGATGGGCACCATGTTCGGTATCGGCGTGCAGGAATTGACCGGTATGGATGTATCCCCGGCTATTTACGGGGCTGTTGGTATGGGTGCGGTCGTCAGTCGTGTGATCGGTGCGCCGATTGCGACAATCTTGATAGTTTTTGAAATGACGGGCAGTTATCTGTTGATGACAGCTGTGATGGTGTCAGTGGTTGTCGGAAGTACTGTGACCAGAGATTTGTTTAACCGATCCTATTTTTTTCATCAATTGCGTTTGCGGGGTATGGAGCCGGAAACTTCCCAGATACAACAGATCCTGATTGAGCAACCAGTGAGCGCATTAATGTTAAAACAATCAGTGGTATTGACTGCCGATATGACATTGAAAACAGCGTGCCACAGGGTGGCGCCATTTGCATCATCGGCAGACGTAGTCTATGTTGTTGATCAAGAAGGCGTGTTACAGGGGCAGGTCAATCCGAGGATGCTGATTGCCAGAGACGAACAAACAGCCCTGGGTCAATGGGGTGAGTACATGCCTATAACACCTTCAGAAGTTTTAACAGATGATTTGAGTGTTTATCAGGCATATGTATTTTTGAAGAATTGTCGGCATTCAACTGTTCCAGTGATTGACGGCCAGACACAGCAGTTTCTGGGCATTGTACGTGTAGGTGATTTAATACATGCTTGTCTGCAGGCATTTGACAGATATCGGGTGGCGGAGCGTTAGCGGAGCCATGGCGACAGGTTGTATTTTCAGTTAAAATTCAATACTCATTGATTTGTGCCTGGTTTGTCAGCGCAAACTTTTTAAAGCTATTATATGATTCTAATATTAGTTCCCAATACTCGGCCTGAGAGCCCGGAATATAGACAGTTGTTAGCATATCTTGCTAATCTGCCCGGTATCACAACGCGTGTTCATACCGAGATCGGAGTAGAGCAAACACTGACCGAACTGTACTTGATCGGAAACACCAAGGCACTATCTACAGAGGAAATCAGTATTCTTCCTTGCGTAGAACGCGTGGTGCGTGTCTCAGAAGAATATCGCGTGCTGGGACGACATCAGAATGACGATCGATCCTCCAGCTTTGAATATAACGGTGTTGTTTTCAGCCAGGATACGCTAAATGTTTTTGCGGGTTTGTGCGCTGTTGATACAATCGAGCATGTTGAGGTCATGATGAAAGCATTGCGTGCCGAGGGGCAGGTATGTACCCGAATGGGTGCTTACAAACCCAGAACCAGCCCGTATTCATTTCAGGGACATGGTAAGAATTGTCTTCCATACGTATTTGACCTGGCAGGAAAATATGGCATAAAAGTCATTGCGATGGAAATTACCCATGAAGGTCATCTGGAGGAAATACGTACTGCGCTTCATCAGACTGGTAACGCGACAGGTGTCATGTTGCAGATCGGAACCCGTAATACCCAGAATTTTGAGTTGCTGAAAATAGTTGGTCGACAGCAGACTTTTCCGGTATTGATTAAACGAGGATTCGGCATAACGCTGGATGAGTCGTTAAACGCAGCAGAATATTTGGCTTCTGAAGGTAATCGCAAGGTGATATTTGGTTTACGGGGAATGAAAACGAATATGGGTGACCCGCATCGCAATTTTGTCGATTTTGCACACGTGCCGGTAGTTAAGCGGTTGACGCGAATGCCGGTTTGTATCGATCCATCACATTCGGTTGGGACTCGGGCCGATTCTCCCGACGGCATACTCGATATAATGCACGCAACGGCTCAGGGTGTTATCGCGGGTGCCAATATGATTCTGGTGGATTTTCATCCGGCACCCAGTAAGGCACTGGTTGATGGGCCGCAGGCATTATTGATGAAAGAGTTGCCGCAGTATCTTGAGGATATTCAAATAGCGCGTGAAGCCTATTTGAAACGTGTTGAACTGGTTAAGCGTTACCGTCAGGAACAGGATTAAAAGTAGTTTATTGAATGATGTATTTGTACGCATGTTTTCATGGAGAAAAATGAAATGATCAGAGTATTACTCTCAAATCCCAGAGGCTTTTGTGCAGGGGTTGATCGTGCAATCGGGATTGTAGAGCGTGCATTGTCTATGCATGGTGCACCGATCTATGTACGTCATGAAGTCGTGCATAACCGTTTTGTTGTAGAAGATCTGGAGAAAAAGGGTGCTGTTTTTGTCGAGACGCTGGATGAAGTACCAAAAGACAGCATTTTGATTTTCAGTGCTCATGGTGTTTCCCATGCAGTCCGCAGAGAAGCTGCTGCACGCGAGCTTCAGGTATTTGATGCGACCTGTCCATTGGTGACCAAAGTACATGTGGAAGTAGCCAAGATGCGCAAGGAAGGCAAGGAAATCATCATGATCGGGCATCAGGGACACCCTGAAGTCGAAGGGACAATGGGCCAGGCTGAAGGAAGCGATAAGGGTATGTATCTTGTCGAAACTGAAGATGACGTTGAGAAACTTCAGGTTAAAGATGAATCAAATCTAGCCTATGTAACCCAGACGACACTATCGGTTGATGATGCAGCCCGGGTAGTTGAAGCCTTGAAAAGGCGCTTTCCACAGATTACCGGTCCTAAGAAAGATGATATTTGCTACGCTACTCAGAATCGGCAGGATGCGGTAAAAAAGATGGTAAGGCAATGTGATTTGGTTATCGTAGTCGGTTCACCTAATAGCTCAAACTCGAATCGTTTATGTGAAGTTGCACGTAATGCCAATGTAGAAGCCTATATGGTAGATAATGCCCAACAGTTGAAAGATAACTGGTTTGCCAACAAACATCAGATCGGCATCACCGCAGGCGCGTCCGCACCTGAAATACTGGTTCAGCAGGTAATCGCCAGGATTAAGCAAATTGGTGCGGAACAAACAGGTGAGGAAGTCTCCGTGGAAGAATTAAGCGGTGTCGTGGAGTCAGTGGTGTTCCCATTGCCGAAAGCCTAGGTCTTCGATACAGAATCTTACTTAATTTTGATGGGTACAGGTTTCTGCAGGCTTCATTATTAGAATAACTTCCGGGAAGGCATACGCCATTCAAAATTCAAAAATCCGTCATTCCCGTCATGCGTAATGCGAGCATTTTTATTCGCAGTTTCGCTGTCGAAGCAATATGAATCATGGGCACGTTGGTGCATTACTGTTTGAGATTTGCATCTGTGAATGTGTTTTAACGAGAAGGTGATCGTTTGCTTCAGGCTGTTGTGCAGCCAGTCTGATGCTGGAATGATAATTTGTACTTTGACTTTAAGTATGTCGGCATGCTCAATTCCTATTAATAAAAACAATCCATGAAAATTTCTTCTGCTACGGGTTTTTTTTCAGTTGCAAGTCACTGGTTCAGTGCAAACATAATCTCGCTAGGCCGCGAAATGCGACTTTCCTATATGCCGCCGCTCATGGTCTATGTTGCCGCTGGTATTTCGGGTCTGACCGGTATAGTTGGGACGTTTTATGTCAAGGAGAGACTTGGACTGTCAGCTGAATTCCTGGCTATGCTTGGTTTCTGGATGATGTTGCCGTGGGCGTTAAAAATGCCGCTTGGTCATCTTGTTGATCTGATGTGGCGCTGGAAGAGCCTGCTCGTATATCTTGGAGCTGGTCTGATCATGATAAGCCTGCTGATTATGATCGGATTGCTCGGTCATACGGAAATCATGACGTCAATGGCATCGGTAGAAACCTGGTACGTTGTTTCAGCATTGCTCGCGCCAATTGGATATGTGTTGCAGGATGTTGTCGCCGATGCGATGACTGTTGAAGCAGTGCCACGTGTCGACGAAAACGGAATGGCACTGGGTGCACAGACACGCAAGTTAATGCACGTTACGATGCAGACATTGGGTCGGGTGGCTATCGTTGGTGGTGGGATTCTTGTATCAGTAGCAAATGTTTTCTTGTTGCGGGATGCCGCTGGGTTACCGGAAGATGAAAAAGAAGCAGTGTATTTACTGGTATACGAACTTGCGCTCATTATTCCCTTGGTATCGGTTTTGGGTGTGGTGTTGGCATCCTGGCTACGCCGGCGTGATATACAACGATTTATTTCCCAGGGATATAGCAAACTCGAAGCGACCAACCTGCTGGCAATACATACGGACCCGCCGCCTGTAAACTGGTGGATCTTGGGTGGTGGTTTGATTTTCACGATCACCTCACTGACAGTAGGCTTGAGTCGTATGCCAGGTGCGGAAGAGGTGATTTTTCTGATATCCATGTCGATTGTGCTGTTTCTGATGTGGCGATTGACGAATGAACTCGAGCCTGAAGCACGTAATGTTCTGGTTGGCACCGCGTTTCTAGTGTTCATTTTCCGCGCTATTCCGGGACCAGGTGCCGGCTCCACCTGGTGGATGATAGATGAATTGGGGTTTGACCAGCAGTTTCTCGCAGTATTATCACTGGTAGGCGCAACATTGACGTTATTCGGCATGTTTATTTTTCGCCGTTTTATGGCAGAGCGCTCTATCGCCTATATTATTGGATTCTTGACGATTGCTGGTACTTTCTTATCCCTACCCATAATCGGTATGTACTTTGGATTGCATGAATGGACTGCAGCATTGACCGGTGGTGTTGTAGATGCACGTTTTATTGCGTTGATTGACACGGCACTGGAATCTCCGCTGGGTCAGATAGCCATGATTCCGATGCTGGCATGGATTGCCAACTCTGCTCCGGACAAACTCAAGGCTACATTCTTTGCAGTGATGGCCTCATTTACAAATCTGGCGTTGTCAGCTTCTCAACTGGGTACCAAATATCTGAATCAGATTTATGAAGTAACGCGTGAAGTGAAGGACGCTGTTACAGGTGAGATCACTGTTCCTGCGGATTACAGCGAATTGGGCCATTTACTGATAACGGTAACCATTATTGGTCTGGTTTTACCGGTCTTGTCCATTATTCTGGTGAAGCGTTCGCGTTTCCGGAATGCATAAGTACTGCTTGTGAAACATGGCAGAAGCAAGTTTTTCAGTGATACTTGATTGGAATAATAATAGTGAAGGCGGCCCGGTAATTTAGTACGGGCAAGCCGGTGTCCGGGTAAAAATGTGATAAATGGACGGTAAATAACCGGTTTATTATGTAAATAAAAATAGTGGACACTAATATAATGGTAGTTATCTGGACCAACTGCCCAAAGGCATTCGGTAGATGCCGCATGTTAAAGTCCGGTTTCTCTCCTAGTGATTATATTTGAAAAGCATCTCTATCTCGAGATGCTTTTTTTTGCTTTCTATAATTAGAGCACATAACGCGCCAGATCTTCGCTCTGAGATAATTCACCCAGACGCTCCTCTACATACACAGCATCAATTTCGATCGTTTTTCCACTGTGTTTGGGCGCGTTAAATGAAATATCTTCCAACATTCTTTCCATGACGGTATGCAGGCGCCTTGCGCCAATATTCTCGGTTTTGTTGTTAACGGAATAAGCGATTTCGGCGAGTCGTTTGATTGCGTCTGATGAAAATTTGAGTTCGATACTCTCTGTTTTAAGCAGTGCTTCGTATTGGCGAGTCAGGCATGCGTCGGTATTGGTCAATATCTGTTCGAAGTCACTGACGCTCAGGCTGGTCAGCTCTACACGTATCGGAAAACGACCCTGCAGCTCGGGGATTAAATCAGAAGGTTTTGTCAAATGAAAAGCACCGCTTGCTACAAAAAGAATATGATCTGTTCTGATCATGCCGTATTTGGTAGAGATTGTAGTGCCCTCAACCAATGGCAGCAAATCGCGCTGCACACCCTGGCGGGACACGTCGCCCCCCGATACATTGCCGGAGCGGCTGGTTATTTTGTCAATTTCATCCAGAAAAACAATACCGTTTTGTTCTACATTCTGGATCGCGTTGAGCTTCAGTTCTTCATCATTGACCATTTTAGCGGCTTCTTCTTCAATAAGCAGTTTTTTTGCTTCTCGAATGGTAAGCTTTCGGGTCCTTTTTCTATCGCCGGTCATATTCTGGAACATCCCTTGTATCTGGGAAGTCAGGTCCTCCATACCGGGTGGCGCGAAAATTTCCATACTGGCGCGCGGTGTTGCGATTTCAATGTCGATTTCTTTATCGTCAAGATTACCTTCGCGTAGTTTCTTACGAAATTTCTGCCGTGTCGAGTTGTCTTCTTCGGTTGAACTGAGATGTGAATCAAAATTCCGTGCAGGCGGCAATAATGCGTCAAGAATCCGTTCTTCTGCGCGGTCCTCTGCAAGTGGTTGTTTCTTCTTGGTTTCCTTTTCGCGCAATTGCTTGATTGCCGTCTCAACCAGATCCCTGATGATGGAATCCACATCGCGGCCAACATAACCGACTTCGGTAAATTTGGTTGCTTCGATTTTAATGAAAGGTGCGTCTGCCAGCTTGGCTAGGCGCCTTGCAATTTCGGTTTTTCCAACACCTGTTGGGCCAATCATCAGAATATTTTTAGGCGTGATTTCTTGCCGCAGTGGATCGGCAATTTGCTGCCTCCGCCACCGGTTTCTGAGCGCAATGGCCACTGCGCGCTTGGCTGAATTCTGTCCGATAATATGCTTGTCCAGTTCGTGGACAATTTCCTGTGGCGTCATTTGAGACATGATTCTAAAGTGTAAATGTAAAAGTTGTTTGGTAAAAGCGGCAAAGTATTAAGGACGCCGCAAATTAGTTTATGGTTTCGATGGCATGTTGCTGGTTTGTGTAGATGCACAAATCACCTGCAATTATTAATGCCTTGGTTACAATTTCCTTGGGCGGTAACTCAGTGTTTTCCAGAAGCGCTCGTGCAGCAGCATGTGCATAAGAACCGCCGCTGCCGATTGCTGCAAGACCGTATTCGGGTTCGATAACATCACCTGCACCGGTGATAATCAATGTCGAATCTTCACTCGCGACCACGAGCATGGCTTCAAGCCGGCGCAGCATGCGGTCGGTGCGCCAGTCTTTGGCAAGTTCAACTGCAGATCGCATCAAATGGCCGTGATGCGCTTCAAGCTTGCCTTCGAAACGTTCGAATAATGTAAACGCATCGGCCGTGCCACCGGCAAATCCGGCTAGAATTTTGTCATGATAAAGTCTGCGAACTTTTCGTGCACTCGACTTGGCAACGACTGCGCCAAGGGTAACCTGTCCGTCTCCGCCGAGTGCGACTTGATTTCCCCGTCTTACTGATACGATTGTTGTCATGACCTGTTTTTATATCTGAGCTGATTCAAAACCTGAATTATACCTGATAACAGCCGACCTATACTGAGAGAAAGCGATGACGATAAAGCAGAATGAATGCTATCCGCTTTGTATCAATTGTCTTGCTTCTTTTTGGCGCGTGGATGCGCGGCATCGTACACATGCGCCAAATGCTGGAAATCAAGGTGTGTATATACCTGGGTGGATGTAATATGTGCATGTCCCAGCATTTCTTGTACTGCACGCAAATCGCCACTTGACTGCAGTAAATGCGATGCAAACGAATGACGCAAAATGTGTGGATGGACATTTTTGTGCATGCTCTGTCGCTTGCTGTGAATTTTCAATCGATGGCTGACAGTTCTGGCGCTGATAGCATTGCCGTGATGAGTCAGAAACATTGTGTCGATACCATTTCTAACGATCTGGCTTCGGTAATCCGACCATATCTGCAATGCTTCAATCGCCTTTTTTCCTACCGGTACAATACGCGTTTTACCGCCTTTGCCAGTAACTCTCACCGTTCCTTCCGACAAATCTATATCATTGATTCGAAGTTGTGTAAGCTCGGCCAGCCGCAATCCTGAAGAATAAAATAACTCGAACATGGCACGGTCACGAATCGTCAAGGACTCCAAACTTGCAAAGGTTAGCAGTTGTGCGGTTTCATCAGGAGAGAGCGCGTGCGGCAGTTTCTTGGTCGATTTGGGCACGCGTATGCCTATGCATGGATTATGGTTAAAGCTGTAATCGCGTATCAGATAATGATAAAACCTGCGCCAGGCCGATAACATGCGACTGAGACTCCTGCCTGAATATCCCATGCCGTGCAGCCGTATGATTGCATGGCGGATATGCTGGGACTGTGCCTGGGCAATTGTGGTAGGCGCGATTTCCCTGAACAGAATATGAATGTCATGGGCGTAACTCTTGCATGTATGTGCCGAAAGTCGGCGTTCACTTGCAAGATGCTGATTGAAAGCGGTTGCAAATGATTTAGACTGGGTGTCCATCAGTTGGGCGCTGGTTGTTGATTTTGTGGGTTACTTGTAGTCATTGTATGACGCGCAATTGATGCGCTGACAAGTTCACCAAGCCGTTTTAAATGAAGTGTGCCCATATCGGCATAGAAGCGCTCAATTTCCGGGCTGGCCAGGACCAGCAGGCCGATAGAGCGGGTGGTATTGAGTGGTATCATGGAAAATGATTGCAACTGTTCGGCATTTTCAGCAAACAACGCCTTGATGCCATCAGCCACATGATTGCCACAATATGGCTGAGTCAAACTTGTGGCTATCGCATGAATGTCTTCGCTGGTTGCGGCAAATTCTTCATATTCCTTATTTTCACACTCAAGCTCCCATAGCCGCATGACATAATAAGGAATGGCAAAATCCTCACGCAGGCTGTAGCTGAGTCCGTTTAGGAAATCGTCGAAATTATATGCAGTCAGTAATGCAATCGTCAGGCGGTGCATTTTTTCGCTGATAGCATCATTTTCCTCGCCAAAACTGATTAACTCCAATAGCTTGTCCTGCAGAACTTTATTTTTATCTTTGAGGGCGGCTGTCTGCCGCTCATGCAGTGAAACCACATTTTTCTGGTGCGGGTGCGGAATTTGCAGATCGGCCAATAAATCCATATTGTCGTTAAAAAAATCAGGGTGATTTGCAAGGTAGTGCGCAACATCTTCCGGTTTCATTATTTTTCCTGGATACCTAGTGTTGATGTGAATAAATGCATGTTGAGCAAGCCGATTTGTCTAGGTTGCCATTTTACAGATTAATCTCGCCCTCGAACACGCTCACGGCAGGTCCTGTCATCATCACAGGCGTATTTTCTCCTTTCCAACTGACAGACAGTTTGCCACCGCGTGTGCTGACAGACACAGGTGTGTCCAGCAGATTCTGCCGAATACCGGTGACCACTGCTGCGCATGCACCTGTGCCGCAAGCGAGTGTTTCTCCCGCGCCCCGTTCGAATACACGTAACCGTATATGATGACGGTCATCAATTTGCATGTAGCCGACATTGACGCGTTTGGGAAAACGCGGGTGTGTCTCGATGAATGCACCTTCACTGTTTACAGGCGCTGTCTCCACGTTTTCAACGATACGTACCGCGTGTGGGTTTCCCATTGATAATACGCTAATTTTAACAGTCTTTCCTTCCACATCAAGTAAATAAGTTATTGCCTGTTTGTCAGCTACAAAGGGGATTTGTTCTGGCTCAAACAGGGGGATACCCATATTGACCATGACATCACCATTTTCCTGTAATACCGGTGTAATTTCACCGCTAAGCGTTGTGACTCGAACCGAATTTTTTTTTGTGAGACCCTGATCATGTACGAAACGAACAAAACAGCGCGCCCCGTTGCCGCATTGTTCCACTTCGCCACCGTCGGCATTAAAAATGCGGTAAAAAAAGTCAGCACCAGTGGATGCCTTTTCTACTAGCAAAATCTGATCGCAGCCAATCCCGAAGTGCCTGTCGGCAATAAAACGTATTTGTTCGCGATTCAATGAAACGTTTTGATTGATGCAGTCAATAACCACAAAATCATTGCCAAGTCCGTGCATCTTGGTAAATTTTATATTCATCTGAAATGAAATGATTCAAATTGAAATCTCAGGTGTCAGCGACATCAGGTAATCATTCATGACGAAGCCGCAGCCGATATCGACGACACTGTCTCCGATGATCTCGAAACCATAATGTCGGTATGCGTGGATAGCGCCATGGTTCTCCTTGTTGACAGTCAGTGTCAATTTGCTACAGCCAATCCCGCGCATAGTTTCTATCGCATCATCTATGAGTATTTTGCCATAACCTCTGCGGTGATAGTCGTGATGTATATACAATTTGTCGATTTTCAATTCTTTCAATTCATTCGGTATGCATGCGCGCGTGCAGCAGGAGAAGCCAATGATAGTATCGTTTATAACCAGTTTTTTCCACCAGATATTTTCTTCTGATAATTGAGACTGAATCAGCACAGGACAGTAGCGTTGTGCCAGCATATAATAGATTTGTGCGTTCGAGAGCATGTCACAGTATTGTCTGAACCAGATTTCTCTGGCCAGAATAGAGATAGTGGCAGAATCATTCTTTGTAAGTGGCAGAATTTTAATCATCACCGGGCTGTTTTATATCTAGTGGAAATCAGTGCTGAGCGTCATGGACACTCGAAAAATCCAGGAAACACGCAAGAGTTGTGAAGGTATTTGTTAAGTCGGAAGCGAATATAGATTTTTGTGCGCATGAACTGTGCTGAAATCAAGCGTGCCAGGCGCGTTCATGGAAGAATCTGTCTGATAGTTAATAAAAATGTTTTTTTAAATAGTTACTGAAAGCAAGTTATGAAGAGTTAACAATGCTTTCAGTACGTTTAAATTACTTGTTTACAGATGATCTGCTGGCACATTATGATCAGGTTGAATGGTTTGCCCATAACTGTCCGGATTGGGAGACTCCGGTGCAGATGGAGAGCATGCCATAAACATGAATGAAGACAGCAAAACAAAAACAAGTGCTAATTGTTTCATATAGATATAGTCCTTTAAAATTGAAAATAAACGATATCATTGTCATTGGATGATATACGATTCGCAATGGTGCCTGTAATGCATCTACCGTACCTTGATCTATGTCAAACTGAAAGAGTTATAAGCTTGCTCGGCCTGTGACGAAGTCAGCAAGTCAGATCAGGCTGGTATGATCCGACACAGGCAGGGTTGCGAAAAGATGCGCGTAAAATACTGGCGGCGGCGATAGAATCAGAAATGGTCAGCTTTATTGGAAAAAATGGTAATTTAAATACTGATGAATGTAAATGAACTGTAGTGAGTAATGGATATCTTCCTGACCGGGCGATTCAATCCGGACTATGAGATATTGAAATCAAAGTATAAAAGTGCAGGATCGTTCGGATACAGGATTGTCACAACGGGTCTCGCGTAACCTGAGCAGCAGGCGGTATGTATACATCTGGGCTGATAGCGTACTATAAAGTACGGCTCGAACAGATGAACGATTATGTTTTCTGGTGATTATCGTTTCTGATTAAACGGAATGCAAAGAGTTTTTGCCCTTGTCTGACGGTTACCACGAACCAGAAACAAGTATCAAAAACAACAAGCCGCTTATTCTTGATGCTCAACGGCTTTAACTAAACCGTCTTCCAACTCAACCACGCGGTCGGCAATGTCAAGAATTCGATAATCATGTGTAACCAGCAGGATGGTCGTATTCAGTTCTTTGGCAAGCTGCTTTAAAATTTCGACGGCGTCATGTCCGCTTTGTCTATCCAGCGATGCGGTCGGCTCGTCAGCCAGAATGATTTTGGGCCGCCCAGCCAGTGCTCTGGCAATCGAGACGCGCTGTCGCTGGCCGCCGGAAAGTGCTTCAGGAAAATAGTGCATCCTGTCTTCAAGTCCGACTGCGGCGAGAATCTGTTGAGCGCGGTATTGTCGTTCGGATTCTGTCAGGTCGCGCTGTAACTCCAGCGTCATGCACACATTCTGCAGCGCTGTAAGTGATTTGAGCAGATTGTGTTGCTGAAAGATATATCCTGTCTGGCGACGAATTTTCACTTTAGTCTGCTCATTGCTGTTGACCAGTTGTTCACCGAGAATCACCACACTGCCATTCGAGGCCTGTCGCAAACCGCCGATAATTGTGAGCAGCGTGGTTTTACCCGAGCCGGACGGGCCCGTCATAAGGACAATTTCCCCTTTTCGGATGGCGAGATCAATGCCTTTTAGTACAGGTTGGGTGAGTGAACCGCTGCCAAAACTGAAATTCAGATTGTGAACGTCAATGACCATGATGCTCAGAACATGTCGGCGGGGTTGGCTGAATCCAATCTGTGGATCGCGAGGAAACCGGCTGTGGTGCACATAAACAGGATAAACACGAAAACAGTAAAGGCTTTTTCAAATGTCATAGGCATCGGTATGAATATCTGTGATTCAGCCAGATTGTACAGACTGCTGGACAGCGCCAGCCCTGGTACGAAACCGAGAATGGCAAGAATGAACGCTGAAGCAAACACCATGCGGATAAAATAGCTGTGTGGGTAGCCCATGGCTTTCAACGTGGCGAATTCAAAACGGTAATTGTTAATCTCGGTAAACAGGATCTGATACACAATTACCATGCCGACAATCAATCCCATGATGGTGCCGAAGTTGAAAATAAACCCGATCGGTGCGGCGTTTTCCCAATACAGCCGTTCATGTTTGAGCACTTCTTCATACGTGTAGATTTTTACAAAGTCGTTCAAATGAGCACGGAGTTCTTCTTTTATCTCCGGTATGAATACACCGGGTTGCAATCGAATGACACCAACATCAATCTCTTCGGCATTCCGGTTCGGGAAGATGCGCAGGAAATTTAAATCGCTGGTGACGATATTGCCGTCAGCTGCAAATGAAATGCCCAGTTGAAAAACACCCAGAATGGTAACTTTGTAATCATTAACCTCTGTTCTGTTCTGACCAGCTTCTAACATGTTGCTTACCGGTCCGAATTCAGGGCGGGAGTATTCGTCAAACAGGACAGTGTCTTTAACCCGCAGTTCACGCTTCCTGGTTTTGATGGCATCGACATTCAGCAAATCGGTATCCGGATCGTAGCCATAGACCATCAATGTTCGCTTAACCTGAGTGTCCAGTGCCTTGAATGTTGCCAGTGACAGATACAACGGTGCAACTTCAGCCACTGCCGGGTGGCCCAGTGCGCGCATCAGTTCGCTGCGTTCAAACTGCGCTGGTCGCCACATGGCCTCGCTTTGCTGGTGGATCAAAAACAGGTCACCATCGAACTTCAGCGGCATGGAAGCTGCACTGGCATACAACGCATCTTTGAAGCCCAGTTGCATAAAAACCAGAACACAGGCAAATAATACACCACTGGTGGCTGCAGCCAGTTTTAGCCGGTCATGGATCAACTGCCGCCAGGCAAGCCGCGTCGGAAAAAACCATGTGTTCACGATGCTCACGGCTTGATATGCACGCGTACCTGGCGAAAAATCTGATGTTTCAGGTCGACGATGGCATCAGTTTCAAGAGTCAGACGTACTTCAATGATACGATTATCCCTGTCGGCCAGAGGGTCAGTATCATTCAGGTCGTTTTTTTTGACCTGAAAACCGAGTTCTCTGACTTCGGCGCTGTACATGCGTGTGAAGCCAAGGGCGCTGATGCGTGCCTGCTGTCCGACTTTGACTTTGGATAAATCAGACTCGTATACTTCGGCAACAATGTCCAGTTGCGATAAATCGGCCATTTCCAGTAACCCGGCATCTGCAATGCGTTCACCGGGGCGTGTTAGAATTTTTAGCACCGTACCGGTAATCGGCGCATAAATAATTGTATTTTCGAGCTCCGCCTCAGCAATCAATAATTGGGATTTTGCATTGTCAATTTCAGCTAAAAGACGCTCCACGTTTAATTGCGATTGCTTGAACGCGAGATGCTTGTTTTCTGCGTGAGAGATCGTTGTCATCGATTGGCGTGAAAGCGATTCATAACGCTGGTATTCTTTTTGATTAAAAACCATAGTGGCTTTTTCGGCAGCCAGTTGTGCATCCAGCGCCTTGATGCGGGTTTTGGCAGCATCGACTTCGGCAAATTTCTTTTTGTGATCAGAAAGCAGGGCCAGTTTCTGGCCCGATTTGACCTGATCTGCTTCCCGAAAAAAAAGCTGCGCAACTCTGGCCCCCTCCGGGCCAGCGTTATGAGAAACCCTGATCACCCTGGAACGGGGCTCGATATAACCCAATGCGCCGATACCGATTTGTTTTTTGGTAACTTCCGGCGTGCTGGCGCGCACAACAGAAAGCGGTAAGCAGGCCACTAAAAAAAACAGAATGCCAAAAAAGACACAGCTGAATGGTTTGTCCAACGAGAAATTCTCAATGAGTCGAAAACGGCGAAAGCTGAAACAGCGCATAAACGTTTCAGTTTTATTTCTTACGTGGAAAATCAGCGCTAATGCAGGGTTTATAGCACGCTGCTGTCTGTTTACACTGTATTGCAATTGGTTTTGATAAAGAATTGTTACTAACTCGTTGATTTGAAAGGGATTGAAAGTCAGGCGGTGTTTGCGATCAGGCCGTTATGCAAACGATTCTCCCAATCGCTCATCCATTGTTCAAAATCCTCGGCCTTGAGCGGTTTCGAGATGAAGTTGCCTTGGGCGAAATCGCAACCTGTTTTGCGTATGAACGTCCAGTCTTCTTCATCCGCTACACCTTCTGCTACGACCTCCATACCCAGTTGCTTTGCCATGGAGAGACTGGCATCGTACATGGCACGTAACGTTTCGTCTGCCCACGCGCGATGTACAAAACTCTGATCAATTTTGAGTTCGTCAAAAGGAATGTCGCGTAATTGTGCCATTGATGAATGACCAGTGCCAAAATCGTCGATCGACAAATGAAACCGCTTTAAACGTAATCGGGTCAAAATCTCGAGTGGCACGCGCGAGTCGGCGTCCATTAATTGACTTTCTGTTACTTCAAGTACAATGTTCTGCGGTGACAATCCGTTTTCAATGGCAAGATTAACGACCAGATCCTGAAAATCCAATGATGTCAGGTTATCCATTGAAACATTGGTGGCTACGCGCAGCACAATGCCTTTTTCCTGCCAGATTCTGGCCTGGGTAAGTGCCTGTTTCAGAACCAGGCAAGTCAGATCGTTGATCAGTCCACACTGTTCGGCAATATGGATGAATTGGCCTGGCATCACCAGTCCATCCGAAGGGTGATGCCAGCGTACCAGCGTTTCAACACCAATGATTTTGCCCGTGGCCATCGTTACTTTGGGTTGATAGTAATTGACCAGTTCACGGTTGGTTATTGCTGCCTGTAGCGATTCTGCGCTGTACGTTTTTTTTTCGGATACCGGTTGCTGCTGCTTCTCGGGCGGGGCCCATTTCGTGATAAGTGCGCTCAATTTATCGGGACTGACCGGTTTATGCAGATAGCCCAGCATGGGTATCCGGTGCGCGTGCACGAGTTTTTCTGCAGTTTTAAGCATTCGCTCATCTTCGCCGCTGACCAGTATGAGGCTGCCAGGGAATTTGCGTTCGACCAAATAGCGGACAAATTCGATGCCATCCATGTTCGGCATGTTGAGATCAAGTAAAATCAGATCTGGGCACGTGTCTTGCCGGTCAATCCGGGCCAGTGCGTCGGTTCCGTTATCACATGCATCTACTGATTCAAAACCCTGGTTATTCAGCATTTTGGTCAGAATTTTCAACATGAAAGTATCGTCGTCGACTATTAGAATTTTTATTTCGGAGGCACTATGCATGATATTTTCTTTGAGTGCTGCGCATTCGGAAACTATAAAGTGGTAATGTTGTTTCCATAACGTATTGTTTGTCAATAAATTCTGTTTGTTAGAGCCAAGTCTGGATATTTTGGAGCCCATTATTCATTTTCTCAGCAACCTTAAATCTAGCAGGGGATTTTGAATTGTGCAATGAAGAATTGTGCAGTGAAATTGGGGCGATAGACATGTTGTTTCGACCAGCCGGGCGATAAACCGTAAGTTTTCGAGCACTGATATTGCGCATTGTTGGCTGAATCAATTATCGCCTTGTGGTATAGACTGAACTGATCATCCGTTCGGGTTTTTTATACTGGAGTGACTGTTTTTAATTTTTGCACATAATATCTTCCCACACTATACTGTCCAGTAAAAGCACTGATGTGAAAAGGAAGGAACAAGGAAGCGACAATGGCGCACGACAAGGATCTGCAGATTCTCGAGCAAGCAGTCTGTTATCAGGGTTTTTTTCGCATAGACCGGTATCGGTTGCGTCATCGCCTGTTCAGTGGCGGTTGGAGTCAGCCAATCGTACGTGAGTTGTTCGAGCGCGGACATGCGGCTGCAGTGCTGCCTTACGATCCTGACAGAGATGAAGTCATTCTGATTGAGCAATTCCGTGTCGGCGCTATGAGCGCGCCCGGCGGTCCGTGGTTGCTTGAGATCGTTGCAGGTATTATCGAAGATGGTGAACAGGCGGATGAAGTCGTCAAGCGTGAAAGTGTTGAAGAAGCGGGTTGCGTTGTCGCTGATTTGATTCCTTTGTATGATTACCTGGTCAGTCCCGGCGGCATGACCGAGCGAGTTGCTTTGTTTTGCGGCCGGGTAGACGCGGCACGTGCGGGCGGTATTTTTGGTGTGGCGCATGAAGGCGAGGATATCCGGGTACATGTTGTTGCTTACGACACTGCGCTGCAGTATCTGAGATCAGGAAAAATCAATTCCGCCAGCGCAATCATTGCATTACAATGGCTGGCATTAAATCGCGATCAGGTTCGAACGCAATGGATGGGGTAAGCAATGCCGTATGAACTGTTTCTGAGGTGGACTGGAAACATGCGCTATTCAGTTACAAGCCGCGCTATTATTTTTCTCCTGTTTATTTGCTGGTCACCAGTATTGACCGCGCAGAATACCGGGCAGGCATTATGGCTGAGTGTGAACGGTGCCATTGGTCCAGCTATCAATGACTATCTGCAGCGCGGTTTTGACAAAGCGATCGAACAGAACAGTCAGGTGATTATTTTGCAGCTGGATACACCGGGCGGACTCGACGCTTCCATGCGTGAAATAATTCGCAGCATAATCGCATCACCAGTGCCGGTAGCTGTTTTTGTGTCGCCCAGTGGCGCACGTGCGGCTAGTGCCGGTACGTATATTCTGTATGCTGGCCATATTGCCGCCATGGCGCCAGCCACAAATCTTGGAGCGGCAACGCCGGTGCAGATCGGTGGTCTTCCAGGTTCGCCTGACAAGGATATGTTTGAACGGTCTCGGGACAGCAATGAGGAGGAAACACAACTTGCAGACCCCATGTCAAATAAAATCATCAACGATGCAGTGGCTTATATCCGCGGTCTGGCACAAATGCGCGGTCGTAATGCCGAATGGGCGGAAAAAGCAGTGCGCCAGGCAGCCAGCCTGACCGCTGAAGAAGCCCTGGAAAACGGTGTCATCGATCTTATTGCAGAAAATATTCCGGATCTGTTGGCCAAGATCGACGGGCGCACCGTCAATGTTCTGGGTAATTCTCGAACATTATCCACTCAGCATATTTCTATTGAGCATTTTGAACCCGATTGGCGTACCCGGCTGCTGGCGATTATTACCGATCCGAATATCGCCTATATACTGATGTTGCTCGGCATATATGCACTGATTTTCGAGTTTTCCAACCCCGGTATGATTTTTCCGGGTGTTGTGGGCGCCGTTTGTCTGGTGCTTGCGTTGTTCGCGTTCCAGGTGCTGCCTATCAATTATGCAGGGCTTGCACTGCTGCTTTTTGGTATTGCTTTCATGCTGGCGGAAGTTTTCGTGCCAAGTTTTGGTGCCCTGGGCATCGGTGGCATGATTGCATTCGTTATCGGTTCCGTTATGCTGCTGGATACGGGAGTACCTGGATACGGTGTATCGATTCCGCTGATTGTGACATTCGCTTTACTGTCAGCCGCGTTTTTCCTGCTGGTGTTGGGTATGGCGATCAAGGCGCGGCAGCGTCCGGTGGTTAGTGGAGCTGAACATATCATGCACTGTACCGGTGAGGTGTTGAATGATTTCTCTGCGCAGGGATGGGTCAGAGTTCAGGGCGAGCGGTGGGAGGCGCAGACAAGTACGCCACTCAAGCGCGGCGAAAGGGTTCGTGTGGTGGCGATAGACGGACTGGTTTTAAAGGTTGAGCCCTATTCAAATAAAGCTACTCAATTCATGGAGGATTAGTCTGATGGAAATCGTATTGATTATTCTGAGTATCGTCATTCTTTTTCTCGCCAGTGCGTTTAGAGTACTGCGAGAATATGAACGCGGCGTGGTGTTTCAGTTGGGCCGGTTCTGGAAAGTCAAAGGTCCGGGGCTCATTATTATTGTGCCTGTTATCCAGACCATGGTGCGTGTTGATCTCAGAACCATCGTCATGGACGTGCCAAGCCAGGACGTGATTTCACGTGATAATGTTTCCGTTAAAGTAAACGCGGTGATTTACTTCCGCGTGGTTAATCCCGAGCGCGCCATTATTCAGGTAGAAGACTTTGACGCTGCCACGAGTCAACTGGCACAGACGACGCTGCGTTCGGTGCTGGGGCAGCATGAACTCGACGAGATGCTGGCCAGCCGTGACAAACTGAACGACGATATTCAGAAAATTCTGGATGAACAGACAGAAGCCTGGGGTATTAAAGTTGCCAATGTCGAAATCAAGCATGTCGACATCAATGAATCCATGATCCGCGCCATTGCCAAGCAGGCCGAGGCCGAACGCGAGCGGCGCGCCAAAATTATTCATGCCGAAGGAGAATTGCAGGCGTCGCAGCATCTGCTGGAAGCATCGCAGGTGCTGGTTAAAGAGCCGCAGGCACTGCAACTGCGCTATTTACAGACACTCACCGAGATTGCCGGTGAGAAGAATTCAACTATTGTTTTTCCACTGCCTATGGAAATCCTTGTGCCGTTTCAAAAGATTCTTGAAAAACAGGCGCAAGAGCAGAAAAGCAAACCAGAAAGCGCTTGATTTTATTGTGCTCGATCGAATGGCTGGGTGATTATGCCAGATCATCCGAATAAAGCGTCTTGTCCATATTAACTCTGAATTGAGATAAAAGCGGGTTATAGGCTTCGTTAGCAACCGGCCCGACAATTTTTTGGGACAGATCCAGGAAGTTCGTTTTAACAAGCGGGTGAGGTGTTTTTGTACCTTCGGTATAGCTGTCGGCAATTAACCTGCCCATGATGAATTTATCTGCGCCGAGTTGCTGGTGCTTGGTCAAGCTTTCGACAATGATGAAATTATCCGGCATCTTGCCCAGATTGACCGCTTCGTCAATGCTGCTGTTGGTATTATCGATAATCGGAATGACATCACGCTTGTTCACATCGCCTTTAACGTTCTGCCAGGTCCGTTTGACTTCCGTTTGAGTCTCGGATTTGGGTTTGGGCCTGGTTCTACCTTCCGTAATCACGGGCGACAAGTCAGCGTGGAAAATTTTTCCCGTATCGCTTTTTTTGAGATTGGAACGTCAGTCACCGCCAAAAACGCCGATTTCGAAATACGGGTTTTTACTGATGTATTTGCTTTTGCTAACTCCGGAATTGCTTTTATCTTTGCCCAGCTGAAATCTGTTGGCAAGAAATAAGTGGGCCTGTTTGCCTCTTCTAAACAAAACGGAAGAGGGCATTGATTTACTGGTGCAGTGCTTATCGCTGGATCCGGACGGTCGTTATGGCCGCTATGTCCTTAGCCGTTTCTGGTGCAAAACATTATCAGCCGCTGCCGAACAGATTGCCGCCAATGGCACTTTACAGACTTCCGGCGATCTGCGCAAAGCCATCACCGAAATCCTGCTCACCAAGGCTGCCGGTGGCGAACAAAAAGCGGTGCTCGATGCGTTACTGACATTGGACGAAAACGCGCAACAACCGTTTGATGTGCTGATTCTCGCGTTGCAAGCTTTAAATGACCGCTCGGTATTGCAGCATGTCGCGCGCGAAAAGCGTGATGTGGTGTTGGACGTCATGGCCAGTACCAAGTCAGAAGATGATCCTGATACGAAAGAAACGGATTCAGTTGACCATGTCAAATAATGAATAACATTTTATAAACAAGTAATTGGCAATTAAAAATGCAGGCTGAGTGGCATTTTTTGGTGCATCCTGTCACAATCTCTTGTTTTTATAAATGTGTGCTAACCCGATAGCATTTGAGTATTCATGAGTTACCTCAAATTAACCAATCATCAATTTGACTCTGTCGGCCATTGGGATCGGCCACTGGCGACAACACACATACCCCGCGCGCGCGATCTGGCGCTGTTTGACCAGAACGGCTACGATCTGACCGATCTGGAACAACGCTATGCCGAAGCCAACCAGAGACAGGTGCAGGCACACCGAGACCACCGGCATGCCGTAAAAGCGCCGTGGTTTGTACAACCCGAACGGGTTGAAGGCGCTGTGCTGAATCATAGCTTATTGTTTGAGCGCAAGGGGTATAGTGGAGAAGCATTGCAGCAATTGGAACAATGGGCAAAATCCAATCCGCTAATTTACAAGATTATTCGTATTCGTCCGAAATGGGGCCTTGATTTCAGCATGGACTACGCTGATCGCAATGGCAATGTGTTCGAGGTGCTGCACTGGGAATATGATGGTTTCGATTACCACGAAGTCGAAGCCCGTAAGCAGCAGTTGGAAACCCGATTTGCCGCCATTGACTGGGATGATGCGGCCGCACGTATCCTGAAACAAAAAGACCAATGGTACCATCTTGATTTTTTCGCACAAAGCGACTGGAAATGCAATTACTTCGGTATCGTCAAGGAGCGCTTTAAGATGGTTATCTGGGCGTAGCGATTCCGACACGCTCCCTGAACAGACGAACATACGCTCAATTCAAGATCAGGACATCTTTGGCTGGCGGTAGGTATGCTGCATGGATCCCGATATCAACTGCTTTTCCAGCTAGTTTGATAAACCCGTTCCAGCACGCCTTGCGTTATATGATGCTCCAGTTCGACGGCTTTATCGGTGGGACAAAAGATGATGACGGTGATTACGCTTTTGGCATATTCATTGGTGCTGATCATGACGCGTGGTTCAGGTCCCGCGATGTCGACGCCGGTCCTGTGTTCAATAAATGTATTGTAGCGGCGGGCGATCTCGATGAAGTCAGTCGAGAGTATGTCGATTTCGTTGATAATCCATTGTGGCATCGCCGCAACATTCAGGTGTGGCTCAATGGTGATGCTGAAACGGTGAAACACATAGCGTTTGAAAAAGTTCAGGTTTCTGATTGATTCGGACAGAAACAGGCTGTTCGGTATCACAATGGTTCTGCCGGTAAAGCTGTAGCTGTTGGGCGTTTTGTCAAGTTCCTGCAGTGTGGTGGAGAGCATGTTGTAATCGATGACCTCGCCTTGATGCGTGCCGATTTCAATCCAGTCGCCGATAGTAAAAGCACCTGTACCCGCGCGCAGCATGGCGCCGCTGAAGCACAGGATCAATTCCTTGATTGCGATCACCAGTGCCAGCGTTACGGCGGCAATTGAAATTGCAAATTCGCTTAATTCCGGCCACCAGATCGCCAGCAGGCCAAAAAAAATGATCAGCCAACTGGAATTTTTGACGCTGGTAATCCAATGCCGTTGCGCTTCTGTCAAAATTGCGCGGTTACGCTTGACCAGATAGACCAGTGCAACCCGTAAAGTCAGCAGAACCACCACCAAAGCGCAGCTTTGGGCAAACTGGTTGCCAAAAAAATCAATGGTTAATTCAGACATGTGTGTCGGGTATAAGTATAAATGATGGCTGTCACATATTTAAAACGAAAATACCTGCAGCGCAGATCAATTGCCAGCCAGGTGATAAATCAAAATACTTTTAAATTCCCCTTCTGGTTTTGTCGAAAAGCCCGGTCAATGTTAAAAGCCTTGGAAAAGGAAATCAATTGTATTCGAAAGTGCCGTCATCATAGTGCCCCTTTAGGAGTTGAGCCGGAATACTATGGCCACTATTTGAATTTAAGAATTTTTTTATAATTTTATTCAATTCACAGCATGATGCTGATGCTTCAATAATGGCACCTGCAGTGCATGACAATAACCATTATTTTCTGTCTATGTGTAAATAAAGGCTGTTTGCAAAGGTGTTGCAGAAATCTAGGAAACTCCAAATCCATCACACAGTTGACGATGGATATCTTAAATCGGTTTTATTTGAATCGCTTTATGGGTTAGTTCTATGATCGTCTGGTTCAAAGTGCCATAGAGTAGCCACGTATAGCTTCATGAAGCCGAAACACGCAGCGTAAACGTTACCGGTCCGCTGTTGATCAGCGCCACTTGCATGTCGGCGCCGAATTCGCCGTATTGTGTGCCCGGATGAATAGTGTCTGTGGCCGTTTGAAGATACCCGAACAATTTGCGTCCTTTCTCCGGTGGAGCCGATCTTGTAAAGCTTGGGCGGTTGCCGCTATTGGTATCTGCAGCCAGGGTAAACTGGGGTACGATCAGTAGTCCACCGTTGATGGCTCGCAGGCTGAGATTCATCCGGCCCTGTTCGTCAGGGAAAATACGGTAATTCACGATGCGTTCCAGCAGTCGATCGGCCTGTTTCTCGGTGTCTTCCTGTTCTACGGCGACCAACGCCAGAATACCTGTGCCGATAGCGCCGATTTTCCGGTCGTTAACGGTTACACTGGCATTGCTGACACGCTGGATGACGCTGATCATGATTGCTTTATCGGGTTTGTATCGGCGCAGGTGGCTTGCAGTAAAAGCGTGAAGGAAATTCCTCGTTGCGCCGCCGGTTGCGTATAACATCGCCGCCTTCAGCCACGCACGCCGCGATTGACTGATCAAGGCTTGGAAAATATTCGTTACTGCCTGGCTCTGCAGATGTGGCTGGCACGCGTGCACGGATTCTGGCGCAGATCTCATGTTCATCTGCTTTGGGCGTTTCTTTTTCGACCGCTGGCAGCGGACATAACCGGCAAGGATCGCCAGGGCACAGACAGCCTTCGCAGCCAGCCTGGGCAGGGGCTGCCAACAGCATTAACCAGAAGCCAAAGATAAATGCAATGAAATAGTTGAAATAGTTGAAGTAAATGTTCATAACAAGATTATGTTTTATCAGGTTGAGTGACGCTCCGGTGTCTTGTCAGTAGAGTAAAAGGCGTATCGAAAATTTGTGTATAAATTATTTGTTTTTATGGTCAGCACCAGGATACCTGTTCGTGAGCCGGATAACGGCCTTGCGGGCGTCTTTCTTGTCCGGTTCTCGCAGTCCGTACCTCCTGATTTTATACTGCCTTACCAATTGCAACAGCCTTATCGTCGATTCAAGATTCAATATTATTATTGTCGCTTCATCCTGTGGAAAACGCAAAAAAACATCGTGCCATTCTTGACGGTAACGCAAAATGGGCAAATACTTTTTGTATTGCATTTAATACATACTTCTACAAGGGATCGCAATGAAAGTGTTCATAGTTTTATTGATGACCGGTATATGCATTTCACTGGCACATGCCGAAATGAGTGAAAATCTTCAGAAGCTGCAGCATCGGGCGAATGCAGCCTATGAGCAGATGATGAAAGCCAGAAAAGAAGCCGAGTATCTGGAAAAAGATGTGGCATTTGCCGAGAAGGAACTGCAGGCCGCCAAGCGACGGTTAAGTGATATCGAACGTGAAACCGAACAGACGCGGCAGAAGTCGGCTGACGCTAAGAAAAGACTGGAGCGGGCAACTGCCCAGTGGCAGGAAGCGTCAGACCAGCTGGATCGCGCCTGGTTGCAATCCGGGCGGCAGTAATAAATCCTGTTTATAAAGAACGGGCCATTCTGACGTGCGGTATGCCTGCCTCCATGAATGTGCCACCGCTGACCTGAAAGCCATACTTTTCATAAAAGCCAGCCGCATTGGTCTGCGCGTTCAATGTAACTTCCGTCATTCCCCGGTTTTTGGCCTCGTCGATCAGAAGATGCAGCATGGCGCTGCCTATTCCGCTGTTGCGCCACGGTTTCAGTACCGCCATACGGCCAATTCGGCCGTCAGGTAACAGCCGCGCGGTACCGATGGGTTCGCCGTCAGGTCCGGTTGCCAGCACATGCATACTTACCGCGTCAAACGCGTCCCATTCAAGTTCTTCGGGCACATGCTGTTCGTGAATAAAAACCGTCTTACGGACGATGCTTAGCTGAATCGATTCGTCCCGCCACTGAACAATGCGAACCTGGTATCGCTTCAGATCCATTGTGGGAGGATAGTTGTCATTTTACGCATGATTGTCGATTAAAACGGATTATTGTGCGCTTGTAAACAGCATGATTTATGAAAGCGAATGGAAATCACACAGTGAGCGGCGGTCTGTGCAAATATCTGCTACCATGGTCTTGGCATAGTCAATAATTCTTCCGGATAAATAGTTATTTGGATGTTGACGAAAACTGAATGATAAAACCGTACCACGGTTGCCGGTTATTGCGAGGACATAACCATGCAAATGAGATTTACTTCGCTGACACAGCGTTTTGCTGTCTGGTTTACACTGGTTTCTTTGTTACCGATTCTGGTTATCGGCAACAGCTTTTTGCATACGTTTGCAAGTGAAATTCAGAAAACGGAAATCGAGAATCTGTCCGCCATAGCGGATAAAAAGGTTGAGCAGATCAACACTTATTTTCAGGAACGGATGCTCGATGCCAATTTGCTGCATGACGCAATCGCCACACGAGAGGCCATGCAAGGGTTTACTGAGGTCTTTGAAACACAGGGCGTCGAATCTGAGGCGTATCAACAGCTGGACGCCAGATATCGGGGGCATTTCGGGCGTTTTGTCGAGGACGCCAGTTATTATGATCTGTTCCTGATTTCACTAAGAGGCGATATTGTCTACACACAAAGCCATGAGTCCGATTTCGCGACAAACCTGATCACCGGACCCTACAGTAAAACGGGCCTGGGTCAGGTGGCGCAGCATGCATTGAATTATCTGGAAAGTTCGATTTCTGATTTTGAGTTTTATGAGCCGTCGCATGGCGCCATCGCAGCTTTTATCGGATATCCGATTATTATCGGTGGTGAAATTGTCGGTGTACTGGCGCTGCAGATCTTCAGCGAGCATGTTTTTGATGTGTTGTCCAACAATGTCGGACTGGGCGCAACAGGCGACACTGTGGTAGTACGTCTCGAGAATGAAAATACAGCGCTCGTGATGGCGCCGCTCAGTACGGATAGCGATGCCGCCTTGAAAAGAACGATTCAGCTGGACACACCCTATTCAGCCGCGCTGAAAAATGCGTTGTCGGGCAATACTGGCGGAGCCGTTACGCGGGATTACCGTGATAAAGAGGTCGTGGCAGTCTGGCGCTATTTGCCGCTCATGAACTGGGGTATGGTGGTGAAAAAAGACGTCGACGAAGCGTTTGCCAACGTCAACCAAATCAGACAATATAGCCTGATCATTTTGGGTGTTACGTTGCTGGGCGTTATTTTTGGCGCGTTTCTGTTCAATCGCCGGGTCGTTACGCCTTTGAAGCAACTGAACCGCGGTGCCATGGAGATCGCTGCGGGCAATCTGCATCAGCGTGTTTCGATTGCTGGCTGGAACGAAATGCGTCAGCTCGGGCATACGTTCAACATTATGGTGGAGCGATTGAACGCCAGCAACCAGGAACGTAGGAATGCCGAGGCAAATCTACGTCACCTGAATCAGGAATTGGAAACCCGGGTCGAATTGCGCACGGCTGATCTGAAGCGGGCCAATGCAGCCCTGGCTATCAAGGAAGAGGAAACACGTTCTGTTGTCGAGCATATGGTCGACTGCGTGGTGACGACGGATCATATCGGCGTGGTGCTGTCTGCAAACCCCGTAGTGGAAAAATTATTTGGCTACACGCCGGAAGAAATCATCGGACAGAATGTTGCTATTCTGGTGCCCGAGCCAGACCGGTCCCAGCATGCCTACTACATGGAGCGGTACTGTTTGACCGGCCAGGGTCAGAAATATGTTGGACGACCTCATATGAAGGGACAGCATGGTATCGGTCTGGGGCGTGAGGTCGAAGCAGTGCACAAAAACGGTGAACTTATTCCTGTATATCTCGCGGTCAGCGAGTATTTCGTTGGCGAGGAGCGGCATTTCACTGGCGTCATGCGCGATATGCGTGAACATGTCCGTATTATGAAAGATCTGGAGCAGGCCAGGAATGATGCAGAGGCGGCGAACAGGGCGAAATCCGCCTTTCTTGCTGCGATGAGCCATGAGATCCGTACCCCAATGAATGGCGTGATCGGCATGATCGATGTGCTCAGGCAAACCAGTTTGAGCGGCTACCAGATGGAAATGGCAAACCTGATTCGTGATTCGGCCTATGCGCTGTTGTCAATTATCGAAGACATCCTGGATTTTTCCAAAATTGAGGCCGGCAAACTCGAAATCGAAAAAATACCCATGCCGTTAGCCAGCGTCGTGGAAAACGCATGCGGCATGCTTGCACACCTTGCGCTCAGCAAGAACGTGGAGTTGACCCTGTTTATCGATCCGGAAATACCGGATAACGTATTGGGTGATCCGTTGCGTATTCGGCAGATACTGGTCAACGTAATCAATAATGCCATCAAATTTTCCAGCAAGCAGGAAAAGCCGGGCAAGGTATCGGTACGGGTGCTGTTGACCGAATCCGAACCCGAACAGATTTTGGTAACATTCCAGATCACCGATAACGGCATCGGCATGAACAAGGAAACGCTGGAAAAGCTTTTCAGATCTTTTTCCCAGGGTGATCCTTCAACCACACGCCGTTTCGGTGGTACCGGTCTTGGGCTGGCTATTTCTCATCATCTGGCTGAGTTGATGAGTGCGGAAATCACAGTTCAAAGCAGGCCGGAAGAAGGTTCCACATTCGTCATACAAATGCCCTTCAAGCCGCTGCCCGCTACCGAAGAGGCGCAGCGTAAGTCAACCGAATTGACCGGCCTATGCTGCCTGATTATCGGCAATCATAAGGGGCTGGGTAACGATTTGGAGGTGTATTTAAAAAGTGGCGGAGCGCGCGTCGAACATGTGAGTGGTTTGAACGCGGCCCTTGAATATATTAAAAACCTGAAGTCAGGTATGTGGCTGGTAGTGATAGACGCCGGACATCAGGAGGCGCCGATCGAGGATTTGCGGGTGGCGTTCAGTAATCGTTCCGACGCGTTGCAATCCCGTCTGGAGCCACACTTTATTATCATCAAGCGCGGCCGTCGCCGACAGGCGCGGGTTGAAGATGTCGATATCGTTTCACTTGATGGCGATGTCATGTATCGCCAGTCATTGATGCGCGCCATTGAACTTGCCGCTGGCAGAGTAGAGCCAGAAGAGGAAAAAACACCGCTGGATGCTACGATCAAGTCAAGACCGTTGCCGGTTTCACGCGGCGAAGCACTCAAACAGGGCAGGTTGATACTGGTGGCAGAAGGCAATGAGATCAATCAGAAGGTAATCAAGCAGCAACTGACACTGCTGGGTTATGCTGCGGATATCGCCAATGATGGGCGCGAAGCACTGGGGCGCTGGGAAAATACAGATTACGGCTTGTTGCTCACAGATTTGCATATGCCGGAAATAGATGGGTTTGAACTGACTAAAAGCATTCGTGAACAAGAGTCGAACACAAAAGCAAAACCGATACCGATTGTCGCGCTGACAGCCAATGCGTTGAAAGGAGAGCGAGAACACTGCCTGGAGTCCGGTATGGATGATTATTTGAGCAAGCCGGTGCAACTCGACGATTTGCGGATCACGCTGGAAAAATATCTGCCGGCTGGCAAGCCTGTTACGGCAGATCGGGTAAAGTCGATGAAACAATCTGAAGCGGCGGAACGGGCCGATTCGACTCAGCAAGACGACTCGGCAGCGCAGGCTGAAATTATAACGGCGGAGAAAAACGATAAGGTTGCAAAAACGGAAAAATCGCAGAATGAATCGTCGGTGCAAATTCCTGTTGATGTGCGGGTGCTCGAAAAACTTATCGGCGATGATCAGGAGACCATTCAGGATATGCTTCGGGATTTTCGTGAGAATGCGGCGCAAATTGCAGCATCGCTGCATAGCGCTTTTCAGACCGGCAAACTGGCGGTCGTGGGGTCAACCGCACATAAGCTAAAATCTTCATCACGTTCGGTAGGTGCTGTGAGACTGGGGGAATTATGCGAACAAATGGAGCACGCAGGAAAAAACGACGACCAGAAATCGCTGGATTTACTATTACCGGAATTCGATGTGGAACTCAGGCGTGTAGAGGCTTATCTCGATGCGTTGCTGGCCACTGACAAGCTGCCGGATAAACCCCGTGTTTAAACTTTAAGCGCTACTTTGTAGGTGATTAATGTGAATCAGTGGTGGCTGTCACCTGATTAAACGGTTTGTGATGAAAAAAATTATGAATATTGTCCGCGATCTGGTTGAGCAGGCGTTGACGGGACTCTTTGCTTGCCCAGGCAACATGCGGTGTGACGATCAGGTTCGGTTGCCGGTATTGCAACAGCCTGTTGTCATGTGATGGCGGCTCTTCAGGCAAAACGTCCAGACCTGCGCCCGCAATGCGACCGGTGATCAGGGCATGGAGTAAATCGTCTTCATTGACAATTGCACCGCGCGCTGTATTAATGAGAAATGCCGTGGGTTTTATCAAACTCAGTTCGCGCTGGCCGATGAGATGCCGTGTTTCATCCAGAAGCGGGCAGTGTAAAGTTATAAAATCGGATTGCTGCAGTACAGTATCAAACGCCGTTCTGCCAGCGCGTGGTGGCTGACCCTTATGATCAGCGACAAGTACGCGCATTCCGAAAGCGCCCGCGACTTCTGATACTGCCCGCCCCAATTCGCCAAATCCGATAATGCCAAGCACCTTGCCGGATAGCTCCTGTATGCTGAAATCAAGCGGACAAAAATGCCTGCTGGTCTGCCAGCGACCGTCATTTACCAGTTGCCGGTAAGGTTCAAAATTGCATGAAAGATTCAGCATCAGCATAAAAACATGCTGAACCACAGCTGGTGTTGCGTAGCCACGGACATTACAGACAGCAATGTTGCGTTCGGCAGCAGTGGTCAGGTCAATATTGTTATAGCCTGTTGCCGCGATGCAGATCAGTTTGAGTCTTTGTGCGCTGTTGATTATGTCGTGGGTCATTGAAAATTTGTTACAGACAACGATTTCCGCATTTTTGATGCGATCAGCAACTTGGTCGGGGTCCGTTTCGTCATGGAATTGCCAGGGAGATATGACCTGTTCCAGCGCAGTGCAATCCATATCACCGCGTGTAACAGAACCGAAATCCAGAAAGACAGCACTCATAAAACAAATCCTTGGTAAAAGTTGATATCAAAAAGACGATTATTTCAGGTATTTCAGAAACCAGTCGGCAGCATGTTGCGCAGCCTGTTCGAGCGTGCCGGATTCTTCAAACAAATGTGTAGCATTGGGAACCAGTGTAAGTAGTTTCTCACATTCCAATGAAGTGAATGCCTGCTGGTTCAACTCGATGACGCCATAGTCCGCGCCGCCAACAATAAGCAGTGTCGGTGCGGTGACGCTGTGCAACGCAGCTTTGCTGGCCAGATCTGGGCGGCCACCACGAGATACTACTGCTGAAATTTGTGTGCCCAGGCTGGCTGCGGCTTGTAAAGCGGCAGCTGCGCCGGTGCTCGCACCAAAGTAACCCATTGGCAGCGTTTCTGCATCCTGCCGCGCTTGCAGCCAGATTGTGGCGGCTGTCAGGCGCTGTGTTAACAGATCAATATCAAAACGTGATGAATAGTGTCGATCTTCTTCCTGTGACAACAGGTCGAACAACAGCGTACCGATATTATATTGCTGAAGTATGTGTGCCACAAACAGGTTGCGCGGGCTTAGTCGGCTGCTGCCGCTGCCGTGTGCAAATAATACAACGCCTTTAGCATCGGCGGGTAAAATCAGTTCGCCCTCAAGTTTGGCCGACTCTGCTGAAATACTGACTGTACTCATAATATCGCTCTCCAAATTACGACAGGTATGGCCATGCTCCCTATAGAGCTAATATACATGATTTGAAAAATAAGGTGTGTGTCAGGCTGAATTGATATAAATACTGCGATCGTCCTGTTCTGAATGATGCAACCTGTTAACAACCCCAGGCTTAACAGATTACCGTTTTTACATCCTGGAGAACGGGATGTAGTCTGAATTAGTTCACGTTTATAAATGGATTATTACAAAAAATGTCTGGAGCGCCTGTTGAGGGCTTTCAATCGGATTCCGGGCAATCAGACTGAAGCCGACGCCCAGATACCATATGTATGAAATGGATAAATCATTCCTGTAGATAATGCTTGACGTCAAAGGACAGGATGGGTTTTACTTGGTATTTCAGTAAAACAATTATTTTTAGCTAACGTCAAGGGAAAACATCATGAGAAAATTGGTAATTATTGCATTGTGTATATTTATTCCGAGCTACATTTATCTGATGATCAAGTATTTCTAATTAAGTGATCAGCAAAATAGCTTCAATAGCCCGGCAAGTACAAAATGCCGTTGTCGGGCGCTGTATAACGATCAATTAACTGGCCATCAATTGGGGTGCGGTCAGACAGGTTCATGTTAAATCGGGCCGGACAGTTTTCCCATGTCGATTCTGCCAAACTAATCACCACAATATGCGGTTACCTGGATTTCAATTTTCATTCTTGGATCAGACAGACCGGCCGTCAGCATCATCGCCGAAGGCCTGACATCGCCAAAATATTTTCGTGTCACCGGGAAACACTTTGGGAAATCGTCGACATCAGGCAAAACATAGGTAACTCGCACGACATCTTTCAAGCTGCTGCCGGCTTCCCGCAAAGCGGCATCGATATTCAGAAAACATTGTTCGGCTTGTTCCAGCAGGTCGTCGGATATGGTCATCGTGCTGTAGTCGAATCCTGTGGTGCCGGATACCATGACCCAATCGCCAGCTCGAACAGCGCGTGAATAACCGATCTCCTGCTCGAACGTGGAGCCTGAACTGATGCGTTGACGCGTCATAACGTGTTTCTCCTTTAATCATGAATTTTGAAAAAAACGTCACTATAATGCGATTAACACGGGAATTCAAAACAGTTTCGATTGAAAAGTAAACGCAATAACCCTGTAAATGACAACAACACTATACTGGCACGATTATGAAACATTTGGTGCAGATCCAAGAATCGATCGGCCTGTGCAGTTTGCCGGCGTGCGCACCGATGAGGCGTTCAATGAAATAGATAAACCGCTGGTCATTTACTGCAAGCCGCCGCACGATATTCTGCCACATCCTGCTGCCTGTCTGATTACCGGTATTACACCCCAGCAGGCTGAGACGCAGGGAATACCGGAGGTTGAGTTTATCGACAAGATACATACGGAACTGGCGCAGCCCGGTACCTGTGGTGTCGGATACAATAGCCTGCGTTTCGACGATGAAGTTACGCGTTACACACTTTACCGAAATTTTTACGATCCGTATGCGCGGGAATGGCAAAATGGCAATACGCGCTGGGATATTATCGATCTGGTGCGAATGACATACGCATTGCGTCCGGAAGGAATAGAATGGCCGAAACGTGAAGCAGAGCATGTCAGACACACAGGACGCAATGCCGTTAACCTGGTGCCGAGTTTTCGTCTTGAAGATCTCACCACTGCAAACGGTATTGATCATGGTGCTGCGCATGACGCCCTGTCCGATGTTCGTGCCACGATCGGTCTCGCACGATTGTTGCACGAACGGCAACCGCGCCTGTATCACTGGCTGTTTCAGTTGCGTTACAAACGACGAGCGGCTGAATTGCTGGATGTTGTTCAGCATACGCCGGTGGTGCACAGTTCCCGCATGTATCCGTCTAAGAATGGCTGCACGACACTGGTAATGCCGCTTGCTGCCGAGCCCGACAACCCTAACAGTACGCTTGTCTATGATCTTCGCCATGATCCGGAGGCATTTCTGGATCTTGATGTCTCGGAACTGAGTAAACTGCTGTTTACGCGTACGGAAGATTTTCCTGATGGCGCCCAGCGTTTGCCGGTCAAATCAATTAAAGTCAACAAATGCCCTGCGCTCGCGCCGCGTAATACCCTGAATGCCCGGGCAGCAGCACATATTGAAATTGATCTCGACCGCTGCCAGCAGCATTGGAAGAAGCTTGTTGATCATTGTGCGCAAACTGATTTTGTGCAGCGCGTCGTGCTTGCCTACAGCAGCAGAACATTCGAGCCGGTTGCCGATGTCGATATGGCGTTGTATGACGGTTTTATAGATCAGGCAGATATGCCGTTGCTCGCACAAATCAGGCGCGCCACGCCGCCGGAACTGGCCAGGGCCCGGTTTGATTTTCAGGACCGGCGTCTGGCCGAGTTGCTGTTTCGTTACCGTGCCCGCAACTGGCCAGAAACGCTATCAACCGAGGAATTGCAACGGTGGCAGCAGCTGCGCGGCCAGCGATTGACGCAGACGGCGGCCAACAGTCTCACGCTGGCCGATTACACAGCGCAGATAGCCAGGTTGCGCGACGAACACGCGGATAATGTTAAGGCACAGGCGATACTCGATGCACTGGACCACTGGGGTAACGATCTGATGAATTTTTGATCATAACGTGCCATGCTAAAATCACTGGCTTAAAATAGATGCATTGTTAAAATAATGAACCTGATTCTTTGCGATTTTTCCGGGCGGTTATGAAAAAAAATTATCTAGAAAGCATTCTTACGGCACAAGTTTACGACGTAGCGGAAGAAACGCCGCTGGAGAATATCCCTAATCTGTCAGCACGCATTCATAATCAGGTATTGCTCAAGCGCGAGGACCTGCAGCAGGTTTTTTCATTCAAACTGCGTGGCGCTTATAACAAAATGCTCAAATTGCCGCCAGAAATCCGTAACCGCGGTGTGGTGGCTGCTTCCGCAGGCAATCATGCGCAAGGTGTGGCGCTGGCGGCAAAAAAGCTCGGCTGTAGCGCAACAATCGTGATGCCCGTGACGACCCCGCAGATAAAAGTACAGGCGGTAATGGCACGCGGCGCGACTGTGGTGCTGCATGGCGATTCCTACAATGATGCCTATGATCATGCTATGGAATTGACCGAGTCGCAGCAGGCGACATTTATTCATCCCTATGACGACCCGGATGTGATCGCCGGGCAGGGCACCATCGGTATGGAAATTCTGCGTCAGCACACCGGAAAAATTCATGCGATTTTTGTGCCGGTTGGCGGCGGCGGGTTGATTGCGGGTATTGCAGTCTACGTCAAAAGACTGTATCCAGATACAAAAATAATCGGTGTGGAGCCGGTCGATGCCAACTCATTATATCGTTCGTTACAGAGCGGGCGGCGCGTCAAGCTGACGCAAGCCGGCCTGTTCGCCGATGGTGTTGCCGTCAAGCAGGTCGGCAAGGAAACATTTCGACTGTGTCGCGAGTTTGTCGACGAGGTGATACTGGTCGACACCGATGCCATGTGTGCTGCAATCAAGGATGTGTTCGAGGATACGCGCAGTATTCTGGAGCCGTCAGGTGCGTTGTCGATCGCCGGTTTGAAGGCGTATGTGGAACGGGAGAACATACTTCACGAAACACTGATTGGTATTGCTACGGGCGCAAACATGAATTTTGATCGTCTGCGTCATATTTCCGAACGTGCGGAGATCGGTGAGCACCGCGAGGCTGTCATGGCGGTCACCATTCCGGAAAAACCGGGCAGTTTTAAGAAGTTTTGCAATTTGCTGGGTGCAAAAAGTATTACCGAGTTTAATTATCGTTACGCTGATCCCAGCGAGGCGCACGTGTTTGTCGGCGTGTCGGTACGTAACCGCGAGGAAACCGAGAAACTGATTGCCGATTTGCGCGAAAGCGGGCTTAATACCGAAGATATGAGCAATAATGAAATGGCTAAGCTGCATATCCGTCATCTGGTCGGCGGTCATGCGCCGGAAATCGAAAATGAAATACTGTACCGGTTCGAGTTTCCGGACCGGCCTGGCGCGCTGATGGATTTTCTGAATGCCATGAGTCATAACTGGAACATCAGTCTGTTCCATTACCGTAATCACGGTGCCGATTACGGGCGGGTCCTGATCGGTATCCAGGTGCCGCCCGAGCAAAAACCGGATTTCAAGGCATTCCTGGATCAGCTGGGCTATCGTTATTGGGACGAAAGTAAAAATCCGGCGTACAAATTGTTTCTGGGCTGATTAGTTACATATCATGAATACATGGGGAGCCATCAAATGAATGAATATATCGCGGAGTTATCGAATCTTTTTTCCGTAGATTCACTGGTTGAAAGGAGCTTGCTGGAAATCGCACTGATTGTGCTGCCGACAATTTTGCTGGCTGTCGTGTTGTTCGGCTATATTTCATTCGTCAAAACAAAGTTCTTGCAATGGACAATCTATTTGGCCTGCTTTGTGCTCATCGTGATTTATTTGCCTTATGAGCTAATGCGGCAGTCGACCGAAATGTCCAGGGCGCAGGCGAATGTAAAAGAAATGCATGCCACGCTGCAGGAGTTTCTCGATACCGCCAGTCTGGGTTATATGAACAGCCTGAATAGCGAGCCGGTGGCCGCCGAGATGCTTGATGAACTGATCGACGGCCTGGGCGCACATGAGAAGAAAGAGCTGATCGTGATCTCCTGGCTCATGGCTGAGAATGAAAAACAGGCGTTCGGCAAAATAGATGACAGGCAAAAACTGCTGGCCGATGATATCAAAACCAGCGTCAGCTCGGCGAAAAGCGAAATTATCGGCTCCCGGGCACCCGTTGAAAAAATTTCCGGTGACGTGGTCAAACGTCTCGAGATCGAGGTCAATCATCTGCTGGCGGAGAAAATGGGTAGCTTCAAGCAGGAAATTGATACCGTTTTGGATGGATTTGAAAGTGATATTAATACCTTCATCCAGACCGAATTGAATAATTACCAGGAAAAACTTGCCGGCATCACCCAGCAGAATGTCGAGGAACTGCGTGATTATTCTAACAAGGCCAGTCAGTCAATCGCACGGCATGTCAAGCGAATCAACCAGGAGTCCCTGCAAAAACTGGATGAAACCAAAGACAGCCTGGATGGCATTGGCGCTGCGATCAGTAACATCGATCTGCAGTCAGTAATTAGTCAAATCGCGCTGCTTTCTTCCAGGCTGGAGGCCGCACAGCAGAAAAATGACATTCTGTTTGAATACAACGAATGCATGCGGTCAACGGGTATGCTGGACCTTGCCGGCAAAAAGGAACAGTGCAAGGAAACGCTCGAAAGTGCGCTGGCCGAATTATAGGTTTGCCCGGCTGTTACAACGTGACAGCCGACTTTTGTTCGGGTATGGCGACATGCTGCCAGTGCAGTGTGTCCTGAATGGCCGATGCCAATGAGGCTGCGTTGCCCGGTTCGCCGTGCACCACGAATGTTCGGGCTGGCGGTTTTTTAAAATGGCCTAACCAGTCCAGCAACGCTTTCTGGTCAGCGTGCGCGGACAACCCGCCGATGGTGTAGATATCTGCCCTGACGACGATGTCCTGGCCAAATATTCTGACAACCCGGGCGCCGTCAACGAGTCGGCGTCCGAGTGTTCTGGCAGCCTGGAATCCGGTGATGATGATGCTGCATTCCGGCCGGTTCAGGTTATATTTGAGATGATACTTGATGCGGCCGGCATCGCACATACCGCTTGCGGAAATGATAATCGCACCCTGCTGGACAGTGTTCAGCTGCATGGACTCCTCGACATCCTGTATAAACCGGATGCGCGGCTTTTTATCGTTTGCGCGCATCCACTGCATCGCTTCCTGAGTTTCCCTGTCAAGGACTGCGATATGTTTCATGGTGATCCCGGTTGCCGCCAGCGCCATGGGTGAGTCCACATAGATGTCCATTTCACCGAGTTTGCCTTCACGATACAGATCAATCAGCAGGAACAGCAGATCCTGTGTGCGGCCAACGGTAAATGCCGGGATAATGACATTGCCGCCTTTTTCAACCAGTGTATTGTTAATGGCATGGACCAGTTCATCGAGCGTATCATCCATGTTGCGGTGAAGCCGGTTGCCGTAGGTGGATTCAACCAGCAGGATGTCTGCGTGATCGATCGGTGTCGGATCACATACAATCGGATGCCCGGGCTGGCCGAGATCGCCGGAAAAAACAAATTTTCGGGTATGCGATCCGTTGGTGACCCAGAGTTCAATAATGGCCGAGCCAAGGATATGACCGGCGTCTCTGAAGATACAGCGCGCGCCTGAAAGCGGAAAATATTCGGTATTGTAGTTGACGCTGCGCAGCTGATTCAGAAAACTCTCTGCCTGTGCAACGGTATACAGCGGTGCGTATTCCTGCAGCGCACTGACCGCGCGGCTTCGTCCACGCCGTGTTTTGTTGCGCCATTCGGTTTCCTTTTCCTGTATATGGGCGCTGTCCTTGAGCATCACATGCAGCAGATCAATAGTTGCCGATGTGGCGAAAACCGGTCCTCTAAATCCCCATGCGCTCAGTCGCGGCAGCAGACCGGAATGATCAATGTGCGCGTGGGTGAGCAGGACGCAATCAATAGTCTCGGGGTCGAAATTAAACGCCGTACGGTTTTTTTTGTCCGCCTCACGCCCGCCCTGAAACATGCCGCAATCGACGAGCATGCGCCAGTCTTCTGTTTCCAGCAGATAGCATGACCCTGTCACTTCGCCCGCGGCGCCCAGAAATGTCAGTTGCATACGGTATCCAGAATCTGAACCGTACCGTTAACGAGCAGTTCGATTTCATCTTTGGAGATGATATACGGCGGCATGAAATATACCGTGTTGCCCAGCGGGCGCAACAGCAGGCGCTGTTTCAGGCCTGCCTGGAAAAATTGCTGAGAAAACTGAAGGTCTTCTGTTTCCACTTCAAAAGCCCAGATCATGCCGCAATTGCGGAAATTGCTGACTTTCGGGTGCGATGACAGTGCTGCGGCGACATTGTTGAGACAGTCTGCCTTGGCTTTGTTGGCTGCAAGCACATCGTCCTGTTCGAAAATATCGAGCACCGCCAGCGCCGCGCGGCAGGCCAGCGCGTTGCCCGTATGCGTGTGCGAATGCAGAAAGGTGTGCGCCAGGGTATCGCCGTAAAAGCTCTGGTAAACGGCGTCGGTCGTCAGTACCACGGAAATCGGCAGGTAACCGCTGCTGAGTCCTTTTGCCAGGCACAGAAAATCGGGTGTGATACCGGCCTGTTCGCATGCGAACATCGTGCCGGTGCGGCCAAAACCGACCGCGATTTCATCGGCAATCAGATGCACCTGATATTTGTCGCAGATTTCCCGCGCACGTTTGAGATAGACCGGGTGATACATGCCCATGCCCATCGCACCCTGAATCAGCGGTTCGATAATCAGCGCAGCGGTTTTTGCATGGTGTTGCGCCAGATGCGCTTCAAGCGCATCGGCAGCGCGCAGCGCATAATCCTCAGCCGATTCGCCTTCATCGGCAAAGCGCCAGTCCGGCGTCATCACATGCGAGCAGGGGCGAAGCAGCGGGGCATACGTTTCTTTGAAGATTGCCACATCGGTGACCGACAGCGCACCAAGCGTCTCGCCGTGATAATCGTTTTGCAGACTGACAAACTGGGTCTTGTCCGGTTTTCCGGTCAGTTGCCAGTAATGAAAGCTCATTTTCAACGCTATTTCGGTTGCCGAAGCGCCGTCGCTGGCATAAAAACAGTGACCGAGATCGCCGGGCGTAATAGCTTTCAGCCGCTCGGACAGCGCGATTACCGGTTCATGTGTGAACCCTGCGAGCATGACATGCTCGACTTTTTCCAGCTGGTCGTTAATCGCTGCATTAATCCGCGGATTGGCGTGCCCGAACAGATTGACCCACCAGGAACCGATCGCGTCCAGATAGCCGTTATCGTCCGCATCATACAACCAGGCGCCCCTGCCGCGCACTATAGGCACCAGCGGAAAGGTTTCATGCGACTTCATCTGCGTACACGGATGCCAGACGGACCGCAGGCTGCGTTGTTGAAAGGGCGAGGATGCTGAAATAGCGGATTCGGATGATTGATTTATGACAGGCATAGATAGATGTTTTCTCAATAATGGATATCAGGTTCAGTTCAATAGATCACACGATAGTAAACCGAATCAGGCGCAGTTTCCAGTCCGGTTGATTGTTGAACGGGCAATTCAGATAGCCTCTGGATACGGGTTCGATAGATCTATATGTATAATTGCGCAAAAGAATGCACATAAAATGAGATATTATTCAATGCATGCCAGTATTGTTATTGACGATGAACTCATGAATGACGCCATGCGTTTGACGGGCGTGAAAACCAAACGCGGGGCGGTCGAGCTTGCGCTCAAATCATTAATTCCGCTTGAAAACCAAAAGAAGATTAGGCATTTCCGCGGTAAATTAAAGTGGGAAGGTAATCTGGAAGTGCCGGGGACTGGTCATCGATTATCGTCGATTCCCGTGTCTGGATTGACTATTTCAATGTATGTCCATAGCGATCAAAGGTGCGGAATACTTCCGTACCTTGAGAAAAAAAGGATAACCGTCAGAAAGACGGTAAATGTCATGATTGCGACATTTTGCATTGAACACGATCTGCCGCTTCTTCATGCCGACAGGGATTTCTATCCTTTTCATCAGCATCTGAACCGCGTAATACACCGGGTAACTAATTGAATGCCGAATCAATCATGAACGTAAAAAAGCCAGAATCGGACAACAAAACAATCGGTCATAATGAACTAAAACAACGGTTGCAAACACTGGCAGAGCGTGACCGGGCCGCGGTAGCAGTGTTTGCGGCGCGGTGTGCGTTGCGGGTATTGCCGTTTACATCAGCAAGGGGTAATTTTGATCACTGGCAAGAAAATCGACATGAACATGTTCAGAGTCTGTTTGTTGCCTGCACGCTGGGGCTGGAATATGATTCAACGGAAGATGATATAAGATTTACCGTCGCCGCCTCCGTAACTGATTTAATCCAATTGGAACAAAAAAAATTTTCTGTATTGAAACACAGTCCGCTTTGGATAGATGGCGTACCTGACGCTGTGCAAAAAAGAGTCGAAGAATGGTCAAAAGCCATGTCGGCTTTGCAGCTAGATGCGATGGCGCAGGTTTATCGTGCATTGTTGCACGGCAAGGATTATCCGGCGCAACAAATCCAATCTCTGATTAAAGACTGGTACCGGCAATACGGGCACAAATCTGCCCGAAGAGATAATGCAGATGCAGTCGTATCGCCTGAAGAAACAGAAGCAGGACAGTCCCCGAAAACAATCATCCGGTACGACCAGATTCATGCGAATCTCCATGACGGACTGGCAGAGCAGGACGCGCTGGGGCGTCAAGACCTTGTCGATGCGCTGGCGACAATTCTCGCGGCTAAAGAAAACCACCATCATCAAACCATTGGTCTGCTCGGCGACTGGGGTGCGGGCAAAAGCACGTTTGTCAGGTTGCTCAGTGATCAATTACGGGAACAACAGGAAACGCAGTTTTTGTTCGCCGAGTTCAATGCCTAGGAATACGAGCATACCGACCACATGCAGGCCGGGGTAGCGCGCGAGGCGTTAAGAGGACTGACGGCCGATCTTGGCTGGTGGCGAAGATGGTGGCTGGCACTCAGGTTTTCCTGGCAGGAAAAACCGCTGTATCTGATCATTACCCTGGTTCTGGTTATGACTCTGATTGCCGCACCATGGGCTGTTAACTGGTCTGATGTAATCGCATTTCGTGAGAGCTGGGCAGAAGGAAATTTAGACGAAACGCTTTTACCGGCGGGCATCAGTTTTGCTGTCGTGTATTTTGCCGGCAAGTATTTTTTATCGTTTCATAAATTGTTTGAAAGTCCGTTGATCAATGAGTGGAAGCGCTATCTGAGCCTGCCCGATTACGACGCCTGCCTTGGCACCATTCCGGTGATGAAGCGCCAGGTCGACGCGCTGTGCCGGCTGCGGCTGGGAACGGGTAAATCCCGTGCTGAACAAAAACGGCTGCTCTTTGTGGTCGACGACCTCGACCGGTGCAGCCATACCGGCGTCGTCAAGACGCTTGAGGCCGTTCGCCTGATCCTGGGCATTCCGCATGTGACCGTGATTATCGCGATTGATCAGCGTATCGCGCTGGCGTCGCTCGCACTGCATTACAAGGAACTGGCACCGCATCATAGTCTACGCGATCCGGCCAATATCGCGCGCGATTATCTCGGCAAGGTGATTCAACTGCCGGTACAACTGCCTGTGGCGGATCGTGAAACGGTGGTCTCATTTGTTGACCAGGTGCTGTTTAACGAAGACGAACAGTCTTCTCAAGCATTAAAGCCAGGGGATGTTGACGCCGAATCCTTGCAGTCCGGGAACGGTGGAAAAGAGACGGTTTCCGAAGACACTCAAAAAGAGACTGCTGAGCGTAATGAGCAGATAACACAAAATACGGCAGCCAGAGAATCCTCACAATCCCCGGCAGACAAACCGCAGGTCATCGAGACTGTCGAATATCAATTCAGTCCGTCCGAAAAAGAGGTTTTCAAAAGGCGCATCCGGGAATTTGGTTTTCATAATCCACGCCAGTTGAAACGGCTGTATAACAGTTTCAATCTGTTGCGTCATCTAAAAGGCAGCGATCAGGCCGGTGACCATATGCTGGTGCTGTTCTGGCTGGAATATTTGAATAATCTGCCGATTGACCAGCGCAAAGCCGCGCGGAAAGGCGAAGTCTGGGAGTTGGTGCAAAACCATTTTCATCAGGATGAAACGCGTTATGCCGCTATTGAGCGCGAGGTATTGCCGTTTGTATTGCCATCGCTTGATCAGGCGGTTCAACAACAGAATGAATCAAATGCATCAGTGATGTGATTCGCAATACCGGTTATCAGCGGTGTTGGCCTTTTGGGCCTGCAACGACGGCATTTACTGCTAACACAGCTAAACGCCGACGCCGCCGTAATTGACTATGGTGTTATCGGCCGAATCGTGATGCTGTCAACGTTATGTCTGCCTGTGACCAGGCTTTTTTAAAGCGTGCCTCGACTGAATCAGCTTCCTGCGTTTTTTGTTGTGCGCGTAGCGACTGCATCAGGCCAAACAAGGCCCAGCCGTTTTCGCGGTTTCGCCGCAGGTCTTCCCGGTAAACGGCTTCCGCTTCGGCTGCGCGGCCGGCTTCAAGCATTATCGCGCCCAGGGCCAGCCGTGGCGGAAAATGCCATTCAGTGGGTTCCGTATACACCAGTGCGTCTTCGAGTTGTACCGCCTTTTCAAGATGTGCGACGGCGGTATCGAATTTTCCTTGCGCAGCGGCGATCTCGCCGGCCAGGACTTCGGGCGCGATAACCAGGATGGTGCGCATGGTGTTTTTTGAAAACAGGTGAGCGTCAAGTTTTTCGTTGCGCAGGATGGTTCGAACAGCCGCCAGTGCTTCTTGCGCCTGTTCGAGTTGACCGGATGCGACAAACGCCAGCCCGCGCACGTAATGCCAGGTGCCGTTCAGAAAGGCGTTGGTGGCAGGGGGCGCCGGTTCTTCCAGTACCCGGTCCCACAATCCAAACCGGGCGTAGGCCCAGTAGGGAACCATGCGGAACAGGGCCGTAAACGGCTGCTCTTCCAGGGTGGTGTCGTCGACTTTGCCGGCCAGTTTCAATGCAGATTCGATGGCAATCCTGCTTTGCCCGCCAGCAGTGGCGGAGTACCATAAAAAATGAATGTTATGTGGATAATAGCCAATTGCGTACAGCCCTTCAGCCTGACTTTGCCGGATGTAGTCCTCGTCGGCGGCTATCGCAAGCTGGTTGCTTTTGACCGCGTCCCCGTACCGGCCGACCCGATGGAATATATGAGAAGGCATATGTACCATGTGGCCCGCCGCGGGCATGATTGTCAGCAGTGTATCCGCCGCTTTTTCGGCCCGTTCGGGCGTTGACGTCGGCTCCACCAGATGGATGTACAAATGCAATGCCGCCGGATGGTTCGGGTGCTGCTGTAATATCTGTTCTGTCAGCGCCACAATGTCAGCGATGCCTTCTTTGGGACTCTCGTCAGCCGTCCAGTAATCCCATGGGCTTACATCCATGACCGATTCCACATACAGCATCGCAATATCCGGATCGTCGGGAAATTGCCGGTGAACGGCCTGCATGGCCTGTGCGTAAGCCCGGTCATTCGCGGCCCGCTGTTCCGGATTGTTGGTGTAACGCTGTTCAAGCGCCTGTATCAGCGCCTGTTCTTTGCGCGGCGCTTGTGATGCAAGCGATTTGGCCAGATTGGTCAGCCTGTATGCGAGCGCTTCATCATCCGGGTTCATCGGGGCATTGATATTAGGTCCAAGCACAAGCGCCTGGCCCCAGTACGCCATTGCAAGTTCTGGATCGAGCCGCGCGGCCTCTCGAAATGCCCGGCCGGCCTCGGCATGATTAAAACCGTATGACAGGTTGATGCCCTGATTAAAAAAAAGCTGTGCCTGTTTGTTGTCTGTGCTGACAGGGAAGGTGTGCGAACCCAGATTCTGAAGTTCTGGCGCGTTTCCGCTGGCCAATGCTGTTGCAGACAAACCGGTTGAGATTGCTGTAATTAACAGGATTCCTGCCAGGTAATGTAACGTTCGGGATTGCATGTGACGCTCCTTTAAAAAAGATGCGGCTTATGATGAGTCTGTAAGTTTACTCGATTCAGCAACCGCTGATTCATTTCAGTTATGGCTGGTTAAAACGCCCGGCTCAGTTCTCCGCAGTAGTCGGATCAATCACCGTCCTGACGCGGGAAATACGGTCTGCAGGAAACTCGCCCTGACTCGCATGTGCACGAATTGCCGCCTCGTCAGGCGCAATGTAAACACAATAAACGATGTCATCGGTTACAAAACTCTCAACCCATTGTACCCCGGGTTCCATCTGGTTCAATATGCTACATGATTTTTGTGAAATGGCTTGTAATTCGGTTGCGGGCATTGCACCTGCACCGGGAATATTGCGTTCGATTATATATTTTGGCATGTGGTTCTCCTTAAGTTTAAGTAAAAATGACCGGTCGTCTTTAATAATTTGACCAGGCTACCTGGATAACAGCTTTGGTTATCAATCTTTAAAAAACAATATCAAGACTTGAAATAATTACCCAATAATTCCTGACAGCATTGTAAAACAGGTGCTGACGTTTTCTCTATCTTTGCCCTGAGTAAAGCACCCTGCCATGTATTGATTAAAAGATCGGCCATGCTCCCGGCTGTCTTGTCTTTTCTGACAGCGCCTTGATCCTGCGCCTTTTTCAGTCCGGATTGCAGCAGGTCCCGGTAACGGTTTACTGCGGTCTGTAAAGATGCCTGGCATATATCGCTGGTGTCACCTATTTCGCCCATTAAATTGCCGAGCAAACAGCCGCCTTTGAAATTGTTCCGTTCCAGTTCTTCAATTAATTCATCAAAATAACGCTGTATGGCGCCGAGTGCATCTGTGTCTGAATTGTTTAAATGCGCAGCCAACTGTTTAAGAAACGGATCAATATAATACTGAATCACTTCAGCGCCAAAGTGCTCCTTGTCCTCAAAGTAATTATAAAAAGAGCCTTTAGGAATATTGACTGCATCTAAAACTTTTTGTAAACCGGTGCCATGATAGCCCTGTTTCATCAGCATCGCGACGCCCTGGTTCAAAATATTGTCTTTATTGAAATCCTTTTTAGTGGTTTTGGTTGATTTACGCATAAATTATAATACGACCGGTTGTCTTAAATTGTCAAGCAAGTCTGCCAGTTGTTTGCAAATAATTTGAAATGCGTAAACTTCAGGCGGGATGGTTAAACGGAAACAGATGATCTGTCATGCCTGCTTATTGGTTAATATGCGCAGACCGGGTATATGAATTAAAGCGCGACTCTATAATCCGCATCGATGTTTTTCATAGAATTCAATTTTCAAACAGAATTTTCAGTGTGCCGCGGGTGCGGGCGTGGTTGAATGCATCGATACCCTGCTCCAGCCGGTAGCGTCCCTGAATCAACGGTTCCACCTGTATGCTGCCTGCGGCAAGCGCCGCCAGTGCGCGGTCGAATGGCCCGCAGCGTGACCCGACAACAGTGATTTCGTCGACTACCAGCGCCGAAGCATTAATATTTAACTCACCTGCATAGGTGCTTTTAAGCACCAGCGTGCCGCGCGCGCGCAACGCGCGCCGCGCAAGTTCGAATCCGGCAGGATTGCCGGTGCATTCCACCGCCAGGTCGAAGCTGCGCCGTTCGACAGTCCCTGCCAGCGTTGTAGTGATACCCTGGTTTTGCAGGATAGCCAGTTTATCAGCATGCCGACCGGCTGCTATGAGCTCGCAACCAGTCAGCGCCAGTGTCTGTGCAACCAGCAAACCGAGTTTTCCGTCCCCGACAACCAGAACGCGGTCATTGGGGGTGATACGAACCTGTTGCTGAATTTCCAGCGCTGCAGCCACAGGTTCGGTAAAAGCCGCGGTGTCTGTGGATACTGTATCCGGTACCGGATGCAGATTTTCAACCGGCAGCACCGTGTAGTCCGCAAAGGCGCCATTGCGGTTGACAATGCCGAGTACGGTACGGTTTTCGCAATGTGTCGGTTGCTGTGTGTTGCAGAAACGGCAGTGACCGCAGGCAGCGTTGATTTCGCCCACCACTCGCTTGCCATCCAGTTCGTCAGCACCATTTTCGACAATACCGACAAACTCATGACCCAGCACACCGCAGTAGGGATAGTAACCGCGCACCAGTTCCAGGTCGGTGTTGCAGATACCGGCGCGGATAACCCGAATCAGCGCCTCCCCCGGCTCGGGTTCGGGTGAGGACAGGTCCGCGCGGATTTGAAGGTGCTGATTTTCCAGCCAGATGCCTTTCATCATCAGTTAACCCTTTATCAGCGCACCTGGCAGGTGTGCCTGACTAAATTCAGTTGATTTCATCGCTGTTTTCGTGATGTATATTGATATACCGGCAATATATTAATAGGGTGGAAGTCGGCTTCGGTATGCTTCTAACTCTGCCAAGTTCGACACTGAAAATCAAGTAGTCGAACAGATACAGGGTCTCAGAAAAAAACATAAAGCTGGCGGACGGTATCATCGAGCTGTCAACTGATCTAACCCAAAAAGGAATATTGGAAATTCATTCGGGTGTGTTTGGAAAAAAACATCGGTGCTGCGTTGCAATGTGTCTCGTGCCCGGCATGGGCGCAGGCGGTGCTTGCTGGTCTGTCGAACATGAGGTTTTAAGAAACCCTGATACGGGTTAACTGAATAGCTGTTTTTTGTATGCTATTCACTTCTATTTGGCAATGGTTATGGCCGGCGCCGGTCTTGCAAATTCTGACGGGTGGATAGACAGTTCATATAACTGGCCGAGCAAACGGAATGCCTCGAGATTCCAGACAGCCTCTGGGCTGTCGCCATCCAGTATAGAATAGGTACGCCCCTTGTATGCGACCGCGAAGGTACTTGTATTGTCTACCAGATTGGACGAACGGATGTCAACTTCCAGCGTCTTGATCGGATCGTGACGGATTTCACCTGTTCGTGAATCTTTGTCAACGTGAAATTCAATTTCTTCCGACACGCCCCGCCCAAGGAATCCCAGGATAGCCAGGAATGCGCGTAACCGAATAATCCCCTGAATCGGGTAGTCTCCACCTGGCAACCCCGGTCGGATATCGACAAAAATTTCATTTTCCGGCAGTGTATTCGTGTACAAAAACAGCTTGTTTCTCTCTTCCACCGAAAGGCTGGAAATATCATAATTACTGATAATGGTTCGTCCGGAGACTTTTCTGCTCAAAACACCTGTATTTCCTTTTTCTATCCATCGATATCCCATTTCCAGTGCATTTACCAGAGTTTCTGAATGTTCCGTAGTGATACCGTGCATTGTGACGTCCTGCTGTACGATAACGGGTTCCACTTGCAGTTGATTGGCCTGATTCAAAGCCGTCAAGTGCATGATTTTTCGACGGAATTCCTCATAACTATCCTGCTCTCTGGGGCGGTTTCGCAAAACCTGGTCGATACCATCGTGTTTGATGCGGATTTCACTGGCCATCATTCTTATAAGAAGGCCCAGGTCAGTTCCTTGCTGATATAACTTGAGAAACTTGTTTTCAGAAAAAGGGTTAAGAATTCTCTGATTAAATTCTTCGCCGCTGATTGGTGTGATAGAAATGGTAGGGTTCTCGGATATGCTTCCACCAAAGATTGGCGACAGTCCCTGTCCGCTTGTTAATGCGCCAAATGGTGGTGTAGCGCCAGCGCTCATTTGAAAATTGAACGTTGCGGCGATACTGGATACCGTGGTGAATTGAATCGGGTGATGGTGCCGTACCCGGGCGATGTTCAGGAGTAATTCCTGTGCATTGATCTCACTGATGGATCGATTATAAGCGAGAACTGTTTTGTTCAGTGTGATTGGCGACAAGCAACCTGTGAGTATAATCAATCCGGCCAAACTGGCAATATGACGAATACAGTTCGAACTTGAAATGTTTCTGAAGGAATACATGGCGTTGACGGCAAAAACAACCATTATTTTGTTTGATCTGTGCATAAATAAATCGATTTATATTGATAAAAAACAACATGAGCGTTGTTCCTGCCTGCGCCAGGGAAGGTGCAATGCGGGCATTATAATCAATACAGAACAAAAGTAAGAAAATTATTGAATTACTACGCAAATGGTTGATACCCGGCCCTGATGGCAAGCAAACGGCAACAGCTGTTTACGTTATATTGAGACAATTGTGAATATCATTTCTTGCCTGTTAATGCGAACAGGTTCTGCCTTAATGAAGCTTTGAATGATATATCGGAATGACAACAGTTATTGCTAAAAAAATTTTCGAACCAGCGGTTAAGCCTGTTTGTGGTATTTTCAATTATTATTATGATAAATCAGATTGTTAGCATGATTTTCCAAAAAAGGTACCCGAACCGGGTTTTATAAAATCTTCCAAAAATATGACTAAAGGGCAATTTTTTGCATGGCACCTTTGAGATAAAGTGCTCAATAACAGAAGAGAAATGAAAGCGGGATTCTGAGAAACGTTCTCGACCAGGTGTCACCGGATTTCTTTTTCTTCTCATGTATCAGTGCAGACGTATCACTGGTTGAGTGATTTTGGTTTGGTTTAAATACCGGGATTCGAACGGAGGTAATCATGGAAACAATAGTAAGTATTACGAATAATAAAGTGGTGACTACCACGCAGATAATTGCAAAACATTTTGGTCGCAGTCATGATGAATTGGTCCATTCGCTGCGTTACCTGATGCGCGACTGTGGCACTGCATTCAGCAAAGAAAATTTTTTCGAACAGGATTGCGGTTACTCTTTGTGGATCACATACCCGGGATTTCTGGTTATTTCCGGATTATTTCTGGGTGCCCGCAATGCACGCATCAAGATTGACTTTATCGACGCGTTTGTAAAAGTGCAAAAAGAAATTGATACTTGTAAACATCATATTCCCCAGGCAAGGCGCGGCGAGTTGCTGTTTATGCGTCCGGAGTGGACAAGAACAGCACATTACGAAAGTGCGCGCATGTAAACGGGTTGCATAACTGTCCTGTTCAGCCACAAAATTTATGAAGAATCTGGCAAGTTGTATATCGAATAGCACAATTCCAATTGTCAATTGACACACAAAACAAATAGATATTTGCACCTTGCCAGGTTGCTGCGCTGATTCGATAGAATGCCTGCTATTGCATCGGGAAAAACCGGGACTGACAGATTTAGAAACCGGATAATGACTTCTGGTTTTCATCAAGATCACTACAGTCTGGGTGGAACCATTGAGTATTGCTGAATTGAGGGCGCGGCCAGAACCAGTCAGGTCGGAAATAAAGCCTAGCCACGGGATACCGGTTTCTCATGCCTGTTCTCGCTGCGCTTGTAGTTGCTTGTCGTGAGCCGCCGCCCGGCCAGATGGATACCAAGCCCAAAGCCGATGACAAGTATTACCGCTAAACCAAGTGCAACATAAGGTAAAGCATAGAGCATCAAGCCGCCCATGCCAAAGTCAGGCCGGTTTGATGCTTCCTGCCACAGCAGCAACACTGCAACGGCCACTACCGGAAGCAGATTTGACACAAGCAGACCAAGCTGGCATGCCCGCTGCACCACTCTGGCAGTGCAATATGCGCGGAACACCGGCCAGCCAAAGGCGAACCCGAATACTACCGTCGCAGCGAGAAAACTAAAGCTGTCGGACGGGTCCTCGCCAGTGAGGCCAAAGAACAGATAAACAGTTTCGAACCACATCACCGCACCAACCGGCAATGCCAGGGCTCCAGCCACAGCATAGCTCAATAGCTTCGATGGACAGGATTGATGAATTTGCCTAGGGTGCGTATCATTCATGCTGTTTATTTCCATGGCAGCGCAACGGGTCTTTGCACCTGATGCAAGCGCCTGCTGTCAGATGGAATTCGTCATTGTTTGAAATTCATGTATCCACTTGGGAATATTTCTTTTTGTCCATTTGGCAAAGCCCAATTTCTCACCGACGTAAAACTGTCTATACGCTTTAACTGCGTTTCCCGGAACCTTGTATTTGTCGGGCATGGCTTGAGCAAAAGGTGTCAATCCGACCAATTCATACGTTAAATCAGAAATTTCACGAATAACAGATATTGATTTATGATCGCCTGTCTTGTTAAACCGGAATCGATATTCTGAATTTAGCGCCATGGCCAAATTTCGAAGCCAGACAAAATTGTCGTACGATTCAGCTATCCATTGAGTGCATGGATGATTTATATGAGTAGGGCGATACGGTGTTTGGAAGCCTTTTTTGTTTAAAGCTGTGCAGAGCAACTGCGCGCTTTCTAGAATCATCTTCGATACGTGCTGATCACAGTGATACCGCGCGCATTTCTTGATGTCCAAATCAAGCACAAAAATGTTCATTTCATTGAGCGTGTGTTCGCGTGTGTTCGAGGCTTCTGTCGCCTGACGCTACGTTAAGTGATCGACTGGCTCGAAAAACGCGATTTGCGCCTTGATAATTACACAGTTAGCGGGAAAGTCTGAAGTATTATCATATTAGTTGTCAGTGATTGATTCTTTTTTTATTTCTTTTGTGTTTGAATCCTGCTCTGTAATTTCCTTGTTTAGTTGTTCCAACAAGCCTATCTGTCGCGCACGTTCTTCCCATTTTTTACGCGCTAGTGCTTGCATGTCCACAGTGTGATCTGATTCATCAACAATTTCAAGGCCGAGTAACGTTTCTATGACGTCTTCCATGGTAACTAGTCCCGCCGTACCGCCGAATTCATCAATAACCAGTGCTACATGTTCGCGTTTCTCAATGAAATGGTTAAACAATTCTGGAATGGGAAAGTTTTCTTTTATGGCAATCATGTCGCGCTTAATGGCCGATAACGGCGTATCGTCCCCATTGTTTATCAGCGTGATTAGCAGATCGTTTTTCAAGACATAACCCGTTATATTGTCAAGTGAATTTTCGAAGACAGGAATGCGTGAGAATCTGAGATTTGGATGCTGGTCGTAGAATTCACGTGCCGGTGTATTTTCAGCAGTGGCCACCATGACTGTACGCGGTGTCATCACATCGTGTGCTAGAACCGATTCAAAAAGCATCAGGTTACGCATTATCGTAGATTCATCTTTGTCAAGTACCCCCTGTTTCTCGCCAATATCCGCCATGGCGGAAAAATCTTTACGGCTGAATACGCTTGCGTTCCCGTCTTTTTTCAAAGAGCGGGTAATGATCTGGCTGATATAAACGAATGGCGCTAAAACAAACATTACAATCTTGAGGCTTCTTACGGTGAAATTTGTAAGTTCCTGCCAATAGCTGGCGCCAATTGTTTTTGGCACGATTTCAGATAACAGCAGGATTGCCAATGTCATGACCACCGGCACGACTACTGTCGACATCAATGAGGTTCCCCAGATTATAGCGGCCTGCGCACCCACCCCGATGGCGCCGATTGTATGCGCAATGGTATTGAGTGTGAGAATAGCTGACAGCGGTTGGTCGATATTGGACTTATAGGCTTCAAGTCTTGGGCCGATATCGCCGCCTTCCTGCACTTTCTGCTCCGTAAACGATGGTGTAATACTGAGTAATACCGCTTCCCAGATTGAGCAAAGGAATGAAAAGATTATCGAAACAAGAAAGAAAGCAATTAGCAGCGTATACATGAATAATTTGAAGATCGAAATAAATTAAACATCGGTATTGCCAACGAGTCAAAAATGACAGTGGCAGGGTTTATTGAAGGTTTCCATATTTATGAACCATTGAAGCGCAACAGTTCAAAGGTTATGGGAAACATTCATTAGTTTTATCCGGCAATATCAAATTGAAGTATCACTTGTGAAGTGGAGTAAATTTTGTGGTAAAGAGCGTGGCGATAACGCAAAATTGTAGAGTATAGCTGGTACCGCGTGCACTGCTTTGTTAGAGCTCATACCGTTCCTCATATTTTTTCATACGTTCAACAACAGCCAGCGCAGAGCCATTAACAAGTTTTCGTTGATAATGCTCAACAGAAAATTCTCCAGACTCAATTTTATCAAAAATGAGTTTGAGAAGCCTATGAAAAGCATAGTCACATTATCGGTAACCAATTTATCAGGCCGAATTTTACGCGTCACAACAGATTTTCCGAGAAAAATCTCAATTTGAAAAAAGGCTTTAAACCATCTGTTTTCTCCACTTATGCTAAACTCTTTGAAGTTTCAACAATAAAAAAAATCACATGAAAACCGACTCAATCCCGCTGTATACGGAACCGTATGTTGCTCCAAAGTGGATGCCGGGCGGCAATGCGCAGACAATTTATCCGTTTTTGATGCGCCAGAAGCCGTTGTTTGTCTATCGACGTGTGCGCTGGGAACTGGACGATGGCGATTTTATCGATGTCGACTGGCTCGACGGGCATGTAGATGCGCCGCTGGTGATCATTTTTCACGGCCTTGAAGGTGGTTCGAACAGTCATTACATAATCAGCATCAAAAATATTCTGCAGCGGTACGGCTGGCATAGTGTGGTGATTCATTTCCGCGGTTGTTCCGGTTCGCCCAATCGCCTGCCGCGTGCATATCATGCGGGTGATTCGGCGGAGATTGACTGGATGGTCAGGCGAATCATTCAAGAGCACAGGCAGATCAACGCGGAATACCAGCCGGTGTATGCTATCGGAGTGTCACTGGGCGGCAATGCACTGTTGAAGTGGCTCGGCGAGCAGGGCAGTGAAGCAAAAAACTGGCTCAACGGCGTTGCCGCAATATCAGTGCCGCTCGATCTGGCTGCGGCGGGTGCGGCGCTCGATTCAGGATTTAATCAGGTCTATACACATCATTTTCTGAGCACGTTGAAATACAAGGCGTTTGAGAAACTGGAAAAGTTTCCGGGACTGTTTGACGGCAAAGCACTGTCAAAATGCAAATCAATCTACGAATTTGATAATATTGTCACCGCGCCTTTGCATGGATTCAGAGATACCGACGACTACTGGCGACAGTCAAGCAGCAAGCAGTGGCTGCCGCATATTCATGTGCCGACCCTGTTGATCAACGCGTGCAACGATCCATTCATGCCGGCTTCAGTGTTGCCCGAAGGTGACGAGGTTTCAGCGGCGGTGACGCGCGTGTTTCCTGATGAAGGAGGGCATGCCGGATTTGTCCAGTCACCTTTTCCTGGCAATTTCGAGTGGTTGCCAAGAAGCATGATCAGTTTTTTTTATCATCAGTGCGACTGACAAGCTGTTTGTCAATCGCTTAGATTGTCACGATAAGAACCGAGCGACAAACGCATTACTGACATTCCGGGTCATCGGAATACGCACGCGGTGGCCGCTGCCGGGCGCTGCAAATACTGGCTTGCCTTTGCTGTCCTGCATCTGTGTCAGTTTTACTATCTGATTGCCGGACGGATGAATGATCTCAAGGCGATCTCCGACCTGAAATCGGTTTTTGACCTGTATTTCCGCCATGCCGCTGGCTTCGTCAAATCCTGTGATGTCGCCGACATATTGACTGCGGCTCGATTCGGAATGACCGCGCAGGTAATTCTGTGTTTCATGCGTCTGGTGGCGCTGGTAAAAACCGCTGGTATAGCCGCGGTTGGCCAGTCCTTCGAGTTCGCCGAGAAGCGACGGATCGAATGTTTTTCCGGCGACGGCGTCGTCAATGGCCCTGCGATAGACCTGCGCGGTTCTGGCAACATAATAAAGCGATTTGGTCCGGCCTTCGACCTTGAACGAATCGACGCCTATTTTGACCATCCGCTCGATGTGCTCCACCGCGCGCAGGTCCTTGGAATTCATGATATAAGTGCCGTGCTCGTCTTCCATGATCGGCATCAGTTGGCCGGGGCGTTCTTTTTCTTCAATCATGTATACCTGATCAGCTGCCGGATGCCGCTTGAAGTCGGGCTGCTGGCCCGACTGGCTGTCGGCCTCGCGCATCGCTGCGTTAAAATCAAAATCGATCGTTTCCGATGATTGAATATCGCCATTGTCGCCTTCCTCGCCTGGCATGACTTTATAGTCCCAGCGACATGAATTGGTACAGGTGCCCTGATTCGGATCACGATGATTGAAATAACCCGAAAGCAGGCAGCGTCCCGAATAGGCAATACACAGTGCGCCATGTACGAACACCTCGAGTTCCATGTCCGGGCACAGGTCGCGTATCTGGGCGATTTCGTCAAGCGACAGTTCACGCGACAGAATCACGCGTGTGAGCCCGATTTTCTGCCAGAACTTGACGCCCATGTAATTGACAGTATTGGCCTGTACCGACAGATGTACAGGCATCTCGGGCCATTTTTCCCGAACCATCATGATAAGGCCCGGATCGGCCATGATCAGTGCATCGGGCTGCATTGCGATGACCGGTTCCATATCGGCCAGATAAGTCTTGACCTTGGCGTTATGGGGCATGATATTGCTCGCGACGAAAAACTTCTTACCCAGCGCATGCGCTTCGGTAATCCCGGTTTTGAGTTGTTCCAGTGCGAATTCATTGTTGCGCGCACGCAGGGAATAACGCGGTTGTCCCGCATAAACCGCATCGGCGCCGTAGGCGTATGCGGTGCGCATTTTTTCAAGCGAGCCGGCGGGAAGTAACAGTTCTGGAGTGGTCAACATGATGTAAAATTAAAGGCGGTAACAAAAAAACAAAGCATGATTGCAATGCTGTTTTGAACACTGCAATCGACCAAGCGTTCAATTGTATCATTTATGACTCAAAAATCTGCTGAACCGGGCTTTATTCACCTACGGCTGCACAGCGAATTCTCAATTCTGGACAGTACCATCCGGATTAATGACGCAATTGCGAAAGCGTCAGAAGATCAGATGCCTGCTCTGGCACTGACCGATCTTGCCAATGTGTTCGGGGCGGTAAAATTTTATCAAAGTGCCCGCAAAAACGGAATCAAGCCGATTATCGGCTGCGATGTCTGGATAACCAACGAAATTGACTGTAAAAAACCTGCACGCGTACTGCTGTTATGCCAGTCCTACGCCGGCTATTTATTACTTTCACGGTTATTGACGCGCGCCTACCTTGAAAACCAGGTGCAGGGCAGGGCAGAGATACGGTGGTCGTGGTTGCGCGATGAACCGGACGGTACCGAAGGATTGATTGCGTTGTCCGGTGCACGTTATGGTGCGATTGGCCAGTCGGTTTTACTGAACGACCTGCAGCAGGCTGAGGCGCAGGCAAAGGAATGGACCGCGGTTTTTCCGAACCGGTTGTATATTGAAATCCAGCGAGACGGACATGATCGGGAAGAATATCTGTTGCAGCAATCACTGGTGATTGCAGACAAGTTAAATCTGCCCGTTGTTGCCACCCAGTCTGTGCAGTTTTTGACGGCTGACGATTTCGATGCACATGAAGCTCGGGTCTGCATTGCTGAGGGTTATATTCTTGCCGATCGGCGGCGGCCGAAAAAATTTACCCGACAACAGTATTTCAAGACCCGACAGGAGATGATCCAGCTGTTTGCTGACATACCGTCGGCACTTGCAAACAGTGTTGAAATCGCTCGTCGCTGCAATCTGGAACTGGAGCTGGGTGTCAACAAGCTGCCGCTGTATCCAACGCCCAATAACGAAAGCCTGGAGGATTTTCTGCGTAGCCAGGTTGCGGCCGGTCTCGAAGAACGTATGCAGGCACTGTTCCCTGGCACAGATGAGCGTAATCGGCGGCTGCACGAATATCAGGCGCGCATGGATTTTGAAGTTGATACGATCATCTCGATGGGTTTTTCAGGCTATTTCTTGATAGTGGCCGATTTCATCAACTGGGCCAAGCGCAATGACGTGCCGGTCGGACCGGGACGTGGTTCCGGGGCTGGATCGCTGGTTGCGTATTCGCTCGGTATCACCGATCTCGATCCGTTGCGTTACGATCTGCTGTTTGAACGTTTTTTGAATCCGGAACGCGTATCCATGCCGGATTTCGATATTGATTTCTGCCAGGACAGGCGTGAAAAAGTAATTGACTATGTCAAACAGCGCTATGGCACTCAAAGTGTCTCGCAGATTATTACTTTTGGCACCATGGCGGCCAAGGCAGTGATTCGTGACATTGGCCGCGTGCTGGATCTGCCATACAATTTTGTTGATCAACTGGCAAAGCTGGTGCCGTTTGAAATTGGCATGACGCTAAAAAAAGCACGCGAACTCGAGCCGCAGTTAAATCAACGTGCTGCCGAGGAGGAGGACGTTCGTTACCTGCTGGAACTGGCTGAACGCCTGGAGGGACTGACCCGTAACAGCGGCATGCACGCTGGAGGGGTGCTGATCGCACCGGGCAAAATCACCGACTTTTGCCCTGTTTATTGCACCGAGTCGACGGATGCCGTGGTCAGCCAGTTCGACAAGGACGATGTCGAGAAAATCGGTCTGGTCAAGTTTGATTTTCTCGGGCTGCGAACTCTGACCACACTGGACCGCGCTGTCAGTTACATTAATCGATCCCGCGTTGAATCGTTTTCACTCGCCGGGTTGACGCTGGATGATGCTGCCACTTATGCATTGTTGCGACAGGGCAATGCCGTCGGTATTTTTCAGTTTGAATCGCGCGGCATGAAAGATCTGTTGCAGAAGGCAAAACCTGATCGCTTCGAAGACATTATCGCACTGGTTGCGCTTTACCGGCCGGGCCCGATGGATTTAATACCGGATTTTATTGAACGCAAACATGGCGTGCAAACCATTGAATATCTTGACCCGCGTCTCGAGCCGATTCTGAGTCCGACCTATGGCATTATGATTTATCAGGAACAGGTGATGCAGATTGCCCAGGTGATCGGAGGTTACAGTCTGGGTAGCGCTGATTTGCTGCGGCGCGCCATGGGCAAGAAAAAAGTCGAGGAAATGGCGCAGCAACGCGATATTTTTGTCGCCGGCGCGGTAAAAAACGGCGTGGATGAAACAAAGGCATCGGAATTGTTTCGTCTGATGGAAAAATTTGCCGGTTATGGATTCAACAAATCGCATGCTGCAGCGTATGCGCTCATCGCCTATCAGACTGCTTTTCTGAAAACGCACTATACGGCTGAGTTCATGGCGGCCTGTTTGTCGGCCGATATGGACGATACCGACAAGGTTTATATTTTCATTCAAGACAGTCTGGCAAATGGGTTGACGATTCAGCCACCCGATATCAATCAGTCTGATTACCGGTTTGTGCCGACCGGCGCCAAAACAATCCGGTACGGGCTTGGCGCGGTAAAGGGAACGGGTGAGTCAGCGATAAACGCCGTACTTGCAGCACGCAGTAAAGGCGGTGTGTTCATTGATCTGTTCGATTTCTGCAACCGCGTGGATCGGCGCATCATCAACCGACGTGTGATCGAATCGCTTATCCGTGTCGGCGCATTCGATTGTCTGAATGGAGACAGATCCAGCCTGCTGGCTTCGGTTGGCATTGCGCTGGAAGCGGCAGAGCAGTCAAGCCGCTCGGCCAACCAGTCAACCCTGTTTGATGGCCAGGACGATTTGACACTGCAACCGACTTTGATATCAGCTTCGCCGTGGTCGGACCGGGAGACGCTGCAGCATGAAAAACAAGGACTCGGTTTTTATTTCAGTGGGCACCTGTTTGAGACCTATGCCCGTGATATACGTCCATTTGTCCGCACGACGCTTGATCGGCTATCAGTACAGCGTGAAACGCAGCTCATCGCGGGAATCATTCATGACGTTCGTGTTCAGATGACGCGGCGTGGCCGAATGGCCGTCATCGGCCTTGACGACGGTACGGCCTCAGTCGAACTGATTGTGTTTGATGAACTGTTTAACGAAAACCGCAACTGGCTCAAGGAGGATCAACTGCTGGTGGCACAGGCGAAAATTGGTATTCGCGGTCAGTATAACGACCAGGAAAGCAGCAACGAACTGCGTATAACCGCGGAGAAGCTGTACAATCTTGCCGGTATCCGCACGCATTTTGCCAAACGGATCAGGCTGCGTGTCAATTCTGAAACGCTGCCGACGACTGCTACATTGAAAAATCTGTTGACACCTTATGCCGGCCAGGATCGTCCCGATCAGCCGGCACAACACGGCGACATGCAGCCGTTGTGTCCCGTTTCGCTGGTATATCAAAATCAGCAGGCGGCTTGCGAGATTGTGCTGGGCGATAGCTGGCGGGTAAATCTGGACGATCAGCTGCTGCATACATTAAACCGGCATTTAAACGCCGAAAATGTAGAAATTGTATATTGATATTGCGAAGTAGTCGCAGACCGTCTGTTTTCAGGTCTCCAGCAGCGGGCTCATTGGGTATTCCAGCGCTTCTTTCATCGCCCCCAGTGCCAGCACCGCTTCACGCCCGTCTATGATGCGATGATCGTACGATAGTGCCAGATAATTCATCGGACGGATTACGATCTGGCCATTTTCAACCACTGGCCGTTGCTTGGTTGCATGAATGCCTAAAATGGCGCTTTGCGGGGGATTGATAATTGGCGTGGACAGCATGGAACCGAACACACCGCCATTGGTGATCGAGAATGTTCCACCCGTTAATTCTTCAAGAGTTAATTTACCGTCACGCGCACGTCTGGCAAAATCCGAAATTTGCGTTTCGATCTGCGCAAATGTCATGCGGTCAGCGTTACGCAGGATCGGTACAACAAGGCCGCGCGGGCTGCCCACGGCAATACCGATATCGTAGTAATCATGGTAGATAATTTCGTTGCCCTCAACCGATGCGTTGACAATGGGGTATTTCTTGAGCGCGGCGGCGACTGCTTTGACAAAAAACGACATAAAACCAAGCTTGATGCCGTGCTCTTTTTCAAATTCATTACGATAACGGGTGCGCAGATCGATGACCGCCTGCATGTTTACTTCGTTGAATGTCGTCAAAATTGCTGCGGTCGATTGCGATTGTACCAGACGTTCTGCAATACGCATGCGCAAGCGTGACATGGTTACCCGGCGATCAATCCGCTCACTGGCTTCTCCGGTTTCACGGCTTTGCTGGGTTTGTTCCGACCGCTTTTCTTCGTCCATTCCGGCTTGTTCTTCAGCAGACTGCTCAGTCTGTGCGTCGCCGGAAGCTGCTTCCTGTTCGTCTTCGGTTTTATGATCGATATAAGCCTGTACATCTTCGCGGGTAATTCGTCCGCCACGCCCTGTTCCCTGGATCGATCGCGTTTCTGATGTTTTCAGCTGATTTTCTTCAATCAGTTTCCGTGCGGCCGGCATCAGCATCGGAATTGTTGGATCTGCTTTACGTTCGGTCTTCTGTTCCTGATCCCGGTCATTTCCCTCATCTTCGTCGGGCGTAGATTTATCTTTTGTTGACTGTGTAGTAGATTTTTTTTGCGTGTCCTTCGATTCGGCTGTATCGGATTCTGCATCGGTATCGTTGTCGGCCGCTTCGGTATCGATCTTGGCGATGACTTCTCCACTGGTTACGGTTTCACCGTCTCCTTTGATGATCTCTTTTAAAACGCCTGCCTTGGGTGCGGGTAACTCCAGAACGACTTTATCCGTTTCTATATCAATCAGATTTTCATCGCGTTCGACCTTCTCGCCCTTTTTTTTGTGCCACGTTATCAGTGTCGCTTCGGCCACTGATTCTGACAATGCGGGCACTTTAACCTCTACTAACATTTTACTCTCCGTAGACTAAATTTTTTCTCGGAATGCGGCTTCAATAACTTCATTTTGTTGCATTTTATGTTTGGCCAGATAACCGACTGACGGTGAAGCTGAAGAGGGACGCAGTGCATAACCCAGCGTTTGCGAGGATTTCATGTTTCGCAGCAGGTAGTGCTGTATGCGGTGCCATGCACCCTGGTTGCCGGGTTCTTCCTGACACCAGATCACCTCTTTGGCTTTACTGTAGCGTTTGATTTCCTGTTTGAATTCTTCATGAGGAAAGGGGTACAGCTGCTCCAATCGGATAATCGCCATATCGGTTATTTCCTGCGCTTGCCGGTGTGCTCTCAGCTCATAATATATTTTTCCGCTGCACACAATCAGGCGTTTGACCTGTTTCGGTTCCAGTTTTTCTGTTTCGGATATTACCGGGTAAAACCTGCCGCTGGACAGTTCTTCCAGAGTCGATACCGATTCCTTGTGTCGCAGCATGCTCTTAGGACTCATGATAATCAGCGGCTTGCGCAACGGGCGAATCATCTGTCGTCGCAACAGATGAAACATTTGTGCTGGCGCGGAAGGAATGCATACCTGGATGTTATAGTCTGCGCAAAGCTGTAAATACCGTTCCAGTCGTGCGGAAGAGTGCTCCGGTCCCTGACCTTCATAGCCATGGGGAAGCATCATCACCAGACCGCACAGGCGTCCCCATTTGGCTTCGCCGGATGCGATGAACTGGTCGATGACTACTTGTGCGCCATTGGCAAAATCGCCGAACTGCGCTTCCCAGATGACCAGTTCCTGTGGCTGCGCGGTAGTGTATCCATACTCAAATCCCAGCACAGCTTCTTCAGACAAAATGGAGTTGATTGCGGTAAAATCCGGTTGCCCGGGCGATATGTGACGTAACGGCACGTAAATATTTCTATCTTCGAGTGAAGTATCCTGGTTGTGTAATACAGCATGCCTGTGAAAAAAAGTACCGCGTTCCGAATCCTGTCCGGAAATTCGGACAGGAAACCCTTCATACAGCAGCGCAGCATATGCCAGATTTTCTGCCATCCCCCAGTCCAGTGGCTGTTTACCCTGTCCCATCAGCCGGCGGTCGTCAATAATCTTTTCTACCCGCTTGTGCAGTATGAATTTTTCCGGAATATCCGTTAAGCGCACGGCCAGCTGCTTCAGTATATCCAGTGAAATTCCCGTTTTTACGGGCTGGTTCCATTTGAAAGGCTTTTTGAATGCTGCCCAGTTAACTGAAAAAGGGGACTTGTAGTTGTAACGGATTTTTTTGTTAGGGTTGACGCCAGCGTCCATCGCTTCACGGTACGCTTGTACCATGGCGTCAGCTTCGCCTTTTTTAATAACGCCTTCGGCCTCCAGCTTTTCCGCGTAGCGCTGGCGCGTTCCAGGATGCTGGCTGATAATCTGATACATTTTGGGCTGCGTTACCATTGGATCGTCCTGCTCGTTGTGGCCGAGACGACGGAAACAGACCATATCGATGACGACATCCTTGTGAAATTTCATTCGGAAGTCCAGTGCGAGTTCGGTAATCATGCTTACCGCTTCGGGGTCGTCACCGTTTACATGAAAAACGGGTGCCTCGATCATTTTGGCGACATCGGTACAATAAAGCGTGGAACGGCTCTCACGCGGATCAGATGTGGTAAAGCCAATCTGGTTGTTGATAATGATGTGTATCGTGCCGCCCGTGCCATAGCCACTCGTTTGTGACAGATTCAGCGTTTCCATGACGACACCCTGCCCGGCAAAAGCAGCGTCACCGTGAATCAGAACGGGCAGTACTTTGTCGCCCTGGCGATCATGAAAGCGGTGTTGGCGTGCGCGTACAGAGCCCTCTACTACCGGATTGACAATTTCCAGGTGCGACGGATTAAACGCCAAGGCAAGGCGCACCACGCCATCCGACGTATTGACTGCTGAGGAAAACCCCTGATGATATTTCACATCGCCAGATGGTAGATCTTCCACATATTTTTCTTCAAATTCACGAAAAAGATCTGCGGGCATTTTACCGAGTGTATTCACCAATACATTCAGTCTGGCGCGATGCGCCATGCCGATGACAATTTCATCAATATGCAGCTTCCCGGCACAGACGATCAGACAGTCGAGCAGGGGGATCAGGCTTTCGTTACCCTCGCCTGAGAACCGTTTCTGACCGATGTAGCGGGTGTGCAGGTATCGCTCCAGTCCTTCTGCAGCGCTCAGCCTCTCAAGAATAAATTTCTTGTATTCATGACTGTAATCCGGGTTGGACCGTTTGGTTTCCAGTCTGCTTTGCAGCCAGCGCTTTTGTTCCACGGAAGAAATGTACATGTACTCGGCGCCGACAGGGCCGCAATACGTCTCCTTGAGAATCTGAAGAATATCACGTAGCGGTGCGTGATCCGGACCTGCCAGAGAGCCCGTGTTGAATACGGTATCCATGTCTTTGTCGGAGAATCCGAAGTTGCTCGGATCGAGTTCCATCCGTAGCGGTTTATCCTCGAACTGCAGAGGGTCCAGTGCCGCCTGGCTCAAGCCAAGATAGCGGTACATGTTGATCAGCTGCAGCACCGCGACCTGCTTGCGGTCATCGGTATCGGTCTGGATGACTTCCGGCAGAACAATCATGCCGTCAATTTTGTCAGGTTTTCCTTCCTTTATCGGTTGCTGTTGCTGCTTGTCAGCGGTACCGGCACTTTTCACCAGTTGATTGACGGACAGCCCCGGTGTTTGCTGAATTTTATCAAAGTATTCACGCCATGCCGGTTCGACCGAAACGGGGTTATGCAGGTATTCTTCGTACATTGCCTCAACAAAAGGGGCGTTAGTGCCGAACAGCATGGAATCCTGCAACTGTTTATTCATTACTGGTAGTCCTGTCCGTCAGTTAGTTATTAATTACGAAAATCAGTCGGGACATCACGCATGGGGGTGCCCGTATACAGCTGGCGCGGACGGCCGATTTTGTAGTCAGGATCGGAAATCATTTCATTCCATTGAGCAACCCAGCCCACTGTGCGTGCCATTGCGAAGATTGCGGTGAACATAATGGTTGGAATGCCTAAGGCGCGTTGGACAATGCCGGAATAAAAATCGACATTCGGATAAAGTTTTCTGGAAATAAAATAATCGTCCTCGAGAGCAATTCTTTCAAGTTCCAGCGCGAGTTTGAATAGCCGGTCATTTTCAAGATCCAGTACGTTCAATACTTCATGACAGGTCTCGCGCATTAGTTTTGCACGGGGGTCGAAATTTTTATATACGCGGTGACCAAAACCCATCAGCCGATAGTTTTCATCGGGATCTTTGGCGCGTTTGATATAGTCGTTGATGCGGGAAACGTCGCCGATCTCCTCGAGCATGTGAAGACAGGCCTCATTTGCGCCGCCATGCGCTGGTCCCCATAAACATGCTATACCGGCAGCGATACAGGCAAATGGGTTGGCACCGCTGGAACCGGCCAGTCGTACCGTGGATGTTGAAGCATTCTGCTCATGATCGGCATGCAAAATCAGAATACGGTCGAGCGCGCGTACAATTTTGGGGTCGGCTTTATAGCGTTCTGTAGGTAATGAGAACATCATGTGCAGAAAGTTTTCAGCATAGCTGAGGTCGTTGCGTGGATAGACATATGGCTGGCCGATGTTGTATTTATACGCCATCGCGGCGATAGTCGGCATTTTTGCGATCAATCGCATTGCAGACAATTCACGGTGGCTCGCATCGGATATATCCAGCGCATCATGATAAAACGCAGATAAAGCGCCCACGACACCCACCATGACAGCCATTGGGTGAGCATCCCTGCGAAATCCGCTGAAAAGTTTGACCAGCTGTTCATGCAGCATAGTATGATGCTTGATGACACCATCGAATTCGGTTTTTTCTGTTGCTTTTGGCAACTCTCCGTGCAACAGAAGGTAGCAGATTTCGATAAAGTCGCATTGTCTTGCGAGTTGTTCAATCGGATAACCGCGATATAGCAGAACACCTTTTCCGCCATCAATAAACGTGATTTCGGAACTATTGCTGGCAGTCGATAAAAAACCCGGATCATAGGTAAACAAACCACTTTTGGCATGTAATTTGCGGATATCCACCACATCGGGACCCATGGTGCCGGATATGACAGGAAGCTCAATGGCTTCGCCGCCAGTGCTAAGACTCAAGGTTGCTGTACCTTTTTGCGTCATATTAGTTCTCCATGTATTGCATCAATTCGATCACCGAATATTTTGTTATATTACCGTTACCTGAACGTTACACATTGTAGCAACAAAATACTGTAGGCTTGTGTTTGCAGGCGGTCGAGTTTCTGGTCGGCTAACTTTCCTGCAACAATTTTAATACCGGCAACTGATCATCGTCTATCGCTGATTTTCTGGCACAGATCATGTCCCATAAATCACTGTCGGACAATGACAGCAGTCTATCGAACTGTAACAGCTCTCTTGTACTGAGTTGCCGGTAATGTTTATCCATAAAACGCAGTAAAATAATGTCCAGTTCCAACATACCCCGGCGGCAGCGCCAGCGAGCGCGTTCAAATTCCTTCATACCGTTCTTTTGACCATCATATCTTTTATTTTGCCGATTGCTTCAGTGGGATTGAGGCCTTTCGGACAAGCATCCACGCAATTCATAATCGAATGACAGCGGAACAGGCGGTAAGGATCTTCAAGATAATCGAGCCGTTCAGCAGTCGCCTGATCACGGCTGTCGGCAAGAAAGCGATAGGCCTGCAACAATCCCGCAGGGCCGACAAATTTGTCCGGATTCCACCAGAAAGATGGGCAGGCGGTTGTACAGCAGGCGCATAAGATACATTCGTATGCACCCTCTAATGCTGCGCGCTCTTCAGGTGACTGCAGACGTTCTGTCTCCGGTGGCGGGTTGTTATTGATCAAATACGGCTTGATCGAATGATATTGGTTGAAAAACTGCGTCATATCGACAATCAGGTCGCGAATCACCGGCAATCCCGGCAGCGGACGTATTTCAATAGGTTGTTTCAGGCTTTTTAGCGGTGTGATACAGGCCAGTCCGTTGCGTCCGTTGATATTCATCGCATCCGAACCGCACACGCCTTCTGAGCATGAACGTCTTAAACTCAAACTGTCATCAACGGATTTAATTCGCAAGAGCGCATCCAGCAGCATTTTATCGGTTGCCGCCAGTTCGATCTCATAATCCTGCATGTACGGTTTTTCATCTTTATCAGGATCATATCGGTATATGGAAAATTTCATCGCAGACTCCTATTTCTATGTACACAATTACTTCGAATCCAGGCGCGATTACGAAACCAAGATTGCAGTTTAACAGATGGACGTTGTTATGACACAGCTTAAAACGAATGGGTTCTTAGAAAGCTGTTTTGGCCGCCTGATCCAGTAGACGGCCTCTTAACCATATTTTTTTCGGTTACGTCGACGGCGGTTGCGCGCCCGTCGTATCTCCGCTTCGGATGGTGGTGCAGGCTTTTTGTCCGCATATGGATTATGTCCGGCCTTAAATGTAATGCGTAAGGGTGTTCCGGTAAGCTTAAAAGCCTCGCGAAAAAAGTTTTCGAGGTAGCGCTGATAAGTGTCCGGCACGTGTTCGAGCATGCTCCCGTGTATTACTACAATCGGTGGGTTCGTGCCGCCTTGATGCGCGTAGCGCAATTTGGGGCGGGACATTCCACCGCGTGGCGGTGCGTGTTTCTCTACCGCCGCATGCAAGGCACGCGTTAATTGCGGCGTGGATAAGTCAGCCATTGCCGCTGCGTACGCCTGGTTGACCGACACCAGTAATCTCAGTGTGCCGGTTCCTTTGAGCGCGGATATAAAATGCAGTTTGGCAAAGTTGAGAAACCCGAGTTTTCGCGCCAGTTCGTGTTTGATACATTCGCGTTGATACTGATCCAGTCCGTCCCATTTGTTGACTGCTACAACCAGGGCTTTTCCGGACTGTAATATGAAATCGGCAATATGTGCGTCCTGTTCGGCAATTTCACTTCTGGCGTCAAGCACCAAAACGACGACATTGGCGTCTTCGATGGCCTGTAACGTCTTGATAGCTGAAAACTTCTCAACAGTTTCCTTGACCTTGCCCCGCTTTCGCAAACCCGCTGTATCGATTAGCGTGTACTGTGTGCCGTTGTGATCGAAATCAATGTAAATACTGTCGCGTGTAGTGCCTGGCTGATCAAAGGCAATCACGCGCTCTTCACCCAGCAGGGTATTGACCAGCGTTGACTTGCCCACATTGGGACGGCCAACGATCGCAATTTTTGGGTGTTTACTGGTTTGCTCGGCTTCTTCTTCAAGGGCAGGAAAATCTGCAAGTGCCAGTGCAACCAGCTCATTCACATGATCACCGTGCAGCGCCGAGATAGCATGGGGTTTACCCAGGCCGAGTTCAAAAAACTCGGCGGTAACAACGTCGTCAACCATGCCTTCAGCCTTGTTGACGACCAGCAGAATGTTGCGGTCTTTTTTTCGCAGTTGTTCGGCAATGATTTTATCTTGTGCGGTTATTCCCTGGCGGGCGTCCACAATGAACAATGCTTGGTCGGCCTCGTCGATTGCCTGCAGTGATTGTTGTGCCATCGCATACATGATGCCGTCGCTGGTGACCGGTTCCAGCCCGCCGGTGTCCATGACCAGATACGGTCTGTCGCCAATCCTGCCATGTCCGTAGCGCCGGTCGCGTGTAAGTCCGGGTATGTCCGCCACGAGTGCATCTCGGCTGCGCGTCAGCCGGTTAAAAAGCGTGGATTTGCCGACATTGGGGCGGCCGACCAGGACGAGCGTAGGTTTCATTTTGGTTGGTAGGTGACTGAATGATCGCAAGTTTGAGCATTCAGCAGGTCTTGCTTCATGCTTCAATAAAATAGTTATCAGGCTCTATGATGAATTGCTAGAGTAGTAATGCGTTATAGGACAGTTTTACAACCGACTTGTTCGATTTCTATCGGTTTAACACCTGTAGAGTTGCTATTACCGGTCAGCGGTGGCGGCACTTTGCAACCGCTCTTCAATTGCTTCAGCCGGTATCATGCCGCCAACAATGGAGCCATCGGCAAAAATCAATGTGGGTGTGCCTGTGACCCTGTTTTCCTGACCTGATCTGACCAGCGTTGGCAGCGGTGTCTCGCAGTCCTTGTCTTTTGGCTTGATACCCCTGAGCATAAAGTCATCCCAGGCTTTGATTTGGTCCTGTGCACACCATATAGAGGTGGATAATTCCATTGAACCTCTTAATACCGGATACAGCAGTGTGTAAATCGTTACGTCGGTAATATTCAGCAGTTCTTTTTCCAGTTGCTTGCAGTAAGGACAGTTGGGATCGGTGAAAACGGCGAGTCTGCGTTCGCCGTTACCCTTGACGATCTTAATGGCAAATTCAAGCGGCAGTGTATCAAGCGGAATCCTGCGTGCTGCCTTGATTTCCTGCAAGCGTTCATTGGTCACGCTGGTTCTCGTCTTGGTATCGACAATGTGTCCAAAGAAAAAATACTCGGCTTTCTCATCGGTATAAAAGAGTTCGCCGCCAACCAGGGCTTCATACAGGCCCAGATAAGGGGTCTTACGCAGGCTTTCAATTTTCGCGCCCGGAAAATGCGGAGCCAGGGCTTTCCTGACAGTATCTTCATCAGCCAGGGCCGGGCTGTAAAAAAAACAAATTAATAGAATTAGAACGAATTGCTTTAAAAGTGCTGCATGCATAACCATTATGGCTCCTTGTAAATTTCAGATTAACTCAGTGCGTGCTGCATCAACCGGTTTTTAATCAAAGGCAGCCGGTCGGTAATCTCCAGACCTAAATTCCGTAACCGTGCAAGTGTGGGATCAGGATTGATAAACAGCTTTTGCAGACTGTCGGTGACCAGTTCCAATGCCAGAATATCTTCTTTGCGCGCACATTCATACCGACGCAACAGAATAAAATCCCCGATATCGGACTGTAAACCGCGATCATTGAGAATTTCGGCAAGTTTTCGCACGTCGCGCAGACCAAGATTGACGCCTTGCCCGGCCAACGGGTGTATGCCATGCGCTGCATCGCCGACGAGCACCAACCGTGGTTTAACCAGGTTGCTGACATGGACAAAATTCAGTGGAAAACCGGTCGCCGGCGTAATCAACTGCAATTCGCCAAGGGTATGTGAAGCAGCCGTTTCGACATGCTGGCAAAGCTGATCGGCCGATAATGCGCGTAGCTCGGCGGCATGTTCCTCGTCGGTCGACCAGACCATGGAAACCCGGTTGCCGGGTAGCGGCAATAGCGCCATCACGCCATCACGCCTGAACCATTGATGTGCAACATGACGATGAGACAACCGGGTATTGAAATTGGCAACTACGCCAATTTGCTGATAGGGATGGCGATTAACCTCGATGTCTGCCTGCTGACGTACCCATGAATTGACCCCGTCTGCGCCGACAACAAGCGCTGCGTCTATCTGGCGGCCATCTTCGAGTTGTATTTCAGCGTGCGATTCATGCCAGCTGATGGCAGTGCATCGTGTCGGGCAAATAATCTCCAGATTATCATTTTGTGGTTGTATTGCTGTCCAAACGGCAGTTTGCAGCTGCCGGTTTTCGACAATACAGGCCAGTTCGGACACGCCGATTTCATATGCGCTGAAATGAATGCACGAACTGCTGTCGTCCCCAAAAACCGCCATGTCATAGACTGGCGCAACACGGGATAATTCCATTCGCTGCCAGATTGCGTGATCGTGCAAAAACGCAACGCTACCCGGGCTGATTGCGTACACGCGACTGTCCCAGCTGCTATCATCCGGTATGGGTGACGGTTCCCGAGACTCGATTAGAGCTATCCTCAGTCCGCTGTTCTTCAGCGCAGCCACAAGGCTGGCACCCACCAGTCCACCGCCGATTACGACCATATCAAATTTCATGGAATGATTATACATTTGCTTTGCGCCGGAGTGAAAAAACAAATTACGTTGATTGAACAAGTCAGGCTATCTACTCATTCTGGGCTAATTATGGCACACTTGCTAACTTTATTAATCTAGGCATTTATTTTTTGTGTCTCCATACGAGCTCTTTATCGGTTTGCGTTACACCCGAGCAAAAAAACGCAATCATTTCATTTCGTTTATTTCACTGATTTCTCTACTAGGTATTACGCTGGGCATGACTGCTTTGATTACGGTCATGTCTGTAATGAACGGATTCCAGAAAGAAGTGCGTGCGCGCATTCTCGGTGTCGCTTCTCATGTGCAAATCAATGGCTTCGATAACCGATTGTCCAACTGGCAGGCACTGGCTGAAGAGGCATCCAGACATCCGTCGGTGGAAGGTGCCGCACCTTTTGTCAATGCGCAGGGAATGGTGTCCTATGATCAGGTAGTGCATGGCGCAATTGTGCGCGGTATTCTGCCTGATGCAGAAAATCACGTTGCCGATTTCTCTGATATGATGGTCAGCGGTGAACTGGAAAATCTTATACCGGGTGATTTCGGCATTGTCATCGGCATGGAACTGGCGCGCAGTCTGGGTGCGTTCAGGGGCGACAAAATTGTGTTGATTTCACCGCAAGGGCAGGTGACGCCTGCAGGGATACTGCCACGGCTGAAGCAGTTTACCGTCGTTGGAATTTTTGAAGCAGGGCATTTTGAGTATGATTCCGGACTGGTGCTGATCCACATGGCTGATGCACAGAAACTATATCGTATGGACGATCATGTTTCCGGGGTGCGTTTAAAATTAAGTGATATGTTTCTGGCGCCGAAGGTTGTCAACGATTTGATTCATTCACTGACCGGTCCTTATTATGTTACCGATTGGACGCAGCAACATGCGAACTATTTTCGCGCTATACAGATCGAAAAACGGATGTTGTCGCTGATTCTGGCCTTGATCATAGCCGTGGCGGCTTTTAATATCGTATCGACGCTGGTCATGGCTGTTACCGACAAACAGTCAGATATTGCTATTTTGCGCACGCTGGGTGCGAGTCCTCGCAGCATTATGAAAATTTTTATTGTTCAGGGGACTTTTATCGGCGTGGCCGGCACCATTCTGGGTGTAACCGGGGGCGTCCTGCTGGCCTATAACGTCGGAGAGGTTGTCGCGTTCATCGAATGGGTTTTCAGCGTGGAATTTCTGTCGAACGAGATTTATTACATCAGCAAGATTCCAACCGATCCACAGACAACGGATATAGTCACTGTTGCCGTAGTATCGTTTATCTTGAGTCTGCTTGCGACCATTTATCCGAGTTACCGGGCATCCAAGGTGAATCCGGCGGAGGCGCTGCGTTATGAATGATACTGCTGGCGCAGCCGGGGACAACGTTGTGATCGCCTGTCGTCAACTGTTCAAACAGTTCGATCAGGGAGAACTGGAAGTCTCTGTCCTGAAGGGCGTGGACCTGGAAATCTACAGTGGTGAAATGATGGCCATTGTAGGGGCTTCCGGCTCGGGTAAAAGCACGCTGCTGCATTTGCTGGGCGGACTTGACAAACCAAGCAGCGGAGAGATCAATATTCTGGGGCAGAATATCGCCGCGATGGATGAATGGACACGCTGCAGGCTGCGAAACGGTTCGCTGGGATTCATATATCAGTTTCATCATTTGCTGCCCGAGTTTACCGCACTGGAAAATGTCGCCATGCCTCTGCTGATTAGGCGCATGGCAGCTGGCGAAGCACAGGAGCGCGCCGCTGCAGTGCTGCAGCAGGTCGGACTGGGCCACCGGTTGGCACATAACCCGGGCGAGTTATCCGGTGGCGAACGGCAGCGCGCTGCCGTGGCTCGCGCGCTGGTCACCGAGCCGGCGTGTATTCTGGCGGACGAGCCAACCGGTAATCTTGATCGCCAAACCGCCGAAGCTGTCTTTGATTTGATGCTCGAACTGAATGAAAAAGTGAATGCCAGTCTTGTCGTTGTTACGCACGATCAGCAGCTCGCCGCGCGTGCCAAACGAATCAAGCAGCTGATTGACGGCGTACTGCAGGACGTTACATAAGCTGTAGTATTATGCAGCCTGGCGTCTCTGATTTTTTTGCAACACGCCTATTTCGACTGAGTTGACTATTGTCTGGTTGCAGGCAATAACCAAGCGCTTTCAGGTAAGATAGACAGTTTTTTGTAACTGTTCAACCCATTTCGTTCAAAAACAAACAAACCGTTCTCAAACAAATCAATGCGAACGCTCATTACATATATCATGGTTTTTCCGCGCCGCAGCGCTTTCGTGCTGTTCGCGCTGCTTATCGCCGGCGTGGCTGAAGGACTCAGTCTGACGGCCTTATTGCCGCTGTTATCTATCGCAGTCGGAGAATCATCCGGTGAATCCGGTATCGGCAAATTTATGGTGGACATTCTCCAGAAAATTGGTATTGAGCCGACGCTGGATATGATTTTAATCATTATCGTTGCCGGTATGTTTACGAAAGGGCTGATATTGCTGCTGGCCAACCGTCAGGTTGGTTATACGGTCGCACATGTTGCGACGGCGCTGCGTTTGAGCCTGATCGAAGCTTTGCTGGCCAGTCGCTGGCAATATTATCTGCGTCAACCTGTCGGCTCGCTTGCCAATTCGGTGGCCACGGAAGCGTATCGTGCGGCCAATGGATTTGAGCATAGTGTAATCGTACTCGCGCTGGCTATTCAGGTGCTTGTCTATGCGGTGGTTGCCGTGTTTATATCCTGGGAAGCGACGCTGGCTTCCCTGTTAATCGGTCTTTTTCTGCTGCTCGTTCTGCACCGGCTGGTACGCGCAACCCGTCGTGCAGGCGCGAGCCAGACGCAATTGTTACGCTATCTGCTGGCGTACCTGTCGGACGTATTGAATTCAGTCAAATCGCTTAAAGCCATGGCGCGCGACAATGTCGCCGACGCAATTCTGCACGATCAAACCAAACAGCTGGAAAAAGCCACGCGGCACGAAGTCATGAGCCGTGCGGCATTGATGGCGTTACAGGAACCGATACTTGCGGCCATCACCGCCGCTGGTCTGTATCTGGCGCTGGTTATCTGGGAACTGTCGCTACCCGAGGTGATGGTGATGGTTTTTCTGTTGACACGCATACTGGGGCTACTTAACAAAACGCAGCGTAAATATCAGCAGCTCGCCGTGCAGGAAAGCGCCTACTGGGCATTGCGTAAAGCTGCTGAAGATGCCGCAGCGGCTGCCGAGCGCAATTCCGGTACGGGCGAGCCCACCCTTAATCAGAATATAGTGCTGCATAACGTGCAGTTCAGCTATGGTGAAAAATCGATTTTCGACAATTTGAAACTTGAAATTCCGATTCGAACATTTACCGCTGTGACCGGCCCTTCGGGTGTGGGCAAGAGCACCCTGATTGATTTGCTGTGCGGACTGGCGGAACCTGATAGTGGCGAAGTGCTGATTGATGGCAAACCACTGCATGATATCGACTTGCGTAAATGGCGACATATGATCGGTTATGTATCACAGGATACGATCCTGCTGCACGACACCATTGTGAACAACATTCTGGTTGGCGAACCCGCACTGACTGAAGCGGATGCCGAGCGTGCGTTGCGCAAGGCGGGCGCGTGGGAATTTGTCAGCGCGCTGCCCGATGGCATGCAGTCGGTTGTCGGTGAACGGGGCGGGATGTTGTCTGGCGGACAACGCCAGCGCATTGCGATCGCGCGGGCGCTGGCGCATGGCCCGGCTTTTTTGATCATGGATGAACCGACCAGTGCGCTGGATCCAGAGAGCGAAAAAAATATCTGTGAAACATTACAGCAACTTTCCAGTCAACTGACGATTATTGCAGTGTCGCACCAGCCAGCCGTTATCAATGCGGCAGACAGGGTGTTCATACTGTCACATGGAGAAGCAAAAACGCTGTCACATGGATAGAGTGCCCGGGCGCGTTAACAATGAACAGAAATAATTTGCTGATTGATAGCTCGCTCAGGCCGGATGCACTGAAATACAGCTGTTCGATCGTTACTACTTGCTGTTTTGTATTTTTTCGTTCGGTGTCATACGCATCATAAGACATCTGCGGGTGCTGTAGCGGACGCTGATCAATCCGGGGGTGTATATTGGTTTCCTGTGTTTTCCATCCTTCGTACATGCTGCGGTAGAACTGCTCTTTACCGGCGCACCCTGCCGTGATAATGAGAAGCGAGGCTGAGGCAATAATCAAGCGTGCATGCATGTGGTTTCTTTCCGGTTGACTGTTAATGGTTCAAATTGTATGTGAAAAGCACGCCGGTCTGGTATTCTGTTACAAACATGCTGCGTGGATGCAATTGATATCACAGTCGGATACAGCGATATTCATCAGGGTAGTGCTATCAAGATGTCACTGCGCGTCATTTCAGCAGAGTATTTTTAGACTTTTATGTGATCTATATGAACTATGGCAACTCGACAAGCGGATATCGTCATTATTGGCGCTGGAACAGCGGGTCTGGCCGCGTATAGCGCTGCAAAACATAAAACCCGGAATATTGTTTTAATTAATGAGGGCCATTACGGTACGACGTGCGCCCGTGTAGGATGTATGCCCAGCAAGGTGTTTATCCAGACTGCCAACGATTATCATCGACGGCATCAGCTGGCGAAACAGGGTATTCATGGCGGCGATCGGTTATTTATCCGCACAGAGGAGGCGCTTCGACATGTCAGATCGATGCGCGACTATTTTGTCAGCTTCGTGATGGAGTCGATTGAGGATATCGACGAAAACAACATGCACGGTAAAGCGCGGTTTCTGGAGCCCGACACGCTTCAGGTCGGCGATCAGACCATTCAGGCCGGCAAGGTCATTCTGGCCAGCGGCTCCACACCGTTCATTCCCGAACCGCTGAAAGCCATTCGCGACAAAAACCGAAATAGTGTTTTAACAACCGACGAATTGTTCGAACTGGAAATCCTGCCGGAATCAGTGGCAGTCATTGGAACGGGTCCGCTGGGTCTGGAACTCGGTCAGGCGATGCACCGGATGGGAGTCACAACGCATCTGTTTGGCCGTTCGCGCACCGTGGGTGGCTTGACTGATGCGGATGTGATCGAGTACGCCATCAAAACATTTCAGGAAGAACTGTCGTTGAGTTACGCTCAGGAGCTCTGTTACGAATCGTGTGGTGATGAAGTTGCCATTTCCTGGCAGGAAGGACAAGATACCAGGCATATTCAGGTCAAAACCGTCCTGGCCGCAACCGGGCGGCGACCGAATGTGCGTAACCTGGGCCTGGAAGAAATCGGTGTGCCGTTCACTGATGCCGGCGTGCCGGAATACAATCCGGAGACGATGCAGATTGCGGATTTTCCAATTTTCATAGCGGGTGATGTTACCGGTGTGCGACCGGTTCTTCATGAAGCCAGCGATGAAGGGCGGATTGCAGGGTGGAACTGCGTTAATGAGACTGCTGCGTTTCAGCGTCGTACGCCGCTGGCCATTACCTTTTCCGAGCCCAACATAGTACGCGTGGGCAAACCACGGCGAAAATTGACTGAAGGTGAGTACCATACCGGAGAGGTTTTGTTCGATTCACAGGGGCGCGCTACCATCCAGCAATATAACAAAGGCATGCTGCATATATTTGGTGATAAGCACAGCGGCGTTTTGCTGGGTGCGGAGATGATCGCGCCCGCTGGAGAACATATGGGCCATCTGCTGTCCTGGGCGATTGAGAACAGAATGACTGTTTTTGACGCTTTGGCAGCGCCGTTTTACCATCCGGTTGTAGAAGAAGGTCTGCGCACCTGTTTGCGTGATCTGGCCGAAAAAATCGACCCGAGTCGCCGGGGCCTGGAAATCAGGTTTAAAAGCAATTAATGGATAAACAAAATGATATCGATAGCTTTTACCGTTTTCTCAGATATGTAGAAAACAGTGCTAAAAGGACTGCGGAATTCACATCAGTACCGTGTGACTGTTGATCAATCGCCGCCGCAACCGCTGCTGCATCCACCGGCCCCCCCTGACTCGCTGAATATTCCGCCGCCGGAACTCGATGGTTCCGAATCGCCGCCGCATCCCGATGCACAGCCGATATGCGCCGCGCAATAGCCGCTGCCATAGTCCGGCGAGGACTTGTCCCGGCAATTGAGTGAATATCGAAAACCGTCCTCAATGTTCAATCTGCTGTCGATGGCAAACAGCAGCGGCAGATACGACGGGGTATCTGGATTGATATTCTCTTTTGCGCAGGCCAGACGCCAGGCCCGTTTGATCCCGGCCTGTGCCTGAGTTGGCGTCCGCATGACTTCGGTGGGTGTATGGTGCAGAAATCTGCCAAGCGCTTTTTTGCAGAAATACCGGTAGTTTCGGGTAAACAGGATGAACTCATGCCACGCCACATCCACTACCTGGGAGGGCATTGATACTGTTCTGTATTTGGCCTGATTGCACAGATGAAAATAGTCGCGCAGTGCATCAAAGACAAGATCAATATCATTTTGTGACAGGTGCGGGTATTGTGTGCTGATTTTTCGCGTCAGGCTTGAGGGGAACTGGTAATGATCGATAAAATCAAGTTGCCTTGACTGTTTTCCTTTGTAAAAATAATAGACCGCAACGGCTATCATGCCGATCAGCGCGATGACTCCAACTGACATGTGTTTATCCCTAGAGATTTGTCACTCTGAAGCAGGATATTGTGCCAGTTACACGATGTCTGTCATTGGAGAAAATACGGGTGAAACAGGTGCTATATCGCATTTAATAAAGCTCGGTGAGTGATCGCGCCAGCGTGTGCTGACAATGGACGTTGCGATCATGCATGTGCACTTGCCAACAAATTCCAAAACGGCCATGATGGATGATACTGTTCAGGGGCCGGTAACACTGAGATTGAACGCGTGTTGCTTCGCCTTGACCGGCCTTTTGGCCGGTTGGCCGCGACTTGTATAGGTTACCGTCAAACGTCACAGGGCATAACGCGTATTACCCGTGGATCGTCGGCAAATTCAAGCAGTAAGCGTCGCACGCGTTCCTGCCAGGCGCTGGCGAAATCAGATCTCTGCTGATCATCGGCGCACTCCTGCAGGATAGCCATCAGTCGTTCACCTTGAGCGGGGTCGGCGGGTATCGGCGATACATCGAGTGAAACCGCTACACTAACCTGGTTATCAAGGCGTGTGAAAACAATGGCTTCCGTTTCGCGCTGTTGTGAGAACGTAAGCAGGCCTCTGCGCCGGAAATGGCCGCGTATTCCTTGAAAGCCGTTATGGGCCGCCGCACCTGTGAGCAGTGTCAACACCTGCGCAATGACGCCGGTTGTGCCCTCATCTTCCGGTGCTGGCATGTGCACGGCGATGTTGCCGCGTTCGGCAGGCCCGTCCGGATAGAGTGCAGACAGTGCCGCACGCCCTATCAGAAATGCACCCGCGACCGTCGGGCAGGAATGTCCGGCCAGACGAACTGCATCCTGATATTGATAGTCGAGCAGTCCGTCACGTGCTGCACCCAGTGTGGCGGCAAATGGATCGAACGTGCGTACAACCGGTGCTTCGGCATAAAAATCGGGAAAATTCACACTGATCTCCTTTGGTTTGGAATTAAATTGAACAGAGCCCGCATACCCGGTTTATCCCGATCAAGCAGGCGAAAAACGTATATCACTGTTGGACCATACTGTTTTCGGTTTGTAAAATCAATCCGTGTATGGACCATCCGGTTGATAGAGGGGCACATCATGTGCGGCGTACGCAAGGTTGCCATTGATCGATGGGTAAGCCAAAAGCTAGCGCATGCCGGATTGATGTCCGGTCAGCCAGTGCCGGGCGATTTCTTCGCGCCGGCATACCCAGGCCCGGTCATGATTTTGTACATAATCGAGAAAACGGGCCAGTGCCATTGCACGTGACGGATGCCCGCTAATTCTGCCATGCAGGCCGACGCTCATCATTTTCGGACAGCGCTCGCCTTCCTGCCACAGCAGATCGAATGCGTCCTTTAACGACCCAGACTGTGTGAAAACCCAATTGGTTATATAATTTTACTTTCCAGTTAATTGGAGTATTCCATGAGTAGGTTCATTGAGGGCGAAGCACGG
>NZ_FOCP01000025.1 GCF_900110145.1 Nitrosomonas marina | reverse complement strand
TGTCATCAAAACCTGGTGCATGAAGAAGCGCCGATGACGGACCTGGATGCCAGCAAAGAGCAGGGCGAGCTTGTGCTGAAGGAAGACGGCTGGGATGATTGGGAGGAGGAAGATGACGATGACGACTACGAAGATGATGACGACGAGGACGACGACGATTATTAATATGTTTGTACCTTGCAGTCTATTGATCAATTAATACACGATAACCCGCATAGTGTCTACCTATGCGGGTTATGTATTTTTTAAAGACAAAATTGACTTTTTAAAAACCATAACAGAACTCAGTATTTTTACACTGCCATATCCATCCAATTTCACCTCTCGTCCGATTCCAGAGCTTAACGGCTTGATAAGCTGCATTCCCATTCTTAATGAAATCCGCGACTGATAACTCTAGTCTGATTTATTTTCTGTTTATGTATCAGGTCATTTTTTTCACAGGAAAACAACACCACTTATATTATGAAAATATAAGAGTAGTAAAAAGAAGCAAATGTTTAGGAGTTTAATAAATGTTATTTGAAGAGCTTGGTTTGTCAGCCAACATTCTACGGGCTGTTGCAGAAGAAGGTTATAAATCTCCAACACCCATACAGGAAAAAGCGATACCGACAGTTTTAGAAGGCAAAGATGTGATGGGCGGTGCGCAAACCGGTACAGGTAAAACCGCTGGCTTTACATTACCAATGCTGCAAAGACTTGAGGCTTATGCAAATACCAGTGCATCACCTGCCAGGCACTCACTGCGCGCTTTAGTTCTGGCACCTACCAGAGAACTGGCCATTCAGGTTTTTGAAAGTATTCAGAACTATAGTAAATATACAGGTTTAAGATCTGCACTTGTCTATGGCGGAGTTAATATTGATTCACAAATAAATATTATTAGAAACGGTATAGAGGTACTCGTTGCAACACCTGGTCGTCTACTGGATCATATCCAGCAAAAAAATATAGCACTTTCCAAAGTTGAAATTTTAATATTGGATGAAGCGGATCGAATGCTTGATATGGGTTTTTTGCCTGATATTAAAAAAATAGTAGATTACTTACCATTGAAACGTCAGAACCTTATGTTTTCAGCCACATTTTCTGATGAGATAAAAAACCTTGCCAACCAGATACTAAATAAACCGGTACTAATTGAAGTAGCCAAAGGAAATTCAATCAATGACTCAATAACCCATGTTGTTTATTCAACTCAAACTGTATCCAAGTCAAAGTTATTGATACAATTGATAAATGAAAAAAAATTAAGTCAGGTCCTGATATTTAATCGCACAAAAACTGGTGCCGATCGTTTAAAAAAATTCTTGGATAAAGAGGGTGTCTCTGCGGCGGTTATTCATGGTAACAAAAATCAACTACAACGGACACAAGCCTATAATGATTTCAAACAAGGTGCTATACAGGTTCTAGTCGCTACCGATGTAGCAGCAAGAGGATTGGACATTGAAGAATTGCTATGTGTTATTAATTTCGAATTACCCAATAATCCGGAAGACTATATTCATAGAGTAGGTCGTACAGGTAGGGCAGGTGCGAAAGGCTATGCCATATCATTTGTTAGTCCCGAGGAAAAAAAATTATTAGCAGGTATCGAGAAGTTATTACAAAAAAAAATAAAAATTGAAAAATTACCAGAACTTGAAAAGAAACCAGGTAAAGGCACTAAAGTTAAAGAGAAACCAACTATATCTGGTAAGCGCGATAAGAAAACAAAACATAATCCTGCTGAAAAAAGTAATGTGCGTGACTCAGGAGAAAATCGTGCTGAAGTAATTTATTTCAATGGCGAACAAGTGTCACATAATAATGCTTCAAAAATCTCAGAAAACGACGATCCACTATTTACACAACCGTATAATTCAAATCCAGATAAAACGAAATCACACTCCAACTTAGACGAGCGTAACTTGGCGTCAAAACATAGAAAAAGAAAATTCTTAACAAAACCGATTCCAGCTTTGTTCGAACCGCCGGTAAACAAATAGTAAGACATTAGACACTGCATTTGATCCAGCGGTAAAAGTTATTATGATCCAACCATAAAAGAAACGGATTATCTATATAGTCTGATCAGGTCGTTCTTTCGTAATTCAATTACTATTTACCTTATTTAAAAGGCTTCGAATATCCTCAAGGGCTGGGATTGGGATGAAACTGGTGAATTTCTTCAATTTCTTCGAACACATCTTTCGATAAATTCAAATGAATGCTATTGATATTCGATTTTAACTGTTCCATGGTCGTAGCGCCGATAATCGTACTGGTAAGAAAAAGTCGACTGTTTACAAAAGCAAGAGACATTTGTGCGGGATCCATTTGATATTTTTTTGCAATTGAAACGTAACTTTCAATCGCACGTATAGCGTTTTGACTGCTGTATCGCATATAATTCGGAAATAAATCGAGTCTTGATCCTGATGGCCTTCGACTGTTCAAATACTTACCAGATAAAGTTCCGAATCCCAGAGGGGAATAAGACAATAATCCAACTTTCTCACGCCAGGATACTTCAGCCATACCAACTTCGTAACTACGATTCAACAAATTGTAAGGATTCTGAACACTGACAATACACGGCAGATTATGCTGCCGTGCGAGCTCAAGAAACTTCATCACTCCCCAGGGTGTTTCGTTTGACAAGCCGATATAACGTATTTTTCCGGCACGAACTGCAGCCTCCAATACTTGCAATGTCTCAACAAACGGAGTGTATTGTGCATCGTCTGCCGGTGCAAAACCAAGTTGACCGAAATAGTTGGTTTTGCGCTCCGGCCAGTGTAATTGATACAGATCGATATAATCCGTCTGCAGTCGTTTCAGACTGCCGTCCAGCGCGGATTGAATATTTTCCCGATTGTATGTGGTTCGACCGCTTCGAATATGCGGTATCCAATCAGAACCGGGGCCAGCTATCTTTGTTGCCAGGACAACTTTATCGCGTCGACCTCGTGCTTTGAACCATTCACCGATGATAGTTTCTGTAAAACCATATGTGTCAGCTTTTGGTGGTATTGAATACAGTTCAGCGGTGTCAAAAAAATTGACACCTTCTGACAGCGCATAGTCCATTTGTTCAAAAGCTTCATTCCGGGTATTTTGCTGGCCCCAGGTCATAGTTCCCAAGCAAATGACACTGACTTTCGTTTCTGTATTGCCCAGATTTCTGTATTGCATGATTTCAGCCAGATTCTCGTAGAAATTTACAATGCGATTGTGTTGGTACGCTCTAAGTACCAGTAACGATTTCACTCTTGCGTCGATTGATGATCGCAGAATTAATCGGCGCATGTCAAACCACAAAATTCCACCACGTCTTTAGAGCGATACGTCCACTTGCGGACCATTATTCAAAATAGACGTAAAGCCATTGAACTTGAAATAGAAACAGTTATCATACCGACATGAAAAATTGCTTTATCTTTATCCTATTGCTGCTGTTCCCTCCAACACTGGCAGTAGCACATGAGCTGCCAGATCTGGGTGATGTGTCACAAGCAACAATTACACCACGTGAAGAACGACAGATCGGATTGCAGATTATGCGGCAAATTCGAGCTGACCCCAGTTATCTGGACGATCCAGAGATTTCAGCTTATCTCAATAACCTTGGGCACAAATTGATAGCAAATTCAAAAGAAACACGCCCGGGACAATCCTTTGAATTTTTTGCATTACAGGATTCCACCATAAACGCGTTTGCGTTACCGGGTGGTTTTATGGGATTTAACAGCGGCCTGATAATTGCTGCTCAAAGTGAATCTGAGCTCGCAGGCGTGATGGCTCACGAAATCGCTCATGTCACACAAAAGCATCTTGCGCGCATGATTGCTGGTCAGAAATACAGCATGATCACTTCAATAGCAGCGCTTGCCGTTGCCATTCTGGCATCACGTTCAAATCCACAGGCAGGTCAGGCAATCATTGCTGCATCCCAGGCAGGCGCCATACAGTCACAACTTAACTTTACACGGAAACATGAGAAAGAAGCAGATCGCGTCGGCCTGAACATACTGCTGGATGCAGGATTTGATCCACAAGGCATGTCATCTTTTTTCGAGCGATTGCAAAAAGCTGGGCGTTTTTATGAGAACGGTGCGCCATCCTATATGCGTACACATCCATTAACATACGAACGGATCGCTGATATTCAGAACCGCACGCATGAACTTGGTTACCGTCAGGTTCCTGACAGTTCGGATTTTCTACTGGTGCGTGCGAAGCTGCGCGCCTTGCACGGAAAATCCACTGATGCGGTCAATCAATTTAGAGCACGTCTTCAAGACAAACGGTATATTAATGAAGCGGTTGAACGGTATGGTTATATTTATGCATTACTGCGTGATAAACAATATCACGAGGCTGATTCGCAGCTGGCACGGCTTTATACGCTCATACAAACTGATACTAAGCCGGACATGGTACTTAAAAACCACAGGCTGGGAAAAGCTATTCAAGTGGAGCAAAAAGGATTGCAAGCTGGCGCAATGATCGAGACACTGGCCGCAGAAGTAAAACTGGCGAATGGACAGATTGAAGACGCATTTCGGATATATCGCACCGCGTTGAAAATTTATCCGCAACATAAAGCACTTATTCACGGATATGCCAATACGCTGCTACAAAACAATCAGACCGATGCCGCGCTAGAACTGATTAATCGTGAATTGCAGTTTAATCCCAGCGATATTCCATTATACCGATTACAAGCCCGTGCATACGCACAACAGGACAAGTTAATGTTGAAACATCGTGCACTGGCAGAAGTCTATTTCTTGCAAGGCTACCATGATGCAGCCATCGAGCAACTCAGAATTGCACTAAAGCATGATAATGGAGATTTTTATCAGTTATCAAGTGTCGAGGCACGCCTACGGCAGCTACAGAAATTTATTGAAGAAGAAAACGAAGAATGATTCATCAGATTACGGCAAATTACATCCTGATGGACCCGGACGAATAACTACCACGATACGTCAAAGATACTTTAATAGAATCTTTTAGGTGGAATAACCTTCATTTTTTCCAGAAAACCACGCGCTAGTTGGCGTGCTTCAGCAACAGGCGGCATCGTGTTGGTTGCAAAGCGCAACTTCAGACGAAATTGCGCGGAATTATCTTGTCCTTTTATCTCGGATCGACGCAAAAGAAAAGGATCGGTATCCAGTCTGTTTGGCCAGGGCATTGTCGAACACGCGCCAGTATAATTCGCATTCATGACAATTTCACGTACAGCAGGATTCCAGCTCCCGAATGGATATGCAAAGTGTGGTACTTCGCAAGCAAGTATATCTTCCAGCATACATTTACTCTTCAGTATTTCATCTATGGTGACTTGTGTTGCTGTCTTGCCCAAAGCAAGGTGATGGACAGTATGACTGCCAATATCCACACCGGCTTTTTTCAAGGCTTTTATTTGGTTGACAGTTAGCATGCGTCTTCGGGAAAAACCGTAGTTTCTGCTAAAGTCATTGTATCCACCAATATAACTTGTCACGACAAATACCGAAGCCGTATATCCAAATTCTTCCAATACAGGCAAGGCATTTTCATAGTTACAAGCAAGGCCATCATCGAATGTGATAACGACTGCTTTGCTTAAGTGTTGGTCTTTATTTTTTATAGCTTCTAGCAACGTCTTCATTGATATGACACGGTATCCCGCTTCATGAATAATCTGCATATCATTTCGAAAATTTTCTGGAGAACGGCAAAAACGTCGCTCCTCGGGTGTTACCGGCGTATCTATCATGTGATACATCAAGACTGTTACGCGCATCATTCAAGTTTTTTCTTCAAATCGTCATTTAATGAACGCCAGGTCGGCCAGGGAATATCAGTGCGATTCAGTTGCCGTGACAATTCGAACATGTCATCAGCCAGTAATGATTGCAAATATTCTCGTGTAGATGGCTGTATTGCAGGAATAATATCGCGCAGATCGACTTCATTATACTGACGAAGTCTGCGTAACCATTTGTTTTTCTTTACACTTTCTATGATGCTGCCAGCACCTAAAGCACGCCCTAACTGCCCTGTATATCTGGCAAAGCGCTCAAAACCTTGATGCCTGGAAATCTGGCTTTTATTGATCTTCTCTTTTAAGAATTTTGAATGATGAGAGTCATCTAGTCCGAGGAATCGATAAAGTTTGCGTGACTGCTCAAGAGGCGTATCGCGTATCTCTTCCTGAAATAACACCAGTAGCTGGCTGGCAGGAAAAATCTCCAGCCAGCGTTTCAAATGCAAAGAGTAACGCGATTGCAACAAATACATCGGATTATTTTTTAGCCCGGTTTCAAAAGTGAGGTTACGTCCGGTTATATGCTGTAGACGAACCTCATGCAGGTGATTTGAATAAGCTCGATCAATCGGGTCGCGCAGGGAGAGAATGATGCGCATGCCAGGATTGTAACTGAATACACGTTCAGGCGAATCACTGTCCGTGAAGTATGAAGTCGAAAACTCACCAATCGCGACTTTACCACTTTCTTGCAGCTGTTTTTCGTACCATTGGTAACCGCGATCGTAAAAAAAGGAAAAAAAATCTATTTGTTTCCCCGAATAAATTGTTACCTCAGGATGATCGGATAACACGCGATGTATCCATGTCGAGGCGCATTTCTGTGCACCAATACCAATAAAATTAACTTTCACTGTAAGCAAGTCAGTTTTCGAAATATTTCCGTAATCGATAATTGATGTATCCAACACCTCAGCCAGATTCGTTCATTAAAAACGAATAGTTGATTGGTGACCGGAGCGACAACTGTAAATCCAGATTCCTGTTTGTGTGATGTCACGCTATTTTGTCAGGTCTTTACCAGATAAATATTTTTTTATTCATAAAAGTATTTAGTCTTTTCCTTTCTTCAGCTTTAAAAGGTTTGATTAAATAAGCCGACAACAAGAAACATACAATTACAGCAACCATCATTAACAACATACTGATTTCACTGTGTAGCCATTCAAAGGTAAATTGCACAATAATCAATACACAGAATGAAGATAGTATCAGCCTGAAGAAACCGGCCGTATCCGGACGGTATGCCGTGTTGTGCACCAGATAAAAAATAATAGTAAGATTATAGAATGCCTGACCGGCAATAATCGCAATGATCGGTCCCCATAATCCTTTATCCATTTCCAGAAATAAATAGGCCATTGGCAATGATAATGCACCGAAAAAACCGCCCCATACAACAATTCTGTATTTATCAATGGCTACCAGAACGGTTGTCAAGATACGGTGCTGACTAAGTGGAATCATGGCCAGCATTAAACCTAAAAAATAATTACCTGATAACAGAAACTTGCCATCACTTAGCAAATTGAGGAACTCATCGCCACTCAACCAGATAAAAACGATGGCCGGCATTAAAATAAACAAACTCAATTTACCTGCCAGGTTCGCATTATGCGTTAATTCCCTGATGTCTCCAGAGCTAATGTAGCTTGCGACCAGTTTTGGCTGGATCAAGTTGAATAACAATGTTGCTGGTAAATAATTTGCAATCTGAGCATATATTTTACATAAAAATCCGAACAATGCGGTCGCCTCGATACCCAGGTAGCGCTGAGACAAAAAGATGAAGATTTGCGGGCTGTATAGTAATGTTATTAGATTATTAAAATACATATTACAAGCAAGGGACCACATTTTTCGCCATTCGGGAATGTTCCAATCGTTCGGGTCAATCTTCTCGCGATAGCGCTTTAAATGCCAGACCAGTCCATATGCAACTAGCCATAAGCTTAATATAGATGAAACAATTTCGGCATAGACCACATGGAGTAAATCGATATTATTTTGAAAGGCAAAAAAACCAATTATGAGCAGAAAGCTGATATTGCGTACTACCAGGCTGATTTGTGCTATTTTTTGTTGCATCAAAGGAGCCAGGATATTTTCCCGAATACGCCTGCTCAAGCCTTCGAGAATCAATACAACCAAAAACAATTTAGTTACTTCTGCATATTGAACCAATTCAAGGGGAAGGAAATACGGAACTGCAAAGCAGGTGAACAAACTGCCTAAAATGAGAAATAATCCAAGCAGCGCTACAATTTGCCATATAAATCGAGTGATTTGTGTGCGACGGGCATTCAACCGGAATTCAGGCAAATAACGTGCCAATAACCAGGGCAGGCCAAATGAAAAGATCGCCAGCGCCATTTCCATGCCGGCTACGAGCAGAACATACATCCCATATTCTTTCGTGGTAAGTATTCTAACCAGCAGCAATAAAGTGGCGAAAGTAAGAAATGCCGATACTGCTTTACCTGCCAGGAAATGCAACGCGCTGTATTTCAGTTCAGATGCAGTGTACATTTCTGAATCATGTTAAACGTTATCGCTCGGTTTGTAGATGCTGTCGATACAACCAGGCCAGGTAACCTAACAGAAGGGTAAATACAATCTGAAAACTCAATAATTCCAGAATACCGATCCGGTAAAACAGATAAAAGGCAAAGAGTGTTAGCGCTGCCTGTATGGCCTTCGCATCTGCGCGGACAATTGCGGAGGATGACTCCCTTATTAATCGACTGGCGCAACGCCAGGCTGATATCAGTATGGCCAAGAATAAAAGGAAACCAGCTAACCCCAGATCCCAGAGCAGGGTCGGAACAGCAGTCAGGTCTATGCCATATCCAGGGTAATGTACAGCTATATGTCCCTGTGTGGCACTGTGGGATGCACCCAGGCCGTTTCCAAAAATAAATGCTATCGGATTACCGACTTGCTGTTTCTGTGCCCAGAAAGTAATAGCAGTTGTACGGTTCAGATAATAACCCCCATAACCTTTGTCCAGAAAATTATATTCAATCGTGTCGGAAATGAGTGCTTCTCGGTTTTTCTCGGGCATCACGCTCAAATATGTATATCCAGCCGCGATTGTTATCAACATGATCATCGTGAAACTCAGCAGCCAGTAACGAAACTGGCTCATTATTTTATGCCGGTAAAGCACCATGAACATGAGTGGAAGCATCAACATGACCGCTTTCGTTTCACCCAGGAACAACGGAGCCATAATGATAGATACCAGCAAGATAAATTGTTTGCCTGGTACAATCTTCTCCATTCGTCGCGCCAATACAAAACCTAGGAAAATAATTAGAAAAGTGGCCATTTCAGCACTTGCCCCACCTCCGGTAGTGCTTGAACCGAACGTGCCAGCAACGACATCAATCGGCACCATATTTGGATAAGCACTTTTTATGCTTTCTCGAAAGGGAACCCAGGTGATCAATTGATAAATTGCGAGCGGCAATTGTATGACAGCGATGCACAGCATATAAACACGCCAGCGCTGCATTTTCTGCTCGTCCAGAGACAACCAGCACAATGCAAAGATGATTCCCCACATTTGAAAATAACGCTTAACACCACCAAAGAACTCACCTGACGAATGCCAGTTTGCAAGTGAAGTAGAAATAGCATAAATAAAAAACAGCAACGCGAACCAGACAAATGCAGGTGTTTCCTTATGTATACGCGGAGTCGAAAATATTTTTAAAAAACCGACACTCAACAGAAAAAAACCGAGTATTGAGACACTCCAGGCGCTTCTGGCAGCCAGACCTTCATGAATGTAGAGCGGGAGTATCCCGGTTATCATTAACCCGAACGTCAGTATCAACCAGATGATCCAGTCAGGCTTGGCTAACAATGCAAAACCGAGTATCAGTGCTATTGCAAAACCAATGAGCAGAGGGTTTGCAGTGACAGCCACCAGCCCAAAAAACAGTGCAAACGGAATACTGAGTATTAAAAGTATGAATGTGGGATTCGCACGGTCGGCTGAAGTAAACAAGTAATTCATTCTGAGCTGGAATCGCAAATTGTTTTTCAGTTACAAATCTGCAAAACCGGTTAGCCTGTTGCGCATTTTTGTATCTACGGATACCAGCATGTCCTGTAAAAACTTTTCCTGCATTCGGTAGGCTTGTTCGGTATTCGTGCCAAGCGTAGATACCCGGACCAGCATGCCGTCTGGGACATTTCCGGACAAACCATAGCGAATTTGCTGTAATTTCTGATTTATACCAGACAAAACAGCTTTATCACCGACAGTTACCCAATAAGTAATTGGTTCGCTACGATTGCCCCGTGTTGCAAGCAGACGCCTGCCTGGCAAATTACCGTACTGTGTCTTTATTTCTCCGGCAATATTATGTTTAATTTCAAAGCCCTGTGCCAAATAACAGACTTCCGGTTTGTGCAGCGATAATTGATCGCTCTGATCACCGCCATATGCGACAGCCAGCATGACACGTATGCCTTGAGAGTTGATATACGTTCTTGCAAGTGTTTGATTGTACAGCTTATCCAGCTTGGCCTGAGTTTTGGGATCGACCTGCAATGGTACGATGGATGTATCAATTTTCCAGTCATTGAAAGATGCCGGAATCAGCGTATCCAGATTTATTGTACCTCTAAGATCAGCAATTTTGACAGTGGGAGTTATCACCATTGTCAAAGTAGCAGTAGATATCATCAGCAAACATAGAGCCAGGCTAGTCAATATCGATTTTTTCATAAGAATTGATGAATGTTTTTCATTTAATTCACGGTGCAGCTGCGGCAGAATTTATCCAACGAGGTTTCGTCAAATAGTGCAAAAATGAATCTACGCTTAATATCATAACAAGTGCGCTGATAAACAGCACCATACCAGCGAATCCGTGCAGGAATCCCTGGCCGGCGGCATCCCCGTAATGATATGTAATCAATGTAAGCGCGATTACACGAATGACATTTGCGATAAATGAAATAGGAACAATCAGAATGACCAACGTTATATTGCGCAATACAGAAGGGTGTTGGACCAGATTTAAATAAAACAATCCCAGTGCCTCCAGTGTCAGAAGTGTCTGCAAGCCAGCACATGCATCAGCAACGAGCAACTGGTATTGACCGATTTGAAGTATGACACCATTTCGGGCGATTGGATATTCTGCCCAATACAAAACTTGCTCCGCAACATAGGACACGGCCATTTTCATCGGCATCGTCAACATACTGACAACCGGGCCAGGCAGTGGAATCATGAACAGCATAAAAAATAGCGGAAACCACAGTACTTTAAGGGCTGCAATACCACGCGAAATTAACAGAATTGCTGCCAGAGTCAAAATAAACGAGCCGATTTCAAATACGAGGATTTGCTGTGAACGGCCAATGGCATATAACCCCAAAGCAACGATAAATAATAGCCAGCCGCTTGCGGCAGGGGGACTGTATTCGCTGCACTTTATCATTTGGGGCCATTTTCGATAAATCAGCCATATGGAAAGTGCCAATATGATTGGGCCATGCATTTGCTCGTCTTCTGTCCACAACCCGTTGGCAAGATCATAAAAAGTAGGCAAATACAATACAATCAAACCAATCAGGATGGGCAGCCAGAAGAAAACCCAGGTATTCCGGATATGCTGGTTTGTGACGGGTATAGTCATGATCGGATATGTTTTTTTATAAGGAATCAATAAGAACTGATCCTATAATCGCGATACCGTTGTCTGTCATTTGTTTATTAACGGCACTCACATCGGCTAGACGGGATCGGTGCTTGAGCACCAGCAGCAAGGCAAAATCACAGTGATGACAGACCATCAGGGCATCGGTGGTCTCCTGAATATCAGGTGTATCGTATATCACGACATCAAATTGACTTGTCAGCAGCTCATGAATGGCTTTGAACCTGGTCAAGCTAAGTAATTCCGATGAATTCACGGGCGATGTTCCGGACGGCAGCAGTGCAAGGTTTGGTAATGAATCTATGGTAACCAGTACATCAGCAATAGTAGCGTGGTCGACCAGCAGATCACTCAACCCCCGGTTTTCAGCCAGGCCAAATAACTTATGCTGAACAGGGTTTCTAATATTTGCATCAATAAGCAACGTTCGTTTGCCTAATTGGGAATACATGGCGGCAAGACTTGCAACAAAGTGACTGGTTTCAGCGCTTTTCTGAATCCCAACTATGGCCAATGCGTTCTGGCTCGATGGAAATCCACGCAAAATCAGCTGAGTTCGTACCGAGCGAATCGATTCGGCCAGAATACTGTCCGGTTGATTTATTACGGGCAGATTTACCGCAATACCTTCCGGTTTTGTGTGCAGCTCCGATCCGTCAAGTTGGCAAACTAATGCATGCTGAATATCATAATCTGAAATCAATCCCAGCTGCTTGGCAGCAGCACCGAACTGGACCTGCTTCGTTTTTTGTAGTTGCAGAATATTTTCAATATCTTCCAAAGTTAACTTGCCCATATCCAGAAGGATCTGGCCGATGCGACGTATTTGATGTGGGGTGGAACCGGTCGAGGAAGAAGGATCTTGCGTCTTAACAAATTCGACTGCAGGTAATATGGACGGATTCATATCGCATTAACATCCCGTTACTTTGTGGGCAGGTTTCAAGAAAGACCAGCGAGAACGCTTGGTTATCTTTGAACGCAGATCGATACTACCCAGAATAGGTGTCTGCAGAACGTCGACCAGATCTTCCGCTGATCGGATTCGGCGATCTGTCATCTCAGCCAATAAACTGAAAACAATGCCGAGCAGGCTGCCAAGAAAGACAGATACAACTAAATTGAGTTGCAGGTTTGGACTATCATGGCTAGCAGGAATTGTCGCAGGGTCAAGAATGGAAACACTTGAAAGATCAGAGCGTCCTTCCAGGCTTGTTCTATTCAAATGCTGCAATGCACTGTCATAAGCATGTTGCGCGCCTTCGGCTTCTCTTAGCAGCAATTTAAGTTCATTTCGGGCCTGTTGCAGCGCCAGCACCTTGGTTTTTTGATTCTCTAGCGCATCCCGTATTTCCGTTTCCCGGCTGAGGGCTTTTTGTGTCGTAATTTTTGTATGTTTGGCCAGTTCGGCACGGATTTTTGCAACCTGCGCTTTGACTCCCTCATATTCCGGATGGTTTTTGCCCAACCGTTGCTGGGTATCTGCCAATTTTGCTTCGGCCTGAACGAGATTGACCTTTAGTCCGTTTATCAAAGTATTGTTGACAAGACTGTGTCCACCATCTGTATTTGAATCGCTTCGCTCCCCCCCGGAACCCATCACATCACTCTGTGCCAAGGTTAATTTACTGGAAAGCTCGTTTAACCGGCGTGTTTCGACATCAAGGCGGTTGTCTACATCAACGATCCCTTCCTCCTGCTGAAATCGAGATACTTTTTTTTGCGCCAGTTGCAGTTTCTCGCGCAGGACTTGTAACTGATTTGATAAATAAACCGATGCCTGCTGCGAAGGTTCTACTGACAAGCGAATGTTCATTTCCTGATATGCACGTGCAAAAGCGTTCGCTACGGCTGCGACAAATTCTCGATCAGAACCTTTAAAGCTGATACTGATAACGTTGCTTTCACGGGATGGCTCAACATGTAAATTCTTTACCAGCATGGAGGCCAGCCAGTCACGAATACTGCCTTCTCCATCTGCTTTTTCGAAACGCTGTTTGATGGCTGTATGCTGGTCCAGTTTGAGCTGGTCCACTACCATCAATGCGGTTCTGTTGCTGGTGATAATATCCAGTTGCGTGGCCATGAAACCATGCATCAATTGAACGGGTATGGTATGACCTGTTACAGGGTCAACACCTTTACTCGTGAGCATGACGGTCGTGGTGGCTTTAAATGACTTTGGAAGGAGTATGCTGATGCAAAGTGTTGTAAGCACAGTGAGTAGCAATACAAACAGTACGATTTTAAAACGTGCTTGCAGAATACGCGTTAGCTGCAAAAAATTCATATGTAATACTCGATAAGGTTTACAGATTGATACTCACGTACATAAATTGTCATTTAAAATAAACTTTCCTGAATATAAACAACATCATCAGGCTGCACCAAATCATCCGGCTTTACTTTAATTACGTGCAATGTACCATCGGTATCGCGACGTTGAATCCTTACACCACGTTCTGTACCCCGTTGATTAAGTCCGCCACCGGTTGAAAGCGCCTGAACAACAGTCATGTTGGGTTCCAGCCGGTAGAAACCCGGGCGTTGCACCTCACCATAAATATAAAAACGGGGTGCAATAGCGACATAAATTAGATCGCCACCGTATATGACTGGATTCAAATTCATATCGCCCGACTGAAAGATTGAAAGCAGGTTTATTTCCTTTTTGATGAACTGCCCATCTTCAGCACGGATTAGCGTTACTATGTTCCCGCCTTCCGGGCTGACTCCACCTGCCATGGCGAGCACGTCCGTCAAACTTCGCTGGCCTTCTATGGTATAGCGTCCCTGATTACGGACATGACCGAGTACTGAAATCTGCTGGTTATACAGGGCAGTGGTCAGAATTGTAACCTGCGGTTTTTTCAGAAAGCCCTGGTGCTCCAGCAGATCAGCAATCTTTTTTTCGGCGGCATTCGGTGACAGTCCCCCGATGGTTATCTCTCCTAATAGAGGATACGTTATATTTCCTGACTCGCTCACTTTGGTTTCAAGTGTCAGGTCAGGATTCCCATACACAATGATTTTTAATATATCTCCCGAACTGAACTGGCTTGTATTAATATTTTTTGAGTCAGCATGACTAAAACCGATCGACAAACCATACAGCAGCAAAGCCAGACTCCAATAAATTATTTTTATCATTTTCACCGTCGTATCAGTTGTCATTAATTCAGATGATCATTTCAGGCCACTAATACCGCGTTCAATTGATTCATTCTGCAACAGTGTATCCTCCAGCAGATGATTGTCTTTTTCAGAGATCAACGGAGGAGACAGGGATTGAACTGTCATATCAGCTTCAGCTTCGGTTTCAGTGCTGGTATCTTGGCGTGCATGCAGGTAATCAATCTCGGCTTCTGCACGCAATTGCGTAATTGCAGCCCTCGCTGCCTCGCGACGCTTCTGATTCAGTAAGTGCGAAAAAATTTGCGATCTTACATCGTCGATTGATACCGGACTGTTCTCTACATTATCAACAAATATCAACAGATTATTTGTGTTCTCATTGACAAGAAACAACTCTCCTTGTTTGGCTTCTCGAAGCCGGGCAATCATTTGAGGTGGCATATCCATCGTGGTACGCGTCATTTTATCTCGCAAATATGAAATCTGATGCATGTCCAGCAATTGCGTGACTTCACTTATTGATTGTGCTGAATTAATCGCAACATTCAGTTCGTCATTCAGATCGTTAACCGGATAGCGTAAAAATGTCAGATGATATTTGCTCCGTTTCGCAAACAATTCTGGATGTTCGTTATGAAACTGGCTGATTTCAGCGTCTGTAGGTTCATTTACTTGGTTCAAAGTCGTTTGCATGTAAGATTGGGCGATAATTTGCATTTTGGCGCGTTCTATAGCACGCATAACATTCGGTGCACGATCTAGTTGATTGCGCTTGGCTTCAGCGACCATTAGCTGGCGGTCAATCATTGATTCAAGTAACTGTTGCTTTGCCTGATCTATCTGGTCAGGCTGGACCCTGGCTCGGTTCAATTCATCATTCAACTGAATGACAGTTATTTCTTCACCATCCACACGAACCAGGGCCTGGCCGGGTTCATCACTGGCCGGCTGGTTGTCGCACGCCGATAAAAACAGGAAGCAGCCAAGTAATAACGTATAGAGCAGGAACACTTTGAGGTCATAAAAATATCTTTTATTCATATTGTTATCAATAATCTGTTTATCAAGGCACACACAAGTTAATTTTGGCTCTGGCGCAAGATGGCCCCGGATAAAACAATCATTACACCATGATGGCGCTGCGCCAGCTGAAATTTTCATCGATTTTTGAAAGATTGTATTGCAAAATTTTCATATATTTCTGTATATGCCCATTTTACAGGTAGTTGATATACTGCTTGCTACACCATGGTCGCAAAATTAACTGTTTATTGTGACAACATTCATCGAATTTACCACGCCGGAAATAATGCGCCTGACTACTGCCATTTATCAAATGCCAGGCAGCATTATGACCTGATGAACTTTGGAAGTGTATTATTATCTTTGCTTACAGCGGGTATTTCAATGCGACAATATGTCGCAACTACTCTGTAGTTTTTATTGTTACATTTAATAACTGGTTATTGTCATATCAAAAAATTAGAAACGGTTCTATACAGCAAATAAAATGGTTGAGATAAAACAATCGACACATGCGCAGCCGAACGGGTCGCAACCGTGCCAGCGGCGGCGAAAAGGAATTGTGCTGGCTGGCGGTTCGGGTACACGACTCTATCCAGTAACCCAGGTAACCTCAAAGCAATTACTGCCGGTTTTTGACAAACCCATGGTGTATTACCCGCTCAGCACGCTGATGCTTGCGGGTATCCGCGACCTGCTGGTGATCTCAACCCCGATGGACATATCGCATTACGAGCGATTACTGGGAGACGGACACCAGTGGGGACTAAACATCAATTATGCGATCCAGCCAAAACCGGGTGGACTGGCCGAAGCTTTTTTAATCGGTGAGCCGTATATCGGCAACGACTATTCGGCATTGGTACTGGGCGATAATATCTTCTATGGACACGACTTGCATCATTTACTTCTCAACGCCACGAATCGCCCATCTGGTGCAAGCATTTTTGCGTATCATGTGCACGACCCCGAGCGGTACGGTGTTGTTGAATTTGATACAGAAGGCAGGGCAATCAACCTGGAAGAGAAACCGAAGAACCCAAAATCGAATTATGCGGTAACCGGATTGTATTTTTATGATCATCAAGTCGTAGATTTTGCAAAAAATATACGTCCATCCCGGCGCGGCGAACTGGAAATTACCGATGTTAACCGGATATACTTGGAACAGGCAGAATTGCATGTTGAAATGATGGGGCGTGGCTACGCCTGGCTTGATACCGGGACACATGAATCTCTACTGGAGGCAAGCCATTTTGTCGCCACCATTGAACACCGACAAGGACTCAAGATCGCGTGCCCTGAAGAAATTGCATATAAACATGGTTGGATAGACGCGTCGCAGCTAGAAACACTGGCAATGCGGCTGGCTGGCAATGGATATGGGCGATATCTGCTACAGGTGTTGAAACGAAAAATTTGAATTTGGCCAAAAATTGCACTTTTAAAATCAACGACTCAACTGGCGTGGTTTATGTCTGTACAACATGAGGCCGACAAACATTGTATCAACGGGGACAGTGTAAATATTGCCAGTCCTGTCGTACGCTGGTTGATATGAAAATCACATACAATCCGGATACAGCCAATCAATTTGAAGCCGAACTCGTCTGGAGCGGCAGGCAGCCACTAGTGCCGGGCCGTCAATACCGAATCGATATTTCCAGTAAAAAAACGGCAGCCACAATCACGTCGATTAAATACCGAATGGATGTGGCTACTGGGGCACGTCTGGCAGCCCGAACATTAAATATTAACGAAACTGGCCGTGTCAATCTGTATACAGAAGAGCCACTTAAACTTGAGCGCAAGGACAACAGAAATAAACTAATTTTTTTGTTAAGTGAATGGCTGACAGGTGAACAGGTTGCTACCGGAACAATCGATTTTGCTTTGCGCCGTGCTGCGAATCTGCAGTGGCAGGAATTGACAATTGACAAAGCAGCCCGGTCAGTCCAGAAGCAACAAACGCCGAAGTGTGTCTGGCTAACCGGATTGTCCGGCTCAGGTAAATCAACTATCGCCAATTTACTGGAAAAACACCTACATCAGGCAAACAGGCATACATACCTGCTTGATGGTGATAATATCCGGCATGGCCTGTGTCGTGACCTGGGTTTTACCGAGGCCGACCGTGTCGAGAATATCCGTCGCGTTTCTGAAGTTGCCAGACTTATGGTTGATGCGGGATTGATTGTGCTGGTCAGCTTTATTTCTCCGTTTCGCAGTGAACGGCGTATGGCAAGGGAATTGTTTGCAGTGGATGAATTTATTGAGGTTTTTATAGATACCGCGCTTGAAGAGTGCGAGCGCCGTGACGTAAAAGGCTTGTATGCAAAAGCACGTAGTGGGTTATTAAAGAATTTTACCGGAATCGACAGCCCTTATGAACCGCCTGAATCACCTGAAATTCATATCCAGACATCTTTACAACCCCCACAGGCTGCTGTTGAAACGATACTGAGAAAATTGTAAATAAGAAATGAATTATATCGATGTCTTTAACGGCGATGCTGACGGCATTTGTGCACTGATACAACTGCGCAAAGTCAATCCACAAAAATCACAACTGGTTACCGGCGTCAAGCGGGACATCGAACTGCTCAAACGTATTAATGGAACATCGGAAGATCATATCAGCGTGCTGGACATTTCCTTTGATAGAAACCGAACGGATGTGCAGCGGTTGTTAAATCAGGGGGCGTCCATTGAATATTTTGATCATCATTATTGTGGGTCTCTCGTGCACCACCCAAGATTGAGTACGGTTATCAACGATCAATCAGCGGATATCTGTACAGGGCTGATTGTTGATCAACATATTGGTGGCCTGTTTCGGGCATGGGCACTGGTTGCAGCATTCGGTGACAACATGAATACAGCGGGTATGAAGCTTGGGCAGGCATCCGGTTATAGTCAGGATTCACTGACTTCACTTCAGCGACTCGGTATGTATATCAACTACAACAGCTATGGCAACAGCCTGTCGGATCTGTTCTACCACCCGGACAAGTTGTATCAATATCTGCTGCAATATGACTCCCCCTTTGATTTTATACATGAAGACACTGAAATTTACAATACTTTGGACAACGGTTATAAAGAAGACATTGCGAAAGCAAAAGCCAGCCCATTTTTACATCAGTCAGCAGACTCGGCTGTGATGCTGTTTCGCAATGAAAAATGGGCCCGTCGTATCAATGGTGTTTTTATCAATGATCTGGTGGGTCAATATCCTGACCGCGCGCATGCCGTAATTACTGTAAATACCGACTCCATTTGCTCTGTCAATATACGCACGCCTCTTAACAGAAAAACAAAGCCTGCTGATCAACTGGCTCGAAAATTCGAATCAGGCGGTGGTCGAAAAAGCGCTGCGGGCATCAATGCCTTGCATATTGATCAGATAGATCATTTTGTTGATTCTTTCAAGAAATATTTTTCTTAAAAAGAATCAATCTGGAAATACGCCGACTAATCTGTATTCATCCGTCTAACGCGCTCGCAGTGTCCATACTGATAGGCAAAATAAACGCGTTCGAACATGATTACGACCAGTTGAACGCGATTTTTATAAATGGCGTTTGAAATATTACAATGTGTCGAGATCCAGTTCCGACTCTATCAAAGGTGGATTGGCTTCAAATTCGGTGACAGGAATAATCTTGAGTGAATCGGACAATACTGAACCGTTGTTTTTAATGGGACCAGGAGGGCTGATCGTTGCCACATGGTGAATTCTGGGATCTCTTTTTACGAGACCGAACCTTGATGCTGCAACGGCGGGAACCCAATAGTGTGGCGCGGTAAAATCTCTAACCCGCAAATTCATGTCCGGATAATAGTCGGCACCGACACTAACCAGTAATTGCGCTTCAACACGATCGTCGCGCTTATCCGGATCATCAAGAACCAGCTCTGTCGTTAATTGCGCGTAGACGGCTTTGACATCCGGTCCGTAAATTTCATATTTGTGAATGCCACCGTGAATGGGATTTAATCCCTTATTGAGTTTAAAGGATATTTTACCGTCAGGCTCAATTCTTTTGTTTACCTTCTGGCTAGCAGTACTCGATGAAATATACGATTGATGAAACTGCCAGGTAGGGTCGGCATCATCAGTATTGACAAGCTCCCAGGTATTGGAACTGCGTTTTAGAATATATAGCTTTATCTCGGATATTTTAACGCGTACATTGCTTGCATTATGCATTGTTCCGGGATAAATAATAAACCATGGCGTTATTGCATGCCAGTAAGCTGAGGATTTGTAGTATTTATCATTAGGTTGCCACCAGGAAGGTGTCGCATCACCTCTGGGCGCACCTCCCATTGTAATATTGGCCCTTTTTGCCCAACCTGCATTTACCGGTGCATCAAGCAATTCAGCCTCATTTAACAACATGTCAGCTTTGATATCGTCGATAATATTTGAAAAAGCGTGATTGCTGATGAAGAATAATGTGCACAACGCAATAACTATTGAGCCGTTAATGCAAAAATTTCTGTACAGGCTTTCTTTTATGTACATTGATTTTCTGGCGCCAGATGAAAACAGATAGTTAGCGGGTGGTTTATAATTAATGGTCATGCTGGGTCCTCCTGTGTAGATGGAAGACTGGAAGATGTTTCTTTACATATCTAGAATCAGTTATGAATTGACAGGAATTAACGACCATTACCTTATACATAAAGTTAAAGCAATTTCAGCGATCAATTCTTAATCCGGTCAGTAAAACTGTGACATGTGTAAATATCTTTGCAGTGCCGCCATCCTTGGTTATTCTTTTACCTTTAGATCGTTCACTTTGCGCCCCAGTCTTTCGACTGGTTTGCCTTTAAAAGCTATTTCACTTTCTCAGCTTTATAATTACTGCTGAGCTATGTCATATAATCAAAATGATTAATCTGAACTTTATAAGTGTTTGTGAATGGTTTTCACGACAGTTTTGCAGATTTCTTTAATTAAAAAAGATCTCGATCCAGTGATGCAGTTTTCTTTTTTCAGGAATACTCAGTGCAGGCTAATAAAACAACGTTCGATTTGGATAAATGAACATATTACGCTCCGTTTGCCATGTAAAATAACTATGCTATTTCTTCTAAAAGCTCTTAATTGTGTATAAAAAGTGTGTAAAAACCATATCAACTGACAGCCTCCAATTATTATGAAAACCAGGAAATCCATAAGAATTCTTGGGACACGTGGAATACCGGCACAACACGGCGGTTTTGAAACTTTTGCAGAACATCTGGCACTGTATCTAACCCGGAAGGGCTGGTCTGTAACAGTTTATTGTCAGGAGAAAGGAAATGGACCGGTATACGAAGATAAATGGCAGGATATAAAACTGGTCCATTTTCCAATTAGCTACAAAGGTGCGTTTGGCACCATTTCCTTCGATTGGAAAACTACGCGGCACGCGGCACGCCACCGGGACGGAATACTGACACTGGGTTACAACACCGCTATTTTTGGGATTATCTACAGGGTATTGGGTTTAAAAAATATTATTAATATGGATGGTCTTGAATGGCAACGAAAAAAATGGTCTTATCCAGCCAGGTTGTGGCTGTATCTGAACGAACGAGCGGGCTGCTGGATTGGCGATCACTTGATAGCCGATCACCCCGAAATACAGAAACACCTGGCAACCCGTGTCCATCCCGACAAAATAACGATGATTCCCTATGGCGCCCCGAGTGTTAACAGCGCCAGCCATGAGTTGCTGGCAACATTAAAGTTGCATCCACAGCAATATGCAATTGTTATTGCCCGACCTGAACCAGAAAATTCGATTCTGGAAATAGTGACCGCTTTTTCCAAACGATCACGGGGTATAAAACTGGTTGTGCTCGGTAATTTCAATAAAGCAAATCCAAAATACCGAAGCAAGGTGTTCGCTGCTGCCAGCAGTGAAGTTCAATTTCCAGGTGCCATTTATGATCAGCGGATGGTGAAAGCGCTTCGATTTTATGCATATCTGTATATACATGGTCATCAGGTCGGTGGTACAAACCCGTCTCTGGTTGAAGCCCTGGGGGCCGGAATGCCGATACTCGCACATGACAACCGCTATAACCGCTGGGTAGCCGGAAAAAACAATTATTATTTTTCGGACACGCATGAATGCGCACAGTCCCTGGATTTTATACTGGAAAATAAAGGGTTATTGCAAACCCTGCGGCAAAAAAACCGCATGCGTCACCTGACTTGTTTTAACTGGGAAAGCATTCTCGCCCAATACGAACAACTATTGTGCGAGCATTTCTAGAATACAGCTTCATTTTTTCAATTGCGCCTGTCGTAATAGGGAGCCGCCATCGGCTCACCGACAAACAAACCCTGTCCCGGCCAGGCTACGCTTTTCCAATAGGCTTCTATCAGTGATTCACCGCGTGTATAACGATCAATAACAATACCGGGGTGCGGAAACTTCTGGGGAAAGGCGCAAGGTTCAGTCACCGTACCATAGCTGGCCGTGACCCCCGAATCGAGCCATTTCAGCAGGCTCATCTGCTGATCGTCAAACAACACGCCGCCAGAAGAAGTCAAATGATCCGCTATCGCACCTGGCAGATAGCGATTGGTTTCCAATGCACCCACAGCAGTCTTGCCGGTGAAATAAAAAAGCACATCCTGTTTTTCGCTTAGCGAATCAGCTTTGATAATCTCGATATCGATACGGCTGGCGAATGCGGATTTGACCTTTTCATACACATAAGCACGTACGTTTCTCGCCGCATCTGTTGTACTCACAAGATAAGCCGTACCTTTTGGATAGGTGCCATCAGAATTTACGCCGTTGTCAATCATTGCTTTTATCTGCATCACGCTGCTGCCTGCCAGCATCATGGTCGGGCGCACATTGAAATCATCAAAAGGACGCGAGGAGTTCGAGTTGAAATACATACTGGTCTCGGTCGGAGTGCAGCCATGTGCACAGTATTTGCGATCAAATCCGAATGTCATCGCGCTGGTAATCGACATACAGGCAACTCTGAAAGGTTTTGACCAGGCAAGCACATAAAACTGAACATGCTCAGGTGTTTGACTGTAAATTTTTTCTCTTAAGGCAGTGAACAAATGGCTTCCCATTGAGCCAGTAACCGGGAACCCAACTCGTATGATATTTTCACCGGGTATGGCGCGCTTTTGTTGATAGTAATCAGCGATTTCCGGGCTTGTTTTATCGTTATTGTTGACAATAACCGCTATTTGTTCCGGCAGAATTGAAGCAGAGGCACAGCCTGCAAAAAAAATGCTCCAAATGATGCAGTGAAAATAAATACGCATAGCAGGTTCAGGGTCACTATGAAAGGACATTATCGTATGCACATCTTAACATGCCAATACCCGGAAGTTGTTATCGGAAAAATCAATAATTGTCAGAATCATTGTGACTACAGGTAGTTACAAAGAGGCAACCAACTCAGTGCGGCAATTTGTCACATTGTTTTCAATGCTTTTTTCCGGATAATTAAGTTAAAAAGAAATACCACCCTCGTTGTAAAGCGGGTCCGGAAAGCCGACGGGTCTCTTTTTTGTATCGAGATGGCCGGGTTGCCTCCCAGGAATGATGGGGAGTCGCTGAAAGGTTTGATGGCAAACATGCTCTTTCTCCACTTCAGTGCATCATTCATCGTTCAGTGCCTTGTATCTACTAACAAATGGCACTGACTGATTCATTAATCATTAATCACAAGGAGAGAAAATTGTTAGTGAGAAATCATGTGCAATCAACGTCACTCGCTATTCAGGCTTCACTGATCGCTGTAGTCGCATTATTCAGCACGGGTGTCGAAGCAGCTGACGCCGTGGGACCGAAACCCTGGACAACGGCAAATTCGCTGAATAGTGGTTCTACGTCGATTACTGCCTCTGAAGCTGCTTCAAAAAACAGTTATACGACCAATCCCGCACTGAATAATTCTGCCTGGGCGCACACGGGTGACTGGTTTACCTTTCAGAATCTTCTGGATGGTGCCGATGTCAGTGTAACCGTGAACGGCGATGCAGATTTTGTCCCGGGACTTTCGGTCTGGGCAACCGGAGCGTCGGAATTCGATGGGGGTACAGAAAACTTTCTCAGCGAGACCAGCACGGCAGGTTTTGGAACGCCGCACTCATTCAATGTTACCGGCGCGATGGGTGATGCCGGTACGTTATGGATGGCTGACGGCCAGGGCGGTAACGTTCTTGAAACGCTTGGCTATGCGGTCGCCAATCCGGGTGTTAACTATACCTCCGGGACCGGGTGGGGTGAAACAATTCAGTCCGGCGCGCATGACGTCAGTCTGACCAATGCGTTTGAAGCGGGCATATCAGGCAGCACAGGTGCACATTCTGCAACGCTTGAATTTAATGATCTGGCCGCAGGTTGGTATACCGTATATGTCGGTGGTACCGATGGAACTACGGCTGGCGGTGGCTATGATCTTGTTGTGAGCGCTGTACCGGAAGCGGAAACATGGGCAATGCTACTGGCAGGTCTGGGACTGATTGGGTGGCGTTTGAGAAACCAGCCTAGAGAAGAAAATATGATTCCGGCTTAGCTCGATTATCGGCCGTATCAAAGAAAGGACAGTACAAATGTCCTTTCTTTGCTGAATTGCCAACAACATTATCTGCATCACTCAAATAGCAGCTGCAGCTGAAAGACGCTTTATTGCCGAAACCTGAAACTGGCAGTCAGTAAGTTTGCATAATCAGTCAATCACCCCCTGATTGAGTAATGTAAACGGTATTAATAATACCTGTCCGCAAAAAAATACTTCTATCGCAATAGCATAAAAATTCCAAATACAAAACACATACTGATACGCCAAATCAATGTTATGCGGCAATTTGTCGCATTGATTTCCGGTCGTTTTCAAGATAATTTTAAGGTAAAACAATACCACCCTCGTTGTAAGACGGGTCCGGAAAGCCAACGGGTCTCACCAGTATATCGAGACGGCCGGGTTGCCTCCCGAAATGATAGGGAGTAGCTGACATGGATATGGCTGCAAGTCTATGTATTTTTGCACATTATTCATAAACTGATGCCTGAAGGAAATTTTAATAACTGGCACACACTATATGTTACTTCAATAGTCATTGATTTAAGGGAGAAAATTGTTAATGCGAAATCTTATGCAATCGCTTTCACACGCAGTGAAGGCTGCACTCATTACAATGGTAACGTTATTCAGCGCAAATATTGACGCAGCCGGTGCAGTAACTTCCAGTTCCTGGACCAGTACAAATCATCTGAATAATAGCTCAACCAGCATATCAGCTGAGGGCGCAGGACTGAATCCACAGGGTTACACAGACAACGCGCTACTCAATTATTCAGCGTGGGGCCATGCAGGCGACTGGTTTACCTTTCAAAATCATTTGGATGGTATTGATGTCAGCGTGGCTGTTAACGGTGATGCAGCATTTGTTCCAGGTTTTACAGTGTGGGCAACGGGCACATCTGAATTTGATGGCGGTACAACCAATTTCGCAGCAGAAGTCAGTTCTGCAGGTTGGGGTACCCCTCACTCATTTAACGCAACCGGCAAGATTGGAGATAACGGAACACGTTGGATGGCTGACGGACAGGGTGGAAATGTATTGGAAACGCTTGGTTACGCAGTCGCGAATCCAGGAATTAACCATACACTCGGCACCGGGTGGGGTGAAACAATTCAGTTCGGCACCCATGATGTCAGTCTGACCAATACATTTGAAACGGGAATCACGGGCAGTACCGGCATCCATTCCGCAACGCTTGAATTTAATGATCTCGCAGCAGGCTGGTATGCCATATATGTCGGTGGCACTGACGGCTCGTTTGCCGGCGGCGGTTATGATCTTGTCGTCAGCGCCGTGCCTGAAGCACATACCTGGGCGATGCTGCTGGCAGGCATGGGACTGATCGGATGGCGAATGAGACATCGGCCCCGTAATGGATCCACCCTGATACCTGTTTATTAATTTAAACAAATGGAAGTGACATATAAGGAACAGCTGTACATCTGTTTTGTCCTCTTTACATTCCATTCGCGTGAATACAATCAATTGGAACGCGCACCCTCGATACACACTGCATTACTAAAACGTATTTTTGGCTGTCCGGCTGCTTACGCATCGTCAGTTAGCCATTTCTATCATGACCTGAAGACAAGCGGTTCTATCATTCAAATAAACCGCTGAAGTCACAATAATACGATCATGGCTCACCACTAGACTACTGGCTTGTGATGAATATAAAAAAAATCAACGAAGTAGTGCAGATACTAGCCAGGAGAAGAATATGCTAATACAAATAAAAAAAATCACCATTAATCTGTTTAAAATATGTTATCTGACCTTCTATACCAGCACGATTGCGCTGGCTGATGGTTTCGGACCAATACCGATTTCGCTGAAAAACGCGCCTGTTCCGGAAGTGCCGGGACTTCTTGATGGCCCCGATCCGGTTATTGTTGACAAAGAGGCAGCGATTATTCTGGGCAAAGCATTGTTCTGGGAAATGAATGTGGGCAGTGATGGGGTGGCTTGTGCTACGTGCCATTTTCACGCCGGCGCAGACAGACGTACTAAGAATCAGCTTTCCCCGACCGGCAGGGACAGCCATCTGCCAACAGAATTCACCATAGGCAAAGACGGTACACTTCGTGGACCAAACACAGCTTTATCAAAACATGATTTTCCGTTTTTTGATACCGATAATCCAACAACTGACACAGGTACTGTAACTTATAACAGCAATGATGTTGTGTCATCTGCCGGCACATATGGCGGTAATTTTCAACGGGTCAACTGGTTTCATGGCACCAATGACAACTGCGACTACAGTACTGACCCTGTATTTCATGTTGGTGCAATAGGTACGCGCAAGGTCGAACCACGTAACACGCCAACTGTCATTAACGCAGTGTTTAATTTTCGTAATTTCTGGGATGGACGGGCAAATAATATTTTCAATGGTAGCAGCCCGTGGGGGGACCGCGACCCCGATGCCGGTGTCTGGGTAATGCAACCAGGCGGTACTGTATCAAAAGAGCGCATGCATCTGATCAATTCATCGCTGGCTTCTCAGTCAGTTTCCCCGCCTGTGGACAACGTCGAAATGGCCTGTGAAAACCGGACTTTTGCCGACCTTGGTCAAAAACTGCTGTTTCGCATGCCGCTCGAACATCAGGCCGTACACTGGAATGACAGTGTTCTGGGCGGCCTTGCCTTCAGCACAGAAGGACAATTGAGAAAAGGATTGAATACGCGATATCTTAAACTGGTGATGGATGCGTTCAATCCAAAATACTGGTCATACCCCAGACGTGGTCCGTTTGGTGCACCTTCAGGAAATGGCCTGGCCTACTCACAGGCTGAAGCCAATTTCGCGATGTTTTTTGGGCTGGCACTGCAAATGTATCAATCCACGCTTATTTCGGACGACTCACCCTTCGACCGAAGTGCTGTCGACGAGCATGGCGCCCCGATTGATTTGAGCGAATCGGCCCGGCGCGGTATGGAAATTTTTCGCGAAGCGCACTGCGCACTCTGCCACATCGGCCCGAACTTCACATCTTCTGCTGTGGTGACCAATGGTATCCTGCAAAAAATCAATCCGCATGCATTCGGTAACGAATCGTTTCGAATCAGTTCCACTGATGTTGTTACGCTGCTGGCCGTTAACGGTGGCCACATGTTTCAAGATGTCGGTTTTAATGGCACCGGCGTCACGCCTGATGAAAACGATCCCGGGCTGGGCGGAACCGACCCATTCGGTAATCCATTATCGTTTTCCGACCAGTACATGCAGCTTATTGCAGGTAACGATGAAGCAATTGTCGATCCTTATGTTGAAGACGTGCGACCGTGCGATATGGATTTCCCGATTGCGATGGATATTGATGCGCCGCATCAATTTAAATTTACGCGTGCAGACGGTATACAGCTGCAGAAACAGGACACAGCGGATTGCTTTCACCCACATGGCGCTTTTATTCCTACCGAAGAAACAGCTCAGGCGGAACTGGAAAAGCCAGACAGAAAGCGATTTCTGAGTGCCGCAGCAGGATCATTTAAAGTACCTACACTCAGGAATATCGAATTGACGGGACCGTACATGCACAATGGAGGCATGGCAACGCTGGAGCAGACCATAGAATTCTATACACGCGGTGGCAATTTCGAAGTTAATGCCAAAGAATTCGCCAAGGTATTTACTCAACCTGAGTTGAGAGATCCGCAGCATTTAAAAGATTTGCTTAATTTTTTGAAAAGTCTGACCGATGAACGTGTACGATACGAGAGGGCGCCGTTTGATCATCCCGAATTGTACGTGCCACACGGTCATACAGGTGATAACCATATCATCAAAGCGACCAGTTCCCTGAATGAATCACTCGCAGCTGATGAAATTCTGGTGATTCCGGCAGTAGGCGCTGAAGGTTCAGCCGAACCGTTACAACCATTTGAATACTATCTTGATTAGCACGCTAGTGCGTTTTCAAACCTGCCTGCAGAATCAGATCGACGAGTCGGTGATCGAGAGCTGATTCTGCAGCAGATTTGTTTTAAATACCAAACCTGCGTGATTATGCAAAGAATAATCACGGGTTTATCCAATCGTTCTTGTCGGTCAGAATGCGTTCTTTCTGTTCAATACAACCCAGACAGTCCGGATAATGATCCATATATCCAGCCAGATTGACCAGTTATTCAGATAGTACAGGTCATGTTCGACGCGTTTTTTCATTTTATCCAAAACTTCGGTTTCGCCGCGCCATCCGTTCACTTGAGCCCAGCCGGTAATTCCCGGTTTGGTTTTATGCCGCATCATATAACCTCTGATCAGTTTGCGATACATTTCATTGTGGGCGACAGCATGTGGACGCGGTCCGACAACACTCATACGTCCTTGCAGCACATTGACAAACTGCGGCAGCTCATCCAGTGAAGTCCGTCTTAGAAAAGCACCAATTTTCGTGACCCGATGATCATTCCGTTTTGCCTGCACGATAGAACTGCCGTTTTCGGTTACGTTCATCGTGCGAAATTTGTACACTATGATCTCTTTGCCATTGTAGCCATACCGGCGTTGTTTGAAGATAACGGGGCCGGGTGATGACAGTTTGACCGCAAGGGCAATACACATCATCAAAGGAGAAAGCATAACCAGGATAAGAGTGGCGAACAGATAGTCGCTTGCGATTTTGATTACGCCATCAATACCGGAATAGGGCGATTCACCAAGAGAAACGATTGGCATATCGCCAATATAATCGACCTGCGCCTGGAGTAAATCAAAAACATACATATCCGGTAAAAAATAAATCGAAATGGTTGTGTCTGAAAACTGCTCTATGATCTGCTGAATACGCGGCTGAGAGGTCATGGGCAGGCTGATAAAAATCATATCGATGCTGTTTTTCTCAAGATATGAAATGATATCTTTCGTTTTTCCAAGGCATGGCCCAAAGTTGCCGCTGATTCTGGGTTGCTGCCGATCATCGAAATATCCGCGATTCTCAATAAACAACAAAGGTTGAGCGGTGATACTGCTCAATAGTTTCTGGCTGATTGCATTTACACCGATAATGACAGAAGACCGTTGTTTACCCCGGCTACGCTGAATGCTGATGATTAATTTGACAATCAGATGACTGACAATAAGCGTTAACGGCGTCACGATCATCCACGTCACAATTACCTGTCTGGAAAAATGCTCCGAGAAATGTGTCACATGACCAAGAAATAATAAAATTGCAATAATAATTGACCAGCCGATGAACGTATTTCGAATGTACGCAAACAGATTTCCCTGTCGCCAGTTTTTATAAAGCGAGGTATGTTCATATACATAGCTGGATACAAAAAATATCAGAATAATCAATACAAGATAATGACTTGTAAATGCTTCATCAAATATCCAGATCAACAGCAATAACACACTCCAGGTTATTGTCGGATCCAGAATGTGCTTGAAAAGAGCAATTACCGGCAAGTCATATGTTTTCATTTTCTTCCTAGTATATATCGCAACGAAACAGTCACTCCATTGGCTGTAAAACCACCCAGGGGAGAATTTGAAGACAGACTGTTATGCACAGCAGCAGTGCTGATTTCGGTGCCATAAAATGGTGCGTATGTTAATTCCAGAGATCCAGTAAGGATTTTATTGTTATTGCCAAGATCATCTGTTTGGTTCGTCAAGACAGAAAAGCGATCAAACTTTTGTGTTAGATAGGAAAAATAACCTTGCAGTTTCGTTTTTTCAGAAAATTGCCAGACCGCTGTTGTGCTTCCCCCGGTATTCAGGCTGAAATTGGCAGTCAGACTTTGTATCGCAACAGTTTCTCTCCACCCACTCAACGTTATTCCGATTTTGCTGGTGGGTTTCCAGAAATAGGTCATACGCGCGTTAAAGCCACTGAAATCACTGGCAGAAAATGATGCATTGTTTCTCTCTACCCATCCGCCTAAAAACTTCAGATGCGATTTTCCGGTCAGTTTCCAATCAATTTTGCCTTTGACTTCATTCTGATTATAGTCATTCTCGGTGAATATCCCGTCAAGCGTCTGAACGGGGGATGTAAATTCTCCACGAATATGCCGGTACTGCAAGCCAATTGAACTGCCGCTTGACGCCAGAAAATCCAGTCCGCCCTCAAACCGGTTTTCTCTACGATTCTGAAATCGCAGGACAAAATTGCTTGATTCAAAATTAAAATGCGAATAGTCGCCGCGTAATCGCCAGCTGGGATGATAATGCCAGGCAAAATTAAAATATTCAGTATGCTGACTGTGAATATTTTTTATAGCGGGCTGAAACAGGAAAGGTGCCTGGCTCCTGTTAAATTTAGCGCCCAGGTTTCCTTCAAACCGGTTCCCGAGAAACCAGTTCCAGTTTCCCTGTAAATCGTACGCATTGTTGTTTATCCGACTGAATTTTTCAAACCGGGTGTGGCTCCAGTGTCCGGTTATGTGAAATTTCTGTCTGCTGATCTGTTTGTCGATAACGGCACCGCCCAGAAATCGATGCGAAATATCGAACAGATTGCTGGTACCGAACAGAGCTTCAGCATCCATTTGGTCGCGGATGCGAAGTATATTGTCATCAGCCGTCATGCCGTAACTTATGAAGGGGCGAACCAATTTTCCGACAATCTCTGCGTAAACTGCCGGATTGAAGAATAGCAACACAACAGCAACAAGCACGCGTGTTAATAATCCGTTAGTCGACAACATCAAAATATGTATCACAGTTAATTTCAACCGGTTCGGCAGTTGCAAACAATGCTATATATGGAAAAATTTATCTTTGACGGGCTTAAACCATGATCCGGCGTAAACCTGAACTCAGCTGCCGTACCGATAGATGCGGGACTGTATACAAGAATATCTGGAATTGCCAGGTGAATTACCGAAAGAGAATGCCTGGTTGTATTGTTCGGCAGGATAACAACCATGGATAGCTGTTAGGTTTCATACGTAGCCCAACGCGCACATGGTTTCGTGAAAAGGCTTTCTGATCACCTGATTTAACGTATAGGTATCTTTGGCTGCTGCAGGATGTAAGGTGGTGTTTACATACTGAAAAAACTGCTTGTCATTCTGGTCTAGTTCCAGAAATTCTAAAATCTGTGTCATTGTTTTCCGTGGTTCAGAACAAAGTGTTTCATACCTGACAAGGTGGGTGTCATCTGGAAACCGCTGTAACAGCGACAAACCTTCCCGCATGGTGACGATCCATTCAACAGCGGCCATATTGACCTGATGCGCCCAGGTTGCCATTTCACTGACATAAGGTGAAAGGTCGCTGTGTTCTTTCACAATTTCGTTAGTCAATAGGCGCCATTTACGCTGATTCACACCCCACCAGTCATGTGTTTCTTTGCCAGTATCCTTTCCCTTGTGTTTTGACCAGTCGGCAATGGACTGACATGTATCCCAGCCATTGCGTGCCAGAAAAATAAATTTGGCGTCCGGAAAAATCGCTTTAACGAAAGGGACGCGAAAAATCAGTTCGGGATACTTGTCGACAATCCGGCCTGAAAAGGAGACGGATAAATACATGCCGTAAATCCTGTGCGCGTTCTGGATGACACTATCGGAGGCGTCTGACGCATTGAGTCTGTATTGTGCATGATTACGGTTGTAGCTGCCTACCAGATCTTCTCCGGGATGAATTGCGTGCCACAACGCTTTGGGCTCATTGAGAAAACCCACATCACGATGCATCGATAACACAACACCCAGTATTGTAGTGCCGCTACGACCGGTCCCAAGGATAAAAACGGGTTTTTCAATTCTTTTTTGTATGGGCAGCCGTTTCCCAACAGCAAAATGAGCGAACACCAGCGGATTGATCCATCGGCCGCGCGTAGTAACAGGTCTTCCCTCAAACAATGCATAACTGATCATGCGGTTCCATAGTTTCCAGGGGCGTATTTTAATGTAAGACGCATCAAGCTGAGCGATCATGATTTAATTTTCATATTGTTGAGGCTGCAGTTTCTAAAAGAATTTAATTCCCGCGGTAAAATAACAAACGCTTTCAATTTCAAAGCAATATAAATTTTATATGAACAGACAGCGGTTTATGTGCGACAAATTGTCACATTGAATGGCTGTCTGACGATAGCAAGGGTAATGCTTGCTCAGACTGTTATTGTTTGAAAATTTAACATAAATTTATCACGCCTTTGTTACTGTGATAGTATTCGTAAAAATTTAGTACAGCCAGAGATGTTTTTCAGTTTTGCGTAAGTTAAGGAAAAAATAATAGAATATCGGAAAGAAAAATATTCTTTGCAACAAAAACACATAAAAAAATACTGCAGAATAATAACTTAGTGCAGAACTACTTCTAAAAACGTGATTTAGATTCGGGTGCGGAACGACATGAAGCTGAATTTTAAGACCGTGCTGGTGCTGTTGTTATTGGCGGTAAGTTTTAATATATGGGCACAGCAAAAATACGTGCGAGCTATCGACTTTAACCTGTTACGATCTAACGCACTTATTTCTGGCACAGCAATCAATTATTTGAATTATGCGTCTACGCACTATGCTTTCAGTCAGCGTTCTTCTGATGCAAATCAAGCGCAGATGGTGTCGAATGTAAATACCGGCAACGATGCAGTTAGTTTATCTGAAAACGGGGTGACTTCAACGACATTGAACATCATCAATGGAACTTACAGCTATGTTACTACTTCAGAACTGTTTTATCCATATACGAATGTCATCGACAGAACAGCTTTGCACAATTTTATTCCTGAGTTCGGATATGGGATTCAGACTATCCATTTTTCAGAACCGACACGCAAAACCTATAATACGCACATAATACCTGATCGCGTTGATGACGTATTTTTGTTTGGAAATGAAGCATTTGATAAACGGAATGCGCCAGTACAGAGACCCGAGACATACGCAATAATTTTGACAGGCGTTGTGTTAATAGGGTTTGCAGCAAAGCGTCGAAGAACATTCTATCACTAGATTTTAATGTCAAAAACAGGGAAGGGAACTGTAATCATGATTTGGACCAGACACTATATCGTTGCAGCATGTTTTATTAGCGCCTTAATTTTTAGCTGTACCGCGCACGCCAGTAATTTTGTTGCCGGATTGAGCGATGGTTCGAACAATTACGGTGGCGCTTTTCTGGAACTGTCCAATAACAGGGATGAACTGGATTTCAGGCTCGCCCTGATTGGCCTGGATCTCAGCGCTAATCCGCTTGATCCCCAGGACAATAACGATGTAACCGCGATTCGCATCGTATCAGGTAATCCAAACACAAATCCGCCTCATGCACTGAATATTTTTGGCGTGGCAAATGGTGTTGTCCGTCAGGATGATGCCGATATGCAATTCTGGCCATTCAGGTTTGGCGGCAATTCCAACGCTATACAAGATATTGCTTTTCTGATGGGATCCTGGGATGACAGTGATCGTCACTATACAGGTACTGGAGGGACAAAGGAGTTCTGGGATTCGGCGCCTTTAAGTGATCTGTTGACTTCACTCGAAAACAATCAGCTTTATTTTGAAGTACTGACAAAGGGTTCGCCCAACGGGGAAATTAACGGGAATATCTTTAACATCATACCGCAAATTCCCGAGCCGGAACTATATGCCATGCTGTTGATTGGTCTGGTAATTGTTGGTGTTTCAGCACGTCGCCGGCAACACTGGAACAAACCTGTATTTAGTCATAATTAAATAATAAGACACGCGCCCCAATAACAGGTGCAATTTGCCGTGTCGCATTACTTTTGTGGATATATATCGGTATAAGTGGCTGTGTATCGACTTAATAACATGAAACAATGCTGTCCGTCGATCAATTTTCTGTTACTGCTGTTATTGTCAGCAGCGTCACTGTATACCTACGCTGTTGACCCTGATACTGAAAAGCGCCTCAATGATGTAGCTGAACGTGGTGTGCACATCATGCCTTTTGATCTTGAAAAAACAGTGCATGTGTTTTCAAAAACACAACATGGCGGTGTTCAGCAGGTGATCGCCAATGATGAATCCGATACCGGACAAATCAGACAGATACGCGAACATTTACTGGAAATCTCTGTAGCGTTCGGGCAGGGTGATTTTTCTTATCCCGAGTATATTCATGGTGCAGGCATGCCAGGACTCGCCGCACTGAAAACAGCCAAGCCGGGTCAGATCAGAATTGAATATACTGAACTGCCCGATGGTGCGCAAATCAATTATTTTTCACCTTTACCGCGACTGATTGAGGCAATACATCAATGGTTTGATGCACAACTAAGTGATCATGCACGTCATGCCATCCCGGGGCACAATCATGAACATGGGCATGACCATGATATGCACCATGATTGATCAGTCATTTATTTACAGCATGCACACTGCCTGCAATCAGCAGTGTACACTCCCGAGTAATATTTTTTCTGCATGCTGTTATCCCCTTAAAGATTCATTGTTTATTATTTTTTAGTGTGACTGGTTCGATAAAAACAAAAATAGAACCGGTATTCCATGTCCGTCCCGATATTCAAAGATTCGAAGTAGTGCTGCAGGGCGAAATGAAAGCCATCGTAAATAAACAGTGTTTATTTTTCGTAACGCGGTCTTGAATTTTCCGAATTTTCCGAATTTTCCGAATTTTCCGAATTTTCCTTTACCGAATTGTTACAGCGCGTGATGTCATAACGCTCATTGTAGCGCGGACAACCGGTTACAAGGACCAGATGATATTTCAAACAAGAAAAGTTGAAGATGAACAACAGGGTGCTATACCTGCAAAATTGTCACGTCAAAGTGCACATTATGTATCCAGTGGTGCAATCCGAACGTCATTAGCAGCAATCATTGACAATAAAACAGCATCATCGGTACACTCGCCCGCGGCTTGTATTCCGTCAGACACCATAACTATCATCAAAAAATAGTTGAATCAAACCTACTATCACAATGTATATAAAAAGGAATATGTATGAAGTTGAATAAATTACTCAAATACGCTGTTCTGACTTTTGCAACACCCATATTAATGGGATTTGCTTTAACAAACGTATTCGCCGCAGGCCCTGCGAAATATAACGAAGCAGGAGAACTTTTACTGCCGCAGAACTACCGCGAATGGATCATGGTAGGTACTCAGGTGACCCCCAATGAATTGAATGAGGGTAACGCACCTTTCGCGGAGATCAGGACTGTGTATCTTGACCCCGACAGTTACGCGCACTGGAAAAAAACTGGCGAATTTCGAGACGGTGCCATGACTGTCAAAGAACTGATTAGTGTTGGCGCACGCAAAGGTCCTGGCAGCGGCAATGGTTATTTCATGGGAGACTACATCGGTCTGGAAGCATCCGTTAAAGATTCCAAACGGTTCCCTGACGAACCCGGTAACTGGGCTTTTTATATTTTCTACATTCCGGACATGGAAATGATAACCGCGGCCAAAAACCTGCCTACTGAGGAATGCGCTGCGTGCCATAAAAAAAACGCCAAAGATGATCTTGTTTTCACCCAGTTTTATCCGGTGCTGCGGGCATCCAAGGCTACAGGCATATCAGGCGTGCAGGCATCCGGAAAATAATCGAACCGGCCGCAGGTGCTCAATCACCTGCATTGCAGTAAATTAGTGTTTGACGGTAACAAAACAGGATGGCTGGCGCACATTGTCATATGCGCAGCCGTCCTTCCTGCTGGCCGCTTCAGGAAACAGCAGTTACAGCATGACTGGCAGCTTCGTGTCTCGATTGTCTTTCCATTTCAAGTTATAGTCTCAATTGATGACAAAAATTTTTGCTGTAGTCACTTATTTTTATTCGATTAATATACGATCAATACAAAAGAGATTAAAAACGGATGCCGGCTTTCACTCAATCAACGGCTAAAGTTGCCTGCTGGAATCTTGCAGGCTATCACGGCCTGAACGAAGACAGGCTTGACAGGCAGGCTGAGGGACTCGGGTTGCTGGATGCCGAATTGGTTGTATTAGTGGAAATCAATCCCGAAAACGCTTTACAGGGCTTGCAGGAACGATTGCGCAAAAAGGGTATTGATTACCATACGGCGATTATTCCGCAGACCAGCAAATTAAAAATCGGGCTTCTTTATAAAAATGGGGTAACTGTTGACAATCTTCGCTTGCTCGAAGGGTCCGATCTGGGCAATCCAGACAAGCGCAAAGCGTTCATGGCAGATATCAGAATCGGAAAATTTGATTTTCAGCTAATTGCAGTACATCTGAAGTCAGGTCGTGGCAGAGCGGAACAGCAGTTCAGAGATGACCAGTGCAAAATCATTGGCACCTATATCACACAGCAACGTGCCGCCAGCAGGGAAGATATTCTGCTGCTTGGTGACTTCAATATGATACCCGGCCAGGACGTTTCTAATTTCCACCATCTGGGAGGAGATGACCTTATGGATTTCATATCCTCGTGGGATTTGCAGGACAGAGATTCACACATCCTTCCCAAAGGAAGGGCGAATTTGCTCGATGGATTTGCCATCAGCCGAAATTACAGCACTGAATATATCCGTGGCAGCCTCCGTATATTTCCTATGCACTGGGCAATGGATATTGGCCGGGAAGCCTTCAGAGAAGATGTGTCAGACCATCTGCCTTTCGTAGCAAATTTCAGAATTGATCGTTCAAGGGATTGAATTTTTCGTAAAAATGTTAAAAAAACCACATTAACAACGTCATATTCTGCAAAAATATATAATGTTCATAGCACTAAAGCGTCTCCCTGTGCTACTATGTTAAAGTCTTGTCGCAGCTGATTAGCTGGTTTTCGAAGCAATTGGTAGCGCGAACGCAGATTTTGGAACTTTTTTCTACCGTTTTTGGTGTTCTGGTAGCCGCATCCGACTTCTACTGGTCGCTTAGAACGCCATACCGGGCTTCCGGCCTGATTACGTTTTTGCATTTAACATTAACCCCTTCCGTTAATCATAAACATTTTCGGGCCGGAACTTTAAACCCGTCATATCCAAGGGTATAGCACTGGCACAGAATCAGGCTAGCTGACTGAATAATACACTTGCATGCCCCCAAACCAGCAATTTCAGTAAACAGGCACACGTCAAACGCTTAACCTCGGGCAAGCGGGACAGGCATTTAGCAAATTCCTGGTAATAACCAGTCCATAAAGGCCCGCACACATTTCCAGCGCATTTGTTTATCTTTTATCTTATTGGCAGCATTAATTTGGACTGAGCGGCCAAAAAATTCAAGAGAAACGTAATTGGTACCGTATAGTACATATACCTTCAGAAACCTTCTGTAAATACTGTCCAGTGGCATTTTTCAGGATTACATATATCAGCACGGCAATAAACAAACGAGGCTGTTAAACGCCGAATTAAATATTAACAATGTCAATCAAATTCAATTAAGTATGAGAAAAGTGCTAGATCGGTATTTAAAATTGATGTCTGCAAAAGGAGCATCAGATCTTTATTTCACAACGGGCGCTCTGCCCAGTATGAAAATTCAAGGCATGCTGACTCCCGTCAGTCAACAGATACTGCTTCCGGGCATGGTGAAAAAACTCGCCTACAGCATTCTCAATCAAAATAAAATTGAGGAATTTGAAAGAGAACTCGAACTGGATATTGGTTTGGGAATGCCCGACGTCGGTCGCTACCGAATCAATATTTATATGCAGCGTGGTGAGGTGTCCATGGTCATCCGTTACATCAAATCCGAAATACCCGACATAGCAGCACTGGGCCTGCCTTCTGTATTGAAAAAAATTATTCTCAACAAATCGGGATTGGTCCTGGTTGTCGGGTCAACCGGATCAGGAAAATCAACCGCCTTGGCTGCAATGATCGACCATAGGAATGCCGTCCATGCTGGTCATATCCTGACCATTGAAGATCCTATCGAGTATGTGTTTAATCACAAAAAATCCATTGTAGGGCAGCGCGAAATCGGTCTCGATACGCACTCTTACAAAAACGCACTTCGTGAAGCCATGCGCGAGTCGCCTGATCTGATTATGATCGGCGAAATACGTGACGCGGATACCATGGAAGCAAGCATTACCTATGCGGATACGGGGCATTTGTGTGTCAGCACACTGCATGCTGTTAACGCGAACCAGGCGCTGGACAGAATTATTAACCTGTTTCCGGCCAAACAACAAAACCAGATATTGATGGATCTGTCACTCAATCTGCGTGCAATTGTATCGCTACGCTTGGTTAACAGAAAAGAAGGCGGACGTATCGCTGCAGTCGAACTTATGCTGAATACGCCCTACATTGCCGAAATCATCAGGCAGGGGGATTTTCATAAAATCAAAGAAAGCATTGAGAATGGCGCTCAGCTTGGAATGCAGTCATTCGACCAGACGCTGTATGAGTTGTATAAACAGGACAAAATAGAGCTGGAGGAAGCATTCAACAACGCAGATTCGCGGTCAAACCTTGAATGGAAAGTCAATTTTGGAGACGGGGCCGACGCTGGCTCCAAAAATAAAAATCAGGAAATGATCGATTCTCCTGGTTTGCCGAATAGCAGGAATTTGGTCCAAACCCCGAAAAATATTTTACCAGCAAGTAAATTGGCTGATCTGCCTGTTCTAGATGAGTTCACGTTAGAAGATGAAGCGCAATAACATTCATTACGGTCACCAAAATCTCTAGCATCCGGCCTGTGGCCGCTTCCAAATATTACACGACACTATCGCACATCTTACCGGTATGCCACTTGGAATCGATTTTCTGATCACTACCCAGTAACTCGGCAATCTACATACCGGCTTTCACCTCTGTTATCCGTCCATATGCAAAATAGTCTGGACACAAAATACCACCCGCATGGCAAAAACTGCTCACGTATAATGAAATATAAGTAATTCTTATTATTAGAAAATTATTTACATTTTTTATAATATATGGTTTTTGATTATCCAGTATAATAAGGTGTTGAAATTTGCTGTTTATTGAACCTTTTCGCGGGAGGTTTAAGCATGACACGTTGTCTAGGAGCTATTATCAAGGAAGGCAAAAAACATATCTGCCAGCATACACTCTATCATTGTATAAACTGTGGAAGCGTCGGATGTGATCAGCATAGCTTCAGCCAGTGCTCAAATCAGGGTTTTCTATATTGTAAATGTTTGGTTTGCGGTACGAACGGTCAAAGCAAAATATTTTATTCCGATGACTGAACTTTGTTATTGGGATATATCCGTTACAAAAAAACAATATCCTAAACAACATAGAAATGCCCTGATTTTAAATATGTGCATAGGGAATTGAAAAATGCTCCGTGGGCACTTTTTCTGAGTCCAGCATTCTTCCAAAACATTTCAGTAATTTAGGATCATATAAGTGTGATTCCTTCTGAAGAATGCCAAAGGCCTCACTATGACTGAATCCCTGGTGATAGGGTCTGTCACCTGTTAATGCATCAAATGAATCAAGAATTCTTGTCATACGTGCCAGAAATGGTATTTTGTCCCCAATCAAGCCATCTGGATAACCGCTGCCGTCATAATTTTCATGGTGATATAAAACTATCTCATTTATTCTTGCATCAAGCCTTAAAGGTTCCAGAAACTTAAAACCAAATTCAACATGCTTCTGAACCAGCGTATATTCTGAGGCAGTTAATTTTTTAGGTTTATTTAGAATATGGTCGCTTATTGAAAGCTTGCCAACATCGTGAATACCTGCACCGATTATTAAAATCCCTGTTTCCTTTATAGACAAATCAGCAAATTGGGAAAATAGGATAGCCTGTTTTTGGATACGGTATAAATGAGATCCTATTTCAGAATTTCTACCCGCAATAATTTTCATCAGGAATTGATAAACACCGTCCTGATTATTTAATATGTCATTAACTTCAGATGTAGAATTTTCCATTATTGTTCTTAGCCAAATTGAATTGAATAACAAATTAATTTCTTTCGAAGATTTCTAGACAATATCAACATTAATTACTTTGCAACCACTGAATTGAAGGATGTTTCTGGCGCTGTTTCACATTTCGATTTTCGATTTTGGTCTGATAAAGAGAGTAGGGGTCAGTCAGCATCGAAAACTGCCCTGTTTTCAGCGTCGAAAACTGTCCACCTGTCAGCATTGCGCCAATTAACAGCTCAATAAAGGTGCCAACTAATCCTGAGGGAAGCGCTTTCGTTAAAAATGTTATCTAATACCGTAGTTCGCTGGGGATACCATTATATCCTTTTGCGTTCATCGTGGCTTCCAGAGTCAAAATCGTAAAATTTCTTTCTGGAGACCACTTACCAGTTCATCTGGAAAGATTGCAACCCGTTCTCCCTTTCCAAAACAAATATCAAAAATCGCTGTTCGCCTTACACGAGGCGACCACAAAAGCAAGAGAATACTGAACATGGTTCAGTTTATTGCATTCCACTAACAACCTGCCAGTCCCATCGGTTCCCAGACCAATAGCGCAAAAAGAAAAAACATTGATCCCATGTTTTAAACAAAATGCGGCAATTTGTCACATTCTTATTTTTTGTAATGTATGGATAATGGTTTGATCATAACCAGAATAGAGTGAAACTTTTTGCTGAACAGCTTTCTAGTTGAGTAACCCTGATCAATTAAAATAATTAATTCACCATGCCAGAAATACCTTCTCCTCATTCTTCAACCACACGCTACGCACTCTCTTTACTGATCACACCCAATTCGCTGGTTCTTTTTGCGATACTGCTGTCTCTTGCCATTCCACACGTTGCATTCAATTTCCATTTCGATAGCGACTGGAATGAAGGCTTCCAGCATCCATTGACCGGCTGGGATCATGTACTCGTGATGGTTGCCGTAGGCATCTGGTCGGCCCAGATACGCGGACAGGCGTTGTGGGTGCTGCCGGTTGTTTTTGTCAGCGTGATGAGCCTTGGTGGCCTGATCGGCGCGGCAAGCTTGATCATTCCTGGTGCGGAAGCAGTGATCTTCCTGTCCTGCATTACTATCAGTGCACTGATAGTACGTGGAATATGGTTCAGTACGCCCCTCAATATCATCATTATTTCGCTGTTTGCTTTTTTTCATGGTTACGTGCATGGACAGGAAATATCCGCAGCCAGCAGCCTTGCTTCCTACACCACCGGTTTTATGCTGGCCACGTTATTCCTGCATGGCGCTGGCATTCTGATTTTCAAGCTTACCGTTCTGGCGATTACGTGCTTTGTCGGCTCAAGTCTTCATGCTCATAACGATTCTGCGTCTATTGATGCCAACACCTTTAAATCCGATTCACGCAACGACCGGTTGGCGCATGTGGTTCTGGATGAAATGCTCGTCACCGGACGCGCGGACAAGTTGATCGGCATAGCTGACAGCGCTTCACAAGGCAAGGTAGGACAGGATCAAATCCGCTACCGGCCGATTATCCGGCCCGGTGAGATACTCGAAACAGTACCTGGCTTGATCGCCACCCAGCATAGCGGGGAAGGTAAGGCGAACCAGTTCTTTTTGCGCGGCTTCAACCTGGATCATGGTACCGATTTTCTGACCCAGATTGAAGGTGTGCCTGTCAATCAGCTTTCACATGCACACGGCCAGGGATGGACGGACGTTAATTTTCTGATTCCAGAACTTGTCGAATCGATTGACTTCAGAAAGGGCAATTACTTTGCCGACACAGGCGATTTTTCCAGCGCCGGGTCAACCAATATCCGCTACTTCAACCGCTTACCCGAGAACCTGTTCCGATTTACCGGCGGCAGCTTTGATTACTATCGCGGGCTGGTAGCCGGGTCGCATCAGCTTTTGAAAGGCGACGTTTTATATGCCGGAGAAGTTGTGCACAATGACGGTCCCTGGGATATTGGTAATAATTATCTGAAATTCAACGGCCTGCTTCGCTACAGCCGTGAATATGGCCATCACAGCTGGCGCATCACCGCCATGGCGACACATGCTGACTGGCGGGCGACCGACCAAATTCCAAGGCGTGCGCTAAAGCAAGGCCTGGTCGGCCGGTTCGGCGCGCTGGATCCGACCGACGGTGGAAACAGCCATCGCTACAGTCTGACCGCCGACTGGCGTGTACACGGAGAAAACAGCATAACGTCCGTCATGGCGTACGGGGTATATTCCAAGCTGGATCTTTTTTCAAATTTTTCCTTTTTTCTGGATAATAACGAGATGACCAATCCGGCGGGATGCGCCGGATTACGCGGACTGCCGCCCGGAAACCGGGTTTCTCCAGCACTGTTTAGAACCTGTGGCGATCAATTCGGACAACCGGACGATCGCTGGACGACCGGCTTGGTGGCCAGCCACACCCTGTTTCACAAAATTGGCACATTCGATGCTGAGACAACACTGGGTGTTCAACTGCGCAACGATAACATTCAAAACGCCCTTACAAAAACCCATGCGCAGAAAACGTATGGCATTACCCGCCAGGATAAAGTCTGGGTGACCAGCATCAGTCCTTATCTTGAAAACAAAGTACACTGGCGCAAATGGCTGCGTACAAGTATGGGAGTGCGTTTTGACGGTTTCCGCTTCGACAACAGCCACAGCAACATCCAGCAAAACAACGGTACGCGTTATGATGGTCTGGTCAGTCCGAAATTGAGTGTTGTCTTCGGTCCCTGGGCGGATACCGAGCTTTATTTAAATGGCGGGCTGGGTTTCCATAGCAACGACGCCCGCGGAATCAACACCCGCATCGACCCGGCAAGCGGGGACATCGTCAATCGCGCAGATCCGCTGGCGCGCACATACAGCGCTGAAACGGGCATCCGCTCAACCTGGGTTCGCGGACTACAAAGCACGCTGACCGTCTGGTGGATGGATCTTGAGTCCGAACTGGTTTTTGTCGGAGACGCAGGCGCGACCGAAGCAAGCCGTCCCAGCCGCCGATACGGACTCGAATTCACCAACTATTACCAGCCGGTGCACTGGCTGACGCTTGATGCTGATTTCAGTTTTTCTCATTCACGTTTCCGTAACACGATTGCCGGCGAAGGCGATTATGTGCCCAATGCCGTGGAAACGGTGATCGCCACAGGCGCGACATTTCATGATGTTTTCGGCGGTTTCTATGGCGGCCCGCGGTTGCGGTATCTCGGCCCGCGCGCACTGAATGAGGACAATTCCAGCCGGTCGAATGACACCATTTTGCTGTCGGCGATGCTGGGTTATGAAATCAACAGGTCGCTACGCATCCAAGGTGAAGTATTCAACATACTGAATCGCAAGGATGATGCGATCACGTATTACTATACCTCGCGCCTGCCGGGAGAGTCGCAGTCGGGTGTGGATGACTTCCATTTTCACCCTGTCGAGCCGGTGAGCTTCCGGGTTGGCTTTATTCTCAATTATTGAGCGACTGAAAATTTCATTTGATTGAGGATTTCAGGTTCAATGTGAAAGATAAGGAGAAACAGCATGCTATTGAGAAAAGTATTAATCATTTTTCTTCTGAAAACAGGATTTGTGATTCCAGGGCAAGCTGAGGAGGCCGCGCTGCGGCATTTTACCTCCGGCAGTTACCAGCAAATGCTTCAGAACCATACCGACAAGCCTGTTATGCTTTCCATCTGGTCAACGACCTGTTCAACGTGCCTGGAAAAGATGCCGCTGCTCAGCGAACTGCGGAGCAATCAACCAGACGTCAGCATTATTTTACTCTCTGTCGATGATGCGGCGGACGAGGAACAGGTACAGGCTATCCTGTCTGAAAACGGATTGACAGACCTGGAAAACTGGATTTTCGCCGATGAAAATGCCCAGCGCCTGCGTCATGAAATTGACCCGCTGTGGTTTGGAGAATTGCCACGCACTTATTTTCTGAACAATGATCATGAGCGCGAAGGTATCAGCGGCGCCTTATCGTCCGAGGATTATCAATCCATTTTTAAAATTCTCGTCAATTGATGACGACGCCAGTTTTTCAAATCATGACTCACCGTAAAATAAACAACAGGCAACTGCGAATGGCGATCTTGTCAATCCAGATACTTCTGTTCAACCTTGGCGTCATACCCGCCGTGCATTCAGCAGAAACCAGCGACGAATCCAAAGCGCACTATACGAAATCAACACTGGGCCTGTACGATGTCACCACATTCGACATATACAAAGACGGGCAAAACATACATATCATCGCCGGCGGACGGCTGTCGCCAGACGACACTTCTCTTACCATTCGGCATAAGCAGTCAAAGGACGGCGGTTACAGTTGGACGGATCCCATCACGGTCAAAGCGGAAGGACAATTACCAGCTATTAATGCCAAGCGTGGTAATGATATTCAGCTGGCAGCCAAGGAAAATCAATTGGTTGCGCTGATGCAGAAAAAAAGCGAATTACCGGGAATGGGTCCCGTTATTAGCCTGTACTCCACGAACAACGGTGAAACCTGGCAATCCGGCTCCAATCCGGCAAAGGATGATGCAGGCAGCCAGGCACACATTGATATCATAGCTGACAATAAAGGAATTTTTCATGCCATCTGGCTTGAGGACCCGGAAGAAAACGGATACCAGAGTCTGCGCTACGCCCGTTCAAAAGATGGCGGCAGAAGCTGGAGTCAGCTGAATACGATAGAGGACACAACCTGTTCATGCTGCTGGAATACGCTGTTGGATTCTCCACTAAATCATCTAAAGGTACTCTATCGTGACATGGCGCCCAGAGATATGGCATTGGTACATTCCACCGACGCCGGCATAACCTGGCAACAACTGGGAACAATAGGAAATTTCGGCTGGCAGCTAAAAGGCTGCCCGCAAGTTGGCGGCAACGCGGACTATGTTATCAACGGCGATATGCAATGGCTGCACAGCCTTGTCTGGACCGGCACGCCAGGAAAGGCCGGCCTGTATCATTTATTTTCCTCTGATCACGGATTCACCTGGTCTATGCCGGCACGGCTGAGCAAAACTGGAATGAACGGTGATATCGCACACTATGGCGGTCATATCGTTGCGGTATGGAATGAACTGGAAGCTGCGGGAATGAGCGTCGTGTATGCCCGTACAACAGATAACGGCGCAACCTGGTCCAAACCTGCTCAGTTAGCGCAAGCGGAAAACGCAACGACACAACCAAGGCTTGTTTCGACCCTGAACGGCGTCCTGGCTATATGGACCGAAAAACCAGCCGGACAAACCAGTTATCTGGCATGGAAAATGATAGAAATTAAAGCAGCGCATCACACCAGAAGGGAGGCGTCCATGTAGTCACCACACAAACACAAGCACCAATACAAGCTACTGATATTAATCATCAACCCCTGTTGATTGTCAGCATTTCCGGGCTATCATGCGTACAACCAATGGGGCACTCTGGAGAATTAAAATGAAACATTTCCGAGCTATTCTAAATACGCTGATGCTGCTGATGCAGATTGTTTTAATAACCCTTTCTTCTGCGGCATTTGCGCACGCAATACTGGTGGAATCCAAGCCCAAAGTGGATAGCATAGTGAATACCTCTCCCGATCAAGTCAGCATCTGGTTCAATGAAAATGTCGCCAGTGAATTCAAATCACTGGCAGTCATCAACAGCGCAGGAAAACGCGTAGACAATAACGATGTCAAACAGGCTGCGCTGGATCGCTCCCATATCTTCGCCACAACGCCAAAATTGCCACCCGATACATATACCGTTCGCTACCGCGTCATGTCGGCGGATACGCATATCGTGACCGGCAGATTCACATTCACTGTCGCCACGCCTGATAAAGCCGAATTTCAAGCCGAATAAAAAGGGGAAGCACGCCATGAAAACATTATTAACTGCAAAACCGTATCTGCCTCTCGTACTGTTCGTCATTCTGTTTCTTGCGGCCTGCAACCGCATCAGTCCCGTGCAACACCATTACAGCACCAATGTCGGTTGCGTTATCGCCAATGACCTTTATGCCGTCTACTTCAGTGCTTATGTCGCGCCCGAGAACAACTCGAGTGATCCGGCTAAAGTTGATGAATCCCTGTATACATCGTATTGCGGAAGCATCCCTCGTACTGGTTCCGTCTTTTTTACAGCAGATTTGATTGATGAAGATCTGAGAGAAATGCCAATCAGTTTGCGGCTGGTTGAACAGGAGCCGACCGGTGACAGCAACACACCGGACTACAGTGATGGTCATGTTCTGTCGAAAGTAAACCCCAGAATCTATTCGCAGGGAACAATCGAAGCACAGGCATTTATCGACAAAAAAGGCCACTACGCACTCTATCTGATTGTCGGCGAAGAAGCGGTATTCGAAGATGATATTCTGAAAATCCCATTCACTGTCGGCATGGAAACCGCTGCACAACCGATCAGATATTACGTTATAAAAGTGACAACTCTGCTGATGACATTTGCATTCCCGGCTTTCATCCTGTTGCTGATCATGCTGCCGATGTTTCCGAAATTGCGCTTGATGGCTTTGTCGAAAATATTATCCAACGCGCAGAACCGTTAAAATTGACCGATGCTGTCTGGAGTTTTTTTGTTGAAATCTCTTGCAAAATTAGCATGTGACGATTTTGATTCAAATCACTTCAAACTCGCAAATTAGCTCTGAAATGAAATTATCAGTAAATCAATAACTCTCCTGGCCGCCAGAGACGACTCTAACTGCTAATAAAAAGACAATCAGCCTGTTTTTTTGCAATATAAAGTGGTCAGTGTACTGGCATACTGCATGCAGAAGTATAAATTGTTGTTATGTATTTCTTTGTGTAGCAGCCTATATTCAGGAACCAATATGCAAAATAAGTTTGAAAGTCTGGAACTCGGCCAGTTCATTCCACTACATTACCATCACAACATGCTAAATGATCCCCACCGGATGAAGGGCTTTAAACAAGCAATTGATTGGGTGGTAAAACCAGGCGCCAAAGTTTTAGAACTGGGTGGCGGAACAGGTGTGCAGTCTTTTTTTGCCGCGCAAAAAGCGCAAAAGGTTTATTGCGTTGAACGCAATCCGGAGTTGGTGGAAGCTGCACGTAAATTAATTAAAAAAAATACCAATGGTGACAAGATTGATGTGATTCAGGCAGATGCTATGTATTACCTGCCGCCTGAACCCGTTGATGTTGTAATCTGTGAAATGCTGCATACTGGCTTGTTGCGCGAAAAACAAATGCCCGTTATCAATGCTTTTAAAAAACGTTATTTGCAAAAGTTCGGCGGGCCATTGCCCGTCTTTGTACCAGAAGCCAGCATTCAGGCTATTCAGCCAATACAACAAGACTTTAATTTTGAGGGTTTTAATGCGCCTACGATATTGTTTCAAGATCCCTATTCAATTCAAGCAAGAAGTCAAAATCTCAGTGATCCCGAAATATTTCAATTATTGACCTATGCCGAGCCATTTAACCCAAATTGTAGTTGGGATGGGGAAATAATGATTACCCAGAGTGGTCAACTTAATGCCTTACGACTTATCACTAAAAATATACTGGCTCTTAACATGGAAACATGTAGCACTCTGGATTGGTATACACAATATATAATTTTTCCCTTGGCTAAACCACTTACAGTATCCAAGGGTGATAAAGTCGCCATCTGTTTTAATTATCAAGGCGGCGCTCCACTAAATGCGCTCTCAGATTCACTAGAAGTTACAAAAATAAACGATATTAAATGTCAATCGGTTAATGAGTTAGGCATTTTATATGCCGGTTCTGTGGAAAACCTGGCTGATATTGCGCAATCTCAACAAAAACGTAGAAATACCCAGTCCGAGCGCAAAGCGTAGGTATTACCGCTATATATAGCCAAGGAAATAAACGCCTGCTTGGAGCAGGTGTTTATCATGAATGTTTGAGACTATTATGCTGGTCTTTGGCGTTCAGGCAGAATAACCATGTCAATCGGCATTGAAAATTTTCCAGTTATCGGCGTCGAAAAGTTTCCACCTTGTTTAGTTGGTTAATCGGTCTTTATGCATTGTTTTCGATGCTTGAAACGGTAAGAATCATTGCCAGTTTCAAGAATGTCGCAATGATGTGTAATTCTG
>NZ_FOCP01000063.1 GCF_900110145.1 Nitrosomonas marina | reverse complement strand
GAGCTATAGTCAAATCTGGTGTATGGAGAATCAAGCGGCCTGCTGCTTTTGATCCCCATTTTGTTTAACGCCGTCAACGAATTTTGCACCTTCAATAACATCCGCTAACAATTTATAACCCCTCAGCCGGAACCATTTTTTCTGTGCTACTTCCATCAGTTTGAACGCCATCGTCAAGGTTGTCGTCCGGCTTCCACAGTTTTTAGTTTTGGCTGTTCTCAGCCGAACCGTTGCAAAAACAGACTCGACCGGGTTGGTTGTTCTAATGTGTTGCCAGTTTTCAGCAGGGTAATCATAGAAGGCCAGCATGGAGTCTTTATCCTTTGCCAGACATTCCATCGCTTTTGGATATTTCGGGCTGAAACGCTCAATACAGTTATCAAAAGATGCATACGCTTTTTCCCGTGTTTCTGCCTGCCAGATATTGTGCAGCGCTTCCTTGACCTTGGGTTGCATGGCCTTGGGCAGTTTTTCCAGCACATTGGCAGTTTTATGTACCCAGCAACGCTGCTGACCGGTATCTGGCCAACATTTGGCAACAGCTTTCCAGAATCCCAGTGCACCGTCACCGACAGCCAGTCTGGGCGCTTTTTCAAGGCCACGCTGTTTCAAGTCCATCAATACTTCCGTCCAACTTGCTTCAGACTCACGATAACCGTCAGATAACGCTAGTAATTCTTTACGACCCGTTTAATCAGAGCCAATAATCACCAGAAGACATAACCGGTCATCCATTCTTACCGTGCTGTAGATGCCATCAGCCCAGACATAAACATACCGCTTGCCACTCAGGTCGCGGCGCGTCCAGTTCTGATAATCCTGTTCCCAGTTCTGCTTTAAACGACCAATCGTTGCAGAAGACATTCCCGGCGCATCCGGCCCCAGCAGGTGTTTTAGCGTCTCGGTAAAATCTCCCGTTGAAACACCCCTCAGATATAACCAGGGTAAAAATTCTTCAATATTTTTAGTACGCTTCAAATAGGGAGGTATCAGACTGCTGTTAAATTTGATGCCGGTACCGGAACGGTCTCGTACTTTAGGTACTTTGATTTCAATATCTCCAAGCCCCGTTTGAATGGTACGTTCTGGCAGATAGCCATTTCTGACAACTGCCTTTTGACCCTCATCGGTTTTTATACTGCCATACCTCTCAACAAAATTTGCCACCTCTGATTCTATCGCTGCAGCCAACATTTTACGTGCGCCTTCCCGGAGTACTTCATGTAACGGATCATTTTGTTCTGGTTTATTCAGCTTAAAAACATTATTATCTGTCATGCGGTGTTTTCCTCTTTTTATTGGTTGATCTGCCGAGATCTATACCAACAGGTTACACCGCTTTCTCTTCCCTTGTCATACACCAGAAATAATCATAGCTC
>NZ_FOCP01000012.1 GCF_900110145.1 Nitrosomonas marina | reverse complement strand
AGCGGTAATCCCGGTCTTTACCAGACTGTAAACCAGAAGCAAGCAACAACGCCGGTACACCACTGTCATATGACAGCCGGTGTACCGGCTTTTTTGTTCGGGAAAACAAAGTAAAACTGGGCGCACTGTAACGGGTGCGGGAAAGAGACAGATATAAGAGAAGAGGATTGCAGGAGCGCATGGTAAAAGGCAGATGCGATTCAGCACAGGAGGAGAGATTAGTGTTAAAGCGAGCCATGAAGATTGGCGCGACAGTGATAATGTGTGCTGCGGCGTTATTATATACAGGCGCGGTATTTGCACATGGAGCGGAAGCGCTGGAGGACGACAGTTGCATGCGCCGGGTGGGCGAGAACATGATACATTTGAGCGTATACCAGCCACAGAATGACATAGCGGGGCATTATTGCACGGACATACCTGCGGTGGGCGATACGGTGCTGGTAGTGGATCTGGTTGAGCCGATGCTTCGAGAAATGCCGGTTGGACTGAAGCTGATACGAGGCAGCAGCGAGGATGGCGATGTGATTGCCGACATACGTTCAAACATATATGAGGATGGTGTCATCAACACGCAGCAGGCGCTGGAAGAGGGCAGACATTTGCTGGTTGTGACGGCGGAAGGAGTGCAGCCGTTAAAGTATGTTTATCATCTGCGGATTGACATGGTCAATTATGCGGAGGTGTTCAGGGCCACGATCGGTCCTGCGGTCGGGCTGTTGCTGACAGTATTGATTGGTTACAAGCTTTTCAGGTCCAAGCGATTCAAAGACTGGCTGGCTACAAGAAGATAAAAGTTTAACCTGTTTTTCTGGGGTTAAGGACATTTCCTGTAGTACGTGAATACGTATTAATTCAGAATATGATTGAACTATTTAGATAAAGGAACTCGATTCATCATTTAAAATCAAAATTGATTTCAACACGGCTTTTCATAAAAAGTACACATAAATGGTAAACACAATGCTAAATAAAAAATCTAATGAGAATGTGGTAAGAAGTATCCTAAAATTAATGGTTGGCATGGTTGTATTTGTAATGGTGCTGCAAGTAAATCAGGTATGGGCACACGCTTCGCTGGTTAAATCTGATCCACCACGAAGAGCTTCGTTGTCTGAGTCACCCGCTCAGGTACAACTCTGGTTCAATGAAGAAATTGAAGCTGCTTATGCTTCAGTGCAAGTTCTGGATGCTGATGAGAAAAATGTTGCGGTTGCTGAACCTGAAGCTGTGCCAGACGACGCAAAGTCCGTTGTGCTGGACTTGCCTGCCCTGAATCCCGGCAGCTATAAAGTACAATTCAGAGTGTTATCAATAGATGGGCATGTTGTTGAATCGAGCTATGGCTTTAGAATAAAAAACAATCAACAATAAAAATGTTAGAGATAATCGCGGCAGCTGCTCGCTGGTTCCAGCTTGCAGCAAATTTGATTATATTAGGAAGTTGTGTATTTTTAGTAATTGCAGGTACAGAGAAGCGAGTCTATTCAGCACAGTGGGTAGAGAAACTAGAACGATTATTTCCTAAGCTGGCAATTAGTATCGTCGCTGGACTCATCATAACTCTGGCGGCGACTATCGGGCAGGTTACAGGCGATACTGGCAAGCTGTTGCAATTGCAGGTATGGCTTGATTTTATCAGTGGTACGCATACTGGCCAGATCTGGTTGGGCCATACAATCTCTGCTTTTGTAGTAATTCTATCGGTTGTTTATCTTCGAAAGAGCGGCAAATCGCGGACACGCTATTTATTCTGTGCCTTAATCGCAACATTCCCGTTGATTGCCGATGCGATGGTCAGTCATTCTGCTTCTGAAGGGATGACGATTTCTAATGTTTTACCTTACGCGTTGCATATTATTTTAGCCGGCGTTTGGCTGGGAGGTCTGCCTGCATTATTGTTACTAAAATATGAATATGTAAAACAGGTAAAGGGTAAAAAATCCAGTTTTATGGATGTTCAGATACTTAACCGGTTTTCCTCAATGGCGCTGCCCGTTATGCTGATAATCGTGTTTACTGGCATCATTGTAGGAGATCGGATTTTTGATGGACATTATGCTGCGTTGGTGGCGACACCTTATGGCTGGCTGCTCAGTGCAAAGGTTTTATTATTGTGCATTATTTTGCTTATAGCCGCGAGTGTACGATCTTATTGGTTGCCTCTTTTCGCTAATAGTAAGGATAGCCAGGAAACTCAGAGAAGCGCCGCAGGAATGCGCAAATGGGTGCGGATCGAATTTCTACTGGCTGTTGTGCTGTTATTTATTGCAACTATTATTGCAAATAATGCAACACCTGCTAAACACGCTCTTATCGAGGACTGGCCGTTTCCGTTCCGCTTTTCAATTGTGGCCACATGGGGTGCGGAGAATGTTGCCATACAGGTTTGGTGCGGTCTTGCGATCATCGCATTGGCTGCGGTGGCGATATATTTTGGACGTGTTTCAAACTGGAGCCTTAAACGGTTGATTACTGTGCCTGTTGCGCTGTTGATTTCCGGACTTGCTGTTGCGTTGCCGCCATTGACCATAGAAGCCTATCCTGAAACCTATTTAAAGCCACCAGTACCGTATGATGCAGTTTCTATTTATTATGGCGCGGAACTCTATTCCGAATATTGCGTAGATTGTCATGGATTCCAGGGCAAGGGGAACGGTATTAAGGCAAGAACATTATCTACGGTGGTGCCGGATATGTTGACGGAACCACATACTGTCGAACATACACCCGGTGATTTTTTCTATTGGATATCTCATGGTATCAAAGATACTGACATGCCGGGTTATGAAAATAAACTGTCCGAAGAAGAACGCTGGGACCTGGTGAATTATGTTTACGCGTTATCCCGGGGTTACCAGGCGCGAATTCTGACATCAGAAATTATTCCCAATAGAAAAAATTTACAGCCGCCTGTATTTTCCTATACCACTCATGAAGGAACAACCGGCGTTCTGCAGGAGTTTCGTAAAAAGCAGCCGGTGCTGCTGGTTGTTTTTTCCTGGCCTGAATCAAAAGATCGTATAGAGCAGCTAAAACAGAACTACGCCAATTTCCAAGCGCATGATTTAGCTGTATTGGCTGTTCCAACAAATGCGCTGACATCAGAAGAATTGATTGAAGTAACGGACAATATGCCTTTTCCACTCATTGTAGAAGGCACGCAGGAGATTGTGGAAAGCTATGCATTATCACGTCGCACACTGAATCGTCCGGATTTGCTGGGACGTGGATCAGTTCCCGATCATATGGAATTTTTGATCGATCGAGATGGCTATCTGCGGGCACGATGGATTCCACTGGCTGAAGATGTAGGCTGGAAAAACATGGAATTGCTTCTCAGACAAGTTGAATTGTTAAAAAAAGAAAGTGTTAATGCTGCTACAGCCAGTGAATTTATAAGTTAAGTACATGTAAGACCGGCTCACATGCAAACTAAGTTATCCTGAGAATTCACTGTCCTGGGAGAAACAGCGGTCATAGGGAGCGGGTTTGCCGATGTGATAGCCTTGAGCATAATCAATTTTCATTTTTCTAAGTACTGTTAAGATTTGCTCGTTTTCAACAAATTCGGCCGTTATTTTCTTACCAAAACCGCTGGCGACACTGCACAGTGCATTTACGAGGATTTGGTCATCTTTGTTGTCAATGATATTACGTATAAACGAACCATCAATTTTTACTGTATCAACAGGCAGTTCTCTCAGATAATAAAAAGAAGAGAAACCAACGCCAAAGTCATCCAGCACAAACCCACAGCCCAACTCCTTGATTTCTTTCATAAGGGCGCGCGCGCCTGGTAGATTTTCCAAAGCAGCGGTTTCGGTAATTTCAAACATTAATGTTTTAGGATCAACTTTATGATCAATAAGTTTTTGTTTGATAATTGGCAATAACTCGGGATCGTTAAATGCATGTGCTGATAAATTTATAGAAAAGCTAATGGTTTTTTCCCGGTTCTGATTGATTCTGGCAGCCTGCATAATAGCTTTATGTAAGACAAGATGATCAATCGAATGGATAAGCCCGGTATGTTCGGCGGCAGAAATAAAACCAGCCGGTGACAAAATTGCACCATCAACATCATGCAGACGCAATAACACCTCGTAGTGTTGTACTTCTCCTGTTTGCACACTCATGATTGGCTGAAAATACAGCATAAATCTGTCATGCAACAGTGCATATTCTATTTTTTCCTTCCAGTAGACAAGGGTTTGTACGCGTTCCCTGCTCCGGTCTTCAGTAGAAAACAGATACCAGGCGTTACGTCCGGTATCTTTGGCCTGATACATGGCCAAGTCAGCTGCTGCGAGTAGATCGTGTACGTTTTCACCGTGCTCGGGAAAAAGCGCTATGCCGATACTTGCTGAAACTTTATGGGTGCGGCTGTTAATTGTTAATTGCGTCTCGCTCAAATGCGCAAGAATTTTCTTGGCTACTTCAATGGCACCTTCCGTGTTGATTTCTGGGAGAATCACAGCAAACTCATCGCCTCCCAGGCGGGCGGATACGTCATCAGAACGTATTGTGCGCAGCAGCATTCCTGCCACCATTCTGAGTAGGGCGTCGCCGGCCTGATGACCGCTTGTATCATTAATGTATTTAAACCGGTCCAGATCGAAGAAAAGCAGCGCGCCGGGATGATGGTATCGATCGGACCGGCTAATGGCCTGTTCGAGTTCTTCGCTGAAACGGCGGCGGTTATACAGGTTGGTCAACGGATCATGATCGGCCAGCCAGGCCAGATGACCTTCTACCCGTTTGTATTCGGTAATATCAAGACCTACGGAAAGGACTGAAGGATCGTCAATGGAATTCCAGGAAAGGCGTGAGTGCAGCCAGGCTACATGGCGTGTAGTGCCATCTTTACAATGGGTGATGGCTTCATGACGCAGCTGTTCCCTTAAGCCCTGATTGATTTCATCCAGGTGCATGGAGAGTTCGTGTGAATCGAAGTCCGATACCAGGATATTTAAAAAAGGTGTATTTTTGAGTTCTTCTTCGGAATAATAGGTGAGCATTTCACCGTAAGCATTCATGGAAATAATTTTGCCGCTCGAATTTTGTGTCAGAACGATAACCTGGGCAGTATCGAGCAGGTTGGCTACAAAATCTCTTTCTCTACTCAGTTCATCTTTCTGCTGAATCAGTAGCTTTGTACGCGAAGAAACTTTCTGTTCGAGATCTTCTAACTGCACTGACAGCTTGACAGCAGCATCATAGAGCATGTCAATTTCATCTCTGTATATCTGTTTTTTATTAGTTAATGTCAGCGAATGCCTGAAATCCTCAAACTGCCCACTGGCCAGCAAAGGCAAAGTGAACGAAACATCTTTTAAGCGGGAAAGTAAGCGCGTGAAGATACTGAATAAAAGAAATTCTGAAATGACCAGACCTAAAAATCCGATCAGTGCAATTTTCCAGATTGAGTCATATATGTTGTTAACTGCGGGTGTGACGTCAGATATCACTACCAGGTAAGCCAGATTTTTATTGACTGACTCTAATGGGTAAAGCTTAATTTGATGGTGACGGTTATCCTGGTTAATCTGGACAATGTTTTTAAGACTGTCAGTAATCGAATATATTTTCGAAGTCGCCAATAAAATTTCGTAACTGTCGCTTTTGTTGGTTAACGCTGCAACGGAAGTCTGCCATGCCTCAATATGCGATGCTTCCAGGTCGGTAGGGTGCAGATTGTGTAACAATAAACCTATATCCGCACCAGAAATACGTTTGAATGCCAAAAGCGCGTCAGCCAGCGTAATGCCGATGACAGCAATGCCAGCCGTCTGACCTTCGATCAAGAGTGGTGCAACTGTCAGTTGAACGCAGTTCTGCCTGCACAGCAAGGGGTCGATAGGTACCTCATTTTGGTTAACCTGCTTGACCCATTCAAAGAGGGTCTGATTGTCATTTTCATTGAGTTCAGTAATGCCCCAGTCGGCGGTAAGTTCGTTTGCGGTGTTATAGAAGCGGACAAATTCGACACCGCTGTGAAAATGTAACAATGTCCAATGCTGGTCAAATATCTTGCTAATGGCTTCTTTATCATTGGACAACAGCGCTTTCCCCATACCGTCCAGGAAAGGAATTATTTCAGCCTGTTGGCGTATTTTCTGTGTCAATCGCTCTATCAGACTGTCAATTTCTCTTTCGAAACGCTGGTGCTCAATTTTTCGCTGATCGTTAAAATTAGTAATCAGTCCCAGATAACTGACTATGCAAAACAACAACACAACTGCTATCAAGATCAGACTGCTCAGTGAGGTGATTTTCCATTTAAAACTGAGAAATGCGCGTTTCTCGGTCTCAGACTGCGCATGAGTGGTCAGTGTGTCTTTTTTGACAATCTGTAACATCAGATATTTATCTGTCTAAAAGCGGAACGAAAGTTGCGCTGCAAAAAGATTCCAGTTCTTGGATGTCATCGACGCATCGGGGTTATCCAATGGCGCAAGCCATCCGGTTCCATTAATGCGATGATACTCCAGCCGCGCCATGATCCGTGGTGTGATGTTCCAGCGCAGCCCCACGGTCAGATCCTTGGCAAAGCGTGAATGTGCCGGTCTATCAGGATCATTATTATTTAAAGCAGCAAATTTGCTGCCGTCGCGATCGCTGCGGTCTGTATACAGGACATCATAGCGAATTAAAGCTTCCCATTTGTGGTTGAAGCGGTATTCCCCCTGAAAATAAAAACTTTCTCCAAAAAAATCCAAATTGTCAAGCGCTGCAACACCGTAATCTGTATACCTGAACTTCCGCAACGCGTATTCGGATGTCAGGGTCCAGCGTTCGGTATTGTATTGGGCCGATAGGTAAATCGGAGAAAATTCAATTGATCCCGGACCGATTGAACCTACTTCATTCGCGGCGGGTTTGTAATCGGTATTAAGCCATACACCACTAATTGCAAACCGGAAACGTTTGCCAGGGGTTTCATAAAGACCGCGTCCAACCAGTGAGATATCGGGCGAAAGACCGCCTGTTAAACGGGAACCAAGAAACGATATTTCGGTATCGCGGTCATCGACAATAGGCCGCGAAATACCGAACTGGACAGTAAAATCACCCCATTTGGCGCTCGAGGTTTCACCATAAAACTGGATCGAATCGGATGACAGTCCGAGGTTGCGTGTTCTGTCAAAATAGATAGATTGCGGTAACAAAATACTCGGTCTGGTAAAAGCGACATCACGCGTATCGTTATAAAAGCCAAATGGGTTTTTCAACCGGCCGAAGCGTATACCGAACTGATTGGTTTCGTGTGAATACAACCGGTAATCCAGAAAAGCAAAATCAAGACGCGGTTCGCCAGTGTTATCTTTGCCTGCGCGTCTTGACAGCATCTGCGCGGATAATTGCAGCCTTGAGTGCGGACGAAACAGTGCATTCAATCCTAATTCCGTGAAACCAAAGCCGCCACCCTCGTCGGTATTGCCAAATACATCATTGTCGGAAGTTGCCATAAAAGCCTGGCTTGCAAACCCTTGTATCTGCAAATTATCAAGTAAATCCTTGGCAGTGGACCACATTGAAGATGATGACGTGTTACTTTCAGAACTGGTTTCGTTTGGTTTATCCTGAGCAGAAACAAACTGGCTATGCACTATAAGTGTAAGCGCGAACAAGATAAAAACTACTTCTAGCGGCGCGCAAGATACGACTATCCGTCGGTTATTTAATCTGGAGTACATTGATTTCATCATCGATATAAGCAGTTTCTAAGTATCCGATAGCACCCGGTGTATTCATGATTTTGAGTCGCATTTCCTCATTTGAAGATACAGTAGTTGGTGCCTGACCTGTACCAGAGAAAACCAGCCGATCCCATGACTGCCGTAATTGGTAGGGAAACAGACCTAATTGTTCTTTCGAAAAACTATGATGGAGCGGATTATCGTCCGGAAGGACGAATACCTTGATGATCAAGTCATTGGACCAGGCCCGAAGACGCATACTGAAAATAGCACGCAGATAATTTTTGGATATGCTGTCTTCATCTACAGAGGGGTGCGCTACGATCTGATAGCGGGTTTCTGCCTTAACGTCTGTTATGACAAAAAGAAGAATTATTAATAGAATACAAAGATAATTTGTATTTCGTGTACGCATTATGCTGTAGGATTCAGTTTACAATCTGATTCTGCAAAAGGTGCGGCACCGTAAATAGCGAACAAAATCTGAAAATTCTTAATAGTTAGTTTTCTTCTGGCCAGCAGTATTTTCCACGGTCTGTTATGACTTCCCATGCGCCGTGATTACGCTTATACAATCTTTTGAGTACATCGTTTATTTCTCCAAAATGCGGTTGACGCAAGCCATGGTAATCAACTATCGGGCCAATGGGGTCGATTCTCATTCCTGAGAAACCCACTAAACGATTCAATGCGGGATCCATGGCAGATAACCAGTATTTTATGTTGTTTGCGGCCGACATACGGACAACCGCTGCCATTAGCACCATGTATATACTGAGACAGCGCCGGTCGCTTTTACGCCGTTCTCCCTGGCGGCGTTCATTCCCGGATTGGCAATTTGCGGCTGGTGGTGGCGTGACTGCAGAACTGGATGGTTGGTTCTGTTCCGCTGATTTTCTGCGATCCCCTTTTCGTCGGTCAAAGTCTGGAGCCACTAAAAATCGAGAAATCTCGGCAGTATGCTTTCTTGAGAGGCTGTCCAGCTTGAACAGTGACGGGTCAATCTGGGTGTGTTGTTCAACAGGAAAAAGATTATCGGAATTGGAAGGGTCCGGTAAAATCAAACGCACTGTTCCAATAAATTTTCCTGTTGGAACAAATTGTATGAGGGTATGACATGAGTGCTCATCGTATGTATCTTTTTCCAATTTGTCGGGATAATTCTCGGCAATAAAGCCCGGAAGTTTGAGTTGCAAACAGAAAACCAGGTAGCGTAATTGATATACTGTTTTGCGTAACTCCGGAGTGTCTGCCTCAATCAAATTGAACGCTCTTTTGAAAGTATCATAAGTCTCACTCATCACATACCTATTAATTTATATTTGTGTTTGACGAAGCTTATACCATTGTTCCAACATCATTAATATCCAGATCATGGAGCCATGGTAGCTTGCATGTTCCTGTAAATGCTGTCCGAGTAGTGTATCGATAAAATCGCCTCTGATTATATTGCGTGATTTAAGATCGGTCAGGCTGTCTGCGGCCAGCGTCTTAAGTCGAGGATGGTCTTGCAGCCAGACACCGAATGGCAGACCAAATCCCTGTTTTTGTTTGGTTATAATTTCTTTGGGTAGGAAGTCTTTCAACGCTTCTTTGAAAAAATACCGTAATCTGGTTTTTTTACCTTATAGTTCGGTCTTAGTTGCGTTGAGAACGCTACCATTTCGTCGCTAATCAGCGGAAACGCAACATCTATTTGAGCGAGCTCGCAGGCATGCACAACTTTGGGCAAATCGTTATCGGCGAGGGTAAATTTCCAGTCATAAGCGAGCATTTTGTTAACCAGGCTTCTTGCATTTATCTGGTGATAGGTCTGATCATTTAATGTGTCGGGCAATGTGGTGTCGATACTAGCCAGGAAATCGGTTGTGAAAACTGATGAAATGCCATGGCGCACCAGCAAATTATACGTATTCATGCGTGCGGGCATTGGAATCGCAGCCTGCTCAATAAAACGATATGCTTTTCGAAAAGGTAACGGCAGCTGTTTTCCGGAAACACTTTCTGCCCATGGTTCAAGGATTTTTTCGCGTAAAAACGGAGACAGGTGTGAGTATAATGAAAAGAGGTATTGCTTTGCATAGCGTTCATTTCCGCCAAACAGCTCATCACCACCGTCACCGCCCAGTAATCGGGTGATGCCGTCCGCTTTTGCCATGCGAGCACAAAAAAAAGCAGGTATTGCAGATGCATTGCCAAAAGGCTGATCAAAGACTGCTGCGATGTCAGGAACAGCCGTGACGACATCATCGGGCGTTACATAGTATTCATGGTGCCGGGTCGAGAAATGGCGGGCTGCAATACGTGCATATTCCATTTCATCATATCCCTTGGCATCAAAGCCAATGGAGTAGGTTGCTGCAGGTTGGCCGGTAACTTCCCCAAGTATGCCGGCTATTGTCGAACTATCTGTTCCTCCGCTCAAGAATGCGCCGGCGGTTTCATTACCTACAGCATCCTGTATGCTGGATCGTAGTAGGGTTCTCAGTTCATTCTTTAAATCTTTAAATGAGCGTGTGCCAGCTTCTTCGAAGCTGGGTGTCCAGTAATATTCGGTTTTAGCTTCTCTATTCTTGAATGTCAGGTATTCGCCCGGCAATAAACGGTGCTGTTTTTTATAAATAGTTCCCGGACTGGGGATCATATGAAAATAAACATAATTAAATATATTTTGGGCATCAATTTGGGGTTCTGCCTGAGGATGACGGATAATCGCATCCAGCGATGTTGAGAATACCAGATGTTCACCATTGGCATGGCAGACCAGTGATTTGGTTCCCATACGATCAACAGCAAGTAAGCACCGGTCGTTATTTTCATCAATAATACCGAGAGTAAATTCGCCGGCGATACTGGTTAGTGCTTTTTCGCCATTGACCAACCAGTTTTCCAAAAAAATCCGCGCTTTATTTCGATGATCGGAATGCTGGCCTGTTTGAATATTGTTAAATCGAATATGTCCTGATATGCCGATGATTATTCCCTGATCCTGGTAGGTATGCACGCTGTCAGGATGGCCGGATACGGCCAGCGCCGATTTTTTTCCAATGAGCTTTTGAACGGGACGACTGTCATACCGGATTATGGGTTCATTCATTTTGTCAAGAAGCGCGCGGCTTTCAGTATCCGCCATTTCGCAGCCTGTCCAACCGCAAATACCGCCCATGGTGATCTCCTTATTTTTCTTGAAATTCAGCTTGAAACAGCGTGACTAAAGTTTCTATTATAATGAAATAGTTGAAAGCATCTTGGTAAATCAAAATTTGGTCGCATTGAGTACAATCCGTTAAACCAGAATTTCCAATGGTTCGGGATGACCAAGAAATGCCGTGGGACTGGCAGTGAGTCCGTAAGCACCTGACTGCAAAACAACCACAAAATCATTTTCCTCGGCTTGTGCCATTTCCATCTGTTCTGCCAGTAAATCCAGCGGTGTACATAATGGCCCGACAACCGAAACGGTTTCTTTGGGGGTGTTGTGAGCCTTGTTACCAACCAGAACGGGATAGTTTTTTCGAATAACCTGGCCAAAATTGCCGGTAGCGGCAAGATGGTGATGAAGGCCGCCATCGGTAATCAAAAATATTTTGCCCCTGGATTGTTTGCGCTCAATAATGCGGCAAACATATATACCCGCTTCAGCAACAATATAGCGGCCAAGCTCAATAACAACCTGGGCTTGCGGAAGCTGTTGCCTGACCGAGGGTAGCAAATCTTTCAAGTTCTGACCAATCGCCTTGATGTCCAAAGCCTTTTCTCCGGGAAAATAAGGGATGCCGAATCCGCCGCCAATATTTAGCATGCGTACAGGCGACGGGGCATATTCCGCCAGTTTCAGACCTAATTGAAATGTTTTTTCCTGCGTTTCCTGGATGGCTTCCACTTTCAGGTTTTGCGAGCCGCTGAAAATATGAAAACCGATAAAGTTCAGATCAAGTCTGCCAATCTGGACCAGTAACCCGGGTACCAATTCTGCGTCAATGCCAAATTGCTTCGGGCCACCGCCCATTTTCATGCCCGAGGATTTAAGCTCAAAATCAGGATTAACGCGAATGGCGATATTGGGACGTATGCCTAACTGATCCGCCAGCCGGGTTATCAGCATCAGCTCTCTTTCAGACTCGATATTCAGAACGATACCGGCAGCGATTGCGCTAGACAGTTCATGTTCGGTTTTTCCCGGTCCGGCAAAGCTGATATGCTCGGCAGGCATGGTAGTATCGAGAGCTATGCGCATTTCACCAGCAGAGGCTACATCAATTCCGTCAACAAGTCCGGCCAGGTGCTGCACGACTGCCGGCATCGGGTTTGCTTTCATAGCATAATGAATATGAATGTCTTCAGGCAGTGATCGGCGCAGTAATTGGATACGCTCGGTGATTTTTTTACGGTCGTAAGCATAAAATGGCGTTCTTCCGACTCGCTGTGCTAACCGTGTCAGTGGTATACCGCCAACTTCCAGACAGCCGTCTTGTACCGGAAACTGCGCAAGCGCGAAATGTTGGGTTTGAATACCGGTCATGGATTGTTATTTGTGAATTGATGTTCCATTTCCTGAGAAAGTTTCTTTCTGTCAATTTTGCCGTTTGGGCTTCTTGGCAAACTGTTTTCACGTACTTCGATATGACTGGGTAACATGTATGCGGGTAACCGTTGTTTACAGGTTGCCAGCAGTTCGTCTGCTACCAGTGTTTCTCCTTCGCGCGGTGTGGCAATAACCAGTATTGCCTGGCCAAGAACAGGATGCGGGATTCCGATAGCCACTGCCTCGCCAACTTTTTCCGTTGCGTATATGATTTCTTCAATTTCTGTAGGACTTACCCGATATCCCGAGGTTTTAATCATTTCATCTCTGCGGCCAATGAAGTAAAGAAATCCTTCTTCATCCATGCGTACAGTGTCTCCTGACCATACAGCAAGTTCGGAAATCGTCAAACCACTCTGACGCGAACTGATCGGTTTGAAACATGCCGCAGTTTTTTCAATGTCGTTCCAGTAACCCATAGACACCAGAGCGCCTCGATGTACCAGTTCTCCCGGTTCTCCCGGTACGCAAGGTGAGCCGTCCTCGCGCAATACCAGTATTTCCGCGTTGGGTATGGCCTTGCCAATTGAGTCGGGACGATGCACAATTTCTTCAGGCGGCAGATAGGTTGACCGAAAAGCTTCCGTCAGACCGTACATTAAAAAAATCTGGGTGCGCGGCAGTGCCTTGCGGAGCAAATCAAGCGTAGCACGCGGCATTGCGCCACCTGAATTGGTAATATAACGTAAAGATTGGGCATTGTCCCAGTTTAATTGAGCCAGTTGGATCCACAATGGCGGGACTGCAGCAAGACCACTGATCTTCTCTTTTTCGATTGTTCGTATAATATCTTTCGGCAGCAGATAATTCATGAGTATATTGGTTGCCCCCACGTGAAATGCTGTAGTCAGTTGACTCAGGCCATAATCAAAACTGAGCGGCAATACTGATAAAATTCTGTCGACTGATTCGTTCTTGAGATACTGTGCAACGCTTTTGGCGCCTGTAACAATGTTTCTGTGCGAGAGTACTACACCTTTGGGTTTTCCGGTGCTGCCCGATGTATAAAGGATGGCAGCCATATCACCGTCTATGGTACGGCTGGGTTTAGGTTTGCATTGAACTGAACATACATCCGACCAGTTAAGAATGTTCAAACCGGCAAGTTCAGGAATACCGGCCTTATTGTCAACAACGATGATTGTATGAAGATCGTGACAGGAAGGCAGGACGCCGGTTAACAATTTCAATCTTTCGGCCGAAGTCACTAAAATACGAACGTTGCAGTCAGCCAGAATATATCCCACCTGTTCCGGTTTCAGTAACGGGTTCACGGGTACAAATACACCGCCTGCAGCATTGGCAGCAAATAAAGCGCTGACAGTTTCCGGCCGTTTTTCAAGATAAACCGCCAGTCGTTCATTGCGGTCAAATCCTATATTTAAAAAACCGGATGCTAGTTGTTCAATTTCACTTGCAAGAGTGGCATAGCTTTTTGTTTGCCCCTGGTACGATAGCGCATCTTTATCGGGTGTTTGATGCGCAGATTGAGAAATCAAGTCATGTACTAAATAAACCACGTGTTTAAAGGCCTCTTGGTTATCGGTTCTCTGCGTCAGTTGTATGACAGCATTAACCGTCGTGCATCAGTGAAGCATTTTATGTTTTAATACCGCATCGGTTCATTAAATCATAAATCGTAGGGCGGCTGACTCCTAAAAGTTTAGCAGCCTGCGCAACGTTTCCGTCCGCTCTGGCCAGTGCTTTAACAAGCGCTTTGCACTCTTCCTGTTCACGTATGGATTTAAGATTGAGTGGCTCTATGCCTGTATCGGTTGTGTGCAGCCCCAAATCTTCCGCCGTGATGACCGAATCCTCAGCCATGATCACGGCCCGTTTGATGCAGTTCTCAATTTCGCGGACATTGCCACTCCATTGGTGTTGTTCAATAGCTGCGATAGCTTCCGGGTTGAAATTCAGAGTGGCTTTTCCTTCCTTCGCACAAAACGTGTTTTTAAAATGGTGGGCTAGCAGCAGGGCGTCGCCTATCCGCTCTCTTACCGGTGGGATTGTAATGACGATCTCGCTCAGCCTGAAATAAAGATCTTCACGAAACTTTCCGTTTTCCATCAGTTTATTGAGGTTCTGGTGGGTAGCGCAGACAATACGTACATCTACGGGAATTTCTGCGCGCCCCCCGATACGTTCAATCACTCTTTCCTGTAGAAAACGCAACAGTTTTGCCTGTAACTGAAATGGTAGATCACCCACTTCGTCCAGGAAAAAAGTGCCGCCATCAGCAAGCTCGATTTTACCGAGTGTCTGTTTTGATGCGCCAGTAAAAGCGCCTTTTTCATAGCCAAACAATTCGCTTTCTAAAAGCGTCTCGGGTATGGCCGCGCAATTGATTGCCATGAAACGCTTGGATTTACGGTTGCTCAAATTATGTAACGCTTTTGCCAGCACTTCCTTGCCTGTTCCGCTTTCACCCAGCAGCATTACGGTTGCGTCAGAAGGCGCTACCTTTTCAATGCTGCGACATGCTTTCAGTAATTCAGGGTCGCGCGTGATTAGGCCATCTATTGGTGAATTGCTCTGTGCCTGATTTAATCGACGATTTTCCTGTTGGATTGCATGTAAATAAAATGCGCGTTCCACGACCAGTTTTAGCATATCAGGATCAAAAGGTTTCTGATGAAAATCATAAGCACCCATTTCAACCGCTTTCAAAGCATGAGCGTGATTCTGATTGCCGGTCAGTACTATGATTTTTGTATCTGGAGCCAACGCCAGGATCTGTTGCAATGTTGCCAGCCCCTCGGTAGCACCATCCGGGTCAGGCGGCAAGCCCAAATCCATTGTTACAACGGCAGGTTCGTGCCGCCTGACACTGGAAAGGGCGCTTTCGCGATCGGAAGCCACGCTAGTCTCGTATTTATCAAAATTCCAGCGAAGCTGTTTTTGTAAACCGAGATCGTCTTCTATAATTAGCAACCTTTGTTTTTCCCGATTTCCCGACATAGTATTTAACTGTTTCCTGCTGTTAGACCGAAATTGAATTGATCTTTCAACAACGATGCTTTCAAAGCATGTTATTGATGTCAAATATATCCCCAAATTGTGAGTCGATATTTTACCGGCGATTTTTTTAACCTTTCTGTTAAACAAGCGTGTGACTTGTCTTTTTATTAACAGTTTAAATGGATTTAATAATAATGTTCCCCGGTGTAGTGTCTAATAAATCTAAAGTAATCGTGAAAGTCGTACCAATGGATTCCTGCGTGGAAACATCGAGTCTGCCGCCAATCTCCTGTAAATATTCTTTGCTTTCAAAAACACCAATGCCCATGCCCGCTGATTTGGTTGATTCAAACGGTTTGAACAGCCTTTCCTGAACAAACTTTTCACTCATGCCGTGGCCTGTATCGCTTACTTCAATAACAGCTTTGTTATTTTTTTGGGATAAGTTAACGTTCACACAGCCATCCTTGGGTGTGGCTTCGATCGCATTTTGTACAATGTGGCTAATAACCCGTTTCAGACGTGTTTCTTCCGCAGACACATGCAGTTCAGTTACGTGTGCCTCGAAATTGGGTCTGGGCTCAAAAATGGATTTACTCTCAATGATTTCCTGTAATAATCGGTTTAAGGAAATGCTGTCCGTTTTGTCCAGCGAGCTATTGCTGCTTAATTTCTCAAGCAAGCGCTTCATTTTGCCAATAGATAAATTGACTGTTTGTATCATATCATCCTGGAATTCAGGATTGTTTTTATGTTTTTGTGCGTTTGATAGTAGCAGTGACAGTTGAAAAATCAAATTTTTTAAGTCATGTACGACAAATGTGGACATGCGATTAAAGGATTCAAATTGACGCGCAACCATCAGTGCGCGCGATGCTTCTTCCTGTGCTAAATAACTGGTAGCCTGATTCCCTGCAATTTTAAGCAGGTCTATTACTTCCCAGTTTAGTTTTATTTTGCTTCTGGGCTTAATCAAGACGATAAATCCTAAAAGCTTTCCGTTCTGAATTAACGGAATAACAAACCAGGCATCTGGTATTTCATCAAGCCACTGCGGTATAACGAGAGGTGTATAAATTGCCGGGTTCGCACGATATTCGTTTAAATCTATAATCCAGTCTTTCTGCACCATAAATTCGCAGAGTAAGCTGTTTGCTTCTATGGGTTCGTTGATGCGAGGCATGTTCCATTGCTGGACCGGAACAAAAAGACCTGTTTCCTGTGCCAGCCATAATCCGCCACCTGGACTTTCGACCAGTTGTGCAAGTGATTGTATAACACGCTCCTTCAATTCTCCTTTGCCTTCAGACAGGGTGCGAGTGAATCGCAGCCATTCTTCCCTGTAGTCATAGTTATAGCTGTAAAAATGTTTACTGATAAACACTTTTAACCATGATCGGATCGTGCCGGAAAACAAAATGCCTATAAGCAGGATAATTGCGCCAAATAAGAAGCTCACCTGCAAGATGGGGCCCCATTTGCCTCCTGAAAAGCGTAGATAATAGCCGGCGCCTGCCATGACTAGCAGGTAAACTGCTGTACCGAAAGACGCCGCTGTATAAAAGATAACCTGGCGGGAGACTGCTATGCCGACTGCCCATTTTGGATTGCGGGCTGCAGATACGGCTATCAGCGGCACAACGATTGCGTTGATAATGCCCCGCGTAGCCCAAATATCAAAATTGATGGATCTGAACAGCAGTGCGTCACTGAAAAGATAAAAGTCATAAATAAAAATTGCGCCAATACCCAGACAGATAAATTTGATGCCCCAGCGTTTCTCGGGTGGTGTATTTCTATAGAACTGTTCGACTAGAATGATGCCGATGATTGCCATGAACATACAGCCCACCACGCTGGTCAGTTTTTTGATAGATATGCCGGGCGCAAAAGTATCATCCTGGAAGGTATAGATTGCGTAACCAATAAAGAACAGGTAGATCAGGGCAATGAAAACGATTGAGGGCCTTAGCCGCAGTTGTGAGGAATTATCTGACTTACTTCGGAACGGGCCTATCAGTACGATGAGAAATACCGACCAACATGCATTTCTTAAAATTTCCAGAATTAATACCAAAGATGTAAGCGAATAACCCCAGACAGTATTGATAGCCGTTATTGCTGCCCATATTGCTGATATGATGCAGGCGACAGCCAGCATCATTCCATACAATCTGCCCCGCCAGTTTGTCAGTAACAGAATGGATAAAAAAAGGAAAGCGACCGCTGCTGATGAATAGCTGATAGTCGCAACATTTGTCCACATAACGAATCGATAGTCGTGCTCTGGTTTATCTGCTTCCTTTGCCCATTAAAACAACCTCAACAGTCAAAATTATTATCACGGCATCAAGAAATAGACTATGATTCTTGACATAATATAAATCGTACTGAAGTTTTTCGATTGCATCTTCTACCGAAGATCCATAGGGAAAACGTACCTGCGCCCAGCCGGTTATTCCTGGTTTGACGCTGTGGCGTACATTATAATACGGTACCTGAGCATTGAGCATGTTGACGAAATAAGGGCGTTCGGGACGAGGCCCAACAAAACTCATTTCATTTTTGAGTACGTTGACAATCTGGGGCAACTCATCGATGCGTAACTTGCGGATAATGTTGCCAACTCTTGTGATGCGTGGATCGTTAGTTGCGGCCCATTGAGGACTGTTGTCTTTTTCGGCATTCTTTTTCATGCTGCGAAATTTCAACACCATGAAGGTTTCACCGGTTTTACCAACCCTTTCCTGACGATAAAATATGGGAAAACCATCCTCGATTAAAATAAACAATGCTGCAATCAACATAATTGGCAGCGTGATCACTAATAATGTGAGACTGGCGAGTAAATCAAAAGTCCGTTTGATTATTGACCTCAGCAGACTTTGATCAAATCCGCCTCCAAAAACAAACCAGCTTGGATATAAGGAGTCCATGCGGATATGACCGTTCTCCCGTTCGAAAAATGTAGCGATATCCATGACTCGAATACCATGCATTTTGCACTCAAGCAGTTCCTGAATGGGAAAATAGCCTCCTCTTCTTTCCTGTGGAGCAATAATTATTTCTTCCGCTTTGTATTGGCTGGCTAGTTTTAACAGCGAGTCTTTGCCGCTAATAATCAGGGAAGTGGGTACATGGCGTTCTTCACCTTGAAAAGGGACAAATCCGATTATTTTCGGTTGATGGTGTGCAGGTAACTTTCCATTCTGATTGATCAGTTCTTTTGCATTTTTTCCTATACCCAGTACTATTGTACGTGGCCTGAATATATCCGTGCTGACTCCTTTGTACAGGATAGCCCTGGCAAGCAATATTCCAGCGAAAGATAAAATCATGACAAAAAACAGTGCGCCACGCCCGAGGTAAGTGTCTGGAAAAATATAAAAAATAAGTGTCATCAATCCAAAGCACAGCGCCACGGAGGGCATCAGGCGAAATAATGTCGTGTTGAAATCGCGCTGTGTCTCAGGAAGATACATGCCCATTGCGGCCATACTGAATAACATGGCAATAATGAATATACAGGCTTCATAAAATGAATCACTGAACAATGTAAATGTAAAATCATGCCCTTCGGCGAGCCTCAAATGGACTCCCCCAAAAAAGGCGATCAGTAATAATAAAAAATCAATGCCGATGATCAGGATGGAAATTTTGGGTATGTAAAGATTATTGATTTTGAGCAATTTTTTCTCCAGCTTACTAAACACTTGCTGTTGTAAATAAACGGTACTGACTCCGAATTGCACTAAGAAAGTGTACAATTCTTTGTGATTCAGCCGGCTAGACATATCAGGATCAGTCAGTGGCAAAGTGTACCCAAGAATGATTTAATTTTCTAGAATCAATGTCATGAGAGTAGATTCGGGTGCAGATGGACGGTTGACGTTGGCAAATTTTTTTATATAGCAGCAATGAGAAGTATGTTTTTTCGATTCTAAAGGTATTCGGTTTCAGACTTATGCTTGAATTACGTTGTGTCAGCAAGGCCTATGCAGAAGGGCGGCAGGTGCTGTCTGGTTTGTCATATACGCTGAAGGCAGGCGAGTATGTTGCGATTATGGGTGAATCCGGTGTCGGAAAATCGACTTTGCTTAATCTTGTTGCAGGATTGGACACACCAGATTCCGGAGAAGTGTTAATTGACGGTATTGCAATTTCTCAGCTCGATGATGCTGCTGCAACACTGTTGCGTCGAACAGCTTTGGGTTTTATCTTCCAAGCGTTTCACATTCTACCGCATTTGACGTTGAAGCAAAATATAGCGCTGCCTTTACTGCTAAATAACATGCCTGTACGGCGTGTTGAAAAGATGTTGACCGAAGTCGGTTTGAGCGGTCGGGAAAATCATTTTCCCCATCAGTTGTCAGGAGGGGAATTGCAGCGTGTGGCAATTGCGCGTGCACTGGTGCATTGCCCAAGGCTCGTGCTGGCGGATGAACCAACAGGCAATCTTGACCCAGAAACGGCTCGCGACATTCTGCAACTCATTCGTACAGAAATCAAAAATAACAATGCATCAGGCATACTTGTAACGCATTCACATATTGCTGCGGCTACGGCAGATGCTGTATTGATGATGACCAAGCACGGTTTGCGCGAAACCGAGCCGGTCAAACGCTAATGAACACGTCGACTTTGTCCAGCTGGCTGCTGCTGGGGGAATGGCGAGCACGTTTCATGCAGGTTATGGTTGCAGTGTTGGCCATTGCGATCGGTGTAGCGCTTGGCTTCTCGATTCATCTTGTAAATACAGCCGCTTTCAACGAATTTTCAGCAGCGAGTAAAAGCCTTTCAGGGCAGTCGGATTTGCAGGTTTATAGCAGGCAGGGCTATTTTGATGAGTTACTTTATCCGAGGCTCGCGCAGCACGAGGGTGTCAGATTGGCCAATCCTGTGCTTGAATTTACAGCTCGCATCTCAGGTGAACATAATGGAGAGAATGAGCGCAAGCTAAAAATACTTGGTATAGATATGTTCCGGGCTGCTCGAATATCGCCTGATTTATTAGGTGTACCTGCTGAAGATCAGCGAATGGATGGTTTGGCCGATGATGCGGTTTTTTTGTCTCCCGCAGCAATGGAGTGGCTGCAGGTCGGGCAGGGGGATTTGCTGCGATTTAATGTTGGTACGCAAACACTTGCGCTGCGTGTAGCGGGGGGAGTTACACGGGTACGAGCCGGACAGCGGATAGCGGTTATGGATATAGGAGCAGCACAGTGGCGCTTTAATTATCTCGGGTTACTATCGCGTATTGAGTTGAAGCTTGACGCCGGGATTCACCATGATGTATTCAGGAAAGAGCTGGAAAGAAAACTCGGAACGCAGTTTTTTGTCACTGAACTCGAAGAACAGGAAGCACGGCTGGCCAGTATGTCTCGCGCTTATCGTGTTAACCTGAATATGCTTGCACTGGTGGCATTATTTACCGGTGCTTTTCTGGTGTTTTCAACCCAGGTGTTGTCAGTGATGCGTCGCCGCAGCCAATTTGCTTTGTTGCGCGTTTTGGGTTTTACGCGAAAGCAATTGATGTTGCAAATTGTCACGGAGGGTATAGTGCTGGGTGTTATCGGTTCTTTTTTGGGACTGGCTTTGGGTTATGGATTCGCGGCACTGGTCATTCAGTTGTTCGGCGGTGATCTGGGCAGCATTTTTTTTTCAGGTATACAGCCTGATTTGCACTTGGATTTGGTTGCTGCATTGGTGTATTTTGCTGTTGGGCTTGGCGTTACCTTGCTTGGAACAGTGTTGCCGGCCAGAGATGCAATGCAAATCAAACCTGCCGTGGCATTGAAATCGGACCACGAAAGCAACGTAATAGAACGGTTGTCATCGCCCTGGCCAGCGTTTACGTGCCTGGTGGTTGCTTTGCTGTTGACGCAACTGCCGCCTGTTGCTGGATTGCCTGTATTTGGATATCTGGCAATCGCATTGCTGTTGATTGGTGGTATTGCATTGATGCCTCGCTTTGCTGCATGGTTTTTTTCTTTTGTGCTGCATAACGTCAAAAAAAGGTTTAGTGATGGTAAATTGAATGCAATTGTTCTGATGGTGCTGGCACGTCTGGCGAACGTGCCCGGTCAGGCTTCAGTTGCCTTGAGCGGTGTGCTGGCAAGTTTTAGTTTAATGGTTGCCATGGCAATAATGGTACTTAGTTTTCGTGTGTCGGTTGATAACTGGCTGGAGCATGTTCTGCCGGCAGATCTTTATGTTCGTGCGGCAGATAGCGGCAAACAGGGTGGTTTTCTTGCAGATGAGCAAAAATCACTGGCTGGACAGTCTTTGTTCTCACGTTCTGATTTTTTACGTTACCAGCAATTGATTCTTGACCCGGAACGCCCCGAAGTTACACTGATTGCAAGACCGGTTGATTCGGCGGACCCCAGAAATACTTTGCCGATAGTGGGCAAATTCATTAAATCCTCGCAACTGTCTGAACATGATCGGCCCATTTGGGTTTCTGAAGCGATGGTTGATTTGTACGGATATACCGTGGGTAAACAAGTCAGGCTGCCTGTCGGTAATGGGATGCATACTTTTGTTGTCGCTGGTATTTGGCGCGATTACGGTCGTCAGTTTGGCGCTGTGCAAATGCAACTTTCTGATTATCAGGAGTTAACGGGTGATATGAGTGTAAACACCGCTGCGTTGTGGCTGCGATCACAGGCTACCTTGGATGCTGCCTACAGAGCGTTGCAGCAATTACCCTACGCCGATGCGTTGGAAATTACACAATCACAGACAATACGTAATACAAGTTTACAGATTTTCGATCGAAGTTTTGCCGTCACTTATCTGCTGGAAATAATCGCTGTGATTATTGGTTTGCTTGGTGTTGCTACAAGTTTCTCGGTACAGATGCTCGCCCGCTCTAAGGAATTTGGCATGTTGCGCCACATTGGCGTAACCCGTAAGCAAGTACTGGCTTTGCTGGCTGCTGAAGGAAGCCTGCTGACCATGCTGGGAGTTGTGCTGGGATTTATATTGGGCGGTATTATCAGCCTGATACTGATTTTTATCGTTAATCCGCAATCCTTTCACTGGACCATGCAATTGTCGATACCCTGGGACTGGTTGTTATTGGTAGCTGCCATCATGCTGGTTGCGGCAACCGTCACAGCATTAATTGCCGGGCGCCGCGCAGTTTCTGGCAGTGTTGTTCGTGCTGTTCGGGAAGACTGGTGATGCCAAAAAAATACAGCAAATCCAGTAATCTGATCGCCTCGCTATTAATGATGATCTTGCTTGCCATGCTGCAATCACAATTGCGTGCAGAAGATCAGCAGTATGCACCGGTTGTTCCGGGTTATACACTGGTATTTCCGCAGGATTATGGGTCGCACCCAGATTTCCGCATCGAATGGTGGTATGTGACAGGTTGGCTTGAAACATCTGAAAATAAATCTCTCGGCTTTCAAGTTACCTTTTTTCGCACTGCGTCACCTCGGCATTCAAGTAATCCGAGTCGTTTTGCACCCCAGCAGATCATTATCGCGCATGCTGCATTATCTGACCCGGCGCTGGGCCGGTTTATTTACGATGAAAAAACTGCGCGCGCTGGATTTGAGCTGGCATATGCCCGTGAAGGGGATACCGATGTGAAAATTGATGACTGGTATTTCAAACGTAATCCCGATGGGCGATATATTATTGAAGTTAAATCCGATAAATTCAGCTTTGAATTGTCTTTGACCCCAACACAATCAATCATGTTGCAGGGTGAGCGCGGATTTTCCCGCAAAGGGCCCAACATTGAACAGGCCAGCTACTATTACAGTGAGCCACACTTGGATGTTTTTGGCACGATAACTCAGCAAGACAAACCTATAAGTGTGCGCGGACGTGCTTGGCTCGATCACGAGTGGTCGTCGGAGATTCTTGACCCACGTGCGGATGGGTGGGACTGGATGAGTGCGAATCTCGACGATGGCTCCGCTTTGATGGTGTTCAGGATTCGTGGAAAGGATGGGTCAAAATTGTGGGCTTATGGTGCGCGACGTAATGCCGCGGGGCGCATTACACAATTTGCCTCTGATCAGATTGAGTTTATTCCGGAACGCGTTTGGGAATCACCGCATACCAAAGCACACTATCCAGTAGAAATGCGAATCCGTGCTGGAGAGGCAGAATGGCGGTTGGTGCCATTGTTTGATGACCAGGAACTGGATTCCCGTGGATCGTCCGGTGCGGTTTACTGGGAAGGCGCGGTGACCGTTTTTCAAAACGGGAAAAATATAGGTAAAGGGTATCTTGAATTGACGGGATATCTACAACCTTTAGATTTATGATAATGTTTGTTTTATAAAAATCATTATATTGCAGTATAAACTTAAAAAAATTGTTAACATTTGTCCCGTTTTGTTATATAAGGAAAACGTCATTATTTTATGGCTTTTTTTTTAGAATGATTAGAATTCCATGCTATTAAAATAATGCTGCAGTTTGTAACTGCTTGAAAGACAATTTGCCATGAAGTATCGAATAGCAAGAACAGCACTGAAATTTCCAGATTTCTTGGTAAAGTCTTTTATGAAAATATTTCTCAGTTGAAAGCCTGAATAAATAGAGAGTGCAGCCAGAACATATTTGCTGGTATTTAATATCTTGTGGACTTCAACTCATTTAGCGGAGCAGATTTCATGTTTGATTTAAAACTTGCCGGAATAAAAGGGTTTATTGTTACTGCGATGTGGGTTTTCATGGCATTGAGCAGCCACGTGCATGCAAACCCTCGTTACGCTTCGATTGTAATCGATGCTGATACGGGCGCTGTACTCCATGAATCCAATGCAGATGCCAGTCGTTACCCAGCCTCTTTGACAAAAATGATGACGCTGTACATGCTGTTTGAAGCGATACAACAGGGTAAAATGACACTGGATACTAAAATGCCGGTATCAACACACGCTGCATCAATGCCACAAACAAATATCAGTTTGCGTGCAGGTGAGACTTTGCGAGTACGTGATGCGATTCCAGCCTTGATTGTACGTTCCGCAAATGACGCAGCCGCTGTAATCGCCGAGGCGCTCGGTCAGACTGAATCGAATTTCGGCCGAATGATGACAGAAAAGGCTCGAAAAATGGGAATGAACTCGACTACTTTCAAAAACGCCTCTGGACTGCCAAATTATGAGCAGAAAACGACTGCACGGGATATGGTTAAACTGTCAGTGCGTCTTATGAAAGATTTTCCCCAGCATTATCATTATTTCTCCATACAGTCCTTCAACTATAAAGGAACAACCTACAACAGCCACAACCGTATGGTGCGTAATACACGAGGCGTTGATGGCTTAAAAACCGGTTTTATTCGTGCATCCGGATTCAATGTCGCGACATCTGCCAAGCGTGATAATCGCAGAGTGATTGCCGTTGTGATGGGCGGAAAAACTGCTGCTTCCCGAGATCAGCATACAGCTGCGTTACTTGATCGTTGCTTCAATAAAGCATCTGCTGCACATATAGCAGCTTCTGACATTATCACGATTGGTTCACCAAACGACCGTAAAAATTTACTTGCCGAAGCGCCTATTCCCATCACTAAACCGAATGTATCTACGGATAACCAGCCTGTTGATCCAGCAGCGATATTACGCGGCGAATTAACACCTGTCAGAGACCTGCCGAATAATACTGATTTGCCAAAAAACAATAGCTGGGCAGTTCAAATAGGTTCGTATTTCGAGCCCGATCGGGCACATGCTCAGGCACAGGCGGCGACTCGCTGGGTAGCAGGAGAAGTTGCCGTGGTTGAGGTGGAAATCAGTAACCGGACATTTTATCGAGCCCGGTTGATTGGATTGAAAAAAAACCAGGCACACACAGCGTGTCAAAGCCTGTCACGCAATGGTATGGACTGCATGGTTGTCCGTTCTCACGGCTAGTTGACTATTTCCGTGCCGGGTGTGTTGAAAAAGTAAAGGATAGTGGTTTTCGGATTGCCATTACCGTCTGTTTTGCTCAAATTGACTGCCATTAGCATGACAATATTATTCCTGTTTGCGGGATTATATTAGTCAGCACAATTGCTGCGAATTTCTATCTGATACGGTAACAACGAACAAATCGATGAGGTTATGTTATATGCGTGATCGAGCAACGTTTGTTTTTCTTTAAATACGCTGCATAGCCACTGCTGTCTAATTTTTCCAGAGATAGGTATGGGTAAACACCTTGAAAAACTGCTTGTTCCAACACTGTCGCCAGATGGTGCGCATAGACCCTCCCATCATATCGCGTATATGGACTGGGGTGATAGAAATAATCCACACGTTGTAATCTGTGTGCACGGTTTGACCCGCAATTGCCGGGATTTTGATTATCTGGCATCCGATTTATTGTCACATTGCCGTGTAATCTGTCCTGATGTTGTTGGACGAGGTCAAAGCGACTGGCTCGTGGATGAGCGGGATTATGATTACTACCCGGTTTATTTGTCAGATGCGGCTATACTCGTCAAACATATTCAAAGCCAGTACAGCTCAACAATAACCATTGACTGGGTAGGAATTTCAATGGGTGGATTAATCGGCATGATGACGGCTATTGATCTTAAAGACACAATTCGCAGACTGGTCATTAGCGATATTGGACCATTGATTCCGATAGCTGCTTTAAAAAGAATGGCTGAGTATGTCGGAAAGGAGATTCGATTTGGCAATCTGGATGATTTTGAAGCTTATATTCGAAGAATATCTGCCCCATTTGGTCCTTTAACCGATGCACAGTGGCGACACCTGACAATACACAGCGCGCGTTTGCTTGATGATGGAACCTACACCTTCTACTACGATCCCAAAATTTCAGCAAGCTTCAAAGAGCACGCACTGCAGGATGATGTTGATTTATGGCAATACTGGGACATGCTGCAAACGCCTACTTTGGTGATCAGAGGAACTGATTCGGATGTATTACAAGCTGAAACTGCAACCCAGATGCAACAGCGAGGTCCCCGCGCCACAGTAATTGAGTTGCCCGGTATCGGGCATGCGCCAATATTGCTTGATAATAAACAGATATCAATTGTCAAGGAATTTTTATTAAGCTGATATATATCGGGCTTCATGTTGACATCACTGTATTTTGCTGTTTATAAACAATTATAATGTTGTGACGGAGAATTCTCTCAATAAAGACTAGAAAGTGTCCGATGTAAATAATGTCTGAACGCAGTGCTTTATTAGTCAACTGTTACAAGACATCTTTTATAGTCACGTGGAAAGCGCGTTGGGTAACGTTATTTGCTCAACTCGCTTTTTACCATTTTATAGGAGAACTTATGAAATTAATTTTCATATCCGTAATTCTGATGTTTGTTTTTGCTGGGCCTGCATTTGCGGTTGTTAATATCAATACGGCAACACAGGCGGAGCTGGAATCGCTCCAGGGTATTGGACCTGCCAAAGCAAAAGCGATCGTGATGCATCGTGACCAAAAAGGTTTATTCGTTTCAACGGAAAACCTGATAGAGGTCGATGGTATCGGTCAGGGAACCATGAATCAGCTACGTGACAGTATTACTGTGGGTGATATGCCAGATACAGCAACCTCAGCTGCTGTGGCGGTTCAAAAAGACTAGGTACCCGCTTCACCAAAAAGCCCTCCGGATTGTAACTTACCGGAGGGCTTTTTTATTTATAAACTTTAGTGTATCGAGTAGACTTCATGTAAGAGAATAATTAATGATGGAGCATCTGCTCATGTTTACAACTATAGAAAATTTTGTCGGTAATACGCCGCTGGTGAGGTTAAGACATTTGCCCGGTGATACCAGCAATATAATTCTTGCCAAACTTGAAGGAAACAATCCGGCTGGGTCGGTAAAAGACAGGCCTGCACTGTCGATGATCAAACATGCGCAACAGCGCGGTGATATCAAGCCTGGAGACACGCTAATAGAAGCGACGAGTGGCAACACCGGTATTGCGCTGGCTATGGCGGCTGCTATCATGGGTTATCGAATGATTCTTATTATGCCCGAGAATCTGAGTATAGAACGGCGGCAATCGATGCGCGCTTATGGTGCTGAAATTATTCTGACACCGCAGACCGGTAGTATGGAACACGCCAGAGATCTTGCCGAAAAAATGCGTGATGAGGGTAAAGGTTTTATTCTGGATCAATTTGCTAACCCGGACAATCCGCTCGCACATTATGAGGGCACTGCTCCAGAAATCTGGCGTGATACAGCAGGAAAGCTTACACATTTTGTCAGCAGTATGGGAACGACAGGAACCATCATGGGATGTTCACGTTTTTTCAAAGAGCAGCAGCCAAGTATAAAAATTATTGGTGTTCAGCCGGAAGAAGGCGCGCAAATACCCGGAATACGTAAATGGCCTGCAGCATATTTGCCTAAAATTTATGACGTGGCACGGGTGGATGACATGATTTATGTATCGCAGAAGGAAGCAGAGGAAATGACACGACGCCTTGCACGAGAAGAAGGTATTTTTGCCGGTATTTCATCGGGCGGCGCTCTTGTTGCTGCACTCAAGCTGTCGGTTCAACTTGAAAATGCCGTGATAGCGTTCATAGTTTGTGACCGGGGTGACCGTTACCTGTCTACAGGTGTTTTTCCTGCGTAAAACCATTGCATGAGTCAATGTAGCATTTCCAGCCTGCGTAAGGGGCCGATCACGGTCATCTCTCTGATATTAATAACTTGTGCGTTGATGCTATGTGCTTCAGCAGCTTTTCCCCGCCTTGCGCTGATTTTCGATGACATTAAACATCCGGCTTTTGAAGTGAAATCTGTTTTGTCTCGTTTTGTTAGTGGCGGCGATAAAGCAGGTGAAATCGAAATCGTGATTGGCGAGTTAAAAGTCCAGGATTATGTCTGGAAGAACATTCGGTTATCATGCGGTACTTTCCAGTACGGGCGCACGGCGATGCAGTGCGAGGACGGATACGTGAGGATTCCTGAATTTATCGCATTCCCGGTTGCGTTCCATGTTTTTTTCGATGCACAGACATTAACCATCAAAGGATTTCCAGCAAAAAATGAAAGCTGGGAAGTCGCATTGCAGTGGAACAATATTTCTTGGCAGGGTGTTGTAACAATTCATGATATTTCTCTGGACTCTATTGCCAAATGGCTTCCGGACCAGGAAAAAGTGCCCATGCCCGGCGATGGTCGTGTAAGTGGAAATGTTTCTTTTTCTGGGAATGGGGCGGATTTGAGGACTGCCGCAATGGATTTGTCAATCGAAAAACTGGCTTTTTCCGACCGGGGCGGATTGCATGCCGGTGATAATATCAGTCTTTTGTTGAAAGGTGGTATAAACCGCGCGCCGCATCAAAGCCGGTGGCATTGGCACAGCGATGTTTATTGGCAACAGGGCGAAGTCTTTTGGCAACCGATCTATATGGCGGGATCGGATCACTATTTAAATTTGCAAGGTATATTCGATGGCGAAACTATACGCCTGATGGAAAGCGCCGTTAAATTAAACGGACTGGGAGTTTTTGATTTTTCAGGTATTCTCGATCTATCAAGTAAACAGTTAAGTACTTTAGAATTGAAGGCCGATGGAGTGCGTTTGTCGGCACTGTATGAGCAGTTGTTACAACCGTTTCTGCGAAATACTGCGTTTGCGGAAATACAGTTAACAGGAGATGTTGATTGGTTGGTGCGTGTGGAAGACGGCGTGGTGCAGTCATTACAAATCGATTTTGACGAGGTGAGCATCGTAGATGCGAGAAATCGTTTTGCATTTTACCGTATCAATGCACACATTCCTTGGTTGTTTGAAGGCGCTACAGTTGCCGATATCAGTTTTCTGAGCGGTCATGTGTTATCTATTCCTCTTGGGGAGGTGCGCGTGCCATTGGAGTTGAATCAGTTCGACATATTCCTGCCGCAGGTTACCTTGCCAGTATTGGATGGGCATTTGAAACTTGAGAATTTTGGTGCAAAGTATACGGAAGACGGTTGGCGCTGGAAGTTTAATGGCGGGTTGACGCCGATTTCAATGGAAGCGTTAACGAATGTATTGCAAACCCAGCCTATGCACGGCACACTTTCTGGTTACATACCGGAAGTCAACTTTGATGGAAATACTGTTTCAGTGAACGGCGTGCTGCAACTCAGTGTTTTTGATGGCAGTATCGTAATGCACAATCTTAAATTGATTGAACCGATGGGATTGGCGCCGCATCTAATGGCTGATATAGCCATGCGAAATCTGGATCTGGAATTGTTGACCGGAACTTTCTCCTTTGGCAAGGTGGAAGGCCGGGTGGACATAGATGTGCAGAATCTCGAACTTGCCAACTGGGTTCCTGTTCATTTTGATGCGCACTTGTTCAGTAGTTCTGGCAGTTATTCCCGCCGTATCAGCCAGGCGGCGATTGAGAATATCTCGGCATTGGGAGGAAAAGGAGCCGTGGCCGCAATTCAGCGCAGTATTTTGCGTTTTTTTGAAGAATTTCGCTATGCGGAAATCGGTTGGCGTTGCAAGCTACGACTTAATATATGCTATATGGGCGGAATTGATGCGGAACCGGAATCGCGTTATACGTTAATCCAGGGAGGAGGTGTCCCGGCAATTACAGTAATAGGCTATAATCGCGAAGTAGGGTGGCAGGAGTTGATCAGTCGCCTGCAGCGCATTACCAGTGAGAATGAACCGATTATTCAATAGTTTTTAATACTGTAGTATAAGAATGCAAAAAAAATTAACGCAGACAGTGCAGTTCATATGTGTAACGATGGTGTTATCAGCATGCGTTACGATCAATATTTATTTTCCTGCTGCTGCAGCTGAAAAAGCAGCAGACAAAATCATTGAGGAGGTCTGGCAACTGGAGCGTGATCAAAATGAAGAAGATAAAGAAAAAGAAGAATAACGGGTCAAATGGAATAATTGTAGTCGTGGCAATAGAGCGCGAGTCAGTCAACTTTTTTCAGGTTAGTCATGGTTAATTGCACAAAATATTATCTGTTGCTGCTTTGTTTATTGTTTGCATCAATACCGGTGCTGGGTTATGCAGAGGCGGATCTCGAAATCAATTCGCCGGCCATTAGCAGCATTAAACAGCGGATGCAAAGTCGGCATTCTGAGCTTGTGGAGTATTACAACAGCGGGGCTGTCGGTTTAACTCAGGATGGTATGGTCATGGTGCGTAATGCGAATGCGGTTTCTTTGGCCAAACGTCAGCATGTCAATTCGCTGGTTTCAGCCGAGAATCAGGATAGAAATGCGTTGTACCGTGAAATTGCACGCGCAAACAATCATCCTGAATGGGAATCGAAAATACGATCAACATTTGGTGAACGTTGGATAAATTTGGCAAGATCCGGCTGGTGGTATCAGGCCGGCGGACGGTGGACTCAAAAGTAAAATACGTTTTAATCGAGATATCACAGCTCGATCTGTGCCGATGATTTGAAGGTTTGGTATTTTTGTAATACACGCACTAATAGGCCTGTTGGCAGAATGGTTTTGTGTGATATGCTTGAACTTAAGAAGATGGTAGTATGTCTTATTAATCTGGCAGATTTGTCTGATATTTAATTCTCAAGAGGAGGTTGTTTAATAATGGATCAAAATTACTCGACTATCGGCAGAAGTTCGCGAACAAAGCAAGCAATTGAAATAAACAAGGTACTGCGTAATACCTATTTGTTATTAGCAATGACATTGCTGTTCAGTGGGTTGACGGCATCTATTTCAATGATGATGAATATGCCGCCGATGACTTATTTAATATCCGTGATTGGCGGTATGGTCATTGCCATGTTCGTGTTGCCGCGTTTTGCGCACTCAACAGCTGGCATTGGTATAGTTTTCCTGATTACCGGTCTATTGGGATTTGGGCTGGGACCAATACTAAGTATGTATGCATCAGTGCCTAATGGCAGCAATATAATTATGCTGTCGCTGGGCGGGACGGGGGTGATCTTTATGGGTCTGTCAGCATATGTACTGGCAACACGTAAAGATTTCAGCTTCCTCGGTGGTTTCTTGATGGTTGGTTTTTTGTTGGTGCTGGTCGCTGCAGTAGCGAATATTTTTCTGGCTATTCCCGCCATGTCGCTAATGATATCAGCGGTTGTAATCATGTTGATGAGCGGATTTATTCTGCACGATACCAGCCGAATTATTCATGGTGGTGAAACGAATTATATTCTGGCGACAATTGGATTGTATATGACGATTTTTAATATCTTTATCAGCCTGCTGCAGATTCTGGGCATTATGGGCGGTGATGATTAATTATCAAATACACTGATTAATAGAAGAAACCCCGGCAAGCCGGGGTTTTGTTTTTGGTCGAATAATTGTTTAAAACACAGTAGAAAGTGATATTCTTATGGACTGGATGAAAATAGTTGCTGCGCTGGCTTTGATCATGTTCATTGTGTATTTATTTCCAAGAGCGCGCCATATGATGGAAAATAGCCCTAAAGGCTCATCGGCTGACTGGATGGGCTTTGTGGTGCCTATACTGGTGATTGTGTTATTTGTTATGTTGCTCGTCCAGCTGGTCTAGCTATCATCTGTCAAATACATCATTTTGTTCTAATGAAGCATGTCATGCTCAAAAGAAAAAGATTATTGTAAACGGTGCGCAAAGACTGCCATTCATGTGCCCGCAGTTTTTCCCCAGGAGTCCCGTAATGTGACCGACCTGTTGAATACAGGTTTGCCGGGACGGCTGTCGATACAGTCTGCGATAAAGTAACCATTGCGCTCGAACTGAAAACACTGTTCCGGCTCTGCTTCCAATATCGCCGACTCTACAAGAGCATGGATAGTCATTTTTGAATACGGGTTAAGGGCGTTTTTGTAGTCCTTGTCGCCGCTGTCAGGATAGGGATCGTTGAACAAACGGTCAAAAAGTCGGATTTCCACGGTCTTGGCGTGATTGGCGGCCAGCCAGTGTATATTTCCCTTTACTTTACGCTTCGTAGCGCCATCTGTACCGCTTTTGGTCTCGGGATCGTAAGTGCAGTGGATTGCCGCGATTTCTCCTTGTGCATTTTTTTCAATGCGCTCGAATTTTATGATGTAAGCATAGCGAAGACGAACTTCCCCGTCGGGTTTGAGCCGAAAAAAACCTTTAACGGGTTCTTCCATAAAATCATCCTGTTCTATATACACGACTTTGGCAAACGGTATAGTTCGTTTTCCCCATTCGGGTTTTTGTGGATGATTGGGCGCAAAGCAATCTTCTTCCTGATTTTCTGGATAATTGTCGATTATCAGTTTCAAGGGTTTCAGGATTGCAATACGGCGTGGCGCATGTTCATTCAGGTCTTCACGCAGACAATCTTCCAGTACGCCCATATCGATCCAGGAATCTGCCTTGCTTACGCCGATGCGTTCGGCAAATTTCTGAATTGATAGTGGCGTATAACCCCGACGACGCACGCCAGCTAATGTGCTAAGACGCGGATCATCCCAGCCGTCGACAAGTTTTTGTTCAACCAGCTCAATGAGTTTTCGTTTGCTCATCACAGTGTAGGTTAGATTGAGGCGTGCGAATTCAATTTGTTGCGGATGACAGGGTAAATGTTCTTGTAGTTGATCCAGCACCCAGTCATAAAGGGGGCGGTGATCCTCAAATTCGAGCGTGCACAATGAGTGTGTTATATTTTCAATCGCATCGGAAATACAATGCGTGTAATCATACATGGGATAAATGCACCATTTGTCTCCGGTACGCTGATGATGTGCATAGCGGATACGGTAAATAACCGGATCGCGCATATTGATATTCGGTGATGACATATCGATTTTGGCGCGCAATACATGGGTGCCCTCTGCGAACTCACCTGCTTTCATGCGACGAAATAAATCCATGTTCTCCATCACAGAACGATCACGGAAAGGGCTATGCACCCCCGGGGTGGTTAGCGTGCCGCGTCTTTCACGTATTTCGTCGGCAGATTGACTGTCGATATAAGCTTTGCCCGCTGCAATCAAATACTCTGCAAATGCATATAACTGATCAAAATAATCTGAAGAAAAGTGCAGATGCTCGCCCCAGTCAAAACCCAGCCAGCGTACATTGTCGCAGATAGCATCGACGAATTCCTGTGCCTCTTTTTCCGGATTGGTATCATCAAAGCGCAAATGACAGACGCCATTAAATTCTTTGGCAATACCAAAGTTCAGACAAATACTCTTTGCGTGTCCGATATGCAGATAACCGTTTGGCTCTGGCGGAAATCGGGTCTCTACTCTACCTTGCCATTTACCGGTTCTATTGTCTTCATTAATGATACTGCGAATAAAATTGGAAGCTGTCGATTCTTTTGAGGATGGATTTTTCATAAAAAATAAAGCGCTTGTTTTTTTGAATGTGATTTATGTTGATGGCATTGAATTTTAGTAGTTGCCGGCTGCAATAGTCTTTGCAGTAGGCGGAACATGCCGCAACTCGCAACTACGCTGAAAAAACCGCTTAATCATTGCATGGTCTTTAGTCTTAATATATTTGATTAATCCCAATAATTATAACTTTGATTGTTTAAAAATTTATTTAAACTTCGCGTTTTCCAAAAGTTGTTTTGATTGACTTTTGGGGTTGTGTCGAATAAAATCACCGCCTCTTTTAGAATTTGCAGGATAGATTTTTTCGTGAAAACATTCTCAGCCAAAGCACACGAAGTAAAACATGACTGGTATGTTATCGATGCTACTGATAAAGTATTGGGTCGCCTTGCTTCTGCAATAGCGCACCGCTTGCGTGGCAAGCATAAGGCCATTTATACGCCTCATGTTGATACAGGCGATTATATAGTCGTCATAAATGTCGATAAATTACGTATAACCGGTAATAAAGCGGATGATAAAAAATATTACAGGCATACAGGTTATCCGGGTGGATTATATGAAACAAACTTCAGGAAGATGCACACCCGTTTTCCCGGTAGACCGCTCGAGAAAGCAGTCAAGGGCATGCTACCCAAGGGTCCATTGGGATATGCCATGATTAAAAAGCTCAAACTGTATGCAGGCGATGCACATCCGCATGCGGCGCAACAACCTCAACCCCTTGAAATCAGGGCATAATTAAATATGACAACACAGTTTAATTACGGAACCGGCCGACGTAAAAGCGCCGTAGCGCGGGTTTATATAAAACCGGGCACAGGTTCGATTATTGTAAACAACAAACCTGTCGATGAATATTTTTCGCGGGAAACGGGTCAAATGGTTGTTAAACAGCCGCTGGAGCTTACAGAACATCTGACAACATTTGATATCATGGTGAATATACGTGGTGGCGGTGAATCAGGGCAAGCTGGGGCAGTGAGGCATGGTATCACCCGCGCATTAATTGACTATGACGCTGAGCTGAAACCGATATTGAGCAAGGCCGGACTGGTTACGCGTGATGCACGTGAAGTTGAGAGAAAAAAGGTTGGTTTGCGTAAAGCGAGGCGGCGCAAGCAATTTTCCAAACGCTGAGATTTTGCTTCATTTGAATGCACAAAGCCGCCGTTTTATGGCGGCTTTTTTGTTTTCAATCATATATGTGCTGGATAATATAAATTTTGTATCATGAAATCATATGATTAAAGTTGGTATTGTAGGTGGGACAGGTTATACAGGCGTAGAGTTGCTGCGTATTCTGATACAACATCCTGAAGTTAAAATTACAACCATTACATCGCGCAATGAATCGGGTATGGATGTGGCGGAATTGTTCGCCAGTTTAAGGGGGCGTATTGATCTGAAATTCAGCGATCCATCAGCGTCTGCACTTGATCAATGTGACCTGGTCTTCTTCGCAACGCCCAACGGGATCGCCATGCAACAAGCTCAAGCATTGTTAGAGGCGGGTGTGAAAATAATTGATCTGGCTGCTGATTTTCGCATAAAAGATACTGCAGAATGGGAGAAATGGTACGGCATGCAACATGCATGCCCCGAACTGGTGGCGCGTGCTGTTTACGGTTTGCCGGAAATGAATCGTGCAGAAATTAAAAGTGCGTGTCTGGTTGCCAATCCTGGTTGCTATCCTACAGCGGTGCAGTTGGGGTTTTTGCCCGTTATTGAGATGGGTATTGTTGATGCAAATCATTTGATTGCCGACGTAAAATCAGGTGTGTCCGGTGCGGGTAGAAAAGCAGAAGTACATACATTGATGGCAGAGGCTTCAGATAATTTCAAAGCATATGGAGTACCGGGCCACAGACATCATCCCGAAATCAGGCAAGGATTGACCAAAATTGCCGGCAAACCAGTCGGGCTTACATTTGTACCGCATCTGGTGCCAATGATACGGGGCATTCATGCTACTCTGTATGCCCGGTTGACTAAAAAGCGCAATATCGATTTGCAGGCAATTTATGAGGAGCGTTTTGCAACAGAAGCATTTGTAGATGTATTGCCAGCAGGAAAACACCCCGAGACGCGTACAGTTCGTGGTTCGAATATTTGTCGAATTGCTGTGCATAGACCGCAAAATAGTGATACCGTTGTAATTCTATCGGTTACTGATAATCTGGTAAAGGGCGCTGCGGGACAGGCTGTGCAGAATATGAATATTATGTTTGGCTTTCCTGAAACGCTTGGTATCAGTCAGATTCCTTTGATACCTTAGCCGATTGTCTGATTGGCTATCAGGTGCCGAAGGGGAATAAATTGTTCAAAAAAAAATCTGAATTGTTGCCTGAACGAGTAATCATACGCTCATATGTTTCCTGGAAGACCCGTTTGTTGGTTGTCTTTTTGATCAGCTTGCTGCTGGCAATGCTTTCCTGGGGTATGTATGAGGCAGGAAAAAGGACAGCAGGGGCAGTGGATGCTGCATCATTGGCAACATTGAGTGAGCCTTATCATGTGGCGACCTGTTTGCAAAAGAAACGGACGGAGCTATGTACACAACTGGCCGAATTGACAAGGCAGTTTCAGATTGTTCAGAGAACCAATGAGGATCTTGCCAGGCAGACACGTTCATTAAGTAAAGAAAACAACAGATTGAAGGAAGAACTTGATTTTTTCGAGCATGTAATGACGGGTAACACAAAGATTGATAATGGTGTTTCAATACATCAATTCAATCTGAAGAAAGATGCTCAGCCAGGCGTATACCGATATTCTGTTTCCATGGTGCAAGGTGGGCAGCGGCCAAAAGATTTTAATGGAAGCCTGAAATTTTTTGTGAATCTCCAGCAGAATGACCAACGAAAAACTGTGCTGTTGACTAATAAAAAAGCAGAAAAAAACTTCGCTATCAGTTTTAAGTTTTATCATAGAATTGAAGAATCGTTCAAAATACCGCCCGACGCAATTGTAGAAAGCATGAAAGTACAGGTTTTTGAACAGGGGGATTCGCAGGTCAAATTGACACAAACTGCAGAACCTTCGTAGTAAAGGAGAAGATCATGTTTGGGAAAAAAAAGAAAGCCAAACTTCACAGCCATATAGACACATTGATTGGCGCTCAAACTCGTATTACCGGTGATGTCTGTTTTAGCGGCGGGTTGCGTGTCGATGGGAATATCAATGGTAATATCATCGCTGAAGATGGTGACCAGCACACATTAATACTCAGTAACGCGGGTTATATTGAAGGGAAGATACAGGTCGCCAATGTGATCATTAATGGTACGGTGAAGGGGCCTATTCATGCTTCCAAATATCTGGAACTGCAAGAAAATGCACAAATTCATGGCGATGTGTATTACGGTTCAATTGAAGTCAAGCTGGGCGCCTCTGTTGATGGGAAAATGATTCATCAGGATAAACTTCAGTCCGAGAAATTGGTCTCATTAATACCGGCTGCACCCGAATGAAAACAGCGGTAATGAAAAGGCGTTGTATTCTCAACGGTTTGTTCAACAAAACAACTGGTTTGTTAAAAAAATGATAACTGAAGCAGGTATGTCCAATACCGAAAATACACCGATTCTGTTTACCGAGAACGCGGCAAACAAAGTCAAGCAGCTAATAACAGAGGAAGGTAATGAAGCGCTTAAATTAAGAGTCTTTGTCAGTGGTGGTGGCTGCTCGGGATTTCAGTATGGATTTACATTTGACGAAACGGTCAATGAAGATGACATGGTCATGGAAAAAAACGGCGTGCAATTGTTAGTTGATTCCATGAGTTTCCAGTATCTGATCGGGGCTGAGATTGATTACCAGGAAAATATAAAAGGTGCCCAGTTCGTCATCAAGAACCCAGGAGCTTCCAGTACTTGCGGATGTGGTTCTTCATTCACGGTTTAAGATCATCAGTAATTCAGTTTCGTCTGTTACGCGGGGTATACTGCACCCAGTATCCGTTTACCCAATGCGCCGGTGACAGCGGGGATATTTCCCGGAATTCTTAAAATTGTTTGACGGGCAAGCCAGGCAAAGGCGCTGGCCTCAACCCAATCTACAGGTATTCCGAGTTCATCGGTCAAAGAAACTTTTATACCGGAGAGTAATTTCTTCAAATGATGAACCAAATGCAGGTTGCGTGCACCACCGCCGCACAAGTAGATTTCGTTGGAGTTTGGATAATACGTCTGGATGGCCTGTGAAATGGATACGGTCGATAACTGTATTAATGTTGCCTGCACATCCTCAGGAAGTTCATCTCGTAAGTGGCTTTCCAGCCATTTGTAATTAAACAAATCTCTTCCCGTACTTTTGGGAGGAGGTAAAGAAAAAAAATCGATTGAAAGTAATTTATCAAGTAGTGTCGGAATGACGCTGCCGGTTGCTGCCCAGTCGCCATTATTATCAAAATTTTTGCCGGTGTGTCGTTGGCACCAGGCGTCCAAAAGTATATTACCGGGACCACAGTCAAATCCGCTGACTTCACCACATGGATCTAGATAAGTTAAATTGGCGATGCCGCCGATGTTGACAATGACGCGGCGGTGGCTCGAACTCATGAATGCGGCGCGGTGAAAGGCAGGTACCAGTGGTGCGCCCTGACCTCCGGCGGCAAGATCGCGGCTTCTGAAATCGGAAACAACGGAAATACAGGTCAATTCAGCGAGTAGTGCGGCGTTGACAAGCTGTATAGTGTATTTTTTCTCGATTTCCGGACAATGACGAATTGTCTGTCCATGGCATCCGATCGCGGTTATTTCCTGTGGCGATACTGCGCTGTCTTTCAAGAGACCTTTGACTGCAGCTGCATATACGTGGGCCAGGCGGTTGCTGACCATTGCCGATGTATTGAGCTCGTCATAGTCGGTATGATTCAGAGCGAGTAATTTTGATTTGAGTGAATCGTCGTAAGGCAGAAAAAAGGTTTTTGCAAGTGAAATCCTGTCCGATCTGAAATCGACTAATACGGCATCGACACCATCCAGGCTGGTGCCGGACATGATGCCGATGTAATAAGTGGATTCCAAGAAGATTAACTCAAAAGACGTTACGCAAAGTCAGTAACAGACATTTTGCAGTTCCTTTGCGATGCCATGTTCGAACTCAATACACTATGACCAATCATTTAATGCCCGGTTTGCAGCCTGTTTCTGGCTGGGTATGATCGGTATCAGCGTAGCAAACAGTTAATTATTATTCGATGCAAGATGCAGATTGCGCATGATATCCAGACGGGAAAGCAGCGCCGTGGCTTCCTTCTGGAACGCTGGTAAATCTTTTTTCGCAATTGGCGTTGCTGTCGGTAGCGCTATTTTTGACGGATCACGCTGTACACCGTTGACGCGCAATTCATAATGCAGATGCGGACCTGTTGCCATTCCTGTCATGCCGACGTAACCAATAACATCGCCCTGGCTGACACGCGAGCCATTTTTGAGGCCTTTGGCAAAACCCGATAAATGCCCATAAGCGGTTTCGTATTGATCATCATGTTTAATTATGATGAGTTTGCCGTAACCTCTTTGTGTCCCTGCAAATGTGACTTTGCCATTAGCGGTTGATTTTACAGGTGTGCCAGTCGGAGCAGCATAATCAATTCCCTTGTGCGCACGCCATTTCTTGAGTACGGGGTGAAAGCGTGCTTTACTGAAACCGGAGCTGATGCGTGAGAATTCGAGTGGTGCTTTCAAAAATGCTTTGCGCAGGCTTTCCCCTTCGGGCGTGTAATAGCCAAAGTCACCATTGGATGATTGAAAATATATCGCCTGGTAAGTTTTGCGTTGATTGGTGAATTCAACTGCAATGACCTTTCCCGATTTGCTGGCACCGCCGCTACTGTCGATTAATGTTTCATAGACGACAGTGAAACGATCGCCTTGCCGCAGATCACGGTGAAAATCGATCTCGGATGCCAGAATGTCGATCATTTGGGTGGCAATGTTGTTGGGTATGCCGGCTTTGTCGGTTGCAGCAAAAAGTGAACTGTTGACGGTGCCCGATTTCATCTGAATTTGTGATTCAAGTTCAATTTTCTGTTCGGACATATTGAACACATGTTCCGTTTTTTCCATCAGGAACAGTTCTTCATTGCCAAAGAAATAGCGCAATGTCAGCAGATTACCGTCCGCAGTTGTTTGTGCGTGGATGATTTTTCCGGGCTGTAGCTGCCGCATGGCACGGCTGTCACGGGCCGCCTTAAGGAAATTCAGCTTGTCATGCTGATTGACTTCAAGACGATCCAGTATCGCGGCAATGGTATCACCGCGACGAATGGTTTCCTGTCGCCAGAATGACTGATCTGAGATGGCTTCCAGTTCGGGTAATACGTCGGGCAGGTAAAGGTCGCGTACGACTTCCTTAATCTCGACTTCATGAAGAGCAGGCGAATTCGGCGCAATGCCGAAAGCGGTAACAAATCCAAATAATGGTATGGTTGATAATACTATGAGCCAACGGAGTGTTTTTTTGGTTAGTCTCGATGATTTTTGAGCTAAAATGCTTGAATTGCTGCGTATTGGCATAAATCGCATACAGGACAGTCCCCCTTCTCTTTTATATTGATTCAATTCATGTCATGTCGCAAATACCGTTAATTCTAACACGATAAATCAAAAACATTGTACCTAAGTACACTACTCAGATAGTAAAATTGAATATCGAGACGGAAATTAATTTCGATTGGAACTACTTGTTAAAAATTTAGTTGTGGATAATACAGTCAATCAGCAAATAGAAATAATAAAGTACGGCAGCCATGAGCTGCTCATAGAAAAGGAACTCGAGAGTAAATTGAAAGCCGGCAAGCCGTTGCGGGTTAAAGCAGGGTTCGATCCAACCGCTCCGGATTTACACCTTGGTCATGCGGTGCTGTTGAACAAAATGCGGCAATTACAGGAACTTGGGCATCATGTTTTGTTCCTAATCGGTGATTTTACCGGCATGATAGGCGACCCTAGCGGTAAAAACACGACGCGACCACCGCTGACACGTGAACAAGTAGCCGATAACGCAAGGTCTTACACGGACCAGGTATTTAAAATTCTGCATCCTGAACAGACTGAAATTGTGTTTAACTCATCCTGGATGGATGGGTTTGATGCAGCGGACCTGATCCGGTTAGCTTCGACATACACCGTTGCGCGTATGCTGGAACGCGATGATTTCGAGAAACGTTACCGCAATAATCAGTCTATTGCGATTCACGAATTTTTGTATCCATTGGTACAGGGATACGATTCTGTTGCATTGAAAGCAGACCTGGAGTTGGGAGGAACGGATCAGAAATTTAATCTGCTGGTAGGGCGAGAACTGCAAAAGCATTTTGGCCTGCCGCAGCAGTGCATTCTCACCATGCCTCTACTGGAAGGCCTGGATGGTGTCAATAAGATGTCCAAATCACTGAATAACTATGTCGGGATTACAGAAAGTCCGACAGAAATTTTTGGCAAATTGATGTCGGTTTCAGATCAATTAATGTGGCGTTATATTGAATTATTGTCATCCGAGCCTATCGAAACCATACATGCCTGGCAACAGGAGGTCGATACAGGACGGAATCCAAGAGATATCAAGGTAATATTTGCGCAGGAAATCGTTACGCGCTTTCACAGTCGGAACGCAGCAGAGTCAGCACTCGTTGATTTTGAAATGCGGTTCAAGCGCGGTGCGCTTCCAGACGAAATACCTGAAAAGACTGTTCAGGTCGATGGTAAAACCATCCGGTTGACGTCTCTTATGAAACAGGCGGGACTATCAGCAAGCACAAGTGAAGCAATGCGCATGATCGATCAGGGTGCTGTCAAAGTCGATGGAGAAAAGATCGAAGATAAATCGAGAGAAATACAGCGAAGTGAGACAATAGTTATACAAGTCGGCAAGCGCAAGTTTGCCAGGGTGACGACTGCATAAGTCACTTGATTTTTGTCCGGTTTGTCTAACTTTTATTAAGGAAAAAATCATGATTCGTAATCCAATAGATGTGTCAACGCGTGTGAGTTCCAATCTCTCCGCGTTGATTGAAACACGTTTGAATACCGCAGATCCCGAGGAGTATGTCACGCTCGCAGTTATACGAGATTATCTGACCGATATGCTGTCGGCGGCGTTTACCGAGACGGAACATATTCATCACTTTGATATTAATGATTCGCTGCTTGACGAGCTGGACGCATTGATTGAAGAATTTGGCGAAACGGCGCTGGCGAGTGATTTCGTGCAAAACAGCGCCAGCGAACCCATGTCAAGAGTCATTGATGCGGTCATTAACAGCAGGGATCAGGATACCCCGCCGACACTGGAAGCGGTCAGAGAGGCTATCGCAATGGGGTTGCCGGCAAGGCTCGTTGGAGATGGTGTGCTGGATGAAGACGAAGATGATGCGCTCCTTGCAGAAATTGATGCGTTAATCAATCGGCACGGTGGTGATGCACTGGCCGAGGAGTTTTTGCGTTACGAATAAGACCCGAATAAGACCGAGCATCAGGTCAACGTCTGCATCATTCGTTGATTGAAAAAAGAATAATAGGCGGTTGCGGAAAATCGGCAAAAGTATGCCTGAATGTCGCTTTAAATCCGGATATGCTGACGAAATAAAAAACCGTGCACCAAAAAATGGTGCACGGTTTTTTTAGAAATACCAGCTTGGTTTCTAGTGATGCAAGTTATAGCTGACCGGTTTAGGGAACAGCGTTTTTCTGCGCATCAGTCAAACCAGTCTGCCATCCGGATGGCAGATGTTGTACCCAGCCGTTATACACATTAGGGATTGCCAGTACGCCCTGACCGCCCATGCCTGCCAGGCTGACCACAGCATCATCTGTAGCCGCAGTGCTATCTGCCATGGAGATTGTGCCGGCAACAATAGCATCAGAGAAATTGCCGTCGCCATTAGGGTCAGGATCAACCACAATCAGTCGGTTGGAAAATTTGCTGCTGACGTAAGCGTAATAACCTCCTCCGGCTTTGGCGCCGAAATTGACGCCATGACAGCCAGGGTCGCAAGGTAATATGGCCACGACTGTATCAGAGCTGGTGTCGACAACGGTGATTGTGCCGCCCGTATTTGCCGTTACCACCACGCGGCCGGTCGGATCAACAGGGGTCTGGATCGGTAAGATGCCGGAATTTGCTGCACCTTCGCCCGTTACGGGATTATAGGCAGCAATCAGATTGATGTATGGTTTGCCGCCGTTTGCAGCTACCGGAACCGGGTTACCGTCAAAGTCATAAACATTCAATGAGTGGTCCAGCAGGTTGGCGGCGTAAATTCTGTCATTGCCGACGCCAATCGCGATTGGGTGTGGCCCGTGCGGGAAATTACCACCAGCGGCCGGACGTGCCATGATCTGCCCGGAATTGCCGTCATAAAAACCGGTATCCGATGTATTGATATTTGGTGTAACGATTTTACCTTCCGGTGTAATCCAGTGACCATGCGGGTTTGCTGGCACCTGTCCAGGCATTTGCGTAGGGATGCTGGATACCGGCGTCGTCGTGCCTGCCGGAATGGTGACCACCCTGTTTTCGCCATTAATGGCCACGGTAATATCATCACTGTCCGGCATCGTCATGACATGGGACGGTGAATCGCCAATCCGAATATTGTCGATCAGTTGGCCGTTGGACTGATTGATGAATGTCAGCTTGTTGTCGAACCATTGTGTCTGGAAAACGGTCGATTGATTGCGATCAATCCACATATTATGTGGATGATTCATGTTGATTGACGGCAATGCAATCTTGCGTTTGATCGTCCAGTCCGACGTGTCGAGTACGGTGATGGTTCCGGGTTTGGTTTTGCTGGCCGTTTTTTCAAACTGCGTATTAATCCATACCTCGCCGACTCCTGGCGTAGCAGGATTGGACAACGGACTCAGGGCAATGTCCTGACCATACCGGCTTTCGAGTACAGCCTTCAGATTCAACACCGCTCCACCACTCAAGCGTACGTCAACGTTCGGGTATTCCGCATGCCATGGTGCGGCAGATGTGTAATCCTGCCAGTTTCTCTGGGTAGTGGCGACAAAAAATGTTCTCAGCAAGCGCGTAGCGAGATCGCTGGTAGTCGGCAAATCATGGATACCAACCACCAGATCAATTGCTTCGCCCAAATCCAGCCCGTCCGTGCTGGGATCGTCTACGATCACGGCGCCAAACATATAAGGATGGATTTTACAGGTGAATACATACAGACCCGGTGTATTGAGTTGTACAATGCCGCCGCCGCGGTAGGCCTTGGTCTGGTCAAACGGAATGTCATGCTTGTTATCTGTGTCGGCATCACTTGGCCAGATCAGGGTTGTAATGGTGTGCACCGCGTTGGTGTCCGACATAATGAAATGCGCACTGCTGCCTGGGGCCATTACTTCAAGTGAACGCGTTTTGATATTGAGTGCACCGATCGGGCCGGCGGGGTCGATGATCGCGTCGCTGCGCGCACTTCTGAACCAGCTGCCGGGCTCGTCCGAAATTTCAAAGGTGACCAGACCAGGGTCGCTCTGGTTGGGACTCAGAAGTATCGCACCATACGGTGACGCGCCCGCAACACTGACACCGGATGCAGCACCGTGCTCGTCCACACGGAATCGTGCGGCCATGTTGGATTCCATGTGCGATACCACATGACAGTGCAAGTGCCACATGCCCGCGCCGACACCGCTACCTGCTTTAAGCGTGAAGGCGTGGCTGTCCGCCTTGCCGGCCAGTATTTTGACGTCAATGATATGCGGTGTGCGGCCCTGGTTGATCGGGTCGACCTCGTCTAGCCAGCGGTGTGCGTGCAAATGGAATGTATGGTCGTGTTCTAATGACAGCACATGAAAGCGCACGATTTCATCCAGATTGGCACCAAGTACCGGGTTGGTCCACAGAGGGGTCTGCGTACCGTTGACAATTTCAGCGCCCCAGAACGTGGAACCAACCATGAACATGATGTATTCCTTGTCCAGATCGGCGATGTCGGTCGGGGTGATGGTGCCGTCACCGTCAATATAGCTTTGTACGGAACCGTCGGCGGCGTTGACGACTAGAGCACCAAACAGGCCCAGCAATCCGGACCCGTCGTCATGATACGGATATGTGCCGGTTTTGCTGGCAGTAAAGGAGTAATTCTGTGAACCGCCGCCAGCGGCAGCCTCGGCCGCGTTTTCCAGAATGCCGGGAATATTGATGCCAACGGGAACGCTGGTGTTGTTCGTCAGTGAAATGTTGACTGTATCACCCTGCTGGACAAAGAGAGTCGGGCCGGGTATGGCTGTTTCTGCCGGGTAATTTTGATTTGACCCGACGTGGCTGATCATTTTATAGCCAAGCTGGCCGTTTGGCAGCGTCTCCGCTGAAAGGCTGATTGTATGCGTGGCTGCCAGCGCGATACTTGAAAAGAACAATGCGGTTATGAACGCAACCGTTGCCGCCACTGTTTTTTTATTCGATCCAAAGATAATAAATTTCATTCTTCTGTCCTTTGATTGAGAATTACGTTTCAATTAGGGATTAACGTTAAAGTTGCCCTGCATACCCAGTGAGTTACCGGGAAAGGTGTCATCCTTATACTGTGAATCCCATGCTGCCTGGACAGCAAAAACATGCTTCTCTAATGGGCCAATCACTTTTTCAGTAATAATCAGATTTGTACCGGGATCGATCCATCCGTAATGGTTCATTTTGAAATTGTGTGAATTGGAACCAAGCGCAATCAGATGAAAGCGGACATTGTTGCCCTGATGGGCCGAGAGCGTCGGGTTATGCCAGAGTGGCGTCTGCTGGCCTGTCTTGTTATCGATTTCGGTTCCCCAGAACGCGTCATCACCGATAAACAGGACATATTCCTTTTTGATACTGGAAACAGGCACATTTTTTAGCTTTCCGGTCTTGTTCAGGGCCTGCATACTGGTGCGCCCATTGACAATGACAGCGCCATACAACCCTCTGTCCTCGGCACCATTGAGCGTGATCATATTGTGATCGTGGTAGGGCCATGTACCTGCTGTGCCGGGTGCGGCAACCCAGTGATACGTATAACTCATCGTGGGCGTGGCGCTTTCGTCTGCAACCAGATTAATGTATTCGAGGGTGCCGTCACTGTGAATATCGTAATGCACGCCATGTACATGGACGCTGACCTGTTCAAGTGTGGCCGAATTGCCCGGGTCGAATACGTGTTTCAACGTGAGTACGACTTCATCACCTTCGTCGATGACCAGGGTTGGTCCCGGTATCGTCGGCTCCGATACATACCTGGATGTCACATCGGTTTCCTTGTTGCCCTTTTTAATGATGTGCCGGGCCATACGGTAAGCAAACAGATCGTTTCCGCCTTCAACGCCGGCCGGTATTTTCTCGGCCCACAGTTCGATTATGTGTGTTTTTCCTGCGCTGGCAGCGAATGCAGTCTGGATGCACAATATTAACGCGAGCGCGGTCAGTATATAAAAAACAAAACTGGTCTGTTTTTGCGCGCCTCGTCGAGCAGACACTGTTGCCGTAGACGCCAAGTGCGAATGTTTCGGCCGTAATGTATGCATTACTTTACGTATCATTTAATTCCCCTCCGTTAATGATTTATCTAGATTGGTGCTAAATTCAGAAACGTAATTTCAGTGAAAATTACGTCAATGTTTTTCCAAGCATTTTTTGTGCCAGAAATTTATTAGATATTTAACCCGTTGATTATTATGAGATAAAAATTTGAGGTGCGGATTGTATCTCGAAACAAAAAACCATAATGACATTAAGTAAAATATTTCGACACAATTTGAGCACTAAAAGCATTAATTATCATATGGTTATTATCAGGTTTGAAATGTTTCAAAATGGTTTCAATTTGTTGAAAGCTAAGCAACTTTCACAGGCACAGGTGCGACAATTTGTCGCACCTGTGCCAAAAATGCAGTGTAAAATTTTTCGACAGTATGATGAGGTGAGCACAAAAGGCTGGAGATTAAGACGTATTTTATGAATTATTTATCAAATGCTTATTGAGTATTTTCCTGAAATCAGAGTGTGTGCAACAAAAACCAGGGCCGGTGGTGAGCGTATAAATGCAGTCTTATGAAATATGGCAAATCAATGCATGCCATTACACGAAATTTCATCAAAAATTAAATAATCTGTAATTTTCTGTACATAAATGCGGCGTATCGTATGTTCCTGCAGCATTGTTGTTTTATGGTAAATTTTTAATGACTACGAGGTGTCAAACATGAAGTACAGAAATATCTCAGGGGGATTGGTAATCTTTGCACTGGCCATTGCAATGATAAGTGGTCCGTTATATGCAAAAAATGAAACTGCACTGAAAAAAAGTTTGCGGGAACATGCTGTGGGCATTGCAACCAGTTCGCTCGGTAAGCGGATCAATGAAAAATTATTAAAATTACGTAAGGAATTGTCACCCTTATCTACCGGTGACAGTATCGTCCAGCGTTATAATAAGAAGCTCGAGGCCAAATAGACTCATGCTTGATGAATAGTCGCGACAGCTGTTGATGAGTCAATACTTTTCGACTGTTCGTTCAGTTCTAACAATTTTTCATTTATCACGCTACTCGCAAAAAAACTGTGTAAAGCCACCCTGGTTTTAGCAGTTTTTGATTTGTATCTAGAGCCTTCCGGAAACACCCGTTTTCATGGAAGGCTGTTTTTTTCCGATATTCAACGGCTCTGCTATTCCGCGCAGTACGACAGATTGCCTGTCAGCGCCCGATCCACGGTATGACGTGACTGCGTTAAGACGGGCGGCAATTGCAAATAGCGTGATGTATTGATCGGCGGTTGGAGTGTTTACCTGAATTTTATTCTATGTATCGCGCTGTTACCGGATTCCGGGCCATCCGGAATCCGCTTTGAGTGGTTGGGCCGCTTGTTTTCGCCAATTCTGGGATTTGGCTTGAATACCTGCTTTACGGCCTGAGAAGGGTTTGATTGTGTGGGGTTAAAACAGGTGGCGTAAGCCGACTGTCCAGGTGTTGCGGTCACGGTCCACTGTCGTATTCCTGTCGATGACATTAACGCGTTGATAGCCGCCGAAAAGATTCGTCCGCTTGCTCAGATGATACAGTGCGCCAACGGTAAAGCTTTTGGCATCGCGCTTGTTCGCAAAAGCCGTACGTTTGGCATGGGTCATTCCGCCCTGTGCGACCAGGGTAGCGTTACCAAGTTTGTATTGACCGCCTACATACCAGACATCGCCATCGCCGCCGGGATTCATAGCAGAATTACACTGCCGGGTTTTTATTTCTTTGATTGAACCGAGCGCGGCAGCGTCCGAACAGGTTGCTGCACCTATCGCATCACTGACGGACTCATACTGACCCTGCAGTTGAAAATCATTATATGACCAGACACCGCCGATACGGCCGACTTCCTCGGTTTTCAGGTTGGCAGTGGTCACTCGTTTCTGGAACGTACTGACATTGTCCCTTGAATATCCGCCGAAGACCTGGAATTTATGCGCCTGAAAATCTAAATTATATTTCGCGGCTACCTGAACGTCCCATTCGCCGTCCTCGCCACCGGTCTCGCCGATATTAAAGCCGTCGCCGCCGAGCGCGCCGCCGAGATGGGCTTCCAGTTTTTCAGCATCTCCGGGCATCAACAGGACAGCGAAAGAAAAACCGTGAAATTCGGTGGAGGTAAACCGGACAACACTATTGACCGCAGAATATGCACCGGCGCCGAGGCCGTTGGCGCTGGCGATCATGGTGCCGCCACTGCCGGCAGCCTGCAAGGTTGTATAGACAAATGGATCAATGGTCCAGCCACCGGCAAAATCCGCGAACGGCGAATGCGTGCGTCCGATTTTTAATGTGCCGATTTTGTCGTTATTGATGCCGACGAAAATTTCCCGGCTGCCCTGGGTTGCGCCGTTGGTATTGAAGCCGAAATCGATCATCGCCATTGCCTGAAAACCCCCGCCCAGGTCTTCAAACACACGGAACCCCCATGAGGAAAAAAACGTTGGGTCGTTTACCGTGGACTGACTGGAATATCCCTCGATATTGATATGACTGTATTCAGACTGGATCCTGCCAACAACAGAAAATTTAGATCCGAAAGCGGATGCTGTGGCAATTAATGTGACAAGACCGGCTAATATCATAGCAATCAAATGCTTACTCATCATAATCCTTATTTTGTATGAAATGTTTAATAAATTTGAAAACAAAGCTTTATAAGCCTGTAACAAAGGACTTCTACAATCCTTCCAAGTCTGCGCAAGTGGGAAGATAAAGCCGAATCGTTTCATTTTGATGAAAACGGAGTCGAACGATAAAGCAACCGGACCGCGAAAGATGTGGGGATTCTCACAACCCGGATTGATTGTCCATAAACGATAAATTGACCGGGGTAATGTGGGAAAACTCACAGGGAATGACGCCTGTTTCGAATTATGATGCCGGGCGTTTTACGTTAATTTTTGCCCCCGGAATTGAACGGGTTTTCCGGTTCAACTCTGGGTTTTAAAACCGAAGGATGTTTCAAACACAACTTTCGGTTCAGTTTTCCTAATCCATTGAGTCACTTATTCGCAATGGATTAGGAGTTTTATGTCAATCTTGGAGGGATTTTAATGATTTCAAAAATAAAGCCTGGCCATATGGCCTCGCTAACAGCAGCATGTATGCTGGCATTCTCAGCCAGCACACTCAGCGCCCAAGAAACTGAGTTCGACGGTGATAATGAAGTGCATTTTCGCAGTAATAACTATTCAGGAAATCACAATCAGGCTGTTTACAATGAACATTTACAGCCTGTGGTTACCGCGATCGATTACCACACCCGTGTGATTTACCTGTTTAATTATGAAAACGACAAACTGATTATCATTGATCCGCTGACAAGTATTAACGGCTGGCCGGGTGATATACCGCTGCAGCATACCGCGGTATTGCCGGAGGGCGATATGATTTATATCACGTCTGACAACACGGAAAACCACCCGTCTTATGTGATTGCATTAAAAGTGCTCGACATTGACTGGAATGCAGGAACGGTGTCATTGAATCTGGAATCGTTGATGGTGGCGGACAGCCCGAATACACCGGCCGAGCTGCCTTTCGTCGAACCGGTCAATGATGTCCAGAATGTACCTAACTGGCTGATCGGCAGAGGAACGCAGATTCACGGTAATACGCTGCTGCCTTATTCGGATTTCATGTATATGACCGAATTTACCTCGGACAGAGTGCGGGTCGTCGATCTGAAGACGAACCAGCTGGCCAGTGTCGACCCGATAGCAATACCGGGTTATACGGAGCAAACGCATGGCATTAACTTCAATCGGTCAGGCACAGTCGGTCTGGGCACAGGCTATTTCTTCGATAATAGTATGATCGATGTATACAAGCCCAATAGAGAGACAGGGGAATTGCAAGTGGTTGGCCAGATCATGCTGGGTAATGAGAAACGACATGCCGCCTTTACGCATTTTGTCTACTGGCTGGACGAGCGTTTCGCTGTCACGGCCTCGATGCAGTTTGATAAAACGTCGCTGACACCGGACACTACCAGAAAGATTATTCCACCGAGTGTATGGTTGCTGGACACCGTTGAAGGGACTGCTACGAAAATTATACGCCACACGAAACGTGTGAACGGGCGCGGTGTATTCCGCTCGCCTTCCGATCTGGCGGTTGTCAACGGCAAACTTTATCTGGCTGAGGAAGATTCGCTGGATTATGAGTTTGGTGAAGACGGTTATATTTCGGTCTGGGATTTGACCGATCGCTACAATCCGCGTTTCATTAAGCGGATGAAACCGGGGCATGAACTGCCGCAGGGGTACTCTGTTGCGCACACCATCAGCCCGACGCCGGACAACCGGTATCTGATTGTGGCAAGCTGGGTTTCTGGTTATGTGTTGAAAATAGACACGGTGACAGACCAGGTTGTTAAACAGTGGGGTCCTGAGGATGGGCTGGTGCAGCCGCATGGTATTTTTGCAGCAGGCGGAACTCGCTGAAGCTAGGCGTTTATAGTGCACGTCAAAACCCATCGGCTGCTCACGGCAGATGCACGAACTGGTCTCTGGCTGGTGGGTTTTTGAAACGCTGCACCGATTCTTTGTGTTAAATCTAAAAGGAGATGCTAAGTTGAAAAAAATGTTTTTTCATGAGAGCAGCGTGTTTGCAGTGATAACTGCGGTGCTGCTTTTCATGCAGACCGGTCTTGCGGCGGCGCCACTCGTTCTGCCGCGCCCCGTCCCCCTGCAGGCAGAGACAATCGCGCATCTGAAACAGGCGCATGTGAACGCCAATGAAAGCGATCAATGGCAACTGGTGGTTTTCGGGTTTACCCGCTGCAAGGATATTTGCCCGACCTCGCTTGGCAACCTGCATATGCTGATTCAGGCCGCTTCCGCTGAGAATATTCAATTAAACGGCACTTTCGTTTCAATCGACCCTGATCGTGATTCTGCTGCTGCGTTGTCGAGCTATACAGAGCGGTTCGGATCTGATATTTCGTATTTACGTTTTGAAGGTGAGCAACTGGAGCAATTTAAAAATGCTTTCGGTGTTGAAGTCGCTTTCTATACGAAAAGTGCAGGAAATATGGAAAACTATCAGGTTGACCACAGCACGACCGCTTTTCTGATTGATCCGGAAGGCAGGATCAAGGTGATGTTCGACGCAGTCAAAGACGCAGCTGACATTGCGTCACTGTTTAAGAAAAACAGGGGGTTGTTCTTATGATTGCCAGGATCGCCTTGCTGTTTTTCCAGTTCGGTTTGCTGGTTGGACCCGCTGTAGCCATGCAGCTGGAGGCTGATCCGCGCGTTATCATTTCTTTTATGGATAAATCGCTGCCGCCGGAGCAGGACATTTTACGTGTCACTTCTGATGTTACATCGGACAATCACCTGGTATTCCAGGTGCAAACCAAGGGAGAGCGGGTAGACGGGGAAAGTAATGATTATGTAATGCTTCATATTCAGCACGAAAAAGCCTATGCACTGATTATTCCTTTGAATAGAGAGGCGAATGAAGCAGTTCGGATTTATGAAGCCGCGCTGGAACCGGATAGTCAGTTGACCGCGATTACCTTTAAAGAATCACCGCTAAGCAGCCAATATGCCGGGTTTAGCGCGACACGAATTGATCGGGGAACAAAATTTACAATGCCGCTGGACTGGATTAATTTCGGTGCAAGTTTCGGTTTTGACGCATATACAGTGGAAGCTGCCATATATGCAGACACGCTACAGATTAACGCTGTCTATGATCAGGCAAGGCGCGGACGAGCGCAGCCCAGGCAGATATCTGCGATTACATTGCTGAACAATATTTGCTCACCAAAAAAATAGACGGCACAGTTTTTTCCGAACAATGTGTGAATTGTCGTTGTTTTCTCTGTCGGTAGTACCGGCCTGTACTTTGTGTTCGCCATCAACCAGCACCATGGATTATTCGAACATGTTAATTGAATGCAGAGACTGCGTGTTGTTGAAGGACTATGTCGATCTGCATTCAAGCATGTTCACTCTTGCATGTAATTCTTCAATAGCTTTTGATGAATTCGATCCAGATTACCAACGTTAGTTCGTGCATGTCTTCCGAAGCGCAATCAATGAGTGAATATATTTATCTGATCGTCGGGAAAAATATGAAGGGTGCTGACAAAGGCTGGCTGGTACAAAAATTAGGAATGCTTTACTAAAATTTCGAGGCGTGGCTTTTTCTTAGAGTGGATACATATTTCCGGGGTTGCCGGAAGATGCGATTTGGAGCTGTCACGTAATCCAGAATTGCAGGCATTGTTGGAAAGAATTCAGAATTCTGGATTACATGACGACCCCAATATCTAATTCAACAAACTTGCTGCAGAACAAGTTGATTGTTATATGACGTGGGCTGGTTACGGGTATTGACTTTTTCTTGGTTACTGACCGTACATGACAGCTGTGTATCTGGGCGAATAGTTGTCTTTTTTAATACCCTGTCGTTCGATGTGTTCATGGTGCTCTGGCTTGTTGCGATTCCTGTTCGATGCCATCTGCTATCGATGGCGCCATCTGAAACAGCCCATGCGTTTGCGTAAAATAATAATGACAGGGTGCAGGCAATAGAGGTGTTTTTTGTAAGTTCCATCAGTTTTCCTTTGAATTGAAGTCAATGTTAGAAATGAATAGTGTTTTTTGAATTAATCGTACAAATCAACAAACACGGAGGCAGTCTAAGGAAAGACCGGGAAACTATCTGTGGGAATTCGCACAAACAGGGAAACATTGAAAAATTTATGTAACAGCCGGTACAGGAAAATGCGAATAGATATTTAAAACCTGCCTGGTGGAAAGCGGTGGTGCAAAGTGAGTTATTAATAAAACGTTGGTAGCGACATTCCCATCCACAGTAAAACGAGAATGATCATGGTGATACCGACACCTATGGTGCCAATAATCATACCGATTAGTATGGTGATGCCGTCCTTGCTCAGCAGCCCAAGTGACATTATCAGAATACCCCAGCCAGGAGGAAAATTGGTTAATGGTATGGGGAGCGATATTGATAATGCGAAAACAAACGTAAAAATACCAATGATTCGTTCCCAGGTGTGTACGCTGATATAAGTCAGTCGTGGCTGCAACCGTTTTTCTATTTTTTTTAGCCATGGATTGGCTTTTACAATCAGTTTCTCCAGACTTTCGCGTTTAATTTTTTTTGTCGTGATCCATAGCGGCAGCCAGGGTGATTGCATGCCGATGATCATCTGGACTGAGAAAATAAAGAGTGGAATTGAAAAAAAAGTGGTGTAACCGGGAGGTACCGGTACCGGAAGGCAGAGCGGTAAAGCTGCGATTGCCAGCAGAATGCCAAAACCGCGTTCGTGCAGAGAGTTTTTGATCTCGCCAATGGACACTGTGTCGCTTCTATAAACAACAACGACTGTTTCTAGCAGCTCAGAGGTGGAACGCTCTTTTGCGTTATTATTGTTTTGCGCTGATGTATTGTTATTATTGCCCGGATTAGTGCTCATCGGTTTTTCCTACGCTGTAGGCCGTATCTTTCCAGATAATTTCTGTCCGGTAAAGTCGTATAGAACGGTTTTTATTGCTGATCATGAAAACCGGTGGTATTGAATGGATTTTGATCGTGTTATTCATACCGCAGAGCATCAACCGGTTTCAGTGACGCGGCTTTTCGGGCCGGATAAAAACCGAAAAAAATTCCCACTGCCGAGGAAAACAGAAAGGCCAGAAAAACCATGCTTAGAGTAATGACCACAAGCATATCAATAAGCTGGCTGATTATCCATGCGCTGCCAATCCCCAGAATAACACCAATCATACCGCCCATAAAACAGATCATAATGGCTTCCAGCAGGAATTGAATTAGAATAGCATTTCTGTTGGCCCCGATAGCCATACGAATGCCGATTTCGCGGGTGCGTTCGGTGACGGAAACCAGCATGATATTCATTATGCCAATACCGCCAACCAGTAATGAAATCGAAGCGATAGCACCCAGCACGATAGACAAAATTTTCGCTGTGTCGGTAGCGACATCCGCAATGGCGGTCAAATTACGTACTGTAAAATCATTTTCCATTCCATCGGAGATACGGTGACGTTGCCTCAGAAGCTGTGTAATTTCAATTTCTGCTTCTTCCATTGTCTCAGCAGATTTTCCCTGAACCAGCATATAACGTATCGAGCCGGGGAACTGGTTGCCGGTTATCTGGCGTTCGCTGGTCGTAATGGGAATAAAGACGTTATCGTCCTGATCGCGTCCACTTAAGCTTTGACCCTTGGCGGCAAGCACGCCAACAACCAGAAAAGGTCGATTGGTGATCCTGACTGTTTTGCCGACCGGGTTAATCGTGCCAAACAGGTTTTCAGCTGTGATGGAACCCAATACGACGACACGCGCCGCTGAACGTACATCAGTCTCGGAAAAGATCGAGCCGTCTTCGATGGTCCAGTTTCCAACCATAAAATAATCCGGCGTGGTTCCTGTGATTGACGTACTCCAGTTTTTTGCATTGAAATTTAATTGAGCCGTACCGCTGATGACCGGCCCCGTTGCATTGACCGCAGGGAGTTCCGCAATGGCCATTGCATCATTCACTGTTAATGTTTTTACACTTCCGCTGCCAAAACTCAGGCCGCCTGATGAAGTTGCACCCGGCAGTACGATAAACAAATTGCTGCCCATCGTTTCGATGGATTGATTGATTTTTGTTTGCGCTCCCTGTCCAATAGACAGCATCAGGACCACGGCGGCTACGCCGATAATCATGCCGAGCATGGTTAACCCGGTGCGCAAACGGTTCATGCGCAGAGCACGCATTGCTTCTCCAATGATGGTGATCAGCTTCATATCACTGCAGCAATCGGAAAGAGGTTAACGTCAGGGTATATTGCATCATAGTAAGCAGACAAACGGAAGGAATGATAATAATGAATCATACAACCGGGTCAGGTACGTTCTCAAGTGCCTGATCACCATCATATACAATGCTTCCGTCTTTGATAAGAATCAACCTTCTGGCGTAAGCTGCGATGTCATTTTCATGCGTTACCAGAACAATTGTGATGCCCTGTTCTCGGTTTAGCTGCTCAAATAAGGTCATGATCTCCTGGCTGGTTTGGGTGTCAAGGTTACCCGTGGGTTCATCGGCGAGAATCAATGGTGGCTGGTTGATCAGTGCGCGGCTGATGGCTACGCGTTGTTGCTGGCCGCCGGATAATTGATTGGGATGGTGCATGGCGAATTTTTCCAGTCCGGTGCGCCGTAGCTGCTCCATAGCCTGTTGTCGACTGCTGGCGCGGTTTTCTCCGGCATATAATAGCGGTACTGCGACATTATCAAGCGCTGTCATGCGATTTAACAGGTTGAACCCCTGAAATACAAAACCGATATAACGGTTGCGAAGCCGGGCAAGTGCGTCATTCGACAGCATGGCGACATTCTGGTTTTCCAGCCAGTAATCCCCGCTCGTTGGTGTATCCAGGCAGCCGAGTATATTCATCAGAGTCGATTTTCCTGATCCAGAATGGCCCATGATAGCGACAAATTCACCTTTTTCAATAATCAGATTGATATTTTGTAGCACCGGGTTTTCGATTGTATTGCCATCGGCATCAATGAGTTTGTAGCTTTTGTGCAGTTGTGCAATTCGAATTAGCGTAGTGGGAGAGGGCGCTGGCTGGTTTGTCGACATTTGAATCTATCAGAACATCCTGAATCTAAATTTGGTCTGGGAATCCTTCGGATCACTTTTTTCCCGTATGACTACAGTGTCGCCAGCGTTAACGGTGCTGGCAACTATTTCAGTGAAATGGCCGTCTGTAATTCCTCTGGATATAAGTGTCGCAACTGGGCGGCCGTCAATCAGCCGGTAAATCACGGATTGACCGGGCTGTCCGGCAGGTCGCTGCTGCTTGTCTGGGCTGGGTTCGGACGCTTTAGGTTGATATCGTAGCGCAGCATTTGGTACGCGCAATACATTTTGTCTCTGATTGACAACAAAGTGAATATTGGCAGTCATGCCAGGTAAAAGCGAACCGTCAATGTTATTGACCATGGCAACAACATTATAGGTAACGACGTTTTCCTGTATCGTCGGGTTCAGACGAACCTGTTTGACTCTGCCGGTGAATGTGCTCTCCGGATAGGCGTCAACGGTAAAATTGATTGGCTGGTCGATGCGTAATAAACCGATATCCGCCTCAGCAACACTGATATTTATCTGCATTTCACGTAAGTCTTTGGCTATCTGAAACAGCACAGGCGTCTGAAAATTTGCGGCAACGGTTTGTCCGACATCAACATCGCGCGCAATCACGACACCGGATATCGGTGATTTGATAATACTGTAATTCAGGTTGGCGCTGTCTCTTTCAACCTGCGCCTGACTGACCGCCAGTTGTGCATTGGCTGCATCGAGTTCCTGCCTGACGATATCGAGTGCTTCAATCGAGATAAAGCCTTGTTCATGCAGCTCTCGATGACGCTTGAGCTTGCTTTGCGCAATACTGTACTGCGTCTGCGCACTAAGCAGATTGGCCCTGGATTGCTGTAACTGTGCCTGCAGCAGTGCCGGGTCGAGTTCCGCAAGTATCTGGCCGGTCTCGACCTGGTCGTTAAAATCGGCGTGCAGTTTGGCAACTGTACCTGAAACCTGCGTGCCGACATTCACGAGAACAACAGGTGTCAATGTGCCGTTCGCGGAAATGGTCTGGATGATATCGCCATAGTCCAGTGTGCGCGTCAGAAAAGAACTGGCCTCAGGTTCATCGTCATTAGGTGAGTACCAGTACAACGACGCCGCGCTTAAAAGAAGCAGCACTGTGATGATAGATCGGGTGTTACGAATAAACATGATGATTTGTTGAAGGAGTATACTGGAAGCAGGGCGATAAACGCCTTTTCGTGTGCTGATGCCCGCTTCGTAAACGCGTTTGGAGTCTTTTCCTAATGTTGTAAAAAACCGGTTTGTCGACTGGCATGATACTGAGACATTTCATGGTATTTCTGGTTCAATAAGTGCCTGGGCACAATATGAACTGTTGCATTATTTGCATACGGTACATACAAGACAGATAAATAAAATTGACTGAATACTATCTGGTTTATAGTAAACTTTCCAATCACTTGTTAAAATTAGCCCTTTGATGATGCTAAGAAACATTTTAACTTTACAATAATACTAGGATTGTTCATGACTACCGAAGATTTTCGTTCTGCAAAGAATATTGCTACATTTTATCCACCACAACGAATTTTAATGGGCCCCGGCCCGTCCGATACGCACCATCGTGTTCTATCGGCCATGGCACGGCCAACGCTGGGTCATCTTGACCCCGTTTTTGCCGATATGATGGAAGAAATCAAGGATCTGTTGCGTTATGCTTTTCAAACCAAAAACAAAATGACGTTTTCAGTTTCAGGCCCCGGATCTGTGGGAATGGAAATGTGTTTTGTCAACATGATAGAGCCGGGTGATAAAGTGGTGGTTTGCCGTAATGGCGTATTTGGTTCGCGTATGATTGAAAATGTAGAGCGACATGGCGGGGTTGCGGTAGTTGTCGATGACAAGTGGGGTGAGCCCGTTGACCCGCAAAAAGTCGAGGATACGCTCAAGCAACATACGGATGCCAAAATTCTGGCGTTTGTTCATGCCGAAACATCGACCGGCGTACTGTCAGATGCGCAAACACTGTGTGAAATTGCGCGAAAATATGATTGTTTGACGATTGTTGATACGGTAACGTCGCTGGGTGGTTCACCTATCAAGGTCGATGAATGGGGTATTGACGCTATTTATTCAGGCAGTCAGAAGTGCCTTTCATGTCCGCCAGGTTTATCGCCAGTCAGCTTTTCCGAACGCGTGACCAATCTGGTTAAGAATCGTAAAACCAAGGTGCATAGCTGGTTTATGGATATTGGCTTGCTGCTGGGTTACTGGGGATCGTCGACTCGTACGTATCATCACACAGCACCGACCAATTCATTGTATGGTTTACACGAATCCCTGGTGATACTGTATGAGGAGGGTCTTGAGCGTTCGTGGGCGCGTCATCGGCGCAATCATGAAGCTTTTAAAGCGGGCCTTGCAACCATGGGCATCCGTTATGTGGTTGACGAGCAATATCGTTTGCCACAGTTGAATTCCGTTTATATACCGGACGGCGTCGATGATAAAGCGGTTCGGGACAGATTGCTCGCCGATTACAGTCTGGAAATCGGCGCCGGTCTTGGCGATTTTGCCGGGAAAGTCTGGCGTTTTGGTTTAATGGGTACATCCAGCCGAGTTGAAAATGTGGTGATGTGTTTGAACGCGCTGGAAACGGTGTTCTTGGACATGGGTGTGAATCTCAAACGCGGGACCGCTGAATCTGCGGCACATCAAAGCTATGCAGAGAATCCAATGCCTTAAGCGCTATGCCTTGAGGTTTTGCGAAATTTTTTACGTTAATCCGAAGTTGTTTTCGGTTTATACGCCTTAAAACCCGTTTTTCCACTGTTCGTGAAGTGGAAAAACGGTGCTTAGAAACGAATTTGGGATGATCCGATCATTATGCTTCTGGATTTTCCTCTATCGGTTGTTGCTGCATTGCTGATAGCTTTTTTTGTATCCTATTGCTCAATTGCATGGCTCATACAGTGGAAAACATCTGCAGTTCTTGATTATCCGAATTCAAGATCACTGCACACCAAACCTGTGCCGCGTATTGGTGGTATCGGTTTGTTGGCCGGTGTGATCTTGGCATGGCTGGCTGTATCGGTACAGCTACCGGTACCTGTCTGGCTGGGTATTGGCATATTGGCCGGAATATCGATTGTTGATGACATCCGGAACGTACCAGTCGGCTATCGTTTATGTGTACATTTGCTGGTTGCGCTGGGATGCTGCTTTTCTCTAATGCTCGATTTGCATGAATGGCCGCTGGTAGTAGGCATTACGCTGGCAATGCTGTGGATGTGCAATCTGTTTAATTTTATGGATGGCTCTGATGGCCTTGCTGGTGGCATGATATTGTTCGGATTCGGTTTTTACGGGCTGATGGCTTTTTTATCCGGTGATATCGGTTTTGCTGTAACCAATGTATCAGTAGCGGCAGCGTCACTCGGGTTTTTACTTCATAATTTTCATCCGGCACGGATTTTTCTTGGCGATGTGGGTGCGATTCCGTCAGGTTTCCTGGCAGCCGTCATGGGATTGATTGGATGGATGAATGGGTTATGGTCATTATGGGTGCCATTATTGGTTTTTTCGCCATTTATTGTGGATACAACGGTGACCCTAATAAAACGATTGCTGCGTGGTGAGAAAATCTGGCAGGCGCATCGAGAACATTATTATCAACGAATGGTACAAAGCGGTCTGGGGCATAAAAATACGGCATTACTTGGATATGGGCTGATGTTGTTAGCAGGTGCGAGTGCCGTATGGATTAATGGTCAGGCTGCATATATTCAATTAGCTGTCGTTCTTATATGGGGAGCGATCTATCTGGGATTGATATTGATGGCAGATCTGAGTAAGAAACCTTACGCAGGTGAGCGTTAAAATGCTGGGAAACAAATTCGGTATCCGTTCAGTTATTGCGTTCTCTCATGATTTGTTTGCGGTTGCAACAGCCTGGTTACTTGCCTTTCTGTTTTATATAGATTTTAGAATTTCAGTTTTACCGTTTGCGTTATTTTTCGATTTAATGTCCTGGATATTGCCGGTTCAGGCAGTTACTTTTCTGTGGCTCGGTTTGTATAGAGGGCTGTGGCGTTACGCCAGCCTGCCGGATTTGAAGCGTATCACTGTTTCGGTATTGTTAAGCGCGGTTTTTGTTTCAATTGTTATCTGGCAACGTGGGCTCCTGGAGATGGTGCCATTCTCGGTCAGTGTGCTGGCGCCGGTTCTGCTCTTGATGATTATGGGCGGCAGTCGGCTGATCTATCGTGCCTGGAAAGAGCGTCGCTTATACAGCCTTGAGAACTACGATGGAAAGCTGGTGCTGATATTGGGTGCAGGTAGTACAGCAGTTAATCTCGTCAAAGATCTGGCAAGCAGTCACGACTGGCATGTCGTCGGTTTATTGGACGATGATCCCAGAAAGCTGGGTACCCGTCTACATGGCGTGCGGGTGCTGGGAGTGATTGACAATTTACCGCATTGGGTGCAGAAGTTAAACGTAGGGCATGTCATTATCGCCATGCCTTCACTCTCGCACCGGTTGCGCCGGCACATATTGGAAATGTGTTCGGAAATGGGTGTAAAAGCGATGATAGTTCCATCTTATCAGGATCTTATTAATGGCAAAACAACTATTTCACAGATTCGTGAAATTCAATTGGACGATCTGCTGGGGCGTGCGCCTGTCGTGCTGGATGATGAAGGGCTGCATGGGTTTCTGACAGACAAAGTTATCATGGTTACCGGTGCGGGTGGCTCAATCGGTGCTGAGCTGTGTCGTCAGATTATTGCATTCCGGCCTGAATATCTGGTATTGCTCGAACGTAACGAATATGCTTTGTATTGTGTGCAGGAGGAATTTGCAAAGAAGTTTCCTGAAACTAAAATGTCGTTTGCGATCGGGGACGTCAAGGACGGTGCGCGTATCGACCAGCTGTTCCGGCAGTTTCGTCCAACTGTCGTTTTCCATGCCGCTGCTTACAAGCATGTGCCGTTGATGGAGCATGAAAATGCCTGGCAGGCCGTTATGAATAATGTGATGGGTACTTATGTTTTGGCCAGTACGGCAATACGTTATCAGGTAAAGAAGTTTGTTCTGGTATCAACCGACAAAGCAGTCAATCCGGTAAATATCATGGGTGCCAGCAAACGTCTGGCAGAAATGGTCTGCCAGGCAATGCAGCAATCGACCAGGAATCACAATCAGTTAACCTGCTTTGTAATGGTGCGATTCGGTAATGTCCTGGGTAGCGCGGGGAGTGTTATACCCAAATTTCGCAAACAGATTGCAAGTGGTGGTCCGATAACAGTTACTCACCCGGAGATGACGCGTTATTTCATGTCGATTCCAGAAGCTGCACAACTGGTGTTGCAGGCAGGTTTGATGGGGGGGTTGAAAGGCGGCGGGGAAATTTTCGTGATGGATATGGGCGATCCCGTAAAAATCAAGGACCTTGCCAGTGACATGATTCGCCTGTCCGGTCTGGGTGAAGACGATATCCGCATAATCTATACCGGGTTGCGACCCGGTGAAAAACTGCACGAAGAATTATTGTCAGCAAATGAAAACACCGTGCCGACACCACACACAAAACTCCGAATTGCACAGGCGCCTGAGGTCAATGAGCAATGGCTGGTGGCGTTTGTGGCCCGGTTTGAAAAAATCAAGTCGCTTAACGATGCGGAGGCGCGAATTGAACTCGCGGGCTGGGTGCCTGAATATGCGCCGAACGGCGAAACAGTGCACTGATTATTTTTCTGTTATTGCGCCGTTATTCAGTAAAAAAATTCGATCGATGTGCTCGTCTGTTGCAGGTATAGTTTGCAGGAGAACAATCACGGTACGGTTTTGCATCAAGGTCATAAGCGCTTCATTCAAAAGTGGTCGATTCGGTTGCAGCCACAGATTGTCTATAATCAAAACCGGAGAGTTTTTCAGCAGTGCTCGAGCGACTTCGACTTTCTGCCACTGATGTCGGGTCAAGCTTGCGCCGTTTTCGTCAACCCGGGTTTGCAGTCCGTCGGGCATTTCACGAACAAAGCGTGAGGCTCGTGCGATGTGGGCAACAGCAGTAATGCTGGCTTCGTTGGCGCATTCTGTCAAACCGTACGCAATATTATTGGCTACAGTACTGTTCAGGATGACAGGCTTGTTTGACACCATGGCAAAGTGTGCGAGCAGATCAGCGTGTTCCATGGCTTCATACGGAATATCATCCAGCAGTATTTTTCCCGCTGAAGGTTTCTTGAAGCCGAGCAATATATCAATCAGCAAAGCGCAATCTGATTTGGATTGACACACTAATGCCACGATCTCGCCAGGTTTGATTTTTAGATCAAGCGTATACTGCAAACTTCTTTCCGGTACCGAACTGTAAAAGCTGGCTGATTCAAATGAAAGGCTGCCTTTTGTAGCTGGAATTGCCGGTTTATCATGACTATAAACGGTGTGTTGATCGAGTAACAAGACAATCTGATCGAGATCTTTTTGTATGCTTCGTGATATTCGGGGCAAATCCGCCAGTCGACTGATGGGTGCCATCATTAACAATGTAGCTGCGACATAGGCTCCAAGTTGGTCAATTGAAAATTGGCTTCTGACTGCCTGTTGCATCATCAGATACGATATGGCAACAATGATCAAAGCAAGAACAAGCTGGCACAATGTCTGGATAAATGCACTATAGTTGGTCTGCTGTATGATTGTTTGTTGTAATGAGTGCGACGCCTGTTTTAAAAGGCGGTATTCTTGCTGCTGGCCGTGGTAAAGCCGTATATGTCGAAAATTTTCGATCGAACGCCGTAAATGTCTAACCAGCGCGTTAAACGATGGTTTTTCTACATGAAGAAAGGCGTTGCGTTGTCCCTGCATGACTTGCAGCATCAGAATAGCAAAAGGAATCAGCAAAGCAATAAAGAGTGCAAAATCCTGATCAAGCCAGACTAGGTATGCGACCAAGCCGAAAAGGATCAGTATATCGCGCACAAGTACAGTGATTATATGAACTGTAAGTCGGGAAATTTCTCGGATGCTGGTAAGCGCCTTTGTTGTCGACAGATGTTTGTCCAGCTGCTGATAACGACATATGGGCAGATTGAGGAGTGTGTTGAATAAATCGGCGTTCAGTTGTTTGAGAAGACAATTGCTCGTCTTTCCCGCTAGGTACTTGTTGCCGTATTCAGCGAGACTGCGGATGGTCAGCAATAGCATCACTGCCAGAAATCCTGCCTGTATGGCATATGTGTTTTTTTCAATAAATGCGGCGTGCAGTATCTTTTGAATGTAAAAGGGTATAGCTGACAGAGTGAATGCGATAATAAATATTACCAGCAATGCAACAAAGAGCATTTCACGACAGGAAGTCATTTTTTCTGCAAGGCGCTTGTAATATTGTGTGTGAATCATATATGTATGAAATTGGTATTACGCGGTTTCCAGTGATAAAACGAGAGCCTCTGGGTCTGTTTTATATGAACGACAGCCAGTATTTTAAGCCAGAAGCTTCAGCTTGGGTTTTATGTGATCAGGAGTAATATAGTACAATGTTTTCCGGTTCAGCACGTGATTGACCGATTGTTTTATGCGGTTCTGGTGCGATCATTACCCGAATTACCCGAAAGCCTGGGTTTGTTGTTCGTCAGTAATCTCAGGTTGACCAATGTTTTTCTGACTAGCGAACCGTATATTTGCAACGATAACCCGTTACGGTCACTGAGTGATGATAATTCCTGCGAATATAATCTGTACCATTCTTAAGCGCCATTCGACAGACAGGAAATAGATGTGGGATGCTGCCTGCAACAGCTACCGAAACGGAAAATTTGAGTCTTGCCCGATGATAGCAACACAATTGGAAATACCCGAAGTTTTTTTGATACAACCGAAAGTGTTTGGTGACGCGCGCGGTTTTTTTTTCGAGAGTTTTAACTTGCGCGAGTTTCAACACGCAATCGGTCAGCATGTGTCCTTTGTGCAGGCAAATCATTCCCGTTCAGCCAGACAGGTGCTACGCGGACTGCATTACCAGATCAGGCAGCCACAGGGCAAATTGGTTCGTGTGGTTGTAGGTGAAGTTTACGACGTAGCGGTTGATTTACGCCGTATGTCGCCGACTTTTGGACAATGGGTTGGCGAGATACTGAGCGCTGAAAACAAAAAACAACTCTGGGTGCCTGCCGGGTTTGCGCACGGTTTCGTCGTGCTGTCTGAATACGCTGATTTTCTGTACCAGACAACCGATTATTGGGCCCCGCAACATGAGCGCTGTATTCTCTGGAAGGATTCTGCGCTGGGTATTGACTGGCCCATCGATGGAGAACCGATTCTATCTGAAAAGGACATGCAGGGGTTGTCGCTCAAAGCAGCAGAGGTTTACGAAGCATTGTAGAAACCAGATAGCGCATGGCTAAGCAGAAATCAATTTACGTTTGTACGGAATGCGGCGGGCAGATGTTGAAATGGCAGGGGCAGTGCACACACTGCCAGTCATGGAACACGCTGGTCGAGACCGTAGCCGAAAAACAGGTAACGCGATTTAGTCCGATATCGAAAATCGACAGGGTGGAAAACCTGAGTGATGTCGAGGTGCAGGATGAGTCACGATATTCGACCGGAATCTCCGAGCTTGACCGGGTACTCGGCGGCGGTCTGGTACGAGGTGGTGTTGTGCTGTTGGGTGGGGATCCTGGTATTGGCAAATCCACATTATTGCTGCAGGCATTGGCGCATTTGTCGACTGAACATCAGGTTTTGTATATCAGCGGCGAGGAATCAGCTCAACAGGTTGCGTTACGCGCCAGACGTCTTGCCTTGAATGTGCAGGCAGTGTCGCTTTTTGCAGAAATTCAACTGGAAAGAATTCAGACGGTATTGAGCGGGAATAAGCTTGATATTGCTGTTGTTGATTCTATTCAGACAATATACTCTGAAACGCTGCAATCTGCACCAGGTTCGGTGGCGCAAGTGCGGGAATGTGCAGCTCAACTGACCAGGATGGCCAAAGCCAGCGGTATTGCACTGATATTGATTGGTCATGTTACCAAGGAAGGCGCATTGGCCGGTCCGCGTGTACTGGAGCACATGGTCGATACTGTATTGTATTTTGAAGGTGACATGCATTCCAGCTTCCGTTTGGTGCGTGCATTCAAAAACCGTTTTGGTGCTGTGAACGAACTGGGTGTATTTGCCATGAGCGAGAAGGGGCTGCGTGAAGTCAGAAATCCCTCGGCATTGTTTCTGTCACATCATGACGGACAGGTGGCGGGTTCCTGTATTATGGTGACACAGGAGGGTACGCGTCCGTTATTGGTTGAAATACAGGCGCTGGTCGATGATGCCCGTTCATCACATCCCAAGCGATTGAGCGTTGGCCTGGAGCAGAATCGGTTGGCGATGTTGCTGGCGGTCTTGCACCGTCATGCTGGAATTCCGTGTTTTGATCAGGATGTTTTCGTAAATGCGGTCGGTGGCGTAAAAATTACTGAGCCAGGCGCAGATCTTGCGGTGTTGTTGGCCATTGTTTCGTCGCTAAAAAACAAACCGCTGGCTAAAAGAATGGTGGTAATTGGTGAAATTGGTCTGGCAGGGGAGGTGCGTCCAGTACAGCGTGGACAGGAGCGACTGAAAGAAGCAGCTAAGCTCGGTTTTACACGCGCAATTATTCCATTGGCCAATAAAACCAAGCAACCGGTTTCCGGTATTGAGGTACTGGCTGTTGCCAGGATAGGCGAGGCGGTGGCACAGATGTATGAGTAACCGTTGATACGCTGTATGATTCCTACCGGTACTTTCAATCAGTCAACGCGCAGACGATTAATATTGTTGTTGATATTTTCATTCGTGGTCGTGTTGCTTGCTGTATCTATGCCGCCAACTTCGCAACCGCAAGCCTACCATCAGTTTGCCGACCAGCGTTTACTGTTCGGCATTCCGAATTTCATGAATGTAATTTCAAATCTCGCGATTCTGCTGAGTGGGGCGACGGGATTATTGTTTCTCTGGCGCTCATACAGAAGACTGAACGAGTGCCAGCAACTGTGTTTTTTGACGACTGCAGAATACTTCCCGTACCTGCTTGTATTTGTCAGTGCTGTCATGGTAGTGCCGGGTTCTGCTTATTATCACTGGGAGCCAGATAATGCCAGCCTACTCTGGGACAGGCTGCCAATCGCATTAGGTGTTACCGCTTTGCTGGCAGCTGTATTGTCGGAACGGGTTCATCCGAAGCTGGGAACAGGAGTTTTGCCGATACTTGTACTTATGGGGATGGCCAGCGTGATTTACTGGTACCTGGGAGAACTCCGCGGAATCGGAAATCTGAATTTTTATATTGTGATTCAGTTTTACTCGCTATTGCTGATAGTGCTGTTAAGTATACTTTTGCCTTCCCGTTATACCCATGGCAATGAAATATTTCGGGTTATCGGTTTCTATGCGCTGGCCAAACTGGCAGAGACTTTCGATCATGAGATTTACAATCTGGTCGGGATCGTTAGCGGACACACAGTAAAACATTTGCTTGCAGCATGGGCGATCTGGTTGATCGTGAGAATGCTGCAAAGAAGAACGCCAGTGTCGGCAAAACAGTGACCGTACAGAAACAATTTCTGGTGGAGCGTTCAGAAAATATGACAATTTGTTGTGGTTGGGTTCTTGTTGCCTTTCGGTCTATGTACTAGTGCTGAACACCCCGGCGCTTTTCCACGGCATCAGAGAGCTGTTGCAATATCTGTTCGGTAGTTTCAAAGCTGATGCAGCCATCGGTGATGCTTTGCCCGTATACGAGTTCCTCGCGCTTCCTGCCGTCAATTTTTTGATTGCCTTCGATTAAATGACTCTCGATCATGACGCCGCAAATCGCGTGATTGCCTGCCGCTATTTGAGATGCCACGTCGGCCGCCACTTCTGTCTGGCGACGGTAATCCTTGTGGCTGTTCGCATGACTGAAATCGATCATGAGGTAGGCCGGTAACTTGGCTTTATTCAATGCCTCGATGGCCGAGGCTACGCTTTCAGCATCATAGTTGGGTTTACGACCGCCGCGTAAAATGATGTGACAATCTTCATTGCCTTGGGTCGCGAAAATTGCAGTACGTCCCTCTTTGGTAACTGAAAGAAAATGGTGCGGGCGCGAGGCGGCAGCTATGGCATCAATGGCAATGTTCAAGTTGCCGTATGTGCCATTCTTGAAACCTATCGGACAGGATACTCCAGAAGCCAGCTCGCGGTGCGCCTGGCTTTCAGTCGTGCGCGCGCCAATCGCTGCCCAGCTTATTAAATCGGAAAGGTATTGAGGGCTGATCAAATCCAGATATTCCGTTGCTGCTGGCATACCCAGGCTGTTCAGGTCCAGAAGTAGCTTGCGTGCTATTCGCAATCCTTTATTGATATGGAAACTGTTGTCCAGGTCAGGATCGTTGATCAAACCCTTCCACCCGATTGTTGTGCGGGGTTTCTCAAAGTAAACGCGCATGATGATATGTAAGTGATTCTTAAAAACTTCGCGCAAATGTTTCAAACGAACAGCATATTCCAGTGCGGCGTCGGTATCATGGATGGAACAGGGGCCTGTCACTACCAACAAGCGGTCATCGCCGCCTTGTAAAATACGGTGAGCATCCTGCCGTGCGGTATAAACCGTTTCTGTTGCAATTTCCGTCAATGGGTAATCGATGTGCAGCTCGACTGGTGGGCGGAGTTCATGCATACCAATAATGCGCAAATCATCGGTCTGAAATTTCATAATAGATTGTTTGTGTTTATTATTTTGTTAAGTCTATAGTCTGATGTTTCCACGAATATCGGAGACTCTGCATCGAGTAAATACGTAATCACATTATTCGAAACAGACCAATTGTACCCTTTTTCAAAGTTGCCGGCATATCGATGTACTATTCACTTCAATTGCTTTAAATCGCCTACATTCAGACCAAGCAGACGCCATTTGGGTCACTAGTCTTATCAATCCCGGGCATGGGGAAAATGTAAAATACCATCAAAACCGGTGAGGTGGCGGATCAGTTCCGATTCCGCCATCAACGCCGATGCTGTAGCGCTGAAATTGAATTAGGGATTCAATTATTGAAACGGTTGCTTGGAGCCCGCGAGCAGCAATTATGCTGCTCTTTCAGACTAGAACTGGCCTTCGTGAATATACGGTTGCGACCATAAAATCACTTGCATGAGCACGGATTTGCGCCAGGCATCCTGCATCTTGTCAACATCTTCACTTGAATGACCGCCTTTTTCCAGGAATGGTCGCAGCGTTGTCGTGATAGGTACCTGCAGCGCCAGCACATAACGCAGATTGATAATCGGTTGAGCATCAACCCCGTCGGTTTTATTTTTCTTGGTAGTGTGATGGCGCAGACCGATTTCATACTGGTAGTTCAGCCAGTCCTGATCATAATTGGCATTTGCGGTATCCAGAATCCACTGGCCAAAACGTTTACGTACCGCGCCAAGATAATCCGTGTTTGGCTGATTATCAGACTTGTTGGTGAAATAGTGAAGCAGAAACGGCGTTGAACCTACGAAGCCGTACCAGACATCAAGAATTTGTTCAACCTGGTCTTTCAGGATATCGTGCGACATTTTCAGGTAGCGGATATCTTCGTCGCCGAATAAAGTCGCTTGTTTTAAATTGGCAAAATCACCCATTGATATTGGAGATTGTGCTACTTCTGCGCTGCCGTAGGTATATCCGGGGATATTGGTTGTCATAAAATTCCTTTTCTTGAATTGCATTTGTAAATGTTGAACATGATGGCATATGCAACAGTCAAAGCTATTGCAATATGTACACCAGATTAGGCAAGAAGTCTCGAACAGCGGATAATAACCCATGATCAGAATCAATGCCGAACGCGGATTTTACCGTATTGATGTGCGGATGAATATAGCCTGATTTTCGTCATCTGAGTGGATATATTCACCTGTAAATTCAGATGCTTTAATATTTCTATGAGTTTGTTTTTGCTAAATGAACTATCGTATTGAATGTGATGGTTTTGTTGATGGGAAAACAGGGTAACATTGTTAAATTATGGAGAAGAGAATGGTAACTAAACGCATAATCGGTACTTTATCCGTTATTTTCATGTTGACGAGTGTATCTAACTCTTTTGCAGAAACATTCCGTGGTGAATTTTGCTGGCAGGTATTTAGTCAAAATGGCGAACCGTACTGGAAGTACAAGTTTGGTGTTTACGAAAAAGAGGGCGGTCATTTTGCATTATTTGGCTCGGTTGATTATGAAAACACTCTGTCCGCAGCGCACGGCAATGCAATATTGCTTGGTGACAGCGTGAAACTTACCATAGTGAGTGCTGACCGGGAGGAAGGTATAGAATTCTGGACTGAAACGTTTGCAGCCAAACTGGATCCTTCAACGCTGAGTGGAACATGGAACGTTATAGAACTGGTAAAGAGAGATGGTGAAAACGATGTTTTTGGTATCTATCAGCAGGGCACTATCGATTTAGTGGCGTGCCAATAACTGTAACTTGTCATGAAAGATTAATACGGTCAGACCAGAGTTTGCCGCAGTTGGAAATTTACAGATTTCGCATGTAGGTTGTGCACTCTGCTATGATAGCAGCTACATAATACAAATAATAACCAAGTATGCTTTATCAGCGTGAATGCATAATTTATATTTTGATACTTTGATTATTGGCAGCGGTTTGGCCGGCTTCACACTTGCCTTGAATTTGGCGCGTACTCAGCGGGTGGGGGTCGTTACAAAACTGACTCTCAATGACAGTGCAAGCGGATGGGCACAAGGCGGTATCGCTGCTTCTTTGTCCGATGAAGATACGCCAGAGAAACATGTGCAGGATACGCTGATTGCCGGTGCCGGTTTATGCGATGAATCAACAGTCCGGTTTATTGCCGAGCATGCGCAAGAAGCTATAAAGTGGCTGATCGAGCAGGGTGTTGAATTTAGTAAAGACGATAATCATGATACCGGCTATCATCTGACCAAGGAAGGCGGACATAGTACGCGGCGCATTATTCACAGCGGGGACGCAACGGGCAAGGCAGTTCAGCAAGCTTTGATCGAAAAGGTGCGCAACTGTTCCAATATCATGATTCTGGAACAGCATATCGCCATTGACCTGATCACCAGCGATAAAATCAGCGGCAATACGAATAAGGGTCCGGCTGACAGGCGCTGCCTGGGGGCGTATGTGCTGGACCGCAGTAACGGAAGTGTGCGCACGTTTACAGCGCAGAACACTGTGCTAGCCACAGGTGGTGCAAGCAAGGTTTATCTGTATACCACCAATCCTGATACGGCGACGGGCGATGGGATTGCAATGGGGTGGCGAGCAGGTTGCAGTGTTGCCAATATGGAATTTATTCAGTTTCATCCGACCTGTCTTTATCATCCGCACGCCAAATCGTTTCTAATTAGTGAAGCGGTTCGCGGCGAAGGTGGCCTGCTCAAGTTGCCCAATGGTGAATGCTTTATGGCGGCGCATGATCAACGTGCAGAATTGGCACCACGCGATATCGTGGCGCGAGCAATCGATTTTGAGATGAAAAAGCGAGGCCTTGATTGCGTTTATCTGGATATTTCGCACAAGCCGGCAAATTTTCTGCAGCAGCATTTCCCGACTATTTACGCGCATTGCCTGAAACTGGGGATAGACCTGACGCAAGAACCAATTCCAGTTGTGCCTGCGGCGCATTATACCTGTGGTGGTATTCTGACAGACTGGACAGGGCGTTCGGATTTGAAAAATTTATACGCGATAGGTGAAACAGCCCATACCGGACTGCACGGTGCAAACCGGCTCGCCAGCAATTCGTTGCTGGAGTGTCTGGTTGTTGCCAGAGCTGCCGCGAAGGATATTAACGGCCAAACTTCGACAGCAATGCCCAAGATACCTGACTGGGACGAAAGCCGTGTCACCGATGCCGATGAAGAAATTGTCATTTCGCATAACTGGGATGAATTGCGTCGTTGTATGTGGAGTTATGTCGGCATTGTTCGGACGACCAAGCGTCTTCAGCGCGCGCAGCACAGAATCGATCTGCTGCGTGAAGAAATCAATGAGTTTTATACCCACTTTCGTGTATCCAGCGACTTGCTTGAGTTGCGCAATCTGGTCGACACCGCCGATCTGATCGTGCGTAGCGCGATGCTCAGGCACGAAAGTCGTGGATTACATTTCAGCAGGGATTATCCGGCATTACTGTCGCAAGCGCGTGATACTGTGTTGCGGAAGTCGTCATAGCAGCAACGGCAGACATCCCTGCAAATCATGAATTGCGTCACGTTGATGGTAACGTCAATGCGCCTCATACATCTTCGCATGATACATTGCACCGATCATGTAAATGATTACAGCAACAAACATATGCTTGTTAATGGTGATCAGTCATCGATGAGAATATGCCCGAAAAAGGCAAAAATTCCAATCGCGATGCCGGTAATGAATTGCGCGTGCACCACATGGGAGAATTTTTTCAATTCGGCAGGTGAGTAACGCCATGCCAGAAACATACCAAATAATCCCTGCCAGACGATTAGTGCAAGTAATGCCGGAAAAAATAAAATATGACTATAGCGTGAAATATCCATCAAAGAAATATGCAGCAACATTACAGCAATGGCTGCGATACCGAAATAAACATGAGTACGGTTCATCCAGGCAAGCAGATATTCCAGGGCTGAGGAATGAATAGGCGCCTGATAATCGGGCAACAACCGCTGTGCCAGCTTGCCTTGACCCAGCATCAGCTTCAAAATCGTGCGTAAATAAATGAATCCAAGCAGACCCAGACCTGTTTTACCGAAAAATTCACCCACTTCAGAGAGAAAAGTTTCGCGTTCTTCGGGAATAGGATAACTGGAATAGGCATAAATGAAATAAACCAGAGAAACCAGAGAAACACTGGCGGTGTAAATCAGGATGCCGCGGATATTTTTAATAGATTGCTGCATGAACCGCACTCTGGGCGTGGCAGATAGAATGTGTCATGACGTATCTATTGTGTTTTCTTTCCTTTTTGCGCTTTATGACCATAGACCCTGACTACTTTCCATTTGAAGTCATGTACATGTACTACATCATCGTCCAAGGCCAATGAAATAGCGCCTTTGGTCAGTGGTTGAAGGTTCATTTCGATCTGCTTCATTCTGGGTTCATGTGATCCGGCATGTTCCGCGTGTGCCATCTCCATTGAATGGAGATCGTGGACAGGCTCCATGCTGATGTCGAGTTGGGTGACAGTGTATTCGCTATTGCCATTGTAGATGCTGCCATTAAAGATTCCCCAGCCAAAACCAGCATCAATTTTGAGTTTTGATATCGTGTCAACGGGTAGTTCAAATGGACACGGGTGATTGGTTTCAGATTGCCTGTCGCATTGAACGCCAGGTGTTTCGCTTGCAAGCGACGTATGCATTACAGTCAAGAATGCAGCAGGTATGCATATAAACTTAATCAAAATATAAAGGTAATTCATAATGTGTCCTCGGGCTGGTGGGAGATTTACAACTGCCCTGTACATTATAATTCGAATTACCAACCTGCTCCAGCACGCCTCCGAATATTTTGGGGGATTCGGTATAATCATCCGCATTCCTTATGCGAGCAGAAATATGATGTGTTGCGAAACAATCCAGAATATTGCTGGTGACCAAAATTATCGGATGAGAGTGATTGCCATTTTGCGAGAGGTTATAATAACGCCCAGATTTTGAATAACTTGATGAATACAACACTATATGTCAACACAACTGATTCAGAGAACGCCTTTGCTCAATGGCGAAGAAGCCAATACCAAACGCGAAGAAATTCGCACATATTTTCATGCTACGCTCGATTGTTATGAACAACTTTTTAAGACATTACGTAATGATGAGGCGTATTACAAAAAATCAATTTCGTTGCGTCATCCGTTAATTTTTTATTACGGGCACACAGCGACCTTTTTTGTCAATAAACTGATGCTGGCAGGACTGATTACTGAACGGATCAATCCAAAGTTTGAGTCGATGTTTGCAGTCGGTGTGGACGAAATGAGCTGGGATGATCTGGACAATACACATTACGACTGGCCTGCGGTCGAGGAAGTCACAGCATACCGCCGCAGAATGCGCGAAATGGTTGACAAATTGATCAGCGACCTGCCACTGACATTACCGATTAGCTGGGAAAGCCCTTTCTGGCCGATTCTGATGGGTATCGAACATGAACAGATTCATTTGGAAACATCATCGGTGCTGATCCGGCAGCACGCCATGGATTATGTTCAGCCGCACGAGCAGTGGCGTCCTTGCCAGAAAACCGGCGCTGCACCAGCCAATGAACTTATTCCGGTACCGGCCGGCACGATAGAAACCGGAAAGAATAAATCCACACATATGCACTATGGCTGGGATAATGAGTATGGTCACCATAGTGCTGATATCACCGCATTTCAGGCCAGCAAATATCTTGTCAGCAATCAGGAATATCGGTCTTTTGTCGATGCGAATGGATACCAGACCGATGATTACTGGGAGGAAGAAGGTCTTTCGTGGCGCAATTTTTGTAAATCGACGCATCCCACTTTTTGGGTCAAAAAGGGTGAGGACTGGTTTATGCGTACCATGACTGATGAAATACCGATGCCGTGGGACTGGCCGGTCGATGTCAATTACCATGAAGCAAAAGCGTTCTGTAACTGGAAAACCAAGACTACCGGAAAGCCGTTCAGGTTGCCAACTGAAGATGAGTGGTACCGCTTATACGATGTTGCAGGCCTTTCTGAAATTTCGCATGGTAAACCCGCAACCGGCAACCTGCATCTTGATTATTACGCTTCGAGTTGTCCGGTCAATGAATTTCAGCAGGGCGATTTTTACGATATTGTCGGTAATGTCTGGCAGTGGACGGAGACACCGACTTATCCGTTCGAAGGTTTTGATGTGCATCCGTTGTATGATGATTTTACAACGCCGACATTTGACAACCAGCACAATCTCATCAAAGGCGGATCGTGGATTTCATGCGGCAACGAAACGTTGCGGAGTTCGCGATACGCCTTTCGCCGGCATTTTTTCCAGCATGCCGGGTTTCGTTATGTTGTTTCAGATGCACCGGCCGTGATTCAAACCTCGAATTATGAAACTGACAAGCTGCTGTCGGAATACGCAGAATTTCACTATGGCGACACGTATTTTGACGTGCCTAATTTTCCCAAGGCACTGGCAGACCTGGCGATTGCGGCGATGGGTGACCGACCTGCGCATAAGGCGCTTGATCTCGGTTGCGCATCCGGACGATCGACATTTGAGCTTGCACGCCATTTCGATCATGTTACCGGTGTCGATTTTTCCGCGCGCTTTATCGGTTAGGGCGTTCAACTGGCGCAGCAGGGCGTGTTGCGTTATACCCTGACGGACGAAGGCGATCTGGTTTTCTACAAGGAACGCACCCTGAGCGGTTTGGGATTGGAGAGCGTTAAAAATAAGGTGGACTTTTATCAGGGTGATGCATGTAACTTGAAACCGCTTTATACGGAATACGATCTGATTCTGGCCGCCAATCTGATTGATCGACTGTATGAGCCAGCGAAGCTGCTCAGTACCATTCATACGCGTATCAATATGGGCGGATTGTTAATGATTGCTTCACCCTATACCTGGTTGACGGAACATACCAAGAAAGAGCACTGGATCGGCGGTTACAAACGTGACGGTGAAAACTTCACCACACTGGACGGATTGAAAGAAATCCTTGGTGGGCATTTTAAACTGATTCAGGGGCCTCAATCGGTTCCGTTTGTAATCCGCGAAACAAGCCATAAACATCAGCATACCTTGTCAGAGGTGACTGTCTGGGAGCGGGTGCTTTGAGTGCCGGTATCGGTCCGGATTTTTTCGATCGATATATTGATCGTACTGGTACCAGCAGTACCAAATACGATGGTCGCGGGGCCATGTTTGGCCAGTTGGATGTGATCCCGGCCTGGGTGGCAGACATGGATTTTGCTGCGCCACCTGCGGTGACGCAGGCACTAATTGAGCGCGCCAGGCATCCGATTTATGGCTATACGCTATTTTCTGATAGTCTTTACCAGGCAGCGATCGACTGGATGCAGCGGCGTCATGGCTGGGCGATTGAGCGCGACTGGATTGTCTTGTGCCCCGGTGTAGTGCCTTCGCTAAATGCGGCTGTCATGGCATTTACCCAACCCGGTGAATCTGTGATTATCCAGCCACCCGTTTATTTTCCGTTTTTTTCGGCTGTCACTCGAACGGGTAGAAAGCTCATCGAGAATCCGTTGAAATTCGAACGCGGTCATTATACGTTCGATTTTGATCATCTTGAGTATTGCGCGCAGAAAGCTAAATTGCTGCTGCTATGTTCTCCGCATAATCCCGTCGGGCGTGTCTGGACGCCGCAAGAACTGGCGCGATTATTGCAAATTGCTGAGAAACATAATCTGATGATTTTGTCCGATGAAATCCATGCTGATCTGGTTTATCCAGAATGCAGGCACACTGTGCTGGCCACTCTTCCAGGCAGCGAAAGACGCGTGATTACAGCAATGGCGCCGAGCAAAACATTTAATATTCCTGGTCTGAATCTTTCCATGTTAATCATTCAGGATCAAACAATTCGTAAAGCTATTGCCGAAATTTTCGAGACCTGGCATGTCAGCGCGTCCAATCCGTTCAGCAACGTTGCTTTTGAAATCGCTTACAGGGAAGGAGATGTATGGCTGGATGCGTTGCGCGGTTATCTGGGTAAAACACGTGACTGTGTCGCGGCTTTTCTGGATAAGCATCTGACTGATATTCGTGTCACACCATCCGAAGGTACATACCTGCTCTGGCTGGATTGTAAAGCAATGAAAATGACAGACGCATCGTTGAAACAGTTTTTCATTGCGCAGGCCGGTGTTGGTTTGAGCCCAGGCATACTATTTGGCAAACAAGGTAGTGGATACATGCGCCTGAATATAGGCGCATCCCAAAAAACCGTCACACAAATACTCGAAAATATTCGAGCGGCTTATGCTCGACTGAGGTAGCTGTTGTATCAATTCAAGCATGTGTACATGGCTATTATGCTTATTACCGGACTGACAGCATATGCAGTTATTCAAGCAGGATAAATTCATGCCTGTTGTAATTTCGTGAAACATGACTGAACAGTCAGGCACAATCAGGACGCCAGCGTCGGAATATCGGCAGCTGATGCAGGACGGTGAGCTGAAACCGGACGCGGACCAGGCCAGTGCTGTAGAGGCATTGGAACGACTGCATCATGAGATCTCTGGCTATGCGCCAGCGGGAATCCGGAGAAAAAGCTGGTTTGCCCGTTTTTTTGGCAGGCGTCATGGTTTACTGGAACCCCCCAGAGGCATTTATCTGCATGGCGGCGTCGGTCGCGGCAAATCCATGCTGATGGATTTGTTTTATAGCGTAGCACCGGTGATAATCAAGCGGCGTGTGCATTTTCACGAATTCATGCTCGAAGTCCAGCATCACCTGAAAGCCTGGCATAGTCTTTCCTCGCAACAGCGCAAACGGGCAGTCTCTGAGTTGCAGAATATACAAGGTAGAAAGATTGATCTGGACGATCCAATACCTGCTGTCGGACAGCAGATTGCAAGAAATGCAACGCTATTATGTTTTGACGAGCTTCAGATAACCGATATAGCTGACGCCATGGTTGTTGCGCGGTTATTTGATGAATTGTTCAGACAGGGGGTAGTTGCAGTGGCCACCTCAAACAGACCGCCGGATGACTTGTATAAAAACGGTTTGAACCGGCAACGGTTTGTCCCTTTTATTGACCGTGTCAAAGCGGAAATGGAAATTATCGCACTGAATGGTCCTGTGGATTATCGATACGACCGGTTAAAAGGTGTCGAGACATATTTTTATCCTGTTAATGAACAGACTACTAATGCGTTGTCCGCAGCTTTTTTCCGTTTGACGGACCGTAGTGTAGAAGATCGGCACAAAGTTCCCAGCGGCGAGTTAATCGTGCAAGGACGCAGACTGTTTGTACCAAAATCGGCACGTGGTGTTGCAGTATTTTCATTTAAACGGCTTTGTGTCAATCCGCTGGGAACGGCAGATTATCTTGCGATTGCCAGAGCCTATCACACCGTTATTGTGGTCGCGATTCCGCAATTTACCCATGAAAATGCCAGTGAAGCAACGCGTTTCATTCATCTTATAGATGCGCTGTACGAGCACGGCGTCAAACTTTTGTGTTCGGCTGACGCACCTCCTGAATTACTTTTTAAATCAGGACAATCAGGTTTTGAATTTGAACGGGCGGTGTCACGGCTGGTTGAAATGCAGTCAGAAAATTATCTGACCCGGGGACATGGAAAACTGAATCCTGAATAATTGTTTGTTGTGTAATAGAAGGCTTTAATTACGTTTTTTCTGATTATTTGCAAAAAAATAGCCACTGGCGGCACCAAGTAACAGACCCAGAAAGCTAATTATTATAATGCCTGTGAACGCCGTTTCCCGTGAGTCTGCCAATATCAGCATTGTTCCGAAGAAACTGAAAATGAAAGCGAAGGCACCAAAAATGAGTGCGCCGGTCAGTATTGCAGAGCTGACACGAATTTGTGCGCCTGCAAGCAGCTTCCATGAATGCCATCCAACCCATGCTGCACAGGACAGCGATAAAACCAGACTTTCCCAGCCAGACAGATCAGTGGTGATAAGCAATACGGTTTGTATATAAAAACCAGTGAGTCCGGACAATAACAGGGACAGAGCCATTTTGAACAGGGTTTTCATGCCGCCAGATAATAGGACGCACAGTTCTTGCCATTGCGTTTGGATTGATACATTGCCGAATCGGCATTGGTGATCAAGGTTTCAATATTATCGCCGTCATGGGGGAAGGCGGCAATTCCAATGCTGGACCCTATCGTGACCTTTTGAAAATTATTGATCTGAATTTCCATTCTAAAGCGGCTTTGCAGTTTATCAACGAAAAGATCGATTTCGTCACGAACAAAATTTTTTATTGCAAACGCGATGATGAATTCGTCCCCGCCCATTCGAATCAGTATGTCCTCTTTGCGAATGGTCATTTGCATTCTGTTGGCGATTTCAACCAGTACACTGTCTCCGGCATCATGGCCAAAGTTGTCATTGACCGCTTTAAAGCCATCCAGATCAATGAGCATCAGTATGAGCAGGTTATTATTTTTTCTTGCCTTGGACAACATGATTTTTAATAATTGCATGCCCGCGCGTCTGTTGAACAGCCTGGTCAGGGGGTCATGTTCGGATTCATACAGTATACGCTCCATTTGGAAAGTTCTCTCAGTAACGTCGATGACGAGTCCCTCAATCATTGTTTCTTCTATGTCACTTTGCACAGTCGAAAACAGACAGTGCAGCCAGCGCCCTTCTCCATTGATCGTCACATCGAGTCTGAGATCGCAGGCGGTTTGTCGCCCCGTTTTCTGTATGTCCCGAAGCATCTCATGCACAATTTTTGAATCATAAAACAAATCAGGAAGATAAATATGTTTCATATTTTTTCTGCGTTCATCTGCGACAATGCCCGCTATTTTTTGAAAAGCCTCATTCGATGATGTCAGATAAAGTCCTTTATCAAGCAGGAAAATGCCGGCACTGGCGCGTTCAAATATGAGCCTGAAATGCCTCTCCATATTTTCTACTTGATTGCGCAATTTCCGCTCCTGCTTGATTGTGCAGCGGGCTGATGTCAGTAGCATGTTAATGTCGGCTACCAGTTTCCCGATTTCATTATGCTCGTGTCCTTGAGGGCAAACCAGCTGACCTGTTTCGCCGGGTTTAATCCTGTGCAGGTTGGCGGCTATTGATTGAATCGGAGTGGTTAAGACGCGGTGCATCAGATTCAGCATCAGCACAGCGACAAGCAGAACCAAAGCCAGCAGAATAGAAACTTGCTTGAGAGTTGAATTTTTGACGTACTGGTTCAGCATTTGCTGATTGGAGTGTATCCGGATTTCACCTACGCGCTCGGTTGAATCGAACGGGTTGGGAAGTGAAAAAAACAGAATGTTATCGGAGTCGGGTAATGGTTCGCTTGATGCTATATTCAAGCCAGATACGCTGGTCAAGATGGCAGCGGAAATAATATCGTTTTTAGACAAATTTTCAACAATTTCAGTCGCAAGTTCTTTATTACCGAGAAATGCAGCAATCCTTGCCGGATTGCTGACTGCCAGAAACAACTGTTCAATCGATTTTTCCATCATATTCTGCTGAACGGTCCGCGTGTAAAACAGGAACGCGGTCGAAACAATGATGACAAACAGAATCGCAGCCAGTGTGACGATGCGGGTGATATGCAGGTGCAACTGATTATTCATGTTTTTCTGATCAATTAACTATGTTGGCATGCCAAATTCAATGACTCTGTATCGAATTGGCCGCTTGTGCCCGGGCCGTCTAGATGATGGCCAGTATCATCCGATTATTATTCAACCAGAAATGGGCGGAATGCACGTTCTGTCAAAACAGTTTGATCCGTGGTGAATATCAATCACCAGGACGGTTTTGGTGAAGACCTCGCAAACTGACAATAGGAGTCAGTGCAAACAAAAGTGTGTTAGGCAATTAATCAAGGAACGAGCTTGTTCTCGCCTTTTTTGAGTTTTGGTTTACACACAATGCCTGTATTCTTGACCCGATGCCGCGACATTTTACCGCACCGCTGTCTGAATAAACAATATCCGCATGACAATCCAAAATCTGGTAGATACGGAGACTGGGTTTTTACAAACCGGATCGTATACAATGATACGCTTGGCATCGTATATTCATCACATACACCAGCGTCTCTACTGAAGAGCCCAAAAAGCAATCGGAAGGATTAATTGGCAGGATTATTTATGAAAAAGGAAAGATGCGTCATCCATCCACCATCAATTCATGGCAGCATCGTGCAGTTGTTTGAAAACATCTGGTTTGTGAAAGGGCAACTCAAAATGGCCATGTTTTTGCCCATGCATATCTCGCGGTCTATGACAGTTATCAAAGAAAACGATGAACTGGTTCTGATCAATCCGATACGGTTATCTGAATCGGGAATGCAGGCACTGGAGAGCCTTGGAAAAATAAGCACTGTAATCAGAATTGGCGGATTCCACGGCAGAGACGATGCTTTTTACAAATCGCAGTATCATGCAACTGTGTATGCGCTGAAAGGCCATGTTTATACACATAAAATCAGTAATCTGCCTGATGATTTCGAAACGGGTTACATGCAGGCTGATGTCGTGCTGGATGTTGGTGATCGGTTACCCATAACCAATGCTTCGCTGATCTGGTTTCAATCCGCCCGGCCGCCCGAAGCTGTTTTGAGACTCGAACAAAACGGCGGTATCCTGATAACTGCGGATTCACTGCAGAATACACCCCATCCGGATGAGTATCATAACTGGCTGGCCAAAGTAATGATGAAGACCCTGGGGTTTTTTCACCCTTATCATATTGGACCCGGCTGGCTCAAGTATTCTGGTGTCGATAGCAGAGAAGTCAGTGATCTGCTGAGTTATGAGTTCAATCATGTCCTTCCGGGCCACGGCGATCCGGTGATTGGGAACGCCAGAGAAAAATACCGGCCTGCACTGGAGAGCGTCGTCTAACGCTATCGACAACGGCTGATGGTTTGATCAGTAACCAGTATGTGTTACGCTTCAGCGCGTATAACTAACAATCGGAGAAAATATGGCAGCAGACGCCAAGACACAAAACATGGCATTGTTTTGTGATTTTGAAAACATCGCGCTGGGTGTGCGGGATGCCAAGTATGCTGCTTTCGATATTAAAAAAGTGCTCGAACGGCTATTGCTCAAGGGTAATATTGTTGTAAAAAAAGCATATTGCGACTGGGAACGTTACAAAGAATTCAAGGCGGCCATGCATGAAGCGGCTTTCGAGCTGATAGAAATTCCACACGTGCGTCAATCGGGCAAAAATTCGGCAGACATTCGCATGGTTGTCGATGCCCTCGATCTCTGTTATACCAAAGCGCATGTTGATACCTTTGTTATCATCAGTGGCGATTCCGATTTTTCGGCACTGGTTAGCAAGTTGCGTGAAAACAATAAGGTGGTCATCGGTGTCGGTGTAAAAAAATCCACGTCCGATCTGTTGATTTCCAATTGCGACGAATTTATTTATTACGACGATCTGATTCGCGAAACAGAGAAACAGCGCAAGGCAAAGCGCAAATCCACAGCCAAGAAAACTGCGCCGCAGGCAAGTACCCAGTCCGAAGAAGATAAAAAGCAGGAAGCGCTGGATCTGGTTATGGAAACCGTTGAGGACTTATTCGAAGAACGCGGTGCCGAAGAAAAAGTCTGGGGATCCATGGTCAAGCAGACAATAAAGCGGCGTAAGCCGGGCTTCAATGAAACCTATCACGGATTTCGAACTTTTGGGAAGCTCCTCGAGGCAGCTCGGGACAGCAACTTGATGGAGTTGGAACACGATGAGAAATCAGGCGGTTACATCATAAAAAGTATCGCGCAGGAGGAATGACAAAACTATTGTATTTTTGAGGTGCCGGACCAGTTACTGATTTTAACAAAAGGCGCACGCGCGGCCGAAGCGGTAGCGTACATTCAACAGTGCGTGCTTCCAGTATCTATCGTTAGTGTTTACTCGGCGCTTTTGGCTGTCAGAGAACCCAAAAAGGCTTTGATATCCCTAATCATACCATGGCCGACGTGATCGCGCCCCAGCTGATGTTTAGCCATGAGTTCAATCGCTTCATCCAGTGTCTCGACTGAACCATCATGAAAATACGGCGCTGTTTGGGTAATGTTTCTAAGACTCGGCACCTTAAAAACCTTTTTGTCGTTTTCAAGCCCGGTAACCCCGTATCGACCCATATCCGAAGTTTCATAGGGCACTACCAGACCGATTTTTTTGTAGGAGTTGCCACCAATGACTGCGCCATTATGACAATTGACGCAACCCATGTTAATGAATTTCTTCAAACCTCTTTTTTCATTTTTACTGAGTGCGTTCTTGTCACCTCTGAGAAAATCATCAAACCGTGACGGGGTTAGCAACGTTCGTTCGAAAGCGCCGATTGCAACTCCGATGTTTTTGTATTTCAGCGGATCTTTTTCATTGCCAAATGCTTCGGCGAACAACGCCTTATATTCGGCGATGCCTTTCAGTTTATTGACGACAGCTTCTTCGCTGGGCATCCCCATTTCAACCGGGTTCAATATCGGTCCCAGTGCCTGCTCCTCGACATCCGCGGCACGACCGTCCCAGAACTGAGCAATATGAAGCGCCGCATTCATGGTTGTTGGGGAATTTCTATCGCCACGTTTGCCTTCATGGCCCGGAGATGTCGGCTCATTATCCACGCCAAAATTGCTGAGGCTGTGACATGAATTACACGAAATCTTGTCATTCACAGATAATCGTGGATCCATGTAAAGTTTTTTTCCCAGCTTGATCAGTGCAGCATTTTTCTGCTCATCGATTATGGATTCAGGCAGTGGTTCAAAAAATTGTTTGAGGCGGGTTTCATCCAGTTTGCCGCCATGACCATGTCCATGGCCGCCGCCATGGCCATGATCGTCACCGTGGTCGCCGTGCTTGTCGCCACCATGTCCGTGACCATGCCCTCCGCCGTGGTCGTCGCCGTCATGTTTCATGCCCTTGTGCCCGTGACCATGATCGCCATCATGGCTGTCATCGCCATGTTTCATGCCGCCATGTTCATGGTCGTCACCATGCTTGCCACTGTCATGTTCTTTACTTTTATGTTCCTGTACTCTTTCGCTTTCACCATCAGGATGGTCGCGCGTATCCTCAGACGCATACGCCTGTGCACACATAAAAAAAGCAAGTATTAAAATCAGTTTCATATGACCTCCACAATTGATTGTCAAAACGTATTAAAACTATTATCTGTCATTTTATTATAAGCCGTTGCAACAGAAAAAAACCGGATGCTACCATTTTAGCGTAACAGGCTAGGTTGATAATCATATGCACCGTCAATATTAGCCTGGTGAAAACCAGATACAGGTGTTTCGATTAATAAAGCCGAGAACAGTAAGATACCGAAAATACCTGGGAAATTAAATACGGGCAAACACGTATTCTGTACATATAAAATTTTTCAGACAGTTAATCAGTCAGCTGTTTTTCTGCTGTAGTGAATTCTGTTCTCTGTATCTTATATTACGTCTCAATAGTCTGTTCCCGGTGAATTCCGGTCAAGGCAGGATTAAAGAGCAATCCTAAACAGTAAAAACTTTAGTAGAGCGATGAATTTGCCCACGCAACCTGATTATCACGTCAAAGTGTATCGAAACAATGTGACATTTTGTCGCGCAGGAACCTTGTGTCTGATTCGCCGACTACCTTTATTTGTTTGAGACGTTACGTGCTGACAGGTCTGTAGTGCTGTTGTACCTACCGAGACAAGCGCTTGTAAAACAATCTGTAATCATCCCTTTTCTGAACAGGGTGTGATAAGCTTTTCAGGCATAAATCGATTGTAGCTGTCTGTACAATAACCACTTATTTAATTTAAAGGAATTGCCGATGAGCTATTCGCGTCAACAATCTCATGAGCAGTTGCTGGCCGTGGAAAACGAGCTTGGCGCTCATAACTATGCGCCGCTGGATGTAATACTGTCCCGCGGTGCAGGGGTGTGGGTCTGGGATATTGAGGGACGTAAATACTTGGATTGCCTGTCTGCGTATTCGGCCCTGAACCAGGGGCATTGCCACCCGCGTATTTATAAGGCGCTGGTTGAGCAGTCTCAACGACTGACATTGACTTCACGGGCCTTTCATAATGACCAGCTGGCTGGTTTTTATGAAGATATCTGCGCATTGACAGGCGCGCACAAAGTACTGCCGATGAACAGTGGTGCCGAGGCCGTTGAGAGCGCCCTGAAAGTGGTACGCAAATGGGGATATGAGGTCAAGGGTATTCCGCCAGACCAGGCTGAAATCATTGTATGCGAGAACAACTTTCACGGTCGCACGATTACTTTGGTCGGGTTCAGTACGGATGATAATTCGCGGCGTCACTTTGGCCCGTTTACGCGTGGGTTCAAGACAATACCTTTTGGTGACGCGCAGGCCCTGGAGCAGGCCATAACACCGAATACCGCAGGATTTCTGGTTGAGCCGATACAAGGGGAGGCCGGAGTCATTATTCCACCTGATGGTTATCTGAAGCAGGTGCGTGAAATCTGCAACCGCAATCGGGTCGTTCTGATACTGGATGAGATTCAGACCGGACTGGGTCGAACCGGTAAACTGCTGGCAGAAGAACATGAGTGCATTGAGGCGGATATCACGCTGATTGGAAAGGCTTTGTCAGGTGGTATGTATCCGGTTTCCGCTGTGCTGTCCAATAGTGAAACGCTGGGCGTTCTCCAGCCCGGACAGCATGGCAGCACATATGGTGGCAATCCGGTTGCATGCGCGGTGGCGAGAATGGCGCTAAAAGTGTTGATTGAGGAAGGTATGATTGAGAATGCCGAACAAATGGGAAAACGTTTTATGAAGGGACTTGAAGCCATTCGGAATCCGTTCATCCGGGAAATTCGCGGCCGTGGATTAATGATGGCGGTAGATTTTCATCCAGAGGCCGGTAATGTCAGAGTTTTCTGCGATGCGTTGAAGCAGCGAGGAGTTCTGGTTAAAGAAACGCATGAGTCCACCATTCGTTTTGCTCCTCCATTGATTATCACGGAAACCGAAGTGGACTGGGCGCTGGAACGCATCATTCCTGAATTATCGTCTGATGGCTAAAACAACTCCCGCATTAATCGGCATACCAACTGATTTGGGGGCCAGCCGCCGTGGTTGCTCCATGGGACCTGAAGCTTTGCGCGTGGCCGGTATTTACACAGTACTGCAGCGTTTGTGCGGGCGAGTAGTGGACATGGGTGATATTAAAGGGCCAAAAGCGACAGGAGAAGTATTCAGTAACGGCTATCGCCATTTCGATACGGCAGTGGCATGGTTCCGCACATTGTCTGAACAGGTTTATGAAACCCTCTCGGCAGGACAATGCCCTGTTGTGCTGGGTGGCGATCACTCCATAGCAATCGGGTCAGTTTCCGGTGTTGCGCGATATTGTCGTGAGCGCGATATTCCACTGACAATACTCTGGCTTGATGCACATGCAGATTTCAATACACCGACCACTTCACCCTCGGGCAATCTGCACGGTATGCCCGTAGCGCTACTGACTGACCCTGATTCGGAAATGCTGCGTAACATGGGGCCGGGCAACGCCTCTGTTGCCGTGGACAGTTTTCAACTGATTGGTGTGCGCTCTATCGATCGTATTGAAAAACAGGCTGTTCTGACCGCGGGACTCGAAATTTACGATATGCGTCGAATTGATGAAACCGGCATGCGTGCGGTTATGGATGAGGTTCTGGACAAAGTCAAAGCGCGGGGCGGGCACTTGCATGTCAGTTTTGATATCGATTTTCTCGATCCGTTGATCGCACCGGGTACCGGCACGCAGGTCAAAGGTGGTCCCGATTACCGTGAAGCACAGTTATGCATGGAGATGATCTACGACACAGGCCTGTTCGGCTCCCTGGATCTCGTGGAAATCAATCCGGCACTGGATATTCGCAACCAGACCGCAGAAATCGCCGTCGAAATGACGGCCAGCCTGTTTGGCGAGCAGATACTGGCGCGGCACGGCGGTTCGAAACGGTGAGCGGTCAGGAAACGCTGTTTTATCTGTATTCCGAGACCGCCGAAATTCGCACAACCCATTGTGCCGGCGGATGTGTTAAGCGCGGTTTGATTGTCCCGGCCTGCTTGCCTCATATAGTGTGAAATCCTGTTTTGCGATTCGAAATCAATTAAAGCAAGCAAATAGTATCGTATCGATTATTCGGTCGGTGCGTGAAAACTATCTAATGGTTACGCTTAGTAAAGAATAATGGTTTCCCTAATATATTTCTTGCTTTGTCTGACCTAGAGTGTTTGCGAGCAATTCATTATTTTGGCGGTGCAGCTCTGATAAAGGAATAATGCGTAATAGCTTTGTCATTTTTTCTGCTGATTTTCGCTTGATAACGATTGCTTGAGCATCTGCTCAATCTGGGCTTGCTGAACGATATAGTTCAAATCGTCGGATACGGATAATCAGTAAGTTCGATTCTGGGTTGGATGTTTTGGTCGATTGCTGGTGCGCTTGTCGTTTTCAACGCGCTATGCGGTTCTTTCGCTTCTATTTGCATTATTGACGTTATTTGTTTAAAACTCCATCAACAGGGATCAGAACCATGAAAAATGCAGTGTTTGTTGCGATTGTTGCAGGATTATTATTAGTTGCATGTGGTGAACCAAAGCCTGGCCAGTACCCTCCTAGCCAGAATATTCTGGATGAGCGTGAGAATGGATCGAGTGAGCCCGGTAATTACTAATTTGGATACGTGGGTAGTGGCTATTTCACTATCGCGTTATAGCATTTTACGAGTAACGCAGGTTTTCTCGGCGTAAACGTTCACGTTTTGCGCAAAACGGGCTGTTAAAAAGCATATTCGGTGTCATCATTGTAAAGCAGGTGTAGCTGCCTGCTGTTTCATACGGGCCAGTTATTTGCCCTGCAGTATACCGAAAACTGCTGAAAACTGCTTTTTGGCAGCCGTTTCCTCCAAACAAACGCTATCACTGTTATGCAGGTGGTTATCTGTTGACTAATAGATAGAGATAGGCTTAGTTTTTAGCAAGGAGTTGAAATGGAATCAGATAAAGAGCAACTCAAGCGCACCAGAAACACAAACAATAAATTATCTGTCATCAATGACAGCAAGCCGGAAATCGGGTTGATTGAGTCGGCCGAAACAGAAAGAAATGCCCGTATTGCCGTGTCCGCTTATTATAAGGCGCAGGCTCGCGGCTTTGAACCGGGGCACGAACTGGAGGACTGGCTCTTGGCAGAAGCGGAGCAGCACAAGTGAGATTATTTAATGTTTAAACGACCATACGGCAGGATATCAGTTAGCGATGTTGCGAAGACCAATTGACTGATATTTTCACTTAGATAAAGCAATCTATCAAATCAATTTGTTGTGTAATTTACAGAAAGAAGCGTTAGCGTCAGCGGTTATTTGTCTGTCGTCCGACTGTCTTTGAGTTTTTCAATATACCGAAGTTAACGTAATTAATAAGGAAAATTAAAATGAAAATTAGCGTGTTTGTACTTGTTTCGGTAGCAATTCTGTTTTTCTCATCAAATGGTTCTGCCAGTTTATTCAGCGAGGAAAAAATTGAGTGGCCCAAGGTACCAGCTAGAGTCCAGCATACAATCGCGTCTCATTTGCATGGTGGAAAAATAGAAGAAATCGAAAAAAAATCAAAGAAAAAAACCATCACCGTTTATGAGGCAAAGATAACAAAGCCCGACGGCGATCAAGTAGAAATTAAAGTGGAGGAGGACGGGACGCTGGTCGAGTTTGAGGACGACTAGCAAATCGCAGAAACGCGTTTATGACGAGAATGCGGGTGTTTGATTGATCAGCTGCAAATATCTGAGACCTGCATGCAGCCGCAATAAAAATTCTTTTTCTTTACGGATTAATATGAAAATTGTAATAGCGTGTATTTTCAGTATGGTTGTCGTTGTCGCTCAAGCCAATGATTCGGACAAGCGCCAGATTCTTGAAGTGAACGCAATGCAGCGTATGCATATTCTTGAGGAAATGCGCGCCTTGTTGTCTGGAACACAGCAAATTCTTTATTCGCTCTCCGAAGAGAATATGACAGCTGTCGCACAGCATGCACAGTCACTCGGTACCCGTATGACTCACAAAGCCGAGGGTCAGCTTGGCGGTGTGTTACCCGGCGAGTTTATGCAACTTGGAATGTCAGTTCATCGTGATTTTGATCAGATTGCGATGGATGCTGAATCGCTGAAAAACCCCAGGCATACGCTGGGACAGTTAAGTGAAACGATGAAAAAGTGTGTTGCATGCCATGCAACCTATCAAGTTCAGACTAGATATCAATCAGATGCACAAAATTTGAAATCCAGCCATTGACGGTCTGATACAGTAAACATGACGTCATGACGGGTGCATGTTACATGGTGTGCCTGGATTGAATAACTGGAATTGCCAGTACGTGCCCGTTATAATTGTCGTTTGTTTTTTTAAGGTATTTTGTAACATGCCTGAACAAAAAGAATCCGATTCTAAATCAAAAGCCGTTAAACTCAGCTGGAAGCAGCTGCTGTTTCATTTTGCACTTCTCTGTCTCTGCGTAATGCTGGGATTGTTTTCCTGGTATTTGTCCAGACCGCAAAGCATCCGTTTTCATGAAACTGGAGCTCAAGAACATCTTACTGTTTCCCTGACACCGGAGATAGATGTATCGCTCGATCATGGCAGTTCTTGTGCAGTTACCGATTTCGAGCCGCTGCGCATAGAGTTATTCAGAGGAAGTGCTTATTTTGATATCAAGAAAAAGCAGGCAGATGATTTTCGTATAAAAGTCGGTGAGGCACTGATTGAAGATCTTGGCACGCGCTTCAGTGTGCGTATGCAGAAAAACGGCGATCATATTGTTTCGGTAGGACAGGGACAGATCAAGTTACATGTCGCGGCCGGTGAATACCTGATCAGTGCGCTTGAGCAGGCTAATTTCGATAATTTCAAAATCAGTAAGCACAAACTGATCAGCGCGAGCGAAGTGGCGCCCTGGCATTCACACTCGGCCGGGCCCTAAAAACTGGTTGGTTACGGACGGCGTACAGCGAATTCAGTCATAATTATACATTTCTGGCAAACGCCGGTCGCTGCCGGCGCAACCAGAATGGTGCCTGCATAAAACGTTTTTCAAGTTGATAATACTGCCGGTGCATGTGCAGATAGTGCCTGAATTCCGATTCAAGCAGCCATTGAAATTTTTGTGCTGCATTCGGTTTGTCCTGTAATTCATCCCTGATTGCATATGAAACCAGCAGGCCATGACGCAGCGCTTTGAATATACCAAGCGACGACAGTGGATCGAAGACGGATGCCGCATCACCCACTGCATACCAGCCCCGTCCACAGAATTGTTGCTGGCGCTGACTGCGTGCCGGTTTAACGCGTAGAGGTGTCAACGGCTTTTTGATATCAAAGCGGGTGCGCGTAAGGCGGGTATGTGCCAGGGCCTTGAACCATCCAGTTTCATCAAACACATTTACATCACGGGCGAGATCGCTGTCGGTCATCAGCGCTGCAACCCACAGCCCTTGTGGTAAAGGGGCTGAATACCACCACCCAATATCGCTGCTTTCAACCAGCGTGAAGCTGTCAACACCATGCACGGTATCATTCGCCTGGACTTGAAAAAAACAGAAACTTCCTGTCAGCTGATCGAGTTTGTCCGTGCTGATTCCCATCCTGCGGGAAAAAGAACTACTGCTTCCACTTGCGTCGACTACCAGCGATGATTGAATGGTGAACGCCGAGGCGGTGGCATGGTTTGCCGTCAAATGCCAGCCATGACGATATTTCGGCGTGCCGCTCACAGTTACGCCAAATAGCGCAGTTGCACCTGCATTTTCAGCTTGTCGCACTAGCCAGTCGTCAAATGATGCCCGATCAATATGCCAGCCATGACCATAACTGGAATACCAGAATGGGTACTCATTGATTTGCTCGCTGCCCCAGATGGACCGCGTGCCAAGAGCGACCAGGTCGCCGCGCGCTAGGAAGTTTTCTGATATTCCCAGTTGCTGCAATAGCGGCATTGTTTGTGGGGGCAGTGTTTCCCCAATGTTAAAGGATTGCGCCGACTGACTTTTACGATCAAGCAGCAGAACTGTCAGGTCAGGTAACTGTTGCCGTAACGCAATTGCCGCAGCGCAACCTGCGACCCCCGCTCCGATAATGACGACATCTGCGTATAAATGCCTGGAACTAATTGTCGCTGTCCTCTTTAACTGCGATCCATTGTGCTACTACGCCGGCCGGTGCGGTTGATTTTCCGCCCGGACCGGTAGGGTGCGGTATTGCGCGTACAATTGAACCTACCAGCGCCGGCCGCTGATCATTGCCGTTGGGCCATTCGGGAACCAGATATCCCAGATAATCGTATATCCACTGTGCACCGTTCACGATGCCGATCCCCTGAAATTGCACGTTGAATGGATTGCCATAACCGATTGATCCTTTCAGTTTCAGCTCCCAGCCAGGGCCATAAATCAAACCGGCGAATGTCTGCATCGGTCCCGAATCGATACGGATAGTGCCTCGGCCGAATTCAAGCGTATCAAAACCGGCATTTACATCGGGATTGCTCAGAAAAAGCTTCGGTAAGTCCATGTACCGACCAGAATAGGTGATACGCATGCTGTGACATTATTCATTGTCAGGATCTCCCTTGCTTGCTTTTATATCACCGCCCAATGTTCGCTCTCCTGGTTTTAACTGCGGTCCAAGTGCCTGGTCATTTCGTTCTATCTGATAATAGCCGGGGTTGTCGTCATTGGAATCAAATTTGATAAAGCCGAGATTGACCCAGTCGCGCACCATCTGCACACTCCCGGCATTGTTATTCGAAATACCCGATGTCCAGTAGTATTGCCCGCCATCCGCTTTCTGAATAACTATTGGCCGGTGTCCAGGCCACCAGGGTATGTTGTACGCGAGATCCTGTTTCACCGGATCGCCGGTACTGTCAGGGTAAATGTCATTCCACATTTCATAAGTGACATTGATGTTCTGATCGGTGCATTCGTGAAAATCCGCCTGCCACGGCAACCCCATGTACTTGGTCAGATCGCCCGGCTCCATTCCTCTGGCTATGTCGTCGGCCTGGCTGCCGTCTTTGATGGCCACTGGAGCCGGAATACTGAGGCCGCCAGCAATGTATGCAGCCTGATGGATACGATAAGCGCTGCTGTAAATAGCCGGATTGAGCATGATCCATCCGACCTCGGCGCCGGGGCAGAACGCACCACCCAGTACGTTGCCCAGTACACCGCGATCAATCGCGCTACCGGTTTTGGGTGGGACGGCCCAGGGGTTGTCGCAGACAGCATTGGTTGCTCCCCATTCATCGCATTCATTAATAAACTTGCCTTCCATCCATTGCTTCAGGAAAAACAATTGGGTATCAGTCATGCGCAGAAATTTATCCGTCACCGTATTGCTGATAGGATTATCACCGTTCAGCATTGGCATCAGACGCGGCTTTGAAGCCGAGTTGGTAAATGATACAACGTAGCGCTGATTCAGATCGTCGGGGACGGTATAAAGATTTTCCTGTCCCTGCTTGCGCATGATCGCATAAATAAATTCTCGATGCTGCCGGTTAGGGTCGTGTCCGTTTTTAGGCGGCTGTGACAAGGCCGCTTTATCCAGATTGCCACCGGTGCCGCGGTTATGTGGTACACCGCCTCCAAAAGGATCAAAATCATACGTGAAGCTGTAATTGTCCGGCCGGTTGAAGATAGGCCAGATATCCCTGAAAAAATGGGGATAGTATTCCGGATTGTATGCGGCATTATTGCGCCATACAGCCCATTGTTCTGTTGTCTGCGGTTGATTGCTCTGCCGGTCGAAGGGCGCTACGCCATACAACGCGGGTTCGTAAGCAAAATGACGCACCGATAAATCATAAATCGCTTCATCCATGGTGATCATGTCTTCGATTTCAGGCGCATACGATGGATAGCCTACAAGCAGCCAGGCTGACGCGTTCACGTCAACTGTTGAAAATTTTTTTTCTCTGACCGGTTTGCCCTGCGCGTCGGTATAGCGATGGATATAGCTGTATCTGATTTTCGCCCGTACCGGACCGTCGGAGACATCGTCATACCAGCCGTCATTATTGGCGTAATTGCTGATAACCGGTATCGTGCTGCCGTCAGCGTCTTTGAAACCGGAGCGCCCATAACCGCCCAGCACGACCAGGCGCCGGTGATGATCGCTATCTTCATTAACCATCATGTCGCCCAGAGAATTGATACTGTACGGTTGAATATCCGGTGGCGGAAAACGCTGCGGGTAAGCGTTGCCGTCGTTCTGAGAGAATGATGCCTTGTCATTATCGCCGGAAATTGTGCGCGGCCCGGGATCGATAATCAACTGACGCCGCTGGTCAGGTTGTGTGACCTGCGGATTGCGCAGGGGATGATCGGGCCTGTAGCCATGCTTGCCGTCATTTTCGCTGAATGCATACCAAGATGCCTTTTTATTGGCCAGATGCACGGTCCATTCGATATCGATAACCGTGCCTTCCACCATTTGCGGTCCGGTCGTTGATGTGTTTAATGGAAACTGGAATTTATCGCCGATTTTCAATTCCCGGTCACTGTCCAGCTGGTTTTCTTCGTATACAAAAATACGAAAACGCGCAGCCTGACGTTTGATGCGGCCAAGGTTACCCGTTTCTTTAAACTGGTTGACGCGAACAGGCAGCCCGTTATCATCGATAATTTCACGTCCCTGTTCATCGCATTCGATCGGTAGTGCGCCGGTCTGCTCGGGCGCGAGGTAAAAATCGTCGCTGTTGCCGATGCGCGCGCAGCCGATGGCCGGGTGAATTTTAAACGTTTGCATGTTTATTTTCTCCAGGTCTAATCCATGAAATTAAGAGAAACACCGTCAATAAACACTGCGTCATCCATGGGTTTGCCATCGAGCCCCATGACGACCAGATGTACGCTGATATCAGTCTCGCCGTTCGCCAGCATGCGCTGCACCGCCTCGGTTGCGTCAATACGGAAGTTGCGCGGTTCATGATGGTGCAAAGGACGTTGATCAAACCTGCGCGTTTTGGGCAGCGGTTTATCGCAGTGCCCGGGCCCGCCGTAACACGAACCGTGAAACGTGGTGACCTGGCCGACAAAATGCGGGTTATTGTCCACCGACGTTGCTACCGTGGCGTCAGGGGCGTTGAGGAATACGCGAATGACGGCGTTGAACAGATTGGCGACGTGCATGCGGTGCAGGCGTATCTCGGCTTTACGAAACGTATCGAGTACCTGTGGTTTAACGCCGGCTTTCTCAGCGTTGAACCGCAGCAACCCCTGCTGTCCGCTCACCGGGTAGTGGTAGCTGTCCCGCATATATTCGTAACCCAGTTTGCGCGTGCTGAGTGTATCGCCTACATTCATCGACCAGGGTGGCAGTATGCCGTCCAGGTCTTCAGGATCAAGGCCTGGATGCGCCTCCTGCCAGACAGCCCATAGCCGGTCAACATTCGCATGATGCGCCCAGAAAATCGGATCAAAAGCGGTGACACGATTATCCGTCATGTAGCCGTAGTTCGGATTGAAACTGTTTTGCGGGTCGGGATTATCCACACCAATGGCTCTGGCAGCCGATAAAAACGCGGGATTCTGTCCGCCCGAGAAATTATGCATGCCGTTATGCATTTCTTCCAGCCAGCCAAAATGATGATCGTACACAGGGCCGCCGCCGAACTGGTTCCAGTTGTTTGACGACAGAATACCCTGCACATTTGCAGCAGTGGGATAATGCGTTGCAATGCCCAGCGAACCCGGCCAGCGGTTCGGAAACCACAGCGGATTAGCGCGGCGCAGTTCGGCATAAATCGCGTTGACTTTATCCGACCACATCACCTTGCCGACGCTGAGCTTCAAGGTGTAATCAATTTTGGCCGCTTTGAGAAAGCGCAGACCGGAATTATAGATTGTTCCTTTTTTCTGCAGTCTGGCGAGACTAGCCAATTCGCTGTCACTGAACAGCCCGCTGTCCTTCAGCGCGGCAAGGCCTGCGGCATCGAGAAAGCAGCCGTACGCTTCGGGAAGTATACCCATATCGAGTTGCTCAGTATTATACGTAGCACGGTTGACGTCGGCATAATCGCTCCACGACCAATAGGGCAGCGTGATACATGCATCGTAATCCTGCAGCGTTTGTTCGAAGAAATACAGATAAAGCCGGTGCCACGGCAGAAACTGTTCCCAGCCATGCTGACACGAATCGGTATGGATGCGCGCCCAGTAGTTAAAACTGCGTTCATCAAATATATGTGGATCATAGGTGTACATACAGGCCAGTGCTTCACGCAGCAGCGACAGCTCATTTGCAGACAGCGTGCTCACCTCTTTTCTGATCTTCAAGCTCTGCACATCATCGCTGATTGCGTTGCAATGCTTGGCGGAAACCGTATGCAGCGCATCGCCTCTGGCCAGGGCAAGTATTGACGCGCCGGACTGTGTGAGCCCGTAACCCATTTGCGTGCCGGTACTTTCATCAGAATTGTCTTGACGGTCGTCCGATTCGGGACAGCCGTCATCGATCCACGTTGCGATAAAGTCAATATCCGAAGGGCTGACTGCATTTTCCGCCTGCCAGAGTAAGGGCGGAAACTGACTGCCGTCAAAAGGAAACTGTTTGCGCAGGCCTTTGATCAGGGCGGATCGATCACTGCGCGTCTGATAGCCCTGCTCAGCCGTTCGGTCAGTATTGCCGGCAAGACTGCTGGCGGTCTGCTGGGCCGGATTCTTGCCGCCGGTCGGCCAGCATTCACCTACAGTCGCGTCGCTGCCACCGGGGATCAGCGCCTGGTTCAATGCCGATTCACTGGCGGCAAGAGAGTCAACCATACCGTCGCCCTCACCGCAACAGCTTTTACCACCGAGACTGTCCGGCTGATGGTCGGATTCATCCGGTTCGGATGCGATCAGACGCTGACCGTACAATTCGGCTGTTTTGAGTGTGCTCAAGTCCCGCCAGAAAGCTCCAAGTCCCTGGTAATCCGGAATGCACGGCCCCTGCGATTGATCCAGAATCTGCTGGACGCGTTGATAACGCGACAATTTTTTTCTGTTACTCATCATTCACCTCGAATAGCCTGATCGGTCGTCAACCATGGTTTATTAATTGTGAGCAAGCATAACCTGTTCCAGATCTTGATCAAGAGATGCAGCGCCAGGCAAAATTGAGCAAAAAAACGGAGCATACACAAAGTATGTGAGCATTTTAAGCGCGATTTTAACGCAGCGATACGCTTCGGTGAGATCCTGAGCAGGTTCTGAAATGTCAATGCGTCTGTGCAACCGGCGTATTGACGACTTCCTGAACTTCCATCATGCCCAGATCTTCATGATCGAGTATGTGGCAATGAATGACGAATTTTCCGATGTAATCGCGATACTTTGTATAGATATTGGTTACCGCCGGTCCCTGCACCAGCAGCGTATCTTTCCAGACCATCTGGGGCTTGCCGTCAGGCCCGTTTCGTTCCCACTGGAACGGGTTGACATGAATGTGGAATACATGCGGTGTCGGCGGTATGGCGTTGGGAATGGCTGCCGGGTCCCCGACAGTCGTCAACGACCACATGTCAACCGAACCGAGTTCCAGCTGGCGTATATGATCCGGATTGAATGCACGGTAATTAACCTGAAAGTAGTTTTTTTTGCCTTTTACGTCCTGGCCAAGCTTGAACACGACCTCTTGCACGCCGACGGCTTCATTGCGCAGATCAGTATCGCCAAATGGCGCAAGCGGCGCCATTTCCTTACTGGTCGGCAGTGCCATGTCATCGGTTTCTTCGGTAACTCTGAGAATGGCGAGCAGATTTTCCGGCTCGTTGATCTGGCGTAGCGATTTTTTGCTGGAAGCCGTTTGGTCGATAATGCGGTAATCGCCGGATTTCATGTTGGCCTTGATCAGCACATCGCTGCGGTAACCCGATTGAAGTTCGATCGGTGTACCTGCTTTCCAGCTATCGACACGCCCAAGGTAATTGCCGTCCAGCGCGATCTCGTGCAGGTCATGATCTTCGACAGCAAAGAAAATCGATTCGCGGAACGCGGTATCAATCAGCCGCCAGCGCTGCACTTCACCGCGCTTCATGGAGATAATCGGGACAATCTGACCGTTGATGGTGATATGGCGGCGCGAGCAGTGCCAGGTATCCATTTCACCCTGATCGTTGCAGTTTTCCGGCGTGGGGTTTGACGGACCGGGAAACAGGCTGGTAATGTTGTTGAGCTCGCCCTGCTGGTCGTACAGGATTGTCTGCAACACAAAAATCTTCTCGCTGGCGTTCGCTGCTTTCAGCGCTGCAGGTATCTCTTCGGGATCGTCCTCGACGATCAGTGCGCCCGCCATGCCGCTGCCGACCTGGATCGCTGTCGAACCATGTGCATGTGCATGATACCAGTACGAGCCAATCGGGTGATCGGCCGGTACTTTCACTTCATACCCGAAGTCGCTTTGCGGCGGAATTGCCAGCAGCACGTTGTCGCTGTTGCCGACGGGCGATACATGCATGCCGTGGTAATGTACGTTGGTGGTATTGTACGAAGCCGGCGTGGTGTCGAGATAGGCATTCTGGTTTTCCTGTTCGAACTGGGCCTGGATTTGGTCGGGCGTTTCCTTTGGCAGGCGGTTCTTCAGCATCAGGTTAATCACATCACCCTGGCTGACACGTAAAGTCGGCCCGGTTAACTCGCCGTTGTAAGTTCTCAGTTTCAGCGGACATCCGCCCAGCGTGGTGGTTTCGCCATCGGTATACTGAACTGTAAATGTTGTGTTCAGTTGGCCGTTTTCCGCGCGGATTTCCGGCGGATTCCGAAACGGCTGCTTGCCATACTTACCGATATCGATCGGCAGGTACGCGCAATGCGGCTGAATATCTCCGGCCATGATAATTGAATTTCCGACCAGGAAAGCTGCCGCAACAATCAATTGATATGAAAATTTTAAAATCTGATTATTCATGAGGCTTCTCCTCCAAAAGCTGGTGAGAACTAACGTTAATGATGTTGCAATCTATTGTCGATATTTGTCGTATCTTCCTGCTCGGTAGTATATTCTTGGCTATATGAGAATTTAGTAACCATAACTGAAGAATAGCCTTCAAAAAATGGCAGGTCAATTCGTATTCGGTATTTTAGGTATGTCGATGCTTGAAGATGTCAGCATCATTTTGTTTGTATGAATAGCATACTTGTGATTTCGACGCGCTTGATTTATAAAATCTTGTGCAATAAATTATAAAGATAAGGGTGCGGCTAAAAATGCATGGACGAGAAACGTTACTTCCGCAGCTATGACGGCGTTACATTAATGTACCGGCGATGGCAGCCTGTGGAGCATCAAAAAAAGGTTCCGATTGTATTGCTGCATGGGGCGGCCAGTAATTCTACCCGCTGGTGGCATTTTATCGAGCATACGCAACTTACCCGGAACAGGACGATATTTCGACCGGATTTGCGTGGTAATGGAGAATCCATGTGGCATGGCACCGCCGATATTCAGCACTGGATCAAGGATCTTGCAGCAATGCTTGATCATGAGCAGCGCGAGGAAGCCGTTGTCGTCGGGCATTGTCTTGGCGCCAATATTGCGCTGCATTTTGCCGCGCATTATCCAGAACACAGCACTGGATTGATACTGATTGAACCGATGGCGTCGAATGCGGTAACCGGCATACTGGCAAGGCTGAAATCCATTACCTGGCTGTTGCATTGCACTGTGTTCATGTTTAATCTGATTGAGCGCGCCGGATTGCGCCGAAGGAAATTTAAAATTGTTGATCTCAGGGAACTGGACTATCCGGTACACCAGGCCAGTGCAGAATCGCGAAGACAGGCGCTGTCACGTCACGGTTCGATCTGGCAGAATTTGAAAGTCACGCCAGTTTCGCAATATGTCAAGAATTTTATAGCGCTACTGCGTCCGCTGCCCGTTACCATGATACGCTGTCCCGGTCTGATCATACAGTCCAGTGGAACAAGCATGACCGATCCGGAAAAAACCAGGGACTTGTTCGGCGCGCTGCCTGCCATCGAGTTTGTCGAGATGGAGTCTGAGCACTGGATACCAGCGGCGCATCCCGATATTTTGTGTTGCCTGATTGACGGATGGGTTACCCGGCATCATGACATTATTTGATATTGTCCGGTGCGACTGTTGTTTGCAGATCATGCTGTTACGATACAGCATGTAGAATGGAGTGTGGACACTTATGAGAAACTATCTTGCCACTGCTGCCGCGCTGACATTGCTGCTTAGCGCATGCGCAGGGTTGATTACTTCAGAAGACAAACCGTTACGTTATCAGGCAGAGATTGCTGGTGATTCTCTCACACTGGCGCGTTGTGTGATGCGCGCACTCAATGCGGAAACCCGGCCATCCATGCAGCTTTATCACTATCGACTCCAGATTTATCCAGATATTACGGCCACACAGATTTTCGCATACGACACAAGATTCCTGCCTGCTATTTACGCTAGCAATTCACCACAGAATCCGGATGCCATTAGGGACTACACTGGCTCTGGACCGGAGATCCTGAACGATGTGCAAAAGATCAGGGAACCCAGGTACGGCTATGGGTTTGTGTTGACAATCAAGCAGGCCGATCACGTTTCAAATCATGCCGCAATCAAGGGCGATCCCTATGTCAGCAGGATAGCGTGGGAATATCTGCAGGATTGCACGAATTGAGTAAATTAATGCATGATCTTTCCGTGATGAAATCTCAGGGCCACTGCGTCGGAGAGACATTCGACAAATCTATAACGACCGATATCTTCAATCGAATTTTCGCTGTCAACAAGTAGGAATTCCAGGCAACGGTCATCTTTAAAACGATACCGGTAGCTGTCCGGCTGTTTCATCCCCGGTGGTGCAATTTCATGAAACAATTCATCCTGAGTCCACCATCGTCCCGTTTCAGTCTGCCGCTCAATAGTGCCATCCGGCTCCATGAAAAGGAATTCAATCGAATAGGTGCCGTCCGCTTTGCGCGTTTGTGTCCAGCTTCTGACAGAGCCGTCTTGCTCGACGTATTCGCCTGTCCAGATACCGACCAGCCTGTCATCCGTGTGTGACTGTTGAAACTTGTCTGGAACTGTTTCACATCCGGATAATCCGGCCAAGATTAGTATCAATAAAAACTTTTTCATTTGCTTCCTGAAATTTTCTGTTGCTGTGTCCTGAAAGTCAGTTTCATGTAACTGTCTATAAATTTTCGGCGTAAAATTCAGATACTGTGGTTTTACTTATGCGGATTTTATCAGCCATGCGTAGAGTGTTATTCTTTATCTTCTGTTTTGCTGTTACGGTGACGCCCGCTGCAGCGGAGCAATACCCTGTTCGTCCCGGATTATGGGAAGTCACGACTACATCGGATTTGCTGTCGCTGGTGCCGCATATTCCATCCGGACAAATGCGCCAGATTACCGAACTGGCCGGGCAATATGGACTGGTTTTGCCGGAAATCAAAGATAATGCGGCAATCTCACAGATTTGTATCACGCCGGCAATGGCCAGGCATGAAATCCCTACGTATTTCTATGATAGCCAGTCAGGCTGCTCGGTTCAGAATGCCAGTCGTCGTGGTGACCGTTTTCAACTGGAACTGGTTTGCGATAACGCGCGGTTTCAGGGAAATGGCGTTGCAGAGGGAGTTTTCATCAGTCCTGAACAGTTTTCAAGTCATACCGAGTTCGACAGTGTAGTGATGGGCACACCGGTTTTTGCAACCGCGCAGACCCGGGCCCAATGGGTCGGAGATGCCTGCACGGTAAATCAGCCTGCCACGCAACCGCCTGGAACGCCGGAGTTTTTTCCTCTGCAGTAAACAGTTTGCGCGAAAGACTGCGTATCAATTTCCGGTGTTGTGCTGATAGATCCACGCCTGCCAGGCTTTTACCGCCTCGGCAAACATTGTCAGGGGGATGCGCTGGGTTTTGACCGCTCCCTCAGCGTAGTTTGCTTCAATTTCGACATGCTGTGGATAAACCGACAGACAGTAGGCATTGCCAGTGCGTTCCCATGAAGCCAGCCGTCCTGATTGTACTTCATTGATTTTCTGAGCCAGTTCATCGACCCATGCCGTGCTTTTTTGAATATCCAGCGTTAAATACGCGGCAATAAGATCATGCGAAGGATCGTCCGCTATTCGGCCCGGCCAGTTGCAGTTGTCTTGTCTCATTCGAAAAGTGGAAAAGCTGTGTTGACCCTGCCGTCCCTCGGTGGTGCAAAGCCAATGGTAAACAACCTGTCGTTCTGGCTGCAGTATTGTTCATTGTTTTCTACAGTAGATTCTGTCATTCGGGGTTTATTGAAGCCGCATTGTGTCCAGTCGGGTGCGCCCGCGGGGCATTGGAATGGATGCGTAACTGCATGAGTGATCGAATTTAAAACCTGCGTGACCGAGCAGTTATCAGGAAACATGGAAGAAAATTTGTTTTTATTCGGATTATCCTTGTGTGACCAGCGCCCCGTATAGATGCCGGCTTCGTTGGGTTTATCCTGTACCGTAAATACTGCAACGGTATCGGGATTGATACCGTTTGGTCTGGAGTGTAATCCTTTTGGGCGCTTGCGATCCCACTCACCACAAAATACATGTTTCTGATTGATTGAAAGTTTGCTGTCTATTGTGATCCATTGCTGCAGTGTTCCACAGTCAATCTGTGCATGGACGGAATAGGCAGACAACGACCATAGTAGCAATAAAACAGTGAATCCAGTGGCAAAATTGTATCGATGCATTGTTTAGACCTGTAAGATTTTTTTGCGAGATTCTGAAGAGTTAGTCTGTCGAATCGGTTAAAATTCTAGCATCTTATTATCACGTATTTCATTTTCATTATTTTCATGTCGCTATCAAAACAATCGCAATCATCACCCAAAGTCGGTTTTATTTCACTGGGTTGCCCAAAAGCGCTGGTGGATTCCGAGCATATCCTGACGCAACTTAGAGCGGAGGGTTACGAGATATCAGCTTCTTACGAGACCGCCGATCTGGTAGTCGTCAATACATGCGGGTTTGTCGACAGCGCTGTGGAAGAATCGCTCGACGCAATTGGTGAAGCGCTGGCTGAAAATGGCAAAGTCATTGTCACAGGATGTCTGGGAGCCAAGAAGGATGGCAATATTATCCGTGAAGCACATCCACAGGTGCTCGCTGTCACCGGTCCGCACGCAATGCCAGAAGTGATGGCTGCCATTCATGCCCACTTGCCGCAGCCGCATGACCCGTTTATCAGCCTGATTCCTCCCCAGGGCATCCGGCTGACGCCGAAACATTATGCGTATATCAAAATATCCGAGGGCTGTAACCATCGCTGCACTTTTTGCATTATTCCGTCGATGCGCGGCGACCTGATCAGCCGCCCGATACATCAAGTGATGCAGGAAGCGGAGAGTCTGGTGAATGCCGGTACCAGAGAATTATTGGTCATCTCCCAAGATACCAGCGCCTATGGCGTTGATATGAAATTCCGTATGGGATTCTGGCAGGGCAGGCCGGTTAAAACGCGCCTGACGGAACTTGCAAATGCACTGGGGGAACTCGGCGTCTGGGTGCGGTTGCATTATGTTTATCCGTATCCACATGTCGATGAGGTTATTCCGCTGATGGCCGAAGGAAAAATACTGCCTTATCTCGATGTTCCGCTGCAGCATGCCAATTCGCGAATTCTCAAAGCCATGAAGCGACCGGCGAGTGTCGAGAATAATCTGACACGTATCCAGCAGTGGCGACATATTTGTCCGGATATTACGCTGCGCAGTACGTTTATAGTCGGTTTTCCAGGTGAAACGGAATCTGAATTTGAAGAATTGCTGCAGTTTTTACAGGATGCCCAGCTTGATCGGGTAGGTTGTTTTAAATACTCACCGGTTGAAGGCGCTGCAGCTAACGCCTTGCCTGATCCTGTTGCTGAAGAAGTCAAAGAAGAACGCTACGCCCGATTCATGCAGCTTCAGGAGGACATTAGTCGTCAACGCCTGGCCAACAAAATCGGGCGCAGAATCACCGTCATGGTTGATTCCATACAGGAAGGAGAGGCGATCGCAAGGAGCAGCGCCGATGCGCCCGAAATTGACGGTCTCGTTTATATCAACAATCCATCCGATACTTTGCATGTTGGTGATTTTGTGGATGTTCTGGTGGAAAAATCGGATGCGCACGATTTGTATGCGCGTATCGACAGATCATCTGGTTAGCCGTGCACTCTTCTTTTTTGACACCATCTTCAGACCATATTGTGGAACTTGTTGATTTATCCGTATGTCATAACAAAACCCTGTGAGCAGAGGATTTGGCTAGCGCAGTTGCTAGATGGATTTGCAAGGAGAATATTGGCTTATCCATTGATTTCCAATCTACAGAGTTGCTGCATATCTGTGAAGTTCAGGGTAGAATAGTGTTTCCTGTATAATTTTTAATAAGGAAGAAAGAAAGATGAAAGGAATTTTGATTAGTATGGCTGCCGCTTCAGCACTGCTGTTGGCAACTGGCGTACACGCTGATGCAGATCTGGCTAAAAACAGCGGTTGTCTGAATTGCCATAATGTCGATACTAAACTTGTCGGTCCAGCGTTGAAAGAGATTGCTGCAAAATATGCCGGACAAGAGAATGCTTCGGATTATCTGGCCGATAAAATCAAAAATGGCAGCAATGGTGTCTGGGGACCGGTTCCTATGCCACCAAACGCAATGGTTAGCGATGAAAATGCCAAAGTACTGGCAGATTTCATTTTGTCACTCAAATAAACTGAGTTCGAGTGCTAACAAGCCGACGTTTCAACGTCGGCTTTTTTATTGCTATCATGCGATTTTTCTTTGACAAGATACCATGATGAGAACACATATTCGATGGAAAGGGAACGTCAGTTTTCTTGCTGAATCGGGCAGCGGTCACCAGGTCCTGATGGACGGAGCGCCAGAGGCTGGCGGGCAAAACCAGGGGCCGCGCCCAATGGAAATGATATTGATGGGCCTGGGTGGATGCACAACATTTGATGTCATTTTCATATTAAAAAAAGCGCGTCAGGACGTAACCGATTGTGTTGTGGAGATCGAGGCTCAGCGTGCGGAAACCGATCCTAAGGTATTTACACAAATACATCTACATTTCATTCTCACTGGAAACAGGCTTAATCGTCAACAGATCGAGCGTGCGATTAATCTGTCCGCGGAAAAGTATTGCTCAGCTTCTATCATGCTAAAGCATACCGTGAATATTACACATGATTATGAAGTCATAGAATCACAGCCGAACGAATAAGCGCTGTTCATTCACTTTTATTTATCTGTTGCGCTGTATCTCTTTGATGAAAATACGACTACAAGAAGAAATCTTCTTGCCTGCGATAACTGACGATAAGTCAGTTCTGCCGGAAGCAACTGGATATCAGAAAAGAAAAGCAGATTAACTGATAAGTTTGCAAGGCAGACCAGGCCACATGGAATAGTCTGTGACCATATATGATTGAGCTTGCGCCTTTCCTATTGATGACCTGATAAGCTGCCTTGTATCGAAACTTTTGTGAACATTTTTTCTTATCTTGTCGGATTGATTGGGGTCTACGTGACGGCAGACCCGGATATCAAAGGCAATATATGTTAGTGTTCGGGTGAGTTTTGTTGTCTTTTCTATATATTGTAGCGTCGCAACGCTTTCCAGCCGCCAAACAATATCAATCCTGTTAAAGCAAGAATCCACCAGTTGTAAACCATCCACATAAGCGTATTCGATTCAACGATTATGTTGGCTTCTGCAAGCTCGATTTCGTGAGTTTTTTGTTGGTCTCGATCGGTCGAGGTAACATGCATTTTAAAAGTTATTTTTTGTGTACCGGATGATTGCGGTGCAACTTGCCAGGTCCATTCAGTTGCATCGTTTAGAATATACATTTGCCGTTGCGGTCCCGGATTCTCGATACGGAAATTTTCACCTGCAATTTCTGCCTGCATTTGAGGTGAGACATAGCCGGTAATGCCCTGTATCGAAGTGCCGGCCGAAGACATGGAAACAAGTTCGTTGATAAATTCTGCCAGTTGATCCGTATTGACACGTAACTTGACTTCAATGCTCTGATATTGCTGCGCTTCTTTCGGTGCGGTTATAACACTGCTGGCTAGAGGAATCTTCATGATGACCGGATGAACGAACTGGTTCTTGTTCGCCAGCATGTGCATGAAGGAGTTAATCGAGAACGGAATCACCAATAAAACCAGCAGTAGCGCAACAGGCATGACAAGGCTGGTGTTGGTGCTTGATTTCATGGAATTTTCTTCAGTATTTTTCGCTTCTGTATTATTTGAATCCGGATCGGTTGACTGGTGATGATTCGAATCTGGGTTGCTCATATAACCTCCTGCTGTTCGTTTTTCAATTAAGATCATATCATCAATGACTGAAAAGAATGATCTTTGTCAAAAATTTCACAGCCTGATTGAGTAATTTGAATGTTGAGAAATCAGCGAAAAATGTCAGTTCAAAAACATGCTTTCGCAGAAACTGTAAAAAACCAGCTATGGTTTGTAAATTGTAAAGCCGGCTTTGCGGATTTCAGGAATATACATCGTTTCCAGAATGTATTTTCTTAACGAATATCCCCGCTATTGAACCTGGCCAATAGCGGGGAGTGGGGGGATTAAATGATCAATAACTAATCAGCTTCAAGGAACAATCCGGTTGTCAAGGATTTCTTTGCTCTGGTTGTTCCAGATAACGTCCGTCAGGTTAGAGTAGCGCGTAATAATCTGCGCAGCTATACCACCCGAGAACAGTCCGGCCCAGCCCAGTATCACAAAGCCCCAGTGCAACGGCGCGCTAAACAGTTCTTCCATGAACCA
>NZ_FOCP01000013.1 GCF_900110145.1 Nitrosomonas marina | reverse complement strand
AGTCCGTGCTTCGCCCTCAATGAACCTACTCATGGAATACTCCAATTAACTGGAAAGTAAAATTATATAACCAATTGGGTTTTCACACAGTCTGGACCTGAAACGGACGTTCCGGGTCTGCGGCCACATCGACCTGAATATCACCGCGAACGAGTTCGAGACGGCGTTGCTGAGAATTAAAGCTGAAATTAACCGCGCTTGCGCTGCTGAGTACAATGGTGCTGCTGTCTGTCAGCGTTTGCGATTGCCATTGACCGGTACTGGTTCGCATATCCGCCAGCATATATTCAGGCGGGTAGTGTTGAAAAAAAAGCCAGGCAGGTATGACCAAGGCAATTACCAGTAATAGGGTCGTGCCAGGATGCTTGAGGCGTGAGTGACTGCGTTTTCCCGAGAGAAAAGCTTCAGCGGCGGCACGGGCGGAGGCCGGGTGTACGGAATTGCGTAATTGTTCGGTTTGTCGTATCAATGTCATTATTTTACTGGCAGCTTCTGCGTGGCACAGATTTACCTGCTGCCATTGTTCAAATTCAGCCAGTAGCGCCGCGTGGTCAGCGGGGGACAGATCATTATCCGATAAACGGATGACCCACTCGGCAGCCTGTTCGGCGATCGGGTCAGTGATTAAATCTGTATGCTCCGCTTGATTTGATTGCATGATCGTGACAACCCAGCAACAATTTATTTCGACTCATAAAAGTGATAACAGTGCACCAGTGTCTGCACCAGGTATTTGCGTACCATCCGGTCGGATACACCGAGCGTGTCGGCGATGACATAATGGGTCTGGCCTTCGATATAATGCAGCAGAAAAACCATGCGCGGTTTTTCTGCCGGTCCAGCCAAAGCACTACAAATCTTGTCCAGTATCTGCATAGCAGACACAACGCGTTTTTGTCTTCGGGACTGGTCTATCAATAATCGTTTCGCAGTCGTTGCCAGATACGCTCTGGGTCGTCTCAGGCAGGGCAAGTGCGACAAAGTGAGGATTCGGGCAATGGTATCGTCTGCGACATCTGCCGCCTTGTGTCCGCAATTTAGTTTCTGTCGCAACCATGTCAACAGCCATCTGTGATGATTTCGATATAAGTTTTCAATATCAGTAACAGCAGAAATATTGTCTGATTCGGTTGCACTGTCCGATAACCATACAGTTTCTTTATGACGGCTAAATACAGGTTGCGACATGTTTCTGGAAAAAGTTTAAATGCTGCGTATTATCCGTGTGAGGCCTGTCGATTGGAATGCGGCATATTGTCGCACTTGTTGGAATATGATCGTGTTCTTCTGGTAAGTAACTAACCGTTTTTGAACTGATATTATTGCTCAGCAAACTGCTTCTGCTGGTCTGATGCCAAGGCACTTATAAAAAACGCCCGCTTTACAAAGGTATATGTAAAACGGGCGTGTGCAGCAGGAGGTTAAGTAATCTGAATGGGAGTACTACTGGTGTTGGAGACGAGGTTTTATAACAATTTTTGTAAAGCAGAGCATGAGAAAGCAAGTGTTTAGAGTGAGTGGTTGTGCCTGTATATATTTGTATTGAATAAACGATAACTGCATTATCACTGCGAAATAGCAATTTGGGAATGTGACAAATTGTCGCGTCAGATAACGAGTCATTCCCTGCGGGCCGACCAGATTCATGATTAACCTGCAGAGAATAAATATTCAGGCGTGTGCCGGTTGCGTTATAGCGGCCGGTTTTAGATTACTGACGCTGTGCACAGTAAATAGTTTTAATCACGGACTGCTTGATGCATGAACACGCCACCGGGGTCTGGTGCCAATTTTTCAGATAGATCTTTTTCATTTGTTTTCGTATTGATTCGGCATGAAATATTGATTTATCAGCAACGGCTGTAACCGTTTTGTTTTTAACCTGACTTGCGAAACTGGTGACTAACCCAGAGCGAAGCGGCGAATAATAAAACTGCCCCTCCCTGATGCGTGGCGGCCAGATTAATCGGTACTGCATGCAGTAGCGTGGTAATACCAAGGCTGACCTGGATTGCGAGCATCAGCAAAAAGGCATGACACGCCAGGCGTGTGGTTCCAGACAGGCTGGATTTGAAAATGGCTTTGAACCAGAGCAGGGGCACCGAAAATATAAGTACCCAGGCAATCAGACGGTGGTTGAATTGCACTGTCGTCATGTTTTCAAAAAAATTGCGGTACCAGGGTTCGAGTACGAAAAGATCCGGTGGAACCAGATGACCATTCATCAATGGAAAAGTATTGTAAGCCAGGCCCGCACGTATCCCCGCAACAAATCCTCCTGATAACACCATGATAAAAATTAGCCATGATAATCCATAGGCAAAGCGGCGAAGTCCTTTCAATGTGTCGGTATTCTGATTGGCCGCAGCTGTGTTATTGTTTGGCGACAATATTCCCAGTGCCACCCAGAGCAAAGATGCAAAGATGATAAATGCCAGACCCAAATGCGCGGTGAGACGGTACTGGCTGACACGTGGATTATCGACCAGACCGCTCATGACCATGTACCAGCCCATAAAGCCCTGCAGTCCGCCCAGAACGAAAATGCCGGCGAGTTTATAGCCAAGTGGTTTGTCGATTTTTTTTGTGAACAGAAAATAAATGAATGGTACAAAAAATACTAGACCGATGAGCCGACCGAGCAGGCGGTGAAAGTATTCCCACCAGAAAATGTTTTTGAATTCATCAACACTCATGCCTTTGTTAATCTGCTGGTATTGTGGCGATGAACGGTATTTTTCAAGCAATTCGTCCCAGTCTTGCTGAGTAATCGGTGGTATGGTGCCAATCAGTGGCTGCCATTCAACAATAGAGAGGCCCGAGTCGGTCAACCGTGTGACGCCGCCGACAACAACCATGGCGAAAACAAGTGCGCAGCAGACCAACAGCCAGGCTGCGATGGGTTTTTTATCTGAGTTCATGGATTGTTTAGTTATGAAAATTTAATATAAATGGAAGTTTTTTGTTTCTTTTTTGTTTTTTATTTGGCACGTATGAGTCGCTGACGTTCCCGTTCCCATTCTTTTTGCTTTTCTGTTTCCCGTTTGTCGTGCTGTTTTTTTCCTTTGGCAAGACCGATTTCAAGCTTGATACGACCTGTTTTATAGTGCATGTCCAATGGAATTAGCGTGTAGCCGGCCCGCTCGATCTTACCGATAAGTCGCTTGATTTCTTCCAAATGCAGTAGTAGTTTCCGTGTGCGAACCGGGTCGGGCAGTATGTGCGTTGATGCCGTTTTCAATGGACTGATATGGCAGCCGATCAGGTATAATTCACCATTACGAATGATAATATAGGCTTCTTTTAATTGAACGCGTCCGGCTCGAATTGCTTTGACTTCCCAGCCTTCCAGCACGATGCCTGCTTCATACTTTTCTTCAATAAAATAATCGTGAAAGGCTTTTTTATTGTGAATAATACTCATGCAGTTTATTAAAAAAGGTGATTGTTCTTTAAATTTTGTGTATTTTATCAGTTTTTCAGTAATAGACCTCATATATGAAGAAGGAGAGGTGATTTACTTTTATGGCAGAAATAGAGAAAACCGTTTTAGTTGAGTACTCGGCAGAGCAGATGTTTAATCTGGTTGACAGAGTTGAGCAGTATCCGGAATTTCTTCCGTGGTGCGGCGGTACTTTGGTTGATCCGCAGGATGATACGACGACCCATGCGACCGTTAAAATCAATTATCATCACGTTAAACACAGCTTTACTACCGAGAATAAACGTAAGCCACCGGAACTTATCGAAATGACCTTGTTGGACGGGCCGTTTGAACATCTTGACGGGCATTGGCGTTTTATACCGTTATCCGATGAAGCCTGTAAAATAGAATTTCGCTTGCATTATACCTTTTCCCATAAAATTCTGGAGAAACTGGTCGGCCCGGTGTTTCATATGATAGCCAACAGTTTTGTTGAATCCTTTATTGAGCGCGCTGAAGCGATATATGGCAGCCGATGATCAGATCATCGGGAAGATGGCAGAGAGCATTGAAGTCGAAATTGTGTATGCTTTGCCGGAAAACCAATATCTTAGAACGTTACAGGTGCCCGTGGGTACAACCGTTGAGCAGGCGATTCGGCTTTCCAGAATGACGGATCAGTTTCCTGATATAGATTTAAATGAAAACCGGTTAGGTATCTTCAGTAAGTTTGTTGATCTTGACACTGTTTTACGGCCGTTTGACCGTATAGAAATTTACCGCTCTCTGCGGATTGATCCGAAAGAAGCAAGAAGACTGCGCGTAAAGCGAAAACAGCGATAGTTCATACCGTCTATGACATTTTGAATGAGGATTGGATATGAAAGCACTGCGGATTACAGCGTTGATTTGTATTACAGCTTTGTTTTCAGCGATTAGTCTGGCGCAATCCATTTCCTATTCGGGTTTTGAATGTTTGAATGCCGTTAATGCAAACGACCCAACACCGACAGTAACACCAGTCGTAAGTCGTTTTGATGTTATCGAGATACTCGATGATGGCATGGTGCGTCTGAGTCTCTCAGGTGGTTTGCCGAGGTTTATAGATAACAGTCAGGATATTTGTATAGACAGTGATACTGCTATCGGTTTTATTGGCACGCCTGATACAGCCGGCTCATTGGGGTTACCTGTAAAACTTGATCGTATTGATGCGACAGCGCATATTGATGGAAGAAGTCTTGTTATAATCGTGGATTCGATTTATACGGATTTAAGTGCGTCTAGAGGCGCATTTTCTTCATTCACCACAAGCCGGGTCCAGCCGATTTCCAATACGCTATTTCTGGAATATGATGCTCAGACGGCGTCTTTTATGCTAAAAAAAATAATTCATAACAGAGGTTTTGTCCAAACCTCCGGGACTACTGCGATGTTTCCGTTTATTGAGACGATTGTGCCCATTTTTCAGGAAACAGAGGCCGTCAAAGTTCCGCGTATTTTAACGCCGCCATCTGAGATATCTTATCGTTTGGATGATTAAATAAAATTGAATAAGGATAAACCGGAAACAGTGGAAAAAGTTTTTTGCGCGGCTTCCAGGTAAACCTGCTGTCTATTGAAGTCCGAGATTGCCCTGGCGTAATCGACATCCCGTAATTCCGATAGCCGTTGTTCATATTGAATTTCAAGATCGCCGCCGAGTGATTCAAGCGCTTCCAGCTCCTGCAGCCGCGCACCGACCGATGCACGTGTAGTAAGAATTTTTTCCAAGCCGTTGTCCAGGTTTTGCAACGCAGAATTTAGATCATTGGTTAATCTGGAGCCGGGCTGACCGCTTGAAGGTGTCTCTAATGCCGTAATCAGGTCCCCTACTGTTTTAAAGATACTCTGATTCGAACTGGGCGATACTGTAAAAATATCACCGTTTGCCGGTTCACCGGTGATGCTGAGTTCGAGGCCGTCAAAGCTGATAGTGCTGGTGTTTGAGAAAGAGTTACCTGTCGAGAGTGTTGCTCCGGTTGTGGTGTCTACTACGTCATACGTAGTTACCCCCGCTGTAACAGAAAATGAAATATCGTATTGATGTCCGGTCAGACTGGCGGGCGAAATAACCGTACCTGCGTTGATCACACCACTGCCGGTATTGGTGGCATTAGCAGCGGTTGTAAAAATACCGTTGCCATTTTTGATTCGTTCAAAAATATCCGCGCCGGAATCGCTGACGGCAATTTGACGAGTTGACCCTACCTGGCTAAGCCGTTGTCCCTGGTCGCCGTTGTATTGTACGTTTAGTCCCTGATGTGAAAATGGCTTGGTGCTTTCCTGAAAACCTGAAAAAAGGTAATTACCAGAACCGTCCGTAATATTTGCCTGTCCGAGAAAGGCTTCAAAACGGCCCCGTAATTCTGTGGCAAGGCTTTTTCTGTCGGTATCAGTAAGTGAAGGATTGCCTGCATTAACTGCAATTTGACGGATATCCTGAAGATTTGATGTGACATTTTTTAATGTCGTTTCAGTGAGTCCTAGTGATGCCAGTGCATGGCCTCGATTGACAGAATACTGCGAATTAAGCGATGCGGATTGAGAGAGATTCAATGCCTGGGCTGCTGCAATCGGATCATCGGCTGGCGTCAGAATGCGTCTGCCGGTAGAAATTTGCTGTTGTGTTTTAATCAACGCTTCCTGCTGTTGCAAGATAGCAGATGTTCCAGCTTCATAGATTCCATTTGTACTGACACGCATTTTGTTATCCTTTTACAAATGCTTTTTAACCAATTCGTAAAATCGAATCAAAAAGCGTTCCACTGATTTCGATTACCTTACTTGAAGCCTGAAACGCATGCTGATAGCGCAGTAAATTTGCTGCTTCTTCATCCAGATTGACGCCTGATATTGCCTGAATAGATTGCTCGGTTTGTGTTACCAGATTACTTTGTGCCTTACTGGTGACTTCAAGCTCGCGGGTTTTGTTGCCTACCATACTTACCATCTGGCCATAGGCTTCCTGAAAAGAGGCAGTACCACCAGCCATTGTATTTTGTGTCTGTAAACCGGCAAGTTGCAATGCATTTCGATTGTCTGCGCTGCCATTAAGATTGGGCTTGATTGTAAACACGTCGCCCGAAGCAGGTTGACCGTTAATCTGGACAGTCCAACCGTTAAAACTGATATCTGCACCTTCTGTAAAGACCTGATTGGCTGCGGGCAATCCGGATCCAGTGCCGGCAACGTCAAATTGACCATCATAGGGCGAATGAAAGGTTATGGTGACGGGTTGTTGCAGATTTGAATCCAATGGCAATGGATTGACGCTGCCCTGGCTGATAGTGGCATTGCTCGAATTTGTTAGCGCCGATTCGGTGCGTACAGGTGTTGCGGCTGCAATTTTTGCAGTATCAGAAATATTGACTGCAATATTTTTGGCACCATTGATCGTCGGTTGAATTAGAAACTGTTCATTTGCATTAATCGTGGCGGCGCTGATCCTTAAACCATCCATTATCAACGGTGAGCCGGCCGATGGTGGGGCGACAGTACTGACTGACTGGTTGTCAGATAAACGAGTCAATGTATAGTTTGCACCATCGTATGTGAATTGATAATCGCTTGTTGACAGTGCGCCGACATTGCTGATGTCGGCAGTAACGCTAGAGGCCGGGTTATTCGTTGCATGAGAGAAAATCTGTGGTTGGGGTACCGAAAAAAAATCGGTGCCAAGATTTCCGTTTAGATCCATGCCCAGTTTGTGTTGATCGTTAAATCTTTGGGCCAGGTTGATTGCAATTCGTCCCAGTGAGTTTTGCGCTTCATTCAATGATTCATTACGAAAAGCCAGTATGCCACCCAGACTGCCACCATGAATCAGATCTTCAGGCAAAAGAAAGGTCTTATTGCCACTGACCAGGCCAATAGACATTTTTTGTGGATTTTCTGGTGATATCATTGCTTTGAGTGACATCGCCTGGTTACCAACAACCAAGGCCTGGCCTGTACCGATGAAGACATTTGCCGACCCGTCATTTTGTTTGACTACTTCCGTGTTAACCAGCTTGCTGAGTTGATTAATCAGGCTATCTCGTTGATCCAGCAGATCATTAGCCGAATGACCGCCCGCAGATCCTTCGGCTATCAATATATTCTGATTAAGTTCTGAAATCTGTTTTGCCAACGAATTGATCTCTCCAATACTGCTGCTGACTTCAGTATTGGCTGCCTGATACATTTCCGACAGTCGTTGATCCAGGCTGTGGAAACGTGATGACAGTGCGTTGGCATTGCTGATCATAGCCTGACGGGAGGGGACTGACGAGGGGTTTGCTGCCACATCATTAACGCCGCCGAAAAAATCCTGCAGTGCGGGTGACAACCCCGAGACCGGGTCGGCCAGTAGATTATCAATCTGTTTGATTTGATTGTAATGGTTTTCCAGTTGACTACTTTGCGTTTGTACCTGTAATAACTGGGTTGTCAAAAATTGATTATGGATACGTTGCACGGTTGAAGCATTTACGCCGCTTCCAATAAAACCAGCCCCGGTAGGTTGAGGAACGTTGGTGCTTTGTATTACTTTCTGGCGGGTATAACCGGGCGTATCGGCATTGGCGATGTTGTGGCTCGTTGTCTGGAGATTGGCCTGTGCCGCATTTAAACCGGAAATGGCTGAGTTTAAAATACTTCCCATCGCTATAGATATTATAAGAACTTAAAAATTAAAAGAGTTATGTACTATACGGCAAACCTGACAATAAATTAAATTGACTCCTGGTTGTATAAAATCGATGTGTTTAAAATGCGCAGCAGCTTGTCTGCATACTGTGGGTCGGTTGCATAACCGGCGCGTTGCAATCCATGTGCAAAATCTGCGGCATTTTCGGAGTTAAGCACGTTTTCATACCGCGGATTATTGGACAGTAGATTTGCGTAATCGCGGAAACCTTCTTCGTATGAGCTATAAGCGCGGAATTTTTCGATCGATTTCTGTGGTATCCCATTAATATATTCAGTTGTTATGGTTTCAACCGTTTCGCCTTTCCAACTGCTTCCCGCCTTTATACCAAACAGATTATGACTGGGTGAGTTATCCGGGTGGCGTATTTCATATTTACCCCAGCCACTTTCCAGTGCTGCCTGTGCCAGCATAAAATGTGCTGGTATTCCCGTCGTCTCTGCAGCATTGTTGGCATGTGGCATCAGTGTATTGATAAAGTCAGCCGTTTTATCAGATCCGGATTTTGCTGGTTCTTCATGGGTTACGGTATTGTTCGTTGATATACTTGCGTCAGGTTTCTTTACGTCATGCGTTGCCGGCCAGAGAAGATCAGACTTGTCAACTGCAGGTGTCGACTGTTCAGTGTACATGTCTGAATAAGCTGCGGCTTTGGCAGCCGCATTAATATCGGACCCATGATGAACAATCGGTCCAGCCGCCATGCTCTCTTGAGATTCATTCGGAATAATTGACCGGTCGTTTGGAACAAAACCTGTTCCACCTTGTGAAACAGTGTTCTCAGGCACTTCAGGGTTCTGACCGTTACCATTGGCCCTGGTGAGTTGTTCAACCATGATATCGGCAAGACCGATACCTTTTGAAGACATGGTTTGGGCCAGTTGCTGGTCGTACATCTCAGTATAAAACTGCGTCTGCTGGTTGTCAGTCAGGCCACTTTTCAGCGTTGCATCCCGCATGCTTTTTATCAGCATTTGTAGAAATAATGCTTCAAATTGTTTTGCGGCCTCGTGCAATGCTGCTTTTGAGTCCTGTTTTGACAGTAGCTGAAGATGATCAACACTTTTACTGTCGATGGCAAGTCTGTTGCTGATGTCTGACGAATTCATCATAAGATAGTTATTGGGTTTATATAATTTCCAGCTCCGCGCGCAGCGAGCCCGCTGCTTTCAATGCCTGTAGAATAGATAGCAAATCCTGTGTTGTAGCACCAATCGCGGTAAGTGCTTTTACGACTTCACCAAGGTCGGCTCCGGATGGCAGCAGCATCAGATTTCCTTCATCGCTGCGGATTTCAACCTGCGCACGCTGTGCGACGACGGTCTCACCACGCCGCGCAAATGGCCCGGGTTGGCTGATGACCGGTTCGTTGTTGATGATAATAGATAAATTTCCATGAGCGATGGCGCTGGACTCCAGAGTCACAGACTGGTTCATGGCAACAGAGCCGGTACGCGAGTTGACAATGACCTTGGCGGCGTCTTTGGCTGGTGTGATTTCCAGGCTCTCAATCTGTGATATAAACATGACGCGCTGGTTACTGTCATGCGGCGCTCTGACCTGTACCATTCGCCCATCAATTGCGCTTGCTGAACCAGGATAATAGCTGTTTATTGCATCGACGATACGCTTGACGGTGGTAAAATTGGTAGAGTTGAGTTCAAGATTGATATGTTCTGTCTGCCCAAGTGATGCTGGAACAGCTCGCTCGACTGTAGCGCCGCCGGCAATTCTGCCTGCATTCAAATGGTTAACCTGGACGCTGCTGCCGGCTGCGGCAGCGCCTGCACCACCTACCAGGACATTGCCCTGTGCCATAGCGTAGATTTGATTGTCAACGCCTTTTAGCGGCGTCATCAGCAATGTTCCGCCACGCAGACTTTTGGCGTTACCCATTGACGAGACAGTCACGTCGATAGACTGGCCAGGTTTGGCAAAGGCCGGCAAGGTTGCAGTTACCATCACGGCAGCGACATTGCGTAATTGAAGATTGGTTCCGGGTGGCAGATTGATGCCTAATTGTCCAAGCATATTGATTATACTTTGGACGGTAAATGGCGTTTGTGTTGTCTGGTCGCCACTGCCATCAAGTCCAACGACCAGTCCATATCCAATTAACTGGTTGCTGCGCACACCCTGTATACTCGCCAGATCTTTGATGCGCTCGGCTTGACTATACAAGGGCGCGAATAGCGTTGCTATTAAACTGAGATAAATAAATGTGCAGCGTATCATCATGGCGCAAATATCATTTGAGTAAATTGTTCAGTCAGCTGGCCCTAGAACGGGGACACGTTGAGAAAAAAACGCGACAGCCAACCCATGGTTTGAGCTTCATCGATATAGCCATTAGCACGATATTCGATGCGGGCGTCAGCAACCTGAACCGACGAAACAGTGTTGTTGATAATATTAATCGGGTTTACCATACCGGAAAGACGGATAAATTCATGACCTTGATTAATGCCGATCTGTTTTTCTCCACTGACAAGTAAATTACCGTTAGGCATTACTTCTATGACAGTAACTGCGATCGTGCCGGTGAAATCATTATTGCTGGAACTGGCCCCTTTACCATCAAAAGCGTTGTTGGTTGCCGTTTCAACTTCAGTTCCGCCTAAAAAGTTTAACGGTATACCAAGGACAGCAGTGGGAATTGAGAAATCAAAACTGCCGGATCGATCGACATTGCTACCTGATTGTTTTCTGGCATTTGTTTTTTCATTTAAAGTGACGATGATCGTGTCGCCGACTCCCCGAGCACGCCGGTCTTCGAAAAGTGGTGTATAGCGTGTGCCGGCTGCATGGCTGACACCCTGAAAAATGCCACCGCTACTATCCGAAGCTACCTCAGTCTGCAGTGGCCGTGATGTAATCGGCTGGTGAATTTTTGTAGATGGTGTTAATGCGCATCCTGAAGCCAGTATCACGCAGGCAATCAGCAATAATGCCGGGGATTTACTTTGCAGAAAAAACTGTGTCACTGTTCGAGCCCAATGGTCAGTAAGATTATAATTGTGCGAGTCTTTGCAGCATCTGGTCGGATGTCTCTATGGACTTGGAATTGATTTCATAAGCGCGCTGTGTCTGAATCATGCCTACTAGCTCTTCTACGACATTGACATTTGAAGTTTCGACAAAGCCCTGGTTTAATAATCCAAGTCCATTTGTTCCTGGTGCGTTGGGATTGGCCACACCGCTGGATGCTGTGGGTAAATACAGATTTTCGCCGACTTTCTGCAGACCGGCCGGATTAATGAAACTTGCAATTTGAATATTGCCCACCTGTATTGGGGTTGCCGAGCCGGGAACCAGCGCTGAAACCGTTCCATCACGTCCAACGGTGATGCTTAATGTGTTGGGTGGAATTGTAATGGAAGGTTGTATTACATAGCCGCTTGAGGTGACAAACTGGCCGTTTATATCGGATTGAAATGCTCCATCTCTGGTATAGGCCGTTGTGCCGTCTGGCATTAATACTTGAAAGAAACCTTCACCCTGTATCGCAATATCACGTGGATTGCCAGTTTGCTGAAGGTTGCCCTGTGTAAAAATACTTTCGGTCGCAACAGGACGAACACCAACGCCAAGTTGTAATCCTGATGGTAATTGCGTTTGCTGGGAAGATTGTGCGCCGGGCTGGCGAACGGTTTGGTAGAGCAGGTCTTCAAAGACCGCTCGAGCGCGCTTAAATCCATTTGTGCTGACGTTCGCAAGGTTATTGGAAATGACGTCCATCTTGGTTTGCTGCGCGTCAAGTCCTGTTTTTGAAATCCATAGTGAACGTATCATGATTTACTCCATACAAGTTGATTAAACGGGTGAAATTGATGTTTATGTTCGAACAACCATTATTTCGCTGGCTTGCTGTGCATTACGCTCTGCACTTTCAAGAATTTTGATGTGCATATCAAACTGGCGCGCCAATGCGATCATACTGACCATTTCGTGCACCAAATTGACATTGCTTCCTTCCAGTGCGCCCTCGACAAGAGCAACATTGGCGCTGGCCTGCGGAACAGTTTCATCTTTCATGCGGAATAACCCGTCTGTGCCTTTGATCAGCTGGTTTTCTGGTGGGTCAACCAGCTTGATCCGGCCTACAATTGCGACAGTATTCGGTAGTGGCGTGATTGGTACGGCCGATACTGTTCCATCTTTTGCAATAGTGATGCGATTATCCTGAGGGACGGTAATGATCCCGGTGTCTCCTTTGACATTAAAACCATTATGAGTCTGCAATATCCCGTTCGGACTGATCTGCAGGCTGCCGTTGCGTGTATATGCCTCTTTACCATCCGGTAATTCGACTGTAATCCATCCCGACCCGCGAACCGCCACATCAAGATTACGATCAGTCTGTTGGATTGGGCCGGGTGTAAAATCTGCCCCGGTCGTCGAGTCGACTACAAACGCGCGGGTCGGCAGACCGTCGCCATAAACTGGTACAGCACGAAACGCATTATTTTCTGAACGGTAACCCGTCGTAGATGCATTGGCCAGGTTATGTGAAACTGTTGCTTTTTGGTTCAGCGTATGTGCTGCCCCAGTCATTGCTGTGTAAATCAGGCGATCCATAATTGCTTACCTATTACAGGTTTACCAGTGTTTGTAAAACAGCATCCTGTGTTTCGATGGTTTTAGCATTTGCCTGGTAGATTCGCTGTGTGGTTATCATATTTACCAGTTCGGCGGTAAGGTCTACATTAGACTCTTCAATAGCTGAAGATTGCAGTGCGCCCATAGTGCCGGACCCGGGTGCACCCACAAGCGGTTGACCTGATGATTTCGATTCCGTCCACTGATTATCTCCGATCGGTATTAAGCCTTGCGGATTGGTAAAATTGGCCAACACAACCTGGCCTAGCTTCCGGGACTCGCCGTTTGTATAGTTGCCGTTAATAAAACCTTCTTCATCAATGGAAAAACCGGCGATGGTGCCTGAAGAAAATCCATCCTGGCTGATTGCATTAACACCAAACGCGGTGCCGAACTGTGTAGTACCGGTTAGGTCCAAAGAGAAATCAAGTGGAGAGGTTGCGCCTAATGCGGGATTAATGGTTGCAAGATCAACCGATACGGTAATTGGTAAAGCGGGTGCGGTTAAATTACCGTTAGTATCAAAAGTCAGCGCTTGAGATGCACCACCGTCGAGCGTTACACCAACAGGTACGCCGGCAGGTGTTGTCTGGCCATCAACGGTTGCGTACATGTCCCAGGAGTTGGCGGCATTCTTTTGAAAATACATAGAAAAGATATGCGCATTACCCAGACTGTCGTATACCGTGCCAGATGTGGTGCCATTGTATGTCGAAGGATCAGTTGCATCAAAAGTAGGTACCGGTGCTGGCACCGCTACTCTCGAATCAAGATTTAATTCTGTATTGAAGCTTGATGTCGTATTTGGAGTCAGAGCAGCAGTCGATATTCTTAAATTTGTCGGGTCAGCTGTCAAAACCTGGCCGTTGGCATCGGTCGCATATCCAGTCAGATTTAAATTGCTATTATTGACAATATATCCGTTGGCATCAACATGGAACTGGCCATTTCGGCTGTATGTGATGGCACCATTATCGTTCATGCGAAAGAACCCGTTGCCGTTAATTGCGATATCTAGCGGATTGTCTGTTACGGTGATATTCCCTTGTGTAAATTCTTGGGCTATATCAGCCACTTTAGCGCCTATACCGGTTTTGTCTCTGAGTGCACCAGATAATGCATTGGCATATACATCGCTAAACTGGGCCTGTCCCTGTTTAAATCCGATAGTATTTGCATTTGCAATATTGTTGCCAATAACATCAAGGCTTTTTGATGCTACGTTTAATCCGCTTAATCCATGTTGGAATCCCATTTTTAACTCCTTCCTAGAATATCTGTTTAATGTCCGCCATATTAATCAGGCCAAGTTTGCCCATATCAAGTATGGCATCGTGTTCACCCGCCGATACGCTTTTGACCTGACCTAAAGCAAGCGGGCTTGCAGTCATTTCCTGATCTCCTTGTACCGCTTTAATGGCAAAACTGTATTGGCCGTTTGCCGCATTAGCGCCACTATCAGCAATACCATCCCAGATAAATGTATTGACACCTGATGGTTGTGCGCCTAGTTCAAGCGTGCGTACTGCGATACCGGAGCTGTCGAGAATAGTGACGCTGAGTTTGTCCACGGATTGCGGCAACTCGAATCCGCCAATAGCCGCATTATTGTCCAGCGATAAATTTGTGCCGGGAACCAATGCTTTGTGGCCGATGAGATTGGTTGCTTCCAACGTTCGGCTGTCTTCTATGCCATCGAGCAGCAACTGTAACGTATCATTGAGTTTGTCTATCCCGGTTACAGTGCTGATTTGAGCCAACTGGCTTGTAACTTCGGCGTTATCAAGCGGATTGAGTGGATCTTGATTCTGCATCTGAGTAACCAGTAGCTTTAAAAAGCGATCCTGCGGGTTATCTACACTGTTTTTATTTTTGTCCGCAGAGGTAGTAATGTTTGTCGTCGAATACGGTTGTTTATTGACTTCTTGGACGGTATTCATGTGAATCTATCTCCCTATTGGCCGATTGTGAGCGTTTTTTGCAGTAAAGATTTAGTCGTGTTCAGGATGTCTACATTGTTTTGATACGAACGTGATGCAGACATCATGTTGACCATTTCGTCAACAACATTGACATTTGGTTTGATAATGTAACCGTCTTCATCGGCGAGCGGGTGGTTCGGTTCGAAGGTTTTTTTCATTGGTGAAGCATCGTGAACCACACCGGCAACCTTAACGCCGCTGGCACCGCTTTCATCCGCCTTGAGTGTGCTAAAAACAACCTGTCGTCCACGATAGGGTTCACCCGACGAATCTGTGACACTATCGGCGTTCGCCAGATTACTCGCCACTACGTTTAGGCGCTGAGATTGCGCGGTCATTGCTGAACTTGCAATGTTGAATACTTTAAACAGTGACATGATTATCGCTCCTGAATGGCTGACAGCAGATTTCTGAATTGTCCGCTGATAAAGGTTAAACTGGCATCATATTTGACTGAATTATCAGCAAACCGGGTACGCTCTGAATCCATGTCTACCGTATTGCCGTCAGCGCTGGGCTGCAATGGAACACGGTAAAGAACGCTGTTGCTGATGCCGTTACCTATGTTGTTACTGATATGCATAGGTGAAGTTGTCGAAAGCGTTGTCGCAGGCGCAGTTGTCGCAAGTTTTTCCTTTAATACGTTTGAGAAATCAATATCTTTTGCTTTAAAATTTGGGGTGTCGGCATTTGCAATATTGCTTGCAAGCAGTTCCTGCCGCGCAGCTCTGAGACCCAGCGCTTGCTGATGATAGTTTACTGTTTTATCTAACTTGCTGATCATGTGACTTCCTGATAATAATGAGTTGATATCATTGAATGCATTTTTCATGCCATTTTTTCCATGTCGACTATGCTATTTCATTTCATGTATCAGCAATGGCTTAAAAAGAACGTAAAATAGCCGCTAACTCTAAACACTTGGTTTGTTAATTCGCATTAATATATTGTCCTGCCGGCAAAACCTGCCGGTTTATGTCGACCAAGCGGCAATATTTATTGAGGCAATGTTTATGCGACGCAAAATTACAGTGTTAGGTTTTTTTTTAGTAATGGCTAATCCAGTTTGCCTGTTTGCAGAAAGTCCTCACACGCAATCGAGGTATCAGGAAATTTCGCTGATACAAAAGGCAGTTGAAGAATATGTTTACAATCATGCAGTCAACCCTGCTGGTGATGTTCAGGTCGAGGTAGGCCAGATTGATCAACGAATTACGCTACCAAAATGTGAAAAATTGACACCGTTTATGCCATCGGGCAGCCGTTTGTGGGGAAAAACATCAGTAGGTGTACGTTGTGACGATCAGGTGTCCTGGACAATTTATGTGCAGGTTGATGTCAAGATCTTTGCAAATGTGCTGCATGTTTCACAGCCGGTATCACGCGATCACACGATTACCCATGGCGATGTTGCGCTTCAGACTGTTAACCTGACGCAAATGCCCGAGGGTGTATTGACAGATTATTCGCAAGCCGTTGGTAAAATAGTGGTTTCAAATCTGACCATGGGACAGCCTCTGCGGCAGAATATGCTGCGTGCTCCTAACGTGATATTGAGGGGGCAAAATGTGAAATTAAAGGTTAACGGGCGTGGATTTAGTGTCAGTTCTGAAGGACACGCGTTGGCCGATGCGGCTGAGGGCCAGGTTGTTCAAGTACGTAATCCTTCCGGGCGTATTATCAGTGGTCTGGCTAGGGAAAATGCAATTGTCGAAGTGAACCCGTAAAAAAATGACGTTGTAGAAAGTAAGTATCACAATATTATTTAGTAACAGGATAAAATAATAAGCAGGGAATGTTTTCGCCAGCAGGTGTATTTTGTTACAAAGTGTTGAGTGATTGAATAGTTTAAAATCTGGGAAATACAATATATGAGCCAAGACAAGGAAGCAATACTCGATCAGTTGAACTCTATTTTTCAAGATACGTTCACCGAGAATAATTATTCTTTCTCAATTAATACCACACGCGATGATATCGAAGAATGGGACAGTCTGAGTCATATCAGATTGTTGACTGCTATTGAAGCAAATTTTGGCGTTCAATTTGACCTGGATGAAATAGGTAATATGATCGACGTATCCACTATAGTCGATCTCTTACATGCAAAGCTCGTATAAAAATAGCTTATAAAATATTCATGCACGATCTACCCTGGTTACTCGCTCCTACCGATGATTTTAATGAACGCTGCATCCAGCTGGGGTGTCACCAGGCCCCTGTCGCTGAAGTGCATGCACTAGCGAAATATGCATTGTCCATTAATCAGGCCAATCGCTTATATCAGGCCATTCGAAAGTTAACCGCTGAGCCCCGTTCATTCCTGAGCCGTTCACTGACGCCTTTCAGATTGGGCATAGTCAGCAATGCGACCATGGATTTGATGATCCCGTCCATCGTAACTTCGGCAATACGCAATGGAATAGATATTGAGGTGGTTTCAACAGATTTCGGTCAGGTAGCACAGGAGGCGTTTGATGCAGGTTCGAAACTTAATACGGCAAAACTGGATGCTGTGCTGATAGCACTGGATTATCACGCCTATCCATTTCTTGCTGATCCATTAAACACGTCAGGAGAGGTGTTGCCTAGTGATAAAGCTTTTGATTATCTAAGGCAAATCAGAGAATCTTTCAAACAGAATGGCGGCATGATTTGCATAGCGCAAACACTGGCAGAACCGCCTTACGAATTTGGGGGGAATTTTGATGCTCAGCTTGATGGTTTATTGCGTAAATCGCTGACTGAATTTAATCGTGCGCTTGTTGACGATATCAGAAGCAGCATGGATGTGCTGTTCGATGTTGCAGCATTGGTCAATATGGTTGGCGCCTGTCACTGGTTTGATGAACGACAATGGTATTTATCCAGGGTGCCAATGGCAAATGCCTTTGTTCCGCTGTATGCCGAGTATTTAACTAAGCTGATCGCCGCATTACGTGGAAAAAGTAAAAAATGTTTGGTACTGGATCTGGATAATACACTGTGGGGTGGCGTAATCGGTGATGATGGGTTGGAAGGAATACAGATTGGACAAGGAAATCCGGTTGGTGAATCGTTTCTTGCTATTCAACAGTGGGCGAAGACATTAAAAGATCTGGGTGCCATTTTGACGGTATGTTCAAAAAATGATGAAAATATTGCATTAGAAGTGTTCCGAAAGCATCCCGGCATGTTGTTGAAAGAGAATGATTTCGCTGTTTTTGTGGCTAACTGGGAAGACAAAGCGACAAATATCAGATATATAGCAGACACATTGAATATTGGTCTGGATGCAATGGTATTCGTTGACGATAATCCCGCTGAACGTGAAATTGTACGTACAATGCTGCCCGAATTAACTGTGCCTGAATTGCCAAAAGATTCATCGCAGTTCTTGCGGATATTGTGTGCTGCACGTTTTTTCGAGAAAATCGATTTTACCGAAGATGATGCACAGCGAAACGCGCAATATTTGGGCAACGCCCGGCGCCTGGAAATTCAAAAAACTGCCGCAACTCTGGAAGACTATTTGGCTTCGCTTGAAATGTACATCAGCTTCTCACCGTTCAACGAACTGGGGCGCAAACGCATCGTACAGCTCATCAATAAAACCAATCAGTTCAATTTGACAACACAGCGTTATACCGAAACGGACGTGTTGCAGTTCGAGAATGATCGGCGATATGTGACACTCCAGATAGAATTGCAGGATAAATTTGGTGATAACGGCATGATCAGTGTTGTTATTTGTAAAGTTCACCAGGACCGCTGGGATATCGATACCTGGCTGATGAGCTGTCGCGTTATAAAGCGTAGGGTTGAAGAGGCGGTTTGTGACCAATTGATTGCGCTTGCAAGAAAAAGCGGAATAAGCAAGCTGCGCGGATTTTATCGACCAACTGAGAAAAACGGTCTTGTCAGAGAGCATTATCGTCAGCTCGGGTTTGATTGTATTTGTTCAGACGAATCTGAAGATATCTGGGATCTGGCAGTTGAACATTACCAAATGAAAAATCCACCCATCACAGTCAGCAAATCATCGGTAATTCAATAACATTCAAAGATACGAAGATGAACTGGCATAAAATAGGCGCGTTTCAGGCTGATCAGGAGACAAGTTGTCGGTTTGCACAAGTATCGGGTGATTACAACCCCCTGCATGTTGACCCTGTACTTGCTCGACGATATCAATTTGGAACCACTGTGATGCATGGCGTGAATGGTGTTCTGAAAGCGCTGGATTGTATGTTGAAGATGCATGGTTGTGCGGTGTCGATAGACACCGTAAAGGTGCAGTTTGTCCGCCCGGTATTGCATGGCGACCGTGTCGATGTATTCAGCCAGCAAATTACGGAACAGAATTTCAGGCTTCGATTGTCAGTACAAGAGCGTCGGGTTCAGGATATCGATCTGACATTTGGAGATCAATCTGGTATAAAGCCGGAATTGGTTACATATCAGCCCGGATCGAGCGAAACGCCACAGCCTGCAGACCTGCATTTTGACAACACCAAGGATCTGGACGGCATGCTGGATTTGGTCTGGATACCTGATACTATTCAAGGATTGTTTCCTCATGTTAAGAGATTTTTGCCAGATAACCAGATTGCAGTAATACTGGGTTTAACTCAGATTGTTGGCATGCGTTGTCCCGGGCTTCACTCAGTTTTTACCGGATTGTCAGTGCATTTTAAACAGAAGGTTACGGCCTGTGACAAAAATCTGAAGTTTACAATTCTGCATCGTGACAATCGTTTTTCGCTGGTGACTATTGGAATTACGCATAATACTGCAAGTGGAGAAATTCACGCACTATTTAGGCCAGAACCGGTATCTCAGGAAACTTACACTGAATTACAGACACGGGTGCCGAGAAACCAGTTTGTTGATCAGAAGGCACTGATAATAGGTGGTTCGCGTGGTATTGGCGAGGTGACCGCCAAATTGATAGCCGCCGGCGGCGGCCATTCTGTGATTACATACAACCAGGGAGAGCAGGATGCGCAAGGGATAGCCAACGATATTCGCTCGCATGGCGGACGCTGCGATGTCCTTTCATATAATGTATTGTCCGGACAGGAAATCGATATTACAAACTGTATTTCAAATGAGCGTATTTCACATATTTATTATTTTGCGTCTCCGTTAATCGAAAAAGGAGATCGCTTGGTATGGGACAATGCAGTCTTTCAGAAATATTGTAATTTTTACCTGACGGGTTTTGCAGCACTGATTGAAAAATTTTTATGCAATGCTGCATATGGCAAGCAGCCGATAACAGTTTTTGTTCCATCAACAGTTTTTCTTGAACAACCTCAGAATGGGTTCACAGAATATATTGCAGCTAAAGCCGCTGTAGAGGCTTTTGTTCAACAATTATCAGCAAAGTATCCAAACTGGATATTTCATTTGCCCAGATTGCCAAGAATGTTGACAGATCAGACCAGCGGTTTAAATGTAAAGTGGGCACAGACTACAGCTGCGACAATGCTGGATGTTTTGTCATCGTTAAACACATCAACCCGGTAGAAAATGTCAAACAATCCAAAAAAGCATTCTGCAGTCGACGTAACAAATTTGACGCCAATCCTTGAAGGTGATCTGGATGACGTGGCGCTATTCCTGCATCATCATATGAATAACAGATTTACACAATCTGAATGGAAACAGGGTATCAGTCAATCCTGGATGCCAAAAGTGCCCAATTATGGCTTTATGCTCAAAAATGATGCGCAGATTGTAGGTGTTTTATGTGCTATTTACTCCGAACAGTCTATTGCCGGAGAGCTGAAACGATTTTGCAATCCGCACAGCTGGTGTGTACTTGCCGAGTTTCGTAAGCGTAGTATCGAGCTTGTTCTGGCGTTGATACAACAGAAAGTCTATACATTCACTATGTTTTCACCCAACAAGGATGGACTTGAAATATTCAGGTATTTGAAATTTAAACCGTTGGATAATCATGTGTTAATTCTGTTGAACTGGCCTTCTGCGTTTGGTGCCGGCCAAATCCTTGAATTTCGGAATAATCAACAGCTATTACAGCACTTGCCTGAGCCAGTCGCTAAACATTATCAGGATCATGCTCATTTCTCATGGTTGAATTACATGTTTTTTAAAGAAGGAAACCGCTATGGTTTTTTGATTTACAAACGACGGCTTTATAAAAGGCTGGGTAGCGCATGGATAATGCACGTGAGCGACGCAGCTCTATTTCGTCAGTGTTGGCCGGCGATACGTGCGCATCTGCTCCTTAAGCACGGACTGTTTACGAGTAAAATAGAAGCCCGATTGCTGGACCAGCCGATTAAATCATGGTTTAAACCGGAGCAAGGAGCTCAGAAGTTTTACTTAAGCGATGAAATATCAGCTGACAATATTCAGAATTTATATAGTGAGCTGGTCGCTTTGGATTTGTAAATTTATCGTTTTTACTGGAATGTGTGAATGAAACTGGAAAATGAAATAATCAATATCGTGCGTGATGTACTGGTACTCGGTGATCGCGCAGATGATTTTAATGCCTCGACAGCTCTAATGGGTGATATCCCTGAATTTGACTCCATGTCAGTGGTAGCCATTATTACTGCGCTGGAAGATGAATACGGTTGTGTTTTTGAAGATGATGAAATTACTGCAGAAGTGTTCAAAACAATTGGCAGTTTAACGCAACTGGTTGAATCTAAACTCTGAGTTATGTGCTCGAATTTCAGAATCGAGGCCGATTATATTCGTGGTGGAGCAGGGAAGTTATTCGCTTTACACTATGCACCACCAAATATCACTGACAAATCGGAATGCATAGTTGTAGCGGCATCGTTTGCAGAAGAAATGAATCGGTGCCGCTATATGAGTACAATGTTCGCCCAGCAGATATCACAGTTTGATTTCGGTTTTTTGTCGGTGGATGCTTACGGTACAGGCGACAGTGAGGGTGAGTATAAAGATTCCAGTTGGGATCAAAGCTGTCAGGATTTACAGACAGCAATTTCATATGCCGGAACGCTGGGTTATCAGAAAGTATCTATTCTGGGAGTGCGACTAGGTGCACTACAAGCCATGCAGGTCGCTGGTACAACCGAGTGCTTGCAGCGTTTGATTTTCTGGCAGCCGGTTATAAACGGTCAGGCCGCTTTAACACAATTTCTGCGCATCAGAATTGCTGCATTCATGCAGCGTGGAGAGCAACAGGAAACAATCCAGGACTTGGAGAATCTGATCAACAGTGGTCGACATATTAATGTATCAGGATACGAGGTTGGACCTGATCTTTTTAAAGGTATCAAAGCCGCAAGATTTGATTCATTTACCAATTCACTTGCGGTACCTATCGGCTGGTTTACTGTGATTACCAGTTCGGACAGGAAAACACCAAAAGGCGATATGATGATGATTGAGAAGTTGCAGCAACATGGCATAAGAGTCGATCATCAGGAAATTATTGGACCACCGTTCTGGCTTGCGCATGAGCGCACGCTTGTACCAGAACTAGTTGAAACCACGGTACGCTATGTCACCCATCCATACTGAAATTCCCGTTGTTTTTCCATGTGAAAACGATTCGCTGGTCGGCGTTATCAATAAACCGGAGAGCGCAGGCAAAGTTGGCGTGGTGATCGTGGTTGCTGGCGGACCGCAGTACCGCGTAGGTGCACACAGGCAGTTTGTCACGCTTTCCAGATTACTGGCCAGTCATGCCGTTGCGTCTATTCGATTTGATCATCGTGGGACGGGCGATAGTGCCGGTGAATTGCGTGGTTTTATCGATATGGGTGCTGATATACAAAGTGCGGTGAATGCTTTGCTCAGCCATGTACCGGAAATCGAGAAAATTGTTTTATGGGGGGAGTGCGAATCTGCAACCGCCAGTGCGTTTTATAGTTATTCGGATCCACGTATTCTGGGTGTTTTTATGGTAAATCCTTGGATCCGAACCGAAGCGGGCTTAGCCAAGACCATGATCAGGCATTATTACTGGCATCGTCTGTTTGAAAGGTCGTTCTGGGCGAAGGTTATATCCGGAAATTTTTCATTAACAACATCGTTGCGTTCATGCATAGACATGATTAAATCGACGTTGTCGAATTCGAAAAGAAACGTTGATTCTGTTGACAACGATGCATTTGAAACATTACCTTTACCGGAACGTTTGGCGAAAAGCTGTCAGCAGTTTACAGGTGAGATATTCATTTTAACCAGTGGACAGGACTATATTGCAAGGGAATTCAATGATTACGTCAGGGCCTCCGCGATCTGGCAGGAATTGGTTGCTCGCAAGCGTGTGACGTTGATGAATATTCTAGAGGCGGATCATACGTTTTCAAGGCCGGAATGGCGTCATGAGTTGTTTGATTATACGATTAACTGGTTAAAACATGTTAAATCGTTCCAACAAGATTCGAAGCAATAAAACTACAATCGTTTATGGTTTTTTTCTTGGAACTGCCGACTTTGTTCAGTTGCGTTTTTCAAATGCAGAGCCAGAAAAAACATCATCACATTTTGATTTGACTGTTGTTGATATGCGCAGTTTCTCCGATCGTTTCTGTCAATGACCAAACGATTGCCCCAGATAACATACCACGCGCATAAACGATTTTCTGCGGAAGCGATCATGTTGCTTGAAGTGCGTGTATTCTCTTGTCGATATGCGTTGCAAGGCAGGTATTGGCAACGAATTGTTACCTGTCTCTTATTAGTTGTCTGCCAACTGCAATGTTTTTACCGCAGCAAGATTGAGTAAAATTGCAAGTGCAAATCAAGCGGTGATTATTTTGCAATGGCATGACATTACTGGATAGTGTTAAAGCTGTTGAACAGAATATTGAATTCGAGAGGTGCTTTCGTACCGAGAAGGATATCTTTCGTACCGAGAAGGAATTATAGGCTGCTTTGAAGTTGATTACTGAGACTTCTGAAGCAATTTCAAGCATCCGTTTGTTTAATCTGACGCACTCAGACAATCAAACAAAATAATAATATTGGTTTTTTCAGATCTTGCGTCTTTTTTGGTAAAATATGCGTTTATTTAAAATATTTTATTGGAGTATTTGATGGCAATTGAAAGAACTTTTTCCATTATTAAGCCGGATGCAGTTGCTAAAAATGTAATTGGCCAGATTTATTCACGCTTTGAATCAAATGGATTAAAAATAATTGCCGCGCGCATGACACAGCTTTCCAGAGCCGAAGCCGAGCAGTTTTATGCCGTACACCGCGAACGTCCTTTCTTTAAGGATCTGGTGGACTTTATGATCTCCGGCCCTGTTATGGTACAAGTGCTTGAAGGAGAGGATGCGATCCGTAAAAATAGGGAACTGATGGGCGCAACGGATCCACAAAAAGCGGAAAAAGGAACCATACGTGCTGATTTCGCGGACAGTATTGATGCCAATGCTGTGCATGGTTCTGATGGACCTGAAACGGCTGCTGTTGAAATTGCCAGTTTCTTTCCTGCATTAGCAATTTATTCCCGTTGATTACATTTTTTTTATTACTTCAGTCAAACTGTGACCGTTAATTTACTTGACTACGACAGAGAAGGCCTCATCCATTTCCTCGCAGAAATGGATGAGAAGCCATTTCGTGCCAGACAGTTACTGAAGTGGATTCACCAATCGATTCAGCCGGATTTTAATCAGATGAGCGATCTGGCAAAGAGCCTCAGAACCAAGCTTTCAGAATCCTCTGTGATTACAGTGCCTCAGGTGCTTCGTGATCACACGGCTGCAGATGGAACACGCAAATGGCTGTTATCTGTTGGCGCGGAGAACGGCATAGAGAGTGTTTTCATTCCCGAAGAAAATCGCGGTACGCTGTGTGTCTCCAGTCAGGTTGGATGCGCCTTGGCCTGTGCTTTTTGCGCGACAGGCAAGCAGGGTTTTAACCGTAATCTATCGGTTGCTGAAATTATTGGTCAACTCTGGCTGGCCAATAAGTTGCTGATGGAGGCTGCTGACAATCAACCCGTGCTAAAGACACGGTCTGGGATTTCTCTAGCACAAATCGAGCAGTCAGCCCGGAAAGTTACCAATATTGTAATGATGGGCATGGGTGAACCACTTGCCAATTTTGAGAATGTCGTGACTGCGCTCAATATCATGATCGATGATCATGCGTATGGATTGTCGAGGCGACGCGTAACGGTCAGCACATCAGGAATAATCCCTGCGATGGACCGGTTGCGACAAAGGTGTCCGGTGGCTTTGGCTGTGTCTTTGCACGCACCGAATGATTCACTCCGTGATCGTCTGGTGCCGATAAATCAGAAGTATCCCATCAGGGATCTGTTGGCAGCGTGTCAGCGTTATCTGCTGGACGCGCCACGTGATTTTATTACATTTGAGTACGTAATGCTTGATGGTGTCAACGATAGTGCATCGCATGCGCGCGAGTTAATCAAGCTTGTCAGGGATGTGCCTTGCAAATTTAATTTGATTCCATTTAACGCTTTTCCAAATACTGAATTCAAACGTTCATCGCCCGAATCGATTCGTATATTTCGTGATATGCTAATGCAGGCTGGTTTGGTGACGACGGTTCGTAAAACACGTGGTGATGACATTGCTGCTGCGTGTGGCCAGTTGGCAGGGCGCGTGTATGACAAAACCCGTCGAACTACCAGAGTAAACGTGGAGGTCAACTGAATTTTATGAACGCTATCCTGCGGAAAATCAAGCTTGCAAGTAATACAAAGCTGCCAGTATTCGTTGTGGTACTGAACATTTTTCTGAGTGGATGTGTCCATGAACCTGTAGAAGGGCGGTTGACACCGGAACAAACCGCGGCGCGCTTGGAGAAAAGTGCGCGTATACATACCGAGCTGGCTGCAGAGTATTATTATCGGGGACAATATAAAGTAGCTATGGAGGAAATTGTTGCAGCCCTTGATTCAAATCCAAATTATGCACCTGCTTTCAGCGTGCTTGGGTTAATTAATATGGCTTTGGGTGAAGACGATAAGGCGCAATCCAATTTTAATCGTGCATTGAAAATCGATCCCAAAAATTCCGAGTTGCACAATAATTATGGCTGGTTTTTATGTGAACGCTATCCGGACCAAATTGATAAAGCGATTAATCATTTCATGACCGCGCTAAAAGACCCGCTGTATGAGACGCACCATGTTGCTTATGCCAATGCCGGTATTTGTGAGTTGAAACGTAAAAATTTTTCCGAAGCATCTTTATATTTTAATGAATCCTTGTCGTTACAGCCAAATTATCGCCCGGCCTTGGTTGGCCTGATCGAAATGGATTTCAATTCGGGAAATAATGCGTTGGCCCAATCAAAATTATCAGATTTCATGCAAAAATATCAACCAACTGCTAGAAGTCTATGGCTGGGTATACAAATAGAACAGAAAGCTGGAAATACCCGCGCAGCAAACAGCTATCTTTTTCAGTTACAAAAAAACTTCCCAAACTCCAGAGAAACCAGAGCTTTGAGAGAAGGTGGCCTTTGAAATGGATGATAGCAACGACAAAAAACAGCAACATAATGACTCCGGTCATTTGAATGATGCTTTAATGGAAAATCTCCATAATAATGCACGAACCAAGAGTGGCGATGACACTGAACCCGGCCAGCATGTTCATGAAAAATTGGAGCAGTTATCAGAACCTGATAGCACTCCTGATATAACAGGAAATGTATTGACAAATACATCAACCGTAGAACAGGGACCAGAAATCAGCCGTTTTCTAAAATCGGAGATTCACTCAGACAAATCGGATAATCAGGTATTGGACTCCGCAAGTGTTGTTCATGGTATAGGGCATATGTTGCAAAATGCTCGTGTATCAAGAAATATGAGTGTTGAAGAGGTATCACGCCAACTCAGGATTTCTGTCCAGCAGGTAGAAGCAATCGAGAAAGAAAATTTCGATGAACTGCCAGGACGAACATTTGTTCGCGGTTTTGTTCGTAATTACGCCAATTTGATGCAGCTGGATTCCGCCGCTATTGTACAATTGCTGCCCGGTCCCACGACGACCGTTTCGCATATTGAGCATACACCTTTCAAAGTCCAGGAGATGAAACCGTCTTCAAGGAATGGAAAAGGGATAAGCAGTACAGTTCCGGTCATTGTTATTTTAGTGTTTTTGGCAGCGACGGGTTTTTTCTTATATGAAAAATTTCCGTTTTGGCGCCAGGCAGTACAGAGTTCCGATATGACGATTCAAAACCAAGATGGCCAGGCATCTGTGGAATTACAATTACCGTTGTCTTCACTTAATTCATCAGATAAAAAGACGGCTGACATTGCCAAATTCAATCAGGACTCTGTAGCTGGTCTGGGTAGTGTTTCAACAATGAATACATTCGGTACCCTTACTTTGAATTTTTCAGCCGAAGCACATGTAAAAGTTACCGATGGTAACGATGACATTATTTTTGAACAAAATAATGCCAGCGGTACTCGACAGAGGATTAGTGGCAAAAAACCCTTATCGATTATCATCAGCGATGCATCGGCGGTTGAAGTTACCTATAATGACCGGCTCATTGATATAAAACCATATACCAACACGCAAAACGGCAGTGCTCAGCTAATATTTGAATAGACATTTTATATTGAGTTAGCGCTGTTTCTGAAATTCTTCCATAACGAAAAAACACCTATGATGTCTCCAGATCGTTTAACTTTACAACGTCGCTCCAGTGTTGGTGTCAATATTGGAACTGTTCAAATCGGTGGTGGTGCACCGGTCGTCGTACAATCGATGACCAATACCGATACCGCCGATGAAATTGCTACAGCTGAACAGGTATCGCAACTCGCACGTGCCGGCTCTGAACTGGTGCGTATTACAGTGAATACAGCCGAAGCGGCAAAAGCAGTCCCGGGTATACGACAGCGACTGGATGATACGGGTTGCCATGTACCTCTAGTCGGTGATTTTCATTTTAACGGGCACAAACTGTTGACTGCTTATCCGGAATGCGCGCAGTCTCTGGCAAAGTTTCGAATCAACCCTGGAAACGTTGGTAAAGGTAAAAAGCGTGATGAACAATTTGCCACATTAATCGAAACAGCCTGTCGATATGATAAACCTGTTCGCATCGGTGTGAACTGGGGTAGCCTCGACCAGGAAATGCTGGCACGTATCATGGACGAAAATGCCCGCTCAAGTGATCCGAAAGACTCGACATATGTGATGCGTGAGGCGTTAATCACCTCCGCGCTTGAAAGTGCAGCAAAAGCGGAAGAGATTGGCTTGCCCCGTAGCAAAATTGTTTTGTCGTGCAAGGTCAGCGGCGTGCAAGATTTGATCTCCGTTTATCGCGAACTTGCAGCCCGGTGTGATTATGCACTACACCTCGGTTTGACGGAGGCAGGAATGGGTTCCAAGGGGATTGTTGCGTCGACTGCTGCGCTTGCTGTACTTTTGCAGGAGGGTATTGGCGATACAATTCGCATTTCATTAACGCCGGAGCCGGGCGGCTCTCGTTCACGCGAGGTAATTGTTGCGCAAGAGATACTGCAAACAATGGGATTGCGTGCGTTCGTTCCACTTGTTGCCGCATGTCCTGGGTGCGGGCGCACGACAAGTACGTATTTTCAGGAACTGGCTGAAAATATTCAGAGTTATGTGCGCGACGAAATGATTGTCTGGCGTGATCAGTATGAAGGTGTGGAAAACATGTCACTTGCGGTTATGGGATGTGTGGTAAATGGTCCCGGAGAGAGCAAGCATGCCAATATCGGCATCAGCTTGCCGGGTTCTGGTGAAAGTCCGGTGGCGCCAGTCTATGTGGATGGTGAAAAAACAATTACTTTAAAGGGCGATAATATTGCAGCAGAGTTTCGTCAGATCGTCGAGAACTATGTTCGGGAAAAGTATCCCAGAAAAGCAGGATAATGGCTAAAGTTGTAAAAGCAGTGCGCGGGATGAATGATATTCTTCCCGAAGAAGCTCATTTATGGCATTTTTTTGAGCAGACAGTGCACAATTGGCTGGCATTGTATGGCTACCGCAATATTCGGACGCCTATTGTAGAACATACAGACTTATTTGTTCGTTCTATCGGTGAAGTGACAGATATTGTTGAAAAAGAGATGTACAGCTTTGTCGATCATCTCAATAACGACAGACTGGCATTACGTCCTGAAGGTACTGCTTCATGTGTTCGCGCTGTTATCGAACATAATTTGCTGTACGGTGGTCCGCAGCGCCTTGCATATTCCGGCCCGATGTTCCGGCATGAACGACCACAAAAAGGACGTTATCGCCAGTTTAATCAGGTTGGTGTTGAAGCGCTGGGGTTTTCTGGCCCTGATATTGATGCAGAATTAATTGTCATGTGCTCTCGTTTATGGCAAATGCTTGGTATCACCGGCTTGCGTTTGGAAATTGGTACATTGGGCAGTGCAGAATCCAGGGCGTTACACCGGACGCGGTTAGTTAAATATTTTGAACAGCACGTCAAACATCTGGATGAAGATGCCAATAGACGTCTGCATGCAAATCCACTGAGAATACTGGACAGCAAAAATCCAGAAATGCAGCCAATTATTGAGCAGGCACCCAGATTAATAGATGATTTGGATGAATCTTCGCGCATTCACTTTGAAACATTACAGCAGTTGCTGCGCGAGCAGGGTGTTCAGTTTGAAATTAATCTGCGCTTGGTCAGGGGTTTGGATTATTACAATCGTACTGTTTTTGAGTGGATTACAGATAAACTCGGAGCGCAGAGTGCAGTGTGTGCAGGGGGGCGCTATGACGGATTGATTGCGCAAATCGGCGGCAGACCGGCACCAGCATGTGGATTTGCCATGGGAGTGGAGCGGTTATTGGCGTTGATGCAAGAATGCGGCAAAGAAATTACACGCTCAGTTCCTGATGCTTATATCGTGCATCAGGGTGAACAAGCTACGGGTTTTGCATGGAAAACTGCGGAATTGCTGCGTGAATCAGGCTGTCAGGTTATTCTGCATTGCGGTGGTGGCAGCTTTAAGTCACAAATGAAAAAAGCGGATGCCAGTGGAGCTCGTTTTGCAGTCATCATCGGTGATGACGAGGCTATGATGCAGATTGCCACGTTAAAGCCGTTACGTGAAATCGCTGATCAAGTCAGAATTAACCTGAATGCACTCATTGATTTGATAAAAGCGAAAAACTGACAACACGATATTACAGACAAGACGCTAAAAATGTATTCAGTATAAATTTAGTTTCAGTTTTTGTTGAGAGCAGGGAATTTTCGAGGTATTACGATGGCGACATATAATCGAGAAGAAGAAGAAAAAATTGAGGGCATTAAGGCTTGGTGGATCAAATATGGAACTATTATAACAATAGTTTTGGCGACAATGGTTGCGACCATTGGTGCTACTCAGGTTTGGAAATACTACCAGCAGCTCCAAGCACAGCAGGCGGCAGACTTGTATGCATTACTGAAGCAGGTGCAGGAAACTGGAGATTCAGAGAAAATTAATGATGCTGCATATTTGCTAACCGAAGGTTACCCATCCAGCGGATACGCGCCTCGTGCAGCGCTGATAGCTGCAAAAGCCAGTGTGGATGCCGGTGATTTGCAAAATGCCAAACAGCAACTACAGTGGATACTTGATCATGCCAAAGAACCTGAGATAAGAGACTTGGCGCGATTGAGACTGTCAGGCATTTTGTTGGATGAAAATAATTACAGTGAAGCCTTACGTCACTTGAATTCTGAACATCTTGATTCTTTTTCAGGTTTATATGCCGATTTGAAAGGCGATGTTTTGTTAGCATCGGGAAATAAGGAAGAAGCGCGTCTATCTTATCAAGCTGCTATCGACAAGCTGAACAAAAACAACAATTATTTCAATATCGTCCAGATGAAACTGGATGCGCTCGGTGAGTCAGAATAAATATTGTTATATCATTGAGAACCGGCGTGCCAGAACGAAGCATATCAGCATGGGGACTAGCACTGACGCTCCTCCTGGGCGGTTGCAGTAATCTGCCATTGCCGTTTGATCCCCGCATGTTTGATTCGCTGGGATATCAGATTGCTGAATTATTTGATAGCGAAGAAAAGGAAATTATTGACAAAGCGGAACTTGAAGCATTAAATGCGCTTGATGAAATTCCTTTGCTATGGAAAACTCGTATTGGTGACAGCGATATGGCCAGTTTCCATGTGGCTTTTGAGAATGATGCAGTTTATGTGGCAGACGAAGATGGTCAGTTGACACGACTGGATCCGCAGACAGGTGAAAAGATTTGGGAGGTTAAAACTAAAAACCCATTTTCAGCCGGTGTCGGAGCTGGTGAAGGAATGGTGTTGGTCGGATCGTCGAAAGGTGAAGTGTTTGCCTTCAATGAGTCTGGTCATACATTGTGGAAATCACAGGTTAGTAGTGAAATACTGAGTCCTCCCCAGATTAAAGAGAACATGGTAGTTGTGCGCACAACTGATGGACGGGTTAACGGGCTTGATGCGCTGGATGGTAAACGCAAATGGTTTTTTCAAGGCGCAACACCGGCCCTGACAGTACGTAGTTCCGCAGGTGTGGCGATTACACAAGGTGCGGTTTTTGCAGGATTTGCCGGCGGGAAGTTGGTGGGGATGAGCCTCTTTACTGGAAATGTGGGCTGGGAAGCTGTAGTGTCCCAGCCGCGAGGCGTGACCGAACTGGAACGAATGACTGATATCACCAGTTCACCGGCAATTGATGATCGCTTGATTTGTGCCGTTGCCTATCAGGGACGAGTGGCTTGCTTTCAAATTATTGATGGTACACAGATTTGGGCACGTGAGTCATCCAGCAGTGAGGGACTGACCATGGATAGTGATTATGTTTATGTTTCCGAAGAAAAAGGTGTGTTGGCTGCTTACGATAAAAGAAGCGGTGCTGGTATGTGGAAGCAAGTCAAACTGGGAAGCAAGAATCTAACCGCTCCGATTGTCACAAGTCAGTATGTCGTCATCGGCGATGATAAAGGCTATGTAAATATCCTGAGAAATTATGATGGCGTTGTTCTGGCGCGGGCAGCGACGGACGGCAGCGCCATTTTGTCACGCCCTCAGCGCATTCCTGAAGGTTTTGTAGTGCAGACTGCAGAAGGTGGCGTTTTTGCCTTTAGTACACAGTTTTAAGATTTTTCTGTTTCTTTTTAAAATCAATGTATATTTGTGATCGATAATCTCATTATCGATTGCCATGTTAAGCAAATGTATTGACAATTCCGCTGCGTTTTCCTGACGAAATCACTTCTTCCGACGTTGTGTCAGAAAAATTTTGTGCGTTAATCAGGCCTGTTCCATCGTTCGTATGGCGTGCATGCTGCTCATTTTTCTCCTGCTGCTGAAACGATTCGGCACCAACCATTACATCACCAAGCTGAATGCCGCTTTCGGCCATTAATTCACGTAATCTTGGCAAAGCGGCTTCTATTGCTTCGCGTACTGCCAGATGTGGTGATACAAATTGGGCCGATGCCTGGGTTCCATTGTCGTTGGTTAGGCTTAACATGATTTCAACAGGACCCAGATGTGCGGGATTCAGGCGGAGTTCGGCAAATTGGTTTTGCTGATTAGCAAGCCAAACAATTTTTTGGGCGAATTCTCCATTCCACTTGGGCTGCCCGATTTGAACGTCAAGATCGATATTCTGCGAAACTGTTGCTTGAGAAGCAGTTTGAGAAAACATTTGTGACGAATGATTTAATCCGGATTGGAATAAAATATCGGAATCTGTTTGTATCATTGCGCCGAATTCATTAAACCGAGCTAAAAAATCTTTACCGGTATCCAGGGAAAATTCCGTGGTTTTTTCGTTATCGGCAAAATTTGCCGCATGCAAAAACTGCCATAATTCTTTATTTTCAATCAGGCCTTGTTTAATGTCCGTAGAAAAAAACTGTGACATGCTGTCGTTTTTAGCTGTGTTTGACAGGTTAACTGTTTTATTTAAATTGTTACCACCAATTAAACCATGGGCATGACTGTTTAGAAGCGGCAAACTTTTGTCAATATCGGTAAAACTATCCGCATGTGAAGATTGCCATGGATTTTGATCTGGCAAAAGGTTTTGCATAATTTGCTGCGATGTTTCCGATTGAGCCGTCAAGTGCACTGAAGCCATGCCAGATGTCTGTTTCAGACTAGTGACATTTGCATGTATATCGGGTTGATCAGTAGGTAGCGCCGTTCCAGAAACTGGTCGAGGCAACTGCGCAAGAGCAATGCTGGAATTATCTGAAGTTGGTCCGTTTTCAACTGTTTCGTTCTTTTGCCCTGATTCATGCTCGCTACTTGATTCTGTTTGAACTGAAGAAGATTCAGTTGAGTTTTTTTCGTTATAGGATGCATCACTTGTACTGGGTGTACTGGTTTTGTCTTTTTTGCTGCTGGTTGATTCTGTTTTGGTGTTGTTTGTATTTTTTGTGTCGCTGTCGGTTGATGTTGCTTGTCTTTTTTGTGCGACTTCACGCTCCAGAACCTTGTCAAACGGAGCTCCTTCAGCTTTCCTCGGCTCACCGGGATGCGTTAAATTGGTATTGTGAATAACTGGCTGTTTTGTTTGAATTTGTATTGGTAAGGGAAGGGGTGAATTCAACATAGTTGTTCTCGTTTTAAATAGTTAATGCCTTTTATGTATATAAGCAACATTCGTGCCAGCAGCGAATAATCTTTCGTTTTTATTTGGTGGTGTCCACATTGTCGCGAGCGACACGGTTGGCGGTAAATTCATCCAGAATTTTCTGTTCTGTCATTTTTTGTTGTGCCTTTTCTGATTCCTCGTGACGATGAGCCAACGCAGAATAAGCGTTGAGTTTGCGCTGGCAGGATTGATAAGTATTACTACCGGTCTGACAATTGGTTTCTGTATGTTTCACTGCAAGCTGCTGTTCAGAAATGGCGTTGTCTAGTTTATTCATAAACGTCACGAAATTCTGCCACTCAACATGCCCGATGCCATTTCGAGCTGCATTCTGTAGGCGATCCTGATAGCTTTGTCGGTACTGTAATAGCAGATTTAGTTTTTTCTCAGCCTCCTTATGCTGAAAATTCAGTCTGCCTAATTGTCTGGCCGAATCGTCACTTTTTTTTTGTGCAAGCTCGAGCAGTTTTTTTAAAGGCCTCAGGTTCGACATGTTTGATTCGATATGTTATTGACTGTCCTGATGATTGAGCAGTGAAAACAGATTGTTGATGCTGTTACCATAATTTTCCTGTTGCGTCATGCCTTGCTGGAGAAAATGGCTAAGGGCCGGATAAATTTTAATTGCGCGATCCAACAGTGGATCGGAACCTGATACATAGGCACCGACACTGATCAAGTCATGGTTACGTTGGTAATGCGAATAAATGCTTTTGAATTTTCTCGCTGCTTCGAGATGCTCTGACGATACAATGCCGGCCATGACACGACTGATGGATGCTTCAATATCGATTGCCGGGTAATGACCGGATTCCGCTATTCGGCGTGATAGAACAATATGTCCGTCTAAAATGGCGCGCGCACTGTCGGCAATCGGATCATTATGATCGTCTCCTTCGGTTAATACAGTGTAAAAGGCGGTAATGGAACCGCTGTTATGTTTACCATTACCGGCACGTTCGACAAGTTGCGGCAATCGTGCAAATACTGATGGCGGATATCCTTTTGTAGCCGGTGGCTCACCGATGGCCAGTGAAATTTCTCTTTGTGCCATGGCATAGCGTGTCAGTGAATCCATGATCAGTAACACATGTTTACCTTCATCACGGAAAAATTCCGCGATTGCAGTAGCATAGGCCGCACCCTGAAGTCGTATCAGTGGCGATGTATCAGCAGGCGCCGCAATGACGACTGAGCGTGATAATCCTTCGTTTCCCAGTATATTCTCAATGAACTCCTTTACCTCTCGTCCACGTTCCCCAATCAAACCGACAACTATGACGTCAGCAGCGGTGTAGCGCGCCATCATCCCCAAAAGTACGCTTTTGCCAACACCGCTGCCGGCAAAAAGACCCATGCGCTGTCCCCGGCCAACAGTCAGCAAAGTATTGATTGCACGCACGCCTACGTCCAGTGGATGGGAAACCGGTGCTCGTTCCAACGGATTGTACGGCCTGCTGTAAAGAGGGACGCTTTTTTCTGCTGTTATTAACCCCAGGTGATCAAGCGGTTCGCCGAGTCCATTCAAAACGCGTCCAAGCAATCCTTCACCGACCTTAACATGCTTTGCCTGGTCTGTCGCACGTCTTCGCGGATGCTGCTTCATTCCAATTTTTGGCGCTTCTGCGAGCATTTCCGCCGGCATTACTTTTGCGCCGGGTGCCAGCCCAAAAATTTCACTGGTTGGCATTAAATAAAGGCGTTCATTTGAGAAACCAACAACTTCTGCAGATACATTGTTACCATTGGACAAAAAAATAGTGCAACTGCTGCCGATAGGCAGTTTAAGTCCGGCCGCTTCCATAACCAGACCGGTAACGCGTGTAATAGTACCATTTGTTACAACCGGTTCTGATGCTGAGATAAGCTGGTTGCAATTATCCAAATAGTTACGCCAGTTTTCATGATGGTTGTGCATTTGAAAATTAATTATCGATCCAGTCATTATTCTGACCAATAGCTGCCAGTACACGGTGCCACCGTGTTCCCATGCCGGCATCAATCTGACTACCGCCTGCCTCTAAACGGCAGCCGCCTCGTTCCTGTTGTGTATCTTCATGAATTATCCAGTGAGCCTGCACCGACTGTTCGTTCTGGTATCGGCGAATGATTTCGGCATCGTCGGGATGGAGGAAAATCTGCACGCCATGTTCGGAACCGGAAAGCTGACTGGCAGCTTCCTGAACAACCGGCAGGATCAGTTCAGGATGTATCTTTAGTGCCTCTGTGATCATTTTTTTGGCGAGACTGATCGCAAGTGTCAGCATATCTTGTGCAACATGTTGTTCAATAGATCGGATCTGCTGATTCAGGTTGCTGAATACTGAATTGACTTGACTGAGTTCAGCCTTGATTTCCGATTCGCCTTGCTGCTTGCCTTCCAGGTAACCCTTATTACTGCCTTCTTCAATACCATTCTTATATCCTTCATCATAGCCTTGTTTGAGTCCATCTTCTTTGGCTGTTTGGATTATAGATTCTATTTCTTTTGTATCGACAGGCGTTGTAGCATTGCAGGCTGAATCATCAGATTGAGCGTGGTCTGCAGGTATTTCTGTTTTGGGCATGTCAAAGGAATTCAGCTTCCAACGCTCGCAGGATGTCAGTTTCGCTTTAGGTATTACCGTCGTGATAGTCATCTGTAAGGTTCTGAGTTGAGTTTTTGATGGTAGCCTTGATTCTTAACAAAAAAAACATCTCTACGTAGGGCCTTTGGCAGTCGGTATATTGTGTTGCGCCATATGTTATACATAACTGTCATCGCCTTTGCCACCCAAAGCAATCTGACCGCTCTCGGCCAGTTGGCGTAATACCTTGAGTATTTCTTTTTGTTCCGCTTCGACTTCGGATACGCGGACGGGGCCTTTGCTTTCTATATCTTCCTTCAGTGATTCTACTGCCCGTTTAGACATATTTTTGAAAATCTTATTGCGAATATCTTCTTGCGCACCTTTCAGGGCAACCACCAGAGAATCCGACTGAACCTCCCTGAGCAGCAGTTGAATACCCTGATCGTCAATATCCACAAGATTATCGAACACAAACATTTCATCCATAATCTGCTGCGCCAATTCCTCATCATATTGTCTGATATTATCGATGACACTGGATTCCTGTACTGTTGGTACAAAGTTAAGTATCTCAGCTGCGGCACGGACACCACCCATAGGCGCTTTCCGTATGTTATTACTGCCAGACAGTAATTTTGTCAGCACATCGTTGAGCTCCCGCAGTGCATCGGGTTGAATACTGTCCAGTGTTGCAATCCGCAGCAATGTATCATTGCGCAGTCGTTCTGAAAAAAGACTGAGTATTTCGCTGGCATGATCACGCTCAAGATGAACAAGGATTGTAGCGATAATCTGTGGGTGCTCATTTTTGATAAGCTCTACGACGGAAGGCGCATCCATCCACTTCAACCCTTCAATGCCGCTAGTATCTCCGCCGTGCAATATCCGATCGATCAGATTGGCTGCTTTTTCGTCACCCAAGGCATTTGTCAGTACCTTGCGAATGTAATCACTTGCACCCTGACCTAATGCTGTCTTGCCATTGGCCTGTCTATTAAATTCATCAATTACACTCTCAATCTCACTTTGAGTGATATTATTCAGGCTGGACATGGCGCTACCAAGTTTTTGCACTTCTTTGGGGGATAAAAATTTGAAGACCGAAGCTGCCTCGTTTTCCCCAAGCGACATCAGCAATATCGCACTCTTTTTTAAACCTGATTCATCCATTGCCATTGACCCATTCTTTTACAACATTGGCGACAACTGCCGGCTCTTCAATCGCCAGCTGTTTGGCTTTCATAAGATTTTTGTCAAACAGTTCTTTTCTGGCCGATTCTTCAGAAAGCATATCTTGCTTTAGCATCGGTGTCCCATCCTCTGCCAGTTGTACCGGTTTTCCTGATGCATTGGCTGCTGCTGTGCTGTCTGGCAATTCACTGATTTTTTTCTTTTCCTGATCCGGGTTGTGTGCCAGCGATTTGAGAAAAGGCCGAAGAATTTTAAGTAAAAAGAATAGAACTATAGCGGCAATTAACAGCTGTTTTCCGATTTCCTGGGCCAGTGAGATGATTTCAGGATCATTCCATAATGCACCCTGTAATGCGTGATCAGAATCGGTAAATATATTATTGGTAACCGTTAACGTGTCGCCACGTTCTTCATTAAAACCCATCGCATCTCTTACCAGTCTGGTAATTTCCTGAATTTCTTCGGTGGATAGCGGTGCGTGCTTGATGTTTCCTTCATCGTCGATTAGCTTGCGATAATTGACAACCACGGCCGCTGACAACCGTTTAATATTACCGGTAGGCAGATGCGTGTGCTGAACGGTTTTATCCACCTCATAATTGATGGTTGATTCTTTGCGCTGATCAGTTGGCAACGGATCAGTTTTTTTGTCTTCGACATTTTCATCGCCGGTTATTTCAATCGGGGCCGCTGCCGGTTCTGGCGGGCGATTGGTGAGTGCGCCCGGGATGCCACCGTCTATCTTGTTACCGGTTGAAACGGATTCCATAGTCTGTTTGCTGCGTACCGATGCTTTTTCGGTATCGGGATTATTGGGTCGATAGATTTCTTCAGCGCGTTCGATTCTGGAAAAATCCAGATCTGCAGTAACCTGGGCGCGTACGTTCGCGGCACCGGTGATTGGTGACAGTATGGCCTCGATGCGTCGTGTATAGCTTTTTTCCAGCTCGTGTATATATTCCAGCTGCTTGGCGTCGAATTTTGATTCGTTTTTAGAACGTTCCTGACCGCTGAGCAAATTGCCATTCTGATCAACAACAGTGACGTTGTTGACGGGCAGGCTGGGTACACTGCTGGAGACAAGGTGAATTATGGCACTGACCTGTTCTTCGCTGAGTATTCTGCCCGGATATAGGTTCAGCAATACTGAAACACTTGGCTTCTGCCTCTCTCTCGCAAAAACTGATGGCTTTGACATAGCCAAGTGGACGCGTGCGCTCTGTACTGCTGAGAGAGATTGCACGGATCGGGACAGTTCGCCTTCCAGAGCGCGTTGATAATTGACCTGCTCAAGAAACTGGCTGATACCAAATTTCTGGTTTTCCATCAGTTCGAAACCAACCAGACCGCCTTTTGGCAATCCCTGACCTGCCAGGCGGATACGCGCTTCGTGTACCTGATCCGCAGGAACCAGAATTGCACCACCATTATGTGAGAATTTATACGAAACATTTCCCTGTTGCAGTGCACTGATTATGTCGGCACCATCCTGATCAGAGATATTTGAATAAAGCACCCGATAATCAGGTGACTGGCTCCACATCCATGCCCCGGCGAGGATTGCGACGCTGGCTGCAGCTGCTAGCATGAATCCCAGTTTTTTCTGACTGGGCAATTGATTGAATTTGTCTAATACAGCGGTTATACCTGGTTGCGATTTCGGTATCTTGGTTGCATTGACTTCGTTCGGTACTGTGGCCACAAGTTTGCTCCTGCCTGTTTTCAGTTCGTTGTTTTGGATTTCGTTTTAAGCACTACTAATGATTTGACTGGTTCATTAACATGTAAGGCTTCTAGATTTCCCAATGGTTGGTCCGTATCTTTCAATGATGGACAAAACGCATACCAATCTGGCAGATGTATTATCAGAAATTCTCAACTAGATTGAATGATCAAATAAAGCAAATTTGCTTGCCTTATTTCAACCATCACAGTTCATACCCTTAATGCTATGCTGCGGTTCAATATCAATAATTGTGATTAAACTCTTGAATACAGATACCAATCAAACAAAGAAATGAGATCGACCAAATCATCTCGGACAGTTACGGATCAGGAGCAGCTGAAACTTGCATTTGCCGCGTTTAATACGGCCTCTGAACAGTTATCAGATGTATATCAGGGTCTGCAATTACAGGTAGAACGTCTGACACATGAATTGTCAGTGGCCAATGGGGAATTACATCGGCAATTGGCAGCGAAAGACGCCCTATCCCGAAAACTGTCATTACTGCTGAATGCATTACCGGGTGGCGTGGTTGCACTGGACCCTGATGAGTATATCGACCAGGTGAATCCTGCCGCGCTGTTGCTGTTGGGCGATCCTTTAGAGGGTTTGTCCTGGCATGATATCGTCCATGAACGTTTGCTGCCTACCGTCATTGCCAATGAGTGGCTCGTTACCCACAATGCGACTGATTCATTACAGCGCCGTATTTGCATTGAAAGCAGTCCTGAGGACTCTGTTGGCAGACGTATTCTGTTGATCCATGATATAACAGATGCACATGCCTTACAGGAGCAGGCCAGACGCAATCAGCGCCTTACCACAATGGGAGAGATGGCTGCAAATCTGGCCCATCAGCTGCGTACGCCGCTTTCAACCGCTTTGTTATATGCCGCTCATCTGGGTAATGAAGCACTGGCATCAGAGGAGCGGCAGAAATTTGCCACTAAGACCATTGAACGGCTGAAACATTTAGAGCAATTGACAAGCGATATGTTGCGTTTTGTCAAGGGTGAAACGGCGCAGTTCGAATTGGTTGAAATCAGTAGTGTGCTAGTCGAATTACAGCAGGTTATCGAGCCGCAAATCAAACGTTCTAGGGTATATTTTAAGCTTTATGATCATTGTTCGGGCGCCAGTCTTGTAACAGACCGCAAGGCATTGTGTGGCGTACTGACAAACCTTGTTGAAAACGCGATTCAGGCATCATTCCAACATGGCGAAATCGTACTCGACTGTCATCTGACAAACGACCATATTATCTTTTCAATTCATGATGATGGTGAAGGTATAGACAGTGAACATCAGGATCGGCTGTTCGAACCTTTTTTTACTACACGACCGGAAGGGACTGGGTTGGGTCTGGCCATTGTGCGCGCTCTCGTTCAATCCATGAATGGTTGTATTGAAGTTAAATCTGAGCCTGGTCGGGGAAGTAAGTTTACTGTCCGCTTGCCCAGAAACGAACTAGCTAAAGAAAATTTACGCGGTCATAAAACACAGGAGATTAGCATATGAATCCATTGCCTGTGCTGATTGTCGAGGATGATCAGGATCTATTAGAAGTCATCTGCGAAACACTGAAACTGGCAGGGTATCATCCTGTTGCCGCACGAAACGGTGCAGAAGCCTTGACGTTGTTGCAGGAAAATACCGTTGGCATGGTTGTCAGCGATATCCAGATGCAACCAATCGACGGGTTTGTTTTGTTACAGAAAATCAAAGCGTTTGATCCGGATCTGCCAGTAATGCTGATGACGGCATATGGTGAGATTGACAAAGCCATTATTGCGATGCGCAACGGTGCCTGTGATTTTGTAGTCAAACCTTTTGAGCCGAATGATTTGCTGGCACAGCTTGAACAATACGCCTTAAAGAGTCCAGAAGGCGATCAGGACATAATCGCTAGAGATACGCGCACGCGCGAGTTATTGTCACTGGCCAGGCGTGTTGCCGAATCAACGGCGACGGTAATGCTGACTGGCGAGAGTGGCTGTGGAAAGGAAGTGATTGCCCGTTATATACATCAGCATTCAAGTCGCTCACGCAAACCTTTTGTTGCCATCAATTGTGCGGCTATTCCGGATAATTTACTGGAAGCGACACTGTTTGGCTATGAAAAGGGGGCATTTACCGGTGCAACCCGCGCACAACCCGGCAAATTTGAACAGGCAGATGGCGGCACTTTGCTACTTGATGAAATTTCTGAAATGCCGCTGGATCTTCAGGCAAAGCTGTTGCGTGTATTACAGGAAAGAGAAGTCGAACGGGTAGGCGGTCATCAGATCATCAAACTCGATTTTAGGCTCCTGACAACATCAAACCGTGATATGCCCAAAATGGTAAAGAATGGAAAATTCAGAGAAGATTTATATTACCGTTTAAACGTTTTCCCGATTGAAATTCCGCCGCTGAGGGAAAGGCCGCTTGATATCGAGCCATTGTCACGGCATTTTATGAACCGTGTTATAGCGGAATCTCCTCAATATTATGCACGTAGCCTGTCGCAGGAAGCGATTGATATACTGGTGCGTTATCATTGGCCCGGTAATGTCCGGGAGCTCGAGAACGTGATACAGCGAGCCATGATACTGGCCGTTAATACAGCTGCAGTCGAAGCTGAGCACATTAGCCTGGCTGACGCCTGTATTGGTCAGCAGCAAACTGATGTTCCTGTAGAAACCGCTTCACTTGATATGAAAGCGCTTGAACGCAAACATATTATGGACACGCTTGCAGCGGTCAACGGTTCTCGTAAACTGGCTGTTCAAAGACTGGGCATATCTGAGCGGACACTGCGATATAAGTTACAGCAGTACCGGGCGAGTGGTTTCTAAGAAATCAAGCCGCTGTTTATATAAAACAGTTTTACATTTTGTTGTATGATTTTAATCTGGCGGGCTGAATTTTTTAGTGTTTTCTGGCTGCTGATTTCGGGAATTCTGATGACAGGGTTTAAAGATGGATAGATCTGGAATTGATAATATACTTGAGCAATTAAATGCGGCCTCAGCACTTACTTCGGGCGTAAAAAAGCCAGTTGACAATAGTGCCGCAACAGAAGTTGACTTTAGTCAGACATTAAGAGCTGCGGTTGACAAGGTCAACGATGTACAGCAAAAAGCGGGACAGCTGAGCAGGGATTTTGTTAGTGGAGAATCCAATGCAGATCTGCATGAAGTAATGGTTTCATTACAAAAAGCCAATGTTTCATTCCAATCCATGGTTCAGGTTCGTAACAAGCTTGTAACGGCCTATCAGGAAATTATGAACATGCAGGTTTGAATTTGCCCGCCCTTACTTGAGATTCCTTTTTTTATCTATCAAATATTCAGGCGTGTCGCCCATTCTGTTTTCTACAGGAAGTTCTGATGTTGCAGCAAAAAAAAGATTTATTTTCACACCAAGATACGCTTGCCCGATTACATGAGGATCTTCCCTTATCCGACAAGCTCAGTTTTATACACCAGGTCATTCTCCAGGATTTCCCTTTTATCAGCCGTCTGGCAATAGCGCTATATGATGAGCAGACGAATATACTTAAAACCTATGCACATAGTACTGAAGGTGATGATAATCCTGTCGTTACTTATGAAGCGCCGCTTGAAGCCGCGCCTTCACTGAGGGAGATTATTGAACAGCGACGTCCACGGCTGGTCCAGGATCTGGATATTTTTGCCCAAGGTACAAACGTGCATACCAAACGTATCGCCGCCAAAGGATATAAAGCCAGTTACACCATGCCGCTGTATCAGAGCGGTGCTTTTGTTGGTTTTCTTTTTTTCAATTCTTTTGAGGCGCATCCTTTTACATCTGCGGTGTTACGCCAGATCGATATTTATGGTCATTTGATCGCCCTGATGGTTATTAATGAACTGGCAGCCATACGAACGCTTGTAGCTGCCGTGCAGGCAACGCGCAGTATGACGCATTATCGGGATATCGAAACAGGCAAGCATATTGACCGAACGGCCCATTATGCACGTTTGATTGCCCGTGAACTGGCCGCTGACTATAACATCAGCGATGAGCAAATTGAGCATATTTTTCTGTTCTCGCCGCTCCATGATGTCGGTAAAATCGGCATCCCGGATAGTATTTTGCGTAAGCCTGGGAAGCTGAATGATGAAGAATTCGATATTATGAAAACGCATCCTGGAAAAGGGCGGGAAATTATCGACGCCATTCTTGAAGACTTCAGCTTGTATGCACTGAATCATGTCAACATTATGCGCAATATCGCTGAGTATCACCATGAAGCCGTGGATGGAAGCGGTTATCCCAAAGGGCTCAAGGGCAACGAAATTCCGATTGAGGCGCGTATCAGTGCTGTTGCTGATGTATTTGACGCGCTGACTTCCCGTCGCGCCTATAAAGTGCCCTGGAGTAATGAAAAAGCTTTTGCACTGTTAAGGGAATTGTCTAACACCAAACTGGATCGTGATTGTGTTGATGCACTGTTAAGAAATCCGGACAAAATACTGGAGATCCAGCAACGCTTTCGTGATGATGAAACTGTTTGATGCAGCTCTTATCATTTGACCTGTATCAAGTGAAGCCGATCAGATGAATCAGAATTTGTCTACGTTTACTCGCGGTGTGTCCATTTTTGTACAACCAGACTTCCGACCATATCGCCTTCGACATTCACCATGGTGCGTACCGTATCCAGTAAGCGGTCTACCGGCAGCAAAATGGCAATCGCTTCAGCTGGCAACCCGACAGCCTGTAAAACGACGACCATGGTAACCATACCGGCGCTGGGAATGCCCGGCGCGCCCATTGCGGCAAGCATGGCGGTGACGAAAACAATCAGCTGCTGCATCAGACTCAGTTCCACACCAACCAGGTTTGCGATGAACAGTGCCGCAACAGCTTCATATAACGCAGTACCGTCCATATTCATTGTTGTACCCAGCGGAATAACAAACCCGGCAATATCCCGTTTGACGTGCAGGTGTTGTTCGGCACAGCGCAGCGTAACGGGTAACGTTGCTGCGCTGGAACTGGTGGCAAGGGCGGTAATCAATGCTTCACGTGCGCCGCGCCAGAATTTGATCGGTGTCATACCGGTAGTCAGATAAAGAATCAGCGGCAACACCACCAGGCCATGCAGTATCGTGGTTCCCATGACAATGCCAACGAACTTGATCAGTGTATTCAGCAGGCCAGTGTCCTGTGTGGCTACCAGCTGCAGTAGTAATGCCATGATTCCAAACGGTGCAAGTCGCATGATCCAGCCAACCAGCATGAGTATCAGTTCCAGAAACTCCTGCATTAGTACCAGAATATTGCGGTATCGTTCACCACCGATAACCAGTGCGATGCCGAGGAGCAGGGCAAAGACCACGACAGCCAGTACATTGCCCTGTGCAAGTGCCGCGATGGGGTTTTGAAACAATGAATGCAGAAAATGCGCAAAAAATTCGGCTAACGACATTTGTGTCGCCTGAAAATTCTGCAGGGAATCCTGAAACATGGCCAGTTGCAGTCCGCCACCAGGTTGCAGCCAGTTAGCAGCGGTAAGACCCAGCAGCAGTGCAAGCCCCATGGTCAGGACAAAGAATCCGAGCGTTCCCTGCCATACCCGGTTCATCTGCCGGTGAGCGCGCAAATTGGCGACACCCACAATAATCGATGTGAAAACCAGCGGAATCAGTACCATTCTTAGCAAATCAATAAATAACGTGCCGATCAGTCCTGCAATATACAGACCGCCTTGTGTGATGTTCGATTCCTGCCCCAGCCCGGCGAACCACAGACCCAGTAATATACCTGCCAGGCTGCCCAGTATGATTTGCGTATTCAACGATATTTTTTTCATTATTGTTTTACCATTTCAGGTTTTAAGCGGAAAACCGCTTAACAACAATGTGCTTCTGCCAGCTCTTTCCATTCGGTCGTATAACAGGGTGATTTGTGGTTTCGTTTCATATGCCAGTTTTTGACGGTGCCTGCACCCGCCAGCGCGAGCGTATCTTTTCCCATGCGCCGATTGACCAGGTCAAGTGTTGTCATGAGTGTTCGCGCTTTATCTGCCATGGTTGTGTCATGGGCAAACAATGCGGTTTGCCGAAAGGCATCCGCAGGGACGAGTTCCATCAGCATTATCCCGGCCTTGTTATAACGATAGCCCGTCCGGTAAATGCGTGCCAGTCCCCATAATCCTGCACGTGTCAGTTTGATCGTATCACAGCTGGACTCCGTTAATGTGACCGTAATACCCTGCCGGTATTGCGCATCCCTTTTTCGGTGTGGATTTGTATGAATATACACATGGACGGCATGTGCCAGCAAAGACTGGCATCGCAGTTTTTCTGCCGCCCTGGTAATATAACTGGTTACGGCTTCCTGAAGCTCGCTGTATTGCGTGACAGGCATGCCGAAGGATCGGCTGCATAGGATTTGCTGCCTGGCTGGTGCGACTTCATCAAGCCGTAATGCAGGCATGCCTCGTAATTCCGTGACAGTACGTTTTGCTGTTATTGAAAACATGCGGCCGATCAAATCAGCATCTGCACATTTGAGCGCCAGGGCGGTACGAATATTCAGATGGTGCAGCTTTTCCCGCAGGCGGCGACCAATTCCCCAGACTTCGCCGACTTCAATGCCGGCCAGCAGGTTGTTGAGTGTTGTTTCGGGCAAAGTGCCCAGATTGCAGACGCCCTGCCAGCGCGGTTGTTTTTTTGCGATATGGTTGGCAAGTTTTGCCAGGGTTTTGGTCGGGCCGATGCCAATACAGACCGGTAAGCCAAGCCAGTGTTTAATGCGCTGGCGAATTGTTTGACTATAGGCGGTCAGATCCATTTGAAAATCGTTAAAATACAGAAAGCATTCGTCTATGGAATAGATTTCCTGTGGCGCAAATTGCCCAAGGAGAGACATCATGCGGTTGCTCATATCGGCATATAGCGTGTAGTTTGACGATAGTGCAATGACACCATGTTTCCGCGCCAGCGACTGCACCTGAAACCAGGGCACGCCCATTTTGATACCCAGTGCCTTGGCTTCCTCGGAACGTGCGACCGCGCAGCCGTCATTATTGGATAATACAATAACGGGCCTTCCCATCAGGCACGGATTGAATACGCGTTCGCAGGACACATAGAAATTATTGCCGTCGATCAGTGCAAACATGGCTAAACAGATTTGATCACTCGAGTGACCACGCCCCATATCATCATTTCCTGCTCGTTCTTGAATTCGATATCCGGATATTGCGGGTTTTCCGCAATCAGTTTGATAATACCGTTGCGCCGGTAAAAACGCTTGACGGTTAATTCGCCATCGACAGCAGCGACGACAATACGGTTATGCTCGGGAGCAATGGCACGGTCGACAATCAGTTCGTCGCCGTCGTCAATGCCGGCATCGATCATCGAATGCCCTCTGACACGCAGAAAAAAGGTAGCCTCGCGGTGTTGAATCAATTCTTCGTTGAGGTCGATACGTTTTTCCACATAATCATCTGCCGGTGAAGGGAAACCGGCGCGTACCGAATGACTCATGCGCGGAAATGACTGTGGCACGGCTTGCTGTTCGAGCCGGGCAATTTCCATCCATGCGGGAATATATGCAGTAGACATCTTGTGTTGCCGTACCCATTGCAGAACAGTTTCTTTGCTGCTGACAGGCACGCGAACGGTGACTGACGGCTCCGCAGAACGTTTCCTGCCCGCGCCGGCGCGTTGCCCACCCCAGTTTGACTGTTTCATGATAGCTGATTTTGATTGATGACACAAAAATCAAGATTAAATGAAATATCTGTTTCAGTCAAAAATTTTTATTGGTCGATTATTGTTAATCCAGTGAGCAGCAAGCAGCACAAAAGTTTGCATCGGGCTGATGATTGTCTTATTAAAAATCTGCCTGATTGCATAATCGTTCAAGATTTTGCCGGTCAGGGTCGTTGCATGAGTATGACTGACTTTACGATGAAATAACGATGAACGAACCCGCAGAAATCAACGAACTCTCAGCTTTGCTGCGTGCCAGAGTGCCGCTGATCCTGATTGAGACACATGAAGAGCCGCGTATTTTAAAACTGCTGACACAGGCATCCAATCTGGAAAATCAATTAATGATGCGATGGAGCATCGTTGACGGACTTGGCCGGGTTGTCGGGACCGGTGGAGGTCTCGGCCAGTTTGCAGCCAGCTCAAACGACGATCACGGCAAAGCCATTTATCAGACAAATGAATTGATTGACTGCCTGAGGCATATCGATAAATCGTCTCAGAACGGCGTTTACGTCTTGTGCGACGCGCATCCCGGATTCAAGGATGCCGTAGCCGTGCGTCTGATGCGCGAAATCGCCATGGATCATGCAAAATGTGCGCGTACACTGGTGTTTGTCAGCCCGACGCTGGAAGATGTACCCTCGGAACTGCTGCGGTTGGCGGGGCATTTCAAGCCGAAATTGCCGACACGTGACGATATCCGGTCGATTGTATTCAACGAGGCGAAACTGTATCACACACAAAACGGTGACAAGGTACGCGGTGACCGTCGTACGGTTGACTTGCTGATCATGCATCTACTCGGGCTTGAATTTGAGGATGTGCGCCGTCTGGTGCGCCAGGCGCTGCGTGCGGATGGCGAGATTAATCAGGAGGATATTCGCCGCATTCTTGCTATCAAACACAGGGCATTGGGAGGAGAGGGCGTGCTGGGTTTCGAGGAATCGTCCTTCAAGTTTGACGCCATCGGCGGATTGGCACGCATGAAGCACTGGGTGACACTGCGTCAGAAACCGTTTCTGGATTCCAGAACCGCAGCACTTGACCGGCCCAAGGGAATTTTATTGCTCGGCGTCATGGGTGGCGGCAAAAGCCTTGCCGCGCGCGCAATTGCTGGCGAATGGAACATACCATTAATGCGCCTGGATTTCGGTGCGGTATATAACAAATTTTACGGTGAAAGCGAACGCAATATGCGCGCCGCGCTGGCTGCTGCAGAGGGTATGGCGCCGTGCGTGCTATGGATTGATGAACTTGAAAAAGGATTGGGTGGAAACGGGGGCGAACAGGACGGTGGTGTATCGCGCCGCATACTGGGCACATTTCTGACCTGGCTGTCCGAACGCAGTAATGCGGCAAAACCGGTATTCCTCGTGGCAACAGCAAACGATATTTCGACACTCCCACCCGAACTTATTCGCAAAGGGCGTTTTGATGAAATATTTTTCGTCGATTTTCCAAATACTGCGGCACGCGAGCAGATTTTTGCCATTCATTTAAAGAAACGGGGTTTAGATCCGGCGAATTTCGATCTGGCTGAACTGGCCGCAAATGCCAGCAGTTTTTCAGGCGCTGAAATTGAGCAGGCAGTGATTGCTGCTGTTTTTGAAGCGGCGGCGCGCAACGGTGATTGTGCGCTGACCTCTGCAGATATACTGCATGAGCTCGAACGCACGCGCCCGCTGTCTGTGGTGATGGCGGAACGGATTGGCAAGCTGCGGGCATGGGCGCATGACAGAGCGGTGCTGGCAGACGATCTGCACGATTAATAATGGGTGATTTTCCTACGCTTAATCAAATCTGAACGTATAAAATAAATCGACAGCACTGTCTTCGCCGGCCTGCGTGACGACGGTAATTTTGGGCGTCAGGTTGTAAGTGAGCTTGGTGATGCCCGCGGTGGTGGCGGTAATGCCGCGCTCGTAGCTTAAGTACGCACGCGAAGAGAGGCGTTTGCCAACTGTGCCGATCTGGCCGCCCAGGGTAGTGCTGGCAAGACTGGTCGGATTGGAGAACAGGTTGCTGGTACTGGGTGTGCCGGCCTGGGTGCTGCCCGTTGTACTGCCTTGTCTGAAAGAGATTTCATCGACACCGAACATGTCGCTTAGCTTGCTGGTGATACCGTTCGATCCACCACCAAGGATTGCGCTGGCAGCAGTAATAAGCAGGGAGGTATCCAGACCGCTGACATCGGGCGCGCGGCCCAGCACGATCCAGGACAGTTTTTCGGTGTCAGGTACATGCGGAGTCGAAACCAGTTTGATTTTTGGATGCCGCACCGAACCGGCGACTTCGACGCCGGCCTCGACTTCCAGGCCCTTGCGAATCGCCAGAATATTCAGACCGGGATCGTCCAAAGGGCCATGGAAATTCACAATACCGCGCGTGACGGTGAGATCCTGGCCGTAGGCGGTATAGGTAGCTGATCGAGTGGCGATTGATCCGACGGCACTGAGTGTATCATTTTCGTCATTGTGTAATTGTAGATTGCCGTCGAGACGACCTTCGAGTCCGGCGACGCGCAAAAAAAACTGTTTGCCGAGATCGAGCGTAACATGCAGATTGACGATTGTTTCTTGTTCATCGGTTTCGGATTCATTTTGTTCAATTTCGCTAACTTCGATTACGACAATGTCATCAGCCAGTTGCGGCCGTGACGCAGGTGGTTGCGTCAGCAGGCCGGCATCAGCGGTAATTTCGCCTTTGAAATCCAGTACGTCATCGATGAACTGTGCGGTATTTTGGCCAGAAACAGCAATCCAGTAATGTGGCGGATTTATAAGGTAAAGTTGATCAAGTGTGACAGTCAGGTCGTGGGTATTGTCGATGAAACCCAATGAACCATTGACGGTTATTGAACCAGGCTTGTTTTCCAGTTTCAGTTTTTTTAGCAAGCGGTCCTTGGGCGGTGACTGATAGGGCGATACAAAACTCAATTGATCAATATGCAGTACAGATTCATCAAAACGTGCCTTGAGTTCACCCTGATGTAAATTCAGACCGAGATCAAGTAATGCGATCATCAGCTGTTCGCCGCGGATATCGCCTTGTAGCATTGGTTTGTCGAGCGTGCCAGCGATGCTGGTCTGGAGTTTGACCGCGCCGCCAGCCTGAAGAGCAGTGTCGGTCAGTTGATCCAGCCAGGACAGATCGGGCACTGCCAGATTCACCTCGCCATCCAGCCGGGTGTCGGGCGGCAGCAACTCACCATTTGCGGCTTGCAGTGCTGGTAACTCCAGCCGCGCATTGATATTGCCGATCAACGCACTGCTTAAATCAAAATGAGCGGCCAGTGCGCCGTTGCGTGCACTGGCCTTCATTGTCAAAGTTTGCAATTCGACGGCCTGCGGCAATTCTCCGGGCAGATACCAGTCGCCTTTTTCTCGTGTAATTTCAATTTCGCCAGAAAGTCGGGCCAGCGAAGCCGGCGCCTCAATATGCCATTTGCCGCCCAGATGAAGCAAATCCTCGCCAGGAATTACATCGCTGTCGGGATGTATTTTTACACCGGAAAAATAACCATCACTTTGCCACTGTTGTGGCGACCATAAAATCCGGTTGATGCTGGCCTGACCACCTGCTATGTTCATGCGTGCATTGCGAAAGTCAACACGTTCGCTGCTAAGTGTAAGCGGGGCTGGCGACTGCAGCGCGACAGGCACCTGTCCGGTGACTGACAACTCGGTTAACCGGCCCTGCCAGACAGGTGGCGTATTCGGTTTGTCAAGTCCGGTCAGGCCGCCATCGGCGTGTAAAACAACTGTGGTTTCATCGTTGACGCGTAAACGGGTCTGCAGGGTATGCGCCGATTTTTTTCCGGCGATTTTTAGATCGAACTGCCTGAGTTGCGTTTCGCCATCTGTTTGCAATTCATCGGCTTTGAGCGTAAGCGAAAGCGTTTCTGAATGAAGGTAGCCTTCGGCAATAAGGTTGCCGATCGAAAAATTTTCGGATAACGCAAGCGCCTGGCTGTCTAAATTGAAATCAAACGCAGGCGAATCCACCGTGTCTCTCAAGTCGACCTGTGCTTCGAGAGAACCCGATAGTCCGAGTCCGGTCTGTGCAAGTGCGGGCGCGGTAATTCGCAGTACCAGCGCGTCGCCGGGCCTGCCAAATTTTCCATGGACGCTGACCTGGTTTGAGCCGATTTGAAAGTCGGTTTTGCTGTCGAGAAAAAACGGTGCTTCAAATGCGATCTTTCCGGTGCCGGTAACTGGTTGATGATTCAGATGGCTTTTTTCAAATTGATAATCGAGTACGGCTGACAATTCGGGGGACAGGCTGCCCGTGATATCAAGTCGGGTATTAAGGTTGGATTCGACGCCCTGTACGAAATCGGCAATGTTGAACTGACTGAGCTGGCCGGTGAACTGGAATTCCTGTGCGTCATCGTCGGTATCGCCATTACCGAGGTTCAATTCGCCATTGCCGGTCAGACGGGATTGACCGTGACGCAGATCAAGTTGCTCCAGCTCAATTCGGCTGGCGGCGTGCACGACGGATGCATTCAGGTTCAAACTCTGTTCGTCGTTTAAACTGATGGCGACACGCTGTGAATCCGCATCGCCCATAAATTGCACCGTGCCGCCGATTGTGGCCGGTTGCAGCTGTGTATCGATTGCGGCAGGATCCAGATTGCTGATATTGAGTATGGCCTGGCCAGTCGATCGATCAATATGCCATTCCATGTTACCCGAAATCTGGCCCTGGTCAGAAAGCAGTATTTGCAGGTTGCCCAGTTTGAATGTGTCTTCGGTAAGTAATATCGCCGCAGAAAGACCATTGAGCGGCAGACCGTTTTCATTCAGCGGGGCAGCTGTGCTGTTCTGCAATGCCATGCGACCGACGAGCCGGTCGTCGCCGTTTTGTTTTATAACTGCCTGTAGCGCCAGATTTGCACCGGGAATCCCTGATTCGTCAGAGAGAAAATCGGCAGGATTGAATCCGGTGACGGAGACATGCAATGATTTCAGCATGTCGGTAGCACTTTGAGCGAACGGCTCTAGTCGAATGGCGGCGGCTCCTCGCGTCGCTGCGTTCTGGTGAGCGAGTTTTATATCCAGCAGCTCCAGCGAACCGGACAGGGCCGCGTGTGTAACACCCCGGCTTGCTGCATCGTCCAATCGAATACTCGATTTCAGATTAAACGGATGCGTCGTCAATATGTGACCGGATGCATTGAGTGCGCCAAATTCTGAATTATTAAGCGATAAATGAGTCAACCGATGTCGCTGAGCATTACTATCCAGCTGCAGGGACAGACCGGTTATTGAGAGGTCGGGTTGCCGTTGCTGACCGGTTAAAATGTCATCGTGTGAATACAGGTGTATCTCGTCCACTGAAATAACCTGTATCAAGATATCAATGGGTGATGACAGATCAGCGGGCAATGTCGCTGCTTTCGTATTTTCTTCCGAGGACGGTACGGTATGTACATCAATCCGCTGGGCGTCGATGGCGCGCACGAACAGTTCGCCGGTAACCAGCCGGCCCGGCGACCAGTCGAGTTTGAACTGCTGTATGGCGAGTTTTAGAGTCTCATCGTGATATTGCAGCCTGCCGATCTGCATATCGCTGAAAGTACCGCCAATATCCTCGACTTCCAGCGCACCGCCACTCATGCGCGAGGCAGTTGACAGCAGCCATTGAAAGCCGCTGGCGGTGTTTAATATCCAGTAACCGGAGCCAGCCAGCGCAGCCAGCAAGCCGGATAGCGCAATGATCAGCAAATTAAGACGAAAACCGCCGCGGATGCCTTTGATGCCGGGTTGCGCTGAGTGATTGCTATGATGTTTCATCAGAAATTGACAACCATTGAGAAATGAACCCGGAATGTGCCGGTTTTGTGGCCTCTGGCCAGGTCGAGCGCGAGCGGTCCCGCCGGACTGCGCCAGCGCACACCGGCGCCGTAACCGAGAAATAAATCCATGTCTTCGATCGTATCAGCCGCGCTGCCGGCATCGACAAAAGCAGCCGCTCCCCAGTTGCGCATAAACCAGTGAGTGTATTCAGCGGTGCCGGTTGCGAGAACACGGCCACCGACAATGGCATTCCCTTCGCGCACCCCGATGCTCAGAAAATCATAACCCCTGACCGACTGAATGCCACCAGCGCGAAACAGATACTCCTGCGGAATGCCAAAGCGTGATGGCGCCAGAGTATAGCCTGCTTCGCCGCGTAAATAAAACACGTCCCGTTTACCTACCGGCCACCAGTTTTGCTGCCGTCCATATAGCCGCAGAAAATCCTGATCGGAAAAAACAGAATCGAGACCACCGCCTACTCTAAGTTCGGAAACGTTGCCTCGGCGGATATTGACCGGATCATCGACAAGGTGATAGCGGTAGCGCCAGTCGAACGCTAACGCTTCAACAGTCTGATTGATCGCGCCGTCGGGACGTTTTTCCTCTCTTTGCCAGTTCAGCGAATATTGCCACTGCGTATTGTATGTCTGGTAAATGCGTGCGGCATCTACACGTTGCCTGACAGTTACCAGGTCCTCGATATCGGTTCTTTGCAGGGTGGCACCCAGAGCATAATAAATGTTGTTTTCATTGGGCAATGTGTTTACACCGGAAAAAAATGTCTGGCGCTTTTGCTCCAGTCGTAACAATGTACTGAAATTCCAAGCACGGTCAAGGAAATTGTGGTTGCTGTAGTTGACTTCAGCACGGGCACCATTGTTCGAGCTGTAACCACCACCTACAGCGATACGCTGGGATTTTGTTTCGGTTACAGTTACGTAAACCGGGCTGGCGTTATGTTTCGATACATCTGGATCAATGCTGACCGATACGTTGCCAAAGTGCGGGATATTTTGCAGGGCAATCTGGAATCTGTGCATCAGTTCTTTGCTATAGGGTTCCCCTGTACGAAATGGTCGGTGATTTTCGATCATTCCCGAATCGTAACGGTCCAATCCATCGATCTTCAATTCGCCAAAGTAAAAAACCGGGCCGGAATCGATAACGACATGCAGTGACACCTGCGCGTTCTCTTTGTCCACAACCGCTTCGCTTTTCACAATTCTGGCGGCAGCAAATTTTTTGTAGGAAACTTGTGATAGCAATACCGACTTGGCTTCTTCCCACTCTGCTGAGAGAAAAGGTCTGCCCACTTTAAGCGGCCAGGCTTTTCGCCATTTTTTGATTTCGTCCTGCTGTGATTCATCATCAACGATACTGCCCTGGAATTTAATCTCGACAGACCGGATATTTGCCATTGGTCCCGGGTCGATAACAATCACAGGAATTTCGACCTTATTTGAAATACGCTTGTCAAAAGTGACAGCGGGCGAGAAATATCCCTGTGTCGCGAGCAATTCTATGATTTCATGTTTGGTGCGACGAAGAAAGGTCCGTTGCGCCATATTATTGGCGAAGGGCTCTTCAGGAAGTTTTATGTGCTCCTGGAGAAACTTCTGCACATCGTCGGGTGCGGAAATCCGTGCGAACTTGGCTGGACCGGTAATGTTGGGTATCAACGCCGTTTCCGCTAAAATCGGGTTGCTGGAGACTGCAAGCATGCTGAAGCAAAGCGCGTATAGATTAATTACAAGCCGTTTTCTGAGCATCGATAGGGTATCCTGCATAGCACCGTATTCAGGATGCATTTAAATATTCGGCAATGGCGATATGCATTTAGGAAAATCAGGGTACTGGTGCTGTTAATAATTCATCGTTGTTTTTAATGTGATGACTATACATTCTACTATAAAAGCGGGTTATCCTTTTGAGCCTGCCGATTGCAGACAATGCGCAAGGCTAGCAACATTTCTTGATACGGTAAAGGAACGTTACCCCGAATATCACGCGCGCCCGGTCAGCGCATTTGGTGATGTCCGGGCACAGTTGCTGATAGTCGGGCTGGCGCCCGGCATGCATGGTGCCAACCGTACGGGACGACCCTTTACCGGGGACTATGCAGGCATTCTGCTGTACCAGACATTGTATAAATTCGGGCTGGCCAGCCGGAATGAATCAATTTCACTGCAAGACGATTTGCAATTGATTAATTGCCGGATCACGAACGCGGTTAAATGCCTGCCACCGCAAAACAAGCCTAATCCGGATGAAATTCGGCAGTGTGGACATTATCTGAAAATTGAGCTGGACGAATTCAGAGACCAAGGCGGGCACATCGTGCTGGCGTTGGGCGCGATCGCGCACCGATCCGTATTACAGTGTCTGGGCCTGCGTCAGAAAGATTATCCGTTTTCCCATGGGGCCGCACACAAACTGCCATGCGGAAAAGCAAATACAATCAAACTCTATGACAGTTATCATTGCAGCCGCTACAATACCCAGACAAAGCGTCTGACAGCCGAAATGTTCGAACAGGTGTTTGCCGTAATTTCAGCTGATCTGTCAATCAAATAAGCGATCAGGAAAATCGAAGTACAAAACAAGAACCATAAAATCAGGAGAAGAAAATGCCATATGTTCATTTACGTGTTGCAGGCACGCTAAGCCAGGATCAGAAAGCGCAGATTGCTGAAGAGATTACCGATACCCTCTCGCGTGTTGCCAATAAATCGAAATCCTACACGTATATTACGTTTGAAGAAGTGCCGCATGAAAACTGGGCGATTGGTGGTGCGCTACTGGGCAAGAAAGACTGATATCGGTCGTCCTGTAAAAAAAGATGATCGAAGACAGATGACACATTTGATCAATAGTTATGTGCAGCTATGGCATAGTTTTCATGGCGTGAATCGTGAGCAGTGTTGAAACAGATGGATAGCAGCAAAGCACAGGTAAAATTCGACGCGAAAGGCTATTGCCTGAATTTACCCGCACAGCCCGGTGTGTATAGAATGCTCAATGCCGATGGCGAAGTAATCTATGTCGGTAAGGCCGTGGATTTAAAAAAACGCGTTTCTTCCTATTTTCAGAAAACGGGGCTGGCGCCACGGACACAGTTGATGGTGTCTCAGATCGCCGGCATTGAAACGACGGTGACTCGTTCGGAAGCCGAAGCGCTGCTGTTGGAAAACAATTTAATCAAAAGCCTCAAGCCACGCTATAACATCCTGTTCAGGGATGACAAATCATATCCATATATCATTCTAAGTGGACATGAATTTCCTCGACTGGGGTTTTATCGCGGGTTGCTGGATAAAACGCACCAGTATTTCGGTCCGTTTCCTAATGCCGGTGTCGTGCGTGAGAGCATTCAGCTGTTGCAAAAAGTTTTTCGTCTGCGTACCTGTGAAGACAGTGTATTCAATAATCGTGCGCGTCCCTGCCTGCTGTACCAGATTAAACGCTGTAGTGGTCCGTGTGTTGGAAAAATTTCACCGGCCGAATACCGTGAGGATATGCACGGTGCCGCGCTGTTTCTGCAGGGTAAGCAATCCGAAGTGATTGACGGTATTGCCGGCAAAATGCAGCAAGCGTCGGACAGGATGGACTATGAACAGGCGGCTGTACTGCGCGACCAAATGCAGGCGTTGCGAAAAATCCGTGAAAAGCAGTTTGTAGACAGCGGCAAAGCGATGGACGCGGATATTGTGGCCTGTGCAGGTGACGCGGAAAGCGGCGACAGAGTATGCGTGACGCTGGCCATGGTCAGAGGTGGCCGCCATCTCGGCGACAAAAGCTTTTTTCCGCAGAACGCCGATGGTTATCAGCTGTCTTCGGTGATCGAGGCATTTCTGGCGCAACATTACATCAACCGGAGTGTGCCGAACCTGATTATCGTTGACCGCGAAATTCGTCGAGAATTACTGGAGAATTTGCTGACCGAGCAGGCAGGGCATAAAGTGACCATTAATCAGAATCCGATCGGTGAGCGGCGGATATGGCTGAAAATGGCGTCGGAAAATGCACAACTTTCACTTAATCAAATGATGAACCGCAAAGCCAGCCAGGAAGAACGGCTGGTCGCACTGCAGCAGGCCTTGAATCTGGACGGGTTGAATCGTATCGAGTGTTTTGACATCAGCCATACCATGGGTGAAGCGACAGTGGCATCCTGCGTGGTGTATGATCAGTTTGCCATGCGCAATCATGAATACCGGCGCTTTAACATCAAGAATATTACACCGGGGGATGACTATGCCGCGATACGCGACGCTTTAAACAGGCGTTATCAGAAGATTGTTCAAGGCGAGGGGCGCATGCCTGATCTGATCATGATTGATGGCGGCAAGGGGCAGGTGAACGCAGCAAAAAAAGCGCTCGATGAACTCGGTGTCAGCGATGCCAATCTGATGGGCGTTGCTAAAGGTGAGAGCCGAAAACCGGGCCTTGAGCAATTGGTTTTTCCCGAGCGACAAAAGCCGTTACAATTGCCGAATAACCATGCCGCTTTGCATCTGATTCAACAGATACGGGATGAAGCGCATCGTTTTGCCATTCAGGGGCATCGTGGACGGCGTGGTAAATCACGCATGACCTCGAGCCTTGAGAGTATCAGCGGAATCGGCGCCAAAAGACGCCAGTGCCTGCTGGGACGTTTCGGCGGACTGAAAGGCGTGCAGACGGCCAGTATTGAAGAGCTGGCGCAGACTGAAGGAATCAGCCGCAGGCTTGCGGAGAAAATCTACCGGGAACTGCACTGATCGTTCGCCGGAAACTGTTGAAAATAAAGTTGCGCATGACATATCTGCAGATTGCGGATACCTGACCGTTACATGATTAATCTGATGAATTATTTTTTTGATACCTGTTTTTATAGATGCCTGACAAAGCAATCGCTTTTATGCCTTTGAATCTGCCGAATTTGCTGACGTGGCTTAGAATACTGGCCATACCCATATTTGTTGGTATTTTTTATTTGCCAGCCGGTTGGCTGACAGTCGAGCAAAAAAACCTTGTTGCCACCCTGATTTTTGCCGGCGCTGCCATAACAGACTGGCTGGATGGCTTTCTGGCACGTGCACTGAATCAAATGTCCGCCTTTGGCGCTTTTCTCGACCCGGTGGCAGACAAATTAATGGTCGCTGCCGCGCTGATCGTGCTCGTTTATCTCGACCGGCTCGGCGCGCCGATAGCGCTGGTTATTATCGGGCGGGAAATTGCCGTTTCTGCATTGCGTGAATGGATGGCGCAGATCGGTCAATCCAAGAGCGTAGCGGTATCGTTTCTGGGTAAAATCAAGACAACCGCGCAAATGATAGCGATTCCGCTGCTGCTCTACCACGATGATCTGACTGAGGGTCTTAATGCGCACCAGATCGGGACCTGGCTGATTTATGTAGCGGCAGTGCTGACATTATGGTCAATGATTTATTATTTGAAAGTGGCGATTCCGAAAGCCATTCGCGTTGACAGGTAGCTGACCGGAATCGTGACACGACTGGGCGAGAAAAACCCTGTTGTTCTTTACGAGTAGAAAGGAAACCTATGACACGGCTGTTTTTACTGTTTATTGCTTATATTGTGCTTTCCATGTTATTGACTGGTGCGGCTAACAGCAGCGTCAATGAAGACCCGAGTGCGTTTGTTATCTGCGATCGCATTAAAAGGCAGAGTATCTGTGAGGAATACCGTCTGAGCACACTCTCCGCAACAGATCGCCAGTTGATTACCAAGCACTGCACGGTCGGCGAGCGCTGCCCCGATGAAAACAGAATCGGGCGCTGCATTCGTTTTACTGATCCGGACGGACTGGTTCTCGACAAACATTATTATCGCGGGTCGAAAAAAAAGCATGACTGGGACGCGTCAACCATTGAGGAGACCTGTATTCAGAACGGCGGAAAATATGAAGATGGCTGATTGCACCACCTGAAATAAACGCAGTAACTGTTAGATATCAGCTGATAATTAATTGGCACTCTGAATACAGGCCAGATGTGGCGAAACCCGCTGTGGCAGCTTTTCGAGAGGGTTGATCTGATTGATAACAACCCTAACCGAAGGTAATGAACTGAAAATGATAAGAATATGGAATCTCTCCATTCCAGGCATACTTGTTTTATCGCTGATGCTCGGTGTCGCCCTGAACGCAGCGACGGCCTTTTCATCGTCACTGATCATTGACACCAAAGGTTTTGCATCAGGCCAGTTAAGCCGGGTCGGGCGTGACGATAGATTCGGTCGCGGCATGAGCGGCGCACATGCGGGTGAACTGCTACTGGGTCATGAGAGCGCATCGTTTATCAGCTTTGGCAGCCTGCCGCAAAATCTTGTGACCAACCCTTTCCGTTTTTGCTTTGACGAAGATGATTTCTACGATGTACTTGACGAACTGATCGGTTACGATGTCGTTATCGAATACAAAACGCCTCGCAGCAATACGCTGCTGGCATGTTCCGCTGTCAATGAACTGGTCGACATCCATCTGGTTGATAAAAACCGGCCACTCCCGCAAACGCATCTGATCGGCGACATCCGCACATTTGAACCGGAAGTTTCCTACGGCGTCGAATTTGGACGGATAACCAACGTCATCAAGAATAAAAACCTTGCACGAAATTATTTCATGACCATGCAAATCGGTGCTAATGGCGACAAATTCCGTCATTTTGTGATGGATGACCATGATCTGTATCATTTCGCGATCGAGGGACTGAAAGCAGGCGTTCCGGTGAAAGTGCACTACAGTGAGCGGCTCGCCAACAGAAATATTTTCGGTCATCGCACACGGTTGTTTGTATCTGAAATAGAAGTTGCAGGCAGGCAGGCTGGCATGGACTAGTTTTGAGCTACTGTTTTTTTCCTGCGAAAGGTTGAAAATATCACCGTGACTTTAAATAGAGTAAAACAATGAAAATTTATTTGATCGTGATCAGCCTGCTGTTCAGCGCATGCACAACGCTGCCGCCTGCTTTTGACAGCACAGATGTGCAGGAGCTGACATATGCCCAGGTCAAAGCGGATGCCGAGCAATATGAAGACGTCCTGGTAAAATGGGGCGGGGTGGTTACCGATCTTCGGGAGGTGGAAGGTGGCAGTCTGATGCAGGTCATGTTTTATCCGCTGGATTATTACGATCGCCCCGATATTGATAAACCCAGCGAAGGGTATTTTCTGCTAAAAAGCGAGAAGAAGCTTGATCCAAAGATTTATTTTACGAGCCGGGAAGTCGTTGCAATCGGGACAATTGAAGGCAGGTCAGACTATGCGGCCACCTATGGCAGCGCCGGTCTGCCGCTGATCAACGCCGTTTCGATCCATCCCTGGCCGATCGCCTACCGCGAAAACTATTACTACTATTGTCCGACCTGCTACTTCAAACAGTTGTTCTGGTAAGATGCGTGCGTTCGTGTTAAGCACTTTTATGCATGGCGAGAAATTGATAAGGGAAATTGCAATGTTTGGTATTAATATCGCCCATCAGTCGCTGGCTAACACCCCTAATAAAACAACTGGTTTGCTGATTAAACAATCTATCTATAAATTGAGAGAAAACACAGCACACCTCGTTGGTAATGAAAAACTTCACGCTGGAACAATTATATACGATTGCCTGGGCGTATCGGACAGCCTGCGACGCTGATGAAGCCCAAGGTATGAAAATATGGGTACAGGTGAAATATGGAGATGGCATTCATGCCCTGCTGTTTGGTATTGGCAACCAGGTGCATGGAGAGACCGATGCATCAATAGTTTTGAATAACCTTCATGCTTACTTAATCGAACTGGCTTGTAGAAACGAATGGATAGCAGCTGGTGTTAGTAATCGAATTAAAGAATTGCTACTCGGAAATACGGCTGCACCATGTTTGCTATCGCTCAAGCATCAACAGGACCAATCGGGAGAACGGGTTTGCCCATCTATGTCTGAAATCAATGACGATACGCTTAAATTATTGAAAGAAATCGCAGCCCGCGAAACCGATAGCGACATTGAACCCACTTTCGAATGCAAAACCAGCCATTCTGATACGATAGCAGAACCAGTTACTTCCAGATAATCCGAAGAAATCCATGAATAACCAGACCCTCAGGCTGCGCCGTATCGCAATCGATACATACCATGAAAACGTGGCGTATATGCATCGTGAATGTGCGGTGTATCGTGCGGAAGGATTTCAGGCGTTGACAAAGATCCGTATCTGCGCCAACGGTCGCAGGATCCTGGCTGTGCTGAATGTAGTCGATGACGCGGCGATTGTGACGCCGTCGGAACTGGGATTGTCCGAACAGGCGTATGCGCAATTGAATGCGAGCGAAGATTGCGCGGTCAGCGTGGACCATGCGGAATATGCACTGTCGATGGATGCGGTGCGGCGCAAGATTAACGGCGAACGGCTGACGCTGACGGATTTTGAATCGATAACGCGGGACATCGCCGCCAGTCGCTATTCTAAAATGGAGATGGCTGCGTTTCTGGTAGCGACAGGGCAAAATAATCTGGATCGCGACGAAGTTTTGTACCTGACGCGGGCGATGCTGGAGACCGGGCAGCAGCTGAACTGGGGCGAGGCGCTGGTGGCGGACAAGCACTGTATCGGCGGCATTCCCGGTAACCGTACTTCGATGCTGGTGGTGCCGATTGTCGCCGCACACGGTATGCTGATACCGAAAACATCGAGCCGGGCTATTACATCGCCCGCCGGAACGGCGGATACCATGGAAATTCTCGCTGAAGTGAATCTCACGCCGAAAAAGCTGCACGACATTGTGCGCAGGCATCGCGGCTGCCTTGCATGGGGAGGTACTGCGAAACTGGCGCCGGTGGACGATATGCTGATCGCGGTCGAGCGTCCGCTCGGTATCGATTCGCAGGGGCAAATGGTGGCATCGATTCTGTCGAAAAAACTCGCTGCGGGCTCGACGCATCTGCTGATCGACATACCCGTAGGGCCGACGGCAAAGGTGCGGCACATGCGCGCAGCACTCGCACTCAGAAAACTGTTTGAGTTTGTCGGCGACCAGCTCAATATTCATCTAGAAGTCATCATCACCGACGGCCGCCAGCCTGTCGGCCGCGGCATCGGTCCAACACTGGAAGCCCGCGACGTGATGCAGGTGCTGGAAAACGATCCCGGTGCACCGCCAGATCTGCGCCAGAAATCGCTTGAACTGGCCGGCCGCATCATTGAATTTGACCCCGATGTTCGCGGCGGCCAGGGATACGCGATTGCGCGTGACATTCTGGACTCGGGCCGCGCGCTGGCGAAAATGAATGCCATTATGGAAGGGCAGGGCGCGCATACGATTGATTTTGCGCCCGGTAAATTCTGTTACGAAGTCAAAGCGGGCAACGCGGGTGTTGTGGCGGGTATCGATAATCTGCAAATGGCCAATATCGCGCGTATTGCCGGTGCACCGATGGATAAAAAGGCAGGTGTCGATCTGTTACGAAAAAACGGCGATGCCGTCAAGGCAGGTGATGTGCTGTATCGTGTTTATGCAGAGTTTATGTCCGATTTTGAATTTGCCCGGAAACTGGTGGAGCAGGACAGCGGCTATACGCTGGGTGAAGCAGGGAACGTTCAACAGCATGATGCCTTTTTATAGTTTGGGGGATTTGTATGCACATAATGGGTTTTGAAGATTACCGAGCGCAGGCGTTGGCATTGAGTGTCGCGCTGCAGACAGAATATCGGGAAATCCGGCTGCACAGTTTTCCGGACGGCGAGAGTCTGGTGCAGGTGCCGGTCGATCTGCCGGATCATGTGGTGCTGGTCAGAAGTCTGAATCAGCCGAACTGCAAGCTCATCGAACTGTTGTTGAGCGTGTCCGCACTGCGGAAACACGGCGCCAGGCGGATTTCGCTGGTTGCACCGTATTTGTGCTATATGCGTCAGGATGCGGAGAACTATCCAGGCGAAGCGATCAGCCAGCAGGTGATCGGCAGGTTGCTGGCGGATAATTTTGACGATGTGATTACAGTCGATCCGCATCTGCATCGAGTGCAACGACTGGTTCAGGCAATACCCGCGCGATATGCGCTGGCGGTGACGGCAGGTGGTGAAATCGGACGGTTTTTACAGCAACAGTATGCTGACGCGCTGTTGGTGGGTCCTGACAGCGAATCCGAACAGTGGGTAAGCGAGATTGCTGTTACCATCGGTTTCTCGTATACAGTGGCAAACAAGGTTAGAAGCGGGGACAAACAGGTCGCAATCACGCTGCCGGAACGCGATTATGCCGGTCAGCATGCGATTCTGGTCGATGATATGGCCAGCACGGGCCACACACTTGCGCAGGCGGCTGAAAGTCTGCTACAAAATGGCGCCAGACAGGTCGATGCCGTGGTTACCCATCCGTTATTTTGCAGCGATGCGGAGCAGGTTATTCGTCAATCCGGTGTTACACGTATCTGGAGTTCGGACAGCATTACGCATTCGACGAATGCCATATACCTGGTTAATGTGCTGGCCGAAGCTGTCAGACAAATTGCCTGATCAAATTATTCACAAAGTACTTTAATATGCTGCACAACGCAGCGACCCAGAGCATTCAGTGCGTAACCGCCCTCGAGTACGGACACAATGCGCCCATTCGCATATTGTTCAGCCCATGCCGTGATTTGCTGTGTTATCCAGACGTAATCCACATCGTCAAGCATCAGATTCGCCATGTCGTCTTCGCGATGTGCGTCAAACCCTGCAGAGATAAAGATCATCTCCGGTTTGAACGATTCTACGGCAGACAGCCAGTGCGCAGCCACTGCTTGCCGGAAAGCATCGCCACCTGATGCTGCAGGCAATGGCACACTAATGCAATTGCTGTGCCGGGTTTTCGCGCCCGAATGCGGGTAAAAGGGATGCTGAAAAGTGGAACAGAACAAAACTTTTTGATTGCCGCCAAAAATCGCTTCGGTACCGTTGCCGTGATGCACGTCGAAATCCAGTATCGCAATGCGCTGCAGGCCATGCGTTGCCAGTGCGTGCGCGACACCAACGGCAATATTGTTGAAAATGCAGAAACCCATCGCATATGTAGATTCCGCATGATGGCCGGGTGGACGCACAGCGCAGAATGCACGGTTTGCCTTTTGTCCGACCACCAGATCGGTGGCGAGTATCACTCCACCTGCAGCGCGCAGCGCTGCATTCAGCGAGTGCGGGTTCATCGCGGTATCCGGATCAAGATATGCCAGGCCTTTTTGCGGCGATACCTCCCGAATACTGGCAATATAATCGAGTGGATGCACCCGCATTAATTGCGTATCCGTGGCCAGTGGTGATTCATAACAGCGAAGCTTCTCGATCAGACCGGTTGCTTCAAGTTGTTGCGCGATAGCTTTCAATCGTTGCGGATTTTCGGGATGGTATGGCCCCATGTCGTGCAAGAGGCAATCGGAATGGGTAATGTACGCAGTCATTGCAAGCTTGATCAGGACGTTCATGAATATGTCAGACTAAAATCATACCGGTTTTGGCGAAGTGAATGTGATGAACCGACCAAATTAATTTGTGTCTTGAATACGTTTCAGATAGAATCGTAGCCCTGCAGTTGAAGCTTGGGCTCAGTTGCAGTCGCAATTACAGTAGGCGTGTAGCTCAGTTGGTTAGAGCACCACCTTGACATGGTGGGGGTCGTTGGTTCGAATCCAGTCGCGCCTACCAATCTTTCTTTTCTTTTTCACTGATTACCACTTGTTCCCATCGATCTTTTATACGGTACATTCTTTTTTGAATGACAGAAGTAAATGGTAGTCAGAGTTCAGTGGCTGTTGGATCGTGCTGTGCCGCTATTTGTCCGCGTATCACGTTGATACGGGCCAGGATCAGCAGGCCGATAATGAAATAGCTGCCGGTAATCAGCATTGCGAGTCGGTGATCGCCCTGAGATATCCAACTGACCCAACCATAGGTGAGCGGTCCCAGTATGGATGAGAGTTTGACAGCCAGTCCCCAGAGTCCGAAAAATTCGGCGCGACGGGTAACCGGACTGAATAATCCGACCAGTGCGCGGCCGGCAGACTGGGACGCGCCTAGGCACAGCCCTGCAAGATTGGCAGCTGCCCAGAACATCGCGCGGTCTTCGGCGGCCCAGGCCATTAAAATCATAATAATCCAGCCGACGAGTGTCAGCCCAATAGTCAATAAATGCCCGAGTTTGTCCTGTATATGACCAAAGGCGAATGCGCCCAGCGCTGCGGTGATGTTGACCAGCAAAATAAGCAGTAATGTTTCCTGCGTATCGAATCCCATAGCCTGTTGCGCATAAATCGCAGCCAGTGCTATGACGGTCTGAATACCAGCCTGATAAAACACCAGGCAAACCAGGAAACGCATCAAGTCCTGGTAATGGCGCACATGCTTGAGCGTATCCCTAAGTCTGGAGAATGATTCGTAGACAATTCTGCGCCCATGCCGGTGCGGTTGTGGTTGTGCACGTTCTTTGAGATAAAGAAATGTCGGCAGGCTGGCAACGGCGAAAATGGTGGCCGTAATTACCATCGTAACCGGCACGTATTGGCTGGCTTCATGTCCTTGCGCCTGCGCCCAGGTGACGTAAACAAGACAACAACCGAGCGTAAACAGCCCGCCCAGATAACCCAGTCCCCACCCCCAGCCGGATACCTTGCCAAGCGACTGGTTTTTCGCCAGTTCCGGTAGAAATGCCGCGATCAGATTCTCACCGCTGCCGAAAAAGAAATTGGTAAGAATAATCAGCATGATGGCCAGCCATAAATCACCCGGCCCGGCATAATAGAGCAGGGCGGTAAATACAATGCAGCCTGCGGTTGTGGCAAGCAGTAACGGTTTCTTAACGGCGTATGCATCTGCGTAGGCACCGAGTGCGGGCGCGGTCAGAATAATGAGCACATATGACACCGCGAGCGATGCTGTCCATGCAAATGTGCCCCAGTTTTCATTATTTGCAATTTCAGCGACAAAATATGCGTTGAAAATCGCTGTGATAACGACAGTGGTGTATCCTGAATTGGCAAAATCAAACATCGCCCATGACCAGATTTCTAGCCGGGAAGCGCCGTCGGTAAAATGCTGTGATTGTGGTTTGTTTTTCAAAGGTATGTGTTTTGTTTGGTCTGCTATTTAAATTGACGTTTTGCCCATTCGGTTATGATATGTGGCACGCTGTTGACGATAGCAGGTAAATCGACCCGGATATTTTATTCATTTGATAATGTATACGGCTAACCTTTAATCCAGATTTTGGGTCGCGAAATACTACGCAGCGCAAGGGATGCATGCTTTTCAAAGGATTGTTCAATTATTTCACCACGGTCGTTAATACCTATACCTGTATCATGCCTAAATTGTGCATGTGCCATCGAGAAATATCAGGGAAGTGCATGATATGCAGATATTGTATTACAGCTTCCGGTGCAACATGCGATTCAAAAAAATGCGGGCGAGCAGTTTTTGGCAGCGCCGCAATCGACAAATTAATTAACGCGAGGGTTATTTATTCAGCTCGTTTCTCACTTTGCCAGCTTCAGCATTTAATCGATTGATTTCAGCCTGCAGTCGGGCTTGTGCCTGATTGGCGGTATGGGCAATGAGCTCATTGTCTGCATTGGCTTCTTTGACCATGCAGGCATGATATTCCATGGCACGATCCTGCCAGGCATTTATCGCATCAACACTGCGGTTGAAGTTTTCTATATTGGTTGTGTTGATAACAGGGGGTTCAGGTTCCGCGCCGCACTGTGCAGGTGTCCAGCGACCGTTGACGAGTGATCCCGCATATCCTGACGCTTGTACCAGTATCAGACCAGTCAGAATTGCAACGATATAATATTTCATACGAAAAAACTCCTGTTGAAAAATGAATATTGCGAACTGCATCGATTTGTCCTGAACAATTAAGCAAACTTATTAATACGTTCAATACTGATTGACGTCATGTGACAGCACTGTTTTTGAATATAGCAAGAACGCATCCAGATGGTGCTCGATAATTGCAATGGTTACAGCAAGCTGTGGCGATTGATAGCCATGCACTGCAATACTGCGAAATCCGATCATGTTCTGGAGTGTGGCAGCCAGTGTACCGGATATCCAGCCGGCTTTTGCCAATAAGATAAAAACATCATGCGCGCTGTGGGGTGAACCCAGTTTTTCGCGTCGGACCAAGTGTTTCCCTATATCCAGTACTGCCTCATTGGCACGTTGTATATTGAGGATAGCTGTATCCTGCTGGATATCGTTGTTGGAGAATCCGACTGGATCGTGCAAGTATGCTTCCCGGGCGCGTGCGACACAATCATGAATCGCCGCTGTTTTTATCAACAAAACATCATCTGCCATACACGCTGTTCTTCCATTCAATGCCGGTCAATAAATCCTGTCGCAGCATGTTAAATTCAGATTTTTCACTCAGGATGATGCTTTCATAAATTGCCGCCTGTGCGTCACGCGTCCATATACGACGACCAGTTGTAATAATCCGGTACTGCAAGACAATACCGACCGAACGTAAATCTACAACCACTATCTCACGGCCAAAACGGTTCCCTAAACACTGCTTCAAGTTCGATAATTCAACCGTATCCATATTGCGGTCCATCAAAACCGCCAGTTCAATATTTCCTGGTGACAATGCCTCGTTGTCTGCAGCATGAGTGTCAAAAAGATACAATGCCAGCAAATCAGGCAACCGCGCTCGCACTTCATTCGTGATAGCTGTCAATTGAGATGTCATAAAATGGTACTGTATTAGGTATGTTTTAAATATGAATGGTCTATTTCCATCTGCCAAATAGTGTTATTTTACGCCATCCTCGTTAAGGATGAAATCGACAGATATAAGCGGCAGGTCAGCGTTTCCGGTTTGGCAAATTTCAGGCAGGTTTCTAGAACGTAGAATTGTGCTGTACCAGTAGTACTTTCACCTACCTGTTACAGGAAGGAAATGAATTTTCCACTTGAAAGCGCACGACGCCGACAGTTATTAACCAAAAATATCCTCCTGAAATTGTGATTGAATCTGTTTAACTTCGGCTCTGTTTTCTATCAATGCATTTACGCAATCACTGTCAAGTTTTTCGCCTGCGAGCCGTTTGAGCAGATCAAAAGCTTTGTCATTACTCCAGGCATCTTTATAGGGGCGACAGGATGTTAATGCATCAAATACGTCAGCTACAGCTACGATCCGCGCTTCAAGCGGGATTTCTGAATTTTTTTTGCCACTGGGATAGCCGCTGCCGTTAATCGCCTCATGATGGAATTCCGCGATGTTTCTCAACACATCGATCTGTTCGATGCCGTCGAGCTTAAAGTTTGCAACAATACTGTCAATCATGGACCGGCCAATAGTGGTATGGGTATTCATCATTGCCCGCTCTTTTTCATCAAGTGGCCCGGGCTTCAAAAGAATCGTATCCGGGATGGCAATTTTGCCGATATCGTGTAACGGTGAAAACATAAAAACATGTTCGATGTATTCGTCGTTCAGTTCATATTTATCGGCCAGCGACTGTGCGATAAGGCGACTGTATCGCGACATGCGATCGAGATGACTGCCGGTTTCCGGGTCGCGCAAATGGGTGATGTCGCTCGTGGTTTTAATTGCCGCATCCATAACGCTGAGCGTGGACAGTTCGTTAATGACAATCAGTGAAATCAGGTGACCAAACACATCCAGGTCTTTGAGTGTTTTTTCATCGAACACATCGGGTTGGTAGGAATTGAAAAATATAAAACCGAAAAAGCTGCCACTGTGAAACATGGGCATGGTGTAGCTTGCGGCGTATCCCTGATGGCCAATGCGACGGGTATGTTCATGTTCTTTGTTTTCAAATGCCACAAGATTATTGACAACGCGCGGCCTTTCTTTGTCCAGAATGGTCTTCAGAGACTCGGTCTTGTCCAAAGAGGCTTCATAATGTTTGAGTGGCTGATCGTCTTCGCTGCTATCGAGGTAGGTTTTTATTCTACCGGTTTCGGGGTCGTATAATGTAATCGCAATCCGTGCGATGAAGTTGAATTTGTCCTTGATAACGTGATGCGCGCTGACAATTTTTTGTTGCAGGGGGAGGTGTCGATTCAGTGCTTCAAGTGAGTCTTGATGATGAAACATAGTCGGACATCAGGCCTGTATGCTAATTATTGTGACCATGTTATAACAAAAAACCAAATGTCATATTTTAGATAAAACCTACTTGAGTCCATTTGTTAGAAGACTGGAGCCATCTGAGCTGTCGCACACCCAGATAAACAGATACGTGTGCTCGACTAGGTTTTCGCGGTGAGTTTCATCAAATGCCTCTTGAATTTTTCTGCTGGCATTGGCTTGGCATAATAATATCCCTGACCGAATTTGCATTTTTCCATTTGTAAGAATTCATGCTGCTCACTGGATTCAACGCCTTCTGCAATGACTTCAAGGCCAAGCGATTTCCCCATGCTTAAGATAGCTCGCGCAATTGCTACATCATTAGTATCGTCGGGCAGGTCCTGAACAAAAGATTTATCTAACTTTAATTTAGTGACAGGCAGGCGTTTCAAATAACTGAGCGATGAATATCCAGTACCAAAATCATCAATTGCTATCCCGAATCCCAAATCGCGTAATCGATTCAATGTGGAGCTTGCGCCATCACTTTCTTTCATGATGACACTTTCGGTAATTTCAAGCGTAACAGTTTCAGGTGAGCATCGGGTGATACTCAGGGCCTTATCAATAGTTGTCAGAAAACTGTTAGAGACCAGTTGCTTACCAGATACATTAACAGATAATACGCCTGGATTCAGGTTTGCTTCAGCCCAGATCTTCATCTGTTGAAATGCCTGCTGTAAAACCCATTCGCCTAATGTAAAAATCAGGTCATTATCCTCAGCCACGGACACGAATTTATCAGGTGGAATCCAATTCAGATCGACATGTTTCCATCTGAGTAAAGCCTCGGCGCCTACATAATCACCTGAGCCGAAATCTATTATTGGCTGATAGTAGAGCTGGAGTTGGTTTTTCTGCAACGTTTCCCGCAAATCAGTCGACAACCGCATGCGTTCCTGGACCCGTTTGGACATTTCGTGCGTATAAAAGTGAAAATGGTTACGCCCGGCTTCTTTTGAGCGATACATAGCGAGATCAGCCTGTTTAAGCAGGCTCTCGATATCGTCACCGTCATCAGGGTAAAGCGTAATCCCAATGCTGGCTGAAATGTAGATTGCGCCACTGTGCAACTCGAAAGGGCTTTCCATCGCTTTTAATATCTTCTCTGCAACCATCCGCGCTTTGTCTTCATTAACATTATCTTCGATCAGCACCGTAAATTCATCCCCGCTAAGCCGGGACACGGTATCTGTCGCCCGCATGATTGAAGTGAGCTTCTCGGCTACCTTACAAAGCAATTCGTCGCCAATGTGATGACCGTGCGTGTCATTAATTTGCTTGAAGTGGTCCAGATCTATAAATAACAGAGCGAGCTTTGTTTGGCTGCGTTTGGCTTGCGCCAGTGCATGTTTAAGCCGTTCAGTAAACAAGGCACGGTTCGGCAGTTGCGTCAATGCATCGTAATGTGCAAGGTGATTAATGCGTTCGTGATAGTGCTTTTGTTCGCTGATATCATACATAACAGCAATATAATGGTCAGTTTTACCGGTTGGGTCCTTTAGTTCGGAGATGCTTAGCCATACAGGAACAATATGACCGTCTTTATGCCGGTCCCAGATTTCACCGTGCCAGAAACCCTCTTTATGTATTTTCTGCCACATGGCACGGTAAAAATCATCGTCATGTCGGTGCGATCTTAATATTCGGGTATGTTGTCCAACTACATCTTCGGATTTATAGCCCAGGATGTTTTCAAATGCTTTATTGACTTTTATGATGATAGCTTTATCATCAGTGATGATGATGCCGTCCAGGGCATTAGAAAAAACATTCGCGGCAAGACGCAATTCTTCTTCATATTTTTTACGTTCAGAAATATCCTGAATCAACGCAATAAAATATTTTGGTCCGCCGGTGTAGTCCTTAATTGTTGCCTTATGCAAAGTTGTCCAGATAATATTTCCCTTTTTATGAATAAACCGTTTTTCCAGATAGTGGCTATCTATCTTTCCGGAAAGCATTTCATCGACGTAGCTTAATGTGGCCTGTAAATCATCTGAATGGGTGACTGAATACACATCCCGCCGGAGTAATTCTTCTCGGGAATAGCCAAGGATTTCACATAATGCCGGATTAACATCCATGAACTGCCCCTCGCTTGACTGCAAACAAATACCTATGGGAGCATGCTGCATTGCCTGGCTGAACTTGACTTCACTTTCATGGAACGCTGCCTCGGCGGTATGTTGTGCGCTGATATTGTTGAACAGTAGAATAGCGCCTGCTATTTCATTCTGACTGTCACAATATGGCATGACGTATAACTGAAAAACCTTGTCTGTTTCAGGGTGTGTGATTTTGTTTTCGAACCGGGCATTTTCCCGAATTACTCTGTGTACCTGGTTATATAGACCGGGAATTTCAATTAACCACTGGACGCTGTTCAGTGAACTGCTCTCCATAATGCTGTCCAGTGCAGCGACCTCGCTGCAGGCGTTATTGGTCTGGGTAATCCGTAGCTGCCTGTCGACGACTATTAATGGAAAATCCAGACTTTGTTTTACGTTCACGAGGTCCGAAGTGGTTTTTTCCAGTTCGGCTGTTTTTACCTGCAGTTCTTCGTTGACTGTCAGCAGTTCTTCATTGGTTGATTGCAGTTCTTCATTCGAGGTTTGAAGCTCTTCATTGGTTGACTGCAACTCCTCATTAGCTGACTGCATCTCTTCATTCAGCGACTGAAGCTCTTCATTGGATGTTTCCAGTTCCTCAACTACAATATTGAGATGAGTACGTGTATTTGTTAGTTCTTTTTCCAATTCGTTGATTATCAGGCTGTCACGTTCTGCTTCGGCAAGCGTTTCAGTACCTGAGTTTTGCTTTTCTTCCTGTTGTTCATTGATCGTTATAAAAGAAACAAGCAGCAATGATTCCTTTCCATGCTCTAGTGGGCGAACAATCAGTTTTACAGGGTACGGTTTGTCGTAAATTTCAACCGTTCTTATTGAGCCTTCGGCAGGTTCAGACTTGCGGCGGCATCGGTACACAAGTGCTCTTAGCTCAGTGCGCAGGGAAGGCGGAATCATGTCAAACAAATACATTTCAGCCCTGCCTTTGGGAAAATTCAGAAATGATTTCAGGTTGCCCTCGAAATGCACGATGCTGTTACTTTCGTCAATGACCAGCGAGGGAGGAGCATAACATTGCGCCAGCTCTTCTAGTGTCCTCATGGTGATGTAATCTGTACTGGTAGCGACGTTAATCAAGGATTTGTTCTTCTCCACAGATACGGTTGGCACTTCCTGAGATATCGGCAGAGAGTAATGTACAGCCCCGCCGCTCGGCATATATATATGCGCTTTACCGTTAACCGTTTGGAACAGATCCTTGTGTAAATCAAGGTTCTCAGATTTTCCGAGAAACAGGTAACCGTCTTTATTTAATGCATAGTGAAATACCTGCAGTACCTTCTTCTGGGCTTCAGGCGTCAAATAAATCAAAAGATTTCGGCAACTGATCAAGTCCATTCGCCCAAATGGCGGATCTTCAATGACATTCTGACGTGTAAAGACAATCCGGTTACGAATGCTTTTCAGAATACGGCGATGGTCGCCCGCTTTTTCGGTATATGCATCGAGTAGCGGTTTTGGCACAGTTTCAAGCTCGCTGATCGGATAAAGGGCTACACGTGCACGATCGACGGCCGTATCGTCCAGGTCTGAAGCGAAGATCATGTATTGCAGGTCAGCTCGCTGTTGTTTTAGAATCGATTCCTCAAACAGCATTGCAATGCTGTAAACCTCTTCACCCGATGCGCACCCGGGTATCCAGCAGCGAATAATATTGTGATTGGCCTGAGAATTCACGATTTTGTCGATAATAAGTTCCAGTGAAGCAAAAGCCTCCTTGTCCCGGAAAAAATACGTCACACTGATAAATGTGTCACGTATGAGAAGATGTGCTTCATCCTTGTTCGCTCTCAGGTATTTGGCATAATCATTCAGCGAGTGGATTCCCAGAATGCTCATACGCCTTGCTATCCGCCGCTGGATCGTGGCTGACTTGTAAGCGTCCAGTTTGAACGCCGTGTAATTTCGTACCAGATTGTAGATCTGGCCGTACTCATCGGTTTTGTGTTCCGTAGTCGTCAACAGTTCTGTGAAATCAGTAGGATGATCCAGCAGGCGCGGTAGTACTTTGCCGATGTCCGAAGAAGATAATGTCAAATCCACGCTTCCGGTATGAAGTGCCGCTTTCGGCATTCCATCATACTTGGCTGTTTCGGGATTTTGGGCTATGGTAATCCCGCCGACCTCTTTGATCGCTTTTATTCCGGATGCGCCATCGGAACCGGTTCCCGACAGGATAATACCGATGGCATGCTCTTTCAGTTCGTCGGCAAGTGAGAAAAAGAATCGATTGACGGATGGCTTTGGGCCAATAGAATGCTGAGGTTTTACCAGGCGGAACAGTCCTTTATTCAAAACAACGTCATTATTCGGCGGTGTAATATAAACATTTTTGGGTTCCGGCAGTTGCTGATCTTTTAAATCCTGAACTGCCAGGTGTGTCAAAGGTGACAACAGGTTTATCAGCATACTGACATGTGTAGGCGAGACATGTTGCGCAATCACATAAGACAGGCAGTCTGATTCCGGCAATGATTCCATTAGATCGCGCAACGCCTCAAGGCCACCGGCTGACGCACCAATACCAACAAGCCTGACGGCATTGCTATTAACAGTGTTTTCTCTATTTAAGTCTTTTTTGTTCACCAGTTTTCTCCAAACAGCAGGATTGTGACCACTTTGAATATGGTCACCCGAATTTACAATCCAAATAAGGTTAGTTCTTCAGGACACAGGCTTTAAGGAGAATTTATGCGCTTCATTATTAAAAAATTTGTTAATCTTTTTATATACATTGAAATCTGATTGATCGCGAGTGAAAATTTTCGTGTGAACGAACGAAAATAATGTTGCAATGATACATTTGCAGGGTGATGGCTGCCTCGTGCTGCTAGAAATGCTAAATCTGAAATTAATGCCACAGGTATTTGTATTGAAATAACCCTGAAACTAGTAGTGCCAATTTATTGAATTTATACATGCTTTAGCGTTAGTCTAGCATGCATATTATGAAAACTTCCAACGATTAATGATAGTATTTTCATTGAGAAAAACCCAAGCTGCTCTGGTAATTCATTCAAAAAAATGACGGCAATCAAAATAGAGTTTTTTTGTAACTGATATACAGAATGCCCTGCAATGAGAACTGAAAATGCAAATAAAACTCACTTGAAAAGATCTGGTAATGAATGAATAAGCAATTTAACCGCTACCTGAAAAATTACTATTCATATCAGTCCGCTAATCAGCATATAACACTCGTACGTATTCTTTCGGCTAAAATAGCCAAAACTTCATGTTTATTTCATTGGATCAAAATCAGTTATGAATCTTGAAAAAGTAGTATTCGGTTTTTTTATTGTGCTCGCGCTGTCGCTGAATTATGGCTTTTTCATTGGCGATATTGACAATCCCATACATCACCATCCCTATGAGCTGTACGCAGCAATTATTGTCAATCTCATAGCTACGGTACTGAAATTTGGCGATAGAACCCAGATTGGAGCAGTTCATCTGGCTACTAGCCTGGTAGCAGATTTACATCTAATCGCCGCTGCTATTCTATACGCTGCCATCAGTGGTACGGCCGAAGAAGCCATCATGATCAATCATGTTGTTTCATTATCAGGCGGTGCATTACTGGCAAATTTCATTTCCGTCGTTCTATTAATCGCCGAGACGATCAGTCTTCGCCGATAGATAATCGAGCAACGTTACCCTGAACTCGTAGAAACAGAATTTGAAAATGAATAACATCATTTTTCTTATTTTGCGCCGTATGCGGATACCGCTGATTGCTGTAATAGTCAGTTTCGGCTTTGCCGTGGGCGGACTGACATTGATGCCAGGTATCGTAATTGATGGTGAAGTTTCATACCTGTCACTATTTCAAGCTTTTTACATCATTAGTTATACAGCTACTACAATTGGTTTCGGCGAGGTGCCGCATGAATTCAGTACCATGCAGCGCCTGTGGATGACATTCTCCATTTATTTAACAGTAATAGTCTGGTTTTATGCAATTGGTAAGATAATCACATTGTTTCAGGATGTCAGTCTGAAAATAGCCGTTACCACCGCGCGATTTGCGAGATCTGTCGACAGTTTGAGCGAGCCTTTTTATATTATTTGTGGTTATGGAGAAACCGGCAGTTTGCTCGTTAATGCACTGGATCACAAAAATATACGTGTTGTTGTGATAGATATACTTCAGCTAAGAATCAATGAACTTGAATTGGAAGATTTTCAATACGATATTCCGGCACTGTGCGCTGACGCGTGTCTTCCTGACATTTTAATCAAGGCAGGAGCCAGGCATCCTCTGTGTGCCGGTGTTGCAGCGCTGACTGATAGTGATCAGGCAAATCTGGCAATTGCTATTTCAATTAAGCTTGTAAATCCCGCTTTAATGGTGCTGGGGCGTGCCGAGAATGTTGAAACAGCCTCGAATATGGCATCGTTTGGTACGGACCATATAATAAACCCGTATACATTGTTTGGAGAATACCTGGCAATGGAAGTACATGCTCTTGGCACATATCTGTTGCATGAATGGCTGACAGGCGTTCCGGAGCGAATCCTGCAGTCGCCCGTCTGTCCGCCCATCGGGAAATGGGTTGTCTGTGGTTATGGACGCTTTGGCAAGTCGGTCGTGAAGAATTTGCAACGAGAACATATGACCACTGTTATCGTTGAAGCCAATCCTGAATTGACCGGATGTAAAGAATATATTTTAGGTAGTGGTGCCGAAGCCAGGACTTTGGAAGAAGCGGGTATCAGGGATGCAGTTGGTATCGTTGCTGGAACGGACAATGATATCAACAATCTCTCCATCGTGATTACAGCACGAGAAATCAACCCCGATCTGTTTGTCGTTATTAGAAAAAACAAACGATACAACGATATCTTGTTTGAGCAGTTCAGGGCTGACATATCAATGCAGCCAAGTGATATCATCGCACATGCGTGTCTCGCCCATATGGTATCTCCCTTGCTCGCACAATTTCTCCTGCTGGCACGAAACCAGTCTAATAAATGGGCAAACCAGTTGATCGCTCATCTGGTAAGTGTGGTAGGGGAGCAGGTACCTGAAACATGGTCAGTAACTGTCGATTATCATTCTGTTCCTGCAGTAGCTACGCTTGTTTCTCAAGGTATTGCAGTATCCATCGATAATCTAAGGCGCGACCCTGGCAATCGCGATATTCAACTTGATCTTGTGCCGTTAATGGTAGTGCGAGAAAACGACCATATCCTTCTGCCTGACTACACATTCCAAATCAAACGCAGGGATCAAATTCTATTTTGCGGCAGAACCAGTGCCAAGAATGCTTTAGCCTATGTCATGAACGATCCCAAGACACTCAACTATATTATCAGTGGCAAAGAAATTCCAGATAGTCTTGTATGGCGGTGGATCAGTCAGAAATTAAAGAGATAATAAAGGTGTTTCGGGTATTGTTTGATCAGCCTGCAGTTGATCAATAAATAATATCCGTGTGAATTGGCTTTAAAATTTCATGATCGTTTATTAGTCTTTTCTTCCAAGAAATTCTATATTTATAATTCATGATTTAACAAAAATATTTCTGAATATAATCAAGGAGAAAAATACTGTGTGTTTTAGCGTAAGGCACTTAAGGGTTTTCAAGTAAAGATTTTACTTTTTCCAAAAAAATATTATGTATAAATGGCTTGACGATTATATCCGCGGCACCTGCTTTGTGGCTTTCCAAAATTATATTTTTTTTACTTTCTCCAGTTATCATCAGGATCGGAATTTCTGCAAACCGTGAAGATGCTTTAATTTGCTTTACTATTTCTATTCCGTTCATATCCGGTAACATGACATCAATAAACATAAGGTCTGGTCGCGTATCCCGTACTATATTAAATACTTCATAACCCTTTGTTGCAAAGATTAAATTATAGTTCTCTTCTTTAAGTATAGAGTTGATGATCTTATGCTGAAACTTATCATCATCAACTACCAGCAATGCTGGCTGGATACTATTAGCAAGCGTATTTAGCTTACGTAGCGACTGTAAGTGAGTATTATTCGTTTGGTAAAATTCATTAGTCCACTGTTTGAGCGGGTCTGTAGATTGAGCAAGTGTGTGCAAAGGAGTTTCAAAAGCATCTCGCTTCAGTCTTTCAAGTTCAAGTTGCAGTTTATCCAAACTTTTTACATTAACTATATCTTCTAAATTTCCCTTAATGAGTCGTTGCGAAAAATTTTCAAATGTCGAGGAAGAATGATTGGTTGCATGTGTAACCGCCTGTTCAAAAGCCTCAATCCTTTTATTTCCCTTTGCTAACTGATCTGTCAGCATTTTTTCAAGCGTTGCAAGCCGCCTTACCTGGGTTGCAAAATCTGCTGAAGTGGGCATATCATCTTCACGTCTGGCTTGTGCGCATAAAGCTAGGTGAACGGACATTGGAAGACTGAATGAATCAACTGTCATGGGCCAGAATAGAGTGTAATCATCAAATATTCCCTCTCGACATAGAGTGTAAGCATCACGAACTTCATCTTTATTACATAACACGACTGTACGATGGGAATGCATCTGGATAGCGGGGTTTTTTCGATGCAACCCTAAACAGTAGCGCTCGGATTTTTCCAGTTCCTTGAAAGCTAATACCAGCACTTCCGGTTGATACTGGGCAAAATCATTTGATGCCTGATCCAGGCCTATTGTCGTTTTTGTATTTGGATAATCGGTGGAGAGTAATTTCTGCACGATACTTGCATCGCTTTTGTTATCCGATGCTACCAGTATGGAGGCATTATTAATTAAGGAGCGGTTCATATCAATTGTTTTCTTCTGATAAAAATCTAATATGCAAGCATACATGCAAATTTCAGTTCAATTAGCACATAAATGCAGCATGGCATTCATATTATATTTATCTTAACGGCGGCATCAGCCTATCTGACATTTCGATAACTGATATTTCCAGTGTTTGTAAGTATATGTATCAACAATTTATACAACACAGCTTTGTCATTAACTTTTTGACTGACATTTTATGAGATTCTTCCTCTTTTTGGTGCTACTGCGCGGTTCTGTTTAGTGGAATCAAATGGTTATTGACATAGATCATCTCTAATTTAAATTTGGTATATAAATCTTTCAACAATTTGGATTTTCCATTTTTCCCCGCTTGCTCGATCTGTTGGCACAAATCCCCCAACCTGAGAGCACCGACAGTGCGTGCTGAGGATTTTAATTTGTGCGCAGCTCTGGTTGCCTGTTCACAATCCAAAGCTTCGCAAGCGAGCTGTAGTTCTCTTTCAATATTGGCTGCACTGGTAAGAAATTCGGTTAATAATTCATGTATTACTGTTTGGTCATTGCCAACTAATTCTCTTAGAATATTGACATCAATAGGCTTGATTTCCGGATTAGATTTAACTGACTGATTCTTCGGACTCGCTAACATTCCCGTTTTAGATTGCTTGTGCCATTTTTTTATTGTCTCTCTTAGAACAGATAATTGTGCCGGCTTCGAAAGGTAATCATCCATTCCTATTTTCTTGCATTGTTCAGCTTCTCCTCTTAAGACATTTGCAGTAAGTGCAATAATTGGAGTACGAGTTAAATTCGTTTTTGCCTCTTCTGCACGTATGGCTGCAGTAAGTTGATACCCATCTAAATTAGGCATATGAACATCAGTCAGTACCAATGCATATTCATTTGTTTTCCATAATCTGAGTGCCTCACGACCATCATTAGCTAAATCTGCCTTTACACCAAGTAATGCCAGTTGGCGTTGAATGACCTTCTGATTAACATCGTTATCTTCAGCCACCAAAATCGGGTTATCCAAGCAAAGAATATTCCCTGGATCGATTTTTTCTGTGTTTGATTGACATGATTCTTTTTCGCTTGAAAGCATTTCATCCAGAGTCAAGTCGGCAGCTAGAGCTACAGTAGATAATAAGGTGTGACGCGTTAGAACATTCGCATCAATCAAAAAAATGTTATCGCCCACGTAACGTGGTTTTCTGCGTCTTCCACGCCCAATAACTACAATACGCACATTTTGCTGTGAATATTGATTGGTGATCGAACGAATCAATTCCAAAGAAAAATTCTCTTTGGCATCAAATAGCCAGATCCATGGCTTTTCAGTCAAATTTTCTTCATTTACCTTGATGTAGTCGATGTATTTAGTATGTTGTACATTAGCGCCTGCATGTGATAAATGACGCGCAATAAAGGAGATGAAGCCATCTTCGGAACCAATGGTAAGACACGACAAGTTTGCCAAAGGCGTAGATTCGTTTTGGTTGAAGCAGAGTAATTGCGTTAAAGGCAGTCGTACAGTAAATGTGCTGCCTTCATCCAGCTTACTATGAACGGTGATTGTTCCTCCCATCATATGGGCAAGTTGACGGCTTATGGCTAGTCCCAATCCGGTGCCACCAAAACGTCGAGTGGTCGAAGATTCACCTTGTTCAAAAGCCGCAAATAACCGTGACATTACAGCTTTGCTCATACCAATGCCATTATCATGCACTTCACATTTTAGCCAGACTTTACCGAGGGCAGAAGATTCGAGCCTAACATGAACCAGTACGCGTCCTTTCCGTGTCACTTTGCTTGAAAATTTTATGGCATTGTTAACCAGATTATAGAGAATCTGTCGTATGCGCAGGGCATCACCCTGTAATTGATCGGGAATTTCCGGTTCAACGAAGAAAAGAAGCTCAACATTCTTTTGGTCAGCCATACGATCAAGTAGGGCACATACTTTTTCGGTTTCTTTCTCAATTGAGAACAGTTCATTAGTAATCTGTAACTTACCGGCTTCAATCTTGGAAAAATCCAGAATATCATTAATAATTCCGAGTAACGAATTGGCTGAATCGCTAACCAGTTCGACTATTTCAATCTGATCCGGTCGCAGGCTGGATTGAATCAAAACTTCCAGCATGCCGATTACACCATTCATAGGTGTGCGAATTTCATGGCTCATTGCCGCCAAAAACTCTGATTTTGCACGACTGGCTGCTTCAGCTTTGTCTCGAGCAGCCTCAACATCAGACACTAATCGTTTTTGTCCGCTTAAATCATGTAACACTCCTAAAAAATAAAGCTCACCGTTCACACTGTATTTGCAAATAATTAAATAAACTGGAAAAAAATTTCCGTTTTTATGTTGAGCTTTTATTTCTTTTTCTAATTCAGCCGACTCTGTATCAATTGATTGGAGCCAGCAGTTGTGCTTGCTGCAAAGCATTTCTGGAATTAATAATGAAATACTGAATCCTATGACTTCCCTGATTGCGTATCCAAAAATAGTAGTAACCGCAGGATTAACCGATTGCACGATTCCATTTTTATCCATTGTGAAAGCCACATCTTTTAAATTTTCGACTAATGCACTGGTTTTCGCATTTTGTAGTTCAATTTCTCGGGTTCTTTTCTTTATTTGGCGCTCCAAATAAAAACCATGTCCTATTGTGTTTAAAGAATATGCACTAATTAACATCATTATTATTAGTCCAAAAAATAGCAAAATAATTGGACCCGTCTGCCAACTGAACTCGTGGTTATGAAGATTCCACATTTCGATTTGCAGACCTTCACCAGCAAAATTTTTGCTTACTGGATATTTAATGCCTGGTGTTGGCTGTGCTGGAACATTATGTTCCAGAATAATTTTGGATGAATGCCAACTTGCCATTCCTTTTATACGTAATGCAATGTTCATAAAGTCCGCTTTGAGAATTAAATCCTCAAAAAACAATTGCATGTCAATTTGGGCTGCTGCAAAACCGATAAATTTGTTTGTTGCAAACTGTTCTGTATCTAAATTCAAAGAATTGTCAGTAAATACAGGATAAATTAACCACCATGACTGTTTATTTGTGTTTGTTGATTTGGCTAAAGCAAGTTGTCCGGTTTTTATCGATCTTCGCATGGCCTGTCTGGAGATTTGTTCGGCAAAATTACTACCATACAAGTCAACTTTATAATTTTCCGGATATATTAATTGATGTTCAAATATCTCATCTGACTGGCTTAATCCTTTATCTGGAATCCAGGAAAAAGAAATGACGCATTTTCGTAGTCCTGCAGATTGATTAAAGATTATAAATTCCGAAGAAGTCAGTTTGTCATTACTCTTGACCAAGGCGCCAATGTTACGTAATCGTTCTTCGTTTGCTTTAATTACATTTATTAAATGAAGGTTGATTTCATTTGTTTTTTCCTTAAAAAGAATATGAGAATTCCGGGCCGAATCATGGCTGAATAAGAAAAGTCCCGCCAATAATAATGAAGCGATACCAATCAATGAAATAGTGACTATGAGGATTTGACGCCGCCAGTTATTTCCAAATTGTATACATGATTTCGTATAAAAAATGACCGGGGATGAAATTAATACACCTAATATATCTAGCGCATAACCGGACATCCAGTTCGACAATATTGCATTTTCCTGTAATCCGTAGAATTGATATAAAACAAAAGTATCTATGGTCGAGGAAATTAAGCATGCAATAGGCCCAGCGCCACAAAGTAATGCAGTAGTTTTCCCAAAATTTAAATTCTTTTTGGAATTTTTAATAAAATGTTTTGCTAAATATACTCCGACAAGTGCCTGAAGAACTGCACCACTTGCAGTAAGTAATGAAGCGAAGAGATTTATAGATATCGACTCTACGTCGTTGACTTGACTTAAATTATGCAGGAGATGAGCTGCAGCAGCGCTTAACCAGATACATTGCCACAAACGTGTTCCCCAAATAACAAATATTGCAAAAGCAAGCCCTGCTGGTATACCAACAAATACATTATAGTACTCGGTAAAATTAAACAGCCTAGTGAAATAAGCGCATGTAAAATAAATCAGTGCTATAAGTAGTGTTTTCTTACTTGGAAAAAATCTTGCCAAAAAGCAGCTTAATTTCGCTCGTGGCCCAAGTGTGCCTTGATCTAATTTCAGTATATCTTTTTCCATCTGGAACTTTAGGAGATTTTTTTAATATACCTACTAGCATAATCCAACCATTTATATGATTAAGTATTGAGTAAATACAAAAAACTAGGCTAAATTGGTTAAAAAAATACATTCTGTTACATATTTGAGATAAATATTTCACGACCATGGCTACGAAATAAATTATTCTGATTTATAAGAGGCTGTATGTTGATAAGAGGATGTGTCAGCTCTGATCAGACGTGGTGGTATGACGGGGAATTTGATAACGAATTTGTTTTACGCAGTTAACGGATTTTACTTTAACCATTGAATGACATCCGTTAACAATTTACAGCCCTACAGCCCTACTACAGCTGTAGTCGTTTTTCTGTGCTACTTCCATCAGTTTGAGCGTTATTGTAAAAGTTATCGTCCGCTTCCACAGTTTCTGGTTTGGATATTTTGAACAGAACCGTTGCAAACACGGATTCGACTGGGTTGGACGTTTCAATGTGTTGCCAGCAGTTATCAATAACTAAGCAATAACAATAAGTTACTGAATATTATTGTGAATCTATGGAATTTCTTGAAGTATTCGTGGCGGAGAGAGAGTCTGTCATTTTTTAGATAAAACATATTGATAGATAATATTAATTTTGTATAATAGTTTTTTGGTTCTTACCTTTAGTCTTACCATTGTGATTTTGATAACAAGCGACCATATTTTTTCAAAATTATGCTAATTCTTTTGAACTTTTACAAATAACAGCAGTCAATAAGCTTGACGCTACGATTGTAGAACAGTTTTGTAATTCAAATTTGTTCCTCGAACGTCATTATTTTTTTATTAACCAATATCGTTAATTACAATCGACGATATGTTAAGTATGTAAGTGTCTTTCGAGACACGAATGGAAGCAAAAAGTGAGGCAATTATTTATATTATGGAAATGCTACAGAGGATATTACTGACATTATATAAATGATTGTAATTAGCGGCATATTATAAGGATAGATAAATATGTCTGCTAATGAAGCAAAACTTATTCGCATCAAAGACGTTATAGCTATTTCTGGCTTGAAACGTTCAACTCTCTACGCAAATATTTCCAAAGGCACTTTTCCATCTCAAATCAAACTCGGGGAAAGATGTTCCGCTTGGGTCGAAAGTGAAATTTTAGCAGTCAATCAGGCACGAATTGCCGGAAAATCTGAGCAAGATATCAAAGAGCTTATTACACAGCTAAAAAATCAACGTCAACAAAATTGTTTTCAATAAAAGGAGCCGTCATGAATAAAGCTTCTCCTTTTATCAGAACCAATCAAATTCTCTTCAATGCTACCTTGCTTAAAAGAAAAGATGCAAATCCTGCTTGTTGCATCCAGGTTAGCAATCGAATCAAAACATGCAATCTTCTTAAAATTAATTGTCAGCTGAATACGGCAAAATTAATAACCAATTCCAATTCGCAGGAATTTGATCTATTCAATCCTTCCTATAGTCATCGAAATTATTCGGTGATGCCTTTTCTTACAATACCCCCACCACCAATCTGAAGGATCTGGTTTTTTAAAATCAGAAATTTATAAATATGTTTAGAAGTACCAATTTTTTATTTTGATTTAGCATCTCTATGGATGGTCAAATACTTGAATTTTAATAAGACAATTTTTTGAATCTTTAGCCACAGCACTAAGATTTCAAATTGTTTGAACAATTAGAAAATAGAAATAACTATGCGTCTCAATCGGGCCATGGGAATTTATTCTATTGTCTAATAACTTTATATTTATAAAAGATTATTAATAATCAATATATAAAGCTTTTAGTAATGCTAAATCAGATATTGAATAATCAAACAGAATATTTTAGTTACATTTAATTAAATAGGAATAAATATAAGAAATTATTATTTAACAGAATTATATGAACAAAATTAATAAAGAAGAATTGGATTCTTGGCTAAAAACAATAATCATGGACAATGATTCACTGATGTTAACTATTAGTGAACCGCATAATAAAATCAGAAGATCAGTTGCAAGTGGGGAAAATTTAGAACCTATTATTGATAAAATTATAAAAATAGCAAATAGATACATTTACGGCAAACATAAACGATTTGTATCCTTAAAAGGTATTATCGTTGAAGAACATCCTTTATTTACACCACATTATCATATTATTTTATTAAAGCCTGAAAAAATGGATTTTGATACATTCAGGCATAAATTAGAACAACTCTCAAATAAACTATGTTCAGAAGAGTTTGAATTCGATTTAAGTGATGCATTTCTATCCAGTAAAATTAAGAACATTTTATCAAAACCTTGTTACGATAGATTTGCAAAAGTATCTAATGGTCATGATTTTCTTGGAGAATACTTGGTTAAAGAACATGCAAAATATTACCTTCTACAAGACAGGAAATTTTGCAGAAAAAAAGATGATCTTGAATTGTTTGTAAATTTCAAAAAATTCAATAATGGTTATGGAACGAGAAAATACTCATATCATTAGAATAAGTTTTTATTTGTTTTTACTTTTAAAAAAATTTAATTTTCATTTTTTTCTGGTCTGAAACTTTTAAAAAACCCCCATTTTAATAAATTAACAAATATTTTATTAAAATGGTTCGAAAAATAATTAAATATTATAAAAAAATTAAAGTAATTAATAATTGTGCCGATGATAAATAGACGGATATGAAAAATTCATAAGTACTCAAAAAAATGGCCAACAGTGAAAACTGTTGGCCATTTTTTATTTATTACATTAGAAAATCACTGTTGGGCAATTTCATTGCAATAATAAGTCAGCATTTTAAATGCTCTTAATCGCCGCTAGTGAAATACTCAAAATTATAAATTCTGGTGAGTAATTTCTGCGTTTCTTTCTCATTTTATACAGTCTTTTTTTCTATAAAAAATCACTTATAAATAACTAATTTACCTAGAGGTTTTAGTAACTAAATGGATCTACTCCTATAGTAAGAAATCACACATATAGAACTTGCAAATTAATTTATATTCCAGAATTCCGCACAAGATAAGGGCAATTCTATGTAAAAAAATTTTACACATGCCTGAATTTAAGAATATATTTCAGAAAAATAATTCCGTAATGTTTTGTAATTAAATGATTAAAAGTTTATGGCATGTAATTTGCTTGATTATTAATAATTATATTGATTTGAAAATTAAATTGTATGAAAAAATGTATTTTAATTTTTACGCTCTGCTTAACTGGGCAATTAAATGCAGCCATAATTCATGATTTTGTAGGTCCATATAAGGCAAGTAATTGGGAGTTTTGGCCTCCTGATGGATTTAATGCGTTAACCGCAACTCACTTTTATACCTCTAAACATGCTATTGGTTTTGATGTTATAAACACAAACACATTTGATAGTAACAATCCAACTGTAGGTTGGTTTGGTGGCTTGGCAACTTTTTCAACCGTAGCAAAAGGTAGTGGAATTGCTTCTTTTGATATTATTGCCGGACATATTATGTCGCCGGCTGGAACAAGTGGTGATAGTAATATTTCAATTATGGCTTTTGCCGGAGATATATCCACCGGAAGCAATATTCAGTTAATTTGCTCAAGCGTTGATTTTGGATGTGGCACTATTCCAGTTGACCCGATAGAAATTCCAATCAGTACCGGAGAGGAGTTTGGTCTTATGTTTTTGATAGGCAATATGGCCCCCGGGTTTGTTTTAGGTGTCGAATTAAGAAATTTTAGTGCGCCAGTATCAATTGCAGTGTCAGAACCTCATATTTTGTCATTAATTGTGGTAAGTCTGATGTTACTTGCTTCTTTTGGAAATTTTCGTATAAAAATAAATTTATAGTTTAAATATGAGTGAGAGCGTTATGAAAAAATTTGTTTTCGCCTTATTTTTTTTATTGTCATTTAACGTAGCAGCAAATAGTTACGACGGAATATATACGGCTAACATAAATAATCTAACTGTAGAATTTGTTTCTATACACGAAAATCCTAATGGAACAGTAATTGCTGTTGTCGTTGATCCTAATCCAGAAAATTCATGGATTGCATTATCTGGAACAAGAAATGGTCAGACCGCTGTATTAGAATCAGTTGTGGGTGTAGGAGTAGATGTAATTATAAATGTAACAGTTAATTTTAGTGATTCTGGAAATCATACTGCATTAATTAATTCATGTATTGATGGTGTATTTTATACATGTAAATTTCCATCAGGACTTTTGCTAAACCTTTCACGTATTTTTTGATAGCAATAAAAAAATAGGAGCCTAAGAATCACAAATATAACTACTCTAATTTAGAAGACGACATCCAGAAAGATATAAAAGTTGTACAGGAATTAGTTGACAAACTCGTCAGCAATTATTAGCGACTGTTTATAAATGAATCCAATACTTACTAAATAATTGATTGTATTAAAGTAGGGTTTTTACTTTTTTGGGTGAATAATCTGAATCGTTTGTTACGATATCAATTAATTTGTTTAAGTAAGAATAAATTATTTTTGAAAAATGTTTCGCAAAAAAATATGTAATTATTAACCCCAAAGATGCGAATGATAATGCTATAAAACTTGGCACACTGATTTCGAAGAAAATAAAATTAAGTGAGTCATACTCAATGCCCTTAGTTACAAACCATAAATAAAAGTTTCCTAGTGGTAATAATAATGAAACTAATGTTGTGGTTATGCAACTTGCTACTACAGCCCACATGTCGGCTGATTGAACATAACAAGATCTATAACCTAGGGATAAAATTCTTTCTAAAAAAGAGTCAGGAATGCGTTTATCTGGGCTTGTATAAATTGCGCCGTATTTATCAACTGGATAATGCACAACTTCGTTATCACTAAATGTTAAGGTAATACACTTCTCTACAAATTTTTTATTTTTTTCCTCACAATTTTCATCATTGCATTCTTTAAGCTTAGCTGAGAAAAAGTAATTAAAAATTTTGTAGCAACGAATAAGCAATTTATTCCTGTATCTTCTAAAGAAACTATGTCGTAATGAGGTATTGTCTACAGGAAATTTATTATGAGTTAAATATAGAGTGTTTCCAATGCTCCATTCATTTTTATTTTTGTATTCGAGTCCAGTTGGATAGGCACCGCAGAGTTGAGCTGTTATAGCTCTTTGTATTGCTTCTCGATTGCAATTTAATTGCCTCACAGCCAAGGTAATATTTGACTTAATTGATAGCACATATCGTACGACTGCTACATTTATTAAACTAACTGCTATCACAGCCAAACTCCCAGCGATATTAAACATACAAAACATTAAAATTACACCAGTCATATCAAAAAGTTTTTTTTGTTCTGTTGATGATTCTGAATTAACGGACTCAACGGTGCTTATAGGTTTGGTTTCGGTTTGTTCTACAGTAGGAGCAGATGTTTTAAGTAAATTTATTGTATCCGTATATAAGATGGCTTTAGTTTGGGGATTTAGTTGCTGATCAGATTCTTGTGATTTTGTCATTATATTAATTCTATCTGGTGACAAAATTTCGTTAAGTAGGGGTAAAGAAGCTATCGTAGATATTCCTAAAATTGCTATAGCTGCAAGTTGAAATCTTAATATACTGATTCTTTTTTGTTCTTTATCTGCGATAAAATTTATTAATGTGGTTTGCTCATCTCTTAAAACATTTACTAAATTTATTAAATCCTCTAAAAATAATCCTTTTATTTTCCTTCTGTCGCCTGGCTCTTTACGACGATCACCATAAATAGATGAATCTTTTTTTCTTCTATCTTTTTCATTTATTCGCCTATCCTCAATATTGCTTAAACGTTTTTTTCTATCAAAGACAGGAATGCTAACGTCTTTTTTTCTTCTATCTTCTCGGTTTCTTCGTCTATCTTCTATATCGTTAAAGCTTTTGTTTCTATCATAAATAGAAATGCTATCGTCATTTTTTCTTCTATCTTCTTGGCTTATTCGCCTATTCTCAATATCATTGAAATATCTTTTTCTTTCGTAGGCAGGAATGCCATCTTGAAATTTATGAATATCTGACTCGATATTTTTGTTGATAATAGGAACATTTGAGTCAAGCACTTTTTTTTTGTCTTCAATCCTTCTTCGATAAATGTAACTTTTTATTTTGTCGCAAAATTGGTTTTTCTTAGTAGCTGTCATAAAGAAATTTTTCCTAAAAGTATTGAAATAGAAAAATCTTTTACAAGAAGTAAAGTAATGCAATTCTGCTAATCTGACTGATTTAAATTTAGAAAATTATAAATGTTTGAGAAAATTATACTATGTAGTTCTGAAGGAGGGCCTAATTTCACAGTAGGCGAGCTTGCTGAAGCACTTCTTTATTATCAAAAGGTCCATTTAATTTTCGACTACACAACATTAAAAGATTTCGTTAAGCATATTGGCATGGAGCAATTATTAGCCTTGCTTTCCAGACCAAATATATCAGCCACATACTGCGAAGAATCACTTGGAACACAAACTGAAAAAATAGGTGTATCGGAGGCGCATTCATTTGCTGCAATAACAATTGTTGGCGATCAGAATGTGGGGCAGCTAAAGAGTCGAAAAAGTCGAGTTGAGTATATTCTGCATCAACAAAATTACAATAAGCGAATAGCAAAAAGGTTAGCCGATAAGTTTATTGAGCGGGTTCCCATCCGACGTTTTACTAGTAATGATTTTCTGCCTGGTGGAGTAGGAAATGCCGCAATTTCAGATTTGCATGATCCACATTTTGTTCATAATGCCATCCGATTAATAATTGAAGATTTAGAGACGACTCAACCCATTTTGGACAATTTTAAATTTGATATTCTGCATACAAACAAAAATTTTTTTGTATTTACTGACATAAACTTTAACGAAATAAACAAAAAGCGATGTAGTAAGCTTAACTCTAAACTTGAAAGAGTATCGGAGGCTTTTCTCTTAAACAAGATATTGGTTGCACGCGCAGATGCAGCCATAGCAGCACATTATAGTGGGGATATCAGTACATCGCAGATTTCATCTCGAATTTTACGTTTTCGTTATACTGAGTTAATGAAGCGTACCGGAATTAACACTAATGAGCTTCAGCAGTTCCGAGAGATTGTCTTGTCGGACAGCCCATCAATTCGAGAAGTTATAGATAGTGGAGAGCGCTCATTTGATGAATTCTTAAAATTATTAGACAAATCACAACAGTTTCGCGAGTGGATTCAAGATATTCATCCTGATGAAAAAATAGTTAAAGCATACTTGAAAGAAGTCACTGCTGAAAATTGGTTTCAAAAAATAACTCCCAAAGCAGTTCGATATATACTCGGACTTGGTGCTGGAACAATTCATCCACCGACAGGGATTGTACTTTCGGCGTTCGATTCTATATTCCTTGAGAAAATTATAGGTGGCTGGCGCCCAAATCATTTTATTAGAAATAAATTGAAACCGTTTCTTAATACAGACGAAAAATGTAATTGATGTTTCAGCCATAATAATTGTAGATTCAGCATTCTAATATTTATCTGGGTACCTACCAGACTGAAATAATATTTTTTAGTTGGATGTAGCAGAAAATTCAAATGGCACCGGTATTTTAGTTCGAATAAATTTCCTGAAGAATATTTCAATTGTGAGCGCATTATATGTAAGTATTGATCGTGTAAAAATCGCGAAAGCAACAGCAGTTTTCTCACACTTTGCAGGCACATCATCGCATCTTATAAATTGATAGAACTATAGGCAAGGCTTGCATTTCCTAGAATATTAAAATATGTGCATTAGTTTATAATTTTTAAGTGATTGATAATAATCTATAAACTGATGCTTTAGACAATCCATAATTTGCCATCAAATCTTTTATTAATACACCATTTGAGCGTTTGTAACGCAATTCTTCAATCTGAATATCAGTTAGTTTAGCTTTACGACCAAAAGCAACACCATTATTTTTAGCTTTTTTTATACCTTCCATCTGGCGTTCTTTTCTAAGCTCTGTTTCGAATTCTGCAATACTGGCAAGTATTCCAAAAAGTAGTTTTCCGGTCGATGTTGTTGTATCAATTGACTGATCGATAACTCGAAAACCGACTCCTTTATCATTTAATTGCTGAAGTATATTGTGGAGATCAACAGTTGATCGAGCAAGTCTATCAAGTTTTGTAATGATTAATACATCACCTTCTCGTACATAATCCAGACATTTTTTTAATTCCGGTCTGTTAGCGGTAATACCTGATTTTTTTTCTTGATAAATTTTGTCGCATTGATAATACTTTAGCTTGTCTAGCTGTACATCAAGTGATTGACCAGTGCTGCTTACACGTGCATATCCAACTATAGCCATGTCTTATAACTCTTTAAAGATTAGAATAATCTAATTATAAGACATAATTTGAGACATTAAAATACATATGTATCATAAACTATACTATTCAAGACAATAGAGTTTCTGAATTAAAACTAAAGGCCATATGACGAATTCTGATAACTATTCAAGTTTACAAATACTCTAGGGAGTAACAATACCTCTTAATAGTAATTGCCAGCACTCTATACGTTAAAATTATTTGTGCCACATTAAAAATGACCGCATGCCAAGAATAAGTTGATAGCAGATCCCAATAGACTAGCTTGACACCTACCCCTACCGACAGTGAGTGTGGATTCGCATTAAATACATACTATGTAGAAAGGGGAAATCTGATCGCTTCATCGTGAAACGTATCAGCTAATTTCCTCTATCACAAGAACAATTCCTAAATTATTTAATATTTGTATAGATTGCATATTGTAATGACTGTCACCGATTTGGGCATACTATTTTGGTTTAAATCTAACAGCGGATTTAACACGGTTTGTTTTAATGAAACCCCGTTTATTTAATGTGTTAAGAATCTGTAAGTGAAGGTAGTAATAATAGATATTTTATTTGACACTATATATCGTGTCATTCCGGACCTCAATTCTAGTTAGTTTTTTCAAACCGAGATGATTGAAGAATTCAAAAAAGATCTAGCATTACTTTCTAGTATTCAGATATTCAGAAAATATGTCTTGAATGGAAGCTGTTTTGCACTTAGCGATGAAAATCATTATCGATTAAGAGAAGAAGTGTGTGAGCATTTTAAAGTTGAATTTAATGATGTAATTTTAGTTGGCTCCGGTAGACTTGGGTTCAGCCTCAAGCAATCGAAGAGATTTTCTGAATTTGGTGAAGATTCTGATATCGATTTGGCTATTGTATCCACACCACTATTTGAAAAAATATGGGAAGAGGCATATCTATTCAGGAAAAGTGCTGCTGATTGGCCAAATTCTAATATTTTTTTTCGGTATTTGTCGGAAGGGTGGATACGCCCTGATAAATTGCCACCAAGTGAATATTTTAATTTTACTAAATCTTGGTGGGATTTCTTTAATAATATAACTAAAAGTAATAAATATGGTCCTTATAAAGTAAGAGCAGGGTTATATCACTCTCATTTTTTTTTGAAAGAGTATCAAACTATATGCATAGAACAATGCATGCAGGAGATTAATAATGGATACGTCAGCATCGAATAGGCGGCTGAGAGTTTTGCTTACAAGTATTGGTAATGGAACCCTAATTCCACAGCCAGATTTCCAGCGCCGATTAGTCTGGACAAATAAGGACAAAATCGAGTTTATTAAAACTGTTCTTGAAGGGTACCCATTTCCGGAAATATATATAGCTGCAGGCAAGGTGGACCCGAAAACAGGCGAAGGTGCTGAATTAATTGTAGACGGGCAACAGAGGCTTACAACGTTATATCAATATTTTAAAGGGTCACCAGACATAAAATTAGGCAATAATATACTGCCATATTCAGGGTTGGAAGAGAACCAACAAATAGAGTTTCTTGAGTACAAAGTAGTTGTTCGAGATATGGGTAATATGCCTCTAAATCAAATTAAGGAAGTGTTTCAGCGAATTAATTCTACTAGTTATGGATTAAATGCAATGGAGTTACACAACTCGCGTTTTGGAGGAGAATTTAAAAACTTTGCTGAAGAAGTATCAAAACTTAATTTTTTTGAAGAGAAGCGTATTTTTACAGCCACCGATATTAAGCGTATGAATGATGTTAAGTACTGCCTAGGTATGCTAATAACCATTATGAGTACTTACTTTAATAGAGACAACGAGTTAGAAGAATATTTGCAAAGATACAACGAAGAATTGCCAAATAAAGATGATTTGTTAAATGAAGTAATGATTGTTTTAAATTTTATAGATAAAATGAATATGGCAAGCTCGTCAAGAGCATTTAAAAAAGCTGATTTTTTCACGCTATTTGTGGAACTTCACCGCGCACTAATAAAGAAGAATATTTCATTAAATGTTTCCGATGTTAGGAAAGAGTTAGATATGTTCTATATGAAAGTTGAGCAAGTGGCTGACGGTAATTCAAACGAAAGTGTCGAAGCAACAAACTATTATAAATCGGCCCTCCAAGCCAGCAATGATCGAAGCAACAGGATTTTGAGGGGTGAAATCGTAGCTAGGATAATTTGTTGTAGTAGTAGTTCTAGTTTATTCTAATAGTTACCTTTATGTTAATTATCTGTTGGTGGTAGTTATTAACTAACTTTCTGTGAATACAAAAAGGACTATTCTACATTTATACTTGACGTACGTTATAAGCAATTAAATATATAGTATTTTAATTTACTTTTTGTGTATCATGGTTCCTTGAGTGTTGGATTGATTCCAACTATAACAATCAAAAATCAATTATTTAATTTTATGTTTAGTAGGTGATTTACGGGGATTTTCCTATTTCCCTGTCTTTAATAGAAAAGAGTTTTAGTTTTGTGCGTTGCTTTGCGTGTATAAGTATATGAAGATTTTGCGACATTCCAAAGGTACCAGTCAATCTCCACAGCATTTGTCTCGAATCCAAATTTTTTTCGGTTTTGCACAATATCTTGTCCTGCGCAAACAGTAGCTGCTCTCAATTCAACCTCTTCATCTGTACCCTGTAGCAGTTCAATTTTATTATCTACTTTATTTTTTAACTCAGAAGAATACTCTAGAATATTCTCAATCCTTAATACATTTGCTAAATGATTATCAGGGAAAATTGTCAGTTTCGCCAATAATTTTTTGTGTGATAAAGGACTATAATTTAGAGCTCGAATAATGTCAGCGATTAACAATTGTGCTTTTTTCAAAAAATAGACTTTTTGCCCCCCACATATAGCGATATCGCCGAAGGAATTGAGGTTTATTAATTTTTCAAGAAAAATCTGCGTACTTTCAAGTGCTTCTTCAGCAGCTCTAGAAAATGATCCATTATATTGATTTTCAATAAATTGACCCATTTCGGCAATTGCCGATCGATACAACATTCCTATCTGTCGCCCATCTTCAGTGTCCTGCGGGATTTTAAATATCCTATTGCTGCAATCTAAATTCAGACTGATAAGCCGATCCGAGCTTAATGAATGGTTATTTTCAAAGTATTCTTTTAACCGTGAAGCTATTGTCCTGTATCCAAATTGTTTTGAGCGATCTGGTGTATCCAATAAAAATCCTGATCCAAAGTTTACAGATCCTAAGATAAAGATATAATTTAAAAGGTTCTCTCTACTCTTGTCAAAATAATGTATTTTTGCATCATAATCATAGGCTTGAGTCAAAACTTTAGGAATTTTCCTTATGTAACTCAATATAGCTTTTTCGTTTATGTGTACATATTTCGATTTTTTTGAAACTTTCTGGCAACTTTCAATAACAGATTTTAAAAGATCTTCCATTTAAATTTATGCGTATTTAAGATGTTAAGATATTATAAATACCAGATATTTTGTTCTTTCTTTTCCACCTCCTAGTTGAGTTACTCAAAGCAATAGAATATTTTTCTTTAGAAAAATTTTTTGCCTGAAGCCTGAGGAAAAGCCATGATTGCTGAATACATTTATCTTTCTCATAATCTTTGATAATGCTTTCTTCATTTTTGTTAATATAAATTAATGCCATTTTTTCTATTTTCCTACAACGAAATAACCTATTTTCTCCTCTGATTTTAGATATGAAATCGTGCGTATCATTCATCGCTACCCAATACAAATAGCCTTTAATTCCCGGATTTTCTAAGGACTGTGCAAAGGCGTGCCCTAAAGTTGTGCCCTTTAGATCTGCGGATGTCAGTGATTTATTTACTATTGTATAGGCGATCATGTTTAGCATATCCAAAAATCGAACCAACGTTTTTTCGTCCTCTTTGCCAATGAATTTGTTGCCAATTTGGAAATTGTCATAGTCTGCCTCAAAAAACAATTGTTTCATTTTTCTATCAGAATTGATTATGTTAGTTAATTCTCTCAATGTTTTTGCTTGTTCAAATCGCCTTTGTCGCTTCATATTAAAAGCAAAAGACAAAACTGTGAAAATAAATCCAAAAGTAATTATCAATACCTGTAAATCTGACAATTCAAAATTGTCAAAAAATTTAGTAATCGGTAAAAGTGATGATTCTTGATAGGCAGCTTCTGTCATAGATATTTAAAAAAATTCTAGAACGAATACATGTACAGTGGGGTATGCATTGAGAATGGCAAAATTATCATTGCTAGGTTCTTAATTGTATATAGCTACTTTAAACATAGTCGAGAAAACAATGAGCTTGTGTGTGTGCATGAGCCAAAAAGCACCTAAACAATTGCTCTCTGCTCAAAAACTGACACTGTGTTAGAACCATTTCTTTTAAAACATAATAATTGCAAAGCTGTGGCTTGCCCAAAAGATATCTGTCATTTATCAATGTCATCAACTTAAAGTAAAGGATGTGACGATATAACAGCATTATTTAAAAATAAGTTTTCTAGCTACTTTAAAACTGTTTTTAATCGTAGAAATAAAGTGGCAGGTGATTATCATATACCTTAGAGTTTCTAGTAACTTCCTTTACCTGGAATAACATGCCTAACGCCCCCTCTAGGTTCTTTAACATCACCATCACGCCTTGGTATCAAATGTATATGGCAATGAAATATTGTCTGTCCAGCGCTTTTTCCCGAATTTACACCAATATTAAAACCAGTAGCTCTAGGGTCAAGAATTTCTATTGCTTTTTTTTCGATCTGTAGTAATTGATAAATAGAATTTAATTCTGCTTGCCCAAGGTCAAAGAATTGAGCAGTATGTCTTTTTGGTATGACAAGTGTATGGTGTTCCGTTACTGGGTAGCCATCACGTATTGAGTAAGCTAATTCATTCTCGGATACTATTCTATCTTTATCAATTGCACAAAAAAGGCAATCAGGCTCTCGATGGTTATATGAATTATATAACCCCCTAAAATCTGTATCATCTCTATCTCGTTTCATTGCGTTACAGCTATAACATAACGCCTGGAAATTATTTGAATCGTCAGAACCACCATGATTTTTAGGAAGTATATGATCCACCTCTAATGCCTTTTTTTCAGCAGATATGCCACAAAGTTCACAACGAAATCTGGCTCTTTTTAGAACATCGTATTTAATTGTGCCACTGATATAACCATTTGATTTTCTTCTGTGGTTATAAACCGATTTACCTCTACACTCGATAAAATCGAGTAATCTAGTTTTGCAAAGCGCAATTAGCTTGTAACGCTGGTCATCGCTGAGTTCATGAAAGTCAATCAGGGAATATTCTTTTGTAGATTTATCCTTGTGTACTACATTGTGATTGCGTAACACTTTACCGACCATGTTATTTGTAATGGCAGTGTAGTATTCAATCTGGCTTTCATCATGGGATAGCAATGCTGTTGCTATTTCACGTTCATGACACTTACCTTTGTTTTCTAGAAGCTGAATTAGAAGAATAGGCTGATAAATATGCGACATGCGCATTTTCTTTTTTATAAATTGTGCTAGTTCTTCATAATCCATTGTATTTTATTAGAGAAGCTAAAAAATTATAAGGTTTTCAAACATCGTTCATACATCTTAATTCACAGCCTTGGATGTAAATTATGACTGTATTTTAATCAAAATAAATGCTGATTTGATACCGTGATAGTCCGGCTGTCTTGAAACTTGATAATTGAACATTTTTTGAAAAATATTAATTGACTACTTACGGCCCAGACTGTGTGAAAACCCAATTGGTTATATAATTTTACTTTCCAGTTAATTGGAGTATTCCATGAGTAGGTTCATTGAGGGCGAAGCACGGAC
>NZ_FOCP01000062.1 GCF_900110145.1 Nitrosomonas marina | reverse complement strand
CCGGCAAAATGCCGGTAATTTATCATCTCAGAGTGGATACTTTTCAACGCCGATTTATCCAAAATCCTGGTAAGTTTTACATGCCGATTGACAGTATCCTCGCAAGATCGTCAGATGGCCATGGAATTAATAACAGAAACAATGAATCAAGGTGCCCGACAACGTTCGGCCTGTAAGATTGTTGGCATCAGTAGCCGCACGTTACAACATTGGCGGGTTATTGGTATAGAGGATCGCCGACAAACAGTCAGGAAAACACCTGCGAACAAACTCAGTGAGCAGGAAAGAAAACAGATTCTCGACATTTGCAATAGCCAGGAATTCTGTACCCGAACGCCCAAACAAATAGTGCCCGCGCTAGCGGATAGAAATAACTATTTGGCGTCAGAAAGCAGTTTCTATCGTGTTTTACGTGATGCTGGTCAGTTACATCGCCGGGGACGTGCTGCCAATCCAGTCACGGCAAAGAAACCGGATACTTATATTGCCGATGGACCCAATCAAGTGTGGTCATGGGACATCACGTATTTGGCCAGCACGCTAAAAGGCGTATTCTTTTATCTGTATCTGTTCATGGATATCTATAGCCGTAAAATCGTAGGCTGGGAAGTCTATGAGAATGAATCATCGGAGCAGGCTGCTGATATCTTGCGAAAGACCCGGCTGACTGAATCATTGCCTGTAAACCATAAGGTTGTATTACATTCGGATAATGGCAGTCCGATGAAAGGGGCAACCATGCTGGCAACGATGCAGAAGTTGGGAATTGTCCCGTCATTCAGTCGTCCTTCGGTGAGTAATGATAATCCGTATTCAGAATCATTGTTTAAAACGATGAAATATGTAGCGGCTTATCCGTCAAAACCTTTTGAAAGCCTTGACGAAACACGTCTGTGGGTGCTGCGTTTTGTAGACTGGTATAACAACTGTCACCGCCATAACGGTATAAAATATGTAACGCCGACACAACGCCATAATGGTCAAGATGTGACTATACTGAAACAACGAAAACGCGTTTATGAGGAAGCAAAAAAGAAACATCCGGAACGTTGGTCAGGTAAAACCAGAAACTGGACACACGAGCCAATAGTGAGGCTTAACCCCGGTGAGGGGGGTCATTTATTATGAAACATAGAAGAGAAAATAAAAAATGTCGGAAACCTTTATAAAATCAGCGCTCAAATTAAATTATCAGTAAATTTAGGTTTGAAACATTTTGCTAAATTTTGAGAAAAAAGACAAAAGAGATGAAACAAAAATAAATAAATCTTGATATGTTAATGATACTTCTTTAATGCTTGCCAGTCAGAACCGTTAAGACTCACTTTAAGTATCAAATAAAATGTATTATATCAAATCAGCTGATGCACGCCGTTATCACAACAAATATGATTTTCGTTCTATCTCATCGTCCGCGTAGGATCGCTTTCGGCCCAGACTGTGTGAAAACTCAAAATCTGTGTTTTTGTAGCTGAACTTGCAATCATAGCGGCGTATAAAAATAATCTAAGCGGTTAGAACCAGCCG
>NZ_FOCP01000001.1 GCF_900110145.1 Nitrosomonas marina | reverse complement strand
TGCGAATACGCAAATGTACGCTGATACCAGATCCAGAATATCGCTACCGCAAGCATCAGCCCAAGACCTATCTTGTAGTACTTGGAGTCGTACCATAAAGACATGTCGTAGTCAGCACTCGCAGCGCCACTCGTTCTCATTGTTGTTGCCATAGCAATCTCTCCTTTATTTTGTGTGTAGTTATTGCAAACATCAAGTTTCTCACTTTAGAGAAACCATATTTGTATGATGGCTATTTTAAAAAAAAGTTTCAAGGAAAAAATGGTTTTTTATACCGATTCTGTCGGGCTGGTTCTTAAAATCGATATTTATTAAGTTCAGTAGATTTGAAATAATACGTTGATGGGGATGTAATAAATCGTTTTACAAATGACTATCGGAATCAAGTTGAATTGACGTCGAAACTGCCGGAAATTCTTGTCGCGCAATATCGTCTTGCCGATTACAGAGTTGGTTCGGGTACCGATGCTTTTATTATGCATATTGACCGGTATTCGGCGCCAATGAACAAGCTGATGACAGCAAAGCAGGTATCAAATGCTGCAATTATTACAGCTTATAATCCATTAGGCAGAAGACAAAGTGCTCAAAATAATCGGGAGGCGCATGTGACACTTCAAGGAGCGCTTGACCGCCGTGCGGTATGCTTGATCGAAAGTACCAATCTTGATCCAGCTGGAACCTGGCCCGATGAAACAGGGTTCTGCGTTTTAGGCGTAAGATTTGAAACGGTTTGCGCGCTTGGCTTGCGGTTCCGGCAAAATGCAATAGTATGGATCCATAATGATGCTGTTCCCCGATTGCATTTACTTAGATAAACCTAAACCAATTCCTGAACACTGGGTTTTAATACAGAATGATGATCAGATATGCCTACAGAATCAAAGCCAATGCTATACTCACCACTTTTGCAATAAACTGGGAGATCAGTTATGAAAAAAATGTTTACCTTCATGATATTAACCTTTTTTACTGTAAGCCTGATAGCGGTTGACGCGGAAGCGAGGCGTATGGGTGGCGGTAAAAGTTTTGGTAAACAGCGTCAGTCATTAAACCAGCAATCCACGCCCAATCAGCAGCAGTCACCAACGCCGGCGCAATCACCAGCGACGCCAGCTGGTGGCGGCAGTAAGTGGGGAGGGGCGCTAGCTGGTCTTGCGGCTGGCGGTCTGTTGGCAGCATTATTTATGGGTGGTGCCTTCGAAGGGATCAATATGGCCGATATCATCATGTTGATTCTGATTGCCGGTGTGGTGTTTTTTATCATACGCATGTTGCGCAGGCCACGTACTGCTGAATCGACACAACGAATGCAGTATTCGGGTATGAATACATCTTCGCAGGATAGTTCAGTAACGCCGCCATGGGGTGCTGCGCGAAGTTCTTCATCGGTTGACAGTGATCAGGCCCAAGCAAATCGGCCGAATATTCCTCCGGGTTTTCAGGTCGAGCCATTTTTGCGTAACGCCAAAATGTCTTTCATTCGTTTGCAAGCAGCAAATGATACGGGAGATCTCAATGATATACGGGAATATACGACGCCCGAAATGTTTGCGGAGATCAGTATGCAAACCCAGGAGCGAGGCGGCGTAACGCAAAAAACCGAAGTCATGTTTATCGATGCAAAACTGCTTGACGTTGAGGCAAATGATGACTCGGCGATTGCAAGCGTGCGCTTTACCGGACAAATGCGGGAGTTGCCAGATGGCGACCCGGAGGATTTCGATGAAGTCTGGCATGTTGAAAAAAATCTCAGGGAATCCGGCGCTGCATGGTTGCTGGCAGGGATACAGCAAGTTGCTGATACCGATTTGACAGACTGATAGTATTTCATGGTATTTCCGGTTACGTGGCGTTGGTAACCCGCCCGGGCCGGAAAAACTATCATGGGGCCCATGGGCCTATACTGATCTTTATTCAGTATGTTTTAAAACATCAGTAAGAGTGGCCGCATATGTACACGAGACTGTCAAAAGTTGTACTGGTATGGGCCGTGGCCTTTTTTGCACTGCTGGTGGTTTTCAATAATGTCACAGATTATGAATCGAATTACACGATTGTTGCGCATGTGCTCAAAATGGACACGACATTTCCCGGCAATACGGGGATGTGGCGTGCCATCGAAGCGCCATGGGCGCACCATCTGGTTTATGGTTTGATCATATTGATTGAAGCGATAATTGCCGCGTTGTGCTGTTTTGGCGGTTTTTATTTATTCAAGGCAAGGCACAATCTGGCATTGTTCAACCGGTCGAAAAGATTTGCAATTTCAGGATTGACCTTGGGGATTTTACTCTGGTTTACCGGTATTATCGCAATCGGAGGAGAATGGTTCTTGATGTGGCAATCGCAGGTTGCCAATGGTCAGCAAGCTGCATTTCGTCTGGTGATGATTTTAGCTGCCATTCTTATATATGTCGTGTTGCCCGATGATGATAGAAACGCGTAATCGAATGCCTTGTAATATGTCATAGCGTTAAAGGTGGCTTTTTGTATCTCTGGCGCATGGCATTGATTGTTCTCAGAATAACTGGCTGTTCAATAATTCTGGCTTCCAGCAGGCGTTTTTTGGGAAAATCCACAAATGACAGGCCAATCAGCATTGTCAGTATGCCTTGACCAGGCAGAAACAGCATAATGAATCCCGCTATCAGAAAAGCGCCGCCTAGCAAATTTTTCGCGATTAATCCGAAAATGCGTAAAATTGGGTGGTGATTCTTCATCCAGTAGCGGGGCACGCTGGTGTCGAAATAATCGTACGGCAGACGAATCAGAATGATTGGTATGATTACCAGTGAGGCGATAAAGCTGATCAGGGAAATAACCGTCAGGTGGATAAGGGCATCAACTGGAATCCATTGCTCAATTGCAGCCAATAAACTATCCATTTTTTACTCCAAAATGACCGGAAATATAGTTTGTGGTCAATTTAATACGAACAAAGTTGCCAATCCTGACGTTTTGACAGGCTGTCAGAGTCTGGCGGGTTAAGCATAGCAGAATAAGTTCATGCCGTAGATACTCGATTAGGACATGTTTGTGTAAGCTTTTGTTCAAACCATGTGCTCTGGATTTGCTGAACCAGAATTTTTCTGGAAAAACAGAACAGCGAAAAATTATTTACCAGGCAATACACAATGCAAACCAAACAAAACCGCAAAAATTTTAAGGTTTAATGCAATCTTAACTTTCATTGTCGAAAAATGTAGGTTAGAATCTAAAATGTAATGGCCTGATTGTGAAAAATAAGAAAGGTTGTTATATTAAAAATAATAATAAACCCAGTAGGTTACATTAGAAATAGGGAGCCGCTACACGGTTGTCAAAACCGCTAGAAAATACTGGGGGAGCAGAGTAATCTGTCGTATTTTTGGACACGACCCCGCTTTTTGTGTGGTTGTTTAGTGGTTAAGTCGGTTTTTTATCGGCTTTTTTAGTTGGTGAAATTAAGACAAAATTGTCAACAATTCAATAAGGAGATTAAGTTATGAGCAATGATGCTAACAGAGCAACAGATTCACAAACACTGAAACTGATCGGTATTACGACCGTTGCATTTATCGTAATTGGACTGATCATTTACAACATGTAAATTGATTGGTTTAGAAAAGCACACAGGTATTGGTTTCCATCGGTAAACGAATGTCTGTGTGCTTGATTCCATTTTTCAGGAGTGTGGCAAAACCTTTACTTTATAGAATCTCCACAGCTTGTACTCGCTTTCACGTGTAGATGTTACCAGCTGTTTCTACCTACAATACGCATAACTTCCTTAAAATATTATCGCGCCATTCTCCCGCCACCGTGCATCAGTTCAGTAACTTGATCGGATCGCCTTCAAATCCGCAGCTCAGCCCAGTCATTTTCAATAATAATCAATCAGGCCCTATCAGCAGTGGTTTCGGGTCTAATGCAATTGAGCATTTCATTAATTTGAAGCACCGCCACATTATTGATTAATTCTATCATTTCATTATCCAGCCCCAGACGTTCATAAATTTCTGGTTTGCATAAGGATTTTATGTCGTTTGCGTTAATCTCACGGTTCCGGTGCTTCTGTTTATAGCGCGCAATCAGTATCGCCAAATGCAGGATGTATGGATCAGAATTGATTTGTTCGACACTGGTCGGATCGTCTTGAGAGGCGACCGTCTTCCAGATGCTTGCCGGTAAATTCCACTCTTTCAGAAATGCGACGCTTAATTCCGTTGAGGTGAATCCAAAAATCTGCCGTTCAGCGTTTGCAACAACACCCTCATTTGCTTCGCCGATACTGAGTATCTGACTGGATTTTTCAGGGAACTGGTTGAACAGAATTAATTTTCCGATTCCATGCAGCAGGCCGGCAATAAATATTCGTTCGCGGCAATTGATGTCATAAGCCATTAACCGGGCAATAATGCCGGTGCTGAGGCTGTGATGCCAGAATGATTCCATACTGACCAGGTCTGAGGAAATACCTTTGAATACAGTTGCCACAGTAGAGGCAAGTGCAAGATTGCGTAGTTCTCTGTGTCCGATTAAAGCAATGGCGTAGGAGACGGTTTCAATTTTTTTAGGAAATCCAAAATAGGCGCTGTTTGCCAGTTTGAGAAGCCTGACAGTTAATACCGGATCGTTGAGGATAGTCTGTTCAAGTTCTTGATTGGTGGTATTCCCGGAAGTTATCAGTTCGTTGATTTTATATACGACCTCGGGCAGCGAGAAGATGGATTTGGCGCGTGTGACGATTGCATTCGGATCCATAAATAACCCTGAATTAATTGTTGCCTTATTGTAAAGGAATTGGATTGAATCATTTAAAAAAAATACGTTACACTTTTTCTCTGGTTTTTTATAGAGCGAATGATGTCAACACAAACCGACTGGAAAAGTCCGCAAATGCTTCGATGGTGTCAATATCTTTTAGACAGTTATGCATATTGGACCGGGAAGGAACTAATACCACGAAAAGGCACTACATATGAGCAGGCGTCTTATTTGTTTAACTGTTCGTTTGTTGTTGTATCGCACCAGGCGCGGGAGGACCCGATTCTCAATTACGGTAATCAGACGGCGCTTAATTTGTGGGAAATGGACTGGTGCCAGTTTACTAAGACCCCTTCACGTATGACCGCAGAGCCCGTAAACCGAGAGGAACGCGCCAGGGTGTTGCAGCAGGCCAGAACGCACGGTTACATTGCCGATTATCGCGGGGTGAGGATTTCAAGTACTGGCAAGCGGTTTCTGGTTGATCAGGCAATTGTCTGGAACATATTGAATTCTGATGGTATTACGATTGGCCAAGGAGCGACATTTTCGATATGGCATTTTTTGTAAAAACCAACAGAAAAAACGTTTCCGGAATTTGCGTGACACATGGCTTAAGGGTATACGTATCATTGTGGATAAACCGAATATGCGTTCAAGCATAAAAATAACGACGATTTAATGAAAAACCAGTTTTCACCGCCCCACTTAATCTTTTTTTTGTTCCTGCTCGGAGTCCTGCTGATACTGATTCAGTTGGAGTTGCTTGCATTTGCTTTCGAAAAACTGAATCTGCCACCCGAGATGGGTTTGACCATTCTGCTGCTGTCAATGTTTGGAAGCGCGGTCAACCTGCCGGTAATTCGCATTAAAAGTAAAGCTGATCCATCGCACATAGTGCGGGAAAAGCACTGGAGTATTATAAAAATACCTGTTAATCCTTATTATAATGAAACGCTGATTTCGATAAACCTGGGAGGGTGTCTCATTCCGGTTGCGCTTTCGATGTATCTTTTTGTCAATAGTGGCCTGACAATGTTGATTACCCTGTCTGGAATCGGCATCATCGCTGCGGTCAGCCATTACTTCAGCCGTCCCATTCCGGGACTGGGTATCGGTATGCCTGTATTGATTGCACCAGTCAGCGCGGCATTGGTTGGATTGTATTTGAGTCCGGATCAAAGCGCTCCGCTGGCCTACATCAGCGGTACGCTGGGGGTGCTCATCGGTGCTGATTTAATGCATTTGAAGAAAATTCCGCAACTAGGCGCGCCCCATGCATCAATTGGCGGGGCTGGTACCTTTGATGGCATTTTTATTACCGGTATCGTGGCCGTTTTGCTGGCCTGATTGCAACATGCATTGTCTGTTGCATTACAGGCCAGAATACCGTTATGCTGGTGCTTATGAAGAATCAAAGCCGGCCGCGCAGTCTTATATTCGATAAACAACATCTGTTGCACAGACTGTATATACTGCAGCAACAAGATCGCCATATTTCGTCAGAAACAATTGTTCGGGTTGCCGGTGAATGCAATATGCCCGTCAGTCAGGTCGCCTCAGTCGTTGATTTTTATTCCTTTTTTTATCGTGAACCCGTTGGGCAGTATCATATGCTGCTCAGTAACTGTACAAGCTGCGGATATCAGGCCGGTGAAACCGACCTGTTGAAAATGCTTTGTCGAAGTCTGAACGTTGATCCTGGAATAACGCGGGCAGACGGTCGTGTCAGCATCAGTGAAACATCCTGCATCGGGATGTGTGATCACGGTGCATCCATGCTCATCAATGGTATACCGCTGGTGGGACTCGATGAAACGAAAGTGGTGCGGATAGCTGGTTTGGTTGAGCAACAAATGACGTTGTGCCAGTGGCCGCAGGACTGGTTTCAAATAACGCATCCTATTCGGCAAGGCGGCATGTTGCTGAACAATGTCGGTCCACCGGGTAACAGTTTAACGAAAGCGCTGTCCACCGGTCCTGGACGCACGCTTGATATGATTGAATATTCCGGCTTGCGCGGACGCGGTGGTGCAGGTTTTAGTACCGGCAAAAAATGGCGGTTCTGCCGAGAAGCGACAGGCGATACTCATTACGTCGTCTGCAATGCAGATGAGGGCGAACCCGGTACGTTCAAGGATCGTTTTTTGTTGCAATGTCATGCTGGTGCGCTTTTTGAGGGCATGGCAATCTGCGCGTCAGTGATCGGCGCCAGAAAAGGGTTCCTTTATCTGCGTGGCGAGTACCGGTATTTGCTGACTCATTTGCAGGAAGCGCTGGAGTTGCAGTACAACAATAATCTGCTGGGTTGTTCAATATTGGGGCATGCCGGTTTTGACTTTGATATTGAAATTGTCGTCGGCGCAGGAGCGTATATTTGCGGAGAGGAGTCTGCCCTGATCGAATCGCTTGAAGGCAAACCGGGCGTGCCGCGAATACGACCGCCATTTCCGGTTACGTGTGGCTATCTTGGGCAGCCGACTGCCGTCAACAATGTAGAAACTTTTATTGCAGCCGCGTATATTGTCGATCATGGCAGTGGCGTTTTCAGAATGAGTGGAACGGAGCACTCTGCCGGCAGTAAAATCTTGAGTATCAGTGGCGATTGTCGGAATCCGGGCATTTATGAATACGCCTTTGGCGTCAGTATTCAGCAGGTTCTGAATGATTGCGGTGCAGACAACGCGCAAGCGGTACAAATCGGCGGGCCTGCCGGAACGCTTGTGGCGCGCAGAGATTTTCGCCGGCGGATCAGTTTTGAGGATGTGTCGACCGGCGGTTCGTTCCTGGTATTCGGAGAGAATCGCGATCTGCTGGCGGTGAATCAGAACTTCGCGCGTTTTTTCGCGCATGAGAGCTGTGGTTTCTGTACCCCCTGTCGGGTAGGTACTCGCCTGATGGAAGGCAGTTTACAAAAAATCGTCGACGGGCGTGCGGTAGCGGCGGATATCGATGAAATCAAACGGTTAAGCAGCTTGATTATGCGCTATTCGCACTGCGGTCTGGGGCATACCGCAGCCAATCATATGCTTGACAGTCTGAAACAGTTTCCAGATTTATTTGAGGAACGTATCATGCGGCAAGCGTTTTCACCGCAGATTGATCTGGAAGCAGCGCTGGAAACCGCGCGGCAGATCACGCACCGCGACGATGCGGATGCTCACCTGGATTAAGCCTATGACATATGAATCCAATAAAGCGATTGATGCAAATAGCATCACGATAGATGGTGAAACGGTTCCGTTTGATGCCGGACAGACAATCATGGATGCGGCGTTGGCTGCTAAAATTCATATCCCGCACCTGTGTCACTATCCGGGGCTGACGCCCGCGGGCAATTGCCGGTTGTGCATGGTTGAAATGAACGGCGAGTCGGTTGCGGCGTGCGTCACTCAGGCGCAGTCCGGCCAACAGGTCAGCAGCAACACGCCGGAACTGAATGCTGCCCGGCTGGCGATCACGCAAATGTTGTTTGTCGAGGGAAATCACATCTGTCCGTCCTGCGAAAAATCGGGCAACTGCCGATTACAGGCAATGGGCTATTATCTTGGCATGCTCGAAGAACACTTTCATCAGTTCAATCCGCGCCGGGAAATCGACGCATCGCATTCGACTGTTTTGCTGGACAGGGATCGTTGCATTTTATGTGATTTATGTGTTCGCGCCAGCCGTGATATCGACAAAAAAAATGTATTCGCTATCGCAGGACGCGGTATTCATGCCCGCCTGGTAGTCAATACCGCATCAGGAAAATTGGGTGACAGCAATATTGAAGAGAATGATCTGGCGGCAAAAATCTGCCCGGTCGGCGCCATTCTGATCAGGGAGCGGAGTTTTGATTCGCCGGTCGGTGAACGTATTTACGATAGGCGATCAATCAGCGACACGGCATTGACGGAACATGTGCCCGAAAAGGAGGTTGATCGTGGCTGAACGTAAAATCAAAATCGCCACGACATCGCTGGCCGGGTGTTTTGGTTGCCATATGTCATTTCTGGATATCGATGAGAAACTGGTGCTGTTGAATGACCGGATCGAATTCAACCGGTCTCCGTTCACAGATATTAAACAATGCAGTCCGAGCGATATTGGTTTGATCGAAGGCGGTGTATGCAATGCGGACAATGTGCGGGTGCTGCGTGAATTCCGTGCCAGCTGCGCCATTCTGATCGCTGTGGGAGCCTGTGCAATTACCGGCGGCGTACCGGCAATGCGCAATTATTTTGATTTGCGCGAATGCCTTGAAGAAGTGTATCTCAATGGAACGGGCGTAACTAATCCGCAGATTCCGAGTGATATGGAACTGCCACTTTTGCTGGACAAAGTTTATCCCGTACAGGAAGTGGTTAAAATTGATTATTTCCTGCCCGGTTGTCCACCCTCCGCTGATGCATTTTTGCAAATGCTGGTACCGTTGCTCGATGGCCAGAAACCACGGCTGGCAACAGACCAGCTGCATTACGACTGAGGCAACCTTATGACGGACAGCAAATCAACAGAATCTGCAGCTACCGGCACGCGGCGCATCGCGATTGATCCGATCACACGCATTGAGGGGCATGGCAAAATTACGCTGATGCTCGACAGTGATAACCACATACAGGAAGCACGCCTGCATATCGTCGAATTCCGCGGTTTTGAGAAATTTATCCAGGGACGGCCTTACTGGGAAGTGCCATTTTTCGTGCAGCGCTTATGCGGTATCTGTCCGGTCAGTCACCAGCTCGCAGCGGCCAAAGCGGTTGACCAGCTCGCGGGCATTGAACAGCTGACGCCAACAGCGACAAAACTGCGTCGGTTGTTACATTTCGGCCAGATCCTGCAATCGCATGCACTGCATTTTTTTCATCTGTCGTCGCCGGATTTTCTGTTCGGTTTCGGAAGCGATCCGATGCGCCGCAATATAGCGGGCGTGCTTGAAAAATACCCCGACATTGCCATGCAGGGCATCAAGATGCGTAAGTACGGCCAGCAGATTATCGAGGCAATTACTGGCAAGCGTATTCACGGTACCGGTACACTGCCTGGCGGCATGAACAGGCAGCTGTCGCAAACCTGGCGCGATGCATTACTGGCGGATATTGAGGATATATTGGAGTGGAGCGAGAACGCGCTGCGGTTGAACGAGCAAATTCATACTGAGCACCCGGAGCAGGCGGATTTTGCCATGTTCCATTCGAATTATCTGAGTCTTGTTGACAATACGGGAGCGCTGGAATTTTATCATGGCGGGTTGCGTGCGTGCGATTCCGGTGGCACGCCGATTTTTGACCATCAGGACTACTGCGACTACCGGCAGATACTGCGCGAGGAGGTGCGCGCTTGGAGTTACATGAAATTTCCTTATCTGCAGCAACTTGGCAACGAGCGAGGCTGGTATCGGGTCGGTCCGCTCGCTCGCGTTAATAACTGCGACGCTATCACGACCCCACTTGCCGAAGCTGCGCGCAGACGCTTCAAGGCGTTTGGTGGGGAAGGGCCGGTACATAATACGCTTGCGTACCACTGGGCGCGCATGATCGAAGTATTGCACTGCGCCGAGTCGATCCAGCGCCTGCTACACGAGAACGAAATTACCGGCACAGACCTGACTGCCGAAAAGGGCGACAGGCGTCAGCAGGGCATCGGTGTTATCGAAGCCCCCAGAGGCACGCTGTTCCATGACTATACCGTTAACGACGAAGGCATCATCACCAAAGCAAATCTAATTGTCTCCACCACCAGCAACAACCAGGCCATGAATGAATCCATCCGCAGTGTGGCCAACCGTTACCTCGACGGACGCGAAATCACCGAAGCGCTGCTCAACCACCTGGAAGTTGCCGTACGCGCTTACGACCCCTGCCTGTCGTGTGCAACACACGCCCTCGGCAAAATGCCGCTGCAGGTGGAACTGTTGGATGCGACCGGGACGCTGGTTCACCGGCTGGTGAAGCAGGGAGGTGGTGGAAATTAAAACATTTTTTTTGTAATAAGTTAAGTTTCTGAAGGAATAGGTTTGTTTGGGGAAATAGCCTCTCATTCAATATTTATCATCTTGCACAGTAAGCTGGAAAGTATTTGATTTTGATTAGCAGCGACAGTTGAAAAGATCAATGAATAAATTGAAATAAACTAACATAGATCTAAAAAGAATATTATGATATTGAATTTAAAGCCAGAAGACTTGGATGGAAAGGCAATATTATGGCGGTATATGGATGTTGCAAAATTCATCTCCATGTTGGAACAGAATGCAATTTGGCTGGCGAGAGCGGATACTGTTTTCGATAAGCATGAAGGACGTTTTCCTGTCGAAATGCAAGAGAGCATAAACAAAGCCTATCAAGATTTTGATGACAACGATAATTCTCCCGTAAAGGATGCTAATGATTTTCAAGAATATTTAATTAAAAACACTTTTATAAGTTGCTGGCATCATAATCTTCAGGAAAACATGGTGATGTGGGAAATATATGGGAAGGATAAAAATGCTGTTGCTATTCAAACAACAGTCGATGGTATCGCAAGCAATGTAAATCCAAGTGTATTATGCGGGCATTCGCTTATCTTTAAAGATGTAACTTATAACAACGCGGATGAAGTTTCAGGAGTACTAAAGTATGAAGACTGTTTTTTTAGAAAACGTCGCCACTTTTCGTTTGAGCAAGAGGTCAGGATAAGTCTGGATACTTATTCTCGTTATAAGCCAGCAAAAAGAACGCCCTATGGCTACAAACTACCAATACTCTTAAGTGGTATGATTGATAAAGTAGTGGTGCATCCGGATTCTTTAGACTGGTTTTTCGATGTAGTAACTTCAGTAGCAAAGAAATATTGTCTACGTGCACCTGTAGAGAGAGGGGTATGTGGCAATAAGTAGTGCGTACGCCTGTATTAAATTTACAGATGAAATCGTTGAATATTTATTGTCGCGCTTTGTCTTGCGTGCTCTGGATCGGTTTTACATGGCGTTGATAATGCATCGGTAGGCAAGTCGGCATGAGGTTCGCGTATCCCGTACCGGTTAGGGAAATTTTTTGGTTATAAAATGCTGCACACAACGGTGGCTAAAAATCCTCCGAGGATACCCCCGACGACTGGGACATACGTGTAACCCCGGTTGCTGTCACGTTTATTCGGTATTGGAAGTATTGCATGCATGATGCGTGGCCCCAGATCGCGGGCGGGGTTGGCAGCGAATCCGGTAGGTCCGCCCAACGATCAGCCAATACCGAACAGCAGCAGTGCCACGGGCAGTGCGTCCAGTGCTCCCAGACTGGTTTGCGGCGATACAATCATCATGATGCCGAAAACCAGCGCAAAGGTACCTACAGCTTCTGTCACAATAATGTGAACCGGATTTATGGTCGCAGGCCCGGTACAAAAGGCAGCCAGTAGCGAATCTGGATCGATTGTCTGATCAAAATGCTGTCGATACGTGGTCCATAATATGTTGGCTTGTCAACATGGAAATAAAATTGTAGTGATAATGAGGTTGTGTACGGTAAGATCAACGGATGAGGGTATTTTCTGCTGACGAATGCGTTGCGATGTAAAGCAATATCTTCGTTTTAGGGCAGGTACAGGTTAGCTATTAAGGCTTGTGTTGCTTCAATTTTCATGTGTTGCCGAATGTCGCTCAAACTATTGACTCGCGCAGTCTAATAGGTGAACCTGTGAATGTATCAACTGTTGGTGTTGCCGAGCGGTTGAATGAAGCAGTTACTTCATAAATGGAAGGCCGGTATTTAACGAGCTGTTAAAAATCAGAGAGAGCGTGGCTATGGTTATTTTGTCTGTGCGGCAGGTGCTGATTGTTTTAATTTTGAGTATATCGGTGATGCAGGCGTCGCATGCAGCGGATAATGAACGGCAGTCGGCTACTGGCCTGATTCATCAGTTAAAGTTTGGCGTGCTGGCACATGATGTGGGTGATCTATGGAGCGGATTTCACCGCGAAAACGGCGTCGACCTCAATATTGAATTGGTACTAGTGCCTTCACTGGATGTTCTGGGCGGTAAGCTGCGGCCTGCGCTGGGCGGTTCAATCAACACGAATGGTGATACATCAAAGGGCTATTTCGATATTCTGTGGCAATATAATTTCAGTTCGGGTATTTTTGTCGTTACCGGTGTGGGCGCGGCTGTTCATGATGGAAAGCTTCATTCGACGGATGTCGGCAGGAAGGCGCTGGGATCGCGCGTGCTTTTTCACATTCCATTAGAAGTTGGATATTTTCTGACATCGAGAACAACTTTTTCTGTCTATTTTGACCATGTCTCCAATGCCTATACGGCGAGCGAGAACGAAGGAATGGATACCCTGGGCGCACGTCTGGGTTATGTTTTTTGAATGCGAGGAGGAACCATGGGCAACACGTTAGCAATTCTGTTATTGTCGTTGTCGGCTCATTTGGCCGCAGAGCAAGTCGATACAAGACAACTTGAAGAAAAATCAAAACAGCTTGCGGCACAATTAGGTATGCAACTCAAGGCGCGACTGAAAACAGCGATCGAGGCAGGCGGACCGGCCAGTGCAATATCGGTGTGTAATGTCAGCGCGCCCCGTATCGCCGAGGAATTGTCAAAAGACGGATGGTCAGTGGGGCGTACCAGCCTGAAGTTGCGCAACCCGGCAAACCGGCCTGATGAATGGGAGCGTGCCACGCTTCTCGCGTTTGATCAGCAGTTGGCGTCGGGTGCGGCCGCCGCCAGCCTGCAGCACAGCACGATTGAATCTCGCGAGGGTGAGACCCGCTACCGGTTTATGAAAGCGATACCAATTGATGGCGTTTGTCTGGCCTGCCATGGCGAACAGATTGCAGGACCGGTGCAAACCGCACTGGTAGAAAAATATCCCCACGATGAAGCTACCGGTTACAAATCGGGCGAGTTGCGCGGAGCGTTTACGATTTCAAAGACTCTTGATGGCAAACCGGACTGACAAAACGGGTTTCTCAGGTATCGCAGCACTGCGCTTGAGCAGCTTGAAAGCAAGCCGCTTCAGAAACTGATGTTCGGAGCTTGTGTTTGGTTGAGCTGTTACAGAAACTCGACTGTGCATGGGTAATTTCAGGATCGGGAATTTTGATTGGTAGATGGTACTGCAATGAATAAAGGAACGCTGCTTTTCATCTTTTTATTGGTATTGTTGACCGCCGGTTGCGCCAGCCAGTACAGTAACAGGCAACTGCTCGAACTGCTCGGCGATATGGGTCTCAAAACGGCGCATCACGAAAAAGGCATAGTCGTATTTTTACCCGAGGTGTATTTTGAATTCGACAGCAGTCAATTGACAGCTGCCGCGCTGGAAAAGCTGTCTGATATCAGCAGTGTACTGATAGATCCCAGGGCGTCAAACAGGTATATTCTAGTCGAAGGGCATACGGATTCAATCGGTAATAGACATTATAACGAGCGATTATCGATGAATCGCGCTGATGCCGTAGCAGATGCGCTGATTGCCTATGGCGTCAATGATTTTAGAATCACTCGGCGCGGCTATGGCCAGAAATATCCGATTGCTCCCAATACAACACCAGACGGACGGGATAACCCTGAAGGGCGAGCACAGAACCGAAGAGTGGAAATCGTTGTCGTGGAAAACAAATAAATGCCCGTCTTTAGCAAACCTGGTTCGAGAAGGAATCACACTTATTGATTGCCAGGCTTTCGGTTATTGTGTTAGATAATCTGCTCAAAGCCGTTTTGATCGGCCTGACAATGTAATATTACGCATTGATAACTTAAGAATAGCACTAAAAGACCGCTGATATGTATAGCCAGTTTTTTAAGTTGTATAAGAACCCTTTTAGTCAACTGATCCGGCAAGACAGCATCTATCTGCCGGACAGTCACCAGTTGGTTTTCAACCGATTGGTCGAGTCAATAGCTCAGTCGACTGGTATTGTCTGTTTGTTGGGAGCGGCAGGCGTGGGCAAGTCGACTTTGATTGCGCGCGCAGTGAAAACAGTCATACAGCGCGAACCGGATATCTGTTATAAAGACTTGTCTGTCTGCGTCGGTATGCAGGAATTGAATCAGACTGCTCAACATGATTTTTCCGGCGTGATCGCGGCGGTCCAGGATGACGGTGAGAATTCTGCGGGTGACTGCAGCAAAACCGTGTACGAGTTGGATGCTACCGATGAAATAGATGCAGAAACGTTGATAAAGCTGCTGAAGACCATTGCCAAGCGTAATGTCGGCAAAAATCAGGCTTTGCTCATTCTGGCGGGTCGCGGCGGCCTGGAGCAATCGTTGAACGCAGCCCTGCGGACACTGGATAAAAACTTGTTTCAAGGTATTCATTATCTGAATGCCTTCAGCGACGTTGAAGTCAAGAATTATATTGATCATCGTTTTTACGTTGTACAGTATACGGGCGAGTCGATTTTTACCGAGAGCGCAGTTCGTACAGTTGCAGTGCTTGCAAACGGAATTCCAGGGTATATCAATACGATTTGCGGTATGGCGCTGTTTCAGGCAGACAGGAAGCAGCATCAGACGGTTACAGACCAGGAAATTGCTGAAGCCGCAGAACTCAGCCTGCTCGAAGAAAATGATGAATGCTCCTTCTTGCAGGGCAATATTCAAGAGATTGTCAAACCTGACCCGCAACCGGACCCGGTGTATGTGCCTGTATCCGTCCAGCGTCATGAGAACTTCACAAAACGCAGCCGCAACTGGTTTTTATTTATATATCCAGGTGCTGTATCCGCAGTTGTAGCAATTACTACGGTGATTGCTTTTCAACAGTTCTTTGTGCCGCAGCCGGGCGAGCAGTCGAATGAGGCCGTTGTAAACGCGCAATCTGAAATCTGGGTACCTGTTAACGAACTGTCCCGGGATGGGTATCATGCGCTAAATCAGCATAAAGTCCCGACCAATTATGCAGCGGCGGGCGTGACATTAAATGTTGTCGATGCTGACGAGAGCGGAAAAAAATATCAGCATCAACCCAATGCACTGAGGGCTGAACGTTCTGATGAAACAGTACAGACGCTGCTTGCACAGGCTGCCTCGCTGGAGCAGAACAGTCATTTGACATTGCCGAAAGACAATAACGCGATTGCAACGTATCAACAGATTCTTGAAATTCAGCCGAATAATATTGATGCCATACAAGGAATTGAACGTATTCAACATCATTTTATCCACCGGGCAAAACAGGCTATTTCGCAATCACACTGGAAAACTGCGCAATCCAATCTGATCAAAGCGAAGCAGATCAATCCAGACCATCATGCTGTTGATACCCTGCTGGCCGATGTCCGCAAGCAGGTACAGGCTATGAAAGCTGCTATGGCTCGTGCGCTCGATCAACAGGAGCTTGCAGCTAGAAAAAGAGCAAATGCGCGCTATCAGCTAAATGAGAAAGGCATTGATTTCGATCTGACTAATTTTTTTCTGCTGGCCGAGCATGGTAAAACAGACCTGATTGGATTATTTCTGGATGCGAACATGCCTGTTGACGCGCAGGATACTTCTCTAGGTGACACGGCATTGATGATAGCAGCTTCTTACGGGCATCTGGATACCGTAAAGCTGATGCTGAAGCGACGAGCCGATGTTAATAAACAGAATCGAATCGGTCGAACCGCACTGATGAACGCAATCGTATTTGAGCAATACGATATTGTTTTTAATCTACTCGATCAGTCGGTCGATATAAACGTTAGCGATCAGAACGGCTCGAACGCACTTATGTTTGCTGTACAGAAGAATCAGCCGGCTATCGTTGAAATTCTACTCGGGAAGGGGGCCAACATTCATACACGGAATGTGCTTGGCCAGAGTGCGTTATCCATTGCGCAGGAAAATAACAATTTCACAATCGTCTCGCTTTTAAAGACAGCGTACAACATGCAATAAAGTGCATTATAAAAGGCGTGTTGATTTGATAGCCGCTGATTGATACTAAGTTCTTGTGCAACATGACAGCATTAGGGAAATACATCAAAATACTGAATTCTGCTGACAAGAACTGCACTATCACATAACTGATTGTAGTTTGGAAAATGATAAATAATTGTTTTGAGCAGAAGCTGCTGCTACCGCTTTAGTACCGAGTTTAAGCAGCAGTGTCGTCGGGTTCTGTCATCATGACCTTGTAAAAAAGGCCATCTGTCATGAACAGATTCGCGGTCGAAAACTACAATTTACATTTCGTGCTCACCAACGGGTTCCTGGCCTGTGTAAAGCGCATTCCAGTCTGGCGACTGGTTGTTCAGATAGCAATAAACCGGTTTCTCGTTCCGTAACAGATCGACAAACCATTCATATTGCCATTTCGGAGCAAAGATCGTGCCGCGTTTACGTTCCGGAATAAATGTATTGGATGGTACCGGACTGCTGTCGTTCAGAATATAAATTACGACGTGATAGTCATCGCCCCTGCATAAAATATATGCAGGAAATTTGGATGTTACTCCGCCCGACATAGCGGTGAGTTCGCGGGCAATTTTGATCTCATATGTTTTGACTTCAAAAGTAACTGTCGACATTGTATTTTCTCCTTTCAAATTATGCAGTTCACTAGGGCAGTCATTTGTCTGCTTGCAGTACGAATCATTAATGAAAGCCGTTATCTGAGTGTGCGGCAGTTCAATTGGCCGATGCAGCCCATGCCTCCAGAATATCTGTTGATTCGAACAGTTTACGCACTATTGACAGCAATATCCAATAGCTTGAATGCACCGTTGTCGATTTTACCTATATCAGAGGCTTCAGCATTATTTTATGACCGCCCTACACACAAAACCGAAACGGCAAATAAAATGTGCTTGCCCGGTATCATTTGCGCATCCAGAACCATAACAATACGGACAGGATGATTGAAATCAGCAGACCGGTTGTCAAGGGGAAATAAAATGTAAAGTTTTCTTTCTCGATATAAATATCGCCCGGCAAACGGCCGAAAGGCAGTTTGGACAATACTGGCCAAGCCACACCGATAATTAACAATATGATTCCAAGCGTAATCAGCAGTTGTTGCATCATTTCCAAGAATATGAGAAAACAAAGTAACATACTAACAAACGGATTTTATCTTCTCAAACTGTGAAGCGTCTGCTTATTTTTGGCTATGGCAATCCAGGTCGGGGCGACGATGTACTTGGTTTGCTTTGTGTGGAAAAAACCGTCCTGGCTGATAATGAAAATGTCAACTGCCGCAGTGACATGCAGTTACAGGTCGAGCATGTGACCGATCTGCAGGGTCAGAATGAAATTATTTTTGTTGATGCGGATGTCAGCTGCGCTGAGCCATTCGAATTTTCAACCATTTGTGCACAAAAGGATGACAGTTATACCAGCCATGCATTAACGCCGGCTGCACTGCTGTATGTTTACCAGCTGGTTTATCGGCGCGATCCGCCGGCTGCATTCCTATTGCGAATTCGGGGTTATAATTTTGCCTTGGGAGACAGGTTGAGCGAAAAGGCCGCAAAAAATCTCGAATTGGCGATACGATTTATGGATCGGCGATATAAGCACTCATGGATGCTGTTTGATTGATCGTGAAACACTGTTATTGCTGTCAATGTAGTGCCATTGTATGCCACAACGAACATGCCAGTGTTACGCTGTTGAGTAATATGGGTAGAATGGGGTTAGAGACGAAAAATGCATGAACTGTCGCTGGCCGAAAATATGTTGCAGATAATCGAAGAGGCTGCGGCCGAACAGGGGTTTACGCGGGTAAAAACGATATGGGTTGAAATCGGGCAGCTGTCATGCGTGGAGAAAGACGCATTGCGGTTCTGTTTTTCCACGATTGTTGACGGTACTGTCGCGCAACAGGCGGCACTGGAGATCATTGATATACCCGGTCGCGGCCGCTGCGTGCAATGTGGCTGCGAAGCGTCAATCAGTACACTGTATGATGCCTGTCCGAATTGCGGCTGTTATGCAACAGATGTAATTCGTGGCAATGAAATGCGGATTACAGAAATGGAAGTAGAGTAGGAGCGGACAATGTGTACAACATGCGGTTGCGGATCGGATCAGGTTCATGTGGATGGGGCAATTGTGCATCAACATGATCACGACTATTCTGGGAGCAGGCGTGCGCATATGCATGCACACAGTGCATCTGATGCGAACGAATCGCGCCGGGTCAAAATCGAACGGGCTGTTCTGGCTAAAAATGACAGGTACGCGCAAACCAACCGCCAATTTCTGGCGGAACATGGTATTTTGATGTTGAACCTTGTGTCGAGCCCCGGTTCCGGCAAAACCACACTGCTGGTTGAGACCATCAGGGCCCTGCAAAGTGACTTGTCGATTGCGGTTATAGAAGGTGATCAGCAGACCGATCAGGATGCAATGCGTGTTCGTGCAACCGGTGTACAGGCGGTGCAAATCAATACCGGCAAGGGATGCCACCTTGATGCACACATGGTGGGGCATGCCATTCAGCGACTCGATTTGCAGGAAAACAGCGCACTTTTTATCGAAAATGTTGGTAATCTGGTCTGTCCGGCTGGATTCGATCTGGGTGAAGTGCATAAGGTGGTAATTCTGTCGGTAACTGAAGGCGAGGATAAACCGCTCAAATATCCGGATATGTTTCGTGCAGCGGGTTTAATGCTGTTGAATAAATGCGATTTACTGCCCTATCTGTCATTTGATGTTTGTCGCGCAATCGAATATGCGCACCGGGTCAACCCGTCGCTGCAAATCATTCAGGTATCAGCCACCCTGAGGACTGGGATGGCGGAATGGTTCGATTGGATCAAACGAAATCATCATTATGCTGTAAAAGCGAAAAAAACGATTGTTTCGTCGCAGTACTCCAGTGACTGAAATTGATCTGTCAGCTGTTCGAGTCGTGAATCTTCCGATCAGCGGCCCGTCTGTTCTGGCTTGCGGGGCGTGGCTGAAAAATACTGTCTGCCTGTCACATGGAAACCGAGCTTATCTTTCCGCTGTTATCGGTGATCTGAGTAGTGTTGAAGCGAGAAAAAAAATGGATGCCGTTGTTGCAGAAATGTGCCTGCAGTTGGATATTGAGCCTGAAATAATTGCACATGATCTGCACCCTGAATTCTACAGTACCATGTTTGCACGCAACTTTGCGGCGAGTCAATGTAAACCTGTTATCGCTGTACAGCATCATCATGCACATATCGCGGCCGTGTGCGCCGAGCATGGGGTTACAGAACCGGTAGTGGGGCTGGCACTGGATGGTGTCGGGCTGGGTTCAGATCTGTCGCCCTGGGGCGGCGAATTACTGTACGTAGACGATAGTGGTTTCCAACGTATCGGTCATCTGGCAGAACTGCCGCTGCCCGGCGGAGACCGGGCAGCGCAGGAGCCCTGGCGCATGGCAGCCGCTGTGCTGGCAAGAGCAGGCCGTGGCGGTGAAATTGAAAAGCGTTTTCCTGCGCAGTTGGCTGCTCCTTCTGTTGCCGCCATGCTGCAGAAAGATATTCATTGTCCTCGGACAACCAGTATGGGTCGGCTGTTCGATGCGGCGGCGGGCTTGTTGGGAGTGAACATGGTTCAAGCGCATGAAGCCCAGGCAGCGATTGCCTTGCAACAGCTGGCTGAACAATACGGTCCGGAAGAAGCGCTGAAAAACGGTTATCTGATCACAGAAGACAATACGCTTGATTTTTTTCCACTGCTTTCATATCTGGCGAGTTATCAATCTGTCAAACGAAATGTTGCCAGAGCAGCGTCGCAATTTCATGCGACATTAACTACCGGGCTGGCAGAATGGGTTTTGCAGGCCGTTCGGCGCTACCGCATAACCCGGGTTGCCATGGGCGGTGGCTGCTTTCATAATAGGGTCTTGCTGCAGGAGCTGATAAAAAAACTTAAAAACAGCGCATCGGGCAACGTATTATCCATTTATACAGCTCGGAGGATACCACCCGATGACAGTGCTGTAGCTTTGGGGCAAGCATGGATTGCAATACAAAAAAGAAGGGGTTGAGTATTTAATGAATAACTATGTACAACGTTTTTTACTGGAAGATCTGGATATTCGCGGTGCTGTCGTGCATCTTGACAGTGTCTGGCGACAGATGGTGCAAGACCGGAAATATCCAGAACCTGTGATGCAATTGCTTGGTGAAATGAGTGCTGTTACGCTGTTGTTGAGCGATCAACTCAAACAACCTGGGCGATTGACCGTTCAGCTACAGGGCAACGGCCCCGTTTCAATGTTGGTAATTGACTGTGACAAAAACCTGTATTTGAGAGGTATGGCAAAATATGCCCAGAAAATTTCTGTACAGCCAGTTCCGGAGTTGCTGGGGCACGGCCGGCTGGTATTGACGCTGGACAAGGATTCAATGCGAGAAGCCTATCAGAGTATCGTGCCGCTGGATGGTGATACCATTGGCGAGATTTTCGAACATTATTTCAGACAGTCCGAGCAGTTGTCATCGCGTTTGTTTTTGGCGACGTCTAATGCTTCCGTTCTGGGTATTCTACTGCAGAAAATGCCGTTGACCGACGAACGAGATCCCGATGGCTGGACGCGTATAGAAACGCTAGCAGCAACAGCCAATGATGGTACGCTGTTTGCACATACCGCTGAGGAAATACTCAGACGCCTGTTTTTTGAAGAAAGCGTACGTATCTTCGAAGCACAGTCGATCAGCTATGGTTGTCAGGAGAATACTGCAAAAATCTGTGAAATGCTGCAATCGTTGGGGCGTGAAGAGGTGAATGCTATTTTGCGCGAACGCGGCGAGGTTATTGTCCATGACGACATCTGTAATCGTGAGTACCGTTTCGATGCGCTGGCTATCGATGCCATTTTTCGCGATGCAGGGCCGACGGTTCACTGATTTTCCTGCTAACTGAATCAGTGCATCGATTACAGGCGATATGTGGAATCCAGTCGAAACGGCATGAAAAAACGCAAAGTAGTTGTTAATGATTTGATGCAGCAGCAGTTTACGTACTTTCTGACTGAGCCGCTCGGAGAGCGTTTTCATCCAGAATTCAAACCTGAACTGACACCCAGGCAAATGCTGCAAATGGGAGTGTTCGGCGGCAAGTACATGACAGATTGTGTTGATGAATTTCCAGTCGACTGGTTTGTCAATGCTCGGCTGTGCCATGAACAACATGCGCCGGAACTGAATTTTTTTGGTGTCAATGCCTCTCAATCACTGGCAGTCTGGCGTGAGAAAGGCTGGATTCACGCGGATGATCCGAGGGGCTGGTTCCAATGGTATTGTCGCTATTATATTGGACGCAGATGTTCAGACGATGTCCGCCAGATCAAACGGTGGAAAGCAATGAAGCGGCATGTTGCGCAAATCAGGAAAAATTGTCTGAAAGGTGACCTGCAATGTCGCCGCAAACAGAGGCAGGCACTGTTGAACTGGGCATACGACAGTCGAAAGATATAGTTGCTGGGCGTTTCCACACGTTGTTGAAAAATCGTTGGTCGCTTTTTTTGTATGCTGAGTTTGGCAGAGAGCTTTCAACGTGGCAGGAAAAATCAGTTAGAATACGATTTTCAACAGGTCTTTTTTCGGGAGTTTCTGGATGTCAATGGCTGATCGTGACGGCGTTATCTGGTACGATGGCGAAATGGTTCCCTGGCGGGACGCCAATACGCATGTGCTGACACATACGCTTCACTATGGAATGGGTGTATTTGAGGGGTTGCGCGCTTATGAGACGGCGCAGGGGGCGGCTATATTTCGGTTAAGAGAACATACCGATCGGCTTTTTAACTCAGCGCATATTTTTATGATGAAAATGCCGTACGACAAGGCGACAGTCATGCAGGCGCAATGTGATGTTGTCAAACAGAATAATCTAACATCAGGTTATATTCGTCCGATCGTGTTTTACGGTTCCGAAGCAATGGGGCTTTCTGCGAGAACATTATCGGTCCATGTTGCTGTTGCGGCATGGTCATGGGGCACTTATCTGGGTGCTGACAGCCTGGAAACAGGGATACGTGTGAAAACGTCTTCATTTACCCGTCATCATGTCAACATCAACATGTGTCGTGCAAAATCGGTAACAACCTACGCCAACTCTATACTCGCTCATCAGGAAGTCGCGTTATGCGGTTATAATGAAGCACTGTTGCTTGATTCGGAAGGCTACGTTGCTGAAGGGTCTGGCGAAAATATTTTTATCGTTAAGCATGGCACGCTCTATACACCTGATTTGACATCCTGTCTCGAGGGAATTACACGCGCCTCTGTCATCGAGCTGGCGCTGGAACTGGGTATTCCTGTTACGGAAAAACGCATTACACGCGATGAAGTCTATTGCGCCGATGAGGCATTTTTTACCGGTACAGCTGCAGAAATCACGCCTATTTGTGAATTGGATAACCGTATTATCGGTGGCGGCAAACGCGGTCCGCTAACAACGCAGCTGCAAAGCCTGTTTTTCGATTGTGTCAAGGGTAAAAACACCAATCACAGTGATTGGCTTACATTAGTTGATTAAGCTTAATGGGAATGTATTAATTATGAATCAGCAAACAGACAATAAAAATAGAGAAATTGAAATTACGGTCGATGAGTTGCCGCTGCATTGTCCGACTCCCGAGATGCAACTATGGAATACGCATCCACGGGTTTATCTGCCAATAGAAAAAACAGGCGAAGCTTTGTGCCCTTATTGCGGTACGCACTATACGCTCAAAGGCGGTGCGCTTGCAGGACACCATTGACATGCTTTTATTTTTTTAATGAATAACTGGCGCTGGGTATTATGAACGAGGCAAAGCAATCTGTTCCACATGAGATATTCAAGGCCTACGATATCCGGGGTATTGTTGATCAAAACCTGACCGCTGCCCATGTTGAAGCCATAGGACACGCAATCGGTTCCGAAGCGCGTGCTCGTCACGTTGCTTCAGTTGCTGTAGGACGGGATGGCCGGTTGTCAGGGCCTTCACTTGCTGAAGTACTGATAAAAGGTATTCTTAAAAGCGGTGTTGATGTGTTGGATGTGGGCATGGTGGCAACGCCAATGCTATATTTCGCAGCATTTGAACATTGTAACTTTTCCGGCGTCATGGTGACCGGTAGTCATAATCCACCGGAGTACAACGGTTTCAAAATCGTTCTGGGAGGCGAAACATTGGCGGCAGATTCCATACAGGCGCTACGTTTACGCATTGACAACCAGGATCTTGCGCATGGCAATGGCAATTATGCCAAACGTGATGTCGGGGAAGACTACATTCAGAGAATAGTCGGTGATGTTAAGCTTGATCGCCCGATGAAAATTGTTGTTGATTGTGGTAATGGCGTTACAGGAGCATTTGCGCCAGCACTTTACCGAAAACTGGGCTGCGATGTGATTGAATTGTTTTGTGATGTCGATGGGGCGTTTCCCAATCATCACCCCGATCCATCGATGCCTGACAATCTGCGCGATGTAATCCATGCGCTCGCAACCACCGACGCTGAAATCGGGATTGCTTTTGACGGCGATGGTGACCGCCTGGGGGTCGTGACCAAAAAAGGCAATATTATTTATCCGGATCGTCAGCTCATGCTGTTTGCTGCTGATGTGTTGTCCAGAAATCCGGGTGGTCAGATAATTTTTGATGTCAAATGTACGCGCAATCTAGCGCCATGGATCGAAAAGCATGGCGGCGTACCCATAATGTGGAAGACAGGTCACTCCTTTATCAAGGCCAAGTTAAGGGAAACTAACGCATTGCTGGCGGGTGAAATGAGCGGGCATTTTTTTATCAAAGAGCGCTGGTACGGCTTTGATGATGGCTTATATGCCGGTGCACGGCTGCTGGAGCTACTTAGTCACACTGGCGATATCGATGGTGTTTTAAACAGCCTTCCCGATTCAGTCAATACACCGGAGTTGCAGATCAGGGTCCAGGAAGGAGAAAATCAGGCCATGATTGCGGCGCTTCAGCAAGATGCGCGCTTCAGCGGCGCAAGGCAGGTTATAACTATTGACGGATTGCGGGTTGAATATGAAGATGGATTCGGACTGGCGCGCGCATCGAATACAACACCTGTTATTGTGCTGCGCTTTGAAGCAGAGAATACAACGGCGCTTGAACGCATTCAACAGGATTTTCGTGACAACATCCATCGGATTATGCCGGATGTTTCGCTGCCTTTTTAGCTGGTTCAGGTGAGTTTGTTCTTACATGAAAATTGCCATAGCTCAACTCAACCTTGTTGTCGGTGATATTGTCGGTAATGCCGCAAAAATTGTTACTGCAGCAGAGAATGCAAAAAATGCCGGCGCCGATTTGATTGTAACGCCGGAACTGGCATTGTCCGGTTATCCACCAGTTGATTTGTTGTTGCGAGAGGCTTTTTATGAGCATTGTGCCAACGCATTGACCGATCTGATTCAGAAAATTTCAGGGATCATAGCGGTTGTCGGTCATCCGGATTTCAGAAATGGCAAGCTTTACAATGCGGCATCAGTCATACAGGATGGTGAAGTTATAGCATTCCATCATAAGCGTGTTCTGAACCGGGCTCCATTCTTCAACGAGTATTATTATTTCGACAAAGGTTCGGAACCTTGCCGGTTTGAAGTGGCCGGAGAGACATTTGGCATTCTGATCTGCGCAGATTTTTGGCAGGCTCATACCCAAGAGGGTAACGTATTGTTTGATGCGGATGTCGATCATTTGCTGGTGCTGAGTGCATCAGCGTATCATATTGATAAGCAGGTTTCCCGCTACCAGCTTACCCAACAATTTATTAACGAAACAGGTATCACCGTAGTTCATGCAAACTTAGTGGGCGGTCAGGATGAACTGGTGTTTGATGGCGCGTCTTTTGTAATGAACAGGCAAGGCATATTGACGCACCAGTTCGCGGAATTCAATGAGGAATTGGGTTTTGTTGAAATCGAAAACCGTGAGCCGGTGAATGGTAATATCGAGCCCCAGCTGTCGACGGTAGCCAGCATATATCAGGCTTTATGCGTGGGGGTGCGAGACTATATTGACAAGAACAATTTTCCCGGTGTGCTCATTGGTTTGTCTGGTGGTATAGATTCAGCATTGACGCTGGCGATTGCAGTGGATGCGCTTGGCGCTGAACGGGTACAGACAGTCATGCTGCCTACCCAGTATACATCGAGCTTCAGCCTCGAGGATGCGGCAACGATGACTAAAACATTGGGTGTCAAACATAGTCAGAGTTTGATTAAGCCGTTGCTCGATCATTTTTTACTAACACTGAAAAATGATTTTCAGGTTTCACCGGGCAATAATTACGTCAGCACAGTCCCTGAAAATCTGCAGGCACGTATACGCGGCACATTGCTGATGGCATTGTCAAATCAAACCGGCTATATCGTTCTGACAACGGGTAATAAATCTGAAATTGCAGTCGGTTACTGTACTTTATATGGTGATATGGCTGGTGGTTTTTCAGTTTTAAAAGATATCAGCAAAACCATGGTTTATCAGCTGTGCAAACATCGTAATCAAATTGCCGAAATCATACCGCAGCGTATTATAAAACGTGAGCCGACGGCAGAACTGCGCCATAACCAGACTGATCAGGACAGTCTGCCCCCGTACGAAATACTGGATGCGGTTATGGAAGCGTATATTGAAAACAATTTGTCGTCAGCTGAAATTATTGAAAAAGGCTTTAGCGAAACGGATGTTCATCGCGTCATTCATCTGATCAAGATCAATGAGTACAAACGCCGTCAGTCGCCCCCTGGTATTCGTATCACCCAATGTGATTTTGGTACGACTTGGCGGTATCCGATTACAAATGGGTTTGAGGAATGATCCTGTTTTCAGCATTGGTTTCTGATACTAATGTGCCTGCTATAAATCTGGCTGGCCTCGACTCACTCCATTCCACCTTATAGGGTGAGCCACTCATTAATTTCGCTTAAATCGTAAACCAGTACATTGGACAGCGATTGTCTTAACCAGGAAAAGTAATGATGACATCTTGTTTTGTTTAGACTGTTTTATTTCAATTGAAATAGGATCGGTCATGTCCAGTCGAAGTTTCGCTCATATTAGGAGGAATGCTTTTGCTGAGAGGCAGGATTTTGTGAGCCTGGTGAAATTTCCGCTATTTTCTGGGGTGTTCTGTGGCTTGTTTTCAAATTGATTGAACGATAATCGAAGCCATTTACAATCGATGGTTTTATGATATCGAAAAAAGGTGAGATGTCGAAATCTCGAGGCGTATACAGGCTGTGATGTCGAATATGATATATTTCGGCATAGCTGTCAGCGGACTCTGGATCCTCCATCCATTCGCGTTTGATGTCTGGCAGTATGGGGTACGACACGGAATAAAACGCCTGTGCGATGAGTGTCGAACAGATCGCCCGAGTCGGATCACCGCTGCCAAGAGCCAACAATCGTCGCCTCAACCTGGTCGGAACCGGTGCGAACGGAAACAGGTAACGAGCGAGATCAAAAATATTTTTTAAATCGTAATGATGGCCGATGCGTCCAACGACAAAATCGACTACGCGTTTGCGATCTTCTTCCAGTAAAGCGACTGGGCGGCAAATACGTGTATTTAGATGTGCGTAATGCGCCAGCGTAATGGCATGTACACCGTATTTCAGATCTGCCTCGACCAGGACCAGTGGCATCTGCCAGGACTCACGTGCGGGCAGCGCATCCTCGCCGACATACATTGCAGCATGAGACCAAGTGGATTGTGTTAAGTATTTAATTGGTACGCTCAGACGTGTATTACCGTCGACAAGCAACACATCACCCGGTTGCAGTGTCGCCCGCAACATTTCCTGGTTGATCGGTGCGATGTGCGTTGTTTTTTTGAGTGGCTTCGTCAGGTAATTTGCAAGCAGATTGCCAACTGTACTCTTCACCCAGCCCATTATTAACAAATTTCCTGGTTTGTTCTAGATATGCGTAAATTTATGTATTGTCCTATTTGCATAGACGAAAACATCAGCGCGTGGACACAACTATCAGGACTAAAAACATAGCAGTTAGTTTCTTTTATCTTGAATGCTGTTTGTTCTCTTTGATAGCGATCAATCGAGGTTAAGGTTTTAACCATTTTGTTAAATCAGCAAGGCAAATTATCCTGTTATTGTTGCGAGAGTCTTGTAATAGGTACATGGTTTAATCAGAGCCCGCACCACAGTAACAGTGCGATTTTTTTTGTGCAGCGCAGGGTAATTTCTCAGTTATGGATCACGAAAACACAGTTTACCATAGGACAGGTAAATAATATTTGCCTGCAGGCAGTTGACGCAATATGAACATATATCCTCAATTTGTCAGTGTTGATTTTTCGACTAAGAAATGGGGCGTGTATGCGACAAGCGCAGGTTTTGCTACCGTTAGTTACATATAAGGGTATCGCTCTGTTACATAATTTTGCGATCAGTTAGGTTTTTCTAACAAAGGATCAGGGCTGCGATTCATAAAATTTTAAATTTTAGCGGATTTTTATTATGGTATTCGCCCATGAACTGAAACAGTTTATCTGATCTTTTATAGCCCCCATGATATTGAATAATTTTTTTACAATTTGCTACGAATATTGTCCTGGCATTATTGGATATGTAGTATTTGTTTTCCGGGCCATAAAGCCCTAACTAACGCCATATCCCATTCAGTTGCGCTGTAAATTCTTTTAAGAACGTTATCGCGGGCGGAGTGAAACACAAATAATCGGGCTCACGACTGAGCGGACTCAAAAAATTCTTCACCTGGCTCAAGGTTTTCATTATCAACCGCGGCCGCAGTGCAGTAATAATTTCTGATCACGCGCTGGCCAGAGCATTCTTTTAATGCTTTTAAACCTACTCTTCCCCCCAGGCTGTGTGTCATCATGTCCAGACTGTTGACTGTTCCTGCCAGTGCTTCGGTTGGAAAACGAAAAACACGCGCAATGGAGTAGTTGGATCTTGTTTTTACCTGCCACCATTCCAGCAACTGATCGCCCGGTCAGGAATAACCAATCACTTAATCATAGATACCGGGGATTATTTTGTTAATCCGGTTTTCTATAATTTGATATGCATCGTAAACTTCAAACTGCTCATTATTATATCCGTGTATCAACATCAATACATTTTTGCTCTTTAATTCTTTTAGTAAATCAGGAAGCAGAATATTGTCACGCAGCATTTTGTCTTAGTTAAGGTCTATTTCCCGGATTATGTGGCCTTTAGTGGAAATTCTGTCCGGATCAACAAAATTTTCTCGTGAGCTTATGATAATCATTTTCAATACTCCCTGTTCATCCTTGCCTTAAATAGGATTTCTAGTCCTTGCGCTGTTTGATAAACTTTTCCCGTTTTCCTGCTTTCAAAAAGACTTTGTCAAATGTTACCAGGTGCAGCTTGATGAATATCGACCCCAATGCAGGAAGTAGTGCGTGTGCAAGAAACCGCCAGATAAAGGTGGCCGGCTGCCGTATCGATTTGTGCAGGGAATACAGCACTTTCAATCGAGCAAACAGAAACGATAAAATCATGAAGAGAGCGGCCACAGCAATATAAATGAATAAGTCATACCTTGTTTCTATGTTCAGTGGCTGATCCAGGTAGGCTTGTATCTGGTCGCCGAACGACCACCAGATAGCGCCACCGATGATAGCTGCAAGCAACAGGAACAAAATAATACTTATCACCGGTTTCAAAAAGAACACCTTCAGGAATTGCTTGCTTGAAGTTTTTAGATGCTTGATTAGATTAGGATTATTGTTACTGGTTATTAGCTCAAACAGATACGAGAAACGCCAATGACCCTGACACTTTGTCTGCTGTTCCTCAAACTGATGCTTGCTCATTAAATACCCGTCAGCCATCAGTGTGTCCGCTTCAATGTCTGAAAATGAATCCAGGTCGGTGCGGATATGAGAAATTGCATCCTGAATCTCCGGATGAACGCCGAAACAGAGAGTCTGGCTCGGTTCAGATGTTATCGGATTGGGTTCGTTGATGTATGCAAAAGTTTTTTTAGTCAGGCCCTGACGCAAATGCATAAAGGTTACATTAATGTCATTATCATCAAGAATACTTTTTAGTTCCTCTTCCCGTACCCTGTCCATCAGGATCTTATTGCTCCGCATTAATACCTGATGTATCTGGGTAGATGGTGCTGTTTCATCACTCATGTGACCAGATGCATCGCTGACTATCATTTCGTCACATTGCCTGTCGATAAGCGCTTGGATACCCTGATTATCGTGTACTCCGCCATCAACAAGCTGGATGCGACAATCCTCCTGATACAGTTCACTAACAGACAAAGGATGAAACAAGGCCGGCACGCAAGCAGAGGCAGCGACTGCATGTCCCAGCTTGGTTTCTCTGGGTCTTTCAGGCATGTCTTCGTACGTTTTTGGCCTGTTGAATCGGCAGTTTTTGTCAATTTTTGATAATGATTTCGATACTGCTGCATCGGGTTCGCCCATCCGAGATGCTTCAAAGCGCCAGTTATGTCCGCTATTTAATGAAGTGGCATTGATCAGAATTATGGGTAGTTTGCATGCGTCGTTTTCAATAAGTGTGTTTAAAATGGGCAGCTGGGAAGCGAAATGCTGGTGGGAAGTTTTATTGAATTCATCGGGATGCGCTGGCCTGCCGCCGGGATTAATCTTCAGGTCGCGCATTTTTATCATTTCACTGCTGACAGGGTTGAGTACCGGGCGGTAAAAAAATTTGTCATAAAGTTCAGCTAAGCGATCGCTCCTCGAATAGCTGGCAAGAGACATTTTGAGATTTTTGAGCGGATTCAGGAATGTCCGCATACGGATATTTTTTTGTACGCCTTCAAGAAATTCGATTTCCAGCTCCTGAACCAGCTGAACCAGCTGTTCGTTTGAAGGTGATATGTTCGTTTCAAATAATTTTTTCAGTTTGATGTAGTACATGGCGCCTACAATCGAACCGCCTGAAACCGTAGAAATGACTTCAACTTGCCTGAGTTTGCCGATTTCTGCCATGCGGGCCAGGACACCAATATGAAAAAAAGCGGCACGGAATCCGCCACCAGAGAGAGCTAAACCAAGTTTCATGATATCCTCCCGTTGTTTCTGGAAATAATGCTTTAATTTGTCCGCGTAAGCAGAAAAACAGCAGCAGCTATTCTCTGATCAAATATGCTGGTGCCGGATTATTGCTGATCATCCAGTGCATCGGATTACTCTTCTTTTGTAACGTATGCCAACTTCCTGGTTGCTAAATAGTTTGTTAAAAAACGAATTGCTCAAAAAGAAATTAATAAAAATCTGTATATATCACCTTGATAAAACGCTGTTAATAGTGTTTATGTGCCTGAAAGCTGTTTGTATTGCTCAGAATTAATCAAATACTTCATCTCCGGTAGGTTCCAGATGGGTCGTTTCATTCATTTCCTGGCGAAACCGGGACAATTCATAATACATTCTGAATCGTGCACGATTTAGATTGCCTAAAGGCCGATGTTCGGGCAAACAATGCCATGGGTTCATTTTCAGACGCTTGGCAAATTCAAACTGCGCTTCAGAATCAAATTTCTGTTTTGGAATATGTACTGTTGCAGCAGGAATAAAAGGTGATAATTTTTCCGGCCAGCGAATCGACCCATCTTCGATCGGCATTAAATGCGGATCAGTCTGCAGCTGAATCATCAAATCAAATTCGACATCCTTTTCAGCTAGTGTTTTTACCATGTTATCCCGCAGATAATTGAATGGAACTTCACCGAAGGGAAGGCCCGGAATGTGTCGTTCAACGTCTTTTGTTTTGGGGATGAATGTGTACATCATGGCCTGTCCTTCACCCAGCAAATACGGCGTGCAACTCCAGTACCGCTGTCCCAGTGGGTTGTATTGAGTTTCATTCCACAGGCTTTGCATGAAAAAATCGAGAAAATGGGAGTCCATCGGATTGAGAAAATAATACAATGTCATGTCCCTGAGGCTCCAGTACTGCAGTTTGACATTTTCCCTTGTGTTGGGTGTGACAAATGTGGCACCGCCGCTGGTGGTGATTAGGTCCTGTGTGAATTTTTCTTCATCCATAAGCTTTTCGCCAGGGACCCCCATAAGTTTTACCGCCATGCTCATAAAACCGACATCGTTTATGTCTGCAGGTACGTTCGGCCCGGGCCCGGAATAACGCACATACGCAGGGTAACTGCACGGTTCTGCAAAAATTCCTTTGCGGCAATGTTCAGGCAGGTCATCACGTATGGTGACTGTCGCGCGAACAATTCCATGCGTTTTAGTATTGCCACCGCGTTCATACCCGCCAGGTTTAAAACGCCCGCGCATTTGATCGGACATGAGATCGATAATCTGATTCAGACTCTCTTCCTCGTCAGGGTCGGTTCTTTCTTCAGCAATTTTTAAACCCAGATTTTTGCGACGCCGGTTCTTTAAGTACTGGATAAACCGGGCTGACGGTTCACGGAAAAGAAAATCCCATTGTTGACGAAACCAGGGCTCAAGCCGACGCTCTATACGTAACAAAATAATCAGAAAATTATGAATGGCCATAAGTATACGGCTTACGATAGGGTTTCTGTCCATCATGATGCGCTATCTCTCCCGTTAGCGGGTGTGGCGGCAATGTATTTCAAAGCGCGTAGCCCCGGCATAAAAAAATAACCACCGCCGCGTACCGTTACAAATTGCGGCAAATGACAAACTGTTCTCATCGTTCCTGCTGCATCGGGACGATTGAAATGATCAGTGGATTGACCGTCAATTAGTGGCTTACGGTGCCCTACCAATGGCCCTCTTTCATTCTGAACGCCGCCAAACTTACTATTGACCATCCAGGCATTCTGAACAAACTCAAATTGCCTGGATATGTTGGCGACCAGACAAATAAACTGTATGCCGCGATCGCCGGCAGGTGCATCAGGCTTTACAGCGTCCTTCGGCGATAATACAGGACCATAACTGCGTCCCCGGCGTAACAAACGGTGAAAGCGGGAGGATGCGATCAAGTCCTCTTCCGGCGCCTGCGCAAAACCGAGTATCTTGAGCAGGCGACTGAATAACCCGGTTACACCTGGCGGAAAATCGCCTGTACGCGGATTTGCCCTGCGGATATGTGCGCCAATCGGACAATGATTTCCTTTCGGATCGAGATCGAAGGTAAAATTATTGCCATGATCTTCAGCTGCGACGCCGGGGATGTGTTGTTCGATCAATGGTGTCCCGTTGCGCTTTCTGCCCACCATGGCGGCAGCAATTTGTTCGCGCCGGTCAGCATCGGATGCCGCTTCTTTGTCAAGAAATTGCCAGAAGCCCGGGACATCCTGGCTTAGCTGCCGTATTACCAGATAAGTCCCATTGCGGCCAAGGTCTTTAAGTCGCGGTTCGTCTTCGGCGTCAGGCAGTTCCGCTGCAAGTCTGTCTTCTTGTGGATCAATAAGCGGTCGGGGCGTGTAGTATCCATATTCATTCGGATAGCCCAATACCATTTCGCCTGGCGCCAGCAAATTGGAATAGCGGTCACGCTCATGAATATCCGTGCTTTGTTTCTGCATCCAGTCAATGGTAGGCTGACTGATGCCATCCACAAATCCAAACGGTTCAATTTCATTAATAGACTGGGTCGGCAGTTGGCTCAGTAAATGAAATGCCGTTGCGAAATGTTCTCCTTCGACCGTTGTCCGCCAGTGATCCAGTTCGCCCTGTCTGGCATAAAGCAGTAATAAAACATGCGGAACAGCAGTTTCACTGCCTCCCCATTCCCACTTGGACGGTGTGTTGTCGCCTACATCCCCGAGTCGACGTGAGCGGCTTTCATCACCTGTCATGCCGACAATAAACTCGTCCGAGAATCCCTCTATTACGGATTCCTTGAGTTTCAGCATACGGAGTCCTTCGACGGAAAAGGCAATTTGCAAAGCGTTATCCGGTAAAGCGTCAGTGGTACTGGCATTAGTGATCGGTGCAGCACTTAACCACTGTTTGGCAGCATTTACGTCTGCAATATTCAGCAGCATAAAACAAGTATCGGTTAACTTTCCATGGCCGAAGCGCAGCAGTCCCTGTAAGTCATCAAATTCAAAGTTGCTTGTTTTATTCATTTCACGCTCCTGCTCAAATCAAGCTCAACCATTCGCGGAGTTCAGCATCATTCCATTGCCGGTTTTCTACTCCTTGCCGTATTCGACTATTACGCGCCAGATCTACGGCAGTTAACCCCGAATAAGCCTTATACCAGACTTCGGTAGGTAATTGATGTCGCCGTTGTGTGTATTTGAACGGATGTTCCCGTTGCGCACCGTCTTTTATTAACCATGTGGTTGTCGGATAACCGACACCATTGCTGAACAATAGATTCAGGCCCCAGCCGACTTTGTTAATAAAATCGTCCATGTAGCTCTCATGGCTGCCGTCATAATTACTGGCGAAAAAGACACGATGGTTGTTATCCACAAATACCCAGCGTGCAAAATGAATGGTTTTAATGCGCGTGAGATAACCACGGTTATAAATATGCTTCGCGATGTAGTCTGTCAGGAAAACGATGAATTTGAAGGTTAGCAAACGGAAAAGGCCAGGCTTCACATCGCCGAAAACACTGTATTGATTGCTTACATCCCAATCCTCCTGAACTGTCAGGGTCTTGATGTGTTCGCGACTGGTTCTTATAAAAAGCTCTGGATCCGAACGCTCCAGCATTCGTAACCGTATCGCAAAAAAAGGCGCAATAATCAGGAAAATTGGTGATACGAGCAGCAGTATCAGTGGAACGCCAAACTTATGCGCTAAATTTTTAGTTTTCCACCCGGCAGGTGTTGGTTCTGGGGGTGTGAGGGTCAACCTGCCCTTATGCTTTTCCATTTCAACATAAGACAGCAGTTTTTGTCGTAGCTGCCGAATGTTCTCCCGTCCGACTTCATCGACGATTTGTTGTAAATAAGCTGACAAACTCTGATGTAGCGCGGCTTCTTCATGAATTTGTTTGACTGTTCGACCAATCCAGTTGACGTAGTTTGCCTGTTGGTTGACATTATGGCGTTTCATCCATTCCAACAAGTCAGAATCTTCTTCGGAAAAATCTTCACAATATGAAAATATTTGTTTCAGGCCGGATGCGGCATGTTCAGCTAGTTGAGTCAGAAATGATACCCGGTCGCCGTCTATGTCTCCAAGAAAAGCAAGGGTGGGGCGCCATGGTCTCGGGTTGACACCAAATGCAGTGATTTCGTGTGCCGTTTTTGCTTCTATAATGACAAAGCGCGCAAAATGCAGGCGGTCAAATTTGCCAAATGGTATCAGATCGTTTTCAGGATTGGCGTGGCCAGGTATTTCTTCCTGGTTTAATGATGCTAACAATGCGCGTAAATTTTTAAGCTCTCCAACGCGCACCGTCGCGGTAATCATAAAAGTGGATTGAGGTGTCATGATTTTGTCTCAAGCTGGGCGTTGTTTGAACATAATCTCTAATCGACGTTATCGCGGGTCAGGGCAAAATCAAGAACCCGCCATTTTCCCCACCATACTTTGCCTAGATAGACACCAGGCTCTATTTCACGAATTTCGTCGCGGATTGCTTTGGCAACAAATGAAGTTTTGGAATAATCTATAACAATGGTATCTTTGCCATCCAGCCAGCTTTTATCACGATACACTTTTGCAACAATGAATGACAGGCTGAATGGTGTTATTTTATTGACAAGCAGGCCAGCCTGCGCTTCGGGACAGAAAAGATCGAACACTTTGCCCTGCCATGCAAACAGACGAGCAAAAGCAGCGACGATTTTTGAAAATATAGAACCGGCTAATATGGCAGTGCCATGCGTATCGCCACTCGGAATGTCGCCCGGTTCGGCATTACGATAGATTTCATCAAGCTCCTCACGCGATTTGCCCAACCAGGTTTTTACCGTATTATTCATTTTCGTTACTCCTTAAAAGATTTGAAAATCCACTCAAAAATTATTAATTCCAAGAGAACAAAACGCCTGAACAGCTCAAAAGCTTTTATTTTTTATTTATGCGATGATTTTATGAATAACAGCATCCACCTATTTTTTAACAATAACTATGATAAGGACTTTAGCACAATCCATAAAAAAGGTACAAGAAACATTACCAGTTGCAGAATAAATTTCCTGGGGACATATTTTTAACTATGTAATTGCCATGTTAAACAATACAATACGCCAGGAATCAGATTGCGGTCTTTCCAGATGAATTTTGTAAATCAGCCGCATCAATATCAACTCATTCTCTGGTAACGGTTGTAACTGATAGTAATTGCTCGAACTGCAATCTCCATAACTCCCGGCGACGTGTTCTCGACAATAGATGTGCTTTCCTAACCATGCTTGTTGTCCGCGACTGATCTAACGGCCAAACACGTTGGATACAAAATCATTTTCATGGTCAATTGAACCAGTCCCTTCCTGGAAAAGCCAAATCTCGGGTTCTCTGTCTGGCGCCTAATACATTACACGAGGCAAACACTTTTCAGTTTTGCGCTAGAGCGGTTTCTTTCACTTTACAATCCAATTTGAAACTGATGCTCATTTTGTTGCGATAATTCTGTCAACATCCTGTTTGAATTGGGCTTGGCCAGCGAAACTTCGATATAAATGACTGAAAGTGATTTCTGCGCCATTTCAGTGTACAGGTAGTCGGATTCACACCAGCATTTCAGCATTTGCTAATAAAAATTTTTTCAGTATGATGTGAATGCGCTTTATTTTTCTATCTGTCTGTCAAATAGATTTAATGCTATGGTTACTACAGCATTTCCAGATTCAATCTCGAAACCAGCATCATCGATAAATGGTGCGATCGAACAGATAAACCATATCATTAGCTGGGCAAAACAAAATAATTCACGTATCGGATATTTTGCGGCGCTATATCGTCAGATTCTGGAGCAAACAAAAATAAGCATCGAGCAGAATATGTTTGAAAACAATTTGCGTATTACCCGGCTGACTGTCATATTTGCAAATCGTTATATTCATGCATGCTTTCAATATTTAACAGGTCAACAGCCAACCCAGTCTTGGTTGGCTGCATTTCAAGAGACCCAACACTGGCGTCCTCTTGTATTGCAGCATTTATTATTGGGGATGAATGCACATATTAATTTAGATCTGGGAATCGCCGTTGTTGATACTGTTCCAGCCAGTGAATTACCGGATATGAAGAATGATTTTGATAAAATTAATGTGGTATTGGCCAGTCAGGTAGAGGGAGTGCAGCAGAAATTAGCGGGTATCTGGCCATTGCTCCGATTCTTTAATAATTTTGTTGCAGAAGCGGACGATATCGTTATCAATTTCAGCATGGAAAAAGCGCGGGAAGCTGCCTGGTCATTTGCAGAATCGCTGGCGCCTTTATCAGAAGAACTGCGTGCACAGGAAATCTTGAAAAAAGATCAGCTTGTCGCCATGTTTTCAGAAGTGATATCCCGTCCGGGATTTGCCAAATCTTTTGTTTGTCTCATGATTCGTTTAGGTGAGCGAGGGACTACACGCCAGCATATTGAGATACTGGAATAGGTTAAATGATCACCGCATCCTGTTATGGACTGTTAAGAGTTTGACCGAGTAATAGGGTTGTCTTGTCTCTTGCTGGCTTGATCAAAAACAGGGAATCAGAGTTAGTACTGACACATTCTGTTATACATGATGAATAGCTGCAGATTTCATGCCGTGTTTACTTTATTTTTCGCTATTTCAAATCATATTGCCTGTAACGCGGATCTGCTTGAACGTGGACCAGTAGATTACAGTGGTTCAGATACCTTAAAATCCTGTCCTAGGATAAGCTGTGTAGCGGATGCCGTTCCGGATCAAGCGGTATTTCCGTATCCCAGGGCTCAAACGCATTATTGATATTCGCCAGTCCGGTCTGGCCAAGTTCAGGATAGTGGCGCAACAATACAGTTTTAAAATCAGTTGTATCAATCCACAATAGCCCTTCCTGCGTGTACACCCGTGGATTGTAGTCGTCGGTGTAGAAGCGATCCGCTTGCAGGCGTCGAGTTGCGTTGAGCATAAAAATTTGAAACATGGTTTCGCCGAATCCGAAACCGGTTGGGCGGTGACCTTCAGCTAAAGTGCCTATCATCAGATCCAGCAGCTCTACATCGTTGCCGTACAAACTGCAGATAGTACGGACATGCTCCTTGTTGTCGGTCAAGTCTTCAAATGTGTTAATTGGACTCAATCCGAGTTGACGGCGAAATTCATTATAACGGGGAACGCCACGTTCGCGGGCGCGCAGCAGATCAACAGCCCCGAGATCAAAAAGCGGATTACCCGGGATACTCATTTCCTGCATGAATTTCGGATAGTTGTTGAGTACCAGCTGTCCGGGATGCATTTTACCAAACGAATAAAACAAATCTGCCAATGCAATGCGTTGAGTGATTTTGGATGAGCCTGCTTGCCGGGTTTCGGCAATTGGTATTGTTTCGATAGGCCTCTCGTTGCTTATGGTGCGCAGCGTGAGAGATTCAGGTAATAACGAGTGCATGCGATAGACTTCAACAAATTCCTCGGTGAGTCCGTAAGGAGAATTGTGTTTATCTATGGGATTGCCAACAACGCCGCCCAATTCTGGGTTTCGGACGTTTATATCGGCGACGGTCTTGCGGTTCCGTTCGGATCGGAAAAGATTGGTTAAAATACCAAACCAGTTCGCGTTGAGTGCAATATCGAGGCAGCGATTCGGTAAAATAGCCGGCGTCCATTCCACAGAATGAATTTTTGCAATAACCGCGGCATTGATCAGGCGTGCCACATTGTATAAACGGTCGTCACTCCATTTGGGATATGCTGATTTAAGATGATCGCAAATAGCGTTATGTTCGAGTACAAACAGATTGTGTAACATTGCGAGGCCAACCCACCAGTTCCGCGTAAAACCTGTTTCTTCGATACCATTGTTATTAACCGGTAGCGTTCCGTCTTTGTTTATGCGCAGCTTGCCATTCATGCCGCTTCTAAGAAAATCGGCTGTTTTCTGGTCGCTGCCATAGATTTGCGAACCATCCCACCAATGCGTGACCTCGTTGATAAAGGTAATGGGCGTTTGTTCTTTGCCAGCCGTGTGAGTAGGATCGGGCTGTGTCTTGGGAACATACATGTATGTCTGCCGGTATTTGGTTCGCGCAGGATCGTGCTCAGAAAGTGGGATTTTGTGATATTCCCAGAATACGTTTTCACCGTGGCTGATCCAGTCATGATTTTGAAATTGAATCCAAGCGGCCGCCAGCAGATTCAAGAAAGGAATTTCCTTCATTGACTCGCTGCGTGTCAGTAAAAGCCTGCTGATCTCACGAGGATTCGGAGTCATCAATCTGTCGCCACTTTCGGGAAGGATCGCTGAGTTTGCAACATTGCGATGAAATCGTGTTCCGGCCGCGCCTTCTTTGGGATCTGCAAGATTGTTCCAGGTGCCATCGGCCGTCCGAAAGTGTGTTACACCGTCGGGCGGTTTCTGATGCTTCGGCTGGAAACCGACAAGTTTGTCGGCAGGATAGGTTGTTTTGAGATTGTTTTTATTGAGACATTCGCGCATGTAGGCAAGCGTCAAAATTCCCAGAAAAATACCCCGCCGATACCAGTTAGTCCAAATTCTGTCGCGATAGCCTGCAAGGGTGCCCCATAACAGCGTCATACCGTTCATTATGCCTGTTGCAAGAATGCCTATGCTATTGCCAAGTATATATCTTATTCGCTTGAGGATAGCTGGCGTGATACCTGGTTGTATTGGTTCAGGCAGTTTTTTTTGGGTAATGATTGCCGGAGCCAGCAGTGTGTCGCGTTCAAAAAAATGAACTGGGGGAACGGGGCGCTGGATTTCAGCAACCATATTCGCCCGTGCGCGTGCCAGCATGTCGCGCCATTCATCGCTGCCGGGTTGTGTTTTAAGTGCTGCTTCGTAGTATTTTGCGGCCATTTCGTAGGCCTCGTTGCGAAAATAAACCAGTCCAAGCAATGCGTTTCCATCGCCATTCATTTTTGTCGGACACAGGTGGTGCAGATGTTCCAACGCTGCTTTGTGCTCACCGGATTCAAGCAAACGAATAACTTCTGCTAGCAGTGCTTTATACTCGCTGTCATTGGTATTCACATCGCTTATAATAGTCATCGCAAAATAAACCCGACCGCCGACCGCATGAATTTAGTTGGCCAACAAGTTATTGTAGCTACTCTCGGCACTAAAAAACAGTAAGCCAATCTGCCTATCAACTCATATATTTGACAACAGATTTGGCCAGCCATTTTACGAATTTGTTATAGGGCGGTGCCAATAGTAGTGTAGGTGCAAAGAGATTACGTACTACAGACCGTTCGTGTGAAAAAGCACGGAAGCCATAAATGCCATGAGATTTTCCGATACCACTATGGTTTACGCCTCCGAATGGCAAATTGGCATGTAGATAGTGTATCAGGCCTGTATTGATACAGGCGTCGCCGGATGACGTCTCGTTCAGAACCTTTTGTGCGCTTTCCTTATCATTGGTGAATATATAAAGCGCAAGGGGTTTTTCGTTGGAATTAATATGATCAATGACTTCGCTGATATCATCAAATACAAGAATTGGAAGAAGAGGCCCGAAGATCTCTTCTTGCATAATTTTGCTTGTCTTGTCTATATTACTCAATACAGTAGGTGAAATAAAATTCTCGCCATCATCTGTGGCGATGCCGCCAGCGTCTAACTGAGCACCATGCGCAATAGCGTCATCAGTGAGTCCTTTTATGCGATTGAAATGATTGTTGTTGATAATGCGAGCATAATCAGGGCTGGCCTGCTGAGCATCAGGTGTTTGACCATATGCGCGATTGATCTCCTGCTTGACTGCTGCGACAAAATCATGTTGTACAGCGCAGTGCACATAAACATAATCCGGGGCAATACAGGTCTGGCCATTGTTTGTATATTTGGTAAAAGCCATGGTTTTGGCGGCCTGTTTGATATTGGCGCTCTGGTCAATGATGGTTGGACTTTTGCCACCGAGCTCCAAAGTTACTTTGCTCAAATGTTTGGCTGCTGCTGCCATGACAATTTTGCCAACAGCTGGCGAACCGGTAAAAAAAATATGATTAAAGGGAAGGTCTAATAGTTGCTGGGAGACTGTGGCATCACCTTCAAACAGGGCTATTTCGTTTTCATCAAATAAATCCTCGATCAATTCTCGCAAAAATGCCGATGTATGAGGTGTCATTTCTGACGGTTTTATCATCACGGTATTGCCAGCTGCAATAGCGGATACTAACGGACATAAAGTCAAATTGACTGGATAATTCCATGGTGAAATAATCAAATTGACGCCCATCGGTTCGTAGCGAATGTAGCTGCGTGTGCCGAAAGTAACTTTGGTGGGCATAACATGTACCGGCTTCATCCATTTTTTCAGATGCTGAATGGCGTGATTTGCTTCCAGTTTGACCGGAAAAATTTCTGTCAGGTCAACCTCGGTTTCCGGTTTTCTGAAATCATCGTAGCAAGCCTTGTATATGCGTTCCCGACGTGCCAGGACAGCGTCGCGCAGCTTTTTGATTTTGGCGATGCGGTTGTCGGCGGTGCTGGTGCGCAATATCAGCGCATTGGATTTTTGTTTACCAAAAACCCGCTTGATGTTTTCTGTTTGTGCAGAACTGGCGTTTGCCGAGGCATTGATTTGTTGATCCGTCATGTTCACAATGAATATCCTGGGGTTTAGTTTCTGACGTCATTAATCTGGTACGCTAGGTTGCAGCTTTTGTCTTAGTTTTTGAAAATCGGCAGAATTTTCCAGCAATTCCCCTCCAGCACGTATTAACTGGTTAACGGCTTCTTCAGGTAGGACGAAGCTGGTGGGTAAACTTTGTAGTTCTTTTCTGATTTCCGGATCAGGATGAGCTTCGAAATTCAAATCGATAAAAATGGGCTCGATTTCCCGGCTTAGCTGAGGGAAAGGCTGAACCGAAGGACACTCTAGAATCTTGCGGTTACATTGTGCCAGTGTGTCCTGGGTTTGACGGCGTTGATTGATTAAATCGCGCATTGATTCAATAGTTTCAAAACTGTAGTTGTCCAATGCGATAGTCGCGGTCTTAAAACCGACTTCTGAAATTTCCGGTGGTATATCGCTTTTGCTGATTTTGTCCTGGCTTTCAGTACGGGCATTTGCCACGATAAAAACCAGTTTCTTAATGCCGCTTTTTCTACCGGCGCTATTTATTCGTTGACGTATAAAACCACCGCTGCGTCGATATTCGTTTTCAATTGCGCGCATGCCAATATTGTCCGAAAGCCCACCGTCCATCAGATGAACGTAAGGCCGTTCACTTTTATTCAGATATTCATAGTGACGGATAGCCCAATGCCACAGACGTCGGTTGTATTCGTAATTTTTTAGTCCTTTCGCGATGTCTTCCGGTGTTGAGAATTCCGGGGGCGGTGTGTAATTTTTTAAACTGACGGGGCTGAGTAAGAAAGGAAATGCTGAAGAAGCCGAAACAGCACGGGCCACCGGTAGCTTACCAAGGTCTGAACCCAGGAAATCGAACTGATTTTGCGTAAATTCGAAAGATTGTCCGCTGACAAGATCGGTCGCATTGATAATAATAAACGGACGTTTTCCCCGCGCAACCAGATCATCAAACGTTTTACCATCAAAAAGCGTTTCGTTATACAGTTCAGTCGCGAGATCGATACGATTGAATTTAGGTGAAGCAAGGCGCGGCCAGTTAAGTGGATTCAATGCGCGTGCAAGCAGTTCTCCCTGAATGTCCCGGCTCAGAAAACGCACACGAAAATCCTGAAAAATGCGCTTGCCAAAAAGACCAAAATAAGCGGCTGTAAATGAACCGCCGGATATTCCAGAGATGCAATCCACCTCATCCAGTAAACTGCTTGTTTTGCCTTCCCATTGAATAGGAGTCTCATGAAGTTTTTCTAGAACGCCGTAGGCAAATGCCGCAGCACGTGTGCCCCCGCCTGAGAAAGCCAGACAGACAAATAAAGAATCGGAATTTTGTGTATCCGGCGAATCGTCTTCGATTATTGCAGGAAACCGATAGCCTTGGTCCGGCTCATAACTTTCCAAAGGCTGATTCAATATATACGTGGCACAGCCCGAAGACAGCAGACAGAATATTAAAATCAGTACGATCCGCTGTAGCATACTAATTAAACTCAACTTCTACAGGGTTTACAACAGTGGAGTTGATTACGGGAATTTCGTATTTGTCAGGCATAAAGTCATATGGTTCTGCAAGACTGATTGTGTGCAGGCCTTCTTCCAGTTCAATCACCCGGTTTGTAACACCCAGAATATGCCCATCCACGACAACATCCCGATCTTCCCGAAACTTAACTAACAAGTATTGCATCCTATGTCCTGCTCCAATTTGGTTATTGAAAGTAAACCATTTATCACTCAGTGTGTCCAGTTTTTAGAAACGGGTAGACGCCTTTCAGAATTGTTTGCAGACAACTAATGCCAGCAATTGGTGTTCTTTTGACTTGCTCATTCTGTTGCAGTGTTAGCTGTTTCCCGAAGCTCAACAGAATTTTGTTACGGGAGTAGTGTAGCTTTTAGTCGCTGTTTCTTTGTGTTGAGAGAAAATTTGTCAAAAGATATATGATTTTTAGCGAAATATCTGCAAAACCGAATTTTGTATGCCGAGACTATTAGACGGTTACTCCGTTGGGAATCGTCCGGGGGTTCATACGGTCATAGGGAAAGAGACGATTGTGGTTTCTCCGGTCAATTTCGGTTTCTATTTCAGCTAATCGGCCTCTAAACCGTTCTATGACAGCGCGTGCCTGCGGGTCAAATTGCCGTAATCTATATTGCCCTAACCGGTTAACACGGAAATTGGTCTGAAAAAATGTCCAGGTCTGTGAATAAGCAGCGCGAAAAGCTGGTTGAAGCTTGAATAAATCCGCTGCATCTATTTGACTGTCTTTGCCATTTGGCGGTGGGGCATAGGCGGAGAACGGCATATTGGGAACAAACCCCGGGTATTTATATTGGTTAAAGTGTATGCAGGAATGAAACGCGGTGCAGAGGAAGATGATATGACCGATTGTTTCGGCCAGCACTTGTTTGGATTCAAGTTTCATGGGAAACCCGGGAATTCTGCCGCGATCTTGCGCGGCAATATCATTTGCCCACGCCTGAATTTCATGATCGTCAGTAACATCCTTGTCTGATTTGTAATAGAGGTCAATATATTCTGTGCTAAAGTGCTGGATTGCATCCCATAACAAAATGCCATCATCACGATAAGGGTAGAAAAGACCGGGATTATCGACTTCCCGGCTGGCAATATCATCCGGAAAAGCCGATGCTTTGAAATGAAAGCTGGTCATGCCATTGGCCATGCACTGAGTGGTCGCCTCATAGTTACCGGCAAATAATTCTCCAAAGCGTCCCGGACGGCCTTTGCGGTCTTTCAGAAATGTATGTTGATGATTAACATTGAGCGTATGCTGCAAATGTGGATATAGAAGCACAGTTAATGGGTGCGATTTATAGAGTTGTCTGCGTGATGCCATGATGACAGCTTCCATGACATAGTGGATACGCGTTGCGTGGGTATGTAATATATGGTGGTTGCCATCAGCGATCTGGGCAAAGGTTTTGGCGGCCAGCCAGAGGTTGCCGTCTGCTGGTGTATAAATGGGATTCTCGGCGGCTGACTCCTGCTGCAATTGAATAGCAATCGGCCGCAGCATACCGTCCGGTTGCTGAAATAATGCAACGATCGGTGTAGTGACATATTGTTTGCAGCCACCATCGATTTCCCCCGGCTGTTGCTGCAAAACACCCAGCGCAGCATAATCCAGAATATAAACACGTTTTTGTGTAACGGCGGTAGCATAGTCAATTTCATCAATGTGCTCGGTAAAAATCCGGTGTAATTCAGGTTCTGGCAAATTCTTCGGTAATGGTTGCTGCCGGGTGACTGCGCGCAGAACAACAGGGTTGACGCCGCTGACGCGTTGTAGGCCGAATATCAGATCATGCTGGAAATTATCGACCAGTTTCGGATAGGGCTGTGGGCTCAGCGGATAAAAAACAAAATCTCGATAACTGTTAAGCGGCTTGCCTAACAGATAGCGTATATATTTTAAAAAAAGGCCGGGCAGGCTTGGGACCAGTAGCAGCAGATTCAGTCCGCCGCGAATCCAATAACCCAGCCCGGGGATTTCGCGCCAGGGTAATTTCCGTACAATCGCGATAGTTTCGGCATATTCATAGATGTATTCATAAGCTGCCTGCATGCGTTGAAGATATGCTCTCCGCTTTTCTACCCTGCGTGCGTTGTCTTCGTGCTGTGGTAACCTGTTCATTATGTTCTACTCCTGTTAACTGATGCTGAGGCTGATTTGCTCTGGCGATCTGGAAAAACACTATGTTATGTTACGAATGCTGTACTGATAATTCTCCTCATTAAGCTGGCGTTTCAAAACTTGCCAGAACGTTATTGCTGTCTTGCACGTTGCGTTTAATGATATCTGCAAGCGTATTTGTTTCTGCAATAATTTTTAATCCTTGCTGTGAGAATGTCTGTTCGTTGTGTACATAAACAGACATCAGCGGATTCGTCAGCGCATGGGTGAAGGCATCGTAGCCCACCATGCGCGTCATTAACCGGCCGAGAATAAAACCTTCATCATGGTCTTCGGCAAAGATGCCGACATGCCATTCAAGATCGTCAATCCGGTTGTTATAAAGTGTTTTCAGCTCGTGTTGAAGCTCAGGAATGCTGGTGAGCTCTTCAAAACTGCCCAGACGCGGCATGCTGAATGCTTCACGGTAATCATTATAGGAGCGAAGTTTTGCTTGTCTTCCCATTGCTACCGTACGGGTCATGATGCTGCGATTATCATTGCCGATCGGAAGTGGTTCGAAGAAAAAATCTGGTGTGTTGTGAAGCCCAATACGTCCGGCTCTTTGTCTGGTAGCCGCTGTTATCATCGGTCCGAGACCGTGCTGTACAACCAGTGGTGTATTGTTACGAAATTCATCTAGGGAAAACGATTCATCATCGACAACAAATTTTTCCGGTACCATCGAATGCCAGCGGTATAGTAAATTGAATTCCAGAGAAATCCAGTTGGTACGATACCATCGCTGCTTTTCTACCATGCCCGGTGTTGGTTCAATGGTAAAATTTAGGCTTGAAAAGTGACCAATGTAATCCTGCAGTACGATCCTGATCAATAGTACGATCATGATGTTGCGCGTAGTCTGAAACAGTTGTTCATCGTCCCATTCTGGGTGCGCTTCCTTTAGAATATCGCAAATCCTGTTATGCTCACGCAGCATAATGGTATTTAGGATGGTGTACCCGATTGCCGAATTGCCGTGTTCTAATCCCACGGCAAACATACGCTTAAGTCGTTCTTCCGGCACATTTTGAAAAATAAATTCCAGGGCGTAGCGGGGATGCAGCTGTTCAAACTCGTCGCTGGCAAATACCCAGTTGGTAGCTGTAGTTTGCTCGACATTAAAAAGATAAGGGGGGAAAATTTCGCCATCTATATATTGATACTTAAGCTTTCCATCCTGTTTTAATCTCAGTCGATTGGTGATTTCTTCGTTCAGACCATAAATCTGGCACAAATCGATTTCATGGTTTGACGTGTTTTTACGCCGGTCCAGCAGATCTGTCCTGAGAAAGCTGTCGGTAAACCATTGCGCAAAAAAAGAAAACAACAGGCTTGAGTGAAGCGACGGGATTTCCTGTTTGTTACGTCTGTGCCAGAGAGTAACGACTTTTTCGATGTCGGGCAGGTTTTGTTTACCCTGCTCTTCAGGTAAATGGCGTCCGGTGAAAGACCTGTCAGTTAAGGATCGCCAGGTCGTGTACGGCGCAGCCATGGAAAAAGGCCTGGGCCGAGGGTTTGTGGCGTAAGACTGGTAATTGATATAAATATCGCTGATGAAGCGCCTTAACCAGGTTATTCGCGTTGCCAACCTAACAATCCATGGAAACCTATTCGCAAACCTGAACAATAATTCTCTCATTGCTGCGCTCCTTATTGTATTAATTAGTTGTTATGCTGCACGCTTTTTTCGCATCTAAAGAACAGTTCTGATATTAGATTAATATTTTGTTGTGAATGTAATTTATAAGAAAAATTTCAATTGTAGAATGTCGTAGCGGTAATACGATGTACCAGGCAGACATATACATAACAATTATATTGCTGGGAAAAGATTCATTTGTGCCGTATAAGGCACCCATCGAAGCTGAAACATGAACAACAGCGTAGGCATGCGTCAATATACCCGGGTTCGTCAGTTAAGAAGACGCACGTTTGTCGACTGACTGGTTTGGCAGGTTCCTTATCAATTCTTGTTCTTATGAACGAGCCGTTTGAAGTGATCAACCAGTTTGTCCAGAATAGTGAAGATCGATAAATTAGCTTCCACAGCGATTTCCATGTCTTTGTCTTCATCGCCCAATCGTGATTCGCCTGGCCTAGGTTTCTTCCTACAGTGCATTGAATCGGCCATTGGAATTTTGTACTTCTGTCACGACAGTTCACCAGTGCTGTTGTACCAGCGTCCATTTCAAATTTTAGACCTTTAACAGTTATGTGATCGACAGTTGCCTCATCGATTTTGATGGAATCCGTGTTGCCTGTTGCCAATGCAAGTCTGATTAGGCTGATTCGGTGCATGGCTGCAGTAGCCGGTATCGAAGAAAAGTCATTGTTTGCCATAATTCTTCCTTAGTTAAACTAATATTCTGCCTAAAACACCAGAGACTCAAGCAAAACATAAAGTCATCAATGAAAGCTATGAGAAAAATCACATCGCCGAGCGAATCATTTCAACTGTTGTGCTGTCTTTGTAGGATTCCGTTCCTCCTGGAAAAAATAGTGCAAAATAAAGTAATCATGTGTTTCTATCGGCGGGTTGTCATGAAAAACCGGTTGTATTCCATGTTCTGAGGGCGTTGCTGCTTTGAACATCATTTTCCTTCGCATGACAATGTAACGGAGCATACAATCTGATTGTCCGCAGAAGGTCAGTTGATTTTTGCTCAATAAAACCCTCAGCAATTAAGTCGCTATCGACATGCGTTTTATCACTGGAATGGAAGATAATTGCGATGATATAACTATTGGCGTTAATCTTGTATGATCGGAGAGAAAACTTATCTAACGGTATGCCATAACAAGGGAAAAAGCCCGGGATTGAATGAGATTGTGCTGATTGCGTAGCTGTATTGTCTGTTTTACTGAAGGCAAAGTCCGTGTTGACGGATGTTTTTCGGACATCGTTCTCTAATACGCAATCTTTAATGACAAACAGTCGTGAGCTAACTTCTGTAATGAGCCATGACTTGTCGGATAGTATCGAAATCAATGTGTAGAATTTTGTTGATTTCGTTAGATAAATCATAATAACCGTACTAGGACTGGAGCTGTAATATTGGACCGGCAGTAAAGTCAATTTTCGGACCATCATTAATTGTTTCATAATCCTCACATTCCTGAATGTATGACGTTGTATTCACTCATCGCTGGCCGTCTGTCAGTTGATGAGGGACAATTATGTAACGAATTTTTTACAGCGATCGGTTATTTGTCAGTTGTATTGTGTTATTAATGTCTCGATTAAATTTAAACGAACACAATGTGGGCCGCACAAACTGCTTAATAGCAGAATTGTTTTTTTTACATTTCGTTCGCAGTTAGAGCTGGTTCAATTTGTCCATCTTAAAACCATTTTTATGCTATGGTTTTGTGAAAGCAAGATAGCAGAAAAAAATTGGTATGTCTATAAAGTGAATTCAGACGATATTCATCCTGGCTTATTCTGTGATGCATGCAGAATTCGGTGCCAATGCCTTGCATATGTTTCACGCATTACTTTGTACAATGGGAAAGCGACATTTCATATCAGTACTATGCGTATCATTTGGAGGACAACCACTTAGGATTACATGGAACCAGAAAATTTTTTGATATGTTAATTTCAAACAAGTATTTACAATATAAAAATTGATACTTATGCATGTGTGAATTGTGAGTTTTCTCACAGAGATTCTGACTGAATATCGCTATCTTTCCATACCACATAAAGCAGTTTACTTCGCAAGCTAGTCTGCAAAGAAATTTCAGCTTACAGCTTAATTTCTTTGAAAGGAGGAACGAGTGCAGCAGCAAAATGCTAACAACAAAGCGTTTGTGCGCATTAGCAAAGAAAATTCTTTTTTGCAATCAGTTCCATCAATAACGCTGATTGAAGGAGGCGATGAAATTTGTGGAATAAATGGGAAATCCGCTGCTAATCAGGATATAGATACTGGTTCCATGTTTATGTTGATTGCAATGGGTTCTGTTCGTTCTTGTTCTGGGCTGCAGCTATCAATATTCTCTAATCATGAAACTGTTAACAGTCGCATGACTGTATGTGTGCGAGCATGACTTGACCGTGTTGGTAGCACTGCCTTGTCATATATTTTTGTACATATGGAGCGACGCCGCTTTAGCAGTAGCTTTTAACTCGAGCAAACTTGATGTAAATTAGAAATAGTAACAGTTATATGTTTGACGTAGAATGGCTAATGTTATAGTTGTTTAGAAAGTGCCCGGTTATACAGACAGCGCAATATAAATTGTATGTAATAAGTGATTTAGATAGATTATTTAATATTACAGGGGGGACTGGCGATGAGTATTGCTAAAGTACTTAAAAGAACGTTTGTGACGTTGTTCATACTGGCCTTAATCATTGTAACCGCGATTATATTGGCTGTGAGGGCATGGGTATTGCCTGATTATTCCAAGATTGGCGAGATGAAAGATGAAGCCATTCTTGCCGGTAGAATGGCTGACAGTTTCCCGGCAGCGGCAGAACCTTATTTTGTTGAAATGGATAAGGGCGTTCTAAAACAAGAAAACGCGGATATCGGTGTTTTCAAACAGTGGGCGGAAGTATTGAAGATAGCGCCTGAGGAAGTACGAGAGGCTGCTATAAAAGGACAGAACAGCTGGATTGTCTGGACCGGAGGTAATGATCGTTTCTGGGATGAAATGGCCAATAAATATACGTTCGGAACCTATGACTTACTAAAAATACTGTCTTCTCATCCCAGTCAGGGATATGGCCGGGATACACGATGGGCTTATCTGGGTCTTGTCAATGAACCCTGCTTTGAAAAAGCAACTGAGCCCGATGAATATGGGTTATGGCTGGATAAGCGAATTGTCGATCCTGCTAATGGCTGCCCTGAAGATCCGTTTGCTGATGCAGAAAAATATCCAGGTGTAGCCATAGGCGCTCGGGGCAAGAACATTCCCGTGGGTTCATTTTATGGCGAACCATCGGGGATAGTGGGTTTGCGCTTGTTTCCCAATCCAAACTTTGACGAAGCGGCCGCTAAGAAATGGAAGGAAGGCCAGGCATCCGGGAAGAATAATGACGGATATTATACAAATCCGGATTTTTTCTATGACAAGGAATTAGTCAGACCGTACCGCGTTGGTATGTCATGCGCTTTTTGCCACGTTGGTCCCAGTCCGGTCAATCCTCCGGCTGATCCGGAGAATCCCAAGTGGTCTGAGCTGAATTCAAACCCGGGTGCCCAATACTTCTGGGTAAACCGCATTTTCTTCTGGGACAATGAACCCAGGGATCCTGGCAATCCGCATATGCCGGCGAAACAAGAGCACAACTTCATTTATCAACTGTTTCATACCAATCCTCCTGGCGCGCTGGATACATCGTTAATCTCGACTGATTATATAAACAATCCGCGCACCATGAACGCGGTTTACAGTCTCGGTTCGCGTTTGCTGCCAACACTAAGATGGGGTGGAGAACAGTTGACGGGAGATGAGCTGGATAACAAACAGTTTAATGATTATCCGCAAACAAACGAATTAGGCGCATTTTGGGATAAATCTACAGGACAGATAAAAACCGCGCGAGTGCTGAAGGATGGAGCTGATTCTGTTGGGGTTCTCGGTGCGTTAAACCGTGTTTATTTAAATATCGGTTTGTTTAGTGAAGAGTGGTTAACACACTTTTATCCCGTTATTGGTACTCAAAAGATTACCCCTATTAGAATTGCCGATGCTCAGAAAAATTCCAGTTATTGGAATGCTACTGAAGACCAAACGGCCGATATGGCTATCTTTTTTCTAGTAAGTGCGTCGCCTGATGACCTAAAAGATGCGCCTGATGGAGAAAACTATCTCTCAGCGGATAACGATGTTCTTGATCGCGGTAGAATAGTTTTTGCTGAAAATTGCGCTGCTTGTCATTCCAGTAAAATTCCTGAATCACCACCGGAATCCGGTATCGATACGGGTGAATGTGTCGGGGGGGGCAATGGGGCAAATTACCGTAAATGCTGGGACAAGTACTGGGAATGGACTCAGACCGATGAATTCAAGGAAAAAATGAAAGAATTGGTTTTTTCTGAAGAACGTGATGAAACTTGTCCCGAAGGTAAGGACCCGTTTTTATGTGACAATTTTCTGTCGACCGAGAGACGCATTCCTGTTGATTTGCTGCAAACCAATGCTTGCAGCCCGCTCGCGACGAATGGCCTAAAAGGAGACATCTGGGACAATTTTACTTCCACTTCCTACAAGCAACTGCCTGCGGCAGGCGAACTGGTTGTACATCATCCTGTCTCCGGCGAAGCCAGTACATTCCAGCCATTGGGTAATGGCCGGGGTTACACCCGTCCTGCCTCTCTGATCAGTCTTTGGTCTACGGCCCCGTTTTTACTCAATAACTCAGTAGGGCATATTGAGTATTATGAAGCTGCCGAAGAAGCTTATGGTAATTATTCGGGTGCTGCCGGTGAATATGCTTATGAGAAAAGCGATTATTCACATGAAAGCAAGGGCTATCAACATATGTATCCTGATACCTATCAGAAAGCATATGGCGGTGCTGATCCCTATAACCCTGGTGTGTCGAGCAGGATGGCGGTATTTTATGATTCAATCAATAAAATGTTGAATCCTGACCAGCGGAGAATGGATGGCGAAACTGCTACGCCTGTACCAGGATATATTTATCGCACAACAGCGGCAAGTTGCGTAAAGATACCGGCTGGTTATATACCGGGTGCCAAGACTTTTGGCGGGTTGTTAAACTGGATCGCCCCGTGGGCATTTGAGAAAAATGGCGATTTTAAAGCCGGTCCGTTTCCTGAGGGTATGCCTGTCAATCTATTGGTAAATACAAAAGTTATCCCTGATCATGATGAAGAAATGGGATTCGACCACTTAATGAAACTTGCCCGGATCGGTCTGGATTTTCTGAGTGTTGCCAAGGAGTTGGGAGGAACCTGCACACCAGAGGAATTAGTGACGCCCGCAGTGAAAGCACACGCCAAGTCAGTTTTTTACAACAGTAATCTTGTCAACTCTCTGCTCGATTTGAGTAAATGTCCCGATTATGTTGTTAACCGCGGGCATTACTTTGGCGTTGAGCTATCTGATGATGATAAGCAGGCCTTGATCGCTTATCTCAAAACCTTCTAGGCCGTAGGTGGTTATGTCTGAAGAGGTGTTTGATTATATCGTTGTAGGTTCCGGTGCGGGCGGCGGCGTGGTCGCTGCCCGTCTGGCGCAGGCGGGATTTCGTGTTTTAGTACTTGAAGCTGGCGGAGATCCGGTAAGTAATGAAAGTGATCGCAGTAATCATCACCGTAATGTGGTGGCTGATTACAGCGTGCCGGTTTTTCATCCATTTGCAGCGGAACATCCGGATCTCTCCTGGGATTTCTGGGTAAGGCACTATCAGGATAATGCACAGCAACAGCGTGACTCTAAATACAGTGCGGAGCATGACGGCGTTCTGTATCCTCGGGCGGGCACACTCGGTGGCTGTACCAGTCATAACGCAATGATTGCTGTGTATCCGGATAATGCCGACTGGGATTATATCGCTGAAACAATGAAGGACGATTCCTGGAGCGCAGCTAAAATGCGGCATTATTTCAGGCGTATGGAAGATTGTCATTATCGGCCACTAAGCAGACTGTTCAGTTTCTTGGGGCTGGATATCAGCGGCCATGGTTGGCAAGGCTGGTTACGTACTGAAAAAAAAATTCTCTTCAGGGCGTTGTTAGAGTACCGCATTTTAAAACTGTTTATAAAAACGAGAATCGCTATCATTTCAAGAGGTGGGAGTTTATGGCTGAAAATCAAGCGATTGTTGCGCGGACGCTTCGATCCCAATGATGCGCGGTTGAATGATATTCGAGAGAACGGCATATATTACACGCCTTTGACAACCGCCAGATTTACACGACATGGCACCCGTGAGCTGCTTCTCGATGCGCAATCGAAGTATTCGAGAAATCTGCATATACGTTTACACTGTTTGGCATCAAGGATTCTGTTTGACGAGGCAGATCCTGAGCGCGCGACCGGCATTGAATATCTGCAAGGTGAGCGGATTTATGAAGCGCATCAAAATTGCAGTGGTGAAAAAGGGCTGATCAAACAAGTGAAAGTCAATAAAGAGATTATTATTGCCGGAGGTGCGTTTAATACACCCCAACTGCTGATGCTGTCCGGCATAGGGCCCAAAGATCATCTCAGCGATATGGGTATTCGGCAGAAGCTGAATCTTGAAGGCGTTGGCAGAAATCTTCAGGATCGCTATGAAATCAGTGTGGTCAACAAAATGAAGCATCCCTGGAATTTCCTGCAAGGAGCAGAATTCGATATTAACGACGCGCACTTTAAAAAATGGGAAAAATACCGGAAAGGGTTATATGCTACCAATGGTGTAATGGTCTCCTCAATTATGCGCTCATCTCCCGATAAATCTGTTCCGGACATTTTTCTTATGGGATTTCTGGGAGATTTTCATGGATATTATAAAAATTATTCTGCTGAATTAAGAAAGCCTGACTTTTTATCATGGACAATTTTAAAAGCACATACGTGCAATACAGGCGGACGTGTGAAACTGGCTGGGACAGACCCAAGGAAACGCCCTTACATCAATTTTCATTATTTTAATGAAGGGACTGATGTCAATAACGAGGATTTGGATGGTGTTGTTGAGATCGTAAAATTTTGCCGTGAAAAACTGTCTAAATCGATAGCAGACCTTGTTGATAAAGAAATCCTGCCAGGTGGTCGGAATAAAGATAAAGATGAAGTGGTTAAGGATTTTGTAAAGAACGAAGCCTGGGGGCACCATGCCTGCGGAAGCTGTGCAATGAAACCGCGCGACCAGAATGGTGTAGTCGACAGTAAGTTTCGTGTATATGGCACAAAGAATCTGAGAATAGTGGATGCTTCTATTTTTCCAAAGATTCCGGGTTTTTTTATTTTGACTTCAATTTATATGGCGGCAGAAAAGGCAGCGGATGATATTGTTGCTGCTACCAAGTCATGAAAATTTAGCAGCAATTGTTATCGGTCATGTTTTAGCAGGCAATGCTTGAGCGCAAGACGGCTGAAAACTACCGGATGTTTTAGCTACATTTTTTCTTGTCCGCAATACCTTTCGATTTCTGGTCATGCAACTTCTGGCCATTACTTTAAAAACCTGATTTCACAGGCTCTCTGACTGTTATGACCGGGTTGAGGAATAACCGCTGGAGAAGCGGTATCGAACCTCGCCTGAAATCTGGTCCAGCAGGAATATAGCCAATAATTAATTGAATATATGGGGCACATATCGAAAGTGCGTATAAATAAAAAAATAGGATTGTCCGTATCAGGCATAGTTTCTGTATTGATGATGTCCGCCTGCTCTACAACACAAAAGACGACGCAATCTCCCAAAACTGCTATCGAGCAATTACTTCAGAGCGAGGCTGTTTCAAGAAGTCTGGACCGGCAGGCATACGATTTCGTATCGATTCCGAAAGGTTCGAAAGTCACAATGACGACAACCGGGTTGAGTAAAGACAGCGCGTTTATTGGAGAGATTGTTGGGGGCTGGCTGGGAAAACAGGGTTATGTGCTGGCAAATCCAAAGAATGCACAGTATCGTGTAAATGTTGTTGTTAATTCGTTAGGTACCGAGTATGGTGAGACATTTTTTGGTATTCCACCGATCAGTGGAACGTTACTGCCGATTTCAGTGCCTGAATTGTCCGTCTATAAATCACAGAACCAGATAGGGTATGCAAACTTCTATTTGAACATTTTCGAATTGCCGTCCGGCCGATTTGTTCACTCAACACCGCCCTATTGGACAGAGACATTTTATAATGACTATACTCTTTTGTTTTTATTTACATTCAATAAAACGGACCTAATCAGAGTGCCCAACCTGAGGTCGCTCAAAAGAATTATTAAATAGTTGTTGCGTTTTCTGCTAACTGTTACTTCATATCTCACCCTGCCACTATGATAGAGTTTACTGCCTTGAGAGATCTTCCAGAAAACGATCCAGTGTCTTCTTGCTCACGTGTGGCATGACAACTACGTGCGCATATGCTGTCGTTTTGTGTTTGCGATCAGACTGCATGACTGCCAGTGTATAGCGGTCAACGATTTCTTCAGACGGTTTTCTGAAATAAACGATAGGCGAACGTTGTCCGGTACGTTCCGGTTCGAGATGCTTCAGGTGTGTCAGCATCTCTTTATGCAGGTATCCAGCATTATCAAGCATCAGCCGGGCGTCTGATTTTTGGCGTGATAATTCCGAATCCGAACTGAAAAAATAAAATTCGGCGGGTTTCACTGAATCTCGTGAGCAGGTGATGGTGCCCGGTACCTGCAGAATATACTGGGGATCGTGAATCTTGGCAAACTGCGCCTCAAACTCTTCAAAAATTTCTTGTGATGTCATAAATAAACCGGCAGGTGACGGGTAACCGAAAAATTTGTGGCAGGAAACAGCTATGGAATGATAACGCGGTGACTGATCGGTGCGGCGAATCTGCAAAAGCTCATCTGCAAAAGGGGTGTGTGGAAGATAACCGCCAAACAATGCAGCATCAAGATGCAAATAATAGTCACGTCCTTTCAGTTTACTTTGGATGCCGTCGATTGAGTCGATGGCGCCCTTGAATGTCGTGCCGACCGTTGCGACTACCAGCGCTGGATAATCAGTATTGGCGCTCAACTTTTGTTCGAGATCGCTGATATCCATACTGCCGTCCGCTTCGGTATCAACTACAACCCGGTCCAGGTTCATCACATTGCTGAGGATCTGAATCGAGTAGTGCGCTTCACGGGTGAAATAGATTTTGGGCAGGGTGCCGGTTCGATAGTGCAACAGCGTACGGCCGATGTAAATGCCGTGCATATTACTGTCAGTGCCGCTGTTGGACAAAAATCCCCACACCTTTTTTTGTGCAAAGCCATAAATTGTGCCAAACCGCTCGATCAGCTCTTTCTCAAAATCATGCGTGTTATACGAGAAATGGCCCTTTTTGAAAGGGTCGCCAACGTTATTAAAGTTAAATTGATCCAATCCGGCTGTATTCAATTTTTCCCGCCATTTGAAAAATGCAGCGGGAGGGAAATTCAGATTGATCGGATAACCCAGCATGGTTGACCTCTGCCGGGCCAATGCCGACAAATCTTTCAGGCCGGGAGATGTTTGTTCGTATAAGGCATTTCGGGGTGTCTGGCCAGCAAGCGCAATGGGCGAACAGGTGGCAACCAATGTGGCGGCTCCTGTTAATCCAAGAAATTTTCGTCGAGATAGGCGCATAATATGTCGTGTTCAAAATTGCAGGTTCATTGATGCCGAGAAAATAAACGTTAATAGACGTCGAAGTTGCGCATCATGCCTAAATCTTCATGCTCCAGATTATGACAATGATAAAGGTATAGACCAGTATAATCCTCAAAGGGTTTAATGATTTCGATGTCTTCGCCGGGCATTACCAGTACGGTATCTTTCCAGCCGTTATGAATAAAGCCGTCCTTTACGGTTTCGTAGGCACTGTTTGATTCATTTTGCTTGCGTGACAGAATCTGGAATTGCTGGCCATGCAGATGAATGGGGTGCGGCAGAGACAACATCATACCCATCATGCCCATGCCGCGAGCTCCACCCATTCCGCCGCCGCGTCCGCTACCGCTCATACGTCCTTCGTGAAAAATTCGAATTTTCTGTATCGTATTGACCGGGATTCTTTCAATGTTCTGATGATCGTGCATTCTGAAAGTCTGATCGTTGAGCTGAAACAGCATATGGCGCATGCCGATTTCAATTGGTACCGTTCTGGCGGGGCTGGTCAGATCCTTTGCGCTTAATTGCCGTATCGGCACCAGTTTTTTAGGTAGTTGATGCGATTCGCCGACCCGCTCTTTAATACTGAATTTTGCAATGGGAAAAGATTTTCCCTGTGACATTCCGCCACCCATTCCTCCCATTCTGCCCATCCGTGTGCCGCCATCTTTGTATCTCAGGCTCTGCAATGTCAGCTCCGAACCCGTTTTTCGACCGGAAAAATCCACCCATAACTCAACGCGTTCGGCAGGTGCCAGCATGACGTATGGAAATGTTTCAGGTGTTTCCAGCAGACCGCCATCGGTTCCTATCACAGTCAGCGGCGTTCCGTCATCCCATCCTAACTTGTAAATCCGGGAATTGGATCCATTCAGCAGACGCAAGCGATAAGCTCTCGATTTAACGGGAAAGGTCGCGTTTGCCTGCCCATTGATCAAAATGGTGTCGCCCAGAAATCCCATCATGCGTCGATGCCTGCCGTGTAGATATTGCAGTTGATTGCCCCTTGTAAAAGTCCTGTCTTGGATGATCAGGGGTATTTCATATTCATCGGCTGGCAGTTCAAGTTTCTGCTCGGCCGCATCGCGAACGGTAATCAGGCCAGCAAGTCCCTGATAAACCTGTGTTGCCGTCATCTCGTGGGTATGGGAGTGGTACCAGTAAGTCGCGGCCGGGTTGTCGATCTCGAATTCGTATACGTATCGCTCTCCATTGTAAATTTCATACATAGGGTGGCCGTCCATTTTTTGTGGCACATGCAGCCCATGCCAGTGCGTGATGACCGGTTCGGCAATTCTGTTGTAAAAGAAGATTCGTACTTTCTGACCGCGCTCAAAGTTGAGAATCGGCCCCAGGTAGCCTGGTAATGTTTTGACCGTATGGGCCGGACCCTTGAGCAATTTGCAGGTATATTGGTATACGTGCGTGTGGGCGCCGGGCAGAATTGGCACTTCCGCATTTTGCGCATACAGCTCCAGTTCGACATCCGGCCTGAAGTTTTTATCAGGTTCTTTATTAATCAATCGGTTTTCAGCCCTGTTTAAACCGGGAATAGCCGATGCCAGCGTGCCCAGGATGGTGTATTGCAGAAATTTTCGGCGGGTTATTTCGGGATGAGTCATGGTGTTCTCCTCGAAAACTAACAGGATACGTATTCCGATAATCAGGATGTCTTTATCGGTATCTTAAAATAGGATACTCCATTATTTTCGGGTGGTGGTAAATCTCCTGCCCGGATATTGGTTTGGATTGATGGCAATAACAATACAGGCGCTTCAAGTGTCGCGTCTCTTTTGTTGCGCATTTCAATAAACGTCTGTTCATCAATACCGTCATGCACATGGATATTCTCCTTGCGCTGCTGGGAAACGGTTGTTTCCCACGCAGGGTCACGTCCGTCAGGCGGGTAGTCGTGGCACATGAACAACCGTGTTTGTGAAGGAAAAGCCAGTATTTTTTGAATGGAACGATAAAGCGTTTGTGCATTGCCGCCTGGAAAATCGGCGCGCGCGGTACCAACATCCGGCATAAAAAGCGTATCGCCTACAAAAATTGCGTCATCAATTTGATAAGCCATGTCAGCCGGGGTATGCCCGGGAACAAATAGCGCCCTGGCAGATAATTTTCCAATATGGAATGTTTCCTCGTCTGCCAGCAAGTGATTGAAGTGATGGCCATCCGGTATGAATTCATCTCCCAAATTGAAAATTTTTTTAAAGGTTGTTTGCACTGCAGGGATCCGGTCACCTATGGCGATTCTGCCACCCAGCTTCTTTTTTAGGTAATACGCGGAGGATAAATGATCAGCATGTGCATGTGTTTCAAGAATCCACTCAACACTCAGATGCTGGCGTTGAATGAAATCAATCAGTTTGTCGGAAAAATCTGTGTGAATACGGCCTGACCTGGGTTCATAGTCGAGAACTGGATCAATAATGGCGCAACCCCCGGTGCTCTCGTCATATACGACATAGCTGATCGTGCAGGTTGTCGTATCAAAAAACGGAGTAATATTAGGTGGCATTGTGTTCTCCTTTTTGAGCAGAGTTGATATGTTAATAATATACTTGACAATAATATATCAGTATATATATCATCTATCAACATTTTATTTAAACATATTTATTAGGCTACTTTATTGTTATCACGATAGTGAGTTTAAGTCGGGTATTTGCAGTAACATGCATTAAATGCCTGATGGGTGTGAAAACAAAACAAAGCGATACTGCGGATAATCAATGAATAATGAATCATTTAAAGCAAAAAAAGAATTGGCGCTTCCCGAGATGGATGAAGTGCGCGAATCAGCATCACAGGCATGCGCGATTCTGAAGGTGCTGGCAAATGAAGACCGTTTGCTGATCCTCTGCCAGCTTAGTCAGGGCGCAAGAAATGTGGGAGAGCTGGAGGGTATGCTGGACATTCGTCAACCAACGCTTTCCCAGCAGCTTTCAGTATTGCGCGAAGAAGGGCTGGTAACGACGCAGCGTCAAGGAAAATATATTTATTATAGTCTGGCCAGCAAGGAAGCAATACGTATCATGCAGACGCTGTTCGATCTATATTGTGGTCACCATGCAAACAGCAATCAGTCTGCCAGCTAACCTCGTCTGCGCTAAAACTGTAATTCGCATCCGGGTTCGAGTCTTTGATATCAGTTTGTGTGTGGCAATGACTTTTCTACAGGAGAAAGGCTATGGGTTTGGAAATTAAACGACTGGACGAAAAATTGTCGGTCACCGGTCAAATCAGCGTGGATGATTTGACTATCATCGCTGAATCCGGATTTAATTCGATAATCTGCAACCGGCCCGATTTCGAGGGCGGGGAGAACCAGCCAACCAGCGAGCAGCTGGAACAACAGGCCAGAGTGCTTGGAATGGAGTTTGCATACTTGCCGGTTCGATTAGGAAACATACCAGCAGAGCGAAGTGAAGCATTTCATAGACTGCTGACTGAGTTGCCCGGACCTGTATTAGCGTTTTGTGGCTCAGGCAAACGAGCGACAGCACTGCACGCCATGTCCAAATCCGATGATGAGGCGTCCAGAATACATCAATCCACTGTCGATGCCTGTAACTGGGGAAATGTCTTCGATGTGGTGGTTGTCGGCGGTGGGTCTGCTGGTATCGGGGTTACAGCCAGCTTGCTGAGACGGCGGCCAGCTTTGCGAATTGCAATTATCGAACCAAATGATAAGCATTATTATCAGCCAGCGTGGACGCTGGTGGGTGGCGGTGCATATGATGTTAATCAGACGAGGCGCAGAATGGCAGATGTAATTCCTGAGCATGCGGAGTGGATACATGCTGAAGCATCGGGTTTCGATCCGGCGAGTAATCTGGTAAAGCTTGTAGATGGGCGCAAGATCGGTTATCGCCAGCTAGTAGTCTGTCCCGGAATCCGTCTGGCATGGGAAAAAATTGCGGGTGTCGAGGAGACGCTGGGAGAAAATGGCGTGACTTCTAATTACCGATATGATCTGGCACCTTATACCTGGTCGCTGGTACAACAATTAAAGCAGGGAAAAGCACTGTTTACACAACCGCCGATGCCGATCAAATGTGCTGGCGCACCTCAGAAAGCAATGTATTTATCTTGTGACCACTGGTTAACTAACGGATGTCTGGGTGATATTGAGGTAGAGTTTCATACTGCTGGCGCAGTGCTGTTTGGTGTGGCGGATTTTGTGCCGTCACTCATGGAATATGTCGAACGATACCATGCACAGCTTAGCTTTAATTCGAATCTGATCAGTGTGGACGGACGCAATAGAATAGCCTGTTTCGAGAGTAAAGACGCGGATGGCAATGTACATACTGTAGAAAAGCAGTTTGACATGCTGCATGTAACACCACCGCAAGTGGCTCCGGATTTTTTGCGAGACAGTCCTTTGGCGGATGCTTCAGGGTTTTGTAAAGTGAATGAAAAAACGTTACAGCATCCTGACTATGACAATGTCTTTGCGCTGGGTGATGCCTGTGCATCACCGAATGCGAAAACTGTCGCAGCAATCAGAAAGCAGATTGTTGTGGTCGCTGAGAATCTGCTGGCAAGCAAGGAAGACGAGGAATTGCCAATGGTTTACGATGGATATGGCGCGTGTCCACTGACTGTTGAAAAAGGCAAAGTTGTGCTGGCAGAATTCGGATTTGGCGGTAAATTGATGCCTACCTTTCCTTTAAAGCCGGCAGTGCCAAGAAAACTGTATTGGTTTTTTAAAACTACCGTGTTTCCATGGCTTTACTGGCATGGTATGTTGAAGGGTCACGAGTGGCTTGCAAGTCCACGTAAAAAGCACTAAGCAGGCATGGAAACATTTTTGGTCAGTTGTCTGCTGGGAGCATTTACCGGCATCGTGCTTGGGCTGACAGGTGCAGGTGGAGCGATTCTGGCGGTGCCGCTTCTGGTTTTCGGGCTACACATGGACATGTCCGAAGCTGTTCCCGTTGCGTTGCTGGCTGTCTGTATATCGGCAACTGTGGGCGCATTGATTGGGCTGAAACAGAAAAAGCTGCGCTACCGTGCCGCCGGGTTAATCGCTCTGACAGGCGCGCTGGCGGCGCCGGCAGGGCTCTGGTTCTCACAACAATTGCCGCATGAGCCTTTGGTTTTATTGTTTGCCTTGATGCTCTTCTATGTGGCGATCAAAATGCTGCGACTTAATCGGCAGCTTGATCCTGAAGTTCAAGCCGGAGCGGCGTATCATCCATCACCGGATATCCCCTGTCAGTCTGAAAACAGGGATGGCCGTTTGATATGGACCTGGCCTTGCGCTCGCGTGCTGTGTTATTCAGGCACGCTGGCTGGCTTTCTGTCCGGTCTGCTTGGAGTAGGTGGCGGCTTTGTCATTGTGCCGGCGCTCAAAAAGGCGACCTATCTCCATATGCAATCAATTCTGGCTACGTCGCTTGCGGTTATTGCGCTGGTTTCAGTGGTCGGCGCCGGGTCTGCAGTCATGCTGGGTTCGATGAACTGGTCTGTGGGAATCCCGTTTGGCGTTGGTGCACTGGCCGGCATGATGCTGGGTTTTAAGCTCTCGACATTTTTTTCTGCATCAAGGTTGCAACAGGGGTTTGCCTGGATGGCGATCATCATTGCAATGGGAATGGTGTTTCAATTATTTATTTAGCAGAAGCTGCGTGTAATCGTATATTTTTGCGTTGTTTTTTCTTTCACACATTTCTTTCCTGAAAATATTCCAAATACAAGTGACACGGTAACACAACGTTACCGTGTCATGTGTCCAGACACATCAAGATCATTGCCGGGTCAATTATTACCCGGTTGATATTGATTATAAAACGTCTATCAAAATAGAAATTTCCTGATTACCAGTTTGCTCTTGAGCAACAACCGGGTAAGAAACGCCCCGTATTGTTGCGGATTGTATTTTTCTTGTACATATAAAACAGTGACTTAATATGGGGTAATTCCGGCATGTTTTTTGCATGTGTTCAATAAGCAGTATTGGTTTTTATTGGGTGTACGCATGGCATTGCCTTTGACCGTGAACCGATACGCTTCCGATGTTAAAAGCACAATCATTTCATTTTCTTTGGGAGAAGCTAATGCCTAGTTATTTACATCCGGGTGTTTACATTGAAGAAATACCCAGTGGTTCCAGAGCGATAGAGGGTGTATCTACGTCAACTGCGGCATTTGTCGGTTCGCCTTTCAGAGGCCCGGCGAATACACCTACACTGATTGGTACATGGGAAGCGTATATTTCCCAGTTTGGTGATTATGCTCAGTCTTCCGGCGTGGAGAATGAAAATGACCATATGGCGCTGGCTGTTCGTGCGTTTTATCAGAATGGTGGCAAAGCGGCATATATTTGCCGTGTTCTTGACAGTAATCCCGCGCCTGTGGTTGCCTCGGTAGTCTTGCAGGATACTACGCCCGTGGATGTCATGACAGTTACAGCCTCCAGCGAAGGTGACTGGGGAGATGCGCTGCGTGTTGCCATCGCCGTTGATGGTGCCAGTTTTGATCTTCATGTCGGAACCGAGGTCGCCGGTGATTTTGTGCCTGTTCCGTCTGAGGTTTTTCTCGGAATGAGTATGAACCCAACTGATGATAATTTTGTCGAGAAAGTCATTAATGCAAGTTCCAACCTGATTCGGATAACAGTCGAGGATGGCGTGACTGCGCTGCCAGATGCAAATACGCAGGATGCAGATGGGAATTTTACCAGTTTCAGTACGTTGGCCGGTGGTTCCGAGACCGGACCGACTGCCGATGATTATTTAAATTTTTATAACGACGTACTGCGCAAATTTCGTGATGTGTCGATCATGGTGCTGCCAGGCCAACAGTGGCCCGACGATGGCAGTACTAACGATTTTATTACCAATACGATTACACATTGTGAAGCGACCATGAGTCGTGTAGTGATTGTCGATCCCCCGGTCGATACGGAGCTTGAAACAGGCAATGATGTATCGTCGTTGAGCCTGCCGACATCGACTTACTCGGTGCTGTACTATCCCTGGGTGGCAGTGAGCAATCCACTGTATCACGTGGATTCCAATCCGACCGCCAGCAAGACATTGAATATTCCACCTTCGGCTATTGCCGCTGCAATGTGGGCAAAAATCGACGGTAAACGCGGTGTTTGGAAAGCACCGGCAGGCGTCGAGACACGAATCAATGTCAGCGGATTGCAGTTTAATGTAGAAGATCTGGAGCAGGATGGTCTGAATCCTGCGGGTGTGAACTGTATCCGTAACCGTCCGGGTTTCGGTCCGGTGTTCTGGGGCGCAAGAACGCTGGCTACGCGGGCTGATCCGGAGTGGCGTTATGTCCCCGTCAGGCGGACGGCTATTTATATCGAACAAAGCATTTACAACGGCATCCAATGGGCGGTGTTCGAACCGAATGATCATCCGCTGTGGGGAGCGTTGCGCGCAAATATCGGTTCTTTTATGGATGGATTGTTCCGTGCCGGTGCATTTCAAGGCGCTACAGCCAAGGATGCCTATTTTGTCCGTTGCGGATTGGGCGACACCATGACACAAGGTGATATCGATCGGGGTCAGGTGATAGTGATCGTTGGTTTTGCGCCGCTAAAGCCTGCGGAGTTTGTGATTGTTCGAATTCAGCAGAAGGTTGGCGAACAGTAATGAATGCTAATTGTTGAATATTATCGATTTGCGTCTTTTCTTATTAATAAGGCCGCAGTTCTATCAGCAGGATATCGAGAACCGGATATTGTTAAAAGGAGGTTTTTATGGCTGCACCAATGTTCCCGGCTAACGCGCATCGCTACGATCCCTATCGTACATTTATGTTTCAGGTGATTATAGACGGTGCGCCAGTTGCCGGTCTTAGAAAAATGAGTGTGTTGAAGAAGTCGACTGAAGCGGTAAAGTGGCGTTCTGCCGGTGATTCGGCTCACGAGCGCGTGATGCCGGGCGGTACCAGTTATGAGCCGATTACTCTTGAACAGGGATTGACACACGATCCGGTTTTCGAAAACTGGGCGAATCTGGTGAACAATATTCAGGGTAACGCGGCAATGTCCCTGGTGAATTATCGTAAGGACATTGTATTAAATGTTCTGAATCTTCAAGGCGCGCTGGCAATGTCGTACCGGGTTTACGGTGCCTGGGTGTCGGAGTTTCAGGCACTGCCTGAATTCGATGCGGGTACGATGAATTCGGTGGGTATCCAGATGCTGACGCTTCAGCATAACGGCTGGGAGCGTGATACCAGTGTGACAGAACCAACTGAAACCTAGTTTCGATTTCAGGATAGAACATGATTGAGCTACCGGGCGGGTTGATAGTAAACGGCGAGCGCAGACGAGATTTTAAATTCCGTGAATTGACGGGTGAATGCGAACTCATGCTGTGCGAGCAGTCGATTCCGGCTCAGGATGATGTGTTTTGTCATGCGCAACGGGTAACGCATGTGTTATGTCAAAATCTTGCGAGTATCGGAGGTCAGTCAGTGAACAGGGAGACGGTGAATGCGCTGAGCGTTGGTGATCGTCAGTTTCTGATGCGTCAACTGGCTGTATACATTGACGATGGTGTTGTCTGGTTGACTGCGGTTTGTGGTCAATGCGCAGAAAAATTCGATGTATCCTTCAGACATTCCGAGTTGCCGGTAAAACCGGCGGGAGAACACTATCCGAACAAAGTTATCGAAATCAGTCTGGGCAAGGTGACAGTTTCCGTACCGACGGGGAACGACCAGCTGGCAGTCGTTAATATCGCGAATCAGCAACAGGCCATGTGGCGATTGATTACACGTTTGGTCAGGAGGAAGGGCCGCCGGCAGCAATTGCAGCCTGAACAGTTGACAACGGAAGATATCGAGCAAATTGAAATCGCAGCTGAATCCATGTCACCTGAAATTGCAACAGAACTGTCAGCCAACTGTCCGAATTGCCAGGCTGAGAACCGACTGCCGGTTACTCCCTATAGTTGTTTCGATCGCTCTGCCGATGACCTGCTCAACGAGGTCCATACCATCGCACTGTATTATCACTGGAGCGAACAGGATATTCTGGCTCTGCCAAGTACAAGACGCCAGCATTATTTACAATTAATCGACTGCAGCCGCGGCATGATCGACCGTCAGAAGCTGGTTCATGGAGGACTGCATGGGTAATTTTTTCAGAAGTATTATTCACGACGGTCGCCATGGCATGTCTTCAATTGCGCAAATCCCGGAGCGCAATACGCAGCCAATGCAAAATGTCGAATTGGCAATGGTTCATGAGACCAAGGCAGCGCCCTTTACGACCGATATTGCTACTGCAACGAAGATCGATAGCCAAAATATCAGCGCCGGTATGACAGAAAATACGGGTATTACGGGTGATAATTACATCGGTCATTTTCCAGATGAATATCACGAAGCACAGTCATTCGCTGATGCGGCAGGGTTGCATGACTTGTCTGATAAGCAGCCTGTAGTTGTGTACCGGGACCGGGTTGATTCAACAGCGGAATCGCTGACTAATATCGGTACACCAGATGATAGCGAGTGTCAGTTTCACGGCCCGAAAGAGTCGCGACAGCAGACCAACCAGCAGAAAGCAAACGGAGAATTCGAGCAGCTGCATACTGAGATATCACGACTGGATCGTGCAGAAGAAAGCGGTGTGAACAAGCAGGGAAACGGTGCGGAAAAAAACACCTCGCCGTATTTGTTGAAAACCCGAATGAATGTTCCGGTCGATTTTGAATACACTGGACAGCGAACGACCCAGCATGTAACAAATGATAAAACTAATACAAACCGGTCGGCCTCATTAAATGAAGTTAAGTCAGATGAAATGGTTACGGCTGCATATAGCAGTGACAATTTCTCTGGCGTGAAATCGCGCGCTGCGCAGCGCAACGGTAACGAGGCACAACGGCCCCGGCCTGTTCATGTGAAAAAAGACTTGGGTGTGTCCGAGTTGCAGCAGAATGGTGAGGTGACTAAACTGTCTGCCGCCAGGCAAAAAACGCGTGCCGAAACAAATGATCTCAGGCTGGCCAGGGAAAATCGCACTGCGCAAAACCCACAAGTAAATATCGGTGTGGTCAATGTCATTGTAGAAGGACCAAAACAATCACGCGATACTTCAAGTGTTGTACGGCATGACGACCAGACCAGCCGTCGTTTTTTACGGAGCCTGTGAATTATGCCGCTGCCGGAATCGTCATTGTCCATTATCTGTGCCTCGATTGGCGATTTTGTTCGCAATGGCGTCAATGCGGCGACCAACAATATTACTGTCAGTATCGCGGCGCCTGCAGAAGTCGCGGAGGACGATGATCAGCACCGTATCAATCTATTTTTTTACCGCTTTGAGCCCGCGGGAATTCAATCGTCGGTTCGACCTGATGAATTCTGGCGTATGCGCATGTATTGCCTGATTACGACATTCGGCATTGACGAGGACGATATTCCTGCAGGTGAAAATGATTTGCGCATGCTTGGAGAGGTCATGCGTATTTTTCATGAGCGCCCCGTATTGGCCGCAGTCAACATCGGCACGGTTAGCGTACGATTACAGGTGGTTTTTACCCCGGTAACGGATGAGCAAATCAATCAGATCTGGTCAACGCAAAGCGATACAGTGTACAGGCCGTCGGTGCTTTATGAACTGGCGCTCGCGCCGGTTATACCATCGCAGCTCAGAACCGAGCCGCCGCTGGTGGGTAGCTTGGGACACCAGGTGTTTGGTGACCGGGCGCAGCGCTACATCGGATTTTCCGGCAATGTATCCGGGCCGCGAGTGCCGTTACGGCGTGTTGATATAGCCAATCCGCAATGGGTGCCACAAATTTGCTGGATTTACCAGAATACGTGTGTGCAGACGCTCAGTTTTGAAATAGACAGCCCAGAGTTTGCCGGCTTCTCGCCGGACTTATGGATAGCCGGCGATAGCGGCGAGAATGTCAGTTTGGTCTGGGAAGTATGGGATTCCAGTGGTTGGCGCCAGGTAGGCGCGCCGCATGTGGTTACCCCGTTTAACGATACTATCGATCCCGTGCAGATTCCGGCACCGGTTCCGGGTCTCTTTCCGGAAACGCTGCCGCTTCCGTTGCCTGTGAGTATTCCTGTCGATGAGAATGCCGCTCAGGGTTTGCTGTATGCAACCCGCAGTATAGTCGTGATCGAAGGACAACCGACTGTCGAGATTCGCAGTAACCCACTACTGATCAGTCTGTACAGGACAACCTAGAGATGAACGCCGCCGTTGAAGCCATCTCACCCGTAAATTTGCAGGCCGAATGGGAACGCGTCGAAATGCTTGCGCACTGCCTGTTATTATCGCGTACCGGACGACAGCCGCAGGAAGATGTGCTGAAACGGCTTGAACAGCTTCAGTCCCAGGTTGACCGGTTGCGTCAATCAGCCAACACTCCATGGGCCAAACTGCCTGTCCGGCAGTTGACGCCGCTTGGTATTGACGTACTGGCCTGTGTGCTGGCTAGCGAAGCGCTACCGAAAACCGGCTGGCTGTATCAGGAACTGCAGCCGGCAAACCCGCAACCGTTTGTAACTGCCGCGTTGCTACAGCAGATACTGGCGCTGGATTACAACGAATTTCATCATGTTCGGCAACTGACCGCGGCTGGTGGAGAATTACGGCGGCTCAATCTGATCGAATCGGATCAGGACAGTGCGTTTGCGTTGTTACGTCCTGGGAAAAAGGCGCTGGCATGCCTGATGGATTTGCCGGAATCCGAGGAAACGCCGCCCGGCGCCTATCCGGTTAGGCAGCGCGCAGTGTGGGACGATCTGGTTTTACCACCTGATCGCGAACGTATTCTGCGTGAATATCTGATGTGGCTGCGTCACCGTGAGACTGTGGTCGACCGGTGGGGTGGCTATGAGCTGGGTGGCCCGGTGGCGCTGTTCAGTGGTTCATCGGGTACCGGCAAGACGTTTGCGGCAACCGTGATTGCCAATGAAATGGACTGGCCGCTGTATCGCGTCGATCTGGCGCGCCTGGTCAGTAAGTATATCGGCGAGACCGAAAAAAACATCGGCAAGCTGTTCGACGCGGCGCACGGCAGGGAAATGGTACTGCAATTCGATGAGGTCGATGCGCTGATGAGTAAGCGTGGTGAAATCAAGGAGGCGCGAGACCGGTACGCGAACATGGAAGTAAGCTATCTGCTGGCACGCATTGAGGATCATCACGGTCCGTGCATTTTGACAACCAATTTGCGCAGCCAGATTGACAAGGCTTTTTCGCGCCGGTTTCAGGTCGTTGTCGAATTCCCAAGGCCTGATCACAAGGCACGTGCGCAGCTATGGCAGCGGATGCTGCCTCCGCGCGCGCCGCGTGCTGACGACCTGGATATCAGTTTTTTGTCGCAGGCAGTCAATCTGACCGGCGGCAATATTCGTAATGCCGGGCTGCACGCAGCGTATCTTGCGGCTGAAGAGAGACAACCGATTTCGCTGGAGCATATCGCCATTGCCGTTTACCGTGAACTGGCCAAAGACCGGCAACAACTGAATAAAAATGACCTTGGTCCTTTGGCAAATTATCTGCCGCAGTTTGTATGCGGAATGGAGAACACCTGATATGAACGAGCGCATGTTAACGATCGAAAAAATGAACCTGAAGCTGCCGCGAGGTTTTGAAAAGCGGGCCGATGCGATCGCGCGCGAAGTGGCGCGACAGCTTGCACGCATGCCGCTGACACAATCGTATGAATACAAAACACTCATGATTCCCGGTGTGGTTGTTTTCAATGGCGAAACCGATCAGGTGATTGCCGGACGGATTGCCCAGTCAATTCACCGGCAACTGCACACCCCCGTTCAATCGAAACAGTCCGGTCTATACAGCCAGGATACTGAAAGATTTTCCGCTCAAAACGCTGACAACCCATCGATGGAGAAAAAACGTGGCATTGATTAATTTAACCCGAGGCATTCTGATTGAGTACGGATTGTCGATACCACCGCTGGTGTTGCAATTTGAATTTAATCCCCAGACTCTCTCGCGCACGCGCTCAATCAATATTGTGACTGGAAACGCACCGGGAACACGCGGCGGTTACGACTTCGCCCTGCCCACTGAAACGCCGCGCGTAGCGCAAGGTGTCACAATAGAACCTGAGCAATTCAGTATGCAAATCCTGATAGATGCCACCGACCGCATGAGCGACCCGTCCTCTCCAGGTCATGGCCCAGCGGTTGCTTTTGGTATAGAGCCTGAACTGGATACGCTGCGCAGTATGGTCGAACCCAAGACGCAGGGACCCGGGGGCGTGCAAATGCTGTCCAGCCTCGGCCTTGGGGGCAACAAGGCATTTCAGCGTGATGAACATCCTTCGGTATTGTTGCTAATCTGGGGTACGCATGTACTGCCGGTGTTTTTGACCAGCGTACAAGTAGAGGAAGTGGCGCATTTGCCGACGCTCATGCCCTACCGTGCGAATGTGACACTCAGTTTTCAGGTGATTGAAAGCAACAATCCGTTTTATCAGGTGGAAAAAATACGCCAGACGGCCGGTGCGGCGATCAATCTGGCCAGTGGCGTGTCGGTGTCGTTCTCGGCGTCTTTCGGTGCGTCATTTTAGAGATGAATTTTTAAAAAAGGACAGGTGCGATGTTATTAAAAAAATCACGGTACAAAAATGCCGGTTTTTTTCAACCTGAGAATGACGGCGATGATGTGTTCCCGGGGGTACGAGCACGCGAAATCGGTCCGGCGGCCGGCATGATCGAGCATGAAATCCAGACCGGTAACCGGCTCGATCAACTGGCGCGCCACTATTATAACGATGATCGGCTATGGTGGCGCATCGTCGATGCCAACCCGGCTTTTCTGTTTGCCGGCGATATGCTCGATGAGACCATGCAGGGATCGGTATTGCTGATTCCAAGATTAAAGGAATGAGTTGAAGTTTAACGAATAACGGAAACGGAAATGGGACTTCTGGATCTGCTCAGTAAAAAGAAACTGCAACCGGCCGAGTGCGTCGTCAAACTCGATAACGAGGAAATCGATGATATGTATCCGGCACTGGTTGAAGTGACTGTGGAAGCCGACCGCAGTCGTGCCACAACAGCAACACTGGTGTTTGAGGCACGTCGACTGGAGGACGGACTTTGGACTGTGCAGGATGACGATCGCTTCAAACCGTGGGTGCCCGTCAGAATCGAGGCTGTATTCGGTGATGAAGCGGAAGAAGTGATGCGTGGCTACATCAAAGAAGTGCGCGCTGAATATCCGCCGGAGCGTGGTGGCGCAAAGGTGACGGTATCGTGTCAGGATCACTCGCTGCAACTGGATCGTGAACACGTCGAGCAGCGCTGGGGACAGGATGCGCCGACAACGGACGGTGCGATTGCAACCGAAATAGCGATCCGAAACGATCTCGGCATACTTGGGGAGATTGGTGAAGGTCAGACAGTACAGGATGTACTGCAGAATACGACCGACATTAAATTTTTGCAGCGCCGAGCTCAGGCTAATGGGTACGAAATCATTTTTCAGGAAGGCATGCTGCATTTCGGCGAAATGCGCCTTGATGCCGAGACGCAGCCGACAATTATGGTATACGCAGGCCCGGACACCAACTGCATCAGCTTTAATATTCAGGACGACGGTCATAAACCGGACAGTGTAGCGTATCAGGTAGCGGCAGAAGTCGGTGCCGAAGAACCGGCAACCGAAGTAACGCCGAATCTGCGCAGACTTGGCAACGAATGGGCTGACAGTACCGGTGCGGGATTAAATGATTTTATCTGGCGACCGCAGCGTCAGGGTGTCAGTGATGCGACGCAAATGGAAGCCATCGCCCAGCGCATGGCCAATGAACAATCGATGAAAATCAATGTGGATGGCGAGCTCGACGGCAGTTTGTACGGTCATGTATTGCGTATTGGCGAACCCGTCGGCGTAGATGGTGTCGGGGAACGTTACAGCGGTACATATTATGTCGATTCGGCGACGCACCGTTTTGACATCAACGGATATAAAGTATCTTTCCGTCTGCTGCGAAATGCCTACGGCGATGATCTGGGCGAGTCTGATAATCCGCTAGCGGGAGTGGTGTAAATGGAACAACTGATTCATCAAATCGCACAGCAGTCACAGCAACGTTACTATGGAAAATATCGCGGTTTTGTGACTGATAACCAGGATCCCGAGAAACGTGGCCGGCTGAAGGTGAGTGTGCCTTCGGTACTGGGTGACCAGGATACTGGCTGGGCGCTGCCTTGTCTGCCGTTTGGCGGCCTGACCAATCAGGGAGTATTTATGATTCCGGAAGTGGATGCTCAGGTATGGGTGGAGTTCGAAGAAGGCAATCTGGACCATCCAATCTGGGTTGGCGTTTTCTGGCAGCAGGAGAGCGACACGCCGGAGGAAGCTGCGCTGGATGAACCGACGACGCGGATTATTCGCACTCCGTCCGGGCATGTGCTTCAGTTTGATGATGCCAGTGGAGAAGAGCAATTCCGTCTGGCGCACCCATCCGGTACCGAAATGACCATTGATCCGCAAGGAACTGTCAACACCACGGATGCCGCGGGCAATTCCATGACGCTCGACGCACAGAGCAATACTGTTACGCTGGAAGATGCCAACGGCAACCGCCTGACGATGGATAGCAGCGGTACAGAAATTAAAGACAGTAACGGTAATACCATACAGATGGCCGCCAGCGGCATTACGGTCGAGGGTGTTCAGATCGTTATCAAAGGCACAACAGTCGATGTGGCGGGTCAGGGAGGTGAACCGTTGATTAAGGCACAGACATTTCTGTCTTTGTTCAACGCACATACGCATGTTTGTACAGCACCGGGGGCGCCATCTGGGCCGCCAGTGCCACCGCTGACACCGGTTGTACTAACCACTAAAACCAAGGCGCAGTGAGCGGATGACGGATGAACACAATGGAGAAAATTACAGGAGGGGCAGGTGATGGCGACCCGGTTGAATAATCCCGATTACATGAAGTTTCCGCTGCAGATCGGAGAAAACGGTGCTGCAGTAAGCACTCGTCAGCGTCATGTGCGTGAACAGATCGAACAGGTGCTGTATACAGATACGGGGGAACGATGGTATCGGCCGGAATTCGGTATCGGTGTTCGGGCGCTGGTATTTGAGCCAAACAGCCAGGCGTTGTGGGAAGTGACCAAAAAACGCCTGTCCGCATCGCTTAATGAAACACTGGCAGGAGAGGTCGCGCCGGCAAGTCTTGAAGTGAGTGTGACGGGAGATGGAGAAAAACTCTATATCACGATTGCCTATACGCTGGCGACCCTGAATCAAGGCGAGCAGCTCGAGTTTGTTGTGGGAGGGAGCAAATAAATGGCAGAACAACCGTCATCCGAGTTATTTTTTAATGATGCCTGCAGCGACTGCGGATATCGGCAGGTAAAGTTGCCCGAGCCATTGCCGGTTGTTGGTGATGACTTCGACTGGCTGGTACGCGATTATGACGGCTTCCGCCTGTTTATGCTCGAGGAACTGGCAGCGCGTTTTCCACAACGGCGACGCTGGACGCCGGCTGACATGGAAGTGGTGATTGTAGAAACGCTGTCGGTAGTGTTGGATCAATTGTCTGATATGCTTGATCGTGTACAGGCTGAGGCGTTTCTCGAGACAGCGCGGCGGCCGGAGTCAGTACGGCGGTTACTGGCAATGATCGGTTACGATGCAGTCAGTCAGGCTGCAGCAGAGGCAAAGATTCCTGACGCTGATGGCGCTGCTGGTGAAAGTGATGCGGCCAGAAGAATACGGTTACGGGCATTTCATTTGCCATTACAACGATATCTCTCCGACTATCAGGATGTTGTGGACGAATTGACGCCGGCACAACAGTCCGGTCTACAGGCATTTATTGACAATCCTTTAAGCGCCACAGTCGCAGCGCTTGATGCGGTACAGCAGTTTCTTGATAACGCGCCGGATTTTGTCCTGCGCGCACGCAATGAAACACTGCACAGTTTTTGGACGCTATATCCGCATGAAATGGAAAAAGCCCGTACGCTTGGTCCGCGCTCTATTCATATGCAAAAACGGATGGTGACCGAAGATGACTACGCCGAAAGGCTGGAAGACCATCCGCTGGTGTTACGTGCGCATGCATACAATTGCTGGACAGGATCATGGAATACTGTGTATACCGCTGTGGTGATATCGGAGAACTTGATGCTCGACAGTCCATTGACGGTGGCTGCGGTTGGCGGTGTTGATTCATTTCAATTGCTGCAGGCGTCAGTCGATCAGTTCAACCGCCGTTATGAACTCGATGATGTTGACTGGATGGCAGAACCCACCCCACGGATCATTCTGCGTCCATACCTGGATGCATACAGAATGGCTGCTCAGGAAGTTTTTTTACAGGATGCGCGGTTTGTCGGTATCAATATTGCGCTTTCTGTGCGTGTGGCCGGAAATTATTTTCAATCTGAAATCCGTCGCGATATTAACTTCTCGCTGGGCACGGAGCTTGGCGGCTTTTTTGCACCGGGGCGGCTGGCTTTCGGCGAGGATGTACATGCGGGTGATATTATCGAAGCGATTATGAGTCTGGACGGAGTGGATGCGGTCTGCCTGAACCGGTTTAAACGTGTCGGCCGGCGTTATCCGAATCAGGCCGATTCAGGACGCATTCGTCTGGAAGGGTTGGAAATCGCTACATGCAATAACGATGCGCAGCAGCCGGCGCTGGGGATTCTGCGCGTTATACTGCACGGAGGTCAACGCGGATGAATGGGCTGCCCGATAAAAAAGATTTGACGCGCTGGAACCGTTCCGGTTTGCGACGGTTCCGTTATGTGGATGGTAACGCCATTACATTCCTGGAAACATTGCGGCAGGCTCAGCGTGATGCGTTCACCGAGAGTGGCCAATTACAGTGGCAGTCGCTGGAAACGGCCATAGTGCAGCCATTAAGTGAATCGGCTGAGCAGCGCCAGGCACGCTGGTTGCAGCAATATCGCGCTGAGCGTCGTGATTACGCCTGGGAGATTTTGCGCAGCTATGCCAGGGCAGTTCATGTACTTGGTGAGTATCTCGATGTTTACGCCAACGAGACGTTTATTCGAACCGCGACGCAGTGGCGACATGTGCGGCGGCTCGTGAATATGCTCGATTACCATCCGGCGCCACCAGCTTCTGCCCAGACACCGATCGTAATTATTGCCAAGGATGGCAAATCAGGGGTGCTTACAGCCGGTTTGGCCTTCAAGAATGCGCCCGAAGACGGCAGCAAGCCTTCCGTTTTTGAAACGCTGAACGATCTGGATGTCGACAGCAGGATGAATGAGATTCGGATCCTTAACTGGAATAAATCACAAATTGATTTTGTGTACAACGATAGTACCCGTTCTGCTGTTTTTCCCTTGAGTGCGCCGGTTGAGGACATATCAACCGGTACTCTTGGCATGTTGCTGGTTGATGTCGGCACACAGACCAAAGGGCTGGCGGTTAAAGTCGCCAGTGTTTCCGATCAGCAGGTCATATTGCAGGGAGAAAGCAGACCGGCCGGTTTCCCGCAGATTAGCAAAAGACACCAGGTTCGGCTTTTGCTCAAGCCCGATTTCAAGCAGATGCCCAGAATCAGCGGAGATAATGTGGCGATATTAAAATCCGATCACGGTCTGAGCGAGAATGCGGTGATAGCCTGGAAATCGGGAGCAACCTGGATAGCAGCGATCGTCCAGGAAGTTCAGAATGATCGTGTACGGTTGTCGCGTTCGGCCCCCGTTCCGGGCACGGCGCTTTATTTGACTTCTTTTTCTGATGCGCGCGATATGAATGTGAGTGGCAGTAGCGTGCGCCGCGTGATTCTGCCGCTGGTTGATCATCGGGAGCAATGGGGCCTGTTCGATGAAAATTTGCAAAAGATTAACAGTTATGCAACGTATAACCAGGACGGACAGCCTGTATATACCTACCAAAATGGCGATTATTATGATCGGGTGTATTTCATCCCGAAAGACAGTGCCTCAGTAACTGCGGTAGCTGTTGCGACAGTGCTCGAGAGCAAACCTCTGTATATGTCATTCGATGGCGACCCGGGAATGCTTTCGACTGGCGACTGGGTGATTGTGCAGACAAGCACCGGTGGACGTGCGGCGGTTGTGACCACCCTCGTTGAATATGAACATGAATATCAGCTGGAGCTTTCGGGTGTTTTTTTCGCGGATGGGATAACGTTGTTCGCCCGGTTTGAAATGGAATTGCGACCGTCAAATTATGATATCAACGAAACTCCCGGTTTTTTGATCGAGCCGCAGTACCGCTCTGACAATCACAGTTTTTTGCCTTTGGCGCTGGCACAATTTCCGCAGTTACTGTCTGTCGGCAGGAGGTTGATTGTCGAGGGCAAAAGCAGCGCAATGGCGGTAATGGTCAAGGATATTGACATATTAAACAAACGGATCAAGATTGAACCGGCCATTCCCGGCAGCGAATTGACCGGCAGTGGTACCACAAATGACTATACCCGCTATTACACCAAAATTTACGGCAATGTAGTGCAATCCGGACATGGGGAAACGCGAAAGGAAAAAATCCTGGGCTCGGGAGACGCTACGCGACTGAATCAGCAATTCGATTTTGATGTTGAACAGATTAGTTTCGTTGCAGATCCGAAATTCCCCAACGGCGTGCGTTCAGCAATCACCATTCAGGTTGAAAACCGGACCTGGCAGCAGGTGGCCACGCTGAACGATTCCGGCCCGGAAGATCCGCACTACGCCGTGCGGATGAAGGAGGATGGCACGTTGCAGGTCGAATTCGGTGACGGGGTGCATGGCCGTCGTTTGCCCACCGGCAGTAATAATGTTCGTATCGTACATCGCGTTGGCGGCGGCCTGTCCGGAAATCTGGCTGCAAACAGTTTGAAGAAAACAGTCAAACCCGATCCACTCGTTGAAGCAATATACCAGCCGATAACGTCGAGCGGTGGAAATGATATGGAAGCCGTTGAATCGATGCGTGACAATGCGCCCGGTAGTATTCTGGCGCTTGATCGCGCAGTGTCGCTTGCTGATTTTTCACATCTTGCAGCACGTTATAGCGGCGTGTGGCAGGCACGGGCTTTCCAAAAATCATCAGTACGCAAAAAACAGGTTGAAGTTGCGATTGTTCCGGCTGGTGGTGGCAAGCCGGGTGGCCTTGTGGATGCAGTGAGTGCGTATCTGCGGAACCATGCCCTGCCGGGTATTACTATTCAAGTGAAGCCATTTGAGTCGGTCATTCTCGACATCAAAGTTGTCATTCGTGTCAAAGCCGATGAGTTTGATCCGGATCTGGTAAACGAAAATGTACTGCAGGCACTGGCATCTGCGTTTTCTCTGAAAAACTCAAAACTGGGACAACCGTTCTACCTCAGTGCCGTGTTCAAAGTCGTGGAAGGTGTTACGGGTGTTGCAAACAGCCAATGTGCGATGAATCCTGACGGGTTTTTCGGTGCTGACGGTAATCCGGTTACAACCCGATTGATCACCCGGGGTATTGACGGCGCCATTAAACGCGTATCGGTATTTGACTATCAGGCGGTATACATCGACAGAGCATTATCGGTAATCGATATCACGGTGCAGGCCTTCGATTTATAGGACTAACTATGGCTGACAAAAATCATGCAGAAACGCTTTTCCGGATAATACCGGCTGTTTACCGTAATCGTGACAGCAGGCAATACGGAGGCAGTGGTGATCTGAAGAAATATTTTTCCGGTAATGCAGTTTTGCTGAATCAACTGCATGCGACGCTGGAACAGTTTCTGGCCGATCATTTTCCGGATAATCCGAATGCTGGCGCGCCGGCTTGCCAGGACTGGCTGTTGCCGTATTTTGCTGATTTGTTTGATGTGCGCCTGGTTTCACCGCTTACAAAAGGACGGCGCGATGAAATCGCCAGAGCGATACGCTGGCGTCAGGGAAAGGGTACACTGCGTGTTGTAGAAGAAATTGCCGAATCGGTTGCGCAGCTGGAAGTGATGCTTCAGGAAGGCTGGAAGCGTGTTGCTGTAACGCCCCGGCTGAATGTGCCGCTAATGCCTGAGATTCATTATGGTTTGTCAGGAGCAGTGCCTTTGGCGCCACCTTCAGTTGCCGCCCGCCATCCTGGCTTGCCGGCGGTGACGCCTGACTTCAGATGTCCTTCAGGAGCGGTAAAATCAAACACCAGCAATCCTGCCGCGCAACAAAGCAGTATCGATGGCGATACACGAACCTGGCGCCAAGTGAGTTTTCATGGCGCACCATGTTACCCGAACAGCTTTGAGGATGTGTCTCGCCGTACAGTCGATTTTCGCAGCGGTGACTGGCGTTCTGGCCATTTCCATCCAGACAGGATTCTGCTTTACACAGTGCCGCCAGCCGGTTTTTTTCCGGACCGGATACAAACGGTGAACTGGTCTCAAGAACCGAGTGAAGCGTTTTTGAGGCTTATCAATGTAATTACCGAAAACAATACGACGGTCTATCGGAACAAAACATTCGGTAAAGACAACTTTGTTCCGGTCAATATCCGCCGTACGATTCAGCTTGGTCAGGTCGAAGATGGCGTGGGCGATCCTGATTTTCATACCTGGCGCTTTGAGGGCGTCAATTTGCTGAATACACTGGAACTGGATTCGGGTCGCGTGGAACTGGTGAAATGTGCCGCGCGCAAGGTGGAAGTGCACAGTATCGATAAAGTGTCTGCCGTGATTACTGCGCAGGATTGTTTGTTCAGACAGATACAGGCGGCACGCGGGCGGGTCAAACTGGCATACTGCACGGTTCTGGAATCCACGCTCAGCGAATACCTTCTTGCCAGCGACTGTATTTTTCTGGGGTTGATACACCGGCATCATTTGCCCGATTTGTCGCCGCCGGAGCAGCACTGCTTACGATATTCGCGCATAGCGCGGAATCAGGATGCGGGCAATATGCGGCTGATTCATACCACGCGGGATTTACCGGTCATGCTGTCAAAACGTTTTGGCGACCGCAGCAGCGGGGTGTTGCATCCAGCTACGCCGAGGACAATCACACGCGGTGCGGAGGACGGTACTGAAATGGGTGCGTATCACAGCGAGTATTTGAGTTTTCTTGCGGATGCCGTGGTTGAAAAATTACGTGATTATCTGCCATTGGATAAGCAGGCGCTTGTAATTCCCGATTCGCGTTTGCTGGCTATTCCTGAATGAACGGAGGGAAACTGCTGTTTGTAGAAATCGATCCTGGCGTTTTATTCTGCTACTAACGGAATTCTGACTATGAAAACACATATATCACGAAACAGTTTTGATGCCAAAAAGCGATATTCCGGTATTTACCAGCAAATGGGGAGAATGCTGACCGATGCTGACTGGAATGAGCTGGCAGATATTGATAAAAGCAGAGTGACCGATGCCCTGATCGATGTGATCGGCAGTGGCACGCCTCGAGAACGAGGGTTGGTCGGTATTACCGAAAACCCGGATGGCAGCAGAAGTTATGCACTGCAGTGGGGTTATTGTTATGTTGACGGTTTGATTGCGCAGGTGCGTCCGGATCCTGCAGCAACGTTGTCGGATGCCAGTGGAACTGTTTTCGAATATGAGCACCAGGCAGATTTTCCCGGTGCTCCGGCGCTGCCAGGCGGAGATTATCGATTGTATGTCGACATCTGGGAACGCACCGTTATTGCATTGGAAGATACTGATCTGCGCGATCCGGGCTTGCAGGGTGCAGATACGTGTACGCGGACGCAAACGATGGCGCAGGTCAAGTGGTGCGAAACCGGTGTAGATCCTGAGGACAATGTGCAAAACCCGTCTGTGGGTAATGCAAAACTGACATTGACGGTGCGCCAGGGCAGCACCGAACCTGACCCATGCGACCCTTGTGCTGATGAGATCGTGTTGCAGGACAAGCTTGGAAATTACCTGTTTCGAGTAGAAGTACACCATGTTCAGTTCGATGGCACTAGCGGACAGCCGCAGCGTGTGGTACTCAAATGGTCTTCGGAAAATGGTGCGGAACAGCACATAATTGACGACGAGCCGCCCGGTTTCAGTTCCAGTAACTGGGTGTACGAGTTTTTTGACGGTTACTCCGATCCTGATGCATTGACGCCCGAGACCTATGACAGCGAAAAGCATTTAGGCAAACATCTGGTAACGGCCTTTACACCGGTCCGTGGCGAACTGGTCAATGGATATCCAGGTTCGGCACCTTCGGGTTTCACCGCAGTGCGCCGGTGGGACGGATATTGTGAGCTCGAAAAATCCGGTACTGAATGGGTGCTGCTTGGAGGAGCCGACCGTGGCGTAACGCTGTCTACCAGCTCAAGCGCCGATGCCCACGGTCATGTGATTGAAGGCAGTACGGTAGCAATCAATCATGACGTCATGACATTGACCATAGAACTTGCCGATTGGCAGATGCTGGCCGGGGATTTCTGGTACGCGGTGGTGCGGCAGGCGGTCAATGTGGCGGGTGAAATATTGTTGTCGACTGCCGAACCTGCTGGCATTCATCATCATTACATGTTGCTGGGTACGATAAGCGGCGGTATATTTGCGCCGGAAGAGAGTCTGATTTGCCAGCGTTTTGGATTTCCACCATTGACGGATTTGCAGGCCGGGGATGTATGTTATCGCGTACCTGACTGTGGAGACAACGCCCAGCCTACAATTGCCAGCCTGCTTGCACAATTGTTGGGGACTGATTTTCCAGACGGTTCGAATGCGCGGGCCAATTTAAGACAGATTATCGACGCTCTGTTATGTCATCATGCGGCGACGACGTTGCCGGTTATTAAGGATGAAACGCTTTGCCAGTCATTGCAGGCGCCTGAAATCCGCAGTGTTCAGGATGCATTGAACCTGTTATGTCAACGCGAAATTGACGGATGTGCGACATATACTGTTTTTCCGCGTCCAGGCTGGGAATCCGTGTTTGACCAGATCGTTGACAATCAGGATGCTTCGTTGTGTTTTCGCGAAGGAGAGTATCAGCTATCGACGGAAAAGCAGGTACAGGGCAAGGGCCATCTGAAAATATCCGGGGCAGGCGCCGGTACGCGCATTGTCACCAGCACAGGTGAAACGGCGTTATGGTTCGAGTCATGCGCAAGCGTTACGATACGTGACATGTATGTTGAGGCCCGCTCGGCCGGCAACTCCGGAGAATTAAAAACACTTAATGGCGCATTGACGTTTCAAAACTGTGCGCAAGTACACCTGAATCAGGTGACGTTGCGTAATGCGGCCGGTACTCGGCCTGGAGCAACATGTTTAACAGTACGGCATACCGATTCGCAAACAGGCACGGCGCAAATCCAGGGATGTTATTGCGATGTGGGGCACCAGCAGATTGGTATGCTGTTTTTGAATATGGAGCGGTTGACGGTTCGGGACAATCATATAAAAACACGTCCCAAACCGCGTAGCTGGACACTACAGACCCAGTTAAGCGACAGGCTTTTTGCCGCAAGAGCGCGGCGTCTGCTGATCAACAGTGGCGAAGTCAGAAATTTTGAGAGTACACGCGCTGCCGGGAAGAAGAATATTCAAATGGATGCAGCCAACAGCAATCGCCGCATCATGATTGAATCACCTGTGGCCGGTAATGTCTGGAAAACGAGCCTGACCCGGGAACTGGGCGCCAACACAGTTGCCAGTAATCAGGTATTGTTAAATGCCGCTAGAACAATTGCTGCCAGAGTACTGACCGATCCGGTTTATCGTGCCGGTATTCTTCCATTTGAAAACTGGTTTACCGCATTAGGCAGTCAGAATCCGTCTGTCGCTTATAAAGGTATTGTCTGTGGTGGACGTACTGCAAAGGATGTGCGTATTTTGAATAATTCTCTGGATGGCGTCCAGGAAGGCATACACATCGGTGTCAGCGACCGCAAACAGAGCGGAAATCAGCGCTATCAAGCGGGTCGAGTCACAATAGAAGGCAATACCATCCACGTATTGCTGCCGCCAGTGACGGTCCATCGCAGAGGTGGAATTTTTTGCGGCAACTGCAATCATTTATCGATTATTGATAATCATATGACTATTCAGCGTTTTTCATTTAGTCGTCAGACCGAGATTGAGGGTATTCGGATTTTTGGCACAATGGGGCGTATGTTTATTGTTCGGCAAAACTATATGAGCAACTGTACCATTGGTGTCAGAGTACATCCGATCGGTTCCAATCCGGATATCAATAATCAGTGGATGGTTGCAGATAACATGATGCCACAGGCCAGTCTGGCCGTGGTGGCGCCGTCTTCGGTTATGAAAACTAATAATTTAAAATAAATTTTGTTACGAATTGCGACCACTCCTGTCGGGAAACAGGCTGGGAAATTGAAGTGAAATGATTAAAGCAACAAAAAGCTTGACTTTTTTAAATGATTGAGTAGTATGATATAACACGCGCCAGTCCTATTGGTATAGGCAGATTGAGAACGGGTTTTGTGAGAGTTAGTACACAGAGGAGGCTTTGGTTCTGAAGCTTACAGGCATTTAACGGACTTGATGTGGGGTTCAATACCCTTAAGTGTGATTTGAGAGATCGGATTGCAAAAAGCGAGGCAGCTAATGGTTCGCTTTTTCATTCTCCCCCCATATGCATGCAGCGTCTTAATCTTTCTTGATATCAGACAGGGTTGCAGGTGACTTTCCCAGCCCCTGGCATATTGACCATGCCGGTATGTCGGAGTCGTAACGTTATCAATCATCATCAACTTGAGAGGTGACTTGATGATGCAGGCGTATAACCAACGAAAACAGATCAAACCCGCTTCGGCTTCGGTACCGGTGAGACGATCGGGCCCGCAGTCAAGACTCCGCCACTCTGAATCCTTGCAGTCTCTCCTCAGAAAACAGAGAACCCAGTCTAAAATCCGGATCGGCCAACCCAATGATCGATACGATCAGGGAGCAGACCATACTGCAGCGCAAGCCGTACAACAGGAACAAAATTCTGCTGTGGTGTCATCAATAATAGGAACAATTATTCAACGGCAGCACCAATCGGGTCCGACTAAATCGGAAAACAATGCTCCTTCAGCTTCGGTTCCAGCGCCGCGCAACGGTTCGACCTATACCAGTCGGTGTCATGCCAGCCCGGAGTTTCCCGATTTTCCCTGCCTTGTTTCTGCGTTGAAACTGGATGTCGATGATAATCTCCGGGTAAATGCACATCGGTTTTATCGTGTAGCATCACTGTATCCCGGAGATGACGATTTAATGTGGGACACGTTCCTGAGATATGGCCTGGGTGTGAATCTGCTGCAGACCGGTTTCGGATTTTTCGGTACCAACGAAACATTGTCCAGTGTTTTGTCCTATGGAACCGGTGGTGGATTAAAGGCCTACAATTTTTTTCAGAATGGTGTGCTCGAACTCGATATTCCCGTTTCTTTGGGTAATGGACTGAATCTGGATTTTCAGCTTGATCTGACTGCCGATCCCGACAATTTGACCGATGTCAGGCAAGTGAGTGCAGGTGTCGGTCTTTCGGGTCATTTTTAATCCGTCGTGAGCCCGCGATGTCGGGGCTCAAGAATGGTAATTCCATTTGAAGAGGTTAGATGTGGAGACAGCGGTAAAAAACGCAGCTAAGCCAGCAACTGCCAGAGAAAAGACTAAAACTGCGACAAACCGTCAGCGAACACAGGCGCAGCAACAGCGTGCGGTGGCCGATATTCTGCGCACATCCCGCTGCATACAAACCAAACTTCGAATCGGACAGCCAAACGATCAGTTCGAGAAAGAGGCTGATCGTATCGCCGATCAGTTTGTCAACCACGCTGTTACGGCAGATGAAAGCTCCGTTCAGGCAGTTGCGCCTGTTATTGAAAACGATATATCGGCAGGTAAATCACAGGTACAGCGTGCATGCAGTCAATGTGAGGAAGAACTGCAGCGAAAACCGGATGAAGAAGATCAGGAAATGCGTGATGAGGCGAATCTGGAACTGGCATGGGCGTCGGAATTGTTATCCGAAGGTTCATTCGGGGGAAGGCCGCTAGAAAACCGCGGTTTTTTTGAAGCGGGCTTAGGCAGCGGTTTCGGCCGAGTCCGTGTCCATACGGACAGACGGGCCGATCACATGGCCGCAAAACTTGGTGCCCGGGCGTTTACGCTTGGTTCCAACATTTATTTTGCCGATGGGGAATATCAGCCCTATTCGCGTCCCGGGAAACTGTTGATTGTCCATGAATTGGTCCATACTTTGCAGCAGCAAGGTAGCAGACTGTTGATTCAGCGGGCTTGTGGTGATGCGGGGTGTGCCGCTGCCGACCCCGATACGCCAGACTGCCCTGATCCCGAAGATTTCTTACTTGATCCCACACTTGAGAATGTGCGCCAGTCGGTTTTTGACGGGCCGGGACGCTTGCAGATCGTAGAACGCGGAGACAGCGGCGCCGCTGTTGAACTGATTCAGCGGTTGCTGTTGAACGCCAACTGCTCAGGCTTCGATCGTGCAAATGTGCGCGGCGAGATGACTACACAGACTTTCGGTCGCTACACAGATGCCGCTGTTGAGCAGTTTCAGCGTAGTCATACCGATGCCAATGGTGAGCCACTGGTGGTCGATGGTGATGTCGGACCGGCCACACTCAGCGCGATGGATGTGATTTTGCAACTGGATTCGGTCAATCCGGCAGCCGATCCCGAAGAAGTCGGACAGTGTTATGGTGAAGCCGAAGAAGGTCCGGGAGAAGCCAGAGCAGTACCAGCAACCGAGGTGTTGCCATTATTTCCTTTTTTTCCGGCGTTCAAATCCTGGGAATTGCAGAATTTCGACATTGACGCGTCATTTGTTAAAACCGAGCACCGGCGGTTTATCCGCGATACGATTCTTCCTGCAGTACGCGATGCTGAGGCGGATTTTCCCGATGCTGCTGGCATGCATATCCGTCTGGTTGGAGAGGCCAGCACAACTGCCAGCGACACTTATAATCTGGGATTGTCCGCAAGACGAACGCATTGCGTACGCGAAACACTAATTGATGAAGGAATTCGCGCTGAAGATATTCTTGATCATTCCGCCTCCGCGCTGGGTGAGCGAATCGCGCAGCTGCGCCGTGCTGCAGCTGGTTTGCCGGTCGACAATGTGGAAGATCGCAAGGCGCGCAAGGTAACAGTGATTCTCGACTTGAGCGCTGACGAGAATGGCGATGAGGATTGCGGCGATGCCGATAAAACGCTCGCCTCCACAGCGTACCGCGCCAAAATTGCGTGCGCGGGCAGTATGGCCATGCGAGTGAATATTGGCAATTTCGGCAATCCGGGACAGCCTGTATTTCGGGAATTTATCTGGCAACAGCAACTGCCTACACTGGATGGCTGTTTCTTTCGTCTGGATAATCTGCCGGATGAATTCATACCGGTACGAACGCCCGAAGAGATTCAACTGGCTGCAACAAACCCGACGGCAACGGGTAGCCATTCAGATTTTCAGGGTGTTGTGCTGCTAATGTCGGACAGTGGTGGCAATGCTTTGCGCAAAGCCAGCACAACGGCGTTGCCTGCTTATCTGATAGGTCTGCGCGGTGACTGGAGCAACGCCGGTTGCCTGCCGGACCATGAAGCAGTGCCTGGCGTCATGCGCCCGATCGGACCGGTAAAATGCGGCGTGGTTCCGGCGCCACCCGTGAGTGAAAACTGTTACCCTTCGGACACCGAGGAAGATTGTCCCGATGAGGTGCGTCAGGCCGCCGCACGGGAATATGTCGCCACCATGGTGCGCATATCCGGCGATCCTGTCGAAGCGATCAAGCAAATCAAACGTATTGCCAAATTTGCAGCGGTTCTCGAATGGGTGCTGGATTTTTTTGGTATCGAAGCGTTGCTGGGGGGGGGCGCAATCGTAATTGGCAGCCAGGACCTGGACCAGCCCATACTGCGCCCCTTTCTTTTTCTTGGCGGTGGAATCGGCGGCGCGGCGGAAGCACCCATAGGTGGTAATCTGCTGGTCAGCCGTCCCTTTACACTGGAAATCCCGAAACAGCTGGAAACTGACGAGGCAGGTCTGTTATTGAATGGCTCCGATTTTTCCGGTTGGGCCAGTATTACGATTATAGGCGGCACCAACCGCGAAGAATTGACAATCAATGGTGACGGATTCAGCAAAACAGTACCGATGTGGGGGCTTCCTTGTGATGGCGGAGCTACCAGAACGGCACGCGGCAGGCTGTTTTCCGTGGCTAACGCCCGCTGTTTGGCACTTGAAGCATTGCCGCCGCCACCGGAGCGTGAGTGTGAAGATGAATGCTCGGAAAATTTGCGTTTGTCCGGTTTTGAAGACTTTACGATTAAAGTTGGCAGGGCATCGTATTCCGCACTGCCGGGCATGGCACAGCGAATTGCCGATACCATGGGCGGTTGTGGCGCTACAATGGCTTTTATCAATGTCGGCACACGGTCGGAAGATGAAGATGATACAACGGTTTTCCGCAAGTTTGCTTTCGTCGGGCTCAATACCAATTGTGCGTTTACTGTGGTGCGAGGTTCCGAGGACCGAAGCTATACGCTGGAGCGGCAACTGGCGCATGGCGATGCTAATGACCGGTTTTCGCTGTCGGATTTTGCCGGGACGGCTACTGTCGACACGGGCGGCCTGTTGTCGATTATTGATCTGCCATTGACTCAGTTCAATCTGCCAGGCACGTATGCGGCTGAATGCGAAGGTGGTTCCATCAACGGTATGTTGATACCAATCAGCCCGGTCGAATGCGGCAATATACCTGCGCCACCGCATATTACCGTGCCCGACCCCACTGACGTCGACCGGTGCAACCGCTTCAAGGCCGACAATGCTGTGATAGTGGATTTCCATGTGGAAAAACTCAGGAGCGGTGATTACAACGATGTGCTGGATACAATCTCGTCCGGACCGACACTGCGTTATCCTGAATACCGTACATTGTTCTTGCAAATCGGCGATACGGTTCCAAATGCAGTTTTTGTTGGTAAAACCATTGCCAACGAACCGGTAGTAACTTTTATCGATATGGAAATTTTACGCGGCGAGCGTTTGCCCTCAGGCGCATATGTGTTCCATATCAATGTCCTGAAAAAACCCTGCAGTTTCAATGCCCGCGGGGAACCGGTCCTGTTGTTGCCGGATAACTGCAGGGAGGGCATGATAGATACGGGGCAGGGAATTATTTTTCCTGTCTTTCAAAGGCCTGCTCAGAACCCCGGTGAGGATGTTGAACCGGCAGGCGATGTTGACGAAGCAAATATCGCAGGCGGCCGTTTAGGGTAGACAAATACGAAGTTTGCTCATTAACTGCATGCCTGTCATTGGAACAGACATTTGGAGTGGCGCATATGGAAATGATGATGCGAAAGAAATCCGTGCCGACGGCAATATTCGGAAAGACACCGGGTAGACAATCGGTTCAGTGCGTGCATAGAGGGCAGTCGACTATTGTGCAGTCGTTTCTTCATGACCGGAGAATTCAACCCAAGATTGGTATGACCAGACCGGAGGACCAATCAGAGCGGGAAGCGGACCGGGTGGCTGAACAGGTCGTTTCAAGCGGCGCAGCGGGTATGAATTGCCAGAATGTGCGTCGTCTCCAAAACGGTGCGCGCAGCATACAGCGCATGTGCGAGGAATGTGAGGAGGAAATGCAGCTTAAACCGGACACGGGAACAACTGGCGACACAGCAGCAAGATTGAGTGGCAATATGCTGCCTGAATCGGGAACGGGTAAACAACTGTCCGCTGAACGGCGTAATTTTTTTGAATCGCGCATGGGTCATCGTTTCGACGATGTACGTGTTCACACCGGCAAAAGCGCTGTCAGACTGGCAAGTGCTGTCAACGCACGTGCGTATACCCTGGGACCGAATATTGTGTTCAACGAAGGACAGTACAGACCGGGTACACGAGATGGTGATAAATTACTCGCACATGAGTTGACACACGTTATCCAGCAAAGAAAATTGCCAGGCGAACCGGTGCAGCGCAGCTGTTTTGATGGTAACTGCGAGGATTGCGCCGGTGGAATTCATGATTTATGGGTGACAGTGTTTTTTGCGCGCCGCGCAAACCGGGCAACCATGCAGCATTTGCGCACCGCTATCGATGGCGCAAAAAACATTTTGCGCAACTGCTGCATCAACCTCAAATTTGACTTCAACTGGACGCTGATTCCCAATGCTTCGACTATTGAAACGGCCAGCAGGCATCCGCGGCCGGCCGGTAGCGCCCTTGGTTTACGTGATGTGCCGGAACCGCAGGAAACAATCGGTGAAAGCGATCTCATTGCCGGTGCCAGAGGAATTCCGTTACTGGTCGTCGACGAAGTCGAAGGAACTGGCGGTGGAACAACGATTCTTGGTGGACAGGATGATCGCGGCAACGACTATGATGTTGAATATACGGGGCCCTCGATGTTCTTTATCGCGGTCAATCAGCCTAACCCCAATGGCAACTGTAACCATATCGCGCATGAAATATGGCATATCGCCGGTGCGTTGCGTCACGTTGCTGCTGAAGGCGGTCTTACTGCCTGTACCAATAATAATGTTTCAGAAACTTACTGTAATGCAGTGCGCGGTCTCGTTTGACTCAGCCGGCAATCAAGGCCTGAGTTAGAAGAGTGTCGATGAAATCGAAGCTGAAACAACGTCAGATTTCGCTTGGTTTTGACGTAAAACAGCGTGTGTCCATGTTATATTTCTTGATCAATTTTCCGATGGCCCTGCGCTCCTTGCCGGCGATAACTGCCGCTTTCGTAATGTTTCCATCGGTAATGTTGAGAATTTTTGAAAGATAATCCTGCTCAAAGTTTTGTATCACGATAGATTTTGCTTCCTGAAACTTGAGTTCGGCAGTACCTTCTTGATGTGCCAGTTTACTTAAATCTTCAAACTCCTGCATGTGCTGCTGATCAAGGGCAATGTTTATGACCGGATCGTCCGATAACAGGCATGCGCGCAATATCACATTCTCCAGTTCGCGGATATTGCCGGGCCAGGGCTGTTTCATCAGGGTATTGATCGATTCTTTCGAAAGTTTCCTGGGTGACAGTCCATATTGCCTGGAGTAGTCCGATAGCAGTTTTTTTGCAATGATGGGGATGTCTATTGTTCTTTCGCGTAATGCAGGCAGATTGATATTCAGTACATTCAGTCTAAAGTATAAGTCTTCGCGAAACAGATGATGACTGATATTGTTCAGCAAGTCGGCGTTTGTGGCTGCCACTATCCTCAGGTTGGATGTGCAAGTTCGGCTGCATCCGACAGGCCTGTATTCTTTTGTCTGCAGAAAACGCAGTAATGCCACCTGTGCTTTTGGAGACAGGCAGTCTACCTCGTCCAGAAACAGCGTACCGTTGTTTGCAATACTGACTAATCCTTCCTGACGGGTTTTTGCATCGGTAAAAGCGCCTTTTTCATGCCCGAATAATTCGGATTCAAACAGGTTGTCCTGAATGGCGCCACAGTTCAGCGGTACAAAGTTGTGATTACGACGGTCGCTGAGATGATGTATCGACCGGGCGACATTCTCTTTGCCCGTTCCGGTTTCGCCTTCAATGAGCACCGGCGCGTCGTATTGTGCGATACGCCTGATCAACGCAAGCATTCGTGTAAAAACCGGAGAACGTCCGATCAGATTTAATGATGCGAAATCATCGAACACTTTTCTCTCAAAAATCGAGTTATATTGTTTATGACGTGAACGGTATCGTTTTATTCGCAGGTCTAACTCCTGTTGTTCAAATGGCCAGAACAACAGGTCATCAAAATGTGAAAAAAATGTATCGCAGTTTGTTACTGGCAAAGTGTACGAAAGACACAGATTGGTTGACAGACAATTGCGCTTGATGATTTCGGTGGCAATCTGACGGATATGCTGGCTGCATGTGCTTGGGTCGTCGAATACAAACACATTGACATCGGTCTGATCAGAGGTCAACCTCTGAATGAGGCGGCTGTCCTTGAGTTTGATAACGTTGTAATCGGTCTGCGATAAAACTGAAAAAAAGGAGCTTTGGAGAGGACTTTTTTTTTCAAATGAGATGATATTCAAATTATCCATAAAGATCCTTTTAGCCCAGCACAATTATAATTGGTTACGGGCAATATCAACTTACATCGATTACGATTCATTTGTGCTATCGCAACAGGTTCAGGCATATCTGTGAATGTTCGATACCAAGACACTCTTGAATGAGAATGCCAGTCTGCTGATTCAATCAGCTTCGAAACAAAATCCTGCTTCCCAAACCTTACTCAACCATATCGAGTATCTGCAATACTGTCAATATTGCAAGATGTGCGGCGAGCGTCATCATGGATAAGATTTGACGCGGTATACATAAAAAATTTTTCCGACGATCATGCGGGCGACGGCGATTCTTGTAATTACGAAAGAAATCGGCTGGAATCAAATGCATCAATGATAGTGACGGTATTCACCGACGCGCTTACCGCTGTCCAATGAAAACGTTGGGAGGATTAATGGGAAGATCGGACGGGACCAAACAAAAGGGACACGCATTATTGAGCAGATCTGCCGGACATGCCGGCTGATCGCTTTTCAACGGTTCGCTACATTACTCTGCAAAAAGTGCTCTGACTTTTTCTTCCAATGGGGGTCTCATGCCAGCTTTACGGCCGGCTTCAATTGCTTCTTCCATGTCGGTGCCCTGACTGATGAGATAGCTTGCCCAGATAGCTCCCGCACGGTTACCGGACCCGCAGTGTACCAGTACCGGTTTGGGTGATTTCTTCATGGCTTCCGTAAATGTTGCTATGTGCTCTTTACTGATATTTGCGACCGTCATGGGTATGTTGACATAAACCATGGCAGCACCCTCGACCAGCGCTTTTTCTTCGCGAGTACCTTCAGTGGCAGTGCGCATGTCAATCACGGTTTTGAAACCATGTGCCGCCAGTACGGGTGCGCCGCCATCGCCGATTAGTCCGGATGTGGCGACTTGTGGTGCTGCACGATTGTAGTTTTGGACAGTTTCGACCTGATGGCCAAAAGGAATCCGCCCGGCGTATGCTGTAACGGAAAGCAGTGTAATCATTGACAAAATGATTATAAAAGCATGTTTCATAATAAGCCTCGTTTTATTGTAATTGAATCGTGTGCATCGTTGAAAAATGGATGATAAGTCAATTCCTGCCACCTTTGTAGTATTATAACCCGAGCCTCCTGGTGCACAGGCAAATGCCGTTAAGCATATGTTATGCCAGAATTCTGACTGCGCGGCCACAGGGGCAATTGATCTGCAGTACATCGATATGCTCTGCCGCCGTACTACGCTGACAGGTGTCAGTGTCCGATTTATCCGGTATCAATGACCGCCGTGGCCACCATTTTCATCGTCATGTGATTCATGATCATGTTTGATCTTGATCGAGTTGAGCTGTTTTAACTGCGTCTCGGTCAATACGGTATGTACTGCGTTGCGCTCCTTGATGTGATGTTCAATCATATCGTTAAAAGCTTTTGTTACCGCTTTGCCAAGATCGCGCAGTTCGGCATCGCTCGTGCCGGGCTTCAGGCTTGCTTTCTTGAATGCTTTCATACTGTCCTGCAATGCATCTTTGACTTTTTTGTGCAATTTTTTATGTTTCAGATGCAGGCGGGTTATTTTACCGAGCTGTTCATCGGTCAGTTTCAGCTTGTCGGCATGTGGAATAATCAGGTGCGCGTAATCGTGCATATGTTTTTTCATGCCGCCTTTTTTGCCGCCATGCTTGTCGTCTTTTTTGCTGTTATGATCATTGTCGTGACTGTCTTTGCCGTGGCCTTCGACATCCTTTTTGTTACTGGCGTGTTTCGTCTCCTTGTCATGACCGTGATGGTTTGCTTCCGCAAGCAGAAAACGGTTATGGTTTTCCTGAAGTAAAGCAGCATCTTGGCTGGCGGATACAAGTGAAGCCGGGCCGGACAAAATGAAAAATGCGAAGCAGGACAGCGTGATTACAAGCGGATTTCTGTAGAGCATCGTATGGTTCTCCTCTAAATCGGGATAAATATATTCGGGTGCCAGCAATTTATATAAATTATTGCTGTCATTCATAATAAACGTTTGTTGAATATATTTTCAATGGTTTTGCATGGATTCATACAAGGGAGCAACATCATCAATAATCTTTTGAAACTGTGCCGGCTGTTTACAATATTCATGCTGTGCTATTGCCTGTCGGTGCTGCTATCTGTTCAACCGCTGTATGCCGCAAACGAACAGCAGCAGGCACAGCTGACCATTAACGATAATGTGCTTGAGGTATTCGTGCGAGAAGGCTGTCCCCACTGCTCGAAAGCGAAAGCATTCCTTGAAAAACTTCAAGCAGACCGTCCCTGGCTGAAAATTGTTTACTACTGGGTGGACCGCGATTCCGAAGCGCTCGACAGACTGTTGCGTTATTCGCAAATGGCCGGTGCCTGGCCGCCGGGAGTGCCAACATTCCAGTTTAACGGTCAACTGACGGTAGGTTTCGATAATCCTGAAAATGCAGGCGTCTTGCTGACGGCCGTCATTGATCAGACGGCAATCGAGCAGGACCATGTGGATAAGACTCTACTGGGAACGCTACATGTAGATCGCCTGGGCCTGCCGTTATTCACGGTGGCAATTGGTCTGCTTGACGGATTTAATCCCTGTGCCATGTGGGTGCTTTTATTTTTGCTTTCGCTGCTGGTTCATCTGCAGGACCGCAAAAAAATGGCGCTGATCGCGGGTACTTTTGTACTTGCCAGCGGCGCCGTTTACTATGCATTCATGGCGACCTGGCTGAATATTTTTCTCCTGGTCGGCTTTTCGGCCGCCTTGCGATGGACACTGGGCGGTATTGCACTTGCTATCGGCGGGTTCAATGTTAAAGATTCTTTTGTCTGGCGACAGGGTTTTTCCTTGTCGATACCGGACGCCGCAAAACCGGGGTTGTACACACGCATGAGAGCGGTGCTCGCAGCAGACAGGCTGGTGCTTTCCATGACGGGCGTTGCGGCGCTGGCTGTGCTGGTTAATTTCATCGAATTGCTATGTACCGCGGGCTTTCCGGCCGTGTATACCGCCATACTGGCGCAACAGGGGCTGGACACAACCGGCTATTACGCGTATCTGGGACTTTATATCCTGGCCTATCTGGCGGATGATGCGCTTATGGTCACGGTAGCGGTTATCGCCCTGAGCAACCGCAAATTGACAGAACAGGCTGGTCGCCGGTTGAAACTGATCAGCGGCGTCGTTATGCTGGGGCTGGGTTGCGTCTTGATTGCGAAACCCGATTTGCTGATGTAGCCTGTATCTATACGATCTTTTGATTTCACTGATATTTTAATAGCCTGCGATGAATCAAAACAGTCCCTGGCATTGCCTGTCGGCCGAGAAGGCGGCGCAATCGCTTGAAACCGATCTGACCGGCGGCGTAACTGCCGACAATGCAGCCGAACGCCTGAAAATACATGGGCCAAACCGCATCCAGCGCGGCGCAAAACGAACCCCACTGTATATTTTTGCGGCTCAGTTTGCAGATTTCATGATTCTGGTATTGGTGGTTGCTGCGATCGTATCAGGTGTGGTTGGTGAACTGCGCGATTCAATAGCCATTGTTGTCATCGTCATTCTGAATGCCATTATAGGCACCGTGCAGGAGTATCGTGCGCAACGGGCGATTGCCGCGCTGCAGAAAATGGCCGCGCCGGAGGCGACTGTTATTCGTGGTGGAAAAACTGAAACCATTTCTGCAGACCGGCTGGTTCCTGGCGATCTGGTGTTGCTGGAAGCCGGCAACGTGGTGCCGGCCGATCTGCGTTTATCTGACGCCAGCCAGTTGCAGGTCGATGAATCCGCGCTGACCGGCGAATCGCATGCGGTATCAAAACAGCCCGATGTGCTTGAAGAGCCTGACCTGACGTTGGGAGACAGGTGGAATATGGCGTTTAACGGCACCATGGTGACGCGTGGTCATGGTAAGGGGATTGTGGTCGCCACCGGCATGGACAGTGAAATGGGCCATATCGCGGCAATGCTTAAAAAAGAAGAGAGCGCCAGAACGCCGCTTCAGATTCGTCTGGCCCGTTTCGGCAGGCATCTGGCGGTGGCTATACTGATTGTCTGTATCTTTATTTTTGCCGCCGGACTGTTGCAGGACCAGCCTGTGCTGCTGATGTTTCTCACCGCTGTCAGCCTTGCAGTCGCTGCGATACCCGAAGCCTTGCCTGCGGTCGTGACAATATCGCTGGCGCTTGGTGCACGCAAATTAAGCCGCCGGAATGCGCTGGTGCGCCGGCTTCCGGCCGTGGAAACCCTAGGTTCGGTCACGTACATCTGCTCGGACAAAACCGGTACGCTGACGCAAAACCGCATGCGTGTGGAAGCGCTGTTCGCCGATGATCGACGAGTAGAAAAGCTGCCTGACGCGAATGACGGCAGCAGACTCTGGCAACGGCTTGGGCAGACGCTGGCGCTCAATAACACCGTGACCGGCGATCCTGAAAATACGGGAGAATCCGGCGAGGCATCGGTGACCGGCGATCCGACCGAAGTGGCGCTGTACCAGGCTGCGCAGCAGGCCGGTTTTGACAAGGCTGCGTTGCTAAAGCAGCTGCCGCAGGTGGCAGAGCTGGCTTTTGATGAAGACCGTAAATGCATGACAACCCTGCATCAGAGTGATGCCGGTATCGTGGCGTTCACCAAGGGTGCACCCGAAGCCGTACTCGATATGTGCAGCGATGTACTCGGTGGCGCAGGCAATCGTGATCTGGATCAGAACCGGGTGCAGGAACAGGCGGAAGCGTTAGCAGCGGAAGGTTTCCGTGTGCTGGCTGTAGCCTGCCGAGAATTTTCCGAGTTGCCCGAGGACCGCTCGCCCGATACGATAGAAACCGGACTGACTTTTCTGGGACTGGTGGCGATGATGGACCCGCCGCGCGAGGAAGCGGCGCAGGCTGTTGCGGATTGTTTGGCTGCAGGAATTGTGCCGGTGATGATCACGGGTGATCATCCGGCAACGGCCCGCAGTATCGCGCGCCGGCTCGGTATCGCGGACGAGCACGATCGCGTCATGACCGGGCGGGAACTGAAGAAACTGTCAGACGAAGAATTTGACGAACAGGCGCGCGACCTGCGTATCTATGCGCGCGTGAATCCCAAGCAAAAAATCCGTATTGTCAAAGCACTGCAGGAGCAGGGCGAGTTCGTCGCGATGACCGGCGACGGCGTCAACGATGCGCCCGCGTTGAAACGCGCCGGTATCGGTGTGGCCATGGGCAAAAAAGGCACCGATGTTGCCCGCGAAGCGGCCGATATGGTGCTGCTCGACGACAACTTCGCTACCATCGTTTCGGCAATCAGGGAAGGGCGGCGGATTTTCGATGATATCCGCAAATTCATCAAATACACCATGACCAGCAACTCCGGTGAGATCTGGACACTGGTGCTGGCAATGCTGCTGGGTTTGCCGTTGCCGCTGTTGCCGATTCATATCCTTTGGATCAATCTCGTTACCGACGGTCTGCCCGGCCTGGCACTGGCATCGGAACCCGCGGAACGTAAGGTGATGCAGCGGGACCCGCGTTCGCCGCAGGAAAATATTTTCGCGCACGGCATGTGGCAGCATATCGTCTTCATCGGTATCCTGATTGGCGTACTATCCATCGGTGCGCAGATCTGGGCCATCGACCGGCAAATCGAACACTGGCAAACGATCGTCTTTACCACGCTGACATTTGCCCAGTTGTTCCATGTCATGGCGATCCGGTCGGAGCGCGATTCATTGTTCAGCATCGGCCTGTTCAGCAATCCGCAACTGATCGGCGCAGTCGTGTTGACCGTAGTGCTGCAGCTGGCTGTTATTTACACGCCATTCCTGAACGACATCTTCAAAACCGCGCCACTGCCGCTTGATGATCTGATGCTATGCGTGCTGCTTGCATCGGTTGTATTTGCAGTGGTGGAGATTGAGAAATGGATGGTGCGAGGCGGGTGGTTGTATGATAATCGGGTGTAGGAAACAAATGACTTGGGCATTGTGTTTGTCTTTTGTAACCTTTTGCCGACGCCTTAACAATGCAGGAAGTGAAATGAAGATCTGTATCGTTGGAATTTCCGGTAAATTGGGACAATACATGCTCCAATATTGTTTGGAACGAGGCTATGATGTTGTTGGAGTATGTAGACATCAGAGTGTTGAAAAGCTCGCTGCATATAAGGGAAGAATCAAAATCATTCCAGGGTTTACGAATGATCGAGAGGTGATAAAAAAGGCTGTTGAAGGTTGCGATGGTGTTCTCACGGTTCTTGTTCCTTGGGGTGTCGACAACTATTCTTCGGGGACCGCTAAGGCAGTACTGGATTTGACAGATCCTGCAACTCGTCTTGTCTTTTCATGCGGATGGCATATTTCAAAAGATGGACAAGACGCCTACTCCAGGTGGTTTCTTCTGCTTTTAAAAGTTGGTGGCAGGGCTGCGCGGATGCTCCGGCTCTTTGATATCAACGATCAAGTCGAAGCCTGTCGAATGATATTTTCTAGCGAAAGAAACTGGACAGTGGTTCGAGGTAGTGATTTGGAAGAAGGAGAGAGCGAAGGCCTCCCGGTATGGAGCAAACATGTTGGGGATTTTGTACTGAGAAGCAACCACACACGTCGAAGAGATTTTGCACAGTTCATGGTTCACGCTCTGACTGACGATACGCTGATACATGAGGCTCCAGCGATTGTCAGTTGTCAATCACGTTCTGCCTCGGTGTATTCTTCGCAAAGTGGAGCCTGAAGGAAAGATGAAATTAGCATCAAGTTTGTTTTATTAACAATAAATCTATAATTTTTTCTTGTTTGTTTCCCCACCCGCTTTTGATTGGTGTCATATACCAGAGGCCCGATTGATATTTGGTAGAATTAATACATAAGGTTTTGGGTAAATTAATCAATTGACCTGATCGTTCACCGCTAGATCTGTTTTTTATGCCAGTCCTAAATTACTTACCATCGTGTTACTGCCAGACGAATCTGCTTTTCTGTTTCAATAATGGCAAAGAGCGCCGCACCTATGCCGATGATAAGCATACCGTCCCAGAAGGGAATGGGGCGAGTGGCAAAAATGGATTGCAGTATCGGCTGATAGGTAATGCCAAATTGCGCGATAGAAATCACAATCACCACTATCCACACGACTTTTGTGCCGCGAACTGCTGTCCATGTCAATGACGTACCGTAGATGTTACGTATAAAGAACAGGTGGAAAATTTCCATCACCACTATCGTATTAAGCACGATGGTGCGTGCAAGCTCGACAGAATAACCGCGATCAATGGCGTAATAGTAAACACCGTAGACACCAAAAAGAAAAAGTATTGTAACTAGCACGATATGCCATATTAACTCACCGTTTAGCAACGGTTCATGACGTGGGCGCGGGGGGCGGCGCATGGTATTTTCTTCCGTTGGCTCAAAAGCAAGTGCAATGCCCAGCGTTGCGGCGGTAATGAGGTTAATCCATAAAATCTGAATTGGCGTAATAGGTAAGGTAAGTCCCGCAAGCAACGCCACGATAATCGCCATTGCTTCGCCTGTGCTGGTGGGTAGTGTCCAGCTGATGACTTTCTTGATATTGTCATAGACGGTGCGGCCTTCCCGTACGGCGGCGGCAATAGAAGCAAAATTATCATCCGCTAGAACTAATTCCGCCGCTTCCTTGGCGGCCTCGCTGCCTTTTTTTCCCATTGCGATGCCAGCATCTGCGCGTTTTAAAGCAGGGGCATCATTAACTCCGTCACCGGTCATGGCTACCGTCATACCTTGCGATTGCAGCGCCATAACAAGTCGCAGTTTATGTTCCGGGCTCGTACGGGCAAAAATGTCGCAGTTCTGCACCTCTTCACGCAATTCGGCATTATTCATGCCATCAAGATCGGCTCCAGTCAATACTTGGTCCGGGTTTCGCAAGCCAATCTGTTTGCCGATGGCCATTGCAGTCTTTGCGTGATCGCCGGTAATCATCTTCACCCGAATGCCTGCGTCATGACATTCTCTTACCGCAGTAATTGCTTCCGTGCGTGGTGGATCGATCATCCCCACCATGCCAAGCAGCGTAAGCGATTGATTCAAATCTTCATGTTCCAGCACAGTATGCCCGGGCCTAACTGATTTTACAGCAAAGGCTAATACACGCTGTCCGAGGGCCGCTTGTGTTTCCACCCGTTTGCTCCAGTAATCAGCATGAAGCGGTTCCGTTTTTCCGTCCATGCTCCGTTGGTCGCAGCACATCGCAAGTATTTGCTCAGGTGCTCCTTTGACAAACACGAAAGCGTGATGCTCATGGTCATGATTGAGCGTTGCCATAAAGCGATGCTTGGTATCAAAGGGAATGATATCGGTTCGTGACCATACCGCCTGCTCTCTGCGGGTATTCACGTCGATTTTCCCGGCGAAGGTTAGCAGCGCACCTTCCATTGGGTCGCCCTCTATCTTCCATACCCCTTCATGTTCATGTAAATGAGCGTCGTTGCATAACGCGGCGGCACGAGCAAGTTCTTCAAGTACGGCATGATCGGAAGGCGAGATTTGTGTATTTTCCAACTTGAGTGCGCCATTTGGCGTGTAACCATCGCCTTCCAGAGTAAACAGGTGAGGACCGCTAAGAACCGATACCACCATCATTTCGTTGCGAGTAAGGGTACCGGTTTTATCCGTGCAGATGACGGATACGGAGCCTAATGTTTCGATCGCTGGTAAGCGGCGTACAATAGCATTACGCTGCGCCATAGCCTGCACACCAACCGACAATGTAATCGTCAGCACAGCAGGAAGTCCTTCCGGAATCGCTGCTACAGACAATCCTACAACGGACATAAACATTTCCGCGAAATCATGGTGGCCGACAAAATAACCATAGGCCAGCAGCAGGGCGGCAATTAACAGAATCAGGATCGTCAGCCATTTTGCAAAAACTTCCATCTGCTGCACTAATGGCGTGGTGAGCATCTTTACTTCGGAAAGCAGTCCACTGATGCGTCCGACTTCAGTGGCAGCGCCTGTGGAGACTACTACACCTTTTCCCTGACCAGATGTTACAAGTGTGCCGGAAAAGGCCATACAGGAACGGTCACCCAGCGGGACGTTTTCTGCAACTGGTTTGATGTGTTTTTCTACAGGAATGGACTCTCCTGTTAAAATTGACTCCTGTACCGACAAACCGTGTGCGATCAACAGGCGTAAATCAGCTGGTACCTTATCTCCGGCATCCAATAGTACAATATCGCCAGGCACGAGCTTTTCCCCATCTATGCTTCTTCGCTGACCATCACGTAACACACTGGCACTCGGAGCCAACATGTGGCGGATAGCCTCCATGGCTTTTTCAGCTTTGCCTTCCTGAATAAAGCCAATAACAGCATTTGCAATTACAACCGCCAGAATAACAATTGTGTCCAGCCAATGATCCAATACTGCCGTGATAACAGCGGAACCGAGAAGAACATAAATCAGAATATTATGAAACTGAAACAAGAAGCGCGTAAGGATATTTGGGCGAGCCGCTTCTGGAAGGTGATTAGGGCCGTAGCTATTCAGTCGCTTTTCTGCTTCATCCTGGCTTAGTCCCGTGACTACTGTTTCCAGTGCGCCAAGCGTTTTCTCGGAGGGTTGGTTATGCCAGGCTAATTTTATTTTTTCTGTTTGATCATCCGGCATGACAAATATCGATCATTATTCATTTTTCAAGAAAGCTAAAAGCCTTACCTGCCCACTTATATTTTATAGTAATCTGTCAATCAGCGTGCAAAACTATCTAGGGTTGAGTGGAGCGGAGTGTTGAAAAATGTCTGCTCTGAAATAATAAACTACCGGTATTTCGCCGAAGAACTATGAAGTGATAGAGAAGGATAAATTAGCATCAAATCTGTTTGCCAATAATAAATTTTTGATGTTTTCTTGTTTGTTTCCCACCTGCTTTTGATCGGTGTCATATACAAGATGCCCGATTGACACTTGGAAGAATTGATGCATAAGGTCATGACTCAATTAAAAAATAGACTTGACCATTTTTTCATATTCTCCCAAAAAACGGCAATGTAATGTTACCACCTAACGATCTGCTCTCCAGATCATGCGAGATATCACAGTCCGGGAAAACTGCCCGGAGAAATATCCATAACAAATGCAACAACCGATTTCGTCCAATAAATGATTAGATCGCAACGCGTTCCGCGCGCGATCTAAATCCTATTCGCTCTACCGCATTATTAAGTGATGTAGCTTTTTGACTATATACCACGCTACAGCGATGCCGGGAAGGCTACAAGATCCGCCTTTTCTTTTTCAGAATAAGTGTCAAGTCTGTTTTTTAATAGTAGACCTAATATGTGTTCTTGATTGTTTCTCACCTGCTTTTGAACCGTGTTTCATATATGAGATGCCGGATTTACTCTTGACAGAAGATGTATTTAACTAGGTATAAATTAATAAACAGACCTGACCATATGTGCTGCCTATTGAATATTTCTGGTGATGAAAGCTTTATATCTCACGTCTAAATGCTGGCTGGTTTTAAACAAAAAAAGAAACTCCAGCCCTGCAGCTCAGTGGCCGTTAATCAATGAATAGTTATTCAGTCATGTTCGGCGCTTTGTTCAGCGTGTGGCTAGTTTAAGTTTTATAAAATAATCACCCTTTTTAATGAGGAAGACCTTATGAAGCTACATATAAAACAGATTTTTATAATTGTAAGTGTAATTGGTTTCGTGACACTTGCCGGCCTGTTTACCGGAAAAACCCGGATGAATGAACAGCTCGCACTATCCATACCGTTAGCCAACGCGGCGATTAATCCATCACCGACAATCATTTCAGGCGCGTCACAAGACGTATTGATCGACAAAATCATCGTAGTCTCCGGTTTACGGAAACAGATTGATCATGTCGGCGAAAAATTATTAGAAGATATCCATCAGTCGTCTAAGAAACCCGATGATCCAATCCTTGTTGAGGAAATCGAAAAAATTGTTACGGAAATCTATAGACCTGAATTTTTTCTAAGTCAGCTTCGAAATTCGCTAAAACAGAATTTTAAGTACGCGCAATTGGAAACATTAGTCCAAATGTACAGCACACCTTTGATGCAGAAGATCACTCAAATCGAAAGTCGTGAGCTCGATCTCGGTGCGTTGGAAGTATTTATCGAAAACCTGGTCCGTACACCATTGTCAACAAACCGTTTGCGATTATTGCAGGATCTTGAAGCTGTCACGCGGACCACAGAATTTGTGACTGAGCTTTCAATCTGCACAAGACGCGCTTTGTTGATGGGGAAGGTAAACGGAGATACCGAAGCGATGAGTGCTTTTGATTCAAATATCAGCGCACAAAAAATAGAAATTCGAGATACAACCTATCAAGGCGTGATTTTCATCATGGCGTACTCATACCAGGAGCTAACCAATATGGAACTGAATGAATATATTCAATTTTATCAGACAGCCGAGGGAAAGCTTTTTATTACTGAAACGGTCGATACACTGATTGAAGCGTTTCAGGCCAAATCACTACAAACGGGCAGGCGTATCGCAGAATTGGCAATAGTAAAGTAAGTACTGTATTGATTTCTTTCTTTGGTTTGGTTGGCGTTCAACCGGAGTCAAATAGAGACAAATAGGAGAAATAAATAAGGGTCAAAAATAAGGGTCAAATCTGTTTATTGATAAAACAGGGTACTGATATTTTCTCATTGATGCCCCGTCTACCTTTGACGGGTATTTTATCCAGTGGATCCATTTCACATTTGGTGGAATTGGTAGTAGAGTAGAGAAAATATTAGTGAATAGGTTTAACCTTTCGTTTCATGCGAATGGTATATTGCGAAAGATGAGCAAGATGTCCATTTCAAGCGGTTTCTTCTGTTTCTGAAAATGAATGGTTGGACTGCGTGGATGTTCCGGCCCGCTGATATCAACGATCAAGTTGAGGTCCGTAGAATGATATTTTCTTGTTTGTGTCCCACCTGTTCTGATCGTTGTCATAGACAGGATACCCGATAGACACTTGGCAGAGCTGGTGCATTAGAAAGAGAATAAATTAATAAACAGGCTTGACCCTTTGGTTATGGAGTATTTCAAACAGACCTTTCACAAGGACCTTTTGTCCTCGATCGTAGTCTTTTTTGTTGCGTTGCCGCTTTGTATGGGGATCGCTATCGCTTCCGGTGTTCCTCCGATGCTGGGAATCATCACTGGCATCATCGGCGGTCTGGTCGTGGGTTTTTTTGCAGGTGCTCCGCTACAGGTCAGCGGTCCAGCAGCCGGTCTTACCGTACTCGTGTATGAACTTGTCCAAAGCCACGGTATAGAAATGCTAGGGCCAGTGGTATTGCTGGCCGGTTTTTTTCAGGTAATTGCTGGTTTTTTTAAACTCGGACAATGGTTCAGGGCGGTCAGTCCAGCAGTAATTCATGGAATGTTAGGAGGGATCGGAGTACTGATTTTCGCGAGCCAGTTTCATGTGATGCTGGACAGAGACCCCTATGGAAATGGTGTTCAGAATTTGATTTACATCCCTCATTCGCTTTTGAAAACATTTACTCCGGATGGACAAGGGTCGGAAGCTATCCTGGCTGGCGTTTTGGGTTTGGGAACATTTATCTTTATGTGGTGCTGGGAGTTTTTTAAGCGTAATCCACTAAGCATGATCCCCGCACCGCTTATTGCTGGTTTCGGGAGCACCTTGGTTACTCTGATTTTCGATCTGCCGGTAAAAAAAGTTTCCATTCCCGATTCGTTTGCGACTCTAATCACATGGCCTTCGATGGACAGGATGCTACAGGTTTTTCAACCCGATATTCTGCCATTTGTTTTTGGGCTTGCACTGATTGCAAGTGCCGAAACTTTGCTCTGCGCATCTGCATTGACCAAGATGCGTTTGGACGCCAAGGTTGACTATGACAAGGAATTATTTGCGCAAGGTGTGGGAAACACAGTGTGCGGCTGGCTTGGTACGCTTCCCTTGACGGGTGTGATAGTAAGAAGTTCTGCAAACATAAAGGCTGGTGGCCAAACCCGTGTAGCAGCAATTTGTCATGGAGCCTGGTTGTTGGTTTTTGTGCTGCTTTTTCCTCACCTGCTTCGATTCATTCCGATGGCATCACTGGCGGCCATACTGGTATTTACCGGATACAAACTGATCAACCCGGTAATCATCAAAAACCTTGCCAGATATGGCAGGCCTGCGCTCATCATCTATTTTGTAACCTTAACCGGAATAGTCGCGACAGATCTTCTGACCGGCGTGCTGCTAGGCGTGGGTGCATCATTGATTCGCCTGATATTCACCTTTTCGGCGCTAAGTATTGAGACAAAGGTCGATGAAGAAGAAAAACAAATCGATGTCCATTTGTCTGGAGCCGCTACCGTAGTTACGCTACCGAAGCTTGCGTCCACGTTGGAAAGCCTGCCAAAAGAGTATCATGTGATCGTCCACTTCAGTCGCTTGTTCTACATAGATCACGCTTGTATGGATTTTCTGGAGACTGAGCGGCTAAAAAGGGAAGGCGCAACGGGAGAGCTCGAGATGGATGCTTCCCGACTGCGCTTCACATACGACAGGTCGGAAAAAGGGCGATACCACTTGCCTGAAAAAAAATGACGGGAGATTGCGCAGCTACAAAAAAAGATCAAGTTTGTTCAATCGGAATGAAGCTAGGTTATTTTCTTGTTTGTGTCCCCCACATCACCTAAGGGTAGCAGATAAGACGCTAAACTTATTTGTACAGTTTGACAGGATTTTGGGTGTCTGATAATTTCAAGACTTGAAAAAGGCGTTTATTTTTCGTATATCCCATAGACGTGGCGGTTATTTGAAACTTCACAAACTGCCGCGCTGGAGAAACAAACTTATGCCTGATTTTGCATGGAAGCGTCGCTCCAAATCGCTCTTCAGTCGACGCCCGGTAGTTAAATGCTCTCCGTCCTATACCAGGCCAAAGCAGCAGGACGTGCGCCATCAACTGACCGACGGCGGTTTCCTGGATACCTCCACGCATCAAGCAAAACATGCCTCAGAAACTCATTCGAATAAACTTGAGCAAGAAGCTGATCAGGTTGCAGATATTGTGACCGGCAATAACCCTAACTCGGCGACAAGAATTCTTCAGCGGATGGAAAATGCCACTATTCCTGTAAATCCTTCTTCAAACATAATCGAGTCAGATGCTGTGTCACAGGTCGTTGAGCAAGCCCTGCAGCAACCCGGCCAACCCCTGGATAAAAAAACTCGCATTTTGATGGAATCGCGTTTTCGACAAAGCCTTGGCAATGTCTGTATTCATAATGACCAATCTGCAAATGACTCTTCTGAAGCAATTAATGCCAAGGCTTACACGGTAGGTCAGGATATTTTTTTTGGCGATGGTCAATATTCCCCCGAGACTCAATCAGGCCAACACTTGTTGGCGCATGAACTGACTCACGTTATCCAGCAGACCAGAGGTGGCAGAACCAATAATCCATCTGCCCATCGGGTCCAACGTCAGCCCAACAAAGATAAACAGGTTGATCCGGTAAAGAATATCAGGAAAGCGGTTGACTTGCTCAAGGGGCGGGATCCTAAATTGGTGCAAGAAATGCTTTCAAAAGCACCAGTAGATGGAAAAAGTCATAAAGTTCATACAGAGACGCACACGGATGGCAACGCGACTACGGTTTATGAATTTATGCTGGAAGTTAAAGTCGGTACCGCCAAAGGCGGTCATAGCAAAGCGGAGTTTACTGCCAATACCAATGCGAAAACAGGCGCAAATAACCAGAAAATATATGCTATGGAGATTGTCATCACGCCACATTTGGCCAAAGGCGATACGACCTATCTTTCACGTACGCTCTTCCACGAAGGGTTGCATATGCATTTATTCGTGGACCGTCAATTACCCTCCAATAGACAGTCTCAATTGCTTAAGGACCTACACGGATATTTCAGTTTTGTTCGTAACGAGAATGTGTATAAGGAATTAAAGAAACAGTTAATTACCTACATCAACGCACATTCATCAGTAAAAAGTCGACGCGTAGCGGAACCAGTCGCAGAGCACATCATCAATGGTGTGATTGAAGAAAAATTCATAAAGGATGAAACCGTCCGCAAAGGTGTCGAGCCAGCTTCCAACCTACAGCCAAGTGCATTAATGAAAGTGTACCTGAGTCTGGCGACACGATGGCTGCAATTCTATTTGCAAGATCGTCAAGTAGCCATTGGCGATGAGAATGACAATGAAAAACATGAACGGATGAAAGCTGAGATTGCCGACATGGCGAGGAAATTTATGTCGTTGTGGATTGCTTTGGACAATAAGTAATAGCCAGATCAGCTTCTAGCTTGCCGGACACCCGTTCGCTAAACTCTCGGTTGGACTTCCTCTTCAACAAACTAAGGCTCCCATGAGTGTAGTTTTCCTTGGTGTCAGTGCAACAAGGCGATTAGAGGATTAGGGTCAAGTCTATTTGTTAATAATATAAATATGATATGCATTTGTCTGCATGCTATCTACTGTTGATTGGCTTTTGTGAATTAAATGCGATCCAGACATTTTTGTGCATTGTTGTATATGCTACAAGCCCGTTAATGCCGGGTTTGCGTGTCAGAACAGGATTGTAAAAAACGCCATCGAATTTTGGAATTAAACCGCAGTATCTTGAACTATGGAATCGGTCAAAGGGTAGTTTCCGCTTTATACGGAATAAAGGCACATCACTTGTGGCCCATGCAAGAAATGGGGGAACGATGAAAGGATGTATAACAAGTGATGTGCCGAGGAGGTCTGCAGCATAACTTTATCTGTTCCAACCATCCGGCTACGCAGTCACGTTGCGCTGGTTGGTGCGGTCTTTTTTGCAGTAAAAGGAACACGCTTAATGAATGCAGGAGCAGTATAACTACAATTATTTGCAATTGCAAATAATTATGATAACTATTCTCAATTGTAAAAATAAGTGTTAAATCTGTTTTTAAATAATAGATCTATGAAGTTTTCTGGTTTGTGCCCACCTGCTTTTGATCGATGTCATAAACAAGATGCCCGATTGGCGCATGGCGGAATTGATGCAAAAATTTGGGAATGAATTAATACATAGACTTGACCATTAATTATTAGACTTGCTCATTAGTATTGGTTTTTAGTTTTAGTTATGTGGCTTTACCCGGAAAAGCACTGACCCGGGTAAAACCATGGTCGAATTGTCTTATTGTGTTTTTACTTTTTCAATACCGCCTCTTTGTCTGGGCTGGCCCTGATAGTCTGTGAGAATACCAACAGCGATAATCACAATACCCATGCCGATATAAAAATTTCTCGCGATTTCGTCAGTGGCAAAGCCAAAAATGAAAGGTAAGGCAATTAGTGAGGGTCCGACCAGGCGCTCAATCCAGCCATGAATGGTAAATGGAATCAACTTGACTATCCCAAAGGGAAAATCAGAAGTCAATGTAACAATCAAATGAACGACGGCCAGGCTATAAGCAAGAATTGCTGGTAACTCACTTAATCCTAATACTATTGGGGCGAGTAAAAATATAACAACAGTCAAAAAATCAAGATAACCGTGTGTACGTGGTGAAATTACTTTCATGTGAATTCTCCTGTATTAATTCGTGGTCACTCAAAGTTGCCACATTTGGTACGTTAATACAGTTCTGCCATCGGCGTCTGTTAGCTACAAAACACTAACTCCTCTAAAGGAATTAGGGTCAAGTCTGTTTATTTATAATAAATTTTATGGTATTTTTTCGTTTATGTCCCGTCCGCTAAGAATTGAATACCCAAACGCCTGGTATCATGTAATGAACCGGGGAGCAGGTTATCGCAATATTTTCAGCAGCGATACGCACCGTATGTTTTTTTTGGAATTGCTGTTTCAGATAAGCAAGATGTTTCGTGTAGAAATTCACGGATTTTGCTTAATGGATAACCATTATCACTTATTGGTCCATACGCCTGAAGGTAACCTGCAACGGGCGATGCGGCATCTGAATGGTGTTTACACGCAACGCCATAACCGTTTGGAAGCTACCGACGGTCCATTATTTCGCGGGCGCTACAAGGCAATCCTTATCGAACCGGATGCTTATTTGTTAAATGTAAGCCGGTATATTCATTTGAATCCTGTTGTAGCCGGTATGACTTCTTCAGCCAAAATGTACCAATGGTCCAGCTACCGGTTTTATATAAGTACTACAGCAATGCCGAAGTGGCTGCATACAAATTTTTTACTGAATATGCTAGGGCGGCAGCAACGGCGGAGATCTTACCGGTTATTTGTTGAAAAGGGCGTTGATGAAGAAACGCAGCTGTTTTATAGCAAAAATAAATTACCCGCTGTAATGGGCAGTGACAGTTTCAGAGAATCAATTTGTTCCAGGTTGCCAGTCAATGCGGAAATACCGGAAATAAAGAAACTCAGACCAGTTCCCTCAATCTCAGCCATTATCCAGGCTGTTTCACTTGTATTTGCCTCTCCTGAAAAAGAAATATTGCAGGCGGTACGGGGGCGTGGAATGAAGAATCACGCGCGGTCTGCAGGAATTTATTGCTGCCGTAAATTTGCAGGCTTGTCACTGAATGAGATAGCAACAGCCTTTGGCTTCAGTCACTATGGCAGTGTGTCAGGTTCGGTCGCCAGATTTGAGCGGCAGATTTGTGAAGATGCAGGGTTGACAGAATTGGTGCACGAGGTAGAGAAGAAAATTAATGAATAGATTTGTTTTAGCATGATGACATTGCCCAAATCCCTGTATATATCCCATGGCGGAGGGCCGTTGCCATTGCTGGGAGATCTGCGGCACGATGAAATGGTGGCATACCTGCAGCGTATTGCTGAAACCATGCCCAGGCCGGAGGCGATAGTGGTGTTCAGCGCGCATTGGGAAGAACAGGTCCCTACAATTACCGCGGCAAGAAATCCACCATTAATTTACGACTACTACGGGTTTCCACCTGGGTCATATCAAATTCAATATCCGTGTCCAGGTGAGCCTGCATTGGCTGGGGAAATATTCCGTTTGTTTGCAAACGAGGAAATCGATGCGCGCCTGGACGAAATCCGGGGATTCGATCATGGCGTCTTTGTCCCTCTCAAGATCATGTATCCCGATGCTGACATGCCGTGTGTCCAGGTTTCTTTGGTTAACACACTGAACCCCTCCCGGCATATTAAGATCGGATCCGCGTTGAGGGATCTGCATAAACAGAATGTGCTGGTCATGGGTTCCGGTTTCTCTTTTCATAATTTGAAAACTTTTTTTGCGCCTGATACCGTGGAACCAGACCAGCTTAACGAAAAATTTGAGAATTGGCTGCAGACCGTTTGTGTTGATAGGGGGTACTCAGAGGAGCAGAGAAGTGAATTGCTGGTTCTATGGGAAGAGGCGCCCGGTGCGCGTTATTGCCATCCGAGAGAAGAGCACCTTTTGCCATTGCATGTGTGCTACGGCGTGGCAAAGACACCTTGTACAGAGAGATATGGGCTGACTATCATGAACAAAAAATCGAGCATGTATGCATGGTGAGCTGTGTGCTTTCAACGGCAAAAAAACAAACTCGTTTGTTAATGATAGCAAATCCTTGTTTTTATTAAATATTTCATGTGCGGTTAATTTTTCTGCCAAGTATTGCTACTGATACATTTTGAGTTTTAAAGATTACAGGCTGGGTATGGGTTGTATAGCGTCATTAATAAGATTTCTTTTTGCGGGTATTATAAGCCCAATACAGCATAAAACCGGTAAAGAGCATGCCACCGACAATATTACCGGCAATGACCGGTAAACCATTCCATAACCACCAGTCGGCAATTGTGATATTTCCGCCCAGCATGATGCCGGCTGGAATTAAAAACATATTGACAATGGCGTGTTCGTAGCCCAGGGCAAAGAAAGTCATGATGGGTAGCCACATGGCCGCGATTTTTCCAGTTGTAGTGGTTGATGTGAGGGCCATGACAGCGCCCAGTGTAACCATCCAGTTGCATAACAGTGCACTGGTAAAGGCTGTGATAGTGCCAACAAAACCGTATTGTGCGTAACCCAGTGTTTTGTTCTCAGCGATATCGATCAGACGTTGTGCAGCGGCAATCGTTGTCGGATCAATTTGTCCCATTTTCGTTGTGACGATCGTATAAAGAAAGGCATAGCTGACTCCGCCGACCAGGTTGCCGATTAATACCCAGTACCAGTTATAGAGTAAAGCGCCGATATGTGTTCGCCTATCTTTGACAGCGATCGGTATAAGTGCAATATTACCTGTTGCCAGTTCAAGGCCAAGCAATACAATCATGACAAAACCAACCGGAAAAATCAGGGCGCCGACAATACCGAGACCGGTTTGTGTTGCCGCCAGAATGGCCAGTGTTGTAGCATAACCGAGAAAAGCGCCGGCAAGAAAACCACGCAATAACAGATTCTTGACCGATAAGCCGGTTTTACTGGCGCCAGTCTGCAGCATGTTTTCAACGATTTCTTCCGGCTTGACATAGGCCACGATTTTTTCTCCTTTTAGTCGGTTGATTTTTTTTGTTTTTGGATGTCGAGTAAAAATTGTGCTGCTAGTGATATACAAGAAACTGTCCATGCGCGTCAGCGTGATGCATACGTGGTCCAGTCAGTCTGCGTAGTATGGCTCCTTTTAGATGTTGAAAAACAGTAGTGACTGGTAAATCGATATGCTTATCAAGTGATATCAAATCTGTTGATTAATAATAAAAATATGATATGTTTACTTTTATACCATGTCCATTATTGATTGAAAGATTGATAAAATCCGGATTTGGATCAAAGATCTGATCCAGCTAATGTCTGAAGTAGAGAATATAATTAATAAATAGACTTGACCCTAAAAAATGATAATCGGCGTCATCTCGGATACCCATGGTCTTGTTCGTCCGGAAGCTTTGGAATATCTTTCCGGTTCAGATATCATCGTACACGCGGGCGACATCGGGTCGGGCGATGTCATTCGGGATTTGCGGAGTGTCTGCCCTGTCGTTGCCATTCGTGGGAATATTGACAGGGGAACGTTCGGAGATCAGTTCCCAAAGACTGAATTGGTGGAAGCGGATGAAAAATTGATTTACATGATTCACAATATTGATGAAATCGATCTCGACCCGGTCGCAGCAGGATTTGATGCTGTTGTCTTCGGGCACTCACATATGCCCAGCTCCGAAATCAGGGAGGGAGTGTTGTATTTCAACCCGGGCAGCGCTGGTCCCCGTCGGTTCAGGTTGCCTGTAGCGCTTGGAAAGCTCTATATCAGCAAATCGGGAATAGCCCATGAAACGCAGCTAATAGCATAAAGGCTGAATTTCAGTGTATTTGGCTAAAAACCATATGAAAATATGGTGCTTCAAATCCTGAAACACCTGCGATTCACACTGGTTTCCGAAGATCCAGCGCCCGTCCGTGATGTTTCAAACATCACTCAACTCCGATACGCCTGCTCTGTTCCACGTCATACACTGTGACTCTGTCCGCGCTGTTACCCCAGGCGTTTCTGATATATGACACCAGATTCGCGATCTCGTAGTCGTGCAGAATCTGCTGAAAAGGCGGCATACCGTAAGGACGCGGGTTCCCTTTGGTCGTGGCAGGGTAACCGCCTTCCAGAATGCTGCGAATGGTATTGAGCGGTGATGTCATGACTACGCCGCGGTTTCCTGCCAGCGGCGGGTAAATACCTGGCACGCCTTCTCCCGAGACGCCGTGGCAGTCCTGGCAGTGGGTTTGATACAGTTGCTCTCCATGCATCAGGCTGCTGTATGCGCTGATCGGCGCAGGTGCGGCCGAAGCCGCCGCATAATCCGATTTGCTGTCCGATATGGATTGCAGGTACTCAGCCATGGCGCGCAGGTCCTCCTTTGAAAGATGCTGCAGGCTTTGCCGGATAATCGTAGCCATCGGCCCTGAAGCCACCGCGCGGTCTGTAATGCCGATGGACAGCAGCGCCACAATTTCATCAATGGTCCAGTCACTGCTGCCGGCCTCGAGATGCGATGTCAACGAGGGCGCGTACCAGTTCATGCCCATAATCTGTCCGCCGGCCAGTTCATTGTCCGCACCCCCGAGCAGGCTGCGGTTGGTATGGCAGGCATTACAGTGTCCCAGCCCCTGTACCAGATAAGCGCCGCGGTTCCACTGTGTTGTTTTCGATGAGTCGGGTACATACTCGCCAGGGGTGAAGTACAGCGCGCGCCAGATATGCAGCAGTGGCCTGAAATTATACGGAAAACGAATGGCATGTGGCGGGTTGGTTTGCCTGATTACGGGCAGCGACTGCAAATAGGCAAATATCGCGTTGGCGTCCTGCCGGGTCACTTTGGTGTATTCGGTGTAGGGAAATGCAGGATAAAGCAACTGGCCATCGGGCGATTTGCCTTCATGCAAAGCCTGCCAGAAATCCGCTTCGGTCCAGTTACCGATTCCCGTCTCTTCATCGGGTGTGATATTAGGTGTGACGAAAACGCCAAATGCGGTGGTCAGGCGGCGTCCGCCTGCAAACGGTTGTCCGCCGCGAGCGGTATGGCATCCCATGCAGTTACCGGCGCGTGTCAGATATGCGCCGCGCTGCTGCTGCGAATCAAGTCCGGCACGATCGAACGGATCGTCAAAATCACCATATGCAGCGGTGCCTGTTGCAAGAAACAGCAATACAGTGCCCGTTACCAAATGCGCAGCCAGCTTTTCAAGTCTGTCGGTCAAGGTTGTGAAATCGTTCATGATGAAATCTCCGCTTCAACAATACTGCTGCAACGATGCGCCAGTTCGGGGGACAGGCTTCCCGCCGGTTCCGGGCTGTCGGATGCTTCCTGAATTGACAACCACTTTGCAATCGCGATGATTTCGCGGTCTGTCAGCTTTTCCGCTATCTTCGACATACAGTCGGATACCTGGCCACGAACCAGTCCACCGTTGCGCCAACTGCCAAACTGAGCGGACAGATACGCACGCGGCAAACCCAGCAGCCCTGGAATAAAAGGCGCTTTTCCCATCAATGCGCGGCCGTGGCAGTCGCTGCATGCCGGAATATCCCTGTCAGAATCACCTGAAAAAATCATCATTTCGGCCATTTCACGTTCATCAGGCTGCAAGTTGTGCCGTTCCGGCTGATACGCCGGCAGCGACTGCGCTGAAAAATAACGCGCGATATCCATCAGGTAGTCGTCGGGCATATTCTCCAGCAGTATGGCCATTGGTTGATAATGGCGCCGACCGTCCCTGAAGTTGCGTAACTGGTTGTACAGATAGCCCACGGGTTTGCCGCCTATGCGCGGATAGTAAACATGCTGCTCGGCACGGTCTGATTCACCATGGCATATCGTGCAGGATTTAACGCGCTCTGACATGTCGTCAGGCGAGTTGCTTGCAGCATTTGCTGTGGTTGCGATAAGAAAAAAAACTGTCAAAATAAACTGTATCATGTCAAAAGAATCCTTGTCAGAATCTGAAATTATACTGCACATAAAACAGATCGGAATTGATGCCGGGTCTCTGGTTTTTGATGAAATCTCCGGAAAACAGTTTCGAGTAGCCGACAATGACGTCATGATGGCGTGCAATATGAAAATTAGCCAGAAAATCGATGCCGTCGCCGATATGACTGCCGGACTGCCCCGTCGGGTCTCGCAGCAGCGGAACGCCGCCTGCGTTGTACAGGAAATCGCGTTCGTTTGCCAGGTAATAGCGATGATATTGTCCGATGAATGTAAACCAGGGCTGCGGTTTTAAGGTGACCTGCGCATTGATATCGTGGACATTCTGCCTGCCGACCAGATCGATATAGCCGAGATAGTAGTGGCCGAATGGGAACAAATGGTTGAATGTGTTGCTTCTGCCATCCTGCGGGTTACTGTCTCCGGATGCGAAGTCGTAACGAATCCAGATATTCGGGTTCATCGGGAGTGGCAGCTGATAGCCAACGCCTGTCGCCACGGCAAATGCCGACACGTCCAGCCCGGACCGCTCGCCAAATTGATACATGCCCTCCAGCTCATACAGAATGCGATCGAAATTTCCCGCCAGCCTTCCACCCAGCGTATGGACAATTGTATCGCCCCGCGTGATGTTACCCGCTGCTATATTTGCGTCGGACACGGTATGCCTGTTATCCAGTCCTAAATAATACAAATCGATCAAATGATCCGGTCGTGGTTTGATGGTCCCCCAGAGGCCCCAGAAATTCTGTTTTGTATCCCAGTTATCGAAGTCCCCCTTTTCGGTGCGCATGGGACGGACCCAGAATGCATCCAGATCAATCGTGTCACTGCGCCAGAAAGTCTTGACACCCTGGAATGTGCGCCGCGTATTTGCCCAGTCCAGCGTGGAAATCAAACGCTGGGAACCGTAGAGCAGTTCCTGGCGGCCAACCCGTACATAAACCGGCCCATTGACATCGGCTACCTTGATGTCTGCAAACAGATTCAGCATGTCTGTATGATTTCTGTCAATTCCCGATGGTGCGAGTTCGGGATCAAATGATCGCGCATCGATAAATTCGGCGAACAGGCGCACGCGGTCCCGATACCACAAATCGGCATGAAGGCGCGTCCTGATCAGGTGGTAATCATTATTCAGTCCGTTTTCGTTCAGACGGGAATCGGTTTCATGCATATACCGATACCAGAAGCTGCCGCCAAATGACAAAAGCCAGTCGTCCGCGATCGGGATCCGCTTGACTGGATCGAAGATATCTGTTTCGTGCCCCGGTTTCTCGAGATAACGGAAATCGATATCGAACTGGGGCGTTGTCATTAAACCAAATCGAGGGTAGGGAGACACTGGCGGTTGTGACTGTTTGTTTCCGGTCAGCAAATCAAGAATTGAATAATATCCTGCCTGGGGCGTCGCCGGGCGCGAAAACATACCCGGTTTGGGCGGTGAAGTGACGGGAGGAACATTGCTCCAGTCGGTGTTAGTTTTATTCTGTTCTGTTTCAGTACCTGGTGCGGTGTTCGCGAAATTCGGTTGCGAGGCCAGGATTGCGATACCGGTCAGCCAACATAGCAGTGAATAATGCGCGAATGCAGCGCCGGTCGATCGTGTAATGCGTCCTTCAGTTGTTTGCATAAAAAATATTTCCTTTGAATGATGATGACAATAGAAGCCATTGGTGATCGCGTGTTTGATAAAAAACTGCAAAGGGTGAAAATTTTTTTCATGCAATAGATCTATCAATAATCGTGCCAACTATTAATTCATTGATTAATAATAAGTTTAATTAAAATAACAGTATCAAAAAGTTATGAATCACAAATTTTTGTGATAAGATTCGCAAAAATTTGTGATTTGGTGATGGTTAATTTTGATTTGTGCTTCCGGCATTCACCGTTGTTTGCAGCGATTGTCGATGAAACATGCGTTTGTTGCGATATCAATACAGTCTGGCGAGAATATCTGGGGTTGCCGGCTACCGATGATGTCGTATCATACCCATTCGAGGCATTATTCAACCGGCAGAACGATACCGTGCTTGCCCGGCAGATTATGCATGTTATACAGAACGGCGCTGCAATAAACGGCAGGCCGGTATCACTTTGCCGGCAGCAAAGGGAACAGTGTGATGCCGCTACTACGGGGCTTCAGGGTATGCTGTCGGCCTGGCGCGTAGAACAGGCCGGCGGCGAGCGATATTACGCGTTGCTGGTGTTTGCCGAGACATCAGAATACAGTCGTGCGGTCGCCAAGCTCAAGCAGTTGCAAAAAACGCATGAGCTGATTCTCAACGCGGTAGGGGAAGGGATTTACGGTGTCGATGCGCGGGGTAATACAACCTTTGTCAATGAGGCGGCGACCCAGATTCTGGGATGGCGTGCCGAAGATGTTATCGGAAAGTCGCTGCACGATATTCACCATCATTCCTATCCGGACGGCAGGCCGTACCCAAGCAGCGAATGCCCGATTTATCGCGCATTTACAGATGGCGAAATACACCGCGGAGATGACGAATTTTTCTGGCGCACAGACGGTACGCCGGTTCCCGTTGAATATACCAGCACACCTATTCGCGAGAATGGTGAACTGAAAGGGGCGGTTGTTGTCTATCGGGACATTACAGAGCGAAGAAAAAACGAGCAGCAGCGTGAAGCAGCCTATCTGGAGATAAAAAAACTGAAGGAACTGCTGGAACGGGAACGTGATTACTTGCGCGATGAAATCAATATCACGGCTAATTTTGGTGAGATTATCGGTAAAAGCCAGGCTTTGATGCGCACGCTGGCCCAGATAGAGGCCGTTGCCAAAACCTCGACCAGCGTTCTGATATTGGGCGAATCGGGTGTCGGCAAGGAAATGATTGCACGCGCGATCCATGCCAACAGTTCCCGGGCCGATAAACCGCTTGTTAAGGTTAACTGCGCTTCTGTTCCCAAAGAGCTTTTTGAAAGCGAATTTTTCGGACATGTGCGCGGTTCGTTCACAGGTGCGCATCGTGACCGGGTAGGCCGGTTGCATCTGGCTGATGGTGGAACGCTGTTTCTGGACGAGGTGGGCGAGATTCCGGTGGATCTGCAGGGAAAGCTGCTGCGGGCTTTACAGGAACAGGAGTTCGAACGTGTGGGCGACGACAAAACGATTAAAGTGGATGTTCGCATTGTTGCGGCGACAAATCGTGATTTGAAAGCGGAAGTCGAAGCCGGGCGCTTTCGTATGGATTTATATTACCGGTTGAGTATTTTTCCTGTCGAAGTGCCGCCATTGCGCGAACGAATCGATGATATCGGACCGCTGGCCATGCAGTTTCTGAAAAATATCTGTCAGGAATTCGGCCGCGAGCCGCTCAAACTGACTCGCCAGCAGCTTGACCAGCTAAACAGCTACGACTGGCCGGGCAATATCCGGGAACTTAAAAATATTATTGAACGGGCAGTTATTCTTACAAAGAATCAAAGGCTCAGGCTGGATCTTGCAATGCCTGATCATATTCGACGGAACAGGCCGATCGGCCAATTATCTGCCAGGCCGGGAGAAAAAACAAAACTTCTAACCGATGCGGATTTTCGTGAGCAGGAGAAAATGAACATGATCGCCGTACTCAAAAGTACAAACTGGCGTATTTCCGGTACGGATGGCGCCGCAGAACTGCTTGGTGTCAAGCCGTCCACGCTGGCCTACAGAATGAAGATATATCGTATCAATAAAGCCGATTATCCGTGAGTGTTGCTGATAGACAGCTGAGGAGAACAGGATGAAAACGAGATTCGAACTGCCTGAACCCGACGCATTCGAACCGCTTTATGATGTACTGGAAAAAATAGCGTTGGAACGGCAATTAAGGCCTGTGCAGATAATCTCGGGTGAGTTGTTGCGCATCGTGCGCGATGATCGCGCATGTGACGGGGCCAGGACGATTGACGTGGACGTGTATCACGTTTCTTCGGAAACAACCGGACTAACCATTTACTATGTATTCGCCATTAACCGCTCGATGCGCGTGGTTGCGTTGATGTTCAAATCGGTTCTCGATCAGGAAGAGCAAAAAATATTCGATAATCTCAAATCGCTGGGGAGATACAACGAAGCGATTCATTATTTGTCTGAAAATACATTCTAGTACTCTATCAATATGATATTGCCAGGTACAGCGTTGCCGTGGTGTTATGGAGCAAGGCAGGAATAGAATATTCTATCTTAATCAGTTCTGTACGTGCCGGGTGGCGTGCGACATGCCAAAGCATGAATGGTTTACACGTTTTGGGCGAGGCATATTCGCGCACATGTTTTCAATACTGATCGATGGCCGAAGTTTGCGGTAAACGAGATGAATGCAGAAATCGTTTTATGGGCGTTCAAACACCGCAATTGATTCTATATGTGATGTATGCGGAAACATGTTCATGACGCCCGCTGCTCTGAGCTGGTAACCTTGATCATGGACCAGTATCTGCGCGTCGCGCGCCAGCGTGGAAGGCTTGCACGATACATACACGATACGTCGCGGTGCATGATTGCCTGCCAGCGATTTGACCAGCGCGACTGCGCCATCGCGCGGCGGATCGATCAACAGCTTATCGAAATATTCCAGGCTGGTATAGCTCTCCGGTGTCATTTCAAACAGATTCATTGCTACAAAACGGGTGCTGGCGGACAGGCCGTTAATCGCCGCATTCTGCTGTGCGCGTTCTACCAGTGCGTCATTGCCTTCGATACCAGTGACTGTTGCGCCGCTGCGTGCGATCGGTAGGGAAAAATTGCCGAGGCCACAGAAAAAATCGCCAATGTGTTCGCCTGGTTGCGGTTCGAGTAGACGTACCGCGCGACCGACCATGACCCGGTTTATCGCGCCGTTGACCTGGGTAAATTCGGTGGGTGCAAATGGTATGATCACATTGAACTCCGGCAGGCTGTATGACAACTGTGCTGCTTCCAGCGGGTGAAACGGATAAATGCTGTCCGGGCCTTTGGGTTGCAGCCAGAACTGAATCCGGTGCTCATCCGCGAAATCGCGCAGCAGTTGCTTGTCGGTATCGGCTAACGGTTGCATAATGCGCAGGACCAGAACGTCAATATCATCACCCGATGCGACTTCGATCTGCGGCAGCCGGTCGCGAATCGACAGCTGATCAATGGCGGCTGCGAGGTCGGGCAGCAGGCTGGCTACTCTGGGTGTCAGAATCTCGCAGTGCTGCATATCAGTGACAAAACTGCTGTGTCTTTCATGGAAACCGATCAGCGTTCTGTCCTTGCGCTGGACATAACGTACCGAAATACGCGCGCGTTGCCTGTAGCCCCAGCTGCTGCCGTAAACTGGCGGCAGAATCACATCCGGCTTGACTTTGCCGATATGCGCGAGGGTGTCTTCCAGAATACGCTGTTTAACGGCTACCTGGGTCACTGCATCCATATGCTGCATGGAACAACCGCCGCAAACACCATAATTCCGGCATCTGGGTTTAACACGCATCGGTGATTCATGCCCTATCTGGTCAACCTGCGCCATTTCGTAGGATTGCCTGCGCTTAAACGTTTGATATGTCACTGTTTCGCCGGTTAATGCGCCTTCGATGAAAATGACCTTGCCGTTTTGTCGTGCGACGCCACGACCTTCCTGATCCAGTGACTCTACGGTGATTTCATTCTGTTTCTTCATAGAATTGTGCCAAATATTGATCTGCCGAATTGCCTGTGAGTCGGCTGCGCTTATCGTTGACGTATCTGCGGTTTATTCGTGCGTTCTAATGCATGCTGAATATCTGTTTTTTTGTGTTTGATTCTGATGTTACACGGCGTGTTGGTGGTAAAGAAGCTATAAGCAAAAGGACGAGATGTAGAACATATATTCGACATACCTGAAATTTTATCTGCTTTGTCCGAAAAGGCCAATGTTGTTGTTTGCTGCCGGTCTCTGTAATGTGGAAGATCCTGCTTTCTCGAGTTTCTGCACCAATGAACAGGCTGTCAATTTTCTTGACATTGCCTGTTCTCAAGCGTATTTTTCCTTTAGTATGTTGTGGAATCTGCTGTATTTCATAGCTATTTTTTCTGCCTCTGCATCTTGAATTGAGAGGTTCAAGATAAGAGCTGTGCTTGCGACTGAAGCCGCAGTATTTCTCGAGCAAAATATGATTCAGCAACTCAATACAGATGGTATGCCGCTGCGCGTGCTGTTGCCACCGAATCTTGGTGCCGACCGGGCAGAAGTCAGAGTGTTTCGGGTATTTTATGAAGGTCCGGAATCCGCCTCGGTAGCCTTGGTGGCGCCCGCTTCAAGCGATCTTGTCTGGCCAACTGGACTGGGGGAAGGTGACCGTAACGCCATAAAGGGATATAGGGATATGCAGCGTTGATTGTGGCCGGACATGCGGGAGTACTGAGACAGTATTGCTACAGATCAAGCAGCAATTTGCTGAAAACGGGTGTAGGTTAACCAGAGAGGACTTGTGAACAGAATCGTCGGTATTTCGGGTAGTCTGCGTAAAGGTTCGCTGAATACTGCCTTGCTGCGGGCAGCAGCAAAGCTGACACCAGCGGATGTTGAGCTTGAAGTTGTCACGCCCGCAAATATTCCGCTGTATGACGGTGATCTCGAGGCTGAGAAAGGAGTTCCGCGCGCTGTTGTCATGTTGCAGGATAAAATCGCCAAATCCGATGGTATTTTGCTGGCCACACCTGAGTACAATCATTCGATACCGGGTGTTTTTAAAAATACCATCGACTGGTTGTCGCGGCCGCCAGAAACAATTGCAAAAGTATTCGGCGGGCGTCCGGTTGCTGTTATTGGGGCAACGCCGGGCGGTTTCGGTACAGCTTTTTCACAGAATGCCTGGCTTCCTGTGCTCAAGAGACTGGGCACGCGTCCCTGGTTTGGTGGGCAGCTAATGGTCTCAAGAGCGCAGCAGGTTTTCGATGAAGCCGGTGAATTAACCGATGAAACTGTACGGGATCAGCTTGAAGCGTTCCTTGATGGATTTGTAAGTTTTATTCAATCCGGTAATCAACGGTAAAACGTCGGTGCCGCCTTCCTAATGACCGCAATTGAGCGCGTACGTAGCAAATGCAACCTTGATTCGTAGAATCTGGCCAGAGCTGGCAGCAGGTACGCAAGCCTTTGACCGAATAAGATCAACAAGATGGCAGATGTCTAGGCATCTGTCAGAAAGATCAAAAAACATGCTGATGGTATACTGTTCGCCCTCGCTTCACAATTGCAGTGAGTAGCGGGAGCGAACGACCTGCCGTCTATCGGGCACTGTCAAAGCAGCATGACTTATGGAAACGCGGGTATTCTCGGCTCGGTCTGCTCGACTTCGACCTGCGGTATATGTTGCTTGATTAATGCTTCTATCTGATCAACGCGTTCAGATGCAACATCCGCCAATACCAGAAATTCTCCTGCTTCAATAGCATCTTCAAATTCCTTAATGCGGCGATTGCCGACACTCATGCCGACCATGCCGCCCGCCCATGATCCAACGCCAGCGCCCACAAGCGTAGTGGCGAGTAAAACGCCGCCGGCAATAACGGTTGATGCGGGTGGCAATGCCACGGCAACCAGTCCTGCAAGCAGGCCGGTCGCACCGCCCAAAGCAGCACCCTGCTCAACGGCAGGAACAAAGTCGCTTTTTTGTAGCAGGTTGGCCTCGGGGAGATCTTCCAGCGGGGTGCCGCGTTTTGCGATGACATGAATATGCTTTTCCTCGACCTTGGCCAGTAGCAATTCCTCGACAATTTTTCTGGTGACGGAAAGATTCGGAACAAGAAAATAAATTCTGCGCATGATGTTTCTCCTTAGAAATTAGGCAAGCTGGAACTCAAAAAAACAATTAAGATACTTTTCTCGTTTTGCCTTGCCGTTCGTAAGAGCATTTGCTGATTATCCATTATTGTAATGGTATAAACACCAGACTATGTATTTCAGTGTATCAAAACAGATTAGGCAAATATATACGTGTTAATACGTATATGGTTTGATACACGTTTTGAAGCTCGCTGGCCGCTTATCGCTCGCTGCTTTTTTGTAAATCATGGGATATTTTCCGGCTGGGATTACTTCTTTTGCCGGACGTGGCGCTCAAGGCATCGCTGAAAGGCCGGCAAATGACGTTGCTGTGATGCTTCCTGAAGGTTCTGCAATACTGCCAGGATGTCCGGCCGTTCTGTTGCTTTCATTAACCGGTCATACATTTTGCTATTGGCGATTTCGCCAGCCACAGCGGCTTCGCAGGCGGTTTGTATGCTGGCGAAGCGCTCCACTTTGCCGGGCCACGAATTATCGGGAATTGGCAGATTGTATTGTGTAAACAGCGTGTGCAGCGCTGCGATATGCCTTTCTTCCGCTGCGCGAATATTGCTAAAAGGCTGTATCGTTCCAAAATCGGCGATTACCTGATCATAGACAGACCAGGCCATGTATTCATCATCCAGCGCCTCGTTCAGTGCGCTGATTTCAATCTCGGTCAGATTGTGCATAACTAAGCCTCCTGAATGAAATATTCCAATAGCGCCTGAGTCGGGGGCTAGCTATTTGGCAATGGTAATACTGGGCGCGCCAAAGAGCGGCGCGTCCGTAATTGTCATGCGAAAAAGAATATACAGTAATTGAAAGGCGTTCCGGTTCCAGTGCGCGTCAGGTTCCGCGGTGTTAATCGCATAGTATTTGTCGTGTGATTTGATGGTCAGTCCGGCGCCTGACAGCGGTGTGTCCGATACCTTAAGGTCCAGTGTCATTCTGGGGTTTTCATCGTGGGCGATGGGTGGTGTCCGTGCATCTTTTTCAATGTCGTATTCCGGGTTTTCGCCGAGTGCGTGACCCAGAAAATTAAGTATTGAATGAAAACTTCTGAGCCGGAAAGATCCTTGAATGGGCCAGTCTCCCCCTGCATAATCGGGGTGGATATCAAAGGCGACATCATGTGTGATCCACGGACTGGTCATTTCGAACAGCTCCGCGCGTTCCTCGCAGCAGACGATATCGGGATCATAATTGGTAATGAGAATTGGCCCCAGCGACTGTTTGCTGAGTGTATAGGTGCTGTCTTCCGCGTTGTAACGCACGGTAAATTCCTTCTCCAGAGCCTGAAATCCCTCCGCTGACACAGACGCGGCTGGAATGGTCCAGCTTCGTTCAAAGGTCAGCGGCTCAACGTAAAGCTGTTTTTGGTCCTGAATGGCAGAAAGATGCAATGCCACCTTGCGGAAAATTTCGTATCCGGACTTATCGGATGGATTGTTGTGATAAGTGACCCGTTTCTGATGTCTTTGGCTACGCGTGCGCACCCGACTTGCCTGCTCCTTCGTCAGTTCTATCGTAGCCCTGTCGAGGGCGTTCCGATGCCTGCGTTTGAAACGAAAATGCCGCTCGAAATGGACCGGTGCGCTGTTTTCCATGTCATGTGAATGATGAGGATGCAGATGTACTTCCTGTGCCATCATGCGCAGCAGCAGATCGACATCAAAGTGCTGACGCAGCAGCAGGGTCAGTTTACTCTGGTGAAACGGCGTCAGCAATCGCTTGGTAAATTCCTCGCCTTCGATCGGAATAATGGTAAACGTGGGATTCTCGGCGATGCTGCCGCCGAATAATGGCATGAGTAACCCGCCTGAGTCACCTGTCAGCGCAGGTGTTCCACCTGCATTCATGCGAAAATCGAACGTGGCCGCAATGTTTGGCACTCTGGTGAAATGAATCGGTTCATGATGCTGGGCCCGGGCAATATTGATCAATAGCTGTTCGGATTCTGCCTTGGTAACCGCGTCATCATAAACTATGACCGCTCTGTTCAGCGTGAGCGGCGATAAGCATCCGCTGAGTAAGAAAATAATAAACAGGAAGGATATCAGCTTGGTTGGTTTCATTGAATATGCACGATGTTTGTGTAAATGCCAGCTTGCATAGTACACAAATTACAACCGGTTTATCGACTGTTTCTTTGGCGGGTACTTTAAACCGTCGCAGATTTTTCTTTATCGAAGCTGGCCCGGCAATCAATTGTAGCAGCGGTGCTATCAAAAAAAGTAAAACATAACAGCAGGATACTAAACGGGGTTTAGCCGTTTCTGACCTTTTCTCAGTCCTGAAAACGCCCTGCGGCTGTGTTGTCGACAAGGATTTTGTAATCAGCGGAACATAATTTTCAGATGTAGACAGTCATGTGATAATCGTTTTGTGGTTGGCATTCGTATATCGTTGATTGCAGCAGCAAAATTGGTTCCGCTTGAATACTGTTCCTTTTTTGGGTGTTTTGTTTTATGCTTGGTTGAAACATGATTTGCGGGGATTCGGGCGGGACGGGATCCCGGTCAGATTTCTGAACGGCTGGGTATGTGTTTGGTATCAGTCAATGGGGGCAGGCATGGCGCGTATTGTAATATTGGGTGCGGGTATTGGCGGTGTACCGATGGCTTATGAAATGAAGGAGGTCGTTGGCAAGCATCATGAAGTGACCGTGATTTCCGACACACCGACGTTTCATTTTGTACCGTCAAATGTATGGGTCCCGTCCGGATGGCGGACGGCAGAAGCCTTGAAGATCGAGCTTGCGCCGGTCATGAACAAAAAGGGTATTGAGTTTATTCAGAAAGCGGCGGCATCCATCGACCCGGACAACAATCAGGTGCTGCTCGATAATCAGTCGACTGTGGTTTATGATTACCTGGTCATAGCGACGGGGCCGCGCCTGGCTTTTGACGAAATTCCCGGTCTGGGGCCGGAAGGTTATACGTCTTCGGTCTGTCACGTCGATCACGCTGCCACCGCTGCGGAAGACTGGCGCAGATTTATCGAAGACCCCGGCCCGATTGTTGTGGGCGCAGTGCAGGGTGCTTCCTGTTTTGGCCCCGCTTATGAATACCTGATGATTCTTGAAACGGAACTGCGTAAACGCAAAATGCGTCACAAGGTGCCGATGACGTTTGTCACTTCAGAACCCTATATCGGTCATCTTGGTCTGGGTGGCGTGGGCGATACCAAAGGGCTGCTGGAAAGCGCGCTGCGCGACAAAACGATTAAATGGATAACAAATGCCCGGGTCGACAAGATCGAGCCTGGAATGGTTTTTGTGACCGAAGTCGACGACGACGGAAAAGACAAAAAGCAGCACGAGCTGCCATTTAAGCATTCCATGATGCTGCCCGCCTTTACAGGTGTCGATGCGGTGCGTCATGTCAAGGCGGAAGGTCTTGTAAATCCGCGCGGTTTTGTGCTTGTGGATGAATTTCAGCGTAACACGGCTTTTAAAAATATTTATTCCGTTGGTGTCTGCATCGCCATACCACCGATTGAAAAAACACCATTGCCGGTTGGGGCGCCAAAAACCGGTTACATGATTGAATCCATGGTAACGACAGTCGCGCATAACATTGCCGAAGAATTGGCTGGCAAAGAACCGTCACACAAGGCGACATGGAATGCATTATGCCTGGCCGATTTCGGCGATACCGGCGTGGCTTTTCTGGCGCAGCCGCAAATTCCTCCGCGCAATACGACATGGTCTTCTGAAGGCAAATGGGTGCATCTTGCCAAAATCGGTTTCGAGAAATACTTTATGCGTAAAATACGCAAAGGCATCACCGAGCCTTACTATGAAAAATTAGTTCTTAAATTCATGGGGCTGACCCGGTTAAAGGAAAAAGGTGAATGAAATGACGATTGACAGGGCGGTAATGGCTGTTGCCGGCAGCTTTATTTTAATCAGCCTGCTGCTGGCACATTTTCATTCAGTAAACTGGTTGTGGTTTACCGCTTTTGTCGGTGCAAACCTGTTGCAATCGGCATTTACCGGGTTCTGCCCTATGGCCATGTTTCTTAAAAAACTGGGCATCAAACCCGGCAGCGCCTTTTGAAGGCCTGTCAAGGTCGAACCTATGGCTGGTCGGCAAGCGGTAAACGTTCGATTTATGTATCATCGATCTGTTTTGTAAGGACTGCGAATGGAACGACTGTAAAAGGAGGTATGACATTAATCCTGAATCTCAGCCGAGCGTGTGTAGCGACAGTTTGTCCGGGTTTCATGGACGTCACCGCTAATCGTTGTTCATGCGTGGAGATATGCCAAGAATAATTCAAAACAAGCTGGTATTAATTCTGATATTAACTGTCATATCGTCACAATTGTCGGCAGACGAAAGTGCCGTGTTTGCACCTGATGCCGGTGAAGCGGCAGCCAGAGAATCTACTGCCCAGATGTTTACGCTGGATCAGGCCATTGACTATGCTCTGTCAAACAATCCCGATCTGCAAATCGCCATCGAACGCATCAAACAGGCCGAGGCCCGATTGGGTGTGGCGTTGGCTGCTTTTTATCCACAGATTTCAGCCAGGGCAAGTTACGAACATTCCAACAATCCGGCGCAGGTTTTTGCAATGATAGTGGCGCAGCGTGATTTTGATGCCAGTGCAATGCAGAACATTAACAGCCCCGGTTACCGGCAAAACTTCCGTCCAGAAATCATTGGTTCATTATCGTTGTTTCGAGGAGGGCAGGATTATCAAAAAAGCAGGGCAGCTGAACTCGGCGTCGATGCAGCCGAATTCGAACGTTCGTCGGTAAGAAATGCGCTGGTCGAGGCGGTAACGGTTTCTTATTATGCCTATCTGTCCGCGCGGGAAGCGGTGAAGGTGGCGCGAGATTCCATTTATGCCATTTCCAGCGAACTCAATCAGACAAAACTGCGGTACGAAGCGGGAACCACGCTGAAGTCCGAGGTGCTGTCGCTGGACGTCAAGCTGGCAGAGGCGAAGGAGGCGGAAATCCGTGCGGCCAACGGTATAGAGCTGTCCAAAACCAGTATTGCCAATTTACTCGGTCTGGAAAACCCCGGAGCGTTTGCTGTCGCGACAACATCCAGACTGAACAGACCCGGTATACGCGCATCGTTTAACGAACTGCTTGAACGGGCTCTGACTGAACGCCCGGAAATCATGGCCGCTGCCAGACAGGTTGAGATCAGCGAGCGTGAATTGAAAGTCGAGTTGGGCGCTTATCTGCCTAAGGCGGACGCGTTTGTCAGTTACGGTCAAAACAGCCAGTCGCCCGGTTTTTCCGGTCAGCAGGACAATGTCTCTGTCGGCGTCGCCGTTGAAATGAATCTGTTTTCAGGATTCAGCACCAGGCAGCGTGTCAGCGCCGCGCAACGAAAAGTGAAAGAAATGCGCGAGATGGAGCGGAAAACCAGGCTGGCGATAGAGCAGGAGGTTAAAACGGCTTTTTTAAGGTTGAAAGAGGCGCTGGCGCGGTTGCAGGTTTCAGAGGTTTCGGTTGTCGCAGCGGAGGAGGCGTTTAGACTGGTGCACGAAGAGCGGCGCGCCGGCATGGCGACCGTTACACGCTATATTGAATCTGAAGTCGCGCGGAATAATGCGCAGTCCAATTCCATCGCAGCGCATTACGATGCACTCAGCGCTGAAATTTCACTAAAAAAAGCAATTGGCGACTGGAAATAAAGGAATACTGATGTCTTGGGCAAGTGGACAGAACACTATCAAAAAATATGCGTCGATTGTCGCAGTGACACTGGCTCTGGTTTTTTTGCTGGTTTATATGCAGGGGGGCTTCGTCAGCAAAGTAGCCCCGGGGACAAATTCATTGACAGGTGAAACAAGAACACAAGCCAGTCATACGGCGGTCGTCGCACAGGAACTGGTTGGCGATATGCTTGCCTGGCCCGGAACCGTCAAGTCGAGAACCGTTGCAGGTATTGCTCCCAGATTGACAGCCCTGATTACAGAGATCTACGTTAATGCGGGGGACGCTGTTAAGAAAGGTGATGTGATAGCGCGTCTGGATGAACGTGATCTCAGGGCCCGGGAAAAAGCGGCGCTTGCTGCACTGGCCGGTGCCGATGCGCATGCTGTCCGTGCCAGCGCAGACAAGCAGCGGATCAGCAGCCTGTTTGAAAAAGAAGCGGCAACCCGCGAAAGTTATGACGCCGCAGTTGCGCAGGCAAAAGAAGCGCGCGCGCGGGCCGACCAGGCTGCCGGCACGTTGCATGAAATCAGGACGAGACTGACGGACACGCTGTTGCGGGCGCCTTTTGACGGTATCGTTGTCAAGCGACTCAAACAACCGGGGGACATGGGATTGCCGGGCGTGCCCGTGGTTACGCTGCAGATACCTCACGGGCTCAGGCTAGAGATTGAAATTCCGGCTGCCTGTGCCGGCGAATTCGGTGTCGGTGAGAAAGTCACGGTACGGATTGATACGCTGAACCAGACTTTCAGTGCGCCAGTTGATGAAATTATTCCCGAAATGGATGCGCAGACGCACTCGCAGTTGATCAAAATTGGATTGCCGGCCATCGAAGGGTTGAAGCCGGGCCATTTCGGCTGGCTGGAACAGGCCTGCGGTCAGCACGTGGCACTATTGATACCGGTCAGTGCCGTGCAGTATCTGGGGCAGCTGGAAATTGTCCGGGTATTGTCGGACGGGCGTCAGTCCATGCGTCACATCAGAACAGGAAAAACCATCGGTGACCGGATCGAAGTGATTTCCGGTTTGCGCGCAGGTGAAATAGTCATGACCGGTTCCATTCAACCGCAGTGATGGGCAGCGAAAACAAACAAGTGAAAAAGTATGGTTTGACGACAAGAATCGTCAAAGTATTTACAACCTCGCAGCTGTCGATATTGTTTCTGATTATCTCTTTGCTGGCGGGCGCTGTCGCGCTCACACTGACACCCCGTGAAGAAGACCCTCAGATCGTCGTGCCGGTTATGGATGTGCTGCTTGAGTATCCCGGCGCGTCGAGTGAAGAGGTGGAAAAGCTGGCCGCAACGCCACTGGAAGTATTACTGAAGCAGATTGAGGGAGTGGAGTATGTCTATTCCGTTTCCAGACCAGGCGCTGCAGTGGTGACCGTCCGTTATTATGTCGGCCAGAGTTATGAGGACAGTCTGATCAAAACCTGGAACAAGCTCCTGTCCAATCAGCATCTGGTTCCGCCGGGCGTCACCGGCTGGAGAGTCAATCCGGTCGAGATTGATGATGTGCCTGTCGTATTACTGGCGTTGTCATCGCAACACAATCGCTATGATTCCATGGCGTTGCGCCGTATCGCAGATGAATTGATTACCGTGCTCAGGAGTATCGACGACGTCGGTAAAAGCTGGGTGGTAGGCGGCGAACAGCGGCGCGTGTCGGTTTACGCCGACCCTGCGCGACTGGCAGCGCACAGTGTGACTTTGATTGAGGTTGCGCGCGCGCTGACGGAAACCAATGTCAATGTGCAGGCCGGCAGTTTTGAGCGCAGTAATCGTGAAATTCTGCTGGAAGCCGGACCGCATTTCGGTTCTGCAGTTGAGGTGGGAGGCGTCGTTGTCAAAAGTGTGGACAATCGACCGGTTTATCTGCGTGATGTAGCGCGCATTGTCGATGGCCCTGCCGATGTCGGACATTATACGCGCATCGGTTTCGGGACCGCGGTTGAGAATATGGTCACGATCGGCCAGGCAGCGGGTGAGCAGCCGCAAGCCGGACAGGAACGCCAGATGGTGACGGTTGCCATCGCCAAGCGCAAGGGCAGTAATGCGGTCACCGTGGCCGAGGACATCCTTGCGATGGCTGCGGAGCTGCATGGCACGCTGATTCCACAGGATATTTTGCTGAGCGTGACGCGGGATTACGGGGAGACCGCTAATCACAAAGTCAACGAGCTGGTCAAGCATCTGTGCTTTGCGATTGTGGTAATCATGGCGCTGCTGGCATTCTCGCTGGGGCCAAAAGAAGCGTTTATTGTTTCGATTGCAGTGCCGATGACGCTGGCGCTGACGCTGTTGCTGGATTATCTTACCGGCTATACCATCAACCGGGTCACGCTGTTTGCGTTGATTCTGTCGTTGGGGTTGCTGGTAGATGATCCGATCGTTGATGTCGAAAATATTCACCGGCATTATCAGCTGCGCAAGGAACCGCCGCTGGACGCCCTGCTGACAGCCGTTGACGAGGTCAGGCCGCCGACGATACTGGCGACGTTTACCGTCGTCGTGTCATTTCTGCCAATGTTTTCTATTACCGGGATGATGGGACCTTACATGGCGCCGATGGCTTTCAATGTTCCTGTAGCCATGCTCATCTCGTTAATTGTTGCCTTTACCGTTACCCCCTGGGCAAGTTATAAACTGCTGCAAAATGACTATCACAAGCCGAGGCATGCAGCGTCTGACGAACTCGAGCACACGCCGGTTTACCGCATTTATCGCGCCACGCTGCAGCCGTTGCTGGCAACGTCCGCACGGGCATGGGTTTTCTTGCTGATTATTCTGGTCGCTTTTCTGGTTTCCGTGATGCTGGCGGTTACCCGTGCAGTTCCGTTGAAACTGCTGCCTTTCGATAACAAAAACGAATTGCAGATTGTCATCGACATGCCCCGCGGCTCAACGCTGGAGCAGACAGACGAAGTCGCACGCGCCCTGGGACAATATATTGCTACCGTCAATGAGGTGACCGATTATCAGACCTATACCGGCGTGGCATCACCGATGGATTTCAATGGCATGGTACGCCGGTATTATCTGCGCAATGGCGGTTATATGGGTGATGTTCGAATAAATCTGCTACCCAAGGACATGCGCAGGCATCAATCGCATGAAATCGCATTACGAATCCGGCCTGAAATAGAGCGGATTGGAAAACAATTCGGTGCCAATCTGAAAATCGTTGAAATCCCGCCCGGCCCGCCCGTGCTTGCCAGCCTGGTCGCGGAAATCTACGGTCCGCCCGAGGCCAGTATTGGTGATTTGGTGACTGTCACCAAACGGGTGCGCGCCGATCTCGAAACGATAGACGGCGTGGTGGATGTCGATGATTTTTCCGAAGCGGTGCATGACAAGATTCATTTTCAGTTGAACCGTGAAAAAGCCGCGCTGGCCGGCGTCAATGCAACGCAGGTTGCACAAACGCTGCGTATGGCTGCCGCAGGCCATACTGTCGGCATTGTGCATGCCGGTAACGAGCGTCAGCCGCTTGAAATCCTGCTGCAACTGCCGCGTGCGTCGCGCTCATCGGTTGCCGATTTACTGGCGTTGCGGGTGAAAAATGCGCAAGGCGACCTGATTGCTTTGAGTGAGCTGGCGACTGCTGTCGTGTTGAATGCGGATCAGCCGGTTTATCACAAGAATCTGCGCCGGGTGCATTTTGTTATCGCTGAAATGGCGGGACGCAGCCCTGTTGAGGCGGTTTTTGATCTGCAGGGCATACTTGCCGAACGTCCACTGCCGGAAGGGTACACCGTGGAGCTGGCTGGTGAGGGAGAATGGAAAATCACGGTTGATGTGTTTCGTGATCTGGGACTGGCGTTTGCGGCCGCGCTGGTGATGATTTATATTCTGCTGGTCGGTCAAACCGGTTCGCTGACCATGCCGCTGGTCATGATGATCGCCATTCCTTTGACGATAATCGGTATCATGCCCGGCTTCTGGCTGCTCAATCTGGTTGCAGCCTCGCCCATCGGGGGTTATTCCAATCCAGTCTATTTTACAGCAACCGCCATGATTGGCATGATTGCGCTGGCCGGTATCGTGGTGCGCAATTCAATCATCCTGGTCGATTTTATCGAGCGTATCCGTGCCCGTGGCGATGTGACGCTGGCGGAAGCCCTGATCGAAGCCGGTGCGATCCGTCTGCGCCCCATTTTTCTGACCGCCGGCGCTGCCATGCTCGGTGCCTTCGTGATCATTCTCGATCCGATATTCTCCGGGCTGGCCTGGAGTTTCATTTTCGGCATTTTCGCCTCAACACTATTTTCCCTGCTGGTGATTCCGGTGGTGTATTTTCTGATTCATGGAAGGGATGATGAAAAGTCGTCCCGACTGGAGTCGCGGGCAAGAATAAACTGAGACCAGCGTTAAAGTACCTATGATGTGTCTTTGACATGGTTGAGCAGGATTTAACCGGACAGTATGATCCTGCCAGGTTAAATGCCATTTGGTTTTTAAGAAAATTTCTGACTTGCCGAAGCCGTTTGCATTTAATTCAAAAAATTGTCCGATATGTGATGTAAATGTGGTATTTGCCACTGCCTGTCTTGTGTATCACCGTTAAAGTGTTTTACTCCTGACAAGAAAAAACTGTCCGTTTTTTCTTTGTTTTTGATTATCTCTGGATTTGATGAGCCTGCCTAGAACGCTTTCAGCGCTGTCTGAATTCGGTTCGTAATAAACAGTTGTGCTGGATCAATCGGTTTGCGGTGACAGTGACTCATTAATGACTGGATTGGAGGATAGATCAATGAACAGCTATAAAACCACTACGTATGGAATCCACGATATATTTTGGAAACGATCATTCAGGTTCTGTTGGACGATGATCATTGGCATCGGTTTGTTTATCGGGTATATGCAGGATGCTTACAGCAATGCAAAATCAGTGACATACTATGCACTGCCTTTCAAAGCTGAAGATCTGAAACCGGGTGAGCGGATCTTCACCGGTGATCATGCCAGCGGGGTACAGGGCGAAGGGGAAGATTTTAACGTAAAGCGTTATCTGGGCGACAGAAAGTGGAGTTTTGTCAAAAAGGGCGCTGACGGCAAGAAAAATTCAGATTATCTGATATATGGCAAACCGGTCTATGCTATCGGGGATGGCACGATAGTCGGCTGCTGGCGTAATGCACCAGAAAACCCGAGCCCCGGAAAGCGGCATGCCCAGAAAGATAAAATTCCGGGTGGCGGTAACATGCTCTGGGTGGATCATGCTGATGGAACCAGAGCACTGTATGCTCATATGATTCCGGGCTCGATTCCCGGTAAATTATGCGCTAACAATGCAGAGCTGTTTCCCAAGCCAAAATCCGATGCCAATCCTGAGAAAAATTATGTGATGTTACCGGCCAATAAAACGGTAACGATTAAAAAAGGCCAGTTTTTGGGGAAAGCGGGTAATTCAGGAAGTTCTTCAGGGCCGCATTTGCATCTTCATATGGTACAGAACGGAAAAGCAGCAAAAATGTTTTTTGAGCGCGGTTTATACAAAAGCAGCACCGACGCTGATCTGAACGGATGGAAAAGTTTTGCCAAAAAAGAAATCCCTGATGGAAAGATTCTAATCTGGCCGCCGCGGACAGTTTTCAATGAGTACACGCGGTTTGGTTATAAAGATGACGATTTTCAGCGGTTGTTTGATCATCTGGTTGATTCGGGTTATGAACTGGAGTGGATCGATGGATACAGTGTGAAAAATCAAGGGTATCTCAATTTTAGCTGGAAACCGGCTTCAGGAAAAAAATGGAAGGCATATTTCGGTTTGAGCGGCACAGCGTATCAAAAGCGATTTAACACCAACAAGCATCTGGCTCCCATTTTTGTTGACAGCTACACAATAGGGGGAAATCTTCGTTACAACGTAATTATGAAAGCAGTTCCGGGGGACTATTTGGCTCGTCATGGATTGACTTATGACCAGCACATGAAGGTCATGGAAGCGGCCAAAAAAAGAAACCTCGAACCGGTGAACGTTTCCGTTGCTTCAGCCGGGAATACGCTGAAATATACGGTACTTTACAGAAACAGGAACTATGGTGGCTGGAACATAAAATCCCGGATCAAAGAGAGCGATTACCAAAACGTGTTTCGTGACTTCAGGAAGAAAGGCAAAACACCCGTGTATCTCAACGCCTATAAACACAAAGGCACTACTTATTTTTCTGCGATTTTTGCACATAACGGCGGCGGCAGTCTAAAAGCCAGGCACAGCATGAGTGCATCCGTTTTGCAGAAGGAATGGAAAAGTGCCATGGACAGCGGTTTTAATACCATGATGCTGACTGCATTTGACGGCGCTGCTTCAAAACACAGATACGCGGGACTGTGGCGCAAGTAGTCTGCGAATTGTGATAAATAATTGAGTCATTGACCCTGTGTCAGTCAAAACGGCTTGATAATTTACTGCCTGACCACTGCAATCGGTAACGTATCGGCACCGCCGGTGTCGGTACGTTGCTGTTTTATAATACGATTGAAATCAATCCCATGTGAATGTTAGTTTTGCCAGGGCGAAACAGGTTATGTCTGGTTTGAACTGTCGATGCTAAAATATAGTAACGGCATACAGAATTGAGGCGATGTGCATGATTACGATTATGACCGCTTTTACTTTTTCGTGTTTATTCAATATTTCCGGAATCCGGTCAAGCGTTTGAAACACGTCCTGTAGTTCGTGTGTTCGATTCGTATATTCATCATGTTATTAATTTATCAGTGCTTTTTGAATCAAGGTGCGCGATGAGAAATATTGCGGTTGTTGTTTGCTGCTGTCTGATGTTGTTTTCCTGTGCGTGGGTCAAGGTGAGTCCGTTGGGTGAAGGTGTTCGGCTGGTTCAATCGACAAGGGCGGTCCAGTCGTGCAAAAGACTGGGAAATGTCAACGCCAAGGTGGTCAGCAAAGTCGTTTTTGATCGCGACGCCGAGAAAGTTGCCGCAGAACTGGCCAATCTTGCACGCAACGAAGCCGCGCTGTTAGGTGGCGATACTATTGTGCCGATTACCGAAATTCATGACGGCAGGCGCAGGTTCGGCGTCTATCAGTGCTTCAAATCCGGTGCAGACCGGGCACCCGCTCCTTGACCCTGCCTTGCAGTGAAGTCAGGATGTGGAATAACTGAATGTTGTGACGATACGCTGGTAGCGATCAATACTCAATATGTTACACAAAGCAATGCGCGTCTTTTTTTCCAGACTGTTTCATTCAATGCGTTCAACCGGACCGGGTTTCAAACCGGTTGTTGTCCTGCTGCTGTTAGCCGGGCTGGCCGGTTGCGCCGCCAGCCCGCCACGACAGCAGCATGATTTGTGTGCTGTATTTGAACAGCAACCTGGCTGGTACGATTATGCGAGAGCTTCAGAGGACAAATGGGGCGTTCCGGCACATATACTGATGGCTTTTGTGCGGCATGAATCCAGTTATCGGCACAATGCCAAACCGCCGTTCGAATGGTTCCTGTTTATTCCACTGGGCAGGGCCTCTTCGGCCAGTGGCTATGCCCAGGTACAGGACCCGGCATGGAAGGACTACAAGGAGGCGACCGGCGGTTTGTTCAAAAGCCGTTCAGATATGGCGGATGCACTGGATTTTGTCGGCTGGTATAACCATAAAAGCAATCAACAGCTTGGTATTTCCAAGTGGGACCCGAAAAACCTGTATCTGGCATATCATGAAGGGCATGGCGGCTACCGCCGTGGCACCTATCGCAACAAACAATGGCTGCTGCGGACAGCCGAACGCGTCGATCATACAGCACGCGAATATGGTGCCCAGCTGCGCCGTTGCGAGGAACAGTTCCGCTGCAGGCGCTGGTACCAGTTCTGGCCATTTTGCAGTTAATGGAGTGTTCTGGCTACTAATAATGCGGATAACGGTTTTGCATGCGCTGCCTGAATCGGGCAAACGGCGATTCAATAACAGCCGTTTCTGACATGATAATGGCAGGCACAGGCTTGCAGCAACCCAATGTGTGAATGTCTTATTCCGATTCAGGGGTGCGGCCTGAAAGCGGGAAAGACGGTAAATCGGGTATTCTGCTTATTGTTGACATTTTTTCTTCCGCTTGCTGAATGCCAATATGAAAACCCGCAAAACCCGGCATCACCACCTGGTCAACCGCCATGCCAATGATTCGGCCGTCATAAGGAGAAACAATTTGGCTGCGCGCATTGGTGATCGGGTCGGTCACGACACCCAGCACGCTGTTTTTCATTACCTGCTCGCCAAGCCGGACATGACTGAATAGAATGCCGCCCTGGTTGACGCGAATCCAGGCGGACTGATAGAAAACTGATTCAAGCATGACCGGATCGTTATCGACATCAATCATATTCAGTTTGTTGAGTAATGTCAGTATGCTTTTGACGCCATAGCGAATTGCGGATTCCTGAAGCGTCTGGGATTTTCCCGCTTCCAGCGTGACCGAGGGAATGCCTGCTTTGACTGCGGCATGGCGCAGCATGCCCTCTGTTCCCTCGCTATGCAGAATGACAGGTATGCCAAACAGATGTGCAAAAGCGGCAACCTCGGGAACATTCAGATTTCCCCTGATCTGCGGCATATTCGTACGATAGGCGGAGCCGGTATGCAAATCGACAAGAAAATGGCAGTGCTGAATGATTTCCTGAAAAAAGGAATGTGCAATGCGTGCAGCCGAACTGCCATCAGGGTTGCCCGGAAAATAGCGATTCAGATCGCGGCGGTCGGGCAGGTAACGTGATGTTCGGTGAAAGCCCTGCATATTAACGATTGGGACGCCGATTACCGTTCCTGATAAGTTTTCAGGGTTCAGATCATGAAGGATGCGACGAACAATTTCGATGCCATTCAATTCATCGCCATGGATTGCCGCGGTCAGACATACTGCTGGCCCTGTATAGGCGCCGTTGACGACAAGCACGGGTGTGGGCAAGTGCAATCCGTCCAGGGATTGCTGCTGTTGCCAGGAAAGACGCATGGCGCGTGCGGGAGGAACTTCGGTTGAAAGAATGTTCAGGAACTGTTGCGGTTGTTTTGCGATTCCGGTGTCGGGAATTTCGTCATAATTATTTTCATGCGGCTGCATAACAATGGCCGCGGTGCCGTCCAGGTCAGCCGGTTCATGATGACTGTCACCGGTGTGCGGTTGATGTGCAAAACCGTTCAATACGGTCAATAGCAATATTGATCCAGCTATTATTTTCTGCATAACAGTACAACCCACACAGACGTTTACACGAAGACCCGGGCGGTGATTATTGTTTATATATATTTCAACGATAATTCCGCAGCCCTGATCCTTTTGATTGGCTTATAGCACTTTTATTTATCTTTTACAATTGGTTGTCGGGTATAAATGATAATTTACCTCATGAATACCAAAAAACATCATGAAAGTGTTGTTTTCTTGTGAGTATTGAAAAAAACTGACACGTATGAGTCTATCAGCAGAGAAGAGGCAAAATCTGTTTGGTCGCTTGAAATTCAGAAGAAAGTAACCTGGATACGAGATATCAGTTTTTATACTGTTTTTACTTGAGAGTGGCGAACATATCACATTGAGAACAGGGTGCTCCGCTTCTGGATGTCGTCCGGATTTGCTGCAAATTTCTGAGTAAAACAGGGCGGGTAACGATAATAGATATGCATTGTGTTACATGGGTTTTCAATTTTAAATCCTTGCGATATTTGAACCGGCGTCATAACGAATGTTTCGGTTGTGGGTACTCGCCAAGGAGGGTTTCAGGTTTCCTGTGTTTCCCAGGGTGCGCCCTTCAGTTCGATCGTGTTGCCTTCCGGGTCTTTCAGGTAAATAGATGGACCATCTCCCTCGGCACCGTACCTTGATTCGACACGGCCTCCGTCATACCCTTTTTCACGCAGGTAGCTCAAAATTGACTCGCCATCGAACGATTCAATTCTCAGGCAGAAATGATCGAGATTCCGGCCTTCCATACCGGGAGCGGCTCCTCCCGCTTTCCCGAGCTTGCTATCCACCGGTACCAGATCAATCAGCGAAGAACCCGCCCTTAACTGGTACAGACCAACGCTTTCCTGGGTCTTTTCGAGTTCGCAGCCGAGCACATCCAGATAAAAACGCATCATCCGCTCTACATCGATTACTCTTAGTACTACATGATCGATATGCTTAATCCTGAACATTACGCTTGCCTCGTGCTGTTGATGAAACCTGCCTGTCTGAACAGACACAATGCGCTGATTGAGTTGCCTGACCGGGTAAATGAACGAAACGGGTGCCATATCTGTATGACATGGCACCTTTCTGGTTGGTTTTTTTTAATCCGTGATCGCTCCCTTGCTGGCCGCCGATACCAGTTTTGCATATTTGGCCAGAACGCCACGGGTGTATCGTGGTGCGGGTGGATGCCAGGCCGCGCGGCGTTTTTCGAGTTCCTCGTCGGACACGTTCAGCTGCAGCAGACGTTCCCCGGCGTCGATGGTGATCGAATCGCCTTCCTGGACCAGTGCGATTGTGCCGCCGACAAAAGCTTCCGGTGCGACATGACCGACGACCATGCCGTAGGTGCCGCCTGAAAAGCGGCCATCCGTGATCAGACCGACGGAGTCGCCAAGCCCTTCGCCGATAAGGGCGGATGTCGGTGAAAGCATTTCGCGCATGCCGGGTCCGCCTTTAGGGCCTTCGTAACGGACCACGACAACGTCGCCTGGGTTGATTTTGCGGTCCAGAATTGCGCGCATGCAGGTTTCTTCGGATTCAAACACGCGTGCGGGGCCAGTAATCTTGGGGTTTTTAATGCCGGATATTTTTGCGACGGCCCCTTCGGAAGACAGATTGCCTTTGAGGATGGCCAGATGTCCCTGTGCGTACAATGGATTGCTCCACGAACGGATGACATGCTGATCGGCACGGGGCGTTTCGGGTATGTCCTTCAGCACTTCTGCAATTGTCTGACCAGTAATAGTGATGCAGTCGCCATGCAGCAGACCGTTTATCAGCAGCATTTTCATCACCTGTGGAACACCGCCCGCCTCGTGTAGATCTGCGGTGACGTAGCGACCGGATGGTTTCAGGTCGCAGATTACCGGAACGCGTGCGCGGATTGTCTCGAAATCGTCAATGGTCAGATCGACTTCAGCAGCATGAGCGATTGCCAGTAGATGCAGAACAGCATTGGTGGATCCGCCGACAGCCATAATGACGGTTATTGCATTTTCAATCGATTTGCGGGTAATGATGTCGCGCGGCAGGATCTGTTTTTTTATTGCGTTTACCAGCGCCTCGGCTGACTGGCCCGAACTGATCAGTTTGTCCTCGTCTTCGGCCGACATCGTGGAGGAGTAGGGCAGGCTCATACCCATTGCTTCAAATGCGGACGACATCGAATTGGCTGTGAACATACCGCCGCAGGAACCTGCGCCGGGGCAGGCGTGCCGTTCAATCTGCAGCAATTCGTTATCGTCTATTTTTTGTGCACTGTGCTGACCGACGGCTTCGAACACGCTGACGATGGTCAGATCCTGGTCTCTGTATTTGCCGGGCTTGATGGTGCCGCCGTAAACGAAAATAGCGGGTACGTTCATGCGGGCGATGGCAATCATCGCGCCGGGCATATTCTTGTCGCAGCCGCCAATGGCAATGACGCCATCCATGCTTTCGGCCTGTACGCAGGTTTCAATCGAATCGGCAATGACTTCCCTTGAAACCAACGAATATTTCATGCCCTCTGTGCCCATGGAAATGCCGTCCGATACGGTGATGGTACCGAACATCTGCGGCATTGCGCCGGCCTGGCGCAATGCCTGTTCAGCCTGTAACGACAGATCATTCAGGCCCTTGTTGCACGGTGTGATTGTGGAGTAACCGTTCGCGACACCGACGATAGGCTTGTTGAAATCGCCATCGGTAAAACCGACTGCGCGTAACATTGCACGGCTTGGCGCATGCTGGGTGCCTTGCGTGATGGCCTGGCTGCGTTTGTTGTCTGGCATACTGACTCCTGAAATTTTTATATTGTAATGTGTCTGTGTTTAAAAAATGTAACAGAGAAAGCATTCTATTGTGATATGCGCCCTTGTTATAATAAGCGTATTTTACCGTAATAAAAGGCGATCACCCATGCTTGTTCATCCTCAGATTGATCCTGTAGCCGTTTCCCTTGGGCCGGTGTCTATTCACTGGTACGGATTGATGTATCTGATCGGTTTTTTGCTGTTTTTCATGCTGGGACGTTATCGCATCAAATATGGTCCGAAAACGGTCGTTACCAATGAACTGCTCGACGATATTCTGTTTTACGGCATGTTGGGGGTGATTATCGGCGGTCGGCTGGGTCATGTTCTGTTTTACCAGTTCGGCTACTATCTGGAAAATCCGTTGAGTATTTTCGTTATATGGGAAGGAGGCATGTCGTTTCACGGCGGCTTTCTCGGAGTCATTGTGGCGATGGTCGTTCTGGCGCGCAAGCATGGTGTTCACTGGTTGAACATTACCGATTTCGGCGTGCCGCTGGTGCCGCTGGGACTGGGTGCGGGGCGTATCGGTAATTTTATCAATGGCGAGCTCTGGGGACGCCCGACTGATGTGCCCTGGGGAATGGTTTTTCCGTATGTCGACGATTTGCCGCGCCATCCGTCACAGCTGTACCAGTTTTTTCTGGAAGGAATTGTACTGTTTCTGCTGGTCTGGATATATTCGTCAAAGTCGCGCCCAATGGGCGCCGTGACAGGTATATTTATGATCGGCTATGGCGTGGTGCGTTCAATTGCGGAGTTTTTCCGCGAACCGACAGAAGGCTTCATGGGGTTGCTTACATTCGGCGTCAGCATGGGGCAATGGCTGTCGCTTCCAATGATAATGGCCGGTGCTGCTCTGATTGTATGGGCGGGGCGACAGCCGCAGGCTGACGATATACCGGTCGCGACAACAACAAGGCGCCGCAGAAAAAAAACTAAAAACTGACTGTGGCCTGGGTATAGAAATAGTTGATATCGTCTCGATGAGCCGCATTGGGTGCCTGATGCATGAATTGACCGGAAAAAAAGTGCGTATACCCCAGTTCAATGTCCATATTTCCCGGTAACAGTTGCCATTGTATGCGTGTATCGATCTGTGAACCGACAAAACTTCCCGAGCGGCCGCTTTCGTCCCTGAGACCGCTGTTTCCCCATGTATCCCGATCGGAGGCAAGCCACAGCGCACGATAATCCACTGCCGCATTGAGCCGGGTATTTGGAATGAACTGTAAACGCAGTCCGGGTGAATGCATGTTGGTGCGTGACAGTGCGCCGTAAATTCCAGTTGGCCCAAAGTCAAAGCGGCGCGAGCCAAATAAGGTATCAAAACGTCCATTGTTGCCATCATCGGGATTTTCATCGCCGCTGGCGAAGTCATAGAGCGCTGCGATTCTGGGCGACCAGCCTATTGGCAATGTAAAGCCGATTTCAAGATGATAAAAATGGGCAAAATGCTCCAGGGTCCTGTAATCGGTCGGCGATGCGCGGGACCGTCCTATTTGAAAGGCAGACTCGAGTTCATAGTCGATATTGGACGCTGCTGGCGCCCTGAAAATTCGAAAACCCGGCGTGAACAGCTGCCGGTTCTGGGCTGGATTGCCCGGTAAATTCTGTTCATGCAAGCCGAATACGAACAATTCGCCACGCCCGTATCTGGAAATATTGGTTGCGGCGAAAATTCCCCACAGTTGCAAATCGAATCCTTCCTCGTCAAATACAGTTTTGTTTTGGTACAGCAGCGCTGGTGTGTCGGGAAGGCGAATGACGGGCAGAGTCCAGAATCCGCGCAGATGCAGGCCGTTGAGGCCGGCAGTGCTGTGCCAGTTAATGTCGATACCGGTAAAACTGTTGATGGTATTGCGGAATCGGTTGCGAGAAACGAATCTGCGACTGCCGACATCCAGCGTCATTCTGCCGGCCTGGATCGTCAGATTTCCGTCCAGTGTATCTGGCCGATTGTATTCCAGGTAGGCGCGCAGCAGTTCAGCGGAATTGACAATGGTCGTATTGAGCAGTGCATTGCTGTCAACTGTCGTGCGTGAATCCTGTAATTCACCGCCTACTGTAAAACCGGCCGGCAGTTGAATTCGGCCATGGACCAGAGTGCGAAACGCGATAATATCTGTTTGGTCTGTCTGATTGGCCCTGAATTCATCGTCCATGAATTCGTATCGACTGCGATGATTGACTTGTAATGAAAAGCCTTGTGGCAATAGATCGTTCAGTAACCATTGCGCCTGTAGCGCTCTGCTTGTGAACAGAATGCTTGCGCCGTTCAGAATCAGGAAGATGATAAGAAAAAGGGAGCCTGAGCGACGATAAATGTTCAATTTAAAACCGCCAATTTATTACATCGCAGCCGATTGTTCAACTGCAATATCAAGAAGCGCAGAAAGAACTGTGGCGGCTATAACCTGAATGGTTTTTTCAGATCGAGCCCCAGGCGATCCATACGGTAGCGCATGGATCGCACCGTTATACCCAGCAGCTTTGCTGCAGCTGTTCTGTTATAGCGGGTTTGTTCAAGTGCCTTGACGATGGATTCTTTTTCCAGGCGGTCCAGATAATCCTGTAGCGGCAGTTCCTGACCCGCCGTGGCCGCTAGGCTGTCAGGTGCTTGATGAATTTCCCTGGGTTTGAGCTGCAATTCGCCTTTACCAATTTTTTCGGCGGAAGACAGCGCCAGTGTACGCTCCAGAATGTTTTCCAGTTCGCGCACATTACCGGGAAAGTCGTATCCGGTAAGTGTGTCAAGCGCGTCCTGATCGAGTCGGGAGCGCGGTCTGTTCGTTTCGCGACAGATTTTGGTCAGAATACTGCTTGCGATGAGTGGTATATCCTCACGCATTTGGCGCAGTGCGGGCATATCCAGCTCAATAACATTCAACCGGTAGTACAGATCCTGGCGGAATTGCCCGTTTTCAACGCATTCGCCCAGTTTTTTATGGGTAGCGCTGATGATGCGCACATCGATATTTTTTTCCTGGGTATCGCCTAACCGGCGTACCTGCTTTTCCTGGATAACCCTGAGCAGTTTTACCTGCATGGCAAGGGGTAAATCAGCGACCTCGTCAAGAAACAGCGTGCCTCCGTTGGCGGCCAGAAAAAAACCGTCGTGGTCTTTGTCGGCGCCAGTAAACGCTCCTTTTTTATAACCGAAAAATTCACTTTCCATCAGGTTTTCGGGAATCGCGCCGCAATTGACGGGAACAAAGGGCAGATCGCGACGCGCGCTGCGCTCATGAATCATGCGGGCGGCCAGTTCCTTGCCGCTACCGGATTCGCCGCTGATATAAACGGCGGCCTGACTGCGTGACAGTTTCTCTATGGTTAAACGCAGCTCGCGCATGGGCTCCGATTCGCCGAGCAGGGTGCGCTGGTTGCCGGTATTTTTTTCAGGCATGGTCTCGGTGCGGATCGGTGGCAGACTCAGTGCTGATTTGACCAGGGCGCGAAGCTGTTTCAAAGAAACCGGCTTGGTCAGGTAATCAAAGGCGCCTGCTTTCAGCGCCGCAACTGCATTCTCGGCTGTTCCGTATGCTGTGATTACAGCCACTGGCAGTCCGGCGCAGTGTCGGGAAATATACTGTACCAGGTCGATCCCGGTGCCGTCTGGTAATTGCATGTCGGTCAGGCAAAGTTGAAACGGGCGAGACTGCAGCAGTGTCCTGGCATCCTGGGTATTCATTGTGCTGATTACTTGCATGCCCATGCGTGCCAGCGTCAATTCGAGTAATTCGATAATATCCGGCTCATCATCAACAATCAGAACATGTGGCGCTGACTGGTGACCGGCTGGCGAGGAGCCGGAAAGGTCTTTGTTAAACATGGCGACTGGCATCCTTGCAGAGTATTCTGAAAAAGCCGTTTTCAAGATTAACATACTCAATCGAGGCGTGATTGGCTTCGCACAGCTCCCGTGCAATATAAAGCCCCAGGCCGGTACCATTGGAAGCCGTGGTAAAAAAAGGTTCAAACAGCTGTTTGGCCTGGTGCACCGGGACTCCGGGGCCGTCATCCCGGATATCCAGACAGAGACTGTTGCTGTGACTGCAGCGGTCGATCCCGATTGTAATACTGCCTTGTTGTTGTCGGCAATACCGCCAGGCATTGCGGCATAAATTCCAGAGAATCTGGTGCAGATGGTTCCGGTCAAAGTCGATTCGGCATGCAGAGCTGTCAAATGTGGTGTCAAACTGAAAAACCGTGTTGTCGATTTTTTCCGTCAGGCAGAAATCGTTCACAAAATGCCGGATAAATTCCGTGGCATCGATAATTTCTGATTTGACTTTATCACGACGATTCAGCTGCAGAACGTCCTGGACAATCCTGTTTAGGCGTTGTGTGTTGTCGTGAATAATTCGCAGCAGACGGCGATTACTGTCAATTTCGCTGTGACTGGCGTTGCCGGCATAGTGTTCGTCTTCTTCGAGCAGTTCCGCTGCATGACTGATGGAAGACAGCGGGTTCCGGATTTCATGGGCTATATTGGCTGTAAGCCGACCTAATGCGGCCAGCTTTAGCTGCTGTATCTGTGACTGGAAGCGGCTGGTGTCTTCCAGATAAATGATAACGCTGGCATGCGGGTTATTTTTGATCGAAATGAAACGGGTCTTGACCAGGGTATTGTTCTGGGGCAGGCGCAGCAGATCGAAAGCGATATTGGTGCTCTCGCGCCAGCAGGATAATCTGGATGCGAGTTCAGGCGTATGGTCGGCAAGATTGCAGGGTTCGAAATAATCGAACTGTGGTTCCAGGTTTAACAGTTTTTCAGCATATTGATTACTTTGACGTATGTTTCCATCTTTGTCGACAACCAGAATCCCTTCCTGCAGATCCTGAATAATCAGCTGATTAATCTGCGCCATATTTGCCAGGTCGATACCTCGCTCAAAAGCGAGCTTCTCGCTGGCTATCGCACGTGACGCCAGCTTGTGTGCAAGCCAGGCAACAACGAAGTAACCCATGCTAAGCAATGCGGCATGGGTTAACTGAGGAGTATAGAAATCGATATAAAGAAACGCATAGATTTCCTGCAATAAAATGCCGATCGTGGCAATTGCAGCAAAAAACAGCGCCAGTTTTCCTTTGCTGATCAGGCCACCGCCAGCCAGGGAAATCATGAGTAGAATACCCAGCCCTCCTGCCAGTCCGCCACTGGCGTAACTCATCACGCAAATAAAAATAACATCGGCGCAAACCTGCTGGATTAGCTGCCAGTTAAAATCGGGTTTACGCAATTTGATCAGCAGCGTAAACAGGCAGCTCAATAGCAAGTAGAGTGACGCCGCATAAAAGAAAAGCGTGTCATCGTGTGAGCCCAGCGTGGAATATTGAAACGACCACGCGAATATGGCCAGCCCACTGGTTATGATAATGCGCGAAATGTTGAATAGATGAAGCGAATGCCAGAATGAATCCGGATAGGTGGGCGCCGGATTATTCAGTCCGGTTTTGGATTCAAGCAGTGGCGGTGAATGAATATCCGTAATCACAGTGATTATGAGGAAGAATCCTCACGTTGATGTTCGAGGCGGTGTTCATTGCAGCAATAGAATTCACCCTGACTGGTAACGCTTTCGCTTCTTGGCATGTGTACGCCGCACTGCGCGCAACGCACCATGTCTTCGAGCGATATTGACGCCGCATTTTCCTCGTCGCTGTTATCTTCCAGATTGTCTGTATCTTCAGATGACCGTGTTTTGATAAGCCAATAAACCAGAACGGCGATCATTAAGAAAAAAGCCAATTTTCCCAAAACAATGTTCTCCTGTATCACATGACTGTTAGCAAACGCAGTAACCAGTATAAACCTTCCTTTCCGAATCACATACGGATTTGATTGAAACTGCCGGTTTTGATGCGAAGTTGTATTTGTCAGATGAATAGTGCAAGCTTAACGAAAAAAACAAAATTTAATCGCCGGATTAATCGGTGACTTTGCCTTTTAATTAGTAAACTCGGATCAGGATGAAGAACGGCCGGCTGCGAGTGCATCCATGTACTCCCGGGACTGGGGTTGCTGTTGTCATGAGCGATATTCGAGAGTCGCTGTCCAGAAACAGCGGCTAATGCAACAAAAAAAGCTTATGCATTTTTTACGGCGACATGCATAACCAGAAAATGATTTGAAATTCCCAGCCTGGTTCTAACAGCGCTAGTTTGCAATCTTGACGAAAGTGTTGTTTTGCCTGACCCAGACTTCACCGGTAAATGCATCGCTTATTGTCGTTGCGTCCGTGGTGAAGCAGTCGGCTACAACCTGGCCGGAATAGGTGCCTGACGAACTATAAGTGATAGGGGGTGTTACCTGGATTCCGTCAATGGGAAAGCTGGACAGAGCGCCTGACAGGGAGTCTGTTATATCAAAACAAATATCGGAGTTTACGACCAGATTGGTCGAATCAGGCGCGGCATTGATGGTACAGTGTTTGACGCTTGCGCCAGCATCGACAATGGATTTAAATGGGTTGGGCAGACCAGGTATTGTGGTTGTGATACCGTTGAGGCTCGAGGATGTAATCGTGTTATTGCTGAGTACAGATACGCCGCTTGCCTCAGTTTGGTGAGGGGTTACGCAAAGATTGCTGCTGGTTGGGTCATTCATGTCCGGCGCGGGTATGCACTGACCATTGGTTGTCACTGTAACCACATTGCCACTCTGGCTATAAAAAATTCCGTCAGGTACGTTCGTGGTATTGCAGGCGCTGATACTTGTATTACCGCCTGAATTTTGAATGAAACTGACCAGGTTAGGCAGGGTATCAACCGCTGTTGCGGTATTCCAGGGGCCGCCAAGTACATACACATTGTTGTCATTCACATTAACGCCCGCATAAATACCAGTTTCTGGATAGAACCGGAATAACCACGGATCGATACTCTGCGTGGCTTTATGACCAGGAAACAGCGCCGGATATGTGTTTTCAGCCCAGTTAAGCACGTTGTCCGTATCACTGGCGGTATTTTCAGCAGCTACGAAGTGCGTATGTGCGATCAGCACAAGTGAGCAAATCAGTTGAATAAGGTTTTTGAGACGCTGTTTCATGGTTGAAAAACTCCGGTTAATTAATCAGGTTTTGTAAAATTCAGTTTTGACATAACTTTTCAAGCATACCTGTTTAAGTGTTAAACCATAGGTCGGATCTGACTGATAAAAGGTTAATATTTCATGCGTTAGAAACAGTGTGATCATCGTTTCATTAATACACTTTGGTGGCCAGATTCAATAGCCTTGCACTGATATTCAGGCCCGAGCTGCGCGCTCTATTCAGATTGATTTCAAAAACAATTTTTTCATTAACAAGCACCATATTGATGGCTATCCCTTGTGCTGCTGCATCAGGACTGTCTGCAAGCGTAAGAACAGGTTTATCCTGTAAGGCATCTAACAGAGCAGGAAACTTTTCGCGCTCGGATTTCGAAAAAAATACAACCTGACAGTCCTGCAACTGATCGATACTGTCAGTGCGAATGACACTGAGTTGATGGTTGTTTACGGACCTGTGCTGCAGCTTATCAATTTCATTTTCAAAGTAGTCTTCTCCGTGGAAACAGACGTTCAATGTTTGACCTGTTTCCTCAGGCCATTGTGTAAATGCAATAAAGTTATAAATGAATGCGGCTTTTACTTTATATTCAACCGGCTCATCTGCATTGGCCATAGAATGCAGCGATGAAGACATATAACCGATACATACAGCGTACAAGCAATAGAAAACAGTTTTTCTTGCTGAGGCACTGAATAATCTGAAGAATCGGTTGAAGATATGCATGTTCGCGTTTTGTTCTAGAAGCGTTGTTGCGCCCCTATATCAGTGCCTCGCGAAATGCGCCCAGGCATGGATGGTGCAATATCAGGCACGAATTTTCTGTGATGCTCGCCGAATAAATTTCGGCCGACGGGTAACAGCTCTGAGTATTTGACGGAGTTGCATGCCAGCTTTGCATCCGTCGCGATAAATTCCGGTATACCGTAAATTGCATTGCTGCTGGTAAAGTGCAACCACATTTCATCAATCCTGCGGTTGGCAATTGAATTACTTCCGAAACTATACAGCAGCCCGACATTCACGTGCTGCTGGGTTGTTGATGTCAATGACAACTGTTTGAAGTTGGCAAACGGATGTAATAATTTCACGAGCTGAGAGAAGTCGTGCATGGTGTGGTTGTTCCCGCTCAAAAATGCCACCTTGCCCCTGCATAAATCCCGCGTGGTATGACGCCTGGTATTGAGGGGATGGTGTCGGCGACGAATTCCCTATGGCTTTCGGCAAACAGATTCTGACCTACGAGAAACAATTCAATGTTTTTGTAGGGTTTGAACGCCAGTTTGGCATCCATCGTGACATAATCGGGAATATCGTAAAATGCGATTTTGCTAATATACCGTAGCCAAAGATTAAGCTGTAGTTTTTCAGAGATATCGTAGTTTGAGCGCAGGGACAGCTGATGCTGCGGACTGATTTTGTCTGCTCCGCCTGTGATCGGGTCAAGTCTTTTTAATTCCTTATTTGAGGAAATGTCCATGTCCAGAAAGCTGTAGCTGCTTTGTAGACGCCAACTGGACAGTGGCCGCCAGTCAATAGAGGTTTCAAAACCATAAGTTAGTGCCGAGGCCTGATTATTGACCGTTGCAGGGAGTATGAATTGTTGCGGCAGTCCAGTGCTGAACGTTAATGCGCCAAAACTTAAGTCACGCAATTGGCTGTAATCATTGATGAATCCGGCGATATCGATGGATGCCTGCGGTGAAAACTGGTGGCGGTATCCAAGTTCGTAGGCAATCAGTTTTTCTGAATTGAAGCTACTATTGCCTTGTAATGTTAACAAGATAGGTATTGGTAATGCGAATGTTCCCGCTGAGTCCAATTGACCTACGGTGTTTGTAACATCATTTTCGGCGCGTGAAGGCGTACGTACCGCGCGCGAAACTGACATCCAGATTGAATTTCTTGCGTTGGGCGTCCACATAAGGCGTCCATTCGGCTGTATTTCAAATCCGGTAAAGTCATTGTGTTCGATCCGTGTACCCAGTGAGAGCAATAGACGGTCCGGTATTAGCGTAAGATCATCCCGGATAAAAGCACTGATCAGATGGTTGGTTTGCTCGGCTGGCGTGAATTTTACTAATTCGGTTTCGGAAATTTTGTTGTGATAAAGTCGGTAATTCGCACCCCAGGTTAAATCATGACGACCATACAGGAGAAAACGATGTTGAAAGTCAATGTCAAAGCGCTCATCGTGTGTCCTTCCTATCGGTAATAAACGCGTTTGATTAGTGTCATAATAAGTTTGCAGCAAGATCGAATTTTGTTCGGAAAATATCCGGTTCCAGCGAAAACGGATATTGCCGCCCTCCTGATGTCCGCGCAAGCCATTGGTTGGTATGTGGCTTGGAAGCTGAATAGTTTCTCGGCTGAGTGTGTCTCCTTTTGACAGATAAAAAAGGTCGCCTTGCAGGGTGAATTCGTCATTTCCACGCGCGTGATCCACGCGAAACCCGCCTCTGACCGAGTGCCACTGGTTGTGAATGTTCTCACCTGACAAAGCAGTAGTATTGTCACGTGTAAATCCTTTGGCATAAATTCTGAAGGGCGTCTGCGCGTTGATTTCTCCGCCGTAGCGTGCGCCAATAAAACCATGCTCGAAACTGCCGCCACCGGCGGTAAGAAACGTACCCTGCGTATCGGCCGCTTTTTTGGTAATGATATTGATCACACCATTGACTGCGTTAGCGCCCCATGAGGTGGCTGCAGGTCCGCGAATGACCTCGATACGTTCTATATCCGCCATCAGTGTGTCCTGCTGTTCCCATAGAACGCCAGAAAAAATCGGCGAATAAACGCTTCGTCCATCCATGAGAACCTGTAATTTATTGGCATAAAGACCGTTAAACCCGCGTACACTAACGGCCCATTTATCGGTACCAACGCGAGCAACCTGAACACCAGGCGCCATGCGTAACGCATCAGGAATACTGGTTGCTCCTGAGCGGCGTATATCATCGCTTGTGATTACGAAAATTGCAGAAGCAACATCAATCAGCTTTTGTGATTGTCTGGATACCGTGGTAACTTCGATGTTCATCAATTCCTCGATGCTGAGGCCAAAATATTGATTATCAATACCCCTTCCAGCGGCGGTTGCAATGTGTGTAAAGCAACACATAATACTGAAGACCAAAAATTTAAAGCCTGGTTGCTTTATTTTGCGGTTACCTGAAAACATGCATCGATTTTTCTGTAGTGTTGATAAATTTATTCAAAGAACTGGAATATCTGGTTATTTCCAGACAACCATGATATCCGTGATGCAGTTGGAATAAAGTCATGAAAAGAGAAACTTAGGGCCTCTTTTTAATAGTGAAGAAAAGTGTTTTTTGCGCTGACTACGGATTTTGATATTGGAAGAAAGGGTTGTAGTCCGGGGCGCTTCAGGTTATGGAATCGCCACAATAATCCAGTTAAGGAGCTGATTTCTGTATAACTCCTTTACTGGAACAGGAGTGCAAAAAAAGCAAGCAGGACGGAGACTGTTTACAGTGTATAGTGCTTATATTAAAAGTTTCGCTGAAGGAACCTGCGGTGAAAAGAAGCCGTTTGGCAGCTCCAGTAAAATGTCTGATTAACGAATGTACGCAGGTTCCACTTATTGATGTGCCTGGGTTGCAAGCTGTAGCAATCTTGCACTGATATTTAATCCAACCCGGCATGCAGCCTCCAGATTGATTTCAAACTTTATTTTGTTATCAACCAACTGCAGATTGGTCATGATGCCTGTTCTGGCTGCATGGCTGGTGTCAGCTATCGTCAGTATAGTCTGCTCTCGTATACTGCTTAAAATACTGGACAGGTTGTTTTTTCAGACTGTGAGATAAACAGCATCTGGCAATTGCTCGCTTTGTCAAGTGTTGACAAACGCAATACTTTTATTGTTCGTCGGTTGACGGATCCTGCTGAAGAATGTCGGGAAGATAAACGTATCAAACGTACTGAGACAAACTGGAGACGCAGTCCACAATTTTATTTTGAACACACAAGCAGGTTTTGTTTCTGCCAGTTTTCTTGGCTGCATATAGTGCTTTATCAGCTGTACTTAATAACTGATCTTTATTTTTCATGTTTTTCTCTTTGATTGCTATACCTATGCTGATCGAAATGTGAATGCTGAACATATCGATGTTTATCTCTAGTGCGGCTATGTGCTGGCGCAGTCTTTCAGCAAAAAGTACAACCGACCTGGCATCGATATCGTTATTCAAATGAATGGCCATAAATTCTTCGCCTCCCATGCGAAAAAAAATGTCGTTTTTTCTTGCTGTGGAGCGAAAGACTTCAGCGACTTTTCTGAGTACCATATCACCGATAGCGTGACCATGTGTATCATTGATTTTTTTGAAATGATCAATATCGATTAAAACGATGTACATTTTTTGGCTGGACCTGATGGTGTCGTTCCATGCTTTTTCGATTGCTTCTGTAGCTGCGCGCCGGTTGGGTAATTCGGTGAGCATATCGGTGAGTGCGATATGCTCCAGTTTGCGATTTGTAACGGCCAGCTCGGCAGCAAATCGTTTGAGTTGTTCATGGTCGCGTTCCCATGACTCCTGCAACTTGCGATAGTGCCATGCAGCGCGCATTCTGGCACGAAATTCGCGAATGTTAATGGGTTTTGTGACATAGTCGTCAATACCTGAGTCAAAAGCCTTGATAATTTTTTCCTCATCATCGAGACTTGTCAGCATAATGATATATAAGTTCTGTCCCCAGTCAGTTGCGCGTAGAGCATGTGTCAGTTTGAGGCCGTCCATGACGGGCATGAGCCAATCGGTGATTACAATATGCGGCATTACTTCGACCGATAAAGACAAGGCCTCTTTGCCGTTGCTTGCTGAGAATACTGTGTGGCCGAGAACATTCGATAATAGCTCCTCAATAATGGCCAGGCTGGATAGGTCATCCTCGACTACAAGTATTCGAAGCGAAGATCTGTTATCCGTATTCTCGGAACGTGTGACCGGGTTATTGATTATTTTGTTAAATGGGGGCAATCCGGTTGCAGGTATTTTTAGCAGTTCTCCCCAGGCCTGCCATTCCCTGATGGTATGATCGATTAAGAATCCGAGAGATTCTGTGTCAAGACTCATCTTGCCGCCAAGTAATATAAGCTCGGATGTGGATTTGTTCTGCTCTGATTCCGAACTCAAGCCAAAATCGGCAATCAGTTTCGCCATGTAAAGCACCTGGACAATTTTATATGGACGAGATCCTTCGGAGAAACCGGATTCTTCGGGTGTTTCATGATAATAGACAGATTCAACGAAAATCTTCGGGAATCCGTAGTTATTGAGAATTGCGGCAGTTAATTCCTGATGACTGGTTTGTAAATATTGTTTTTCCAGTTCTGCCAACGCCACGTTATGGGACTGTTGCTGGAGTAATTCGCCGTACTTTTCCGGATGTATCGTGGCCAGTGCCAAACTTCCGATTCGTCCCATTAACCCGCAGGCAAACAATTCATCAGGTGAACATAGCCTCGTCAACTTGATCAACTCCTGTGCTGCAATTGCCATAAGTAATGAATGGGACCAGAACTTCTGGTAATCAAATTGGCTGCAAGTCTCTTCCCGGTACTGATCAATCAGCGAGAAGCCCATTGCAAGCTGTTTAACAGCGTTTAAACCGACACGGGCTATCGCCTCTGGAACAGATGTGATTTTTCGTGTGCCCTGGCAGGCCATGTTGGCTTTCCTGATTAAACGGCCAGACAAGGCAGGATCGGTTTGTATCAGCCTGGTGATTTCGTTGATGGTGACACTTTCTTTGCGGCAGGCAGTCATTAGAGCAAGGGCCACGCCGCTGGGTGTTGGCAGCAGTTGACTGATTCCCAGTTGGTCTGTGTTTGCGATTTTCATGCTATGCTATGTAAAGTATAAGCGGCCTTGGTAGGGTGCTGTTTTGTGAATATTGCTTCAATTTCAACGGCTCTCACCGGTTTGCTGAAATAATGACCTTGCAGATAATCACAGCCCAGGGTTCTCAGTAAATCTGCCTGTTCCAGAAACTCGATGCCTTCTGCCGTCACAGTGAAACCCAGATTTTTGGACAAGGAAATAATGGATCGAATAATGGCCAGGCTTTTGTCGTCATCCAGCATGCCGTTCACGAAGATTTTGTCGACTTTGATGTTAGTGATCGGAAGGTGTTTTAAATAATTCATTGAGGAATAGCCTGTGCCGAAATCATCCAGAGATATTTCAATGCCGTGACGGCGTAAACTATGCAATGTATTCAAAGTTGACTGGTTGCAATTCATAAGCGCACTTTCTGTCACTTCCAGAATAAGCGCATCAGGTGAAAAATTTGTTTCGACGAGAATATTCAGTATGTTTTTTACTAGATCCGGATTCTTCAACTGCATTGGCGAAAGATTGACAGAAATTCGTGAATGAAGTCCTCTGTTTTTCCATTTCATGGCTTCGATGCAGGCCGTTCGCAGTACCCATTCTCCAATCGGGATTATCAATCCGTTTTCTTCAGCTAGGGAAATAAAGTCACCTGGTGAGATTTGGCCCTGTGTGGGATGTTGCCACCGAATCAGTGCTTCAACCGATTTAAATTGTCCACTCGCAATATCCAGCTGTGGTTGATAGGTAAGATAGAATTCATGTTGTAGTAATGCACGACGCATGCCGTTTTCCAGTTGCAATCTTTTTTCAGCCTGACGCGTAAGCGTGCTGCTGTAAAACTGGCAGTTGTTGCGACCTTCATTTTTTGCATGATTCATGGCGGTGTCGGCATGCTTAAGTAACGTTTCCGCATCTGAGCCGTCATCCGGGTAGAGCGCAATTCCTATGCTCGCTGTCAGTACAACGTCCTGATTGTCAATATGAAATGGTTGCTGCATCGCTTCACGTATACGATGTGCCATCATTAAGGCATCTTCCGTACGGAGAAAGTTGGAGATGATAATGGTAAATTCATCGCCACCGATGCGTGCAAGTTCGGCTGTGGGTGTGTTATTTACATATTGCGGGTTGATAGCCAGAAAATCTGTTGTACGCATATCTTTTTGCAGACGGTCGGCGGCTGATTGCAGCATGCGATCACCGGTATTATGGCCCATCGCATCGTTAATACACTTGAATCCATCAAGATCCAGAAACAATACAGCCAGCTGGTTGTGGGCAAACTGTGCACGTGAGATTTCCCGCTTTAACCGTTTCATAAAGGCCTGGCGGTTAGGTAACCCTGTTAAGCCATCAAAATAGGCCAGGCGGTAGATTTTGTTTTCACTATTGATTCGATCGGTGATGTCCTGAACCAGGCATAGTGTTTCATTCAAGTCGATTGTGACGATACGGCATTCATAATATCGAATAATCTGCTGGTCAAATTTGAGTTGAAACTCGAAATGTTCGGTTCTTTGCTGTTTGCGTGCCGACAAACTTGCATCAAGATATTTTTTTACAATCTGTTCGGGAAATGATTGATTCAATACTTTGCCTGATTGAATCGTCAAACACGATGTTTGAGGAGTGTGACTAAGTACCTCGATCACCATTCCGTTTTCATTCAAAATGAACATTGCATCCGGTATGGTATTGAATATTGCTTTGCTGCGTGCATTGGCATGCTTGAGTTCGATCAGATTCAGATACGCGCGTTTTAGATATAAAATATGATACGGAATCAAACTCCAGTTTATGGGCTTGACGATAAAATCTGTAGCACCTAGGTCAAATGCATGATCAATTGATTGAACATCATCCATTCCGGTGACCATGACGATCGGTAATTCGCTGCCGACTTTTTTTCTCAAATAAGAACATACTTCGTAGCCACTTTTACCGGGCATTTCCACATCAAGTAAAACCATATCTGCTGGTGATTCGTTGAACAAACGAATGGCTTCTTCACCGTTTTGCGCCAGGGATACTATAAGCCCCGCCCGCTCCAGAGCAATCTGCATCAGGTATCTGATGGTTGCATCATCATCAGCCAGCAAGACTTTAAATGAATCAGAGGTCATGATCTGTCGCGCATTTTTTCAATTTCGGAAACTACCAGCTGATATTGCTGAGAAAGATCGCAGCGCAGTTGCACTGCCTGTGCAAGTTCGCGCGAACGTCCGTGTAATTCAAGTCTCTTGGCTACACTTGATAAACTATCAGCGCCAATATTTGCGGAGCTGGACTTAAGCGTATGTGCGGCATTACACAAGTTTTCGCAGTCTTCATCTTCTAAAGCGCGTTCAATTTGTCTGATTTGATCGATAGAGGTTTCGAGAAAGATTCCTAAAATCTTTGTGACCAATTCATCGCCATTTGAAGGGTTCAAACTACGTATTGAATCAAGCTGGATCAGATTAAGAATGGACTGATGGTTATGTTCTGGTGTCATGCTTGGTTTTTTACCCCCTACATACTGCTTTTAAGTTGACTGGTTCTGCTTGGCATTGAAATGCAATGTTTAATTTGAGCAAAGATTATGTTATGTAAATTTATTTGTCGAAAGAACAAAATTCTTTGATCCATAAAGTAATGACACGCAGTCAGTGCACTGGGCTATTAAAGTCTAGGGTTTTATGCCTGTACTTTTCAGAATTTGTTGCTGAGAGATTTAATAGCGGCATTGATAAAGTTTTTTTACTGAGCAATGTGCATATCCGCGATCCTGAAAAAATCAGCCTAAAGGGCATTAACGCTATAATAGTATTTTTTTTTGTACTGATACTTATAATAGAAGCAAAATGACTGTTCAATTTATAAAACAGTGATTTGTTGAGTGCCTCGCTTGCTACAAAACCAGTTGGAACAGCAGCCGGTTTAAGAAATGTAAAGCAAGGTTTGCTCTAGTTGATGCGGATTCAGAGAAGCAAAACGGTCAGTTCAAAGCGCCTTGGTATCGCCTGTTGACCTGTATTGCGATACTTGGGTTTTTGTCAAATTGCTTCCAATGGGTCCAAACAAACCTTTGGCCCGGCAAGGGAAACAGTTGCTTATGGCATGAAAATTGTCATTGCAGTCGCTATAAACCAGCCGACCGGCAAGACAGTTGATAGAGTTGAAAAAACAGATAGTTCTAGTTTCTGAGCGAATTGAGCGCCGTGAGTAAATCGTTACGAAAGAAAGCCAGCATTACAGATAGATAGGTAACTGCACCGATCGCAATCAATTGCATCAAATGCGGTATGTCGCCCGATGATCCGAACAGGTATGGATTAATGGAGGTCACGCACAGATACATAAGAATACTTGAGATCATTGGCCCGGTAATTGTTTTTAAACAATCGGTTATTTTAATTCCAATGAGTGGGCAGGTTCTGACCAGGTACACTAGGTAGATGAAGGGAAAAACAAGTATCCAGCAGAGGCTGAGTCCAACCGGACCCCACTGAGAACCGATCAAGAAAGCGATCGGCATAACGATGGCAGCGATTAGCAGATTGGTTGCGCTGACCCGTGGCATGCCAATTCCCCATAGTAAAGGTGTAATAATGTTGCCTAGTGCTCGAAATGGCATGACAAGTACCAGAATCTGTAAGGGAAGGATTGCCGGCTCCCATTTTTCGCCCAGAAAAATTTTAACCAGTTCGGGCGCTATGCATGAAATCCCCAAAAAGACAGGAAATGTAATGACACTGGCCACCTGGCTGGCTTTCAGGAAATATATGCCGGTTTTGTCAGTAATCTGCTTGGCTTTCGAGAAGGCAGGGAAAGCTATGGACTGGATCAGGCTGGAAAGCTTCTGAATCGGGAATGACGCCAGATGTGAAGCAACGGCAAAGTATCCCAGAAGGTCGGCTCCCATGATACGGCCGCCGATCAGTTTATCGGATTCAGAATGGATATGCCATAAACCGCGTTCCAGCGTCACGAAACTGCCAAATAAAAACAGGGATTTTAGACCGGTCAGGGAGAAGTCGGGCTTGCACCAGCTAGGCGCAATCAGATTGAGCCCAATCGTTTTTAAGAGATGCGATAACAGCGAACCATAAACCAGAGACCAGACACCAAACCCATAATAAGCCAGTGCCAGAGTGGACAGGCTGGATACAATTGTAGTAACAAACTCAATAATCGATCGATGCTTGAAGGCAATTTCCCTGTCCAGTGTTGCGAGGGGCAACGTCATGAAAATATCGATCAGGAACGTGGTTGACAGTACTCTGACGATTGCAGTCAAAGATGGTTCGTCAAAGAATGACGCAATGAACGGTGCAGAAAGAAACAGACCGGTGAAAATAGTCAAATTCGCTACGATAATCACACCGAAAATGCGCCGCCGCTCTTCCTCGGTCAGATCTTTTTTTTGTACCAGTGGTGCGTCCAGACCCAGTGTGTTCAGTAAAACCAGAAACGAAATAAAAACAGTTGCCATGGCGAGCAAACCGTAATCCTCTGGATTCAACAGCCTTATCACAAAGATGGTAGCCATCCAGCTGATTAATTGACTGGCAAAACGGGCGCTAATCGTCCAGCGAAGCCCGGACAGTACCTTAGCTTTTATGTCCACTGCAGGAAATTGTGACATTGAATAAACAAATAACTGCGTTATGTCTTGAAAGGATTGGAATTAATTATTTGGAAACTGCGATGATGTCGTAGTTGACTGTTTCGACCTGTGAAAAAAAATCTTTATCCAGTTGCAGAGTAATTTCGGGTTTCTCGCAGATTGTAAACTGACAGGGTTTAATTTCGTTCAGCTGACGCAGTATTTCAATCGGGTCGATATGTGTTCTCTTGGCAACCAATGGGTGTGCTTCCAGGTCCACTACAAATTTTCTGGCATTGGCCAGTGTGTTGGTGGCGCCCAATATGGCGTCCAGTTCGCTGCCCTCGACATCGAGCTTCAAAACTACACTTTTCTGTGGCGCTATCCCCAGGTCGTCTATGGTATATATTGGAATATCGCCGTCTTTTGACTCAGAGATGAATCGGGCATGATCGTCGTCCGGCAGATAATCGGGACTGTTCAGCTTGCCTGTGCCCTTGATGCGACCTATTGCACCAAATTTTGCTTCTGAAGCGACTGGCAGTCGGCGATAATTCTCAGTCAGGATGTCAAAGGCTTTTTTATTTGGTTCGATCGCGATGAAGCGTTCTATGTTGTCGGTGTGGATTGCTGTAAGTAACGACATCATGCCGATATCTGCGCCACAATCGACAAATACAGCGGGGTCAGCAAGTGTATCGATTGTGCTGGCAAGCAACCGGACGGTTGGTGCATCGTATTGCAAAACATCCTCCCCATCCCACCATGTGCCTGAGCGGTTGAGTGGAACATTGATCGTGATGCGTTCATTCAACCGGTATTCTGCGGTTTTATCGAGCAGTCCCAGATTTCCGGCAGTATTCAGCAGGCGGTAACCGCCCCGAATATGATTCCTGATCATCCATTTTCCCAGACGAAAATACCATGGAGGGCTTGAAATAGTTGATTTCATATGGCTACCTATAACAGCTTGTTATTGTTTCTCAAGTAAGGAATCGACTACGGTTTTGTGCGGCCTTGTCTATTTGTTGCGCCAGTATACTATTTTTCATATGTCTGATGTTTCGTTTGGCAAGAGATGGTTGTCAGCGCGCGACGTGGATTACTGTGAATGCCGGGGAGGTGCGGACGTCTGTGTATCTGATAATGCCTCTGCACTGAGCAGAATGATCTCTATCTCTTCGGTAATTTCTTCCTGTCGTACCTTGTTATATTGCAATTGTAATTTTTCCACGTTTTTTTCCAGACGATGTATGGCGTTTTCCATATGTTCCAGGCGCATGTGGTTTTCCACCATCAGGGATGAATAAAATATCTGGTGCAGTGCAGCATACAGGTACTGATCGGTCAATTGCGCCAAAAATTGAGAGGGTTTTAATTGCAGCTGCGGTGGGTATGCGAAATCGGGTGCTTTCTGTGGTGTTTCGAGTGGCAGTAATTGCCGGAATCTTACTGCTTTTTCATAATTATCATGATAGACAGCACTGATCCGGCCAATTTTTTCAAATTTGAATTGCTGCTGTAACTGGTTGAGTATCTCCGCCAGGTGCAGCAATGTAACCTGGATTTCTTCGGATACGCTGTGACCGCTGATACTTGCCACCACGCGCCTATCATCTGTAAATTTGGTCAGCAACTGATTCCCGACAATTACGAGCAGCGAATTATCGTCCAGGTTATCATGAGTTTGTACAAACTCGGTTAACATTTTATTAAAGTCGCCACAAAAACCACGCTCTGAGCCGATCACAATCCAAAGATGCTCGAAATCGTCCGGTACAGTTTGCAGGTGCCTATAAAAACCGAGAAAATCGTGTGATAAGGATTCGATACTGGTGATCACTCGGTGCTGGGTAGACAAAAAAACATCCAGCTTGCGGATTTCCAGAAGCGCCAGATTTTTCATGGCGCTTAGGATTCCTTTTATTTCACCCAGGGTGCCAATATGTGTTTTTATATCATGCCGCTTGCTCATTGCGATACTGTTTTAACCAGGCGTTGATAAGCCGCTTCCATTGATCGCGTCCTGAATCAATATTCAGATCCGAGTTGTCCACTTGTTCCTGCAGATATTTCAGTGCGGACTTGATGTGTTCTTGCGGGATTGTATCGAATAAATCTTCATTGTAGGCAATCAGCCATGCCAGTTGAAATTCGATGGTTACTGGAGACAGCGATTCCTGTTTGAGGATTTCGCGAAGGAGTTGCCCACGCTGTATCCGTTTTTCCATGCTTTTATCCAGCTTGGTGCCGAAGCGCGTGAAAATCTCCAGTTCCAGAAATTGCAGATAATCCAGTTTCATACGTCCGGCTTCCTTTTTTATCACCGGGTGCTGCGCTTTGCCGCCGATACGCGAGACCGAACGGGTGACATCAATTGCGGGTAAAAAACCGCGCACAAAAAGGCGATGATCCAAATAGATCTGGCCGTCAGTAATCGAGATTAGATTAGTGGGGATATACGTGGCAATTTCGCCCTGTTCAGTTTCAATGATGGGCAAGGCTGTCATGCTTCCACCACCCTGATTGGCTGAAAGGCGCGTTGAGCGTTCCAACAGACGAGAATGCAAGTAAAATATATCCCCCGGGTAGGCCTCACGCCCAGGCGGTCTGCGTAATAACAGGGACAATTCACGATAACTGCGCGCATGTGTACTGAGATCGTCATACACAATCAACGTGTCGCGCCCCTGTGTCATCCAGGCTTCGGCGACTGTACACCCGGCAAAAGGTGCCAGATATTTCAGTCCCGGCATGGCGTTTGCCTCGGCAACGACAACCACGGTGTAAGCCAAGGCGCCTGATCGGCGCAGCAAGTCAATAGTGCTGGCAACGGCAGAGCGCTTCTGACCGATGAGTACATACACGCAGCAAACTTCTTTTCCGCGTTGATTGATGACGGTATCGATTGCAAGTGTACTTTTTCCGCAGCCGTTATCGCCGATGATCAACTGACGCTGGCCTTTGCCTACGGGAATGAGTGTGTCAATGATTTTGTTTCCGGTGTAGATGGGTTGGGAAACAAAATCGCGTGCAATAATTGGCGGTGAGCGCATATCCAGTAAGCGGTACGCGTCGAATGTTAACGAACCCGCGCCATCCAGAGGTCTGCCCAGCGGGTCGATAACACGACCCAGTAATATATCCCCGGTGCCAATTCGCAAACGGTTGCCTGTTAGAAAAACAGATGTGCCAGCGGTGAGTCGGGCCGTTTGCTCCAACAGGATAGCACCTACCCGGTTACGTCCCAGATGAAAAATCTGGGCGGTGCTGCCATCTGCAAGGCGAACCATTTCGTCCAGGCAAGCGGACGGTAATCCGCTGATCCAGGCTATGCCGTCACCGACTGAAATGACCGTGCCTTGTTCAGACAGGCGCAACCTGTAGGAATATCGGGACAACCAGTCGGCTCGTCTGGTCATCGGAGATTCAACTAGCTGTGCCTTGGACGAAGGGGTTTTATTTTTCATGCTGCAGCGGTTGACTGAAAAACTTCAGTTCGTCACGTAAATTGGCATGTAATACCCAGGGACCGACTGTTATTTGGAAACCGGCCAGCAACGTGTCATTACATTGAAAATCAATGGAGAATCCGGTCTGGTATGGTTCACACAAAACGCTGGACAGGGTCTGTTTTTGAGTGTCTGTCAGAGGAAAGGCACTTTGTACCAGTATAGATGTTGCATGGTCAGTAACTGCTTCAGAAATGACACGCTTATCCGCTTCATCAAGATTGGCAAGATCTTCAAGCAGTAATGCAAACAGGTGTGTTTCGAGTTCGGGTGTTGCCAGCCGCGACAGTAGCCTGCTGACAAATTTGGTACCTTGCGCAATCGCTTTTTCTTCAATCTTTTTTTCATATTCGATGCGTCGGCGCTCTTCAAGTATTCGACGGCGATCAGTTTCTTCATCGAATTTCTGATTCAGTTCGGCAAGTTTTTTCTTGCGAATTTCTGCCAGTTCCGCAGCCAGCTGTGCATGTGCTGCTTCCTTTTGATTTTCCCACTCGATCAGATATTGTTCGTTCTGCTTTTTGAGTGAAACGGCTTCTGCTTCAATGCGTTTTGCATCCGCCATGGCCTGATCGATATCGGCGCGTCGTTTATCGATAATATTTAATACGGGTTGATAAAGAAACCGTTTCAGGATCCAGATCAGAATCAGAAAATTGATAACCTCAAGAGTAAATGTGGTCCAGTCGAAATCCATCTGCTGTGTACGAATACTGTCGAGAGTTATTGAACGAGATATTCCAGCAACGGATTGCGGAACAGAATAATCAGCACTACTACGAGTACATAAATTGCCAGCGATTCGATCATTGCCAGACCGATAAACAATGTACGAATAATGGATTTTTCAGCTTCGGGCTGGCGGGCGAGTGCGTCAAGCGCCTGGCTGATTGTGCGTCCCATTGCATGCGCCGGTAGCATCATGCCGATAGCAACAGCCAGCGCAGCGCATACGGTAGAAAGTATGGTAAACCAGGCCATGTCACTCATTGTCGTTTTCCTTTTTACTATATTGAGATTGCATAGCGCCGGCAACATAAATCAGTGCCAGCATTCCGAAAATATAAGCCTGTACCAATGCTTCGATAATATGCAGCATGAGTAATGGAATCGGCACCAGTAACCCGGCGACGATTAATACCAGCAGCGCCACCAGCTCCAGGCTCATGATATTGCCAAACAAACGTACGGCCAGTGCGATTGTGCGCGTTGCTTCACTGATCACATGAAAAGGCAGCAACAGGGGTGTTGGACTTAAGTAATGTTTCAAATAGTGGCGGATGCCGTTGTGGTAGATGCCAAACCAGTGTACTGACAAGAAGACCAGCAGCGCGAGACCGGCTGTGACGGACAGATTGCCGGTTGGCGAGTGCAACAGTGGAATCAGGCCGGTCAGATTGGCTATCACAAGATAAATCCACAAGGTTGTAATAAACGGCAGCAGTTCGCGCGCATGTTCAGGTAATACGATTTGTATGGCGGCTTCGCTGGCCGAAATAATGCCTTCCAGTAACGTTTGCATGGGGCCGGGTTCAAGTGACAGGTTTCTGGTGGCCAGCCAGCAAAAGACACCAAGCCCCAGCATGATTCCCCATGTCGTGATGACGATGGAAGTAATGCCGAAAGGTCCGATATAGAATGCGGTAGCGGTTGTTTCCATTATTTGTGTTCTCGCACGAACAGGTAAACATTAACAACGCCAATAATAATGCCGAGTAGCATTAAACCTATTGTCCAGTGGATGGAATAGCCATCCGTCCGGTCGTCCAGCCAGATGCCGAGGTAAATTCCCGCCAGGACCGGTAATATGAACAATAATGACAATGTACCCATGAAGATTGTTTGTGCGATGAGCGTCGATCGTTCCTTTTCGGCCTTTTTCATCCGCTTGATCTGTTTTTCAACAGTTTTTCTTAACTGCCTGTCGTTCATTGCTCTATTGCCTATAAATGAGCGCCGCTTCGCTTTATTTCCCACAGGCGGCGGAACATTTCCTGTTCAAGTTGATTCAGGCTGTTTTTTATCGTTTGCAGTGCCTGCTCTTCCGCCAGTAACTGCTGCATGAGTCCGGCGCTGATACGTTCATAATCACTGTCGCACAAAAAACGCCGCGAATTGAGATACAGTTGATTATCAAGAAAGTAAAGAATTCCGCCCGGAAATGCAAGATAGTACCAGTCGCCATTACGGGTCTGGTAACGCGCAAGGCCGTAGCCCAGTGCAGTCATCATGCGCGCGTGGCCTGCAAGAATACCAAAGCTGCCCGATGCATCCGCACCGACAAAGCTGGTGGCTTGTTTTATCACGGTATATTGCGTCGCGCTTTGCAGGTGCAAAGTGAACGTTCTCATGACAGTGCTCCCATGGTACCTCGCATATAACATTGTTCTTCCGGAACGGTATCGAAATCACCGCGCAGGAAAGCCTCGCAATCGGTCAAAGTCTGTTCCAGCTTGACCGATGCGCCCTGAATGCCGCTGTGCGATCCCATAACGTGAAAAGGTTGTGTCAAGTAGCGTTGCAGTTTGCGTGCGCGCATCACAATGCGCTGATCTTTTTCAGACAGCGCTTCCATGCCCATCATTGCGATCATGTCTTCAAGTTCCTGGTACCGTGCCAGATGTTCGCGCACGCGTTCTGCGACTTCATAATGGCGATTACCCAGAAACACCCGGTCCATCATTTTGCTGGATGAAGAAAGCGGATCAACAGCAGGGTAAATACCTTTGGCGGCCTGATTGCGCGACAGAATGATCGTGGTGTCAAGGTGTGACAGGATTGTGCTGACGGCCGGATCCGTCATGTCGTCAGCAGGCACGTAAACGGCTTCTACAGCTGTGATATTGCCTCTGTGTGTTGAAATAATGCGTTCCTGCAGCTCCGCGACTTCGCTCATCAGTGTCGGTTGATAACCTACCGTGGCCGGCATGCGCCCGAGCAGACCGGAAATTTCACTGCCAGCCTGTACAAAACGAAAAACGTTGTCCATCAGCAACAGGATTTCCTTGTGCATGGAATCACGCAAATATTCGGCATAAGTCAGGGCTGACAGTCCCACGCGGAAACGAATACCCGGTGACTCGTCCATTTGTCCAAACAGCATGAGCGTTTGCGGCATGACGCCGGCCTCGCGCATTTCATGCCACAATTCATGTCCTTCGCGAATGCGTTCACCAACGCCGGCAAAAACCGACACACCCTGATGCAAGTTGACAATCGCATGCATGAATTCCATGATCAGCACGGTTTTGCCCACGCCGGCGCCACCGAACAGCCCGGTTTTTCCACCTTTGATAAACGGGCACAGTAAATCGATGACCTTGATTCCGGATTCGAGGATCTCGGACGCAGGCACCGTTTCAGAAAGCAACGCCGGCGGTGCGATAATGTTGCGCATTTCCGTTGTTTTCAGTGGCGGTTTGTCATCAAGAGGCATACCGAACATGTCAAGTATGCGGCTCAGACAATCCTGTGTGACCGGAACGCGTAAAGGTCCGCCGCTGTCGAAAACAGTTATTCCACGTTTCAGGCCACTGGTCGAATGCAGCGCAATGGCGCGGGCGCGCTGGGCGTCCAGGTGACGGTACACCTCGAACAGGTAGTGCTGATGGTCTGAATTGCAGAACAAGGCCTGGTGCAGTGGTGGCAGGCGCTCGCAGACAATATCAACAACCGGACCGTGAACCTCTTCAATATGCCCGATCGGCGTTGTCGAATTTTCAATCGCCTGAACCATTTGCTCCATAATCGTGTATCTCGGGTTCGTGTGCGCAAAGGCTTTGTTATACCTCAAACTTGTTACAGTATACAAACAAAATGCTATCGCAGTAATTCTGACATTGAACGCATGATGTTTTGCTTCAATGTGAATAGCCGTATAATCAGCTCCCTTGAGAAATTCTGATATATTGAGCACATGCAGGAAAACTGGCGTAATTTTCTACGAGCCCAGCAAGCCTTGATCGAGAACGGGCAAGTCGTACATTTTGGCGATCCGGTATCGGAGCTGGCGCATACACAGGCAGGTACGATACTGGTCGATCTGTCGCACTATGGTTTGTTAGGTCTTTCAGGCGCGGATGCGGGCGTGTTTCTGCAGAATCAGCTAAGCTGCGATGTCAGAGAAGTCAGCGCAGATCAGGCGAAGTATGGCAGTTACTGCACACCAAAAGGCCGCGTACTCGCGAATTTCATCATTATGGATATAGACGGTGAATGGCTGCTTCAGCTTCCCATGGATCTGTGCGCATCAATTCAGAAACGGCTATCCATGTTCGTATTGCGATCGAAAGTTGATATTCATGATCGCAGCGGGCAATACGTGCGTATGGGCATTGCGGGCGCACAGGCCAATAAGCTTGTCGCGTCAATTGCTGGTACCAGGCTCGACCTGGATAACGGTTCAGCGTTGAAAATCATCCACAGCGAACATGCCCATGTGATATGTCATGCACCCGACCGTTTCGAGTTGATCGTTTCTGAGAAGGATGCACAGGAATTATGGTGTTTATTCAATGGCAATGCCCGTCCTGCGGGCGCAGCCTGTTGGCGCTGGCGGGAAATACACGAAGGCGTTCCTGTTATTACTACGGCAACACAGGAGCAGTTTCTGCCGCAAATGATCAATCTGGATATCATTGGCGGCGTCAGTTTTAAAAAAGGATGTTATCCGGGTCAGGAAATTGTAGCACGTACACAATTTCTCGGTAAGCTCAAGCGTCGCATGTGTTTGGCAAAGATCGCGACAGGTGAGCCCGTGAACGATGGGGATGATGTGTTCAGTACAGAAATGCAGGATCAATCCTGTGGCACTATTGTGAATGCTGTACCTTCAGTTGAAGGTGGGTATGATGTACTTGCAGTCATACAGCAAAACAGCATTAATGCAGGTAGTCTTTTCTGGCGTAAACCCGGTGGCCCGGAACTTATTATTGGCACGTTGCCATATATACTGGATTGATGGATTTGCGCAGTATTTCTTTTACATAATGAGTTGCTTCCAGTAATGCCCGAATTCTGCTGCTGAAACACAAATAGTGATTTGTCACTGGTTTATAGTGTTTTTAATGTTGTTGGCGCAGTTCTAAAAGCAGTATGATCAATTCAAAAAGGGACAAAGCTCGCTTTTTTTCACGATTGGCCGTTAATATCAGAACACAATCACATTAATTTCATACACAGACAGCGCATCATTGCCTGGTTTGACCGTGAAGGTATCTCAATGGGAAGCAAAAAAAAAACCGAGAAAATCGTTCAATCCACGCTGAATGAGCGTTTGCTGAAAATCGCCAGGATAACCCTGGGTGCTGCGCTGATTATTGTTGCAGTTGCGCTGATCGCAGGGAATTTTACGCTCAACCTGTTATCGCTGATCAAATCGAATGAATCCAGGGCGACGGCGTTTGCTGAAAATATAGCTGCATCACTGGTATTCGATGATGTCGGTTCGGCGCAGGAATTGCTAAATACACTGGCCAGCTCGAATGACGTGCTGGTGGCGATGGTATTTACACAAGATCGCAAGCTGTTTGCCCGTTCTCAAATCAGGCAGGATTTCCCTCAGGATTTGCAGATGCTGCCTGAAAAGACACTGGAAATTTCGCTCAACCATATCAGATTGACCACGCCAATTTTTTTCCAGCAAGTAAAATACGGAAACTTTTATCTCGCGACAAGTTTGTCCGCCATTTACTGGCAAACTGCATGGCTGGCGCTGGTTATTCTGGTAACCGCTGCAATCGCATTGGTGGTTAGCCATGTTTTGTTGTACCGGTTAAATACGACCGTATTGAATCCATTGACCGAACTGAGTAAATTAATAACACATGTTTCCGGAAAGGCCGATTTTACGGTGCGCGCTGAACAGAGCGCTATTGCGGAGCTCAATACACTGGCCAGTGGATTTAATCATATGGTGGAACAAATTGGTCAGCGAGACAAACGCCTGGCCAACCGAAGAAGCCTGCTGGAAGCGGAAGTTGCTGCACGTACAACCGAACTGGTTGCGGCCAAAGAAACTGCGGAAACTGCCAGTCGCGCCAAAAGTGAATTTCTTGCGACCATGAGCCATGAAATCCGTACACCGTTAAACGGTGTACTTGGAATGAGTGAATTGCTGCTGAACAGTGAATTGAGTCCGCAGCAGATGGTCTGGGCTGAATCCGTGCAGACATCCGGTCAGCACTTACTGGCAGTCATTAACGATATCCTTGATTTTTCAAAAATAGAATCCGGTTTCATGCAATTGGAGTCGGTCGATTTCGATTGGGTGCATCTTGTTGATGACGCTGTCGCCATGTTTTCGCAACAAGCTAAAAACAAGGGGCTGGAGCTGGCAGTTGAGTTTAAACCGCCGAATACGCCATTAAATCTGCGTGGCGATCCATTTAGACTCAGGCAGATTATCATTAATCTGATCAATAATGCCATTAAATTTACACAGCAGGGCGAGGTCATCGTGCGAACGGTGAAGATAGACGAAACTGAAAAACAAATCAAAATACGGTTTTGTGTAGAGGATACCGGCATTGGAATCGCACCTGAGATTATTGAAAAAATATTTGAGCATTTTTCCCAGGCGGATGCCCGAACAACGCGGCAGTATGGTGGGTCAGGTCTGGGTTTGGCAATTTGCCGGTTACTTGTAGAATTAATGGGTGGCCGTATCTGGGTCGACAGTAGTCCGGGAAAAGGATCGCGTTTCTATATTGAAGCGCAATTAGACAAGGCGTTAGAGCCGATACTTGATCAAAATGCAGGCGAACCATTCACCGACGTACCGGTTTTGGTCGTCGATGACAACCGGACCAATCGTGAAATTCTGATGAATCAGCTGACAAGCTGGAAAATGCGGGTTGATTGTGCAGCTGATGGCGGTGAGGCACTCCAGGCTATGGAACGGGCCATGCAGAATAATTTATTATTCCGGCTGGTTATTGTAGATTTGCATATGCCCGGAATGAACGGGCTGCAGCTTGCGCACGCCATACAGGCAAATTCTCAATATGGCCGACCCAGCCTGTTGATGCTGGCTTCAGCAGTCGCCAGCAGGGAACAGATTGAAGAAAGCAGGAATGTGGGTATAGCACGTATTATTTATAAGCCTGTACGGCATGCCGATCTTTATCATGTCATTGCAAATCTACTGTCGCAAGCTCCTGTTGAGAACCAGGCATCGGTGAGGCTGCAGCATCAGGAGGAAAAATTACTGCGGGGCAGGGTGTTATTGGTGGAAGATAATCTGGTGAACCAACAGGTCGCCAGTTCCATGTTGCAGAATGTCGGAATTGAAGTAGCATTTGCACTCAACGGTCAGGAAGCCTATCAGATGGTACAGCATCAACAGTATGATCTGATATTCATGGATTGCCAAATGCCGGTTATGGACGGCTATGAGGCTACCCGCTTGATCCGGCAATTGCCAGAATACGCTGAGTTGTCGATCGTGGCTTTGACAGCCAATGCGCTGTCGGGCGATCTGCAAAAATGTCTGGATGCCGGTATGAATGACTTGCTGGCGAAACCTTTTTCTTTGGCGCAACTGCGAGCGATGCTGGAAAAATGGCTGCCTGACTCAATAAAGGGCGAGCAGCTAGACAGACTGAATGAGGAACAAGTGGTAAACGGTTGAAACAGATCGAGCTTGATGTCGGTTTTGTGATTAAATGAATTGATGGGGAAAGTCGTACTGCCGGGTATCGGCTGAAATACCCATAAACACCGTGTAAATACAATAAAGGGATTTTCATGCGAGAAGTGTATGTACTGAGCGGTGTGCGGACTGCGATTGGCGATTATGGCGGTGCACTCAAGGGTGTTGCACCGGCTGATCTGGCCGCACAGGTTGTCAGGGAAGCGGTAAACAGGGCTGCGGTCGATCCCGAAACAATTGGTCATGGCGTTTTCGGTCATGTGATTCACAGTGAAACGCGGGACATGTATCTGGCGCGGGTGGCCTGTATCAATGGCGGGCTGCCACAGCGAACAGCAGCATTAACCGTCAATCGCGTATGCGGCAGCGGCCTGCAGGCCATTATTTCTGCAAGCCAGGCAATTACACTTAATGATACCGATGCCGCAATCGCTGGCGGTGCGGAATCAATGAGCCGTGGCGGATATTTATTGCCCGCATTGCGCTGGGGCCAGCGGATGCGGGACACTGGTGCAGTCGATATGATGGTTGGCGCGCTCACGGATCCGTTTGATCATGTGCACATGGGCATTACTGCAGAAAACATTGCGCGCAAATGGCAAATCAGCCGTGAAATGCAGGATGTCTATGCGGTTGAGAGTCATCGACGTGCTATTCATGCAATTCGTCAGGGATATTTTAAGGAGCAGATTCTGCCGGTCGAAATAAAAACGCGTACTGGCGTCACTATGTTTGATACGGACGAACATCCGCGTGAAGCTGTTGACTTGGAGGCCATGGCGAAACTCAAACCGGTTTTTTGCGAAGATGGCACGGTGACGGCGGGTAATGCATCCGGCATCAATGACAGCGCGGCCGCGGTTGTTTTAATGGAAGGGAGAACAGCCGAAAAACGTAATTTGAAGCCTATTGCACGTCTGGTGTCTTATGGGCATGCCGGTGTAGACCCGCGTTATATGGGTATCGGGCCGGTTCTGGCGGTACAGCAGGCGCTTGAGCGCGCTCATTTGAAGATGAACGCTATCGATATTATAGAATCTAACGAAGCATTTGCAGTACAAGCCTGCGCAGTGGCAAAAGAGTTGCACTTCGACCCGATGAAAACCAATCCCAACGGTGGTGCGGTCGCGCTCGGGCATCCCATCGGCGCTACCGGCGCAATACTGACGATTAAAGCGATCTATGAACTGCACCGCACAGGCGGACGATTCGCGCTCGTAACGCTGTGCATAGGCGGAGGACAGGGTATTGCGGCAGTGTTTGAACGGTTATAACGCACAAAGGAGGTGTGGTTTTGAAATCAAGCATGGTAATGATGTTGCTAGTGTTGCTGGCATTTCCCCTTGATGGCCGGACTGAAAAGGAACAGCAGATTTCAGAACTGGAACGGGCGTTGATGCGCGTCCAGCAGGATGCGCAGGCTGCTCATCAACAATTTCTTATGATTCAGGAGTTACGTCGACATGAAATGCTGGGTTCGCAACTGGCGGAATATCCGGAAGTCAACATAAAAAGCGGACCTGCACCAAAATATGAAGAGGCGCAGCAGCAACAGCAGGACAGAAAAGACCGTATTGAAAAATACACAGTAGATCTTGACAGGTTATATGCGCGTTTCAGGGCATTGGAGGAAGAACGGCAGTTGTTGATGGAACAGATCAATCAACTGCAGCGGCAGCAGTCGGAGTGAATGAACGCAAGGGAAGCATTGATATTATTATTCTTTGTCTTTGGGTTGCTCTTTCCATTTCGCGTAACATTCCAGGCTGCAATAATGCAGAACGTAGTCACTGGCTTCGCTGCTTTTAGCTTCGGATAATGGAATTTCTTTTAAACACACTTCGCAGGCAACCATTTCCGGGTCGATCGGTTTAAGTTCTTCATTCATGATTCATCCTCGTTACGTTAAATATTGTCATTGACTATTTTCCAGATAATATACCGCTGCACCCAGTAAAATCAAAATCATTTCGAAAACGGTCAACCATATCAGGATGGCGACGATGCGTCGACCCATGGGCCTCATTGGCTGCCAGACATACTGCATGTAGGTGCGCCACAACCGATAACGCGACCATTTGTTCCAGTTGATCAGATACTGCTGTAAATCGCCAGCCCAGGCGGTGATGCTTTTGTCTACAAGGTGCAAACATTGTTTGCGTTCATCTTCGGACATGCCGTCATAAAAATCGGTAATTGTCAGTTTTGTTTGACCGGGATGCTGACTCCCCTGAGGAGGTGATACTGGTTCAATAACAAATGTTGTTCGGGTTTTTAAGCCTTGTTCGTAGTCGATCTGGACACCATCGGGTAAGTGCCTGACAGTAAATGTCAGTTCAAAATTGAATGGCGGTTGTTGGCTGATGTTTTGGCCTGTGCAATGGTAGCGATTGAGACCGGTCTTATGCCATGTGCTGAAATTGATCATCGGGTTGATACGAAATAAACGTTCGATATCGTGACAGAACAGTGTAAGCTCAGCGGCTTCCAGTGGCGTGTGTAAAATAGCCCATGCAGCATCCTGACAGCTGCTTGGTCTGTGTAATGTGGATAATTTTTCATTCTCGCGCTGTGATATCACGGTGCTTTTGCAGTGTTATTTTGGGTGGGGTGCGATCAGCATTGCTGTCTGCATGGCAGTCATGAGCTGTTTGGTCAGCATTTTGGATCGTAACGCCATCAAATCAGACATGCGTCGTGGTCGTGGCGACCCAAGGACAACCAGATCGTATGTCTGCTTTTTCGTGCATTGCAACAAGGCCTGATCGGGTCTGCCAAACTGAATCAGGCTGCTGTATGTGCAGGCGGATGCCGAAATCTTGCGGTGCAGTCGTTCGCATTGCTGGTCGACTTCCCTGCCCAATTCGGCTTGCAGATAGTTTCGGAACTGATCCCGGGTAACACCGTTATTGAGCCAGTCATCGCCGGTCATCCCTTGCCAGAATTCGGGTACTACGATCAGGTGATCGATCATTCCGTTGTCAGCGCAAATCTGCAAAGCCGTGTCTTCAGCCGCAATGGCACCCAGAGTGCCGTGGCTTGCAAGCAGAATATGTCTGAACAGCATCGCGTTAGGAAAGTTTTAAAGTCTTAGAATGAAAAAGCAGGCAATCGACGGCTGCCTAATAGATGAAGTAAATCGCCATGGCCAGAATAAAAGCCAGAATAAGGGCTATCACATCCTCTTTACGATCGCTGCTGAAAATCGACAATGCTGAACCTCGTTCAAAAGTTTTAATCTCTTTGTTCTGCATAAAACATCTCCGTGATTAATTGTATTTTATACGGTTTCACCAATGAGCAGGACGACCACAATCAGCGACAAGGCCGCTTTGATAAAACCGACAATGCCACCGATAATCGCTGGTTCTCCGCCCGCCTGCTTCATTGAGCTGACCGTGATCTGCATACCGAGGCCGACCAATCCAAATGCAAACAGCCAGGTAATCCATTGACGGAATGCCTCGATTTTCCTGGCGGTGTGTCGTACCGCATCATGTGCGGCGCTAAGAATGGCAATGGCTTCATCGGACAAAGTGCCGGTTTTGATAATGCTGCGAATGGCATTATCATCTTCAATCGTCATGATTTTTCCATTTTCGATCAAGCGGCTTACTGCAACGCGGTGCTCATTTTTGTCGATACCAATTATTTCAGCATGCAATTGCTCGGTCTGTTCGGAATTTAACAGGTTCTCCTGTTTGAATCCCTGTGCTGGCGTATTGCCGAAATATTTACCCTGGTAATGGCTGGCCGGCGCAAACATTCCTGTTGTGGATAATGCAAACATAAGGATAAAACCCAGTACAAACACAGGAAATTTTGTAATGATAACGTGACCAACGTTAATTCCGGATGAGGTTGTGCCTTCTCTTTTGACGTACCAGATGGCCAGCCAGAGCACGATAACCGGTAGGATCAGGACGCGAGTGATATTGAAAATTTCAGCCACCATCAGCGTCTCTATACCGTCGGGCTGGAAAGCCAGCGCCGCACCCGCGACCTGTGCCGAATTCAAAATGCCCGTGCCAGCCCATGCACCAAACTGTACATGACTCATGTCCAGCAAGTGGCCAATAATGGGAAAAGCAAACATGCAGCCTACGCCCCACAATAAGATGGTGCCAATCGTATAGGCAATTTCAACAGGCTTTGCCTGAACGACGGGAGCGACTGCTACAGTGGCTGATACCCCGCAAACACCCATGCCGGCTGACAGCACGCCGCCCATTGAATTGGAAATGTTGCGTCGCGAGCCTATCCATAGCACGATACCTACCGAGCCCAGCACAAAAAAACCTATCATGATAATAGACAGGCCTCCCAGATTTTTCAGTTCGGCTGCGCTGTAGAGGGCGCCGAGCAGAATGACACCTGTTTTGAGCCCCAGCCGGGACAGGCGAACGCCGTTCCTGGCCCAATCCGGCACTTTGAAAACGTTGGCGATAATAATGCCAGCGACAATGCCAAGGACGACGTAGTTAAGGCCGAGCAATTCGTGAATATATTTTCCGGTGTTGCCGATTAAGCCAAAATCCACGCTGACAACCTCGATTTGCGGTGCGATGAACCAGCGTATCAACATGGTTATGAGCAGAATAAGCATGCCGCCCGCAATCGTGGAGGAATAATAATCCAGTTGACCTTCTTGATGTGGACCCAGCCAATGCCAGCATCCCGTGACGACGGCCACGACGCCAAAATAAAGTGGCAGAGAGCTAATTTCGTTCAGATATTTATAGGGTTTTCCCGATGATAGGTACGTCAGTACCGGGTTTAATAACCCTGTGTCCGCACCAAACCAAATGGCAAGCATTAACAAGCCCATGATAAGCAGTGCAGGTTTTTTCTGAGTATAAATCATGATATTTAACCGATGAATAATAGTGCTTGAATAGTCAGTATTCTCAGCCTGTAATTATATAAAATAGAGTCTGTATCTGGTAGAAGGGAAGCCTGTCCGCATTTTTTTCGTATCTGGCATCCCGGTGTGAATTGGCCTATGATAAGCGTTATGGTTTGGGTTAACAATCTGTTATCAATAGACGGAGCGGCGTTTGATGGAATGGTTGATTGTTGTAATTTTATTGGCATTACTGGGACTGGCAGGTTGGCTACTCAAACTTGCAAATAAATGCGAGTCGCTTAAACTTGGCCAGGCTGCACCTGACTTTGAACTGACGGATCAGCATGGTAATACACAACGTCTGGGTGATTTCAGAGGTAAATGGCTGGTATTGTATTTTTATCCCAAGGATGACACGCCGGGATGCACGCGTCAGGCGTGCGCTTTTCGCGACAATTTTGAAAAACTGAAGACACTCGATGCCGAAGTGGTCGGTGTAAGCGTTGACACAGTCAGCAGCCATGATCGTTTCGCAGGCAAGTTCGGTTTGACTTTTGCGTTACTGGCTGACACGACTGCTGAAACGGCCGCACGTTACTGCTCGCTTTTGAATGTGGGTATAGTAAAATTCGCTAAACGCAATACTTTTCTGATTGATCCGCTTGGCAACATAGTCAAGGTTTACTGGTCAGCACAGGCGTCGCAAAACGCAGGTGAGATTGTTTCAGATTTGAAGCGTCTGAAACATTTGACCCATGTTGAGGCATGAATGGTTTTGGATGCGTACCGCAAGCCCGAAGGTCTTGTGTTCGCTGAGCATATAGGATAATGCGTTACGTTGATTGTGATCAGCAATCGCTGATTGCGCTGATTAAATAGGACGTTATATCCCGGGCAGGAGAGAATATTATGGCAAATTTTACAGAAGAACAACTGGCTCAAATCAAATCCGCGTTACATAAACGCTACCTCGAATTGCAGAAAGAAATTCGCAATGAGCTCGTGCAAAGCGGCGAAGAATTTGATATCAGGCAGGCGGATGATATCAATAATATCCTGGCTGACGTAGATACTGCACTGGTTGACAAGCAGATTAACGAAATGCGGGAGCTTGAAATGTCAGAGAAATATCTGATGGAGCTGGAATTTGGTGACTGTGTTGATTGCGGTGAAGAAATCGGCTTTGAGCGGCTTATTGCCAATCCTTCCGCTCAGCGCTGTATAGCGTGTCAGCGAAAATATGAGAAATTATATCCGCACGAGTCAAATCCATCGTTATAGCGGTACTCTGGCGTGTTTATTGTTTATGCTCTTTGCTTTTGAGTAAAATCATAACTGCACCGCCGCCGCCATTTTCCGGACTGGCCTGACAAAACGCCAGGACAGCTGGATGCTGTGCCAGCCAGCTGCCGACGCTGTATTTTAAAACGGGAATGCCGTCTTGCGAGCTGAGGCCTTTACCATGGATGACTTTTACGCAGCGAAGACGCTTTTGCAACGCGGTATTCAGAAAATCTGTCATGTGTCGTCTTGCGATGTCTTGAGTGAGCCCGTGCAGGTCGATACTGTCACGAATGCGCCAGTAACCGCGTTTCAGCCGGCGTAATGTCTGGTGCGAAACACCCGGTCCTGAATAAGACCATTCATCGTCGGCGCTTATCTTTGGAAGATTGGCGTCATTTGCGTCAGCAGTTTCAAATACCGGGTCGTATAGCGTAAAAGGATTTTTTTTTCGGGGATGGGGAGCCGGTTTCTCTGATTCCAATATAGTTCTGTCAGAAGCGGTCAGCGGTACGACATGTTTCATTGCTTCATAGAACTCTGTTATGTCGTCATTCATTGCATTGGCCGCTTCTTTTTTCTTGGACATCGCGTTGTTTATCGCAAATTTCAGGTCAATTGATCAAAATATTTTTCAGCATCCAATGCGGCCATACAACCGCTGCCTGCACTCGTTACTGCCTGCCGGTAAATATGATCCTGCACATCTCCGGCTGCAAATACACCTGGAATGCTGGTGGCGGTCGCATTACCCTGATTGCCGCCCTGGGTCAGAATGTAGCCATTTTCCATTTTAAGCTGGTCGACAAAAATATCTGTATTGGGTTTGTGTCCGATTGCAATAAAAATGCCATGCAAATCAATGGTCTTTAAGCTGTTGTCCTGTGTGCTTTTGATGCGCATGCCTGTCACACCGCTATCGTCCCCTACCACTTCATCCAGTACGTAGTTGAGTTCAAGGCGGATGTTCCCATTACTGACTTTTTCCATCATTCTGTCTATCAGAATCTTTTCAGAGCGGAATTGTTCCCGGCGGTGTACGACAGTGACAGATTTGGCAATGTTGGATAAATAGAGCGCTTCCTCAACAGCAGTGTTACCGCCGCCGATCACAGCAACATCCTGCCCCTTGTAAAAAAAACCGTCACAGGTGGCGCAGGCCGATACGCCGCGTCCCATGAATGCCTCTTCGGAAGGAATGCCAAGATATTTCGCGGTCGCTCCAGTGGCGATTATCAATGCATCACAGGTGTATGTGCCCTGATCACCAACCAGTGTCAGCGGTTTATCCGTCAGTCTGGCAGTATGAATATGATCGAAAATGATTTCGGTATTAAATCGTTCGGCGTGTTTCTGGAAACGTTCCATGAGTTCAGGGCCTTGTACCCCCATGGCGTCGGCTGGCCAGTTATCAACATCTGTAGTTGTCATCAACTGGCCTCCCTGTTCCAGTCCGGTGATGATGACAGGGTGCAGATTAGCGCGCGCTGCATAGACAGCCGCTGTATAACCGGCAGGGCCGGAGCCGAGAATTAACAATGGACAGTGTCGTGTTGTTGTCATAATTTATGTGTTTCTTTTTCTATGAAATTCAAAATAAATCCGGCAACTATACTGAGTAACGCGCATGATCTCAAGTTGTGGTTGCAGTCCATGGTCGCTAACCAAAAATAATGTAGTGATAGATATACATAATGTGTTGTAATTATTTTTAATAAAGTATATTTATAAACAGTCGGTTAGGGTTTGGTCGCTAGGTGGTAACGGGATTGTGAGTGTATAAGCGGCTTATGATAATATGACAGAGTAGCGTAAAATAACGGTCTTGAAACTACGCCCTGGTAGCTCAGTGGATAGAGCAACCCCCTCCTAAGGGGTAGGTCGCACGTTCGATTCGTGCTCAGGGCGCCAATTAATCCACTATATTAAATGATATCGTTAGGCGAGTAATTATTATGGCGCCACGATACTTGAAGCGTGATTCGTGATCATTTTGAGATGAATCTGAAAGCAGAAGCGGAAGTCAAATCTTTGTACAGGCATTAGTAACTGCAGTTCAACCGGTCGTAGAGCGCACATCGGGACAATATTTCTACACTCTTCGGATATCAAGAAGATATGCGAAAAGTAATCTAGAAAATTCAAATTTTTTCAGCCAATTAGTTTGCCTTGAGAATTATCTCCTAAACAATCCAGGTAGCATTTAGAGCCGGGCGATGCAGAAAAAAATTGAGCATCAGTTTTGAACTTTTTATGATCAAAATAGCGGATCGCATGATGGGATATGTTAACCAGGCAGTTGCACAGTTTAAAATACAGTCCCTATTAAGACAGCGTTTGTTTGCGTGTTTTTCTCGGCAGAGTGTTTTTCAGCCATCGAATGTGCTGTTGCCACAGCAGTTGTAATTATACAATGTCTGCCTTGCCGCAGATCTGCCTGTAGCAATTATGAAGTCCTTGCAATTCCAATCACGCATGCGACAAATTGTCGCGCGACAATTTGTCACATTCCAAAATTTTATAATCTGCTTTAAATTTACCGCAGTCCTCGGCATGAAGTACAAATTGACTTTTCTGAAGTTGTGATGAGTAATGGCTGATGACGCAATATCACTAAGAAACAAATTCGCGGATCCGCGTATGAAAATTTGATATGCGAGGAAAACTGGATTTGTGCATGTGCTTTCTTTAAAGAGAATTTGAACGTTGTTCAGGATATAAAAATTGTTAATTAAAGTGTTATTAAGTACTAATATTTTTAATAGAAATCATAATGATTGTTATTTTTATTAATAAATAGAATTTGATTTGCGCACAGCAGACGGTTTTTCAACGATTTGTTAATGAAAATTGAACGACAAACCAGATATTGATTGGAGAAATTATGCAACTACCGCCTTTAGTAGCACCTGGAGCTGAATTGAGTAAAAGTGAGGTTTTACGCTATAGCCGACATTTGCTTATCCCGGAAGTTGGGTTGGAAGGGCAGAAACGATTAAAAAACAGCAGGGTATTGGTTATTGGTGCGGGTGGGCTGGGGTCGCCAGTGCTGCTTTACCTTGCCGCAGCGGGTGTTGGAAAACTCGGTATTGTTGATTTTGATGTTGTGGATGAATCCAACTTGCAGAGGCAGATTATCCATAAACAATCCAATATCGGTAAACGCAAATCGGTGAGTGCCCGGGACACAATTAAAGAAATTAATCCACATGTTCAGGTGGAACTGCATGAAGAACGCCTCGAAGCGGCTAACGCCCGCGGGATTATTTCTGATTATGACCTGATCGTGGATGGTACAGATAATTTTGCTACGCGTTATCTGGTGAATGATGTTTGCGTGCTGTCGAAAAAGCCATATGTGTGGGGATCTATTTTTCGCTTTGAAGGTCAGGTTTCAGTTTTTTGGGAAAATGCGCCGGGTGATGCAGGGCTAAATTACCGCGATTTATACCCAGAGCCGCCTCCACCTGAAATGGCGCCTTCATGTGCCGAAGGCGGCGTGCTTGGTATTTTGTGCGCGTCGATTGGGTCAATGATGGCTACAGAAGCTATCAAGTTAATCACCGGAATCGGTCAGTCATTGTTGGGCCGCCTGGCGGTCTATGATGCATTGGATATGAGCTATAGATTTATACCAATCAGGAAAGCACCCGTTCGTACATCTATTACACAATTGATCGATTATCAAGAATTTTGTGGTGGCAGACAACAGTCAGAAGAACACCAGAAAGAAATTCCGATAATCAGTGCCCGGGAGTTAAAGGAGATGCGTGATAAAGGCGAGAAGATCAGGCTAATAGATGTTCGCGGTATCGAGGAGTGGAATATTGTGCGAATTGACGGGGCCACTCACATTCCTAAGAGTGAAATGATGACGGAAGATGTCCTGTCCGGAATGAATAAAAGAGATTTTATCGTTGTACATTGCAAAATGGGCGCGCGATCCAGAGATGTAGTGATCGAAATGCAAAAGCATGGATTTACAAATGCTAAAAGCCTTGATGGCGGGATTCTGTCCTGGATCAATGATGTAGATCAGTCACTGCCAAGTTACTAACGGTTCGATTTGTATCAATAAATTTATCTTCAGGAGACCTGTAGATGTTGACCATCCATACGAAACTTGTTGAAGCAATGCTTGCTCAGGCAAATAAAGATCATCCTATCGAGTCATGTGGCGTCATAGCCGGCGCGCTTGGTTCTAATCTGCCACAACGTTTAATACCCATGGAAAATGCGGCGCATTCCGAGGATTTTTTTCAATTTGATCCACAACAACAGTTGCAAGTCTGGAAAGAAATGGAATTGCGTGGTGAGGAACCGATTGTTATCTATCATTCACACACCAGTACGCAGGCATATCCCAGCCGCACGGATATCGAGTATGCAGCGGAACCAGGAGCACACTATGTGATTATTTCAACAGCATTATTATCAGGAGAGAGTGTTCGTAGTTTTCGGATTGTTGATGACATAGTCATAGAAGAGAGGATCAAAATTGTAAAAACCTATGAACCGGATCTGAAGCAGCTAAAAGTGGCCTGATCGGTTTTTGCTTCCTCACTTTGTGAATCTTTCGCTAGCTTTATGCCGGGAAGTCGTATCAATTAATCGTTTGCTGTATTTGGTTAACAGCAACTCGTAATATTTTATGAAGGAGAACAAATGTCTGTCAAAGTTTCAATTCCTACCATCCTGAGGTCTATAACAAATAATCAAAAACTGGTTGAAGTGGTTGGTGTAAATGTACTGGAAGCGATCAATCAAATGGATCAGCAGTATCCGGGTATTAAGGAAAAGTTGATTGCAGAAGATCAGCCGCATCGTTTCATTAACATTTATGTGAATGACAGCGATATTCGTTTTTGTGACGGCCTTCAAACAAATTTAAAAGATGGAGATGCCCTGACAATATTGCCTGCGGTAGCCGGAGGATAAGTTGATCATAATTTCACCTCGCTAAAAAAATGGAAATGAATCGACCGTTAACCGGTTGCACTCTTGCGGGCCCATTTAATAATGTGGCAAATGATTTTGCGTCAATTGCAGCATCTCTTCGCTATCAGGCGAGCATGCTGGGTTTAAACGTCATTTCAACTGACGAGTATTCGAACGATTTGTCGTTGTCATTTAAATTTGAGACATCACGAACCTCGTTAGTGAGCTGTGATATAGCAAGATGGAGTGATGCATCGAAATCGACTTGCATTACCGAGAACATTATTCAGGCTGCTTGTGGAATTATGTCGGTACATGGAAGAGTAAGTGGTGAACCGCGTCCGCTTGGATTGCAATATGTGTCTACATTGACGGGGGCGCTTGCGCTACAGGGTTGTTTTGCAGCAGCACTGGGTCGATTGCGCGGAATGCCTGTGTCAGGCAGCAATCTTTCTGTCTCATCCGCTGCACTGTTGAGCGTATCGCAATATTTAGCAGATGCAACCGCGGCTGAAATGCCAGATTCTGTTATGTTTGAAAAAGCTTCTCGTCAAACAGCGCCTCCCTTCATGTCGTCGGACGGCGTTTGTTTTGAACTCGAAACTCTTGATGTCGAGCCCTGGCAAAAATTCTGGGCGCAGTTTGGCATTAATTCGGCCCTGTCAGGCAAAGGATGGAGTGCATTTTTGTTGCGCTATGCAAGGGCGATCTCTCCACTACCCGTTGAATTGGTCGATGCGCTTTCTAATTATACTTTTCAGCACATTTCAGAAGTGTGCGCGCGCACCGGAATGTCCATCTGCCAGTTACGTTCTGTTGAAGAAAGACAACAGGATGAGCATTTTATGCACGACTGGCTGCAAGGACCATGGTCATTTGAGTTCAACCCTAATGTCAGAGCCAGAACGGATATAAAGAAAGCTGAAAATCAGCTTCCGTTAAGCGGTCTAACGGTGATTGAATCCTGTCGACGGATTCAGGGCCCGCTTGCCGGTCACTTACTGACGCTTCTAGGTGCTGACGTCATTCGGATTGAACCGCCGGGAGGAGACCCGCTACGTGGGATGCCACCCATGGCCGATGGCTGCTCTGCCCGTTTCGATGCGCTCAATCGACTTAAAACAATCAGGGAAATAAATATAAAGTCAGCAGCAGGGCGCGCAGAAATCAAGGAACTGGTTCAATCTGCAGATGTTTTTCTACACAATTGGGCGCCTGATAAGGCGGCGCAGCTCGGTCTGGATTACAGTGATTTTGTTGACTTGAATCCCGCGCTCATTTATGCCTATGCAGCGGGCTGGTCTACAAATGGAAGCGCTGAATCAGCAACAAATACATTGCCAGGGACTGATTTCATGACGCAAGCCTACTCTGGAGTTGCCAGAAAAATCTCTCAAGCTTCCGGTACTCGAGGCGGTTCTCTTTTTACAGTCCTTGATGTTTTGGGAGGGGTTATTGCCGCTCAAGGGATTACCGCGGCATTACTCAAGCGGCATCTGGATAATGCCAGTGTAAAAGTGACTTCATCGCTGTTAAGCGCAGCAACACTGTTATGTATAGATGATTTCCCAGATAAAAACATGCTGAATAGCCGCATAAAATCAAAAAGCATAATCAATGGTGTTTTTGATACAAAGCAAGGAAAACTCGCAATTGAGTGTCCTGACCTTAACACAGTAAGCCGGCTGCGTAATGTATTGGAGATAGCGAATGACCTGAATGAAATCGATTTTCATCAGTTTTTGCAACTTTTGCTACTCACCAAGACGGCCGAAGAATGGCTTCTGATCCTTGAGCGCGCAGGTGTACCTGTCGCACAGGTTATTGAAGATCTGGCAACAATACGAAATCAGGCCCACCTGCAGCAGCAATTGAGCCCGGATTGTTATACCAAAGTGATGTCTCCCTGGAGTTTTAAATGAATCATGCAGGAATTATTGATCTGATACCTACTGAGGTTCGTCAACAATGGATAAAAAGCGGTATTTATCCAAATAAATCAGTCTATGAGCTGTTTGTGGATCGTGCATTGCAAACTCCCGGTAAGCCGGCAGTTGTGACTTTGCATGAGACCATTACGTATGTTCAGTTGCTGGACAAAGTGCAGCGGCTTGCTGCTGCATTCAAAGAGCATGGCGTTGTGACCGGAGATGTAGTTGCCTATCAGCTTCATAATAACTGGCGGAGTTGCGCTATAGATCTGGCTGCGGCGTCGCTAGGGGCCATTGTGGCGCCTTTTCCACCCGGTCGCGGAATGCTTGATGTTCAATCTCTTCTCAGGAAGTGTGATGCGCGCGTGATTATTGTAGAACCGGAACATGCGGGTGTTGATCTTTGCGAACTCATTGAATCAATACGTCCGACATTGCTGTCACTGCGCATACTCGTTGTCAATGGTGCAGCAACGGAAAACTGGCACGCACTGGATGACTTTTTCAACTCAGAGCCTCTTGAAAGTGATCAATTCCCAATTGTCTGCCCCGATTCTCCCGTTCGTTTTCTTGTATCGTCAGGTACTGAATCAGACCCCAAGTGGGTAGCGTATTCCCATAATGCAATCATTGGTGGAAGGGGCCGTTTTTTGCAGCGTATTCATCCAGCGAATGAAACATTTCGGGGCCTGTACCTGATGCCGTTGGGAACTGCTTTTGGGTCAACTGCCACATTTGGTATTTTATCCTGGCTAGGTGGCACCGTACTATTAATGCGCCAGTTTGAAGTAACTGCGGCAATTAATGCAATTGCACACCTTAGGCCGAATTATATTTTCGGCGTGCCAACGATGTTTCAGAGGATCGCTGCGGACCCTGAATTATCAGCAGCGGATACATCCAGCTTAATGGCTATTATCAGTGGCGGCGCAAAAATTGATGAAGTATCAATCCGCCGTTGTACCGAAGCGTTCCGGTGCGGTTTTATCAGTCTATATGGATCTGCTGATGGCGTGAACTGCCATACGACACTTGATGACGATCTGGATGCAATATTACATAAAGCAGGTCGACCAAATCCCGGGATTTGTGCCATCAAAATTGTTGATGACCAGAAACAGGAACTATCCCAAGGTGAAATAGGTGAAATTGCAGCCAGAGGCCCAATCAGCCCAATGCAGTATGTTAACTCACCTGAGCTGGATGCATTGTACAGGGATGATGATGGGTGGGTATACACCGGAGACCTGGGATATATAGACAATGATGGTTATCTGGTGCTGTCGGGCCGCAAAAAGGAAATCATCATCCGGGGCGGTGTCAACATCAGTCCTGCGCAGATCGAGAATATTGCCATATCTCACCCGGCAGTCGTCAGTGCTGTTTGCGTTCCTGTTGCTGACCCGGACTTAGGGCACAGAATCTGTCTTTGCGTGGTATCGCAAGATGGCGCTGCCCGCCCATCACTATCGCAATTTACCAAATACCTGCTGGAAAAAGGACTGGAAACCAACAAGCTTCCAGAATATCTTCGATATTTCCGTCAGTTACCGCTCAATCCTGCAGGGAAAGTCGACAAGAAACAATTGTCTGACGAAGCAGTATTTTCCATGATTAACTAAATCACATTTATTCGGGGACTGTAAACGTGCTTAGTGAAATAGAAAAGAAAGAACCCGCCACATTGGCCAAATCACTTTCAAATGAGGTCAGAAATTTTGTGGATGACATGATTATTCCGAATGAGCAGCGGTTGTCGAGCAAAGGGCGTCATTCATCTGAATTACTTACCAAACTCACTAATGAGGCGCGTTCAGCGGGATTGTGGGGATTATTTTATCCCCTTGAGTACGGTGGGAAAATAGATTCGCTGGAAAGTTATCTGATAGTAGCGGAGCAAGAGGGGCGTACTGTGTTTTCCCATGAAATTTTTGGCAGTCATACTGCTTTAGACGCACGAATGCTGCAAAGATTTGGTAATAAAACAATTCACACAAAATTTTTGCGTCCAATGGCCACTGGAAATGCACTGCCTTGTTATGCAATGACCGAGCCCGATCACAGCGGTTCGATTCCAGGGTTGATCAATGCAAAAGCCCGTTTATCAGGCGGCAACTGGTACATAAACGGCAGAAAATGGTTTGTTTCGAATGCCAGCGATGCAACATTTGCTACTGTTTTGGTGCGCACAACTGATGACGAGGTTGATATTAGAAAAACTCTTTCAATGATCATCGTTCCTGTGGAATCCAAGGGCTTTCGGATAGAACGTCAGATAACTGTCATGGAAAGTACGTTAAAGCAGAGCGAAATATCGTTCAACGAGGTGAAAGTGCCAGAATCGAATTTGCTGGGCATTTGCGGTGACGGTATTAACATGATGAATCAACGACTGGGGGTAGGCAGGCTGCTACGCTCCATGCATTGGGTAGGCCTGGCACAAAGATGTCTGGATATGATGGGTGCCAGAATTCATTCGCGGCGCGGTTTGACCGCAAGGCTTCAGGAAAAACAGCTCGTTCGTCAGCACATGGCAAAGGCTTATCACGCAATTGCAAGCGCTCGGGAGATGATTAGAGTAGCAGCCCGGGGTGTAGATACACAGTGTTCCAGTAATATCGAAATCAATACCGCCAAAATGGCGGCATCCCAGGCACTTTGCATTGCATCTGATTCCGCTGTGCAGGTTTTTGGGGCGGAAGGTGTCAGTGAGCTGACACCGCTTTCAAACATTATGCGCATTGCGCGGACCACTCGGATTCTTGACGGTACAGATGAATCACTGATCAGTTCGGTGGGACGTCAGTTGATTGATTTTTATCAGCAACAAAGTGCATATCACTTCAATTAACCGCGTATCGTTTCTCATACTTATATACTGAATCATGACCTTTTGGTTGCCTAAAGAACATGATTGATGCAATGCCTGGATAACAGTGTTTGTATCAATTATTTGACCCAGAAACAAAATGATTGAAGAAAAAAATATTTTGCAAATTCAAAATTCAACCCTGACAGGGTACCTGTTCGTTGTCGTTCTGATTTTTGCCATGGCTTTGCCCATGCTGGTGCTTTATGCAATCAGTACGCTGGGACCGTTACTGAGTCAGGACCTGACCTTTGATAGCACCATGTTAGGTTATCTGGTAATGAGTTCATTCGGTCTTGCAGCTATTTTGTCGCTATGGTCAGGGGTCATAGTTGAATATTTTGGCGCACGCAACATGCTGTTGGTGATTTTCTTTACGATCGCGGTAGCGTTTATGCTTATTGCCATTGCGCAGAATTTTACCGGGCTGGTATTTGCTGTAGCGATTTGCGGAATTGCACAAGCTCTGGCCAATCCGGTTACAAATTTACTGATTGCACAACAAATTACTCAAAAGAAAAGGGCAAAGATAGTAGGTATCAAACAATCAGGTGTACAACTGGCGGCGCTATTTGCGGGTTTATTGCTGCCGGGAATAGCCCTGCTGTATGGCTGGCGCATAGCTTTTGGAGCAGTAGTCCCGGTAGCGGTTATTTTTTTATTATCAACACTCTTTGTTACGCCGAAAGTACAATTCGGCGTGAAGAAGAGTTTTGAATATACTTTCCCGAATCCATTGCTCCTTTGGCTGATGTGTATTCAGTTCTGCATTGGAATATCACTATCAGCCTATGTCACTTTTCTGCCGACATTTGCAATACAACAAGGCATGACACTGTTTAAGGCGGACAGCCTGATTGCTGTATTTGGCGTTATGGGAATGCTGTCACGAATCGTGCTGACCCCGGTGGGCGCAAAACTTAGAGATGAGTCCTGGTTGCTATGCGCGCTCGCAGTAATAGCTGCCGGCGCCATCGTGTGTACTATGTACGCTGATATCAACAGTCATGAATTGCTGTGGCTTGGGGCCGCGTGTGTAGGACTCAGCGCAGTCGGTACAAATGCGATAGCAATGAGTATGGTGATCCGGGATTCAGCTTTTGGCCCGGTAACGGCTGCTTCCAGTTTTATTTCCGTTGCGTTTTTTGGCGGTTTTGCGCTGGGCCCGCCGCTTTACGCTTTACTGGTTGATTATTCAAGCGGTTTTCTGCTTGGCTGGAAATTGTTGTCAGGTGTATTTGTTTGCGCTTGTATTCTGGCGCTGGCATTGGCATTCAGCCGACGGCAACACGCAGACCGGTTGACAGAGAAGACGACATAGAATCTGGAATGGTCCGGATAACTATGGCTGTTCCTTTAAAAATTTCATAATTTCATGAGCAAACAAATCGGGCGCTGTTCTCATCGCGCTATGCTGCTGTCCATGCAGAATTCCTATCCGATTATTCGGCAGGCCTTGAGAAAGCAGACTGGCAGTTTCGTATCGACGAGATGAACTATCACCGCCTAGTAGAAGTAATACCGGAATCTGGAGAGAATTGAATCGTTGAGGGTTAAACACATAATGATCGATACTTCGTAATTCACGCAAAACTGTGTGGGATGTTGCTACGCGTGCTTTCCAGCCAGGCCCTGTCTGTAACGCAACGAGTTCGGCGCGGGGTGTTTTGAGTATATCGCGATAGAAATGAAGCAAGACTTCCTCCCAATCTTCTGAATCATGCAGTCTCTCCATACTGGTTTTGACTGCTGATGACCACCCGCTGCCAGCCAGTGAGATGGATGGTTCATAAAGAATCAGGCTTTGAAGATTGTTTGTCAAACGCGTGGCTTCTAATGAGCACAGTCCGCCGAAAGAGTGACCAACAAGGTGTACGCTGGTACCGATGGCATCAATAACTGCTGCGATATCTTCACATTCCCGTTCCAAAGAATAATTTGGGGAATCCTTACTATGGCCGCGTCCGCGACGATCCATAGTCCATACGCTGAATTGTTGTTTCAGCAATGTAACAGGTGACCATGCAAGGTGATCGCTGGTGGTGCCGTGTACCAGCAAGAGCGGGTCGCCTATGCCTTCTTGCCAGCATGCAATAGACGTGCCGTCTTTAGAAATTATGCGTTTCATGAATGAAAATAAATTAAAGAAATTAAAGTGAAATATTTCGAATCAGGATTGCTATTAAAAAATTTATACACCAATTTAAAAGATATGGCCAATAGAGATAAACAGTCAGGTCGCTGCTAGGTCGTTGCTGGAATGAAATGTAACAAAACAATATTTATGATTTTTTTAACTGTTAATGTTCAAATCGATTTCGTTTCTTGTTTAGTAAGAAATTCAAAATTTCAGATTCTGATCTGTGTAACTGGTATTTTCTTGTCTGTGAGTAACGCAGTAGCAACAACTGATACAAAGAGCCTGGGACAGTTAAACAAACATCTTCGAATAGATGGCGAGCTTATGGGTAGTTATGAGCTCTGGGACTTTTTTCGGCCGGAACCGGCGGTCAACAATAATAATACCTATGATTTGTGGGTATTGCGTGCCCGAATGGGCGCATTGCTGACCACGCCTGTGGTGGAAGTGTATGGGCAGGCTCAATATATCGGCCTTTATGATCTTCCGAATGATTCGGTCGCGGTCCCCGGTGGTCCTTTAGGTTTGGGTGCAGGCTATTTCCTGATCAACCAGGAATCGACAAATGTTCATGACATTTTTTTAAAGCAAGGTTTTGCCAAAATTAAACTGGATTCGATGGGTATCCACGGAGCGTCCATAAAACTGGGTCGTTTCGCATTTGCCGATGGGTTGGAATATAAAACGGGGATTGCCAAATTTGACGCATTAAAACAAAGACGAATCGGGCAGCGTTTGATTGGTGGTTTTAATGCAATTTACGTGGGACGAAGTTTTGACGGTTTCTCAATTGCCTATGATCAACCCGCATTCAATTGGACTGTAAGTGGCTTGCGACCAACACAAGGCGCGCTCTCCGCCGATGGGCAGAAACAAATTGAAGATATTAATATGATATATACCGCGCTTACTGCTAAAAAAGATGCGGTTGTGCCAGGGGTAGAGGGGCGATTGTTTTATATAAATTATGATGATGATCGTGATACACAAGTTGTTGATAATCGTTCTTTGGAGACCAGGCCAAGACTAAATGAAGAAAAAGTTGACCTGCATACGATAGGTGCTCATTTGCTTTCTCTGCAGCAGGTAGGACCGGGCAGTATTGATAGCCTGCTTTGGGGTGCCTACCAGTTTGGTCGCTGGACCGACCAGGATCATCAGGCCTGGGCGATTTCCGCAGAACTTGGTTATCAATGGTCGCGCCTGCCTTTTAAACCATGGTTGCGCGCTATCTATTATCAAAGCTCGGGTGATGGCAATGCTGAAGACAATACACATAAGACCTTTTTTTCCATGGTTCCGAGCGGTCGAATTTTTGCAAAATTTCCGTTTTTTGATCAAATGAATATTCGGGATGCGTTTATAGAGCTGAATGTTACTCCAACTGAGAAAAGCCAGGTGAGCATCAATTTGCATCATCTGACACTGGCCAATGACAACGATTTGTTATACCGGGGGCTGGGTGCATCGACAAAATCGGGCGCGTTCGGCTATGTAGGTAAGTTGTCAGGGGGAAGCAGTGATGTTGGACAGTTGATCGACATCAGTTTCCGATACATTTTCAATAAGCAGTTAGCGATGAGAATGTATTACGGTCGTGCTTTTGGTGGCAATGTGATTCAACACAATTTCAAGGGAAAACACAATGCAAATTCTTTCTGGGCGGACTTTACCTTCTCGTTCTGAAAATAGTTCATATAAAGATTCCGGTGTGAATCGCCATTTTCTCAGTCATGAGGAAATAACACTGGCGATTGAGTTGTTAATAAACCGCATGAACCGCATTGAATCCATGTGCGGCAATCAATTTCCACTTTATTCGTCTGGTGCTGACGGTCATTGGGTGACTTCAAGGGGAGGCTCCTGGACCGGTGGATTCTGGGGTGGTTGGTGGTGGCTGCGCGCGCGAATCACTCAATCAAAATCTGATCAAATTAAAGCCATTGCGATCTGTCGGCGCTTGTCGTCAAAAATAACTGCTGATTCAATCAACCGAAGTTTTATTTTCTGGTATGGGGCCGCGTTAGGATACAACTGGTTTGGTGATATGGATGCGCTAACGCAGGTAAGAAATGCCAATACTGCCATTGTCGCAACATTTAACCCGGTGTTGAAATATTTCCCGCTGGGAACGGATATGGGCGGGGGAGAAAAAGGAGAGCAATATGTTTCGATCGATAGTCTGGCAGCGCTTATTCAACTGCTAGGTATACACGCAGATGAAGATGAGGTTCAGACAATGTTACGGCATCACGTCGACACAATCCTGGAAAACTTTTGCGATACACATAATCAAGGCGCATTTCAGGCTTTGGGTTTTCACAACGGGAGAAAATTTACATTCAGGGACACAGCAGGTGCCTGGTCTCGCGGTCAAGCCTGGGCCATGTTGGGTTTATGTCGGGCGACTGAAAAATGGGGGGAGCCGTACAGATCATATTCCCAGGCAGCTTGTGAATATTGGAGAGATTCCCGTGTCGATGCGTTCCCGTTAGATAATTTAGATGGTCCAGATGAACTTCGTGATCCGTCTTCTGCGGTAATTGCTTCGTTGGCCATGATGTCGCTTGCTGATCAGATACAGGAAGGAGATCAGTGGGTAGTTGCTGCGCATAAAATAATCACCGATATTGTTTGTAGTCCGTATTTTTCTGGTTTTCAGGATATTGGGATTAAGGGTAAGGGTCTGAGAGAGGACTCTGGTGCATTCAGGGGATGCTGCTATAAAACGAAACCGGGCGTAAAAGAACTGGCAGAAACACCGTGGGGCAGCTTTCTTTTAATGGCAGCGTTATGTGCACTTGCTCAAAGAATTAAACCAAATGAAGTGTGACAATCTTTAATTTAATCGAGTGTGATTCCGTTCGACGAGGTGTTTCTGATCTTTAAAACCGGCAGTAGAGCAGGAAGTACTAATTCAGTCATTTTCTTATTTCTATGGAAATCAAATGATAAAAAACGATTTTTTTGAGTTATTCAGGAAGGCTCATTGGGTCTTGACACTGTTGATATCGGGCGTCATGTCGTATCCAGCGATTGCCGCTGAGATGCATCCGGAGCCCTTGTTATTGCACGCATCACGGGTTTTTGATGGGTCTCAGTTTAGAGACAATTTATCAATACTGATCAAAAACGGACAGGTATCGCAAGTTAATAGACGTGATTTAATGTCGATAGATGAAGGGACGAAGGTTATTGATCTGGGTGATGCTACCGTTCTTCCTGGATTGATCGAATTGCACGCGCATTTGTCCTATCGCAATGTTCCTGCCGATATTGTACTTCAACATGGAATAACGACAATTCGGGATTTGGGCGGGCCTGTACATCAACCGTACGGGGGTAACGGAAGTTTGCGCGTATTGACTTCCGGCCCCATTCTAACAGCGCATGATGGTTATCCAATTGTTAACCTTGGTGCTTCCAATATTGCCAAAGCAGTCTCCTCTGAAGAAGAGGCAGAGAGAGTCGTTCGTGAACTTATCGGCGCGGGTGCAGTTGTTATAAAGGTAGCACTAGAACCGGGAGGAGAAATAGGTGCGCCGTGGTCTGTGCACCATGATCATGGAGAACACTCCCACGATCACCATGGAAAACACACTCACGAGCATCAAGAATACGGGCATATGCATAATAATAAGCAAGTGAGCCATCAACACTCAAATTCTGACAGTGATCATTCTTTCGATTCAAAACAGGCGTGGCCATTATTATCAGAAAAAATTGTAACAGCCATTGTCAATGAGGCGCACAGTCATGATCGCAGCGTAACTGCTCATGTTGCAGAAGAGAAAGGTGTGCAGATTGCGCTGAATGCAGGAGTGGACGAATGGGCTCACATGCCATGTGATGAAGTTCCTGACGCATTGTTAAAACAAGCAATTTCACAGAATGTGAAAATCGTTGCCACAATTGATACATTGTCTAAATGTACCGGAATTGAGCGTAACACAAAGCTATGGTCTGAACTGGGTGGAAAAATATTATATGGAGCTGAAATTGCTCATCCGGAGATCCCCTGGGGAATCAACACCCAGGAATTATTGTATATGATGCAGTTGACTGGTATGTCATTAGTCGAAGCTTTGCGCGCCGCTACCTCTCTGGCTGGTGAGCATCTGAAATTGTTTCCGAAAGTGGGTACTATACAACAAGGTTCGCCAGCGGATATCATTGCTGTCAGAGGCGATCTTGCGCTTGACTTGAAGAAACTGGAATACCCAGAACTTGTCATTTCGGGTGGTCAGATCGTTGTCAATAGATTTTCAGATTAATTGAATAAACTACTTGGAATTTAGCATCGTAAAAACGATACCTGGAGACTCAAGAAATTTATGATTTTGGGTCTGCACACTGTTTAGGGCCCGATCGAAGATAGCTGGAATTTCTCGTCTTTCGGCGAAAGAGGGTCTGGCGTATGTTTATGAAACATACGCCAGACTCTCCTGTTTTGCATATATAAAATGAGGGAGTTTTTGAAATATGGTTACAATGACTATGATAGGCTGACTGTCGCGGTTCCTTGTAAGTGGATATCTATCGGCGGATAAAATTCCATGGCTTTTTTTAATCGCAGTGTGTTACTTTCGACCATGGCTTTAGCGAGGCTGCTTCATACCGGGACTTTAAAAGATGCGATAGTTATAGAATTGTCTCTCTGCTACCAAACACGCTGTTTACTGCGCCTGGTCGGACTTTAATTATCCAATACGGTTTTCAATATTACGTTAAGATTGCTGTTAGGTCGCAGGCTATTGCGACGGATTGTTATCTTGTTTTCAGTCGATATGATTTGCCCGGGCCGGTAGCTTTACTCCTTCCGGTGATAGTGCTGGGGCAAATGCAGCAAGATGGTTATATTTCATATCGGTATCGACATATTTAAAGGGATTTGAACATGATGAGAACATGCGTGTATTTATTGATGTTGTGTCTATCGCTCCTGTTTTCGTCCGCTGCCAGTGCGCAGGAAAGTGCCGCAGACACATATTTCAGTAAAGCCGGTATGAAGATATTAAGTGGTGTTGCCAATGTGGCGACCGGCTGGTTGGAGCTGCCTAAAAATATTATTTTATGGAATCAAAGAGAGCAAAGTCAGTTTATTGGCTGGACGGAGGGTATACTCAGGGGCGTCGTGCATACGGCAAGCCGAACGGGTAGTGGCGTACTGGATCTGGCGACATTCTGGCTTCCGACCTATCCAACACCAAACCCTTCATTGATTTGGGATGATTTTTACCAGGAATCGAAATACCTTGCATTTAGAACAGGCGGATGAATCTGGTGCTGGTTACTGATTCGCCTGTTTTTATTGCCAGTTAAACCGCACGAACAAAAATCGTGGCGATTTCGAACCTGTCTATTGCATCTGTGATGGCTGCTGTGGTGGAGTTGAAAAGGCCGTGATAGACAAATACGTTACCGGTCCGGGTTTTTATTTTTAATTCGCATTTTATGAGCTGAGTATTGTTCGCCTTAAAAGCATATTGTGTTTTTATCATATGAGTTCCCTTTACCAAATCCATGGATAAGCTGCACTAAAATCATTCTTCGGGATGTGCTGTCAGTTTGAATGAAATGAAATCGTAAACTGATTTTAACAATAGTGCTGTCTGGTGAATGTCGATACAAACAGGGTAAAAATGCTCCAATTCATTCATTTGTCCAGATATTTGGTGAAATAAAGGGCTGATAAGAGCAATTTTTTGGGCATGTTATAATCTAACGATGAGCAATTGAATTGCTTGGTTTTTTATTGATTTTTTAAGCAGTTGATATTGAAGGCTATTTAATGTTTGGAATAGCCGCAGAAGCCTTGCTGGGATGCGCCGTGAGAAGCGCTGCGTTAGAAAGGCCGGATTATTCATAACGTGCGTTAGTATTTATGAAGAATACGGTTAACGTATCAGAAACATTATTGTTTTATCTTATCAAGCGAAATTTGGCTTTGTCATTATGATTCAATCTGGTGGCAATTTCTCCTTTGAGCAATTTATTTTTAACGGAGAAGCGTATGACACCCGTATTACCATTGATTAAAAAACAGTTTATTACAACACAATATAATGCACCTGAGCATTTTCAGGTTTATACAGAACGTCAAATTGACAAGATCGAAGCGTTAAAACAGTTGTCCGAGGCACAGCGCTTTGAGATGAAAGTAGTTGCAAATGTTTTACCCTTCAGGGTGAACAGGTATGTGATTGACAATTTGATTAACTGGCAGAATGTGCCGGAAGACCCGATTTTCCAGTTGGTGTTTCCACAAAAAGGCATGTTGTCGGATGAGGATTATAATCAAATGGCCTCAGTCCTGCGCAGCACGAACGATCGCAGTGTAATTCTGAAAAATGCGAATGAGATCAGGTTGCGATTGAATCCGCATCCTGCAGAGCAACAGTCTTTGAACGTGCCTTATGAAGATAATGAACCGGTAGAAGGCATTCAACACAAGTACCGTGAAACAGTGCTGTTTTTTCCAGGTCAGAGGCAGGTATGTCACAGTTTCTGTAGTTTTTGTTTTCGTTGGGCGCAGTTTATCGGTGACAAGAGTTTGCGTTTTTCGAATACTGAGGCGCAAAAGCTGCATCAATATCTGGCAAAATACAAAAGCATCAGTGATCTGTTAATAACTGGCGGCGACCCTATGGTTATGAAGACAGATCATTTGGTTGCCTATCTGGAACCGCTTCTCCGGCCGGAGTTTGATCATGTTCAAACAATTCGTATCGGAACGAAATCATTAAGTTTCTGGCCGCAGCGTTATGTCAGCGATAAAGATTCCGCCCAGTTGTTATTGTTGCTGGAAAGAATGGTTAAAGCAGGAAAGCATGTTGCGATTATGGCGCATTTTAATCATTGGCAGGAAATGTCAACGCCTATTGTGTGCGAGGCGATCAGCAGGCTGAGAGCATCTGGCGTTGTTATCCGAACGCAATCACCGTTGCTGAATCATATCAATAATGATCCTGATGTTTGGGCCCGTATGTGGCGCGAACAGGTGCGCCTGGGTTTGGTGCCGTATTATATGTTCGTTGAGCGTGATACGGGTGCGCGTCGTTATTTTGAGGTGCCGTTGGCGCGTGCCTGGGAGGTTTATCGCGAGGCATTGAAGCGTGTATCTGGGTTGGGTCGAACTGCACGAGGGCCGTCCATGAGTGCCGGACCCGGCAAGGTCGAAATCCAGGGTGTTTCAGAAATCAACGGCGAGCAGGTTTTCGTTTTACGTTTTCTTCAGGCGCGTAATCCGGACTGGGTGCAACGTCCTTTTTTCGCACGGTTTGATCCCGAGGCCACCTGGCTTGATCATTTAAAACCGGCTTTTGGGGAAGAAAAGTTTTTCTTTCAGGATGAGTATGATGCGATGCGCAATAAACAAGTCAGTCCGCGCGTGTATGAATAAGCGTTTTAAAATTTGATAGTTTGTCTCGCTGAGGTGCTATAGAGAAAAGGACAATGTTTTAGTGCTATCAACGAGACAGGCTGCCGTTTTCTGGTTTATTCGAAATGATTCATCATTACTGGGTCTGATGGCGGCATGTTTTCTAACCTGGCAGCATTTCATGATTTGATATTCTGTACTTTTAACCAATTGATAATTGAATGCTGTTCTTGTATCCGGGTTTTTGAGAAATTAACATTATTGGGCGGTCTGATACAGAGCTGCCTGACTATAGATATAATTTAAAATATTGTTTTGCGGGAGTCGGGCTGAGGTTTGGTATTGTATCCGTTTTCGCATCAAACATCCGGCATTGTATGTTGTATATAGTCATTATCATCATTGTTGCAGCGTTAGTTTACGGGCCGTCCTACTGGGTGAGACATACACTTGAAAAATATAGTTACCCAAAGGACCGTTATCCCGGAACGGGCGCCGAACTTGCGCGTATTCTGCTGGATTGGGCCAAGCTGCAGTCTGTCAAGGTCGAAATGACAGAGCAAGGTGATCATTACGATCCATTAGCCAAGGCAGTTCGGCTAATGCCGGATAAATATAATGGCAAGTCATTGACCGCTATTACCGTAGCAGCGCACGAAGTTGGTCATGCAATTCAGGATCGTGACGGATATCTGCCGTTGAAAATACGCACCCGTTTGGTTCAGATTGCAGCACCAGCAGAAAAATTGGGTGCAGCAATTTTAATGTTTGCACCGCTGATAATGATTATTACGCGTGCGCCAATGGCGGGTGCGTTATTTTTTGTCGGGGGTTTATTGACGCTGGGTGCGACGACACTTGTTCATTTGGTTACCTTACCGATGGAAATGCACGCCAGTTTTTCGCGTGCGCTGCCAATGCTCGATAAAGGCGGGTATTTGATTAAAGGCGATGAAAAACATGCACGCCGGATATTGAGGGCGGCTGCATGGACTTATGTTTCTGCATCGTTGATGACACTGTTGAATATCGGCCGGTGGTGGGCGATACTTCGCAGGTGAGTTGGGTTACGAACATGGTTTAAAATTTCTTTCATGATTAGGAACTATCATTGAAGTATTTTGTGTTGAAAGAGGATCAATATGATGCATTTTGGATATAAGCAACGACAAGTCTGGTTTCAACGTGGCTTTACTTTGCTTGAGTTACTTGTCGTCATGGTTATTATCGGTCTGTTGGCGGCCTATGTCGGCCCGAAATATTTTTCACAAGTGGGTAAATCTGAAATCAAAATGGCACAGGCCCAGATTGATGCCCTGGAAAAAGCATTGCACCAGTATCGTCTCGATGTTGGCAGCTATCCGACGACAGAAAACGGACTCTCTGCACTGGTAGCGCAACCAAATGATGAACCTAAATGGCAGGGGCCTTATTTATCCAAAGTGCCGCCTGATGATCCCTGGGGTCGTCCTTACGTATACAAATATCCGGGTGACAATTCTGAGTTCGATTTGTTTTCAATGGGAAGGGATGGACAGATTGGCGGAGAAGGCGAGGGAGCTGATATTACCAACTGGTGAGCAGGTCAATTGAACCATGCGTTATGAAGTAAAAGCTGTCATGTCCGACCAGGGTGCTGTGAATCTTGAACTTGAGGCAAGCAGCGAAGAGGAAGCACGGCGCCAGGTAACAGAGCAGGGCGGTATGGTGTTGAGTGTCAAGCGAAGGTTTACCGGCCTGTCGTTCAAGTCCAGAACGCGTTTTCCGCTGGTTCATTTCAGTCAGGAGTTGCTGTCGCTGATCACTGCGGGCCTGAGTCTTGTAGAATGTCTGGAAACACTGGTGGATAAAGAGCAGGACACAAGCAACCGGAAGCTTATACACGGCTTACTTGAGCGGCTTTACGAAGGTATAACTTTTTCACAGGCGCTTGAATCATATCCTCAGGCTTTCCCAATGCTGTATATTGCGACGGTTCGGGCTAGTGAGCGCACGGGTGATCTGGCAGAAGCCCTGACACGTTTTGTAACATACCAGACACAGATGGACTTTGTCCGCAAAAAACTGGTAGGGGCCTCGATCTATCCCGTGTTGCTGCTGGTTGTGGGATTGCTGGTGTCGCTGTTTTTGCTGATTTTTGTGGTGCCCAAATTCAGTGCTATCTATGATGACATGGGCTCTGATCTGCCCTGGATGTCCGTGTTACTGATTGAATGGGGGCATTTCGTGCAGGAGCATGGATGGGAGCTGGCCATTTTTTTCATCACGTTGCTGGCGGTTATAGCCTATGCAGTCAGCCGAGAGACATTTCGCGTCTATCTGCTGGAATTACTGTGGCGGATACCTGCAATCGGTGAGCACATGCGTGTATATCAGCTGGCCCGTTTTTACAAGACATTGGGCATGCTGCAGCGCGGTGGAATTCCGATAACGCAGGCACTACAAATGGTCAGCGGTTTGTTGCAATCGCATTTTCGACCCAGAATCGAAGCCGCGGCGAATCGAATTCGTGAAGGACAAACCATTTCCAGCGCGATGGAGATGGAGGGGTTGACAACAGCCGTGGGTAATCGCATGTTAAGAGTGGGTGAACGAACAGGTCTTATGGGGGATATGATGGAGCGCATCGGCGCTTTTCACGATGAGGAAATTGCTCGCTGGGTTGAGTGGACTACAAAATTGATTGAACCTATTCTGATGGCAGTTATCGGTGTCGTTATCGGCGGCATTATTATTTTGATGTACTTGCCAATTTTTGAGCTTGCAGGAAGCATCAATTGACAGAGACGCTTGCGCAATCCCACAAAAAGCAATCGCTGAATCTCAACGATGTCAGCCTTGCATATGCTCAGGCGAGCAAGCAAGGTGTTTCGGTAGTTGAACTGCTTGAGGAAACCAGCGGATATTCGCCCAGTGAACTGATTCAGGAATTGGGACAGCTGCTGCATATTCCGGCACTGGAAATGAAGACAATCCACGCACTTGAGCCGGCTTTCGATATCCTGCCGTTTGCCGAAGCGGTACGGCATGAATGTGTATTGTTCAAAACGGATAACGATTTTTTACTGATTATCAGTAATCCTTTTTCACCGAAGCTGCGGCTGTGGGCTGAAGAACGTTTTGAAATGAAAGTTGCGTGGCGTCTGGTGCATCCTGCTGATTTGGCGGCTTTCTTTACGCAGCAGGAAAAAAATATGCGTGCCATGGATCATGTCTTGCCAGATCAGGATCTGGACGAAATTCAGAGCACCATTGAAGATCTTTCATTAAAAACCATTAACGAAGGCACCAGCCCGGTGGTTCGTCTGGTGCATTCTACACTGTATGATGCACACAAATCACAGGCAAGCGATATACATCTGGAAATGGTGGTTGGCGCACTGTCGATCAAATACCGGATTGATGGCGTTCTGATGTCGGTGGGTGTGATTAAAGGCGCCGATCTGGCCGAGCAGGTGATTTCCAGAATTAAAGTGATGTCAGAACTGGATATCGCTGAGCGGCGTGTGCCACAGGATGGGCGTTTCAAAGTATCCATACAGGGAAGGGAAGTTGATTTCCGGGTTTCCATCATGCCGAGCATCTTCGGTGAAGATGCTGTATTGCGGATTCTGGATCGTCAGGCATTGTCTGATCATGTAGAAGGACTGACACTGAACCATTTGGGATTTAGCGCTCCGGATATTGCAACTTTGCGTCGGCTCAGTTCAGAACCATATGGTATGTTGCTGGTTACAGGTCCGACCGGAAGTGGAAAAACAACGTCGCTATACGCAGCCATTTCAGAAGTCAATCGAGGTAATGACAAGATTATCACCATTGAGGATCCGATCGAATATCAGCTGGCGGGAGTGCTGCAAATTCCGGTAAATGAAAAAAAAGGACTGACATTTGCACGAGGATTGCGTTCAATCCTGCGGCATGATCCCGATAAAATCATGGTAGGCGAGATTCGCGACGCTGAAACGGCCCAGATTGCGATACAGGCTGCACTGACGGGGCATCTGGTTTTCACCACGGTACATGCCAACAATGTGTTTGATGTGATAGGCCGCTTTGCCCATATGGGCGTGGACCCCTATAGTTTTGTATCGGCGTTGAATGGTATTGCTGCACAGCGGCTGGTGCGCTTGTTATGCCCGCACTGTACAGTGGATGAACGTCCCACTGACGAACAGATAAAAGAGGCCGGTATCGAACCCGAAGCTGTGAGCAGTTTTGTATTCCGAATTGGAAAAGGGTGCGGTCAGTGTCGTGGCAGTGGTTACAGAGGACGCCACGCAATTTCAGAAATACTGATTTTGAATGATGAAATTCGCGAACTGATTGTGGCTCAGGAACCGATACGCAAGATCAAGGAGGCGGCCAGGACAAACGGTACCAAGTTCTTGCGCGAGGCCGCGCTGGATATGGTCAGGAAAGGAGAAACCAGTTTAGAGGAGGCCAATCGTGTCACCATTGTGGCGTGATCGAATAGAGGTGTTTTTTGCACCCGGACGTATAGATCTGGCACGCTCGAAACGTGGCATAAAACCAGTGCAATTGCCTGTGACTACTGAACTGATTGATAATGATGCAGGTGCGTATCCGGCATGGTTGCAGACCGTGCAGCAACTGGAGCTATTGTTGGCTGAAACTGCTGGCGTCAGTATGAGAGTAACACTTTCAAATCATTTTGTTCGTTATGTAACCCTGCCGCCACAATCCGAAATTACCTCACCCGAGGAAGTACTGGCGTATGCGAATTTCCGTATGCGGGAGATTTATGGCGCGCGCGTAGATCAATGGGTGCTCAGTATCAGCTCGTGGAGCCCTCTATATGGTGCTGTCTGCGCGGCGATTTCACAGGACTTGCTTGTCAAACTTGAGGAATTATCAGCACGACATCAAATCACGCTTGAAGGTATCGAACCGTATTTGACCGTGGTTCTGGATACATGGAACAAAGTAATGGACAGGCACAGGTCTTTTGTCGCTTTGGTTGAAACCGACCGGATTTGCGTTGCTTTGCTGGAGGATGGTGTCTGGCGGAATATACGCAATCAGCGTGTTTTGAACGACACGGTCGGAGAGTTATGGGCGACGCTGGACCAGGAAGCCGTATTGTCTGGTCAGAAAGAGTCTGCTGAGCAGGTTTTTCTATTTGCGCCTGAACATCCGGAATTGACGCTGCCCATTGAAAGCGGCTGGCAAACTGTGCCATTACAAAATGATCGAATTTCCGCACCAAGGTATTTCCCGGTTGTTATAGCGGACAAGCGTAAGGAAGGGACATGACCCGGCTGAAATTATCTTTTCCATATTCGGGTCAGCAGTCACGCACTATTGATCTGACACTGTTGTGCATAGGATTGTTCGCCGTACTGGTTGCTTTTTACCAGTTCAGACAAATTGCCGAAGAATCGGGCACGCTAAGTGCGCGCGTGGAGCGCCTGGAAAAGCAGCAATCCGGTACCGCTGCGGTTTCACGCTCACGCCCTTCATCGCGTAAACGGGAGATTGGCCATGAGATCGGCAAGGAGCTGCAGAATGCCAATATCATTTTGGGACAGATCAATTTGCACTGGGAAGGGTTGTTTGATGCCATAGAACATATTGTCACCGAAGATATTGCGCTACTGGCGCTACAACCGAATGTTTCTAACCGGGTTTTGCGGATTAGCGGGGAAGCGAGAAATATGGCCGTATTACTCGATTTTATCGAAGCGATGGAACGCGAAGTTATTTTTGAAAAAGCGCATCTTGTCAACTACAAAATCAAACAGGACAATCCCTATCGTCCAGTCGATTTTCTGTTAACCACCATATGGACAACAAAATCTTGAGGCGCGATGTAATACTGGCGCAAAGTCAGCGGATTATGCTGTTACTCCGCTGGCAGGTGGCACGTTTGGGAAATACCGGTAAAATTGGCGTGGGCCTTCTGGTCGTCGCCGGTATTTTTTTTATAGGTGCTGTTTTGCCTGAACAAAATGCGCTGGAGACGTTGAGGGAACGCGAAAAAATACTGAGGCTGCAAGTTCAATCCGGATTGGACGGCGCACCTGTGGCTGAAAAAAAACTGACCAACGACCAGGCACTACAGCAGTTTTATAATTTTTTTCCTCGTTTTGATTCATCGCCGTTCTGGATACGCGAACTGGTGCGTGTCGCGCAAAAGCAGGGCCTTGAAATTAACAGCGGTGATTTTCGATTAACACTTGAACGGGACTGGCGGTTGTCCCGGTATGATATCACTATGCCCGTCTCAGGCCGGTATGCCCAGATTCGCGCATTCATGGCAGATGCGCTGGAAGCTGTCCCGGCACTGGCAATTACAGGATTTTCCATTAAACGCGACAATGTCCAGTCTGCACTGCTTGAGGTGCGATTCGAGATGAGCCTTTATCTGAATGAATGAATACGATGGATGCAGCAGAAAAAAAGCGAAAAACGATCATTGGCCTGGCGCTGGTGGCAACACTGATAGCCGTTGTGCTGGTTGAAGATGAAGAAGAGATGGCTGTAGATACGGCGCAGCCCGTAGCGCCAAAACCAATGAAGCGGGCGGCATCAGGGAGAGCAGACGCACAAGCCGTACACAATGATTATCTGGACGTCGGTCGGCTTGGTCAGAGAAAGTTCGACCCGCAGGCCGGGGAGCTGTTTGCGTCAACTTCATGGGCGCCCAAACGTCCGCCGATCAGCCCGCAGGAGCAGGCGATCAATGCACAGAAACGTGCCGAAGCGGAGGCCAGAGCGAAAGCAAAAGCAACTCCTCCGGCTCCAACGCCACCGCCGCTGCAGTTTAAATATATCGGAAAGGCCATTGAAGGCAACAAAATCTGGGTTTTTCTTGCACAGGATGACGAAAACTTTATAGCCAGAATTGGTGAAAAGGTCGATGAAAAATACCGTCTGGATACCGTCAATGATGAATCGGTCACTTTGACCTATTTGCCGCTGAACGTAAAACAAACGCTTTCTATAAATGATCAGCAGACAGGAAAATTTTGATGAGAACGGATAAATGCGCTGTTTTTTTATTGATAACGACTTTCATTATCAGTGGTTGCGCGATAAATAACAAAACGTTCGGTACCCGCAACAAGGCGTTTGAAGAGGGACAGCAACTGATTCAAAGCGGTGAACTGGAGCTGGGATTGATGAGGCTGGAGCAGGCAGCACAGGAGGAACCGAATAATAAGGAAATTCAAACAGTCTTGGTTCGGCATCGCGACGCCGTGTTAGGAAAAATGCTTGCTGATGCTATTAACACGCGTCTGTCCGGCGAGCTGGATCTTGCCGAAGAAAAATTCTTGCGGATTCTTGATCTGTTCCCGCGCAACGACCGAGCGCAGGCAGGACTGGATGCAGTCGGTCAGGACCGTCATCATATCGCTTCTGTTGAATACGCAGAGCAGCTGCTGGCGCTCAATGATGTTGAGGGCGCTGAAAAAGCGGTCAGAACCGTGCTGCAGGAAAACCCGATGCAACCGCAGGCCCGCGAATTTATCAAAGAACTCAACAAGCATATTGCCCGCGCAGAGAGCATGGACCTGACCTTGGAAACCGCGTTCAAGAAACCGCTGTCAATGGAGTTCAAAGACACCGAACTCAAATCCGTTTTTGAAATCATGTCGCGAACGGCGGGCGTCAATTTCGTTTTTGACAAGGATGTACGTCAGGAAGCCAAGATTTCTGTATTCGTGCGCGACAATACGGTCGAAGATATTCTTAAATTGCTGCTGATGACCAATCAACTGGCATATACACGTCTGAATGACAATTCCCTGTTGATTTATCCAAATACACCGGCCAAGCAAAAGGAATACCAGGAATTGATGGTGCGCAGTTTTCATGTGGCCTATACGGATGTCAAGCAGATGGTGGCCATGGTTAGAGGACTGGTCAAGGCCAAGGATATTTACGTCAATGAACAACTGAATCTGTTTATCATGCGCGATACGCTGGAGGCGATTCGTATGGTAGAGAAGCTTGTGTCGCTGAACGATCTGCCCGAGCCGGAAGTCATGCTTGAAGTATTGATACTTACTGTGAGCCGCAATAATAATTTTCTATTAGGACCCAATCTGCCGCAAAGTGCTAACTTCAGTTTCACTCGCGCGGCTGTGCCGGGTGCCGAGGCGGCGGCGTCGGTGACCTTTGATGCGATCAGTAACGCGGGTTTTCCAAATTTAAAAAGTTTTGCCATAACTGACCAGGTCAAACTGGATTTTCTACAGAACGTCTCGCTGGGTGATGTGCTCGCAAATCCAAGGGTGCGGGTCAAGAACCGTGAAGCGGCAAAATTCCACATTGGTACCAAGGAACCAGTTTTTACGTCTAACGTTGCAGCGGGTGTGAGTGCCGTGGTGACGTCGACACCGACATTTATTGACGTTGGGACGAAACTGGATATCGAGCCGGTCATCAGTACCAACAATGAAGTGACGATGAAAGTCCAGCTTGAGGTCAGTTCCATTACTGATAGTCGACCTGCTCCTGATGGGCGAAGCACGGCACCCGTGATTTCGACGACTAATGCGGAAACTGTTCTGGTCTTGAAAGACGGTGAAACGCAGGTATTGGCTGGGTTGCTTGAGGAATTGGATAACCGGTCTGTCAGGGGGTTGGCAGGCTTGATCAATATTCCGGGTTTGGATCGCCTGACTTCCGGACAAAAAGTTGATCGAACCAAGCGCGAGATCGTATTGCTGCTGACACCACGAATTATTCGCAATATTTCGCAGCAAAGCCAACTCGAAAGCGAATTTCATTACGGTACTTCCAACGAGGCTGGTAAACTGCCTGTCAGAATACGTAAGACATCGGCCGGCGGTCTGGCGATAGCGCCTGTCGGCCCTGCGGGCAGGGGTGGCGCTTCTTCAATATTGAGCCGTGGAGCGCAGGCGTTTTCGTCTGACAGTTCACGTGTTCAGCCTAATCCGTTTGCGCAGCAGGCCGCAATCAATGCCGCAGGTGAACCAACACTGACGATACAGGCTCCAAGCCTCATGACATTTGAAAAGGAATTTTCCGTGAGAGTCAGGCTGGTCGGCGCCAGGGCCTCTGTATCCGGCGAAGCGCTGGTCAGTTACGACTCGGATATGCTGGAACTGCTTGACGGATCCGGCAACACGGGCACACATTCGATTAAATTCGGCAAGAACGAACCCAGTGGCATGGCCGCGCAGTTACGTTTCAAAGTGATTACACCCAATGAGGGCGAAACAGAGATCAGCGTGCAGAGCGCCGCCGGTGAAGATTCCGAAACAGGCGAATCGCTAGAGATCTCACTACCAGAACCTGCGACTATAAAAATTCAGTAAATGATTCGGTACAAGACCTGTTTCTGCAAATTTTATCGGCAACGCGGCTTTACACTCATTGAATTAATGATTGTGCTTGCCATCATGGCGGTATTGGCTACTGCCGCAATACCGTTACGCGAGCTGACGGTCAAGCGCGAGAAAGAACAGGAACTGCGCATTGCGTTACGTCAGATACGTAATGCAATCGATGCGTATAAACAGGCTGCAGATGACGGTCGCATTGAGATAAAGGCGGACGAATCCGGTTATCCGCCAACGCTTGAGGATCTGATCAGGGGTGTGCCTGACATTAAAAGCGCTGATCCGAAAAATATTTATTTTTTACGGCGCCTGCCGCGTGATCCGATGTTTGAGGATATGGATGTTGCCGGGATCGAACAGACGCCGGCAGCCGAAACCTGGGGGCTTCGCAGTTATGAGAGTTCAGCTGAAAACCCCAAGGAGGGTGATGATGTTTTCGATATTTATTCACTTTCGGAAGCGATCGGTTTGAATGGCGTTGAATATTCCAAGTGGTAATTGTGCGCTAATGTACCCCAAAAAACAGGTTGCAGTTGTGAGCGATGAGGCCGGGTTTACGTTGATCGAGCTACTGGTGGTAATGGCTATCATCGCCACGTTGTTGAGTATTGTCGCACCACGCTATTTTAACTCTGTCGAAAAAGCCAAAGAAGCGGTTTTGCGGCAAGATCTCAAAATCATGCGTGACGCAATTGATCAGTATTACGCAGATTTTGGAAAATATCCGCTTGATCTTGAGGAACTTGTTGACAGGCGCTATTTACGCAATATACCCATTGATCCGATGACTGAAAGTAACATGACTTGGGTTGAAATGCCTTCCCCAAATGAAGATGAAGAAGGTGTCTACGATGTTCACAGCGGTTTTACGGGCAGGGCGCTGGATGGAACATTTTATGAAGAGTGGTAAATGAAAAAGCGCTCGGACAAGGGTTTTGTTTACCTCTGGGCGTTGTTTGCTGTGACGGCGGCTGGTATAGCACTGGCAGCTACAGGACAGATATGGCAGATTAAAATGAAGCGGGAGAAAGAATTGGAGTTGCTGTTCATAGGTGATCAGTACAGAAAAGCAATCATGTCATACTATAACAGCCAGGTAGCAGGCGTTCGAGAATTTCCTGAATCATTGGAAGAGTTGCTGGAGGACAAGCGCGGTCCTGCGACAGTGCGGCATTTAAGAAAAATTTATATCGATCCCATGACTATGGAGGATAAATGGGGGGTTGTTGAGGAAGAGGCAGTTGCGCAGCAGGCACAGAGCCAGAATAATAGTGCAGGAAATGCGAATCCTGCCGGTCCTGCCAGTAACACATTGGGAGGAAGTCAGATCAGTTCCCGCAAGGGCATCACCGGAGTGTACAGCCTTTCAAATCAACAGCCTTTGAAAAAGGACAATTTTCCGGACCATTTTGCCAAATTTACAGAGGCAGAAACCTACCAGGACTGGCAGTTTGTTTTTTCAAGTGATGCCGGGGGAGAAAACAAATCAAACCAGGCAAACCAGCAGAATCAATCAGGATCGGCGGGTACGTCCTCCTCGCTGTTTGGTGCATCGAGTGGTGCAGGAACATCTGGTGGAGGCACGGCCTCGCCTGCGTCTCCCTTTGCTCCACCTGCGAGCGGACAAACTGGACAGAATCCTTTTGCGCGATAAAATAACCAAGTAAGTAGGCATTGATTTGTATGGTGCAAATGAAATGGATTTTCTGCCCGTTTTCCTGAATGTCAGGAATCAGCGCTGCCTGGTTGTTGGTGGCGGATCCGTGGCTTTTCGCAAGATTTCGTTGTTGCTCGAAGCGGGTGCTGCGGTTCATGTCGTTGCGCCCCTACTGGCTGAGTCGGTAGCAGTGCTGCTGCAGCAGAATAAAATCACGCATGATTCAAGCGGATTCAACCCAGACCATCTGAATGGATGCACGCTGGTAATAGCAGCAACCAGTGATTCAATTACAAACCGCAGGATATACGAGTCTGCCGCTGCAATAAATATTCCCGTCAATGTGGTGGACAGTCCTGAATTATGCACATTTATCATGCCCGCAATCGTTGACCGTTCGCCGTTGATGATCGCTATTTCCAGCGGAGGGCATGCACCTGTACTTGCCAGAATAGTGCGTTCCAAGCTGGAAACATTGATTCCGCATACATATGCCCGCTTGGCGTCCTATGCGGCAAAGTTCCGCCCTCTGGTAAAAGAGCATTTTGTGCACAAAAAGAACAGGCGACTGTTTTGGGAAAAAGTCTTGCATGGTCGGTTTGCAGAAATGGTTTTGGCTGGAAAAGACAGTTCTGCGCACGATTATTTTCAGCAATTGCTGAAAGATGCATTGGATAACATACCTGAAGGTGAAGTTTACCTGGTCGGTGCGGGACCTGGTAACCCCGATTTGTTGACATTCCGTGCCATGCGGTTGATGCAGCAGGCCGATGTGGTTGTCTATGACCGGTTGGTATCGCCGGATATCCTGAACCTTGTTCGGCGCGATGCCGAACGTATTTATGCCGGTAAGGAGCGTAACCACCACACACTGAGTCAGGAAACCATTAACCAGCTGCTGGTACGGTTGGCGCAAGAAGGCAAGCGTGTACTCAGACTTAAAGGAGGTGATCCGTTTATATTTGGTCGGGGCGGTGAGGAAATTGAAACGCTGGCAGACCATCGGATTCCATTTCAGGTTGTGCCCGGCATTACTGCCGCTTCAGGTGTTGCGGCGTATGCAGGTATTCCGCTGACACACCGAGATTATGCACAATCTTGTATTTTTGTGACGGGACATCTGAAACACAATGGTCTTGATCTCGACTGGTCTTCTTTGGCGAGACCGAATCAGACGATTGTCATTTACATGGGTCTGTTAGGGCTGCCAGTATTGTGTCAGCAATTAATCGCCCACGGTTGTCCGGCCAATACCTCGGCTGCCATCATTCAGCAGGGCACCACGCAAACACAAAAGGTTGTAACTGGCTCGCTGGAGACATTGCCGAAACTGGCAGCAGATGCGAAGCTTACAGCGCCAACGCTGATTATCGTTGGCGAAGTTGTGCGACTGCACCAGAGACTGGCCTGGTTTGAAGCTGACTAAGAGTGATGATTCAGATTTGCTGTTAAAGTATAAAGAATAGAAAAATCGTTATTCAGCTAAGTTAAGGCGCTGTTTCCCTTTTTTACTACGATTAAGGCGCAACATTATCATGAAGCCTGTCGCGGCAATTAACAATGTAGCCGGTTCTGAAACAGGCGCGCTGAAGTTTGTAATTGTTGCGCCGGCGAATACACCCTGTTGAACATTTTGCGCGTCAAATCTGAATCCAAAACGCTGGCCGTTATGAACCATGATGTCTACGTGTTGAAACAGGCTGTTATCCAAATTGTGTGTGGCTTCAACTGAGTGAATACCGTCCACGACAGTAAAGAACGACAGGGTCGGTGCGTAGGCGCCAAATGGTCTGAAAATAAGGCTCATGATTAAATCAAACGAAACCATTCCTGTTCCGGCCGCCACCGTTTGATATTCAAGGAAAGTATTAACCGGATAGTTGTATGAAGGGTTGGCAATTTCGAAATTTATTGATTGTGCTGTTGGGTTGTCGACACTCAGTGCGCCCGTGAGACCGCTTGTAGTAGACCAGTTGGCGACATGATACGGGCCGTTAAAGCCATTAATCATAGCGGCATGAATGGTTCCGGAAAACATTAATACTAAGAAGCATAACAATAGGTTTTTCATTTAATTATTCCTTTATGTTGGCATGTAGCATTGTTTTGCGAACAGTGGGTGCATGCCAGTAGATACTAATGTTCTTCGGGACGCGCCGCAGAAAGTATTTATATTTAATGCAGTAGCTTAAAAACGGGAGATAATATCATGTTTTAGTTTATAAAATATGAGAAATTCTTATCTTGTCTTTTAAACTGATATCACACACAAACAAGTATGGTATTTGTTACGGCTATAGTGGCCGTCAGCTTGAGAAAGCTGGCTCATGGTTTGAGTATCATGCTTGCCTTCGTATCCTGCCTGGGTGCACCCAGAATAAAAGCCATTGATTTAAAATAATATTTGTAGAAATGAAGATTTTGTGAAGTTTTTGTCAATTAAATGTGAAATTTTTGTAAAGTTTTTGTGAACTTTATGTTATGATGTGCATCAAAATTGATAAAGAAACTTTACTGAGTCGTTATTTCTAAAAACTTTTTAAATGAGGAGAAAATTATGAAAAAGGAAAAACTGCCTAAAACCTATTATGGAATGATAATTGTTTTGTTTATGTTCCTGGTACTTGAATCATTTGTTGTTTAAAGAAAACAAAACAAAATAAAACAGTTCTAAGCGTATCCAAAAATAATAATAATAAAAACAGAAAAACACCGGCTTCTGGCCGGTGTTTTTCTGTCTATATATCTGAAAACCTTGTCATTTTGCTATTTTGTTATGTTTGAACAAGGCATGTATACATGGCTGGTAAAGCATGTGATTGATCGCAGACTAAGAAAATGGCTTTTGATATTACTGATAAATTCACCTTGAGCATTCTTGTTGGGGAGTATTTGTCAGTTGCGAGCTTTCAAAGCTGTGTAATGCTCAAGAATACCACTTAAGGCGCCACCTGCAATAATGAAGCACATGCCAAGCCAGGCGACAGAGGGCAAAGTTTCATTCCAGACCAGAATGCCCCAGATTCCCGCAAATAGAACGGTGCTATAGCCCAGTGAACTGACAACCAGCGTTGTGCCTGTCCGGTAGGCGCGCGTCATTGCCAGTTGTGCCAGTGTGGCGGTGATGCCAATGCCGATCAGCAGATAAATATTTTGGAACGTAACAGGATTGAATGCGGTCAGTAGCAGCCATGCACCTGTGATCAGCGTGCTGATCAGCGTAAAGTAAAACACGACTCGCCATTCAGACTCACCCAGGCTGCCCAGTTGACGGACATTCAGATAGGCTATTGCCGCAAAGAAACCGGAGGCCAGCCCAAGACACGCGGCTATCCAATGGTCATTATTCAGCGTCGGCCTCAACAGGAATACGACACCGACAAACCCCAGTGCGATGGCAAAGACCATTGGCCAGTGCAACTGTTCCCTGAGAATGAAAGTTGAAAACAGCGCCATAAACAGTGGCCAGGTGTAATTGAGCGAAATGGCGGTAGCCAGTGGCAATTCGGTGATGCAGTAAAAAAACATCAACAGACTGCCAAGTCCTGCCAGGCCCCGGCTGCAATGTGTTTTCCATTGCCCCGTTTTAAGTGTGAGACGGTGGTGGCGTACAAACAAATAGGTAATCCCGACGCCCATCAAGGACCGGTAGAACACCAGTTCAATACTGGTAAAATGACCCGCGCTGAGTTTGACCAGAACCCCCATGCAGGCAAATAAAAAAGCGGCTACCAGCATCCAGATTGATCGCATTGCTAGAGTATGAGTATGTTTACAGGAAAGGTGTTACTTCACGACGGAGAAACTGATGGAAATGGACCATGCCTGCTTCCATGGGCATTTGATAAGGCCCCGTTTCGTTGATAGATAACTTATATAAAGCCCGGCGACCTTCAGTCATACGTCTGCATATTTCTTCATCCTCTGCAGCAGTCTCCATATAGGCGGCCTGCTCTGCTTCGACAAATTCACGCTCGAAAAGCACCATTTCCTCAGGGTAATAAAATTCAACAACGTTCATACAGTGCTCAGTGCCGGTAGGTATGATGGTGCTGATAACAAGTGTGTGTGGATACCATTCCAGCATGATATTAGGAAAATATAATAACCATATTGCACCATGTTGTGGGGGCTCGTTTTCATGGTGGGCCAAAACCTGTTGCTGCCATTTTTCGTATACGGGTGTCCCGGAGCGTTTCAGGTGCGCGCTGTTGACGCCAACAGTTTGAGCGCTGTACCAGTCTCCAAACTCCCAGGTTAGATCGGCAGTGCTGACGAAATTGCCAAGTCCTGGATGAAAAGGATCGACATGGTAGTCTTCGAGATAGACTTCAATGAAGGTTTTCCAGTTGCAATTATAGTGATCGATTCGTATTGTATCGAGCAGGTAATCGGAAAAATCAAAATCATGCATTACGCCGAGGCCGGCCATGTCTTGAGCGACTGTGCGTTTGCCGCTGAATAACAGGCCGTTCCAGTTTTGCAACGGTGTTCTTTCCAGATGCAAGCAGGGATTTTGATCAAAGTGCGGTGCGCCCAGTAACTGGCCATCCAGTGCATACGTCCAGCGATGCAGGGGACAAACAATACTTTTTGTGTTGCCCCTGCCTTCGAGGATACGTGCCTGGCGGTGACGGCAGATATTGGATACTAAATCGATACCCTCTTGATGACGGATCAAAATTTTAGCATGATGCAGCCATTCGGGCACATAGTAATCTCCGACCTCAGGCACCATGATTTCATGGCCAATATAGCTTGGCCCGTTATCGAACAAAAGTTTTTTTTCGGCCTCCAGTATTTTTGGGTTGAAATACCATTCAATGGGCAACTGGGTTGATGATCCGGCCAGTTGCGCAATTTCTGTCATGTCAGACATGTTAAACATCCTATCTTAATCCGTTCTCCGCAGTGTATTACTGACAGCTTGGAAAATTAAAAAGCTATAATTTTAAGGTCAAAAAATCAAGATAAGAAGAACCTAAACGAAACAGCTTGGCTATAATAGTGGTTGTGATAGAAAATTTCCGTATCCTTCTATCAGTCAATTAACATACAAAATGCATGTGGTTTTGATGCAATACAACCATTTAATCGATTAATTTATTAAACATAAAGAGAGAGTTTTGATGAGACGCAATCAAAAGATTCGAATGAATCCATGGGTTTGCCTGGCTTCTGTTGCTCTGGTTGCTGGACTGACTGCGTGTGGTGATAGTGATACAGACGGTATGAGCAGCAGTAGCGAAACATCGACTGCCAAGCGTGTGATGCCAACCGGGGCTGCCACTGGTGTTTTGCTTGACAGCCCTGTATCGGGAGTTACGTATAACGCATCGTCTGGTAAAAGTGGTGTGACTAATGCGGCGGGTGAGTTTGATTTCAATTATGGTGATACTGTTGAATTCAAACTGGGCGAACTTGCCTTGGGAAAGGTACAGGGTACCCCGATCGTAACACCGATTGATCTGGCCGAAAACGATGAAAAGCGACTGATCAATCTATTGATATTATTACAATCACTGGATGAAGATGGTGATGCGACAAACGGTATCAACATTACCAATGAGGCAGCGGCTGCTGTGACTAACGCTATCAAGCTTAATAAAGAGCCTGAAGCGTTCGCTAACTCGTCTGAGTTGCAAAGTGTTCTGGAAACTGCCGGTATCGAGCATGCAGCTAAAACGGTTGAAGAAGTCAGTGAGCACTTTATGGTTTCAGGTGTAACTTCCTTGAGTGCACAAATTTGGGTAAATTTTAGCGACAGTACCGCCTCGGTATTGCGCGTTGCTGCTGACGATAGCGGTGAATATCTGCAGGGCCAGGCAACCCCCGATGATTCATGTGATGAGAACCGGGTATGTGGTGGTCGTACTATTGTTCAAGCAGGCATCGAGCATGGTGTTGCCAAGGCTATCGAATTCGATACCCGCGGTTTCAAGGTTATCGGGGAAACGTCGATTGACACCAACTTAAAAGCCGGCCTGTCCGATCCTGGTCCCACTCGCCGTATCCGTACAGATGGTCTGGACATGATTCACTCCGACATTGTGACGGTACAACGTGAACGAGAACAGAAAAGCGTCTTTGGCGAGATGTTTCATATTGCCAAACCGATCGAACTGAGCGATGAGAATGAAGTGGTCGAGAAGGAAATCAAAGAAACGCGATTTTCAAGAATCGATAACGATCCTGAGGGCATAGTCGGTGCATGGGCGTTTGATGCGGATGCTATTAACACAAAAATGCTGGTATTTTTTGTCAATAATCGCGTCATTTCGATTGATCCGATTGGTGAGGGCGCGCGCGATAATCAGGCACGGTGCGCCAAACCGGGTGTGGAATTTGCAACGTACGACTACAATAAAGGCAGCAATCAATTGAAAGTCTCCAGCTTTACGTATAATACGGACGGTTGTCTAGGATTCTCTGGTAGCGATGGTGCGCACCGCTTTACCATAGATTCGAGTGGTGATACGGCCAAGCTTGAAGTTCAAGGCGAAGATCCAGTAACCGTCTATCGCGTTTCCGGTTAATACGTCGCCGTAATCGTTTTTTGATTTAACTCATATGCCGCTGAGTTGCCGGAAGATATATATTTTCGGTGATTCAGCGGTGGTCCATTTTCTCCTGATATGCCCATTCTGCGTGTCGCACTCAATATTCCTGTCGACACGTTGTTTGACTATATTGCAGAAGAAGCCGATGAAAACGATATCGGTTTGCGTGTCTGTGTTCCATTTGGTAAAAAGAAAGTTACCGGTATCGTTCTGGACATCTGTTCAGATTCTGATGTGCCACTGGAAAAGCTAAAATACATCATCTGTATTTTTCGTGATATACCGCCACTGTCAACTGAGTTGCTGGCGCTTTTGCGCTTCTGCAGTAATTATTACCACCACCCTTTGGGTATGGTCGTAATGAACAGCCTGCCAGGCAAGATCCGCAGTAATAAGCCGGTCAACTTAAAGGACACAGCGAGTCATGTTGGGTTTGTGTTAACCGAAGCTGGTCAAGATATTGATATTTCGACCTTTCCTGCACGAAATACGTTGAGGCGTCGTTTGTTGACTGTTTTGCAAAATCAACAGTTGTTGACGATACGGCAAGCCAGAGACATTTCACCACGTGCAGTCAATATTTTGAAAGACTGGTTGGATAAAGGCTGGCTGGAGGAAGCAGTCGAAGCAGGCGGTGATTCGATTAAAAAAAGTGTTCCAGAGTTGACGGAAGATCAGTCGGTTGCCGTTACTGATATTACCGAAAAATTCAAACAATTCGAGACCTGGGTTTTACATGGCATCACTGGAAGCGGTAAAACTGAAGTTTATTTGAGGTTGATAGACCGGGCACTCAAAGAAAACGTTCAAACATTGGTGTTGATTCCGGAAATCAGCTTGACACCACAACTGGAAGCCGTTTTTCGCAAACGCTTTGCAGCTTCTCGAATAGTCAGTTTACATAGCGGTCTGAATGATACCGAGCGGCTGACCGGATGGCTGCAGGCACAACAAGGGAAGGCGGACATTATTCTTGGAACAAGACTGGCAGTGTTTACGCCGGTGCCGAGATTGGGACTGATTATTGTTGACGAAGAGCAGGATAGTTCTTTCAAACAACAGGATGGGCTGCGTTACTCGGCACGTGATCTGGCCATATTTCGCGCAAGGCAGATGCGAATACCGGTAGTGCTTGGGTCAGCTACGCCTTCACTGGAAACTTATTATAATGTTACGATTGGCAAATACCGCTGTTTGCGTTTGCGCAGTCGCGCTGTCCGTAATGCTGTATTACCGTCGGTTGAATGTATTGACATGCGGCCTGAAAAAACTGCAGATGGCTTGTCAGCCCGGTTAATACACGCTATTGGAAAATGTCTGGAACGTCAGCTGCAATGCTTGATTTTTATTAATCGTCGTGGTTATGCGCCAGTATTGTTGTGTCCTTCCTGCGGGTGGGCAGCTGTTTGTCAACGCTGTTCCAGTCGCCTGGTCGTTCATTTGCAAGATAAGCGGTTATCCTGTCATCACTGCGGTCATCAGGAATACTTTCCACGCGCATGCCCGCAGTGCGGGAATCAGGATATGATTCCATTTGGGCGAGGTACTCAGCGTATCGAGGAAGCCCTGGCAACGCAGTTTCCGTTGGCACGCATCCAGCGTATCGATCGTGACAGTATACGCCGCAAGAACTCTTGGCAAACGATTCTGCAAGCTATCCACCGACAAGAAGTTGATATTCTGGTTGGTACGCAATTGCTGGCCAAGGGGCATGATTTTCCGAATCTGGCGCTGGTAGGTATACTGGGTTCGGACAGATCTTTATATAGTACTGATTTCAGGGCAGGTGAGCGTCTGTTTGCGCAGCTCATGCAGGTAGCCGGCCGTGCTGGTCGAGCTGCTGTTTCCGGCAGTGTTCTTGTTCAGACTGAATTTCCACACCATCCGTTGTATCAGGCGCTGCGTCTGCATGATTATGATGTACTGGCCGAGTCGATTCTGGCCGAGAGAAAAATGGCAGGCTTCCCGCCATTTGTGTATCAGGCGCTGCTGCGCGCAGAGGCGCACAATTTGCCCAGAGTGATGGACTTCTTGGGTGCGGCACAGAAAATAGCGCACTCTTATCATGTCGGTATAGAAATATTCGATCCTGTTCCAGCGAATATGGCGCGATTGAAAGGTATGGAGCGTGCTCATCTGCTGGTGCAATCCCGTTCGCGCGGAAAATTACAGTCGTTTTTAGCGCGCTGGTGTGAACAGTTGAGTGTCCTGACCGCATTTAAAGTGCGTTGGGTGCTCGATGTGGATCCTATCGAATTTTGAAATAATTTTGACCGAATTGAATCTCAGCTTTGTTTTTCAGTTATAAATGGTTTCGATTCTGCAATCTGAAAAATTAACAGGGACATTTCCAATGCTTAAGCGAATTCATCCATTAGATTCTGATAAATCAGGTTGTGCAAAAGAAGGTTTTGGTCATTTTGCAGCGAGGTAAATTTAATGCCGTAACATAGTGGATTCAATGCGTTTGTATGGGAAATGTTGAATGACTGAACATTTCCCTTTAATTGCAATTTGGTTTTGAGGTCATGCAGATTGATTTCAAAAGCAATATCAATAGCCGTGTTGATGCCGCCTAATTCTTGGTTGGTTTCAATTTTTGCTCCTGAAGTGCTGATATCAGTGATGATGACGGGTGAGGTAATGCTATTAACTGTCGCTTCTATATTTACGTTAACGCGCTTGGATCTGCGAATTTGCTTGCCTGAAATATGTTTTGGAAATGTTAAATGCAAATATTTGAAAGGTAGCGTTATAATTTTTTCAACATATGAAGTGAATTTGAACAGTGTTTGTCCATTGAAATAAAAAACAAATAATTCATCGCCTTCCAGAAGTGGATATTCATTGATTTTAGCGGCGTGAGGTTCTGAAATCAGCAGTCCTAAATTAAGATAGTACCCTATGAGTTTGGCCGTGTAATATGTAACCTGGGTAGGACTTTGTGATTTTTTTGCCAAGGAAGTGGGCTGGACCTGCAATTTGTCTGTAATTCTTAACTGCATGTCTTTAAAAGAAAAAACAGTTTCGTTTGTGGTATCTTGTTTTTTCCGGGTTGTAGCGTCGCTGTTTTTAGTGGAAGTAGACGGCCTTTCTATATCATTTATATTTTCGGTTAAATTCATAAGCCACTGTCACTCCTGTAAAAAAGCTAATTTTCAATCAAAGAATTGGAAAAGAAGGTGTTAAATATTCCCCAAGCATCATGCAGGCCCGGAAGGTTTAGATTACCAGCCGGTTTTCTGTCTCATTTGTACTTCTGCAATAATCGAAGAACTCCGTTTAGTTAACGGCAATATTGGTTGGGACAATAGTTTTTTTGTACGAATAGGGCATCCCAGCAACGCAGTGACGAGGCCGGATATTCGCAATATGCCTTTTTCAAGGCATGATTTGCCGGTAGTAGACTGCTGGTACAGTCACGGGGCTATCGCGCCAATATTGCTGGGGTGCAGGTTGATTTCATCAGAACCAGGTATCTGGTGTGTCTGAATTAATTGAATATGGATGCGTGTGCTATTGTTATCTGGGGCAGTGGAATACAGTTCCGGTTTAACCGTCAGGTCCGTGTGTTATCCTCTCCATTGACGAACATGTCCGGTATCAATATGAATAAAATCGGATTTTGGATAATAACCGACTCCACCAGCCTGTAGTGACAGTGCTGCATTGTGTAGGTCTGAAAGCATATGTCCGGGCAGGCGCAGATCGATTGCCTTACCTTGCATATGAAGACTGCGTTTTGCCACCCCATTGCTGCGTGCGCTCAACTGCGCATTGGTAGCGGGTGAACGGTAACCGGATATCACATGAAACTCTTTTTTTGATCGCATTTTGTAGTTTAGAAGTTGCAGCATATCCAGCAGGTTAGGATCAATTTCGTAAGTTTCACCGGTACGGTGGTCGCGCAATACTTTTTTGATCGCCGTTAAACCCTCTGAGACATATTGGCCTTCTGCCCAGTATGTTGTTTTAACCCGTTCACCCGTGTGCAGATTCAGCAAGGCGAGTTTGCGTTCATTCAAATCAAGTGGGGATGCTTGCACATTAGGCAGAGCGAGTAGTGTGCACGCGCCGATGCCGGCTTTCAAAAAATGGCGGCGACCATATTTCTTTTTATTGAATATCCTGACCGAATCTGAGTGATCTCGGGAGTGGGAGTGTAAGCTGGTTGACATTCTAGATCCTCCTTGTGTGAGTGTTCGAACCCTAACATGATTTTTCATAATTAACAATGCAGTAAATGAAACTACCAGCGCGTTAAGGCGAGAGCTCGTTTGTCTCTTTGATAGCTATCCGGTGAATAATGTATGTTGTTTTCGCTGTCTATCCAGGCTGTCAAATACACAATAAAGGTCGGCAGCGGCTCGGGAAGATTAATTTGTTTGGTTTTTCCGGATTCGATCTGTGCTTTCAGAGCTTTTTTCGTAAATTGTTTTCTTAGCGCGAATTCTGCCAGCTGCAGTGGTTTCTCCAGACGTATGCAACCTGAACTAAAGGTGCGAATATCTTTTGTAAACAGGACTTTGGTGGGCGTGTCGTGGAGATAAATGCTAAAAGGATTCGGCAGCATGAATTTGATAGTTCCCAGCGCGTTGTGAATACCGGGATCCTGGCGCAGGATATACGGAAAACCACGCCTGATTGCCAACCAGTCGATGCTGTCTGGGTCTATCGGTTCTGCGTTGTAAGCATAGTCGGAATAGACCTTGATATTTTGAGATGTAAAGTAATCTGGATTTTTCTGCTGTTTGGGCAGCAGATCCTTGCGGGCTATACTGGCCGGAATGTTCCAGTAGGGATTAATAATCATATGTGTGATACGACTGTTAAAACTGGGCGTTGAGCGGTAATCACGACCGACAATAATACGCATGTCTAGCATATACTCATCGTTTTCCACAGCGGCTAGTTGAAAGCCTGCAATATTTACGAGCAGATACCGATTGCCCAGTTCGCGTGGCAGCCATCGCAGGCGTTCCATGGTAATGCGCAACTGCTGTATTTTTTCGTTGGGCGTTTTATTGAGCGCATCTATGGTATTTTTTCCGATGATGCCGTCAGCATTCAATCCGTGTTGCAGTTGAAAGGCCTTAATGGCATTGACTAGGTTGCGATCATATAGTCTGCTGTTTATGGTCTCTTCCGAGTGGGGCAGATCATATTCAGTTTTGCCATGTGTTTCGTAGGCCTGATCGATACGTATGCGTATTAGTGGAATGGCATGATGCGATTCGCCGGGTCGAAGCAACGGAATATTCGGGATATGTTGCCAGGAAACCCCGCGATCAGCCAGGTCGCGAAATTTCAACAGCACCTGCTTGAGTAGATGATAATTAGGTATATTGGGTGCCAGCCCCAGAAGTGATTGTTGAAAGGTGTCAGTATCTACTGTCGATTGTAAGAAGTTGATCGCATTGAAAGTCGGTTGTGGAATGTGCCAGTCAGGATCGAGTCTGGAAGCGGTAAATCGTCCACGGTATAAATCGTTGCTAAACCGCAATAATGACAATGTTGTCAGAAATTCAAGCTCGAAGCGCTCGGATGGGTTTCGCGTTCTGAATAACTGCATTAGACGATCAAGTCGGTACTCCCGGCTCTCCAGCCCTTCATTTTCAGCGGTGGCAATAAAAGACAAAGCGGTTTCCAAGCGCGACAATTGTGCGATGGAATCAGTCCATGCGGGCCGATAGTTTCTTGCAGAATAAAAGTCCTGCAGTTTGGTCAGATCAACGTATTCATGTCGCGGGTCATCAACGTACTGGGACACGAAAGTGTTTAGCGCCAATTGCAGATTTTCGTTGCCGGATGTAGTGGCCTGACTTAATGTAGTACAGTGTAAAAGTACCAGTCCTGAAATAAAATTAAAAAAAAACGTTGTTGGTGGCATATTTGGTATTGATTAAGAAGTTCCAGATTGGCCAGTTAATATTGATTGGTGAGATTGGTATAATTTGATCAATAATTTTGATTTATGTTGAAAATAATCGATTGTTACTGATGTATATGGCCTGATTAACGGCATTTTCTCCTGTTTTCTCAGCTTAAATAAATAATCTGATCATGTGCAGGCTGATATCGGTAAGAAATTCCCGCTACCCATTGCGTAGAACAACACCGGATATCACAAAATGTATTGTTCTGTTTTTGAAATTACAGTGTCAATACCCAGGCTGTCGGTATGAGCGAATGATGCTAATAGCGACCCTTATTTCTGCAAAATTTTAATGCCGGATAAATCTGGATGCAGCAGGTAAACCATAAAATAAAAGTGTGATTATCGAGATGTCAACAGGGTTTTTTAATGACGTCAAATTGAAAATACCACTTTATAAACAGGGGAATATTGCTATAAAAATCATGATTTTCCCTTGTTCGGGGCACGTCAGCATGCTAGAATTTCCATTCGATTTAGTAACACAAAAAAGTTGTCCTAGACTTGGTAAATCTAAGTCGTAGATAACAAAAAATTTCGGCCAAAAAAAGTAATTGTCGTCGATATAGTATGGTTATTTTTTTGCAAGATGAGATTACGGCGCTTCGCTTAAGTATATACAGAATGAACAATAATGCATGTTTTGTTCTCTAATGCAAAAGTGATGCCTGGAATCGAAGAGTTCGTAATAATCATGTGGGGGAAATATGAGAAATAAATCAGTAGCAACCTTGGCGGGGGTTACCGCTCTAGCCTTGTATTCAAGCATGGCGTTGGGTTCAAAATATAACTTTCAAGAGCCGCAGAGTGTCATTGCGCAGGATATTTATGATCAGCATATGATGCTTTTGTGGATTTGTCTGGCTATCTTTGTCACTGTTTTCGGCATCATGTTTTATTCGATTCTGAAACATCGCAAGTCAGTAGGGCACAAAGCTGCAAACTTTCACCACAGCACTACAGCCGAGGTGATCTGGACAGTAATTCCTTGTTTGATTCTTATTGTAATGGCATGGCCGGCAACCAAGACCGTCATCGCGATGAAAGACACATCCAGTCCGGATATGACAATCAAGGCGACAGGCTATCAATGGATGTGGGGTTACGATTACCTGCAGGGTGAAGGCGAGGGCATCAGCTTCTACAGCAAGCTTTCAACACCTAGAGCACAATTGGAAAACAAGGAGCCAAAAGGCGAGCACTATCTTCTGGAAGTCGACAATCACGTCGTGGTGCCGGTAGGCAAAAAAGTTCGCATGATTTTGACGGCTAATGATGTGATTCACGCGTGGTGGGTGCCTGCACTGGGTGTTAAGCAGGATGCGATTCCGGGATTTATTCGTGATTCATGGTTCACAGCTGACACACCGGGCATCTATCGTGGTCAATGTGCTGAATTGTGTGGCAAGGATCATGGCTATATGCCAATTGTAGTTGAAGTTCTAGACGAAGAGGCTTACTCAGAGTGGGCCGCTGAGAAACTGGCTAGCATGAAAAAAGACTCTGTAAACCTGGCTTCTGTGGCGACTGAAGTAGCAGGCGATGCCGAAGCGGCTGACGCAGCAGAAAAAGATTCAGAAAATAATTAAGAGGAGATAACCTATGGCAGCAGTACATGGTGACGTACATGGTCACGGGCATGATGACCACCATCCAACAGGTATCATGCGTTGGGTAACAACGACCAACCATAAGGACATTGGTTCAATGTACCTGTGGTTCAGTCTGACAATGTTCTTTACGGGCGGTTTTCTGGCGATGGGTATCCGCGCTGAATTGTTCCAGCCCGGTATTCAGATTCTTGAACCCGAATTGTTTAACTCTTTCACCACATTACATGGCCTGATTATGGTATTTGGTGCCATCATGCCGGCGTTTGTGGGTTTTGCTAACTGGCAAATACCGATGATGGTCGGTGCGCCCGATATGGCGTTTGCCCGTATGAATAACTGGAGTTTCTGGTTGTTGATACCCGCGGCGTTACTACTAGTTTCATCGTTCTTCGTACCAGGAGGTGCGGCAGCTGGTGGCTGGACATTTTATCCGCCGCTGTCAGCGCAGGGTGGCCTCGGTGTCGATATGATGCTGTTTGCGGTACATATTCTTGGCGCATCATCGATTATGGGTGCTATCAATATTATTACGACAGTGCTGAATATGCGCGCGCCAGGTATGACGCTGATGAAAATGCCAATGTTCGTTTGGACTTGGTTGATTACTGCATATCTGTTGGTGTTGGCAATGCCGGTACTTGCAGGTGTGGTGACAATGCTGATTACTGATCGTCACTTTGGTACAAGCTTCTTTAATGCTGCTGGTGGTGGTGATCCTGTATTGTTCCAGCATATTTTCTGGTTCTTTGGTCATCCGGAAGTGTATATCATGATTCTGCCGGCATTCGGTATTGTTTCTGAAATCATTCCTACATTCTCACGCAAACCGCTGTTTGGCTACTCTTCAATGGTGTATGCGACAGCATCTATTGCAATCCTTTCCTGTATCGTATGGGCGCATCACATGTTCACTGCTGGTATGCCGACCGTCGGACAGCTGTTCTTTATGTATGCAACCATGCTGATTGCTGTACCAACAGCCGTGAAAGTGTTCAACTGGACTGCAACTATGTGGAAAGGTGAGATGACATTTGAAACGCCAATGCTTTTTGCTATCGGCTTTATCTTCCTGTTCGTGATTGGTGGTTTCAGTGGCGTTATCTGCGCTATCGTGCCAATTGATATCCAGGTTCAGGATACTTACTATGTAATTGCGCATTTCCATTATGTACTGGTATCAGGTGCGTTATTTGCATTATTTGGCGGTGCTTACTACTGGCTGCCAAAATGGACTGGTCACATGTATGATGAGACTCTTGGCAAATGGCACTTCTGGTTGTCAATGATTTTCTTTAACATGGCGTTTTTCGTTCAGCATTTCTTGGGGCTTGCAGGCATGCCGCGCAGAATTCCCGATTACGCTTTGCAATTTGCTGATTTCAATATGATTTCAAGTATCGGCGCATTCGGATTCGGTCTGACACAATTGCTGTTTGTTTACATTGTTATCAAATGTATACGCAGTAAAGAGCCGGCACCTGAGAAACCATGGGATGGTGCAAAAACACTGGAGTGGACGCATTTGCCTACACCAGCACCTTACCATAGCTTTGAAACACCGCCAGTTGTTAAATAATAACCGACGAGATTCGTATGTCAGAAGAAACAGATTTAAAGCGTAGAAAGATCAAGACAGCAGTTATCTTATTTATTTTAGTGATTGCAATATATGCAGGTGCCTTCTTTTACATGAAATTATAAAAGAAGACTAATCTGCAAATATTGCAAAAGAAAAGGTATGGCCGCTGAATAGATTAAATACCTTCATTAAATCTGTACGCTGTGGCTGTAGCCGATGAATTGGTAAAAGGTGAAAGACAAAATGGCAATCAAAGACAAGGTAGAAAATAACCTGACAATGATGAAGAAGTTGTTGATCTTCACAGTTGTGATGTTTGTTTTTGGTTATGCAATGGTTCCATTTTATGAAAAATTTTGTGAAGTAGCCGGCATCAATAATCTGCTACAGCCAGATACGCTGTCTCAGGAACTGGAAACGGATACCGCACGTTGGGTAACAATAGAGCTTGATGCAAATACACGAGGATTACCATGGGACTTCAAGCCGTTACAGCGCAGCGTGCGCGTCCATCCAGGTGAGTCAGTAGAAGTGATGTACGAAATTATCAATAACTCGGATCGAGAGATTACAGGACAGGCGATACCGAGCTATAGTCCGCGATTTTTGGACAAGCATTTGAAAAAATTCGAATGTTTTTGTTTTACCAGGCAGGTTTTAAAGCCGAGGGAAGTTAAGCAAATGCCGGTTCAGTTTGTGATTGAACCGACTTTGCCCAAGGAGTTTCATACGATCACCATTTCGTATACTTTTTTTGAACTTCCTGTAGGCACACCGGCTATCAGCGAAAAATAGGTGTATGAGTAAAGAAGAGAAAAATACTTCCGGTACATTCATGCAGGTGGCAAAGGCTGTATTGGCTGCATTTATGGGAATCCGAAAGCAAAGTGATTTGGAAAACGATGCTGCCAATTTAAAACCGGCGCAGGTAATCATCGGGGGACTAATCGGAGCAACGCTTTTTGTAATCAGTATTTTGGTACTGGTCAAAATTATTGTTAACTTGAATTGAAAATTGGAACTAGGAGGGTAAGAATGAGTCAACAAACGGGTCACTATTATGTACCAGCCCCGTCAACATATCCGGTTATCGGATCAACGGCGCTATTATTTATGGGGTTTGGTGCCGCGTTAACGATGAATAAAATGGAGTTAGGCTATGGTCTGTTGGCGATTGGCTTTGCGATATTGATTTACATGTGTTTTCGTTGGTTTGGCACAGTGGCAGCCGAAAGCGAAAGCGGAAAATATGGTCTGGATGTAGATAAATCGTTCCGCTGGGGGATGACATGGTTTATTTTCTCGGAAGTTATGTTTTTCGCAGCTTTTTTTGGCGCGTTGTACTACATGCGCGTTTTGTCAGTTCCATGGCTTGCCGATGAAAGCCAGGTATTGGGCCAATCTTTCTGGGGTGCCTATGAAGGTGGTTGGCCAACCACGGGGCCAGGAGAGCATGCTGCATTTACGCCAATGGGTGCATGGGGATTACCGGCAATCAATACACTGATTCTGTTAACTTCAGGTGTGACTGTAACCTATGCTCACTGGGCTTTAAAAGAAGGACGACGTGATGCGCTGAAGAAATGGATGTTGGCGACAGTTTTCCTGGGTGCGTTGTTCATTGGACTGCAAGGCTACGAGTATGTACACGCCTATAATGATTTGAACCTGAGACTGGATACAGGCGCATATGGTTCAACATTCTTTATGCTTACAGGCTTTCATGGTTTCCATGTGACATTGGGAACGATCATGTTGCTTGTTATCTATTTCAGATGTGCCGCTGGACATTTTACACCGGAAAGACACTTCGGTTTTGAAGGTGTAGCCTGGTACTGGCATTTTGTGGACGTGGTTTGGTTGGGTCTGTTTATCTTTGTTTACCTGTTATAAACAAGACACAGTAATATGAATGGGATTCCAGCTTTTACATAGCTGCTCCTGCTAGATAATTATCTGCATTCAGGATTGGGATGCAAAAGTCTGGAATCCTATTTATATGTTAATCAATCAAATACACGGGAAGACGATTATAAGTTTTTTGCTGTTGCTACACATACACTATGACTTTTAAAGGTTATCAGTTTAAGCCCAAGCTTTGGGCTTGGATTGTTACAGCAGGTATGGTAGTAATTTTTCTTGAGTTGGGGAAATGGCAGTTATCTCGTGCTGATGAGAGAAATGAACGCCACGCACAACTGGAACAATTATCAAAAGAGCCTGTAGTCAATATCCCGGGTAGTCGCGTGACGATGGAAGATTTCCTATATCGTCAGGTTGAGGTCAAGGGTAGTTATCGACCGGAGTTCACAATTTATCTGGATAACAAAACCTATAAAGGACAGGCAGGCTATCATGTGCTGACTCCCTTGCAAATTGCAAATAGTGAGCGACATGTGATGATCAACAGGGGCTGGATACCATCCGGATATGATCGATCTGAGCTGCCCGAGGTACCCATGGTTACTGGGAAGACAAAAATAACTGGTACTGTCGTATCACCAGAATTGAGAATGTTGGAACTTGCTGAACCAGATACTTCTGGAAATGTTTGGATAAATTTCAATATAGAACGTTATCAGCAAGCTACTGATCTGAAAATGCAACCGATCATGATTCAACAATCTGACCGGATCAATGATGGTTTAATCCGGGATTGGAAAAAAGCAGACTCGGGTGCATCAAAAAATATCGGTTATGCAATCCAATGGTTTTCCCTTGCTATAACGACAATCATTATTTTTCTGGTGTTAAATGTTAGACGAAGCAACAAGAAGAGCCAACAGGATTAAATTTGTCATGATCGGAGTACTATTACTTGCTCCGCTCATAATTTCATACACACTTTTTTTTGCGGGATACCGGCCCGGAAGTAGTGTGAATTACGGAGAGCTTCTTGATCTACATAAATTGTCAGGTAGCGGTGTAACACAAGATGAAAATATCATTCTACGAATTAGGGATTTGCATGGAAAGTGGGTGATGCTGACGGTTGATTCCGGAGATTGTGATCAGGCATGTCAGCAAAAGTTATATCTTATGCGGCAGATCCGAACCATGCAAAACAAGAATATGAATCGCATAGAACGTTTGTGGTTGGTGGATGACAATGTACCCGTCGAAGACAGGTTCTGGAATGAGTATGAAGGTACGCTGATAGTCAACGCACGAGATAGTGAGCTTCTTGATCAGATTCCTGACAGAGAAATACAGCGTAATCATATCTACTTAATTGATCCTTACGGTAATTTAATGATGCGCTTTCCGGAAGAACTGGAGCCTAGAAAAATGAGCGATGACATCAAGCGATTATTGCAAGTGTCACATGATGAGCACATGTAAATATTAAAAGAATCGAAATATCAAATTACTTACTTTGGCTTTTGGAATGACAGATTAAATCATCAATAAGGCAAAAGATAAATAAGGCAGGAGATGAGTAAAATGGCAACGAGTTTAGCATGGCATGAAGCAGCAACACGTATTCAGCAGTTCTACCGATTAACAAAACCAAGAGTGGTCTCCTTAATCGTATTTACTGCCGTGATTGGAATGTTTTTGTCCGTTCCAGGCGCAGTGCCAATAGATGCATTGTTTTTTGGAACTATCGGAATTGCTTTGGTTGCAGGAGCGGCAGCAGCGTTGAATTGCCTGGTTGAGCATAAGATGGACGCTATTATGGCCAGAACTAAAGGCCGTCCGCTGCCACAGGGCGGAGTGAGCGTTCCGGAGACACTTTTTTTTCTCCTTTTAGTTGGCGGTGCCGGGTTGTTTATACTGTATGCATGGGTCAATCCGTTGACGATGTGGTTGACACTGGGAACGTTTGTCGGGTATGCAATTATTTATACAGTTATATTAAAACCTTTAACACCGCAGAACATCGTCATTGGCGGTGCTTCAGGTGCAATGCCCCCGGTTTTGGGATGGACTGCTGTCACGGGTGAAATTACTGCAGATGCTTTACTGCTGTTCCTGATTATTTTTGCGTGGACGCCACCCCATTTCTGGGCATTAGCTCTTTATCGGAAGAATGAGTACGCATCCATTGGTATGCCAATGCTGCCTGTTACGCACGGTGATCAATTTACCAAATTGCATGTGCTTTTATATACAATCATTCTTTGTATCATCACCGTGTTTCCATATCTAACGCAAATGAGTGGTATGATTTATATCATCAGTGCGCTTGCGTTAAATGCGGTATTTATGTATTACGCAATAGAAATTTACAGAAATTACAGTGATCAGCTGGCACGGAAAGCTTTCCGCTATTCCATTTTGTATCTTGCGTTACTGTTTGTAGCATTGCTTGTCGATCACTACATCTATATTTAAATTAGCGAATACAGAGACTACGGATTTTTGCCGTAGTCTCTCTGTTTAGAAGTTTCAAACAATTCCAGCCATTAAATGATCTCAAGCTGGAATTGCGTCAATCGTTGAGTACTTTTCTTGCGGCATTACTCCATGACAAAACAGCGTATATTATGACAAGGCAAGGTTCCGGTGGAAACGTGCTCGCGGCAATATGCAGCTTTCTGATCCCTGGATTAGGTCAATTAGTTCAAGGACGTGCATTATCGGCATTATTGTTTTTCGTTGTAGTCAGCACTAATTACTTTTTTGCCACTTTGATTATTCCAGCAGTTGTAGGCGGCATTATTCATTTGTGGTCCATTCTTGATGCCGCAAAATTTAACAAGGATGACTAGTGCTCTTTCAATATGATATTGCCGGGTTCAGTGCGCTTGTCAGCGCTTATGGCAAGGCGTGTCTTGCAGGAAATAGTCATTCTATTACCAAAAGACACAACACAGTCCATGGGCGCTGACAAGCGCACCCACCGGGCGTTACCGTGGTGTCCTGCAGCCGCGTTACAGTACTTGAAAAGGGAATAACCCTTTCCCGTGTACTGTGCCTTGCTGCATAACACCACGATAACGCTGTACCTGACAATATCATATTGAAAGAGCACTAGCTAATATCGTCATTTAGTGAATTTCGTTCGTTTTTAATCGTTTCGAGTAATGTGTGAAACAATTGACGATAGTTTTTAGGTGCTTTATTGTTGTCTATTTCTTTGCGCGCATTTCTCACTAACACCCGGATTTGTGTAGTCTCAGCACCTGAATATTGCCTGGTAAATTCTGTTAAAGCTTCATTGTCGGATAAAAGCTGGTCACGCCAGCGCTCTGCCAGATGTGTCAGAGCTATCTGATGGGAGGAGTTATGTTGCAAGGCTCTCAGCTTTTCTTCAATCGGAAGAACATCAATTCGCCGCATCAACTTACCAATAAACTGCATCTGTCTCTGGCGTGCGCCAAATTTGGTGATTTGGCGCGCAACTATGATTGCTTCATGCAGGTCTTCAGGTAAATTCAGCTCGGCAAGCTGGTTATCACTCAGTGTGACCAGCTGCTCCCCAGTTTTTTGCAATGAATGCATCGCTAGTTTGCGCTGCGTTTTACTGGGTTTATCATCTCTCTTGTCGATTTTATCAGCAGTGTTTTGCACGTTAATTGTGTAAGTTAGAATGAATGCGATTCATCTTAACCTTTAGATCAAAGTCTAACCACATTTATTTATTAACACGAACCCAATCTGTTCTTTTTGTAATATTGCGTATAATCCTGTTATATCAAGGAAGCACTCGTGCAGATAATGCGCCTGTAGATTAGCAATTCATTTCACAGTAGCATTTTGCATGTCATGCTTCAAATCTGTCTCTACAGTAATCAGTCTAGAGAATTAATAATAATTTAATCAATACAGAAAATAATTTTATGAATACGTTATCAGCCGAAAAGCAACCTACTCGATTTTCAAATACCTTTTCGAGGCTTGAGCAAATTGCCTGCGATATTCTGGATCATGCCAAACGTGGCGGTGCCAGTGCCTGTGAAACGCATGTTTCCGATGGTTTCGGGCAAACGGTAACGGTTCGCAAAAATGAAGTCGAGACCATAGAATATAACCGCGATAAAGGGCTTTCGGTTACTGTTTATATTGGGCAGAAGCGTGGAAATGCCAGCACATCGGATTTTACGCCACAAGCGATCAGTGAAACAGTAAGTGCCGCTTTGTCGATAGCGCGACATACCGCTACAGATGATTGTGCAGGACTGGCTGACCCAGAACTGCTTGCCCGAAGTTTCCCTGATTTGGATTTGTACCACCCTTGGAATTTACCTGTAGAAAAGGCCATCGAATTGGCCAGAAATTGCGAACAGTCCGCTTTTGCAATTGATGCACGGATTACCAACTCTGAGGGTGCTAGTATATCAACGGATGAATCGCAGTTTGTTTATGCCAACAGCCTGGGGTTTGTAGGGGGGTGCCCATATTCGAGGCATAGCATGAGTTGTGTTGCTATTGCCGAGCAAAATGGCGCCAAGCAACGGGATTACTGGTATAGCGTAGCACGTGATGTTCAAGATCTGGAATCTGTCGAGCAAATAGGCAGAAAAGCAGGGGAGCGCACTGTTACGCGTCTGGGAGCACGCCAGATTCCGACCTGCGAAGTACCCGTATTGTTTGAAGCGCCGGTCGCGGCTAGCTTGCTTGGTCATTTTGCATCAGCTGTCAGCGGGAGCAACCTGTATCGTAAATCGACCTTTTTATTGAACAGCATGGGTCAGCAAATTTTTGGCGGCAATATCAATATACGTGAATGGCCTCATTTACCCAAAGGGCTGGCCAGCAGCGCTTTTGATGACGAAGGCGTTGCCACGGCGACACGAAATGTGGTTGAAAATGGCATAGTCCAGGGCTATTTCCTGAGCAGCTACTCCGCACGAAAACTGGGTATGCAGACAACGGGCAATGCTGGCGGTGTACACAACCTGATGATAGAAAACGGTGAGCCAGTGGGTTTTGACGTTCTGCTGAAGCAAATGAACAGAGGATTGCTGGTAACCGAATTGATGGGACATGGCATCAATACAGTGACCGGGGATTATTCGCGGGGTGCGTCCGGCTACTGGGTAGAAAATGGTGAGATCAGTTTTCCCGTCGAAGAAATCACCATTGCAGGCAATCTGAAAGATATGTTCCTGGGAATCGCAGCAATTGGTAACGACGTCGTCGTTCGCGGCTCCAAACTAAGCGGTTCTATTCTGATTGATCATATGACCGTCGCTGGTGGCTAAAGCATATCCGTTATGCAGAAGTTACGTCAATTGGAGCTATACATAGGTCGAATATCCGGTCTGTTTGGCTGGTTGGCTGGCTGGCTGTGTATACTTATGATTGCTGTCGTGTTCGTTGATGTGATAGCGCGCTACGCATTTGAATCCGGGTCAATTGCCATGCAGGAACTGGAATGGCATTTATTTGCTGCTGTGTTTTTGCTGGGCGCGGCATATACCATGCGTGAAAATGCAAACGTGCGTGTAGACGTATTGTATGAAAAACTCTCCATTCGCAGAAAGGCTGCGATTGATTTGTTCGGAACAGTGTTTTTTGTCATTCCTATGAGTACATTGATTCTGTACAGCTCATTCGATTTTGTTGCTTATTCTTATGAAACTCAGGAGGTATCCAACGACCCTGGCGGTTTGCATTACCGGTTTACGTTCAAGGCGCTGCTGCCATTTGGATATTTTCTGGTTTTGGTCCAGGCGATCGCGGTTATATCGCAAAATATTCGTTTACTTGCCGGTGATTCTCTAGATCCAGGTCAAAGCACCCCAGGACATCGGAAAAAATCATGATCGGTTTGATCATGTTTGTCGTCTGCTTGTTGATGCTGACACTGGGTTATCCTGTAGCTTTTACATTTGCCGGTGTTTCTGTATTCTTCGGACTTTACGCTGAAGGACTAGACCTGTTTATGCTGATTGCGTATCGCCTGTACGCAATAATGACCAATATCACGTTAATGGCAGTACCGCTTTTTATTTTCATGGGGCTGGTACTGGAAAGATCCGGCATCGCAGAAAGAATGCTTGAGTCTATGGGACTGCTGTTCGGGCACATCCGCGGTGGATTGGCGGTATCCACAGTCGTTGTTGGCATGTTGCTTGCTGCATCCACTGGCGTCGTGGGTGCTTCGGTTGTGACTATGGGGCTGATTGCTTTACCTGTCATGCTGAAATATAACTACAATCAGCGGCTTGCCTGTGGTGTGATTTGCGCTTCGGGTACATTGGGCCAAATCATTCCACCCTCGATCGTATTGATCATTCTGGCTGATGTGTTGCACCAGCCCGTGGGTGATTTTTATCGTGCTGCATTGTTCCCCGGCCTGCTTCTGGTTCTGCTGTATATAATTTACTGTCTGGCGGCAGCTTATTTTAAAAAGGAAATCGCTCCAGCCATTCCGCGGGCATCCCGGATAAGTTCAAAACAATTTTGGCAGGCATTCCTTGCAATTGCTCCTGCACTGACATTGGTGATGGTGGTGCTTGGCACCGTGATAACAGGTATCGCAACTCCTACCGAGTCAGCAGCGATGGGTACCGTAGGCGCAATCATTCTTGCTGTGCTTGGCGGTAACCTGCGCGTTTCCATGCTGCATCAGGTTGCGATGGAAACGACAAAGATCAGTGCCATGGTTTTTACCATCCTGGCTGGCGCAACTTTTTTTTCAATGGTTTTTACTTATACGGGTGGCGATGACGCAGTTGAACAAATCATGGAATATCTGCCTGGTGGCCAATGGGGATTTGTTGTCTTGATGATGATCGTCATTTTTTTGCTGGGATTTTTTATTGATTTTGTCGAGATAGCCTATATTTTCGTTCCCATGATAGCGCCTGTACTGCTGAAACTCGATATTGATCCACTGTGGTTCGGTATCCTGATTGCACTGAATTTGCAGGCCTCTTTCCTGACGCCGCCATTCGGGTTTTCACTGTTTTATCTGCGCGGAGTGGCACCGGTATCCCTCGGTACGTTGCATATTTATCGCGGCGTGATACCGTTTATTATTTTGCAGTTGATTGGGCTGGTAATCGTCATGATGTTTCCTGACATTGTGCGGGTGCTTTTATAAAGCGCGATCAGTCGCATAAAGTGCTAAAACGGATAAATAAAGGCATAAACATTCCTTAAACGAAGAATCCTGCGAGTTTATTATCGGTTAGACTCCTGCTCGATATCAACGAATCGCATGTTCTGTGTCAGATTGTGCGTAACAAGTAAATATAGCTTAAAACGTTAATATTGAAGAATCTGCTACAGCTTGCGCGTTTACAGGACAAACAATGAATGAATGAAGTATTTCTAGGCAGGCTTCCGATACTGGACAATAAACAGAACATCGTTGCATTTGAGCTCTTGTTTCGTTCCAATCAGCTGAATAAAGTGCGTGTTACGGACAACCGGGCGGCATCGGCGAATGTCATCATCGATACCTACGGGCAATTGGGTATTGAGAAAGTCATGGGCAAACGGCGCGGCTTCATCAAGGTTGATGCCAAATTTTTAATGAGTGACGCTGTATTTTTGCTGCCTAAAAGCCAGATTGTTTTCGAAATTCTTAGAAGTGTTGAAATAGACGATGCCCTCATAAAGCGCTGCAAGGAAATAAGGCGGAAGGGTTATCAGATCGCTTTGACAGGCGTGGTGTATGTCGATGAGCGATTGGACAGGCTAATGCCAATGGTAAATGTGGTTAAAGTTAATGTTAGCGAGCTGGAGAGTAAAGAGTTAGTCAGGCTGATCAAGAAACTGAGACGGTGGCCTGTCTTATTGCTGGCAGAGAAAGTTGAAAACCGGGAAACAGCGAGGAAATGCATCGAGCAGGGTTTTAATATGTTGCAGGGCTTTTATTTTGCAAGACCCGAGATCATTTCTGGAAAACGTATTGATCCATCTAAACTGTCACTACTGAAACTATTGCTGCTCGTTGTCAAAGACAGCGAGGTTGTCGATATCGAGAACGAGCTTAAGTATCAACCTGGATTGAGTTACAACCTGCTTCGCATGGTGAATTCTGCTGCCACGGGTACGGCCAGAACGGTAAATTCGATTAAAAGAGCAATCATGATTTTGGGCAGAAAACAGCTCCAGCGATGGGTGCAGATTCTGCTTTATTCTGCCAAACAAAAAGATGGCAGTACATCGGATGCACTTATTCAGACCGCATCTGTTCGTGGAAAATTACTCGAGCTCATCGCAATAGCAGACCGGCCTCATGACAAGAATCATCATGACCGTGCTTTCATGGTGGGTGTGTTATCGTTACTGGATACCTTGTTGGGCATGAAAATGTCCGAGCTCGTTAAAACGCTGAGTATCCAGAAAGATATGAGTGATGCGTTGTTGTCAAGGCGAGGTTATCTGGGCCGCCAACTGGCACTGATTGAAGCACATGAAATTGGTGAATTCGAAACAGTGTCATCAATACTGTCGGAACTGGGATTCCTCAATATGACAGAATTTACACAACTGGAACTGGAGGCACTGGTTTGGGCAAATCGTATCAACGATATGGTCAACTCAGAATGCTGATGCTCAGGTAACAATCCATGTGGAAAAAAACTTGCCAGGATTTCAGCGTTTCATGCTTTCGAGTGCTTTAAGCTCGGTTTCAGTAAAACCTGCCTGTTGCCTCGCTTCATAGTGAAGCGGGCCCGAGAGCTGTCCCGTGAAGTATTGATTGAGCAAGTCGCTGAATGTGCGGTCCGCGTTCAATTGTCGTTGATTGCAAAAATACTGAAACCAGTATGAACCGATTTTTACGTGGCCGATTTCATCGCGCAATATAATTTCAAGTATCGCAACGGTTTTTTCATCTCCAGCGATATGCAGGCGATTGATAATGCCCGGTGTTACATCTAGCCCTCTGGCTTCCAGTACACGCGGGACCAGGGCCATACGTACCATTGGATCAAAGGCCGTTTTTCTGGCCATCTCCCACAAGCCGTTATGGGCTGGAAAGTCGCCGTAATCGTGCTCCAGTTCAAGCAAGCGATTTCGCAGTAACTGGAAATGTTGGGCTTCCTCGCAGGCGACACGTATCCAGTCACTATAAAATTGCGCAGGAAGCTGGCGAAAACGATACACCGCGTCCCAGGCGAGGTTGATGGCGTTGAACTCAATGTGTGTAACAGCATGAATTAATGAGACAAGCCCGGTTTTCGTGCCTAGTCGACGTTTGGGCACACTGGCCGGTAATACCAGCTCTGGCTTCGCCGGGCGTCCGGGCTCTCCAATGGGTTCGGGTACCTGTCGGGATTCGATTGATAACAGTTCCTGATGCCACATTTGGGCGGTTTGATTGGTTAAATACAGCTTATGGTCTATTTCCCGAGCGTTCAAACAGCGTTGAGCTGCGTCAAAAAGCGATTCCATAGTAATGTCAAAAACAGAAAATTTGTGATTGTTAATCATTGTCGCCTGTTTTAAACAACAAAGCTATGATAGTTGGGGATGGCGGTTATAGTAGCCCAATAAGCAAATACCTGAATGCAGTACCGGGCATAATAATCAGCCACTTTTTTCTGACAGATAGGCAACGATAGCATTTGAAATATCCCCATGCGCTATTCAGTCAAAAACCGAGAACATGGGTTGTGATTTGATTTCGAGAAATACCGGCTCGCCTGTTACCGGGTTCAATTTGAAATCTGCAGCGCTCCACTCCATTCGCAAGGTTCTCATTTACTGATCAAGGCCGGTTAACAGGGTATCGGAGAGTCGTTGGATGCGCGTGATTTTACGGTTCTGTGCCTTTCTGGCAGTCAATACCATCCGATTGAATATGGAAACCGAAATAGATCTTGTCCAGTGCGTAAATACACAGATCGGTCCGGGTCAGCTTGCGTTGCACAATTGCAGGACAAACGGCTATGCCGTTTCTTAACTACGTTTGTTCCATCAGGTTATGGATGTTTTCTGCGTAACCGCCGTCAGTAACAGTCTTGGCAATCATTTCATGAGCTGAATTCCGCGACTTAAAATATTTATAATCATTTGTAACCAGAGTGACGGGTATCTGCAGACCAGCAGCTTTTGCACAGTACAGCGTTTCCAGTTTTATGGTTAAGCGTCCTATGCATTGACGGTTCAGTATCCGAATAAGGGCTGTGGTGACAAGCCAGCCGTTCAAGGCTGTAGTCCAGGAAGAAACACGGAAATCGGCGTTAGCGGCATCGATGTTGCCGGAAAAAAACATTGCGCCGCATGAACAATGCCGTTGCCTGTATTTGTTTCCCGTTGATAGACAGGGTATTGGCATTAAGGTCACAGATTAGTGAAGGATGGCAGTTTTCTCCGATCAATATTGATATGACTTCAACATGCAGGCTTTTGGTTGCCTGAAGGATCGAAGCAATACCGGGGTCATGCAGTCCTTCGGTAATCAGGATTTTTCCTTTGCGCTTGTTGTCGGTCCTGGTAGAAGGCCGGGATTGAGTCAGTGACTTGTCCATGGATAGCAAAAACAGTCAGAGTCTGCCAAAGGGAGTTGCGATGATAGCGAGCGGGTTTTCTATTCCCGAACCTTCTTCTTCGGTGGCCATCGTTGTTGGGTTTTCCAGAGCATATCAGGAACCATGATGGGAAATCCGGGCCTCCTGACGGACCCAGAGATAGGCACGTCCCAAGGGAATTACGGTTTCTGGAGGTGTATTCAGTATGCACCATACCATCGTTAGGAACATCGACGAAACACCTCAGCTCAACGTCAAGTTAAATCCTGACAGAATCCTTTTCATCGGATTCCCCGATGTAGCCGCGAATTATTTTGACGCGTGGATTCTTGCCGGTGTTCTTGATGATGGCTGATATAAACGACTGAAGCTTTAACCGGCCGTTTTTTTATTCTGGAGCCTGTTAGACTTGTTGTCCGTGTGCCATTTCAAATTTCTCTACAGTATTCAGTTTTTTCCTGCAGATAGATTTTACGTCACAACTGGTACGGTTGCGGGAACGTGATCCGTTTTATTTGAGTGGTGCTGGTTTGTCCATGAATGCCATGCGGGTATGTGTTATCGTAACGACTGAGACGGTGTTACAGGAAGATGGGTGAAATATCATGATGCATGATACGTGTATTAAAAATATCTTCGTTTTTGGAGCGGACGAATTCAATATCAGTCAAATGCAGGCGCTCGCTTCCGCAAAAGATTATTGTTTTCATGAATTACTTACGCATCAACAGGTTAAAGGCTGGAATGGATATTCGTTGCAAAATATTCACAAAAGTGCGATGGAGCGTTTAAAGGCCTTTCCGGGATCAATCGATGCAATTGTCGGCTATTGGGATTTTCCAGTCAGTACAATGCTACCGCTACTTCGGCAACCGTTTGGTTTACCCTCGCCCAGCTATCGATCAGTGCTTATTTGTGAACATAAATATTGGTGTCGGTTGGAACAAAAAAAAGTTATTCCCGATTATATTCCTGATTTTTGTGCCATCAATCCGTTCGCCGACAATGCAAAACGATCTGTAACAGTTCAATACCCGTTCTGGATCAAGCCGATCAAATCAGCTTCTTCTCATCTGGGTTTTAAAGTGCGTAATGAAACTGAGCTCGATCAGGTTTTGCAGATTATCCGTAAGAAAATTTTCCGTTTTTCCCGGCCATTTAACTATATGTTGCAATTTGCTGAGCTACCAGACGAAATCGATGCCGTGGATGGAAATTATTGTATTGTGGAAGGGATTATCTCCAGAGGACGACAATGCACGCTCGAAGGTTATGTTTATCATGGTGAAATGACGGTGTATGGCGTTGTCGACTCGATTCGTGAAGGACAGCATCGTTCCAGCTTTGCGCGTTATCAGTACCCGTCAACGATTCCAGTGCGTATCCAGCGGGAAATGGTCGCTACAACAGAGTGTTTCCTCAAGCATATCGGTTTTGATAACGGTCCGTTTAATATCGAGTACTACTGGGAATCTAATAAAGCTGGTCACGACAGGATCTGGTTGCTTGAGATCAATACACGGATTTCGAAATCACATTGCCCGTTATTTCGCGATGTCGATGGCGCTACACATCAGAAAGTCATGCTGGAGCTGGGATTAGGAGAAAAACCGGTTTTTCCACGTCGCGAGGGAAAACACAAAATAGCAGCAAAATTTATGTGGCGTGTTTATCATGACGCGTATATACGGCATGTTCCCTCAGCGCGGGACCTTCAGATACTCGAACATGAATACGCCGATGCTAACATTCAATTGCATGTGCGTAGTGGTATGCGTTTGTCGGAACTTATGGACCAGGACAGTTACAGCTATGAAATCGCAGTTATTTTTCTTGCGGGTAACAGTCAACAGGAATTGCTGCAAAAATACCGTGATTTGAAAAAAGCGATGCAGATCGAACTCGATCCCGTCAGTTGACTGCTGAACAAAGGTGTATTCCTATGAAAACGGTTGAAGACTTCCCTTGTCGGATACTTCACATTGAACATCAGTGGATTCAAATGCCGGATGGTGTGCGGCTGGCCGCACGTATCTGGATGCCCGAGTCTGCGAATACGCATCCGGTTCCTGCCATACTTGAATATATTCCCTATCGCAAGCGAGACGGTGTCCGTTTGCGCGATGAAAGCATGCACCCGTATTTTGCGGGTCACGGTTATGCCTGTGTTCGTGTAGATATTCGCGGTAGCGGCGATTCAGAAGGCGTTTTACGCGATGAGTATCTGCAGCGCGAGCTTGATGACGGCGTTGCCATCATTGCGTGGCTGACACAACAGTGCTGGTGCGATGGAAATGTCGGAATGATCGGTATTTCCTGGGGAGGCTTCAATGGATTGCAGATTGCCGCCTTGCAGCCGCCCGCGTTAAAAGCGGTTGTCAGCGTCTGTTCTACTGATGATCGATATGCAGATGACGTGCATTATATGGGTGGCTGCCTGCTCGGCGACAATCTTTCCTGGGCTTCAACCATGTTTGCCTATAATTCGCTGCCGCCCGATCCAGTTACTGTCGGCGACAAATGGCGCGATATGTGGTACGAGCGACTTGAGAACAGTGGACTATGGCTCGATACCTGGTTGCAGCACCAGCATCGGGATGAATACTGGCAACATGGTTCTGTCTGCGAAGATTTTTCCCGTGTGCAGATTCCTGTTATGGCGGTAAGCGGCTGGGCTGACGGATACTCAAACGCAGTGTTCCGTTTGTTGAAAAATCTGCCCGGACCGCGGCAGGGACTGATCGGACCGTGGAGTCATAAATATCCACATTTAGGCGTGCCCGGGCCTGCAATCGGTTTCTTGCGGGAATGTCTGCGCTGGTGGGATCAATGGCTAAAGCAGAAGGAAACCGGGATTATGAATGAACCCATGCTGCGCGCATGGATGCTCGACAGCATGCCACCGTCTACCTTTTATCATCAGCGCTACGGGCGCTGGATCAGTGAGCCATGCTGGCCGTCATCCAATATCAAACCGATGGTTTACACATTGGATGAATACCGTCTGGTTGAAGAGCATGAGGCAACAGTGGAGCATGAGCTGACACTACAATCACCTTTGAGCAACGGTCTGTTTGCCGGCAAATGGTGCTCCTACAGTGCAACACCCGATTTGCCGCATGACCAGCGTGAAGAAGATGGCGGTGCCTTGGTGTTTACCTCAGCTTTTTTACCTCATACGCTTGAAATACTGGGTGCACCCGTACTCGAGCTGGACGTGTCGGCAAATCAGCCGGTGGCCATGATTGCAGTCCGCCTGTCTGATATGCGACCGGACAATAAAGTAACGCGTATTACCTACGGATTACTGAATCTTACACACCGCGACAGCCATGCCAGTCCTTTGCCCCTGGAGCCGGGTAAACGCTATTCTGTACGCGTTCAGCTCAATGATGTAGCGCAAACATTTCCGGCGGGTCACCGTATTCGCATCGCGATCTCCACCTCTTATTTTCCGCTCGCCTGGCCACCACCGCAATCAACCCAGATAAAAATTTTTACTGGAAACAGCCGGCTGATATTGCCGATACGCTCGCAGCGGGAAGAATGCATTAGCTTCTCAGAGGCCGAGGGATCAGTAAGCAGCGGGCAACGCCAGATAACTGAAGGGCGCCATAACTGGCGTGTAATACGTGAACTCGATCAGGATGTTTCGATACTGGAAGTTATCAACGACAATGGCGTTTACCAGCTGGAGGAAATCGATTTGACGGTGCAGCGCAAAGCAGAAGAGTGGTATTCATACCAGGGTGATGATTTCAGCTCAGCACGGGGTGAAACGTTGTGGACGAGGGGTCTTAAGCGAAATGACTGGCATGTCAAAACCGTGACGCGGACTGTATTGCGTTGTGACGAAAACAGTTTCTTTCTGGATGCAGAACTTGATGCTTATGAAACGGATAAACGCATTTTTTCCAGAAACTGGAACCGCCGCATTAAACGCAATCTGGTGTAATTGGCTGCGCTTTATTCGCAAGCAGGATTATTTGCCTGTCAGCATGTTTTCTATTAAATTATTTCGATTTTCTCGAACAGGACACACAGGATGAGTAATCTGCCTCGACGCACCCGGACATATCAGAACCATCATATGGACAGCACCCGCTGGGACTACTTTGAACCGCGGAACGATGATATCGTCATTGCGACTTCATATAAAGCAGGCACTACCTGGACACAGGCAATTCTGGCGCATCTGCTTTTTCCTGGCGGTCGTTTTCCTGCTCCGCCCTTTGATATGTCGCCGTGGCTGGATATGCGGATAGTGCCGCTCGAAGTGGTGTTGAACAAGCTGAAAGCGCAGCAGCACCGTCGTTTTATCAAGACACACCTGCCGCTGGATGGCCTGCCGTATCGTCAGGATATCAAATACCTTTATATCGCCCGTGATGCCCGTGATGTGTTTATGTCATTATGGAATCATTATTCAGCGATGAAAGAAGAAACATTCATGCTGATGAATCATCTGCCGGGCCGGCAGGGCGACGAACTTCCTCCGCCGCCGAAAGATATTCATGTTTTCTGGAAAAACTGGATGACACGTGGCGCGTTTGAATGGGAAAGCGATGGCTGGCCGTACTGGTCACATTTGTCTAATGTGCAGTCGTGGTGGCCTTACCGTCATTTACCAAATATCCAACTGTTTCATTACAGCGATATGCTGGCAGATACAGAACGAGAGATTCGGCGCATGGCAGCATTTCTGGAGATTGACGTGCCGGATCATGCCTGGGATACGCTTATCAAGGCCGTGTCATTTAACGAAATGAAACAACAAGGCGACTTGTATGCGCCGGGGGGCGGTCAGTTCTGGAAGGGCGGGGCGGCCGCTTTTCTCCACAAAGGCACCAACGGACGGTGGCGCGAAGTATTGTCTGATGAAGAACTGGTGCTCTACGAAGCGGCCTGTAAACAGGTTCTGACGGACGATAGCAGGAAATGGCTTGAAAATGGCGGTCCGGTTTGACAGTGTATGTGTGACAATGAAAACGCAGTTGCTTGTTCATTACTTTTTCAATCACAAACTTATGGCAGAAAATAATTATGCGTGAGAACAACAGTGATCCGGCACTTCATGTTCCTTTGCCGGAGGCACAGCCGGTATTGCGCATGGTACCCAAATCATCGGATACCAATCATGCTGGAGATATCTTTGGCGGCTGGATCATGTCGCAGGTCGATATTGCGGGCACAATACCCGCTATTCGGCGCGCGCGCGGGCGTGTGGCAACGGTGGCTGTCAATTCCTTTGTGTTCAAACAACCTGTGCTGGTTGGTGATCTTGTCAGTTTTTACGCCGACATTATCAAAATTGGCCGCACTTCAATTACCGTCGATGTGGCGGTATACGCTCAACGCGGGTTGCGCGAAGGTGGTGAGGAAATCTGTATCAAAGTCACCGAGGCAGAACTGACTTACGTTGCCATCGACGAGAACCGACGGCCAAGACCGGTACCAAAAATCTGAATGACGATTGAGCCCGGACGGGATGTGAACTCCATTCATCTCCGGAATCAATGATCATACAACTTTTCAACAAGGAAGCTTTTATTTTTAGAGAAAGGAAACGGATTGTTCAATCCCTTTTCTTTCGGTGTAAAAATGTCAATTCGAGAGCGATACGGGTGCGTCAGGTGCGCACAAGAAATCTATCTTTAACCTATAAAGCAGAGAAAAAACATGAAACTTGAAACCCTGGCTTTGCACCACGCGTATGCGTCTGAAGCGACAACCCGCGCCGCAGCGGTGCCGATTTATCAAACCACTTCATTTACGTTCAAAGACACGCAGCATGGCGCCGATCTTTTTGACCTGAAAGTACCGGGGAACATATACACGCGTATCATGAACCCGACGTCCGACGTGCTGGAACAGCGTTTGGCGGCGATGGAAGGTGGTGTGGGTGCGCTTGCGGTGGCTTCCGGCATGGCAGCAATTACGTACGCAATACAGTGTATCTGCGACGCGGGTACGAATATTGTCAGTATCAGCCAGTTGTACGGCGGCACGTATAATCTTTTTGCGCATTCACTGCCCAGACAGGGCATAGACGTTCGCATGGTGTCGCATGAAGATTTTGATGCGATTGAGCAGGCGATAGATGCAAATACCCGAGCGATATTTTGCGAATCAATCGGCAATCCGGCAGGCAATGTAGTTGATATAGAACGTCTGGCGACTATTGGACACAAGTTTGGCGTACCGCTGATTGTCGATAATACTGTTGCGACGCCGTATTTGTGCCGTCCATTTGAATTGGGTGCAGATATCGTCGTGCATTCGCTGACCAAATACATTGGCGGGCATGGGACCTGTATCGGTGGCGCGATTATCGATTCCGGCCGGTTTGACTGGGTAGTTCATAAAGATAGATTCAAGATGCTGAACGAACCCGACCCGTCATATCATGGCGTGGTGTATACTGAAGCCTTGGGTCCGGCGGCGTATATAGGGCGCTGCCGTGTTGTGCCCCTGAGAAATATGGGGGCGGCATTATCACCTTTTAATTCGTTTCTGATTATGCAGGGCCTTGAGACATTAGGATTGCGTATGGAACGACATTGTGAAAATGCCGAAAAAGTGGCGGCGTTTTTACAAAATCATGACAAAATCGAATGGGTTAATTACGCGGCATTGCCCAATAGCCCGTATTTCCAGACCTGTCAGAAAATTACCGGTGGAAAAGCTTCAGGCATTTTAAGCTTTGGTATTAAGGGCGGGTTTAACGCCGGCGTACAGTTTATTGATGCGTTGAACATGATTCTGCGCCTGGTAAATATCGGCGATGCCAAGTCACTGGCGTGTCATCCTGCATCGACCACGCACCGGCAGTTGAATGAGAATGAGCTGGCGGCTGCCGGGGTAAGTCAGGATCTGGTACGCTTATCCGTTGGTATTGAACATATCGACGATATTATTGGCGATATCGAGCAGGCACTTGCTGTGACTGATATCTAATTTGTCTGTTACAGAGGTATGTCAGGAATTTACCAGCAGCACATGCTGATACAGGGACGGTCTGTCCAGGCCAGTAGTGCACCCGGGAGCTGTCTGCATATTCTATGCTGCCGGTATTATCGCAACATGATATGCTTATCTGTTCAGGACGTGACAAAATATTCGCAAATAACTTTATCCGTTCCTGGGCTGCTGCTGTAGCGGCATAGACGGGCATGAGCAACCTGTTGAATGTAAATTTTAACGGAGGAAGGTATGAGACGAGTCGTATCGCCTGATTTGGAACAGCGCAACCGCCATGCAAACAACAGTCCTCGTGCAGGTCGGAATCACCGCGCAGTCAATACCCCCGGTCTTGCAGATACACGTACAGAAACCATTGCACAGCGCAGGTTAATTGCCGGCATCGCTGCCAGCCCACGCGTTGTTTCACAACGAAGAGAGGCTGAGTCGGTCCATAACAGCCCCCGCATGACTGTACAGAGAAACCGGTTTAATTACGCAGGCAATGCTGCTGCACAATTGCAGAACACACCCGAAGATGAATTGATGCAGGGACGATTCGATGCTGCGCAGCGTATGGAGGAAGATGAACCTGTCCAGGGTAAATTCGACACCTTGCAGCGCATGGAAGACGAAGAGTTGCTGCAAGGGAAATCCATGACGGTACAAAAACTTGAAGAAGAGACCCTGCAGGGCAAGTCCGTTTCCGACAAACTGCTGCAGCGTAAGGAAACACCTGATGCACCATCGAATAACACCGGCCTGCCGGATAATCTCAAAACTGGGATCGAGTCACTTTCCGGCATTTCCATGGACAATGTACGCGTGCATTACAATTCCGACAAACCGGCGCAGCTGAATGCACTTGCCTATGCGCAAGGGACCGATATACATCTGGCCACGGGGCAGGAACAGCATTTGCCGCACGAGGCCTGGCATGTGGTGCAGCAGGCCCAGGGGCGGGTTCAACCAACGATGCAATTGAAAGAAGGCGTGCCGGTGAATGATGATCACGCGCTGGAGCGTGAAGCAGATGTGATGGGAAACAAGTCATTGGAAATTGCTTCTTCGAACGAAGCGATGCGCAATACTGTGCCTGACACTGTGCCCAATCATTCCGCGACGCAGCTGGAGACTGGTTCCGTCCAGCTTCAGATATCCGGTAACCAGGTCATCCAGAAAAGATTCGATGCGGGTATCGGCGCCGGATGGCATATCCATTTCGGGGATCACGTCAAATACAACGGTAATAACGCCACAAGAGTCAACTTTGCCGGAAGAACAAGAAGGCAGGTCGGATATGCCTGGGAACAGGTGATTCAGAACAACGGACTGGCAGGCACCAAGGCTAACCAGGATTTCATAGATTGTAAAACCTGGATCAGAAATAATATTGCGTAGTATCGCCAACATAGAGTGACCGTAGTTATTGAACAGGCATAATGGCATTTATCCCAGCGTAATGAAGACGGGCACAAAAATTTGGAATTGTAGTTGGAACGTTGGAAAATCCTGGCTGATTTTTGGAAATCGATCTGGACGATATCAAAATGGCAGATAAGGTGCGGGGCTCATCGCACGATCTTTATGCATGCCAGTCCTTCAATAAAACTGCTGAAAACTGGTATAACAAGCGCAATGCAGGGAAAAGTCCTTAAGTGATGACGATGTCCGGATCGTACACCACAACCCGGTTTCTGCCTTCGGATTTTGCCTGATATAGTGCTTTATCCGCATAGTCAAGCATAAGGGCGGCAATCTGTTCACTATCCGGTCGGTTCTGGTGCTGAAGCGAGCCCAGACTTTTGAAGTGCGTCATGCCGATTGAAATGGTGACATGAAAAGACTCGGTTTCCAAGTGGTGGGCCGTTGACTGAACGGTTTCGCGCAGGCGTCCGGCGATTTCAAGGGCTTGCTGCAGAGTTGTCGCCGGCAGCGCAGCCACAAATTCTTCTCCGCCGTAGCGTGCTACTATGTCACAGGCGCGTAAATGTTCTTTTATCAGATTCGCAATGTGTATAAGCGTTTTATCGCCTGTCTGGTGACCATAGGTGTCATTTATTTTTTTGAAAAAATCAACATCGAGAAACATGCAGACAAGGTCGTCCTGCAGACGCAGCGTGCGTTCAATTTCGTCCTTGAAGCGCAAATCAAAATAACGCCGGTTATAAACCTGGGTAAGCACATCCTGATAACTGATCTCCTTGACTCTTTGCTGATTAAGGCAGTTTTCCACGGCAACAGCGGCCATGATGGATAGTTTTTGCAAAAAAAGCGTACCTGCATCTTTCGGAAACCTGTTACTGTCGTGGCTCAGCAGAAATAGCGCGCCGATAATGCTGTTGCCTCTCAATAGCGGCAGGTATGCCGCGCTTTTGAACGGGCTGCTTGTTTTCAAGCCGGAAGCCATCCAGTGGAAATTTTTTAACGGTGCGGCACCAAGTAACGGCGTACGGGTCAGAGAGTCGACAAATCCGGTCTCTTTGACGCAATCCAGTATCACCAGCCTGTTTTCGTATAGCACGCGAATTTCATCATTGTGATTGAAAAACAGGCGTTTGATATCTCTATGACGATCAATCAGACACAGAACGGCTTCATCAAGCTGGCAGCGTACAATTGTTTCTGTCAGGAGCAGATCAAGCAGTGCTTTCGGAGAACCGGCAGCGATAATTTCAAAACCGAGGGTTTCGTAAAGCTCTTGCTTTTTTTCGTTTTCCCTGGCCTGTCTGATCAGGTCATTCAGCGTATTTTGCAGCTGGCGATTGCGCGCATGTGCCAACGTGCTGGTTTTTAAACTCATGCGTAATTCAAGGGTTGTGGCGCAGTGGGCATGATGAGTGAATTCAAAGCATCAATGACGGCAGAAGTATAGCATCATTTGCTGCGGGATGAGTTGTAACAGTTGAGCGATATTGAATTTTCGATTCGAAATGGTGATGAGCAGCATTGACTAGAAATATTATACATTTAATTAGAATCTTAAACCTGTTCCATGCCAATCAGTTGTGTTGCTGATTCTGTTGCTGTTTTGTGTGGAAAGATATGCAGAAAAATGTTCTTGTTAGAACTTAATGCGTATATCCTGTCCGATTCTTATCGGAAAAATTCAAGTTTCAAACATGGCGTGTCTTTTTTGGTGCTGAGTCGTAAAACAGAATCAGTTACCAACTTGTTTTTTGTGTGTGATTCTGAATGCCTGGAAGTTATTTTTCTAGTTGAAAAGAAGTAAAAAAGTTTACTTGAAAAGTTTAACGTGATTCATCACGTACCAGCACAGATAAATTAACAGTGCAGCGATTGTAGCCGGGAAGATCTTTAACAAGTCGTCATCGTATCCTGAAAAATGCCAGAGGGTTGCAGTGATAATCGCAACTGCCATCATGGCAAGCGCAACCGGCGCAGTCAAAGGGAGATAAAACATACGAAGAACCAGAACTGGTCCGAGGCTTGCACCCATTGCCGACCAGGCAATAAGTACCAAACCGAAGACCCCTTCATGTGCAAAAAGCGCAATCGCAAGTGCGGTGGTCGTGATAGCAAACGTGCCAAGCTTGGAGGCAAGATAAGAATCTTTCCAACGCGGGAAAATTTCCTGGGTTAGGGTGCCCGAGCACACGATAATTTGCGAATCTGCCGTGGAGACTGTCGCGGCAAATAGCCCTGCAAGGGCGACCCCGACAAAAATTCCCGGGAGCAGCTGCATAGTGAGCACTGGTAGCGCTAGTTCGGTGGGTTCTTTTAAACCTGCAACACTTGGCAAATTGGCAAGATCTGGGATAATCGCACGGCAGTACAAGCCAACACCAATAGAGGCGGCAAAAAATATGATATACCATATAAAGTAATATATGCGTGCACGCTTGATTGCGTCGACTGATTTGATAGCCAGCAAGCGCGTCATCAAATGTGGTTGGCCAATCGTGCCAAGGCCGGCAAAAATATAGCCGGTAATAAATGCAAACACGCCAAACTGCAGCTCTTGTGGAAACCAGGAAACAAGTGCCGGATCCTGGGCGCCTAGATTCGCTGTCAGCGCAGACAGCCCACCCACTTTGAAAAATCCGGCAATCAGGATTGCCAGCATTGTGATAATCATGGCAAAAGACTGCGCAGCATCGGTCCAGATGTCAGCGCGTATACCGCCAGCAAACGAATAAACGATCACAATGAAAGCGCCGATAAGTGCGCCAACATACATTTCCCAGCCAAATAATGCATGTAGCGCAGTGCTGCCGGCTTTCAACTGTGCTGCCGCGTAGATTCCAAGGAAAACAATGGTAATGAGACCAGCGCTGACGACTATCAAGCGATTGACGCTATTATTCTCGGTCCCGATTAACAATGGCAATGTGTTTATGTTGGCATTCCCGGAAATTCTGCGTACACGTGGATGAATGAAAATCCAAACGATAAGGTCGCCCAGTATCCATCCAAGCATAAGCCAGACAGATTCATAACCAAAACGGTAGGTATAGGCAATCATACCTATGAACATGAAACCACTGTTATTGGTAGCAACAGTCGAGAGTGCCGTGAGCCAGGGATTTACTTTGCGGCTGGCCACCAAATAATCTTCAGGGGTTTTGCGTTTTCGGACCATCGCCATGGTTCCGCTCATAGTAAGCAAGATCATTACAATAATGAAAGACCAGATTGTTTCGCTCATTTTGGAGTTGTCTGCCGCGTGGATTCTGGTGTTAATTTAAGCATAAATCGGCAGGTGGGCAGCGTCATATAAATAATGATGTTTTGTTGGTTGGTGAGTATGAAAATAGCTTTTCCAAAGCTGTTACGAAGTAGGTAATTGATAACCTGTTGAATAAGATTATATAATCCTAAAATAATGTGCCGCATTTTAATACAATTTACGTTCAAAATCTAAAGTTTGATATGAGAATCAATACCGGGTTTTATTTTTTGCGATGATTTAAATTGGTTATCTGGCTGGCGATTGACAGAAGATAAGAGGTGTTTACCGGCCATTTCCGAAGCCGATTCTGACCCGTGCAGTGAATGAATACAACATGCATGGTTTCTATTACAGATTTCAAAAATTATGATATCTCTGGTATCGTAACTCTTACGACAAAGTCGCTTCAAAATGATTAAACCGGGTTTTTGATTATTCAAAAACTCTGGAGCCAGCGCGGCATATTACGCGGCAGTACAAAATCCACCCTTCAAGATCAATCTGTTAATTCATTGAATCAGAGAGGTAAATAGAGTAATGGCCAGCCGACAGAAACCATTCGTAATTGTAACAGGCGCTTCCGGGAATATTGGCGAAACGCTCAGTCAAAGCTTGAAACAAAGATACCGGGTTATTGGGTTTGATATCAATCCCTGTGAAAAGGCAGAAGCCAGTATTGAATGTGACCTGACGTCTGACGATTCTGTAAGAACAGCTTTGGATACTGTCCGTGCGCAGCATGGAGAAAAAATAGCGGCCGTCATCCATTTGGCGGCCTACTATGATTTCACCGGAGCGCACCACCCACTGTATAGGAATGTAACAGTTGACGGAACCCGGCGTTTACTGAAATTTCTTCAAGATTTCGATGTTGAACGATTTGTCTATGCCAGTACCATGCTGGTCCATGAGCCAACGGTACCTGGTCAGAAAATTGATGAAAATATGCCGCTGAATCCAGGCTGGGCATACCCACAATCCAAAGCCGAAGCAGAAGAGATCATCAAGCAGCAGCACGGTCGAATGCCATATACCATTTTGCGGCTGGCAGGTGTATATGATGATGACAGTGCAGTACCGACATTAGCCTATCAGATTTCCAGAATTTATGAACGCGACTTCAAGAGCCATCTTTATGCGGGCGACCTGATGGCCGGCCAGGCTTTTATCCATAAAGAAGACATGGTGGCTTTATTTCAGAAAGTGGTGGACAGGCGTAAGAAACTGCCGGAAAACAGTATCATGCTCGCGGGTGAAAGCGAAGTGATGGGTTACCAGGAATTGCAAAATAGGATCGGGTATCTGGTATTTGGTAAAAAAGAATGGCAAACCATAGATATGCCTGAATTTCTGGCAAAATCGGGCGCGTGGTTGGAGGAAAAAGCAGAGCCCGTTATTCCTGATGTAATCGACCGTGGTGAAAAGCCTTTTATTAAACCATTTATGATTGATCTGGCTTCCGATCATTACGATCTGGATACTACTCAGGCACAAAAATTGCTTGATTGGCAGCCCAAACATCGCATTTATGATGGATTGAAAAGTATTGTTGCCAGTCTCAAAAAAGACCCTGCTGCCTGGTATGAAAGAAATCATATAACGGAGCCAGACTGGGTGCGGGCTGCACAAGAGAAACATAAAAATGCAGACCGAATCAGAGAAAAGCACGAATCGGATTATCGCCGCCAGCACAGCGAGAATATTTGGGCGCATTTTCTTAATATGGGTCTGGCTGGCTGGCTGATAATGGCGCCTTATACGCTGGGTTATGAATCACAGGCAATGATCTGGAGCGATGTCTTATCTGGTATAGCGCTGCTAGTGCTCTCATTTGTTTCGTTATCCTGGCGTTTTGGTCTGGCGCGTTGGCTTTGTGGCGGAGTGGGACTCTGGTTGCTTGGGGCACCGTTAATTTTCTGGGCGCCAACGGCAGCTGCTTATTTAAACGATACAATAGTTGGCATGCTTGTCATGGGCTTTGCAGTTTTGACTAGACCGGTACCGGGCATTTCACCTGTTGCCGCCCAAACCGGGCCTACCATACCACCAGGATGGACCTATTCCCCATCTAGCTGGTTTCAGCGATTGCCAATCATCATTCTGGCATTTATCGGTTTTTTTATATCCCGCTATTTATGTGCTTATCAGCTGGGTCATATCGATAGTGTGTGGGAACCTTTCTTTTCAGGTTCGCTACAGGACCCAAAAAATGGTACTGAAGAGATCATTACATCTTCGGTTTCCAAAGCCTGGCCGGTACCGGATGCTGGACTTGGGGCAATGACTTACGCGCTCGAAATACTAACCGGAATTATGGGTTCGTCCAGACGCTGGCGTACCATGCCATGGCTGGTGATACTGTTCGGTATTATGATAGTGCCACTCGGTATTGTTTCAATTTTCTTTATCATTATCCAACCTATCCTGATTGGAACATGGTGCACGCTATGTTTAATTGCTGCGGCCGCGATGCTGATACAGATTCCTTATTCTTTGGATGAATTGATAGCCACCACCGAATTTCTTTACCGTAGAAAAAAACAAGGCCGCTCTCTTTTGCGCGTCTTTTTTCAGGGCGATACAGATGAAGGTAAATGGGAAACGGTTGAGGATGATTTTGCGCAGAAACCATCCATCATTATCAAGGAAATGCTCGGCGGAGGCGTGACGCTACCCTGGAACCTGGTATTCTGCATTCCTGTTGGGGTCTGGCTGATGTTTACACGTGTGACAATCGGCACTGAGGCGGGCATGGCGAATGCCGATCATTTGATTGGTTCACTGGTACTGACGGTAACCGTTACTGCGTTGGCCGAATCGGGCCGCGCATTTCGTTTTTTTATATTGCCTTTGGGAACAGCATTACTGGTTACCCCGTTTTTCTTCGATACAAGCACAGTTTCCCTGATTTCCAGTATGGTCTGCGGTTTGCTTTTAATCGGGCTGTGCCTGCCGCGCGGCAAAATTTATAACGAATACGGAAACTGGAGGCGGTTCATTGTTTGAAGCGTTTTCAATAACAACCAATTTATTGATTTTTGTTGTGCTTGCCGGTGCGATATGGACATCCGGCACGTATTTGTCATACTTCGTTGATGCGATTGCCGAGCAGACGAAAATCGCACGTGCTTTTATGGGGCTTATTTTTCTGGCTACAATCACCGAATTGCCGGAAATGGTAACGAGTATTACCGCAGTCTCTGCAGGTAACGGTACGCTTGCCATCAACAATATGTTCGGCGGTATTATGATGCAGTTGGCCGTACTGGCCATCGCCGAAATTTTTATCATAAAAGGCGTGCTCAGTTCCGCGCCACGCAATCTTTCGGTATTAGTAGCCGGTTTGTTATTGATTCCATCGCTTTCGATACTGCTTATGATAAGTTACATTGGTGATATACCCATAGTAGCGCATATCGGACTTGGCAGCATTTTAATCGCTCTGTTGTATGTTTTCTTTATGTACTTACTTTGGAGAATTCAGGACCGCAATACCTGGAGCCCGGTTGACCTTCCAAATGAACAGCCGGAGCGTGGAGAGGCACGGAGCAATCATTATGATAATCTGTCTTTGCACATACTGATTCTTTTTTCAGTAGCTGCAGGGGTGGCCATATTAGTGTGCGGCGTGTTTATCGTTTATGTTGCTGAGACATTGGCCGATCAGACCGGGCTGGGCAGCAGTTTCATTGGAGTTTCTTTATTGGCGCTGACAACGTCACTGCCGGAACTGAGTACAGCCATTGCTGCAATCAGGGTGAAAGCCCATACCATGGCGATTTCCAATATTTTTGGAAGTAACCTGATCATGACGTTTCTGATACTCCCGGTGGATGCTTTTTTTTCAGATGGCCCGGTTTTAAATCATATTGATTTGTCAGCTTCAGTTGCATTGGTTGGTGGTATTCTCTTGACATCAATTTATTGTATTGGAATTACAATACGTCCAAAATTGAAATTTTTTGGCATGAATATCGATTCGTTACTGGTTTTGATTTTTTATATGGCGGGGTTATTTATTCTCTATCAGGTACGATAGATTTGACAGCTAGCAAAGACTGTAAAATTCTAAAATAATCCATACCTGCAAATTAACTGACTCTTCTGGTTTTGTTCTTTTAAACTCGAAATTAGACGAGAAGTAAATTTTGATTTGCCGGAATAGTTTGAAATGAGAATTGCTTTCTGTGTTCGCTAGCTGAAAAATGTTGATCAATAAATTCTATGGATTCTTCTCGCGATTGACATTCCAGAAACATTTTTGCGCGGCGTATATCGTCCATGCCATCAAGCTGGCGGCAAGAAATACTACTCAGCGGTATGGGTCAGGCTATTTTGGTAGGCGACATCAATGAGTATTGCAGAATGATTACACTGGCCGGGTGATTGGGACCAAATGGCCCACTGTAATAGTAGCCCTGCATTTCGTTGCGCCCGTATTCTTTCAGCAGTGTGGCCTGATTGATATTTTCAACATCCTCCGCAACGAGTCCGATACCGAGATTTTGGGTCAGTGTTGAAATGGCTTCTACAATGGCTGCATCCTCGGTATTGCAGGCAATTTCTGTAATGAAGCTGCGATCTATTTTTAACCAATCAAACGGGAAGCGCTTGAGATAACTGAGTGACGAGTAACCGGTGCCAAAATCATCAATGAACAGGGTGATACCGAACTCCTTCAGAGCATGCATGGGTTGAAATGGCGTGCTCAGTATTGTCCACCAGCAGATTTCCAGTCAGTTCCAGTTCGAGATAGCGCGGCTCCAGTCCGGAATCGGCGGGGGCGGAACGTACAGTGTTTACCAGGGATTCACTACGAAACTGCCGCGATGAGAGGTTTGCCGATATGCGAAATGGTTCGAATCCCAGATCCTGCCATAATTTGTTCTGGCGGCATGCTTCCCTGATTACCCAGGTTCCTGCCTGTATGATGAGAGTCGATTCTTCGAGTTGAGAAATGAAACGACTTGGAGGGACTATTCTCATTCCGGGTGCTTCCAGCGAAGTAATGTTTCGGTTCCAATAATTTTCTGTGTGCGGCTGCGTATCCATGGCTGGTATTGCAAGAAGAACGCTTCATTAGTAACGGCAAGGCGCAGGGCCGTTAAAACCGTCTGACTGACTTGGATTGAATGTGACACCACCATTGATCCAGCCGCCGAATTCCAGATTACGCGATCGAAAGCAGCTTTGCAGATTATTAATATAGCCAGCAGTTGAAAAAGTACAATTGAACAATGCGGCGCCAAAAATGATAACAATCAATAACTTTATTTTTGATCTTGTTTGGATTGGCATGGATAGAATATCGGCTCAGCTCAAATTTCAGCGTGTAACCATCAAGTAAGGATCCAGTATCTGGATATAGAGTAAAATGAAGCGCGTAAGATGCCAGATTTATTGACTAAAAGCGTAATCGCAACAATAAAATTTCCTGCTGGTAATTCGGATTGTTGATTTCGGCCTTTAACAGAATCGAAAACATCGGAAACCGGGGGCAGTTATCAAAGCGCAATCAGTTTTCGGGCGTATTCCACGGTATAAAGCTTCTGTCTCTGACGAACAAAAAGCGAGCAGGGAATGATTATCTACATGTTGAAGTGTGGTTTAAGCATGATGAGTTTCAAAATCGGGATGCTGCCTGGTTGAAGGACAATAATCGCCGGTTCTCGAAGTTAATCCTAGGTAATGACAGCCGTTGTCAATCGAGTGCAGTCCCGGCAGCCATTCCGGCGCGAGAGGCTGCCGCGGTGGGCGGCAAGGATGCTGCACAGCGAGGATCGCGTTAACGGTAGCGTGAGTGAAGATGCCACATGTATCGCGCTTGTGTCTTCCGGTGAATCCCAGGTCACATGCGGTCGGGCGGGACGCGGAACGGTATCCAGCAATTCGGCGAATTGCGAGCCCAGTTGCAGGGTCAGTTCGCTGAATCCTGCAAACTGGCCTATTCGCGAAAAGAAAAGGTTTCCCGGTAAATCGGACTGGTAGCAGTTTTCCGGAAGCATGCCGGGGCACAGGGTGATGATACCGACTTCACCCTGGTCGCATTCTTCTTCGGGACAATTTGCTGTCCGGGGAAAATGCATCTGCGCGGGATTCAGTTTAAAGTCATAACGTGCGCCATGGGTCACCAGTGCGGCCCAGGCAGTGGCCGCGTTGTTAATATGATTGGCAATGGTCAGCGCATCGATTGGATGCGCGCGAAGCGCCCTGGAAACAGCTGCTCCCGAGACACTGCCAGCGGCAATTTGTAAATTAATTGTCGGGTTGCGGGCAGGGTTCTTTCCCTGCGCCTGAAGTAAAGCCTCTTCGGCCAATAAGCGCAATGTCGTTGCCCCCTCGGCTACCTGATGCGCCGTGATGCCGTGTCTTCTCGCAATTCCGTCAGCCGCGGTAATGTCCGCCTGTATTGCAAGCACGGCGGCGTCGGTGCGCGCTGCATTCATCTGATCGATCAGCCATTGCGTGGCGTCCGGTCCGCACAGCGGCGGTCTTTCCTCGGGCGGAACCGGTTGTGCCGGTGCGTTGTGTTCGATGGTCACGCTGCGGCGTTCATCCACCGGACCGGGTGTTGGTCCATGATTAAAGACATCGATATTCCCAACAGAAATACTCAGTCCCAAAGGACCTGGTGTCATCATTAAATTTGCAGCAGCCAAAGCCCTGGCGCAGGCCAGATTGTGATTGTAGCCCGGATTGCCGTCAACGCTGGCAAAGCCGTGCACGGCAAATCGCGTACCGATTGGCAGTCCGCGGTGATCATTTTCCAGGTTGATGTCTTCGCCAGGTTTGAAAGTATCGCAATCAAAGTCAAATTTATAGACCGGACTGCTCGGATTGAAAACGCCGTAATCAGGCGAACGCGTGCAACCGCCTGGTGCGCCGATTGCAGTACTGCCACAGGCCCGTTGCACAGTGTCCGCGACAGCTGTCCGGACTGTATGGGTCTCATGAGCTGCGCCGCCGGTGTATAAATTTTCAGCGGTGTTTTTTGGTGCCGCTTTTCCCTGTTGAACAACGTGTGTCAGTTCATGCGCCAGCAAATGCCTGCCTTGCGTCGTACCCGGCTGATATTGGCCGCGGTTGAATGTGATGTGGTTGCCCAGTGTATACGCTCTGGCATTGATCGCTTCGGCTGATTGTGTACTGCTGTTGTCGGTGTGCAGCCGTACATCGCGAAAATCCCGCCCCATGCGTGATTCGTAAAATTGCCGCAATGCGTAAGGCAATGGACGCCCGTTCGAGTTGTGTTTTGTAAGTGAAGGAATCTCCGGGAATGTTTTCTGTCTGATTCCATTCGGATTGCGAGCTTCGGAAACTGCGTCCATCGCTTTTTGTTGTGGTGTTTCTTCGCATTCATCGCACAGCCGCTGTACGTTGGTCGAAACCGTATTTTGCAGAACTGCGGTGCTCAATCCGGGGTTCTGTGATACCACCTGGTCGGCCACGCGATCCGCTTCTTTTTCATACCGGTCATCGGGCGGTCCGATTTTTATCTTTTTCTGAATAGTCTGGTTCGGGGCGTTTGAAATGGGTTGCACGAGGGTGCGTTGCAGTATCGCACGCACAGCAGAATGCTGATTTGACGTGAGGCTGTGACACGCCGGACGAGTCCGTTTGGTCGTTGTTGCCAGTGAAGCGAATGTTGCAAAACCAGTATGCATGGTCCATGGCCTCCATTATTTTCGCCATTCGCGCAAGTCCGTGGTGGAAAGAACAAACACGGTCAAGTGAAAATATACAAATCCCCGTATTCTTTGTCAAACCCGCGATTATTAATTAATGACCAGCCAAATGATCAGGAAAGGTTATTCTGGATCTGGCCGTGTCTACGGTCCTGCAGAGCCAAAATGAATGGGTGCAGCCCCTGTTGAGTCCCAGGTACTTTGCGCGTAACGATATAACCGGACAATGCCAAGGTTTGCCGGCGTAGTGGTTGACGATAACAGGCCGGCAGCGTTAGTGGCCGGATTGTTTTTGATAAAACCCTGAGCAGCGGGATCTGTTTTTGTAAAATAAAGCTTTGCTCTGGTTGCCAGATGCCCTTCGACGGCGCCATAAGTTGCGACCAGATTCGGGTTGTCCCAGTAATCGTTGTCTGTGCCAATGCTCGGCGTTACTTTGCCGGTGTTATCCACTGCCCAGGCTTCCAGAAAATGCGGTGTAACCGGGCTTGGGACAGCATTGCCCCGGGCATCTTTTGCCCGCCAGGTATTGACGACATCCTGAATAATCCAGCCTGTTCGTCCGGTGGTGTTGAAACCGACATGCCATACAAAAGCGCCATGATTGTTCCAGGTGGGTCCTTGATTGGTAGTGGTGGTAATACTGATTCCTGTCAGCATGCTTGCGGTTGATGCAGCCACATTTCCCAGTGCCGTGCCGATAGGCCGTCCAATGTCACCGATAATTTCTCCGGTCGTACGACCGCGAATAATTTCGCCGTTGTCCGCTTCCGGACTCAGACCGCGCGTTGAACCTGCTCCATTTGGCTCGGTTTTAACCGGGTTATCGATTCTGCGGTGTGTGTGTAGAAATGAGCGAATGTCACGCCGTTGTCCGATATACGTCCTGTTCAGCGTTTTTGACCTGGCTGATGCGAGTTGTTGAACAAGCCTGGATTTATTTGCAAAAGCATGCATGACCGATTTGCTGCAGTCAAAAAGTTTTTTAGTAATGAGTTATGAAGAATATATGAACCTTAGCATAATAAACTATTTCATTCAGCTTGAAGAAACTACAATCTGAATAAATGTAATTTACATTTTTATACGTAATTACATGATATTGCAACGTTCGTGCAGAAAACTCCCATGATTGCCTTTGTCCGACGTTGTGAGTCTTTTTATTCTGTAATCAATTCGTCTCAAAAACCGCTACCGGCGTTCGTGCACGCTGCAATAGCCAGACCAACGGTATCGCCGGATCGGCAACATTCTCAATCCTGTCGAGTAGTTGTCGCTTGGATTTACCTGTGACGACCAGTGCAATTTGCGCACTGTTGGCCAGCGCATCAAGTGACAGACTTATGCGGTGCGACGGAGCCAGCGGCGGAGAGACAGCAATGCAGCGACTGGTCGATACTCCAGTCGTTTTGTGTAGTTCCAGTCCCGGAAACAGTGAAGCGATATGGCCGTCTTCGCCGAGCCCCAATACGGTCAATGTAAACGGTTGAGGCAGCGTTTTCAGGCGCTGCTCAATTTCCGGAATCGCCGCTGCAGGTGTGTCGTGCGGGGTTTTGAGACCGGTAAAATGCGGCTGTACATTCAAACGCTTGAGCAAACACGCTCTGACCAGATGTTCATTCGAGTCATGTAATCCGGTATCGACCCAGCGTTCATCGCTTAGGGTGATGGCAATGCGGTGCCACGGCAGGGTTTGGGCGGCAAGGGCGGGCAGGTAGGCGCGCGGGGTGCTGCCGCCGGGAACGACGAGACTGGCCGTTTGCTGCCGGGTCAGTGCGGTGCGCAGAACCTCGGCTGCATAATTGGCAAAGCCTTCGGCGAGTGCATCAGTGGTTGTATAGGTATTTCGCTGTATTTTCTGCACGCGCGGTAATTCAGATCACAAGTGCGCGTAAATCCGGCACTATCGGCGTACCGGGTGGGAAAGGATTGTCATCGCCGGGACGCACGCGCCCCAGAAATGCGGTTTTGTTTGCCTGCGCACCCTCATAGTCGGCCAGGGCGTCTCCGATCATCAATACACGGTTTGGATCCAGCGCGTGGTCGGACAGAATTTCAGCGATCAGCACCGGTTTGAGCTTGGGCGCACCACGTATCTGTTTGAAGTAAGGCGTCAGGCCACGTCGTTCGACGATTACTTTGAGTTCAACCTCAGGCGTGCCCGAAGCGACAAATAATGGAATCCGGTCATTCTGCTGGTGAATCAGCTCATAGGCGCCAGGTACGGCGTCAGCTGCCACTACAGCCTCCACGACCAGTTCGGAGAAGCGCAGGTCCAGTTCTTTTTCTTCTTCGGATGTCAGCGGGTCTTTGTGCAGCAGCTGCTGCTGAAAGTGGCGGAATTTGTTGTATCGCGACAAACCGCCGTTTGCAGTATGGTATCTGACGACTTCGGTGACGACTGCTTCGCCGTATGGGCGGTACAGCTCGGCAAACGCCTGTGTCTTGATTTCGCCGGATTCGGCGATGACGCCGTCAAAGTCAAAGATAATCGCTTCAAAATTTGTAATGGCAATCATGATTGTCAGGCCCGGTTGTCGGAAGTCGATGGCGTGGCGTCGTCGTTTTCATCCGCATGCTCCAGCACCTGGTGGATTTCACGGATGCAGTCCAGCAATCCCTGGCCGAGATCGACATGCTCGTTGAGCACCAGTTTGCGTCCGACGCGCGGCTGAAATGCATAGGGTGTAATTTCATAGTGGTGCACGGTGCTGGCTTCATCGAAACGCAGCTCGACCGGCCATGGCATGATCTCTGAAATCATGGTCATGACATCCCGAATGCGCAGTTTCTCCTGTCCTGTCAGGATCAAATGCCGGTTGGCAAATTCCGGCGCGAGGATCTGTACGCTCATGCGCGCGGCGTCTTCGACATGGATGTACTCACGTATGGCATTGCCGCTGCCCTTGTAGGTGATCGAATGGTGCGTGATGGCCTCATGCAGCATGCGGTAAATGCCGTTGCGCCGGTCGCTGCGCCGTCCGTACAGCGAACCATAACGCAGAATATTGTATTCGAGTCCGTAACGCTCGTGATAAGTTTCTGTGAAGCGCTCGGATGCCTGTTTGCTGGCACGATAAAACGAGCCGGACTCCGAGTAAACATAAACACTGCTGGCGAAAACGAAACGCCGGACGTTGGCAAGCCGCGCGGCTTCAAGTACATGAGTATTGCCAAGCACATTGATGGTGGCGGTTTCAACGGGCTTGTTATGCGCTTCATCAATATCAGCGATGGCAGCAAAGTTGTACACGATGTCTGCGCCCTTGACGGCATCAATGACCTGCTGAATATCCATGATGTCGCCGGTGATCATTTCCTGACCCTGTCTCAGGAAAGGCGAAGCGCTGCGGTCAAACAACCGCACCCGATAACCGGCGGCCGAGAGTGCGTCGGCGACATGGCTGCCGAGAAAACCGCTGGCACCGAAAACAATGACAGTCTGGCTGGAAAACGGTAGGTCCTTCGAAATGGTGTTATGCGTCATGAATGATGCCTGTTTTGATAAGTCCATTCAGCAGGTTTTCTGCGGCCTCCAGTTCCATGCGCTGACGCGCTTCTCTGGCCAGAGAGCCAACATGCGATGACAATACAAGGTTGTCGTTTTTGATTAACGCGCCCTGGTATGGTTCCTGCTCAAATGCATCCAGTGCAGCTGCACTCAGTTTGCCACTGTCCAACGCGTCTTTAAGTGCGTTTTCGTCGACCAGACCGCCGCGGGCAGCGTTGATGACAATGGCGCCGTGTTTCATGCGTGCCAGCGCCTGGTCATCAATCAGGTGATGCAGTTCAGGAGTGTAAGGCGTGTGCAGGCTGATGATATCAGCCGTTCCAAGCAGCTGCACCATCGGCACGTTTGCGACGCCGGATGGTGTTTGTGTGACATGCGGATCGTGCGCGATGACAGTCGCTTCAAAAGCCTGGCAGAGATGGGCGACGCGTCTTCCAATATGACCCAGTCCGATCAATCCGACGGTTTGCGCCGCGAGCAGCCCGCCTTGCGTGCGTGGCCACTCGTTAGCACGGACTTGCCGGTCTGTCAGACAGATACGCCGCAATGCGGCAAGCATGAGTCCAAGCGTGAGTTCAGCGACAGCCTGTGCGGGCGCTTCGGGGGTGTTGAGTACGGTGATGCCATGGCTTTCGGCTGCAGTGAGGTCGACACTGTCCATACCGGTCCCGCAGCGCGAAACAACTTTCAGATTTTTTGCTGATTGAAACACACGTGCTGTGAGCGGCTCGACCCCGGCTATCATACCGACTACATCGTTTTTGAGCAGTGCTGCGGCTTCGTCCTCTGTCAGCCTGCGGCCGTACGGATTCATGACAAGTTGCAGACCCGCGTTGACGAGGCGGTGAATGACGGCGTTATTCTCGGTATCGAATGAGGAAGTGGAAATGACAAAAGTATTCATAATTGCTGCATCGAGGTGCGGATCAGTTGTAAATGATTGCGACAGATGGAATCCAGAATGCGGATGTCCAGACTGTAACCGAGAAAATTAAAACCTGATTCGATGCGTTGTTGCAGCGCTTCAGGATCAGGCTCAATGACATGGATGCCGCCGGGCTTGTGGGCGCGTTGTCCTGCTTCACGGATATGGGTAATGGCTTCCTGAACTTCGGGGTGGTCCAGTTCGCCGGGGCGGCCCATGGAGCCTGACAGGTCATAGGGACCGATAATATAGGCATCGATACCTTCGACACTTAAAATATGATCGATGGCATGAACGGCGTCAACATGCTCAATCATGGCAACGATCACCGCGTTCTGCTCCAACCATTGCCGGTAAGCTGGAAAACTGGCGCCAAAACCCTGTGCACGTGCGAGACCGACACCGCGTCTGCCATGCGGCGGATAGTACACGCCATCAACCGCTGCTTGCGCATCCACGGCGGATTTAATCATCGGCACCATTACGCCAGTTGCACCAGCGTCCATGACGCGTTTGATCTGATCGGGATGATTCGAGGTCAGTCGTACGATGGCGGGACAGCTCCGGCTGTCGAGCACCTGTATGATTGTCTGCACTTCGTTCAGTTCCAGCACGCTGTGCTCCATGTCCAGCACCAGCCAGTCAAAGCCGGCGGAAGCCATGATTTCGGCGATCGCCGTGTGGCCCAGCGTGATCCAGGAGCCGATTGTTGTCTGAGATTGTAAGAGCTTTGTTTTGAGTTGCATGGGTTTCAGATCAGGTATCAATAACGCGATAACAGCGGATCGTCTGCCATCAGTTTGGCTACGCGTGCCAGATCCGCTTCGGTGTCAACGGCCTGGGTGTTGAATTCGGTCGGGACCATTCTGACAGTGTAACCGTGTTCGAGCAGGCGCATCATATCGACCGATTCGAGCTGTTCCAGTGGCGTAGGTTGCAGTTGCGTGTATTGAAACAATAATGCGCGACGGAATGGAATAATACAGACCTGTTTATAGGCGATAGTCTGTTCGAAACCGGATTTGGCCAGAGTCGGTATCGGCTGGCGTGACATGAACAGCGCGTTGTTGGCCTGATCCATCACGACCTTTATCGTGTTGGGATCACGAAAGTCGGACTCCTGCTCGATACGGCGTACCAGATTGACGCAGCCAAGCTCGGGGTCCTGCTCGAACGGTTGAACTGCGGCATCGATCATGTCCGGATGCGTCATTGGTTCATCGCCTTGCACCATGACAACCAGTTCGGCATCCAGATCGACAACTGCCTCGGCCACGCGATCACTGGCGCGTTCATGTGTATCGGCGGTCATAATGACTCTGGCACCGAAATCTTCCGCGACTTTGCGGATCTCCTCGTCGCAGGTGGCGATATAGGTGGCGTCAAGCGTTTTGCTAAGCGCTACGCGTTTATAGATATGTTCAATCATGGGGCGGTCAAGAAGCGATGCGACGGGTTTGCCTGGAAAGCGTGTTGAACCCATGCGTGCGGGAATGACGGCGATAGTTTTCATGCGTGATTGTAAAAAAGATAATGATGTTGATTGGATTAGCGGTTAAAGATTTGCTGTTTGAATGCAAGTGTTATTATCCGGTTTATCTGCAGGTCTGGGCAAATGTAATCCTGTGAATCCGGAGATAACAGCAGAAGTATAGGCCTCCAGTTGCTGGATTACGACAGTTATGTGGCAAAGAGCGGGATGCACGTGTAAAATTGGTGCGGTTTTCACTGGCCGGGTGTTGACAGTGCTCGTGGTTGGAGACGTCCGGTGTCTCATCTGCAAATATAAGGCATCTGTAAATATAGGGCATTTATTAGACATGATTGTCATCTTCTATTCATCATCAGTCATTCCCAGGGAATGAAAGTCCTTTTTTTTCTTCGCCATTATAACGATATTGACCATATTACGCCGGTGATTTACAAATGGGCGGTATCGGGGCATGCGTGTGACGTCGTGCTGATCGGTTCAACAAAATTCCGGCGAGATTATCGTATTCAGTTTCTCAAACAGCTTGCCGGCGTGCGCGTCGCGCATATCAGGGAAGTGCTGGGCTGGCCTCAATTTATCCGCTGGCGATTGCAGACGTACATGCTGACCGGTAACGTCAGGCGCATTCCCTTGCTGGGAGCGCTCGCCCGACGGATTGCGAAACGCTACGATCAAACGCGTCGCGAGCAGCTGTGGCGGCGGGCGACCGGGGCTTTGCTGAACTATTGTTTCGAAGATGCTCGCGGGGGCGTGATTACCTTTGACTGGGTCGAGCGGAATTCTGTTATCAGTGTCGAGTGGATCAATATCCTTATTGAAATGGCGCACGCCAGGGCGCTAAGCGTGGTTTCGCTGCCGCACGGCGACAGCCCTCATGTGAATCAACTGATTCGTCGTGGAGAACGACGGGTTGGCCCCGATACCGTATTTTCCAATGCGGACATTTTTGATCGTCTGGTCGTTCCCAATGAATTATGTGCAAAGCGTTTCCGCCCTTTTCTCGAAAAGAAAAAAATTGCTGTACTGGGTTCGCCGCGCTTCTGCGAGGAGTGGCTGGTAAAATTGCCGGAAATATTGCCGACGTCACCTATAGAGCGTTCTGACAGCAGATTGAAAGTCGTGCTGTTTCTGCGCAAGGCAAACTTTACAACGTTCTGGGAAGAGGTTGCAGAGGTCGTACACCTCATCGCGGAATTTCCGGGAACGGAAATCATTATCAAACCGCATACCCGCAGTGGCTGGAAACAGTCGTTGACCAGGGACAAGTCAGTTACGCAGCTGCCGAATATCCATATCGCTGATGACCATGCTCACTCGGCGCATTTGATGGACTGGGCGGATGTCATCATTGATCTGGCGACTTCCGTGGTTTTCGAAGCCGTCAGGACCAAAAAACCCGTGCTTGCAGCGGATTATCTGATTGCCGGACGCTCGACCGTGGCGTATTACCTGCCCGAAACGGAACTCAGGTGCCGCGATGATGTATATGAAAAAATCAATCACTTTTTAACCCATGGCTGCGATGATTTTTATGTTGAGGAGCACCGTCAGCGTTTTTTCAGCGCGATGCTCGATGTGCCGGACAAAAATGTTCTGCAGCATTATGTGACATTACTTGAGGAGTCCGCCACCGAAATCGAACGGCATGAACAGACTCAGTAAGCAGAAGTGGAGGCATCGATGCTGGTGAATTTTTTTAAAAACATTGTGATCGCGTTTTATCAGTTAATCGGTGGTTTTACCCGTACCACCGTGCGGGGTCAGCCGATCAGGATTGCGGTCGATCACTGGCGGGTACTCAAGCGGGCCAGAAATTATTCCATCAAGGAGCCCGATACGCTGGACTGGCTGGATCAATTCAAGCCGGACACCTGTTATTTCGATATTGGCGCGAATATCGGCCAGTATTCTTTGTATCCTGCAAAAAAGTACGGTCAATCTGTTCAAATATTTGCGTTCGAGCCTCAAAGCAATAATTATTATTCGCTCAACAAGAATGTCTATATCAATGGTCTTGCTGATCAAATAGCTGCTTATTGTGTCGCGGTTTCTGGTAAAACCGAGTTTTCCAAACTTTATATTCCAAAATTTATTCCTGGAGGAAATCGTTCCCAGTTTGGACGGGAAGATGTTCGGAATATGAAAATTCCTGCAACACACATACAGGGAATGTTTGGGGTCACGCTGGATGATTTATGCGGTTTGTGGGGATTTCCGTATCCAAATTATATGAAAATCGATGTCGATGGTATCGAAATTTCCATTTTGAGAGGTGCCGAAAAAGTGCTTAGGAATCCGCAACTGGTGTCGGTCATCATAGAGCTGGGTACGGCAAATGAACAGGAAGAGGCAGTGCAACTCATGAGTGCGGCAGGATTTCAGGTAAAACATAAAACGACTCAAAACTGGGGGGAAACCTGCTTTATCTTTGAGCGACCCTGAGTCAGATTATCTTTTATACGCTGGCTGAACAGTTGTGCCGGGACTTCAACATTTAACTGCACATCAGCGGGAAATGCTGGTTAGAGCTGTGCTCGTCTGCTTTGCTGCGGGCCTATGGTTCAGTGTTCTGTATAAATTCCTGGTCGTATTACTTGTACTGGCATGGCTGATTGATGACCAGGCGGCGACATTCAAACAAATGATCGCAGAACCGCTGGTTCAGGCGATTTTTGTGTTGTGCGCGCTCCTGCTTTTGGGCCTGCTCTGGAGCGAAGCGCCGCTTGTTGGGCGGCACAAGTGGACAAAATATTTTCTGTTGCTGGTTTATGTGCCGTTTCTGGCGCTGCTGAACGAACGAAGGCTGCCGTGGGTTGCTGGTGCCGTGATTGCGGGGTATTGCCTGGTGCTGCTTACTGGTTTGTATCAGTGGCAGGTGGAAAACAGGCAGGGCATACCTGTATTCAACATGTCTTATCTGTCTTTTTCAGCCCTGCTGGGTGTGGGCTGCATCGTGGCATGTTATTTTGCCTGTCTTTGCCGCAGTACGATGGTCCGGTTCTGTCTGGCAGTCTGTGCGCTGGGATTGTTGTATCTTCAGTTTCATCAAAGTGCGCGGGGGTTTTTGCTGGCGACGCTGGCGACACTGGTTATTATGCTGATTGTATATATCAGAATCTCCTTGAGCAGATTTGCGGTGATTGCGGTACCGGTGTTGCTGATGCTGCTGCTGTTTGCCTATACCAGTCCGGTGATTCAGGAACGATGGGCGCAGGCAGGCGCAGATTTAGAACACATACAGCAAGGACATTTCAACAGTAGCATCGGGTACCGTATCGCGTTGTGGGATGTGGGGCTTTATGGTATTGCGAAGAAACCTATTCTGGGGCAAGGCACCGGGATGCCCGAGCATTTTTTTGATCGGACGGTTGTGCAGTACAAGCAGGGTCTGTATCAGAATCTTCCGGCGTTCCAAAAAACCTCGCATTTTCACAATGACTGGATTGAAATCGGCATGCAACTGGGCGTTTTGGGGCTGGGGGCATTGCTGTTTTTATTGTGGGCATGGCAACGGACCTTCAGGCAACATGGGTTGATTCTGGCGGGCGTCTGTATGATAAGCTTTGTTGTGTTGTCCGGAATGACGGAAACCTTTCTGATTTTTGGCCGGATACCGATACTGCTGCTGGTGATTACAGCGATCGCTGTTTGCTGGCAGCGTGTGAAACCGAACTGCTCCGGCATTACAGGTGGCAACAAACGACAATCGAACCCAAGCCCAAAGAACGAAAATACTAGCAAAGGAGACAAGAATGACTGAAATACTGACACCGACATCAGACAATTCCAGTGAAATCATTCCCGTGCATCCGGCGATAGACAGTTATATGCGTGCACTAGTCGGCAATACGGATCACCCTGTTTTATTGGAAATGGAAGCACTGGCTGAACAAAAACGGTTTCCGATCGTAAACAGACTTGTCGGTATTTTTCTGGAAATGCAGGCCAGAATGATTGGCGCCAGGCAGGTGTTCGAGTTCGGAAGCGGTTACGGTTATTCCGCCTACTGGTTCGCACGTGCCGTTGGCCAGGATGGTCGCGTTATCTGCAGTGACGGCAGCAGTGAAAACAGAGACCGTGCTCATCAATACCTGTCGTCAGCCGGTTTGTGGGAACGGATTGAATTCAATGTGGGAATGGCTCAGGAAATTTTTGTCCAGACCGATGGTCTTTTCGATATCTGCTACAACGACGTCGATAAAGGGTGGTATCCCGAGGTCTGGCAACTGGCGCGCGATCGTATCCGTCCGGGCGGGTTGTATATCGCAGACAATGTGTTGTGGCATGGCCGTGTCGCCTCAGAAACCTATACCGATGTAGCATTGGGCTGGACCGAGGCGATTGTCGAGCATAACCAGATGATTTTCAATGATCCCGAGTTTGATGCGTTTATTAATCCAACACGTGACGGCGTTATCGTCGCACGCAGGAAAATGTTTTAATGGAAGCGCTGTTCATAATATCTTGAGATAAAGTAGTAGGTGGACCCTGATGAAATAACCCGGGTTAAATGCTTGAATGCCCGCCCGCTGCCGTCTTTCGCGGCGATCGGCCGGGCGGGGGTGCAAGTAGCGCTCGGCATCCGGTTGTGGTCGGCGTTCCAATATTCGGGCCATAGTGAATGGCCTGTTTTCATTTTCGTTTAATCCGGGAAAATCCGATCATTATCATGGCGGTTTGCCGGATTAATTGTTATAGTAATCACCGTTTGGAAACGCATGGCTATTTTTGTATCGGTCTGATACGGCTTTGCGGTAATTCGTATTCAATCTTAATGATTAAGGAAAACTATGCAGATTCATGTTTATGATACCTATGTGAAAGCTAAAGACGGACATATTATGCATTTCGATGTTTTTACGGCAGTTAAAGATGATCAGAAAGCCATTGAATATGCGAAAGAATGGCTGACATCCATAGGCGAAGGAGATGCTGTTGTTACCAGTAAAGAATGCAGTTTCTGTCATAGCCAGAGTGCGCCGCCGGAAGTCACTGATGCCATCAACAAAGATGGTTATTACATTTACAAAATGGAAGGCTGTTCATAATTTGCTTTTAGCCGGTTCAAACGGATCGGCTTGTTTTTAAAGGTTCAGTTAATTTACTGAAACACGGTATTTTTATACAATCTCAAGGTTTTTCATTATGAAGTGTCGACAATTGCGCAGGCTTTTTTTCACCACGGTTATGGTTTTACTGGTAAACGCGGCGGGTTCAGCACAGGCATCGGAGCCTGTTTTGCTTGGACAACATGGGGACTGGACAGCGTATACGTTTATGGAAAACAACGGCAAGGTATGCTATATGGTCAGTCAGCCAAAAAAAGACCAAGGTGACTATACGAAGCGTGGTGATATTTTTGCATTGATAACGCATCGTCCGGCTGAAGGGAGTAAAAATGTTTTCAGCTATATCGCGGGCTACACTTATAAGGCAGGCAGCGAGGTGACTGTTAAGGCCAATAACCAGACGTTTAAATTGTTTACCCAGGATGATTCTGCCTGGGCGCCTGACCAGGGAACCGATAATAAGCTGGCAGATGCAATCAGACGGGGTAATACCCTGATCGTCGAAGGTGTGTCATCACGTGGTACACAGACAATAGATACATTTGGATTGAAGGGATCGTCAGCTGCGTACAAATCGATTTCCGACGAGTGCGGAATGAATTAAGTATTGATACGATACACGGTATCAGTATTGATTAGTTGTGCCGGAGTAGCTGTTTTTGGTGCCGGGCACCGCAACAGTCCACGGCGTTGTACGAAGAGGGAAGGCAGGCAGCATGAGCGACAAAATCACCATTTATCAAAAACCGACCTGCAGTAAATGCCGGGGGACACTGGCAATACTGAACGAGAGCGGTCAGGATTACGAGTCCGTTAATTATTACGAAACACCGTTAACTGTTGAGAAGTTACGCGAATTAATCAAAAAACTCGGGTTGTCAGCGCAGGACGTCTTGCGCAAGGACGAATCTGCGGCGCGTGATCTGGATTTGAATACGATCTCGGAAGACGAGCTGATTCGGTGTATGGTTAACAACCCGGACTTGATGCAGCGACCAATAGTCGTCAAAGGCGACAAGGCCAGAATATGCCGGCCTCCCGAAAATGTCAAGGATTTGCTGTAGCTGCTGATATTTCAAAAAAAACCGCATATAGAATTGAAAATATGCGGTTTTTTAGTAGTAAAGGCAAATGCGCCTAAAGTAGCAATAGTTGCCGGTTAATACTGTTTGTTTACACGTGCGGGCAGTTTTTCGCGTATGCGCGCAGATTTGCCTGAACGTTCTCTCAGATAATAGAGCTTTGCACGACGCACATCGCCGCGGCGTTTGATTTCAATGCTTGCGATCAGTGGTGAATATGTCTGGAATGTTCGTTCAACGCCTTCGCCACTGGAAATCTTGCGTACGGTAAATGCCGAATTCAGGCCACGGTTGCGTTTTGCAATCACAATACCTTCATAAGCCTGTACACGTTTCCGCTCTCCCTCGACTACATTCACGTTTACAACGACCGTGTCGCCGGGCGCAAAACTGGGTATTTCCTTGTTCAAGCGACTGATTTCTTCAGCTTCCAATTGATCGATAATGTTCATAATAGTTTCCTTCAAGGCAAAATATTTACTTGATCTTGCAATTTTTTTTAAATTCTTCCAGAAGCGTTTTTTCTTCTTCCGTTATTCCCTTTTTTTCTTTCAGCTTAAGCAAATCCGGGCGTTTCAGCCATGTTTTTCCCAAAGCCTGCTGCAAGCGCCAGCGGCGTATCAGCGCATGATTGCCGGATAACAAAACATCCGGCACGCTACTTTCGCAATACTGCTCGGGCCGTGTGTAATGGGGATAATCCAAAAGCCCATTGACGAACGATTCCTGAGCCGCCGATTCGGGTTCGCCAAGTGTTCCCGGAATCAGTCTGACGACGCTGTCTATGACAACCATAGCGGCCAATTCACCACCCGATAATACATAATCGCCAATTGAAACTTCAGTATCTACCTGGCGGTGAATGACGCGTTCATCAATACCCTCGTATCGCCCGCAGAGCAAAATGATACCGGGCGAAAGGCTCAGCCGTTTGACTTCACGGTGATCGAGCCGTCGCCCCTGAGGCGTCATATAAATGACCTCCGTTTTTTCAATACCGAGCATTTGCTGCCGTTTCCGGGCACTGATGATGGCTTCTTCAAGCGGTTTTGCCATCATCACCATTCCAGGCCCGCCACCATACGGACTGTCATCAACTGTACGGTGGCTGTTATCGCTGAAATCGCGCGGATTCCAGATTTTCAGCCGAAAGATACTGTTTCTGTTCGCTCTTCCAGTCACGCCATACTGCGTGACGGCATCAAACATTTCCGGAAACAGCGTGACTACATCGCATTCATACGGCATGCGCTTATCTCAATAGCCAGCTTAATAATCCGGTTTCCAGTCCACCAGGATTTCGTGGCATTTCAAGTCCACTTTTTTTATAACCGTTGATTCAATAAATGGAATCAGCAGTTCCTTAGCGTCCGACGCTGTATCTCGTGCAGCATCCTGTAAAGTACTCTGTACGCGCAGCACATCATTTGCACCAGTTTCAAACAATCCTGCAACAGTACCCAATTTTTCGCCATCTAAATTAACGACCGCGGCGCCGATCAAATCAGACCAGTAATAGCCTGCTTCTCCACTATCCGGTAAATCAGGCAACTGGTTTCGTGGAATAGCAATTTTCAAACCTTTATACTGAAGCGCCTGATCCCGGTCATTGCATCCTTTTAATTTGGCATCCAGCAGTGTGCCGTTGACACGCCCGGATACAAGCTGCATTTCAATCCAGTCGCTGCTGACTGTATCGCCGGTTTTGTTTTTTCCGAGCCACCATGATGAGTAATCAAGAAGCCCATCGACATTTTCTGTATAGGGATAAACTCTTATCCAGCCCTGTATGCCAAACGCATTCACCACATGACCCATGACAATCATGGACGCTTGGGTTATGTCAGGATGCGTTATCTGGCGATGCTTCCTTGCTTGTTGCTGCAAACTGTTTCAATAATCGTTTAACAGTGCTGGACACCTGTGCACCTTTGGATTGCCAGTAGTTGACTCTATCCAGATGAATACGCAAGGTTTCCTCGCCGCCTGTCGCTCTCGGGTTGTAGAAACCGACACGCTCTATAAACTTGCCATCGCGAGCGCGCAGGGAATTAGCTACTACCATATTGTAAAAAGGACGTTTTTTTGCACCACCGCGTGCCAATCGTATTATGACCATATTTTTTTGTCTGTTAGCGTTTGCCTGAAAGCTTTAACCTTTTAACCTTAAAATTGAATTTCAACTGAATTTCTTTTATCAATCCACACATACACAGCAAAAGCTGATTTTGTGGTAACCGTAGATTTTACATGCACTTTCGGCATGAAGGCAAGTATTGTTTTTGTTTTGGATTTTACGATGTTAATAAGGATACGTTCATTAATAATAAACAATAATGTTTTCTTGTTCTTGTTTATATATCCCGTCCATGTTTATGTTTGAGTATTACAGAATAACTGCAATACTTATTTGACAGAATCGGTGCATGTGTAGATAAAATTATGAAAAAATAGATTTGACCCCTATTCAGGCATATATATCCCGTCCATGTTTATGTTTGAGTATTACAGAATAACTGCAATACTTATTTGACAGAATCGGTGCATGTGTAGATAAAATTATGAAAAAATAGATTTGACCCCTATTCAGGCAGATTGCAATATAACTGAAAAGGGTGTTAGGATCAGACAAACGTCGGTATTCCTTTACATAAGGATAAGGCCGCGGCAGGGTTTGGTATGATGAAGGCTAAGCAACGCGCTACCCTAAAAAAATAAGGAGATAGCATGCAACGAAGTGTGTCAGGGACGCCGTAGTTTGCGTCATGTCGAATGTCTAATCTTCGCTTGGTAACATGAGTCAAGAACCGGCGACGGTCGGGGTTATGCGCAATCATCTCCGGTTTTATCTAAATCGGCTTCGTGAACGCCTTTGGATAAAACCACTGGCGACTTGCATACTTTCAGTGATTGCTGTGTTCGTGGCTGGCCTGGCAGATCGTCTCGACCTGCCGGAATATTCGTTTCCTGACATCAGCCTGGAGTCCCTAAAAAAGCTGCTGACGGTTACTGCGACCAGCATGCTGGTGATGGCTGCGCTTGCGGTGGGAGCGATGTTGTCGGCGTACCAATCAGCAAGCAACACTGCCACCCCGCGCACATTTTCCCTGGTTATTGCTGATGATGTTTCTCAAAATGCACTGTCGACATTCATTGGCGTGTTCATATTTAGCATCGTCAGTCTGACAGCCCTCCTTAATGATTTTTTCGAAACGGATGGCAGGTTCTTGTTGTTTCTTTTCACTACCTTTGCATTTGCGATCGTCATTCTCAGTTTTGTGCGTTGGGTTGACCGCATCGCAAGATTGGGTCGGCTTGGGACGACAATTGACAAAGTTGAGGAGGTGACCGCGGCAGCGCTACGAAGTGCCGCCCAGCTTCCCACTCTGGGCGCTGTTAAGACGGTAACTCCGAATTCGGGAATCCCGGTTTGCTCCAAAGTAGTCGGGTATGTGCAGCATATAGACATCGCGAAGTTACAAACCATAGCTGAGCGAATGAATTGCAGAATTGTTGTCGCTGTCCTTCCAGGATCATTTTCCACTCCAGTTGATCCACTGGCCTATATTCAAGGAAAGGACCAATCAGATGATGAAATCTCTTCAAATAAAATTATACAAGCTTTTCGAATCAGGGGAGAACGTACTTTTGATGAAGACCCTCGCTTTGGTCTGGTCGTACTTTCCGAAATTGCCAGCCGAGCTCTTTCACCTTCCGTCAACGATCCTGGGACGGCCATTGATATCATTGGAACCCAAGTGCGTTTGTTCGCGCTTTGGGCAGAGACTCGGGTCGAATCCTCCAATGAACGTGTAGAGTTTGATCGTGTGGCCATTCCTGAACTCTCGCTGGATGATATGTTTGATGATGCGTTTAATGCGATTTCTAGGGATGGCGCAACCATATTGGAAGTTACCGTACGGTTGCAGAAGGCTTTTTATTGTCTAGCACGTCTTGGTCACGACGAAATGCGGGAAACAGCTGTTGCACACGCCAAGTACGCTTTTCGGCATGCGGAATTAGGTTTGAAATTAAAAGATGATCTGGAGATTTTGCGCGCCGTGACAGAATTTAGCCTGAGAGAGGTAGAGTGTGATGCTCGACAAGACGCTGCAGCCGACAGCTCTGGATGTGGCGGCTAGGTTAATACGTTGATCCCGAGGTGGCGATGATTCGTTGAAAGAATAATGGTCAAATAATGGTCAGGTCTGTTCATCAATAATAAACAATAATGTTTTCTTGTTTATATCCCATTCATGTCTGATTTATAGATAAAATTTAAAAACAGATTCGCCCCTTTATTGACTTTTTTCTGCAGTTAAATGCTTTTGGCAGTTGGTTAATTCATAAAAAAACTTATCCAGACTGCCAAAAATTATTTGATGTAAAGGATAGTTGCTAAGAATCCTCTCTGAAGCGAGATGTCAGCACTATTCCTTGATGAGCTTATTCTTTGATAACGTAAGAGGTGATCAGAAACACTATTCCAAAAATAATAAATAAAGCTCCGGCAATATTCATAATAACTCCAGAGCTTGCTAGCGCAGAAATTACCCCCGTTGTTCCCAATATACCAAAAATTAAGAGAAATATTCCTAGGATAATACTAGCAACCCATGCCGCTCTACCTCTTATAATTAATGAAATCATTAGAAGTTCCTCCTAGTTTATTGTTTATGGTAAGAAATAAAATAAATTCCTTAAAAAATATAGGCCAGTAAATCATGGTTAAAACAAATGCTTTGTTTGGATCTAAACAGGTACATTAATTTGAAGCATTTTGTGTTTAACCAGAAGCATCCCATTGTTAGCTGTAGGTAACTGACAACGTTGCCATAGTTTATCAATAAACTATTTGCACTTCTGTGACAAAAATCACTGTCTGTGATAAATAAAATTGTCTGGTTTTTTTTGCAAATAAGTTATCCGCTTTTAATTCAAGCGTAGTTGTTCCGGATAGTTGGACTGAAGCGGATGTTAGGAATAATGGTCAAATCTGTTTATTTATAATAAACAACAATGTTTTTTTGTTTATATCCCATCCATGTCTGATTAATACAGATAAGCTGCAATACTCATTTGACAGAATCGGTGAATATATAGATAAAGTTTAAAAACAGATTCGACCCTTTTCCGAAAGATTTGCTTTTTGCGTCGATTTAACAACCTGAAATCAGGCTTGCAGCTTCCGGCGATAGGTAAATCCTAAGCCGGCCAGCCCCATGCCCATCAGAAAAAGGATAGAGGGCTCGGGAACAGCAGCGGTTTCAAAAGCGACTTCACCAATATTTACATTAGGACCACCATGATTGGAAAGAACCTCCAGACGCACAGAGCCGCCAACCAGACCATTTAACAGATCAAAGGTTTGTACACTTATATCTGGTGCATTGCCTATTACACCATTAAAAGTGCCACCTAAAACACCATCAACATAGATTTTGAAATCGTTAATTGCCCGGTCATTCGATTGCGTCCAAAGTGCAAATGTTTCAACCTCGTGGGTAGCGCCCAAATCGAAATCAATATAACCGAAAACGGGTCCAGTCGGGCTATCCAAGCCTGCCCAGGCATTGCCGGGATCGTTAGTCGGGTGAGTAGGGGCCGTGGCGATGTATGTATCGAAATCGGTTACACCGCTCAAATAGCCAGCAGATAATCCCGACTGGTTGATCATATTCAGTTCTGACCCATTGAGAGTACCTATAGTATTGGCCGTAATTGCAGTAGCTCCGGTTATAAGTCCGGCATAGGAACTGGTTCCAATTAAAATGGCGGGAATAACAAAAATAGCGTTTAGAATTGATAATCTTTTCATTGGTTAAATTTCCTTTTTTTATATATTCTAATTTACAAAATGAGCACAAATACTGCATCACCGAAATATAAGTCTGAAAGGGCGATGGAGACAAGCAGCGTTTTCTTCATCATGCTTCATATCGCTCTGTGCAACAATTGGTTTGTTTAAAGAATATAAGGCAAATCCTGTGCCAAAATCTCAACCGAATGATCTTATTTAATTTATTTGAACCAATACTGTGGCAGAAACGCAACCTGTAAAAAAATCGACACTTGATCCTGCAGATTTAAGTTAAATAAAGCATTTTTCGCTTCATAATAGGGTCAAGTCTGTTTATTAAGAATAAATAATAATTTTGTCTCGTATAAACCTCGCCCATTTTTGCCTTATACAGACAAACTGCATTGCTCATTTGACAGAATTGGTGAGTGCAAAGATAAAATTTTAGAAGCAGATTCGACCCTTTTTCATTGATTGTGCACATGCAACTGGGTATTGTGCTGAATGCGCAAATCCCCTATCTTTAGCACCTCAAATAATATTCGATCAAGGAATAACTATGAATCCATTATTATCAGTCAAAGGTACCATTGTTGTCGGTTTTATTCTTGCAATTGCGCTTGCTTTCGGGTTTGGTAATGGTCTGGCCGGGTTAAATACAACGGTCTGGCTGCATGTGTTGGCGGGTGTCTGCTGGATCGGTCTGCTGTATTATTTTAATTTCGTTCAGGTCCCTGGTGTTAGCGATGCACTGGCGAACCCTGACGGTCCGCAACCTGCCGCAATCAATAAATACATCGCGCCAAGAGCGCTGTTATGGTTCCGTATGGCTGCTGCAGTAACATGGCTAACCGGTCTTAGCGCGCTGGCCCAGATTGGCGGCGGTATGCAGGGTATTGTGGACGCGTTTATGCTGACAAACGGCATGGCAGTCATTGGTCTGGGCTCCTGGCTGGGTACTATCATGTTATTCAACGTCTGGGTGCTGATCTGGCCAAACCAGAAGAAAATTCTGGGTCTTGACGGTAAAGAACATAGTGTCGAGGTCATTGCAAGTGCTAAAAAAACCGCGCTGCTGGCATCACGCACCAATACCGCCTTATCGGTCCCGATGCTGCTTTGCATGGTTGGATACGGCCATGGGTTAACGTTCTTTTGATCGTCGTGAGAGGGAAACGATAATTGGGTCGCGTTTCCATTATGTCGCGGAAAGACCAGTCAGCAGGGCCATGAATAGAGTCAGGCCCTTTTGATTGTTATTGCTTCCTGATCGACCGGGCATTCGTTTTTTCTATCCTGATGTTTTTCAGACCCGAACCCTTTGCATTCACAAAATCTGATGCATTCCTTACCTTACTGGCGACTGTCAGGTTTCTATTTTTTTCATTTTGCAGTGATTGGCGCGTTCGTGCCGTACTGGACCCTGTATCTTCAATCGCTAACCTTTAGTGCGGTGCAGATTGGCATTTTGATGTCGCTGTTACTGGTGACGCGGATATTTGCACCTGCCGTCTGGGGCTGGCTGGCGGATCATACCGGCCGGCGTATGTTGGTGGTGCAGTTCGCCGCACTGGGCGGTTTTGTCAGTTTCATTGGATTTTTCTTCGGCCACTCTTTTGCCTGGATTTTTCTGGCGATGCTGCTGATGAGCTTTTGCTGGAGTGCGGCGTTGCCGTTGATAGAAGCAGTGACATTGTCGCACCTGAGGGATAAAACCGACCGGTATGGCCAAATTCGGTCCTGGGGTTCGGTGGGGTTTATTCTGGCGGTTGTTGGCGTTGGTTATCTGCTGGATAGGGTTGGAATTGTCTGGCTGTTATGGGTGGTGCTGGCATTAAAACTGGGAATACTGGTTTTTTCGCGCAGCGTTCCGGAATCCGAGGTAATCGGCGAGAGTGTGGACCAGGAATCAGTGCGACAGCTGTGTCAGCGCCCGGAAGTGCTGGCGTTTCTGTTTTCCAGTTTGTTGATGATTTTTGCGCACGGTGTTTATTACACATTCTTCTCAATCTATCTGGTAGAGCACGGTTATGACAAGGGCTTTGTCGGTTGGCTCTGGGCAATCGGGGTGATCTGTGAAATCGGAGTGTTTTTTCTGATGCCCTGGATGATGCGGCGTTTTAGTCTGAGATTAATCCTGATGTTCAGTTTTGCGTGCGCAGTGCTGCGCTTTCTGATGATCGGCTGGGGCGTTGAATGGGTGGCGGTGATTGTATGTGCGCAGGTGCTGCATGCGGCAACTTATGGTGCACACCATGTGGCAGCGATGATGCTGGTGCATCATTTCTTCCAGGGGCGGCATCAGGCAAAGGGCCAGACGATTTATACCAGCGTTTCGTATGGACTGGGGGGGACCCTGGGTGCAATCCTAAGCGGTAGTGCATGGGACAATCTGGGTGCAGAGACTACCTTTACGATCAGTGCGGTATCCGCGCTGCTGGGAATGATACTGGTGGCCTGGAAGGTGAAAATGATAAAGTACCAGGGTTACAAATAGACCCTTATTTTTCCAGTCCGGTGTACAGAAAACAGTGTTGCACCGGGTTTTTGTTCGAATTCGTCTGTGATTAGTATAACGTTTGCTGTGATGAAAGCAGAAAGGGTACATTATTATAAAAATCAATGAGATAAGATAATGTGCATATTGGGGTATTAGGCGAAAAAATGACACGAACTAGAATCAGTGAAAATATTCAGACAGATGTTTTGACAGCTAGTCGAAGACGGTGTTGTATTTGCTATGGATTGAACGGGGATCTCGAAATTAAGCGAGGGCAAATAGCACATCTGGATAAAAACAGAGAGAATAACAAACTCGATAATTTAGCATTTTTGTGCATGGATCATCATGATGAGTATGACTCCACAACGAGTCAATCGAAGTCTTTCTTGCTAAAAGAGATAAAGGCATTTCGCGAAGAACTTCATAATTATTGGCAAACTCCCGAAGAATCAACGCACATTGATATCGTTACGACAACTATTGAAGAAATTGGTCTTCTCCCGCATCTTTGGAAAAATCAATTTTTAAGCTTGGTTCCTAATGGATGGAAACTAGTTGAAAATTATTCCACCGGTGAAATATGGGGATCCATGGTGGCGATGGTTGAAGTGTTAGATTTAACTGAAAAAGATTGGCCCCGTTATAAGGTCTTATATGATGTGATTCTCCCTCATGTCGTAAAGAAAATGGAATCAGAAATCATACTTTGGGGTCAATACCTAACGGATGACTACAAACACAAGTTACAAATGAGTCTCAGAAAGTTGTCACAAGCATCTATTCTTTATCGCACTCTCCAAGTGCATGTTTCCGAGGCAATTTTTATAAAAAACCTACTTCTCGAAACGCTAATAAATCTAAAAGAGGTGTGCTCTGATGCCAGTGCTGAAAAAGAGAAATTCGCCTAACAATGCAATTGAGAGCGGACCCAAAAAGTTGCGGCTTCTCTTTAGCGCTCAAAAATATAGCCCGTTTATTTGAGGTTTTCTCATTGCGGTATTTAGGCAAAAAAAACAGGTTTTTCTCTATAAATGTAAGCGTAGCAAAGCATAGATTCTGGTTTATATTCAAATTCTACAAACACAATCTCTCATTGTTACAAAAGACAAATAATGCGTCTTTAGAATTCTCGCGGCCACCATGCGGCAGAGCCTGGTGGCCATAAAGCCTTTCTTAAGGTATCAGACCGTTACTTAGGATAGCGATTCCATGAACGCCCTGGCCATGCACAGGTCTTTCCATGCCTTGGCTTTTTCGGGCAGCGCGCGCAGCAGATACGCCGGGTGATAGGTGACGATCAGAGGGATTCCGTGATAGTCGTGGATTTTGCCGCGCAGGTTGGCAATGGTGTCGGTGCTGTTCAGAAGATTCTGTGCGGCCACTTTACCCAGCGCAACGATAAGCCTGGGCTTGATCAGCGCAATCTGCCGGACGAGATAGGGCGCGCATTGTCTGGCTTCGTCTTCGCTGGGGTTCCGGTTATCGGGGGGACGGCATTTGACGATGTTGGTGATATACACATTTTCACCGCGTTTGAGCCGGATGGCGGCCAGCATGTTGTCCAGCAGTTTTCCGGCCTGGCCGACAAACGGTTCGCCCAGCGCGTCTTCGCGCGCGCCGGGACCCTCGCCGATATAGAGCCAGTCCGCGGTTTTGTCACCTACCCCAAAAACCGTTTGGGTGCAGGTTTGCCGTAACGGGCAGGCAGTGCAGTCGGCTACGGTTGTTGTCAGTTGCTCCCAGTCCATATCTGCGACTTCAACCATCGGGCGCGCGGATTGTTCCGGCTGGATTGCGGTTTTGGTTTCAGCTCTGAGATGCCATAACGGCGTCAGGCCGAGTTCTTTGAGAATGGCTTTGCGCCGTGTATTCATTGTATCCAGGGCACCTTTAAAAATTCATAGTTTTAAACAAGACAAGGCGCGAGCAAAAAATGTTGGCGCAGCATATGATAGATATGTAAGGAAACATTTTTTGTGAGCAACGAAGTATTGTAACGAAGTATGGATTTTAGAGGCGCCTTCATAGCATCAAGCGCATAACCAATGCATCCTCGCGTCCGCACATGGCCGGATAGTAGCCCTTGCGTGTGGCGATTTGTTTAAAGCCGAGCTGTTTGTAAAGCCTGGCTGCGCCATGATTGGACTCACGCACGTCCAGAAGCACCGATTTGGCATTATTCTCGCCCGACTGCTGTATCAGGTATCTCAGCATTTTCTCGCCCAGACCTTTTTTCTGCCATTGCGCGCCGATACCAAGCGTCAGCACATGCGCCTCATCCGGGCCGAGCAGCAAAATGCTGTATCCAAGCAGCGTGTTGCTGGCTTCCATAACGCTGCAAAGATAACCCGCGCGAATAGAATCGGCAAAATTTTCCAGAGACCATGGAAACAGAAAAATTTCACGTTCGATCAGGATGATATGGCGCAGATCGGATTCGCGCATTTTCCTGATAACCGGATCGAGCGGAAGCTGGGACACCACTGAATTCATCGTTCGGATTCCTTGAGGGCTACTTTGTTGCGGATATATATCGGGGCTGCTAACGACGGATCAGCATGGAAGTCGCTGATGTCTCTGGTGGCGGCAAGCGCGGCGATTTCACGGGCATGCGGATAGCATCCATATTGGATATGGGTCAGTTGCTGACCATAACGTTCCGATAGTGCGTTGGCGTAGATATCAAACCCGCTGCCGCAACCGATCCACTGCGAACCGGATACGCCGGGCGCATGTTGCGGCTGGCATAATACCGGCTTGCTGGCAACCTGCCAGTGGTCTGCTTCCCTGACAAAGGCGGCGTGATAAATCTCGCCCATCCGCGCATCCATTGCCACGACAATGTTGTCATGCAGTTCCTGCTGAGCGACTGCTTCCAGTGTGCTGATGCCGATGACTGGCAACCCGGTGGCAAAAGCCAGTCCCTGCGCAACGCCACAGGCTATTCTGAGTCCTGTAAAGGAGCCCGGTCCGGCACCAAATGCGAGTCCGTCGATTTTTCCCAGCCTGAGGCCGGCATCCGCCAGTATTGCCTGGACCATCGGCAATAATAGTTCGGAATGACGGCGAACAGCCAGTGTCTCGGTCTGCGAGATTTCTCCGTCAATAAAGAGCGCTGCCGAACAGTATTCTGTAGAGGTGTCAAAAGCCAGTATTTTCAATGTAAAACTAATGTCGTATCGAAAAATAAAATGTGGTTGCGCAATACCTGAAGCAATCCCGGATCTTCGTTCGCGGCGAGCTGAATACCGGTTATTGCCGGTTACGATGCCAATTGTGCGGCTGTTAGCATGCACATTTTAACATCCTGTCAGCCGAGCCTCCATTGATGAAGCGTTTTGTAGCGCACCCCCAGTTTGCATTGTTCCGATTGCATGAGCAGCCAGTGCGTGATCGGCCATGCAATCGGTTTGTCGAAATCTGCGGGTTTGTGTTTCGCGGCTTTTCTAACCAGTGTCATGTGCGGCTTGTATGCGCGGTCGTCAGATTCAAACCCGGCGTTGCGGGTCGCGGTCCTGATTGCGTCTGCCAGTGTGAATAGCGCCGGCGGATATGTTTCGGCCGCCGCAAAAATTATTCGGTTGCGTTTCCAGAATCGGGTTTTCCGAATGACCAGATCAAAAGGTTCAGCAGAAATGTCGCTGACGGCTGCAACGAGTGCCGGAATTTTTTCTGTGGGCGTACGTCCCAGGAATAATAATGTCAGATGAATATTTTCCGGCCTGATGTGGCGCCCGCCGGACTGCTCAGCCAGTTTTTGCGCCATGTCACCCAGTATTGTCCGGATTTTTCCGGCAGGCTGAATGGCGAAAAATAACCGTGCCTCACTTGGTTGACTGTTACCAACGTGGATTTTCGCGTTGCTGCTGTTTTTAGTCACACTATCTGTTTGATGTTGCGGTCTGCTGAATCAGACATACGGCATCAGCCATGATGCCTTCCTTGCGCCCGATCGGACCGAGTTGCTCTGCAGTCTTGGCCTTGATATTGACGCAATTTTCAGCTATTGCCAGATCCAGAGCAATATTGGCAATCATTGCCGGAATATGCGGCGCCATTTTGGGGGCCTGTGCAGTGATCGTGGCATCGATATTGACGATTCCGTAACCGTGTGTTTCCAATAATTGCCGTACGGCGCGCAATAATTCGCGGCTGTCGATATTTTTGTATCGAGCATCGGTATCCGAAAAATGCCTGCCGATATCGCCAAGCGCGGCCGCTCCCAGTAAAGCGTCGCAAATTGCGTGCAGCAGCACGTCTGCGTCCGAGTGCCCCAGCAGTCCTTTTTCGTGGGGAATGGTGACGCCGCCGATGATCAGTTTACGGTTCTCGGCGAGCTGGTGTATATCTGAGCCTTGTCCAATTCGTATGCCATTATTCATTGCTGGTTCCTTTGTTGCATGATGAGCTCGGCGAGCGCGAGATCCTGCGGGTAGGTGATTTTGAAATTCTCGGATTTGTTGTGCACCAGCCTGGGATGGTGGCCCATGGCTTCAATGGCGCTGGCGTCATCGGTAATGCTTAGTTCCGGCACATTGTTCAATGCTTCCAAAAGCATCGAATAGCGGAACATCTGCGGTGTCTGCGCCTGCCAGAGATGTTCCCGCGATTCGGTCTGCAGTACGCGGGTGTCAGCTCCGCTGCGCTTGAGCGTGTCGGCGACAGGTACTGCGAGCAGGCCGCCGATTGCGTCGTCGGCGAGCTCGTCAATCAGTTGGCTGAGCTGGTGCTGCGTCAGTAAAGGCCGGGCGGCATCGTGCACCAGAATCCAGTCGGGCGACTCAATGGCAAAGTGCCTGGCTGCGGTGTTCAGTCCGTTGAATACGCTTTCCGCGCGCGTTTCACCACCGCAGTAGAAAACGCTCAGCTTGTCGGAAAACACGTCCCAGTCATATTTTTTCCATTCGGGGTCCTGTGGTGAAAGCACGATAAAGACGTGTTTGATCTGGGGTGATTCGCAGAATGTGCGAGTTGCGTGATAAATCATGGGATGGCCGGCCAGTGTCAGGTATTGCTTGGGCAACTGATTGCCCATTCGCGCACCGTAACCGGCTGCCGGAATAAGCGCATAATAATTCGGCATTGTAAGTATGATGATTAAAAACAGGGCTTCGGTAAGTTTTGTATGCCGTGTATTCTAATCAATAATTGTGTTTGCCGGTAACCCTTATGAGGTTTTATCGATGAACCAAAATCGGATTGTCATGCATTTCGGATTACAATATGCGTTTGATCTATCGATACAGGAGGCAGAGAGACTGATGGAAACAGAACAAATCAATGCAATGGATGAACAGCTTGAGATGCTCAATACGCGCACCCGTGACTTGCGGAGGTATCTTTGACTACGACAGCAAGAAAACAAAACTTGTCGAGTTAAACCGTTTGCTCGAAGACCCGGCTATCTGGAATGACGCCAAGCAGGCGGAACAGGTGAGTCGGGATAAGAAGTCGCTCGAAGCCGTGGTGCTGACGCTCGAGACGCTGGACCAACAACTCAGTGATACCGGTGAATTGTTTGCGCTGGCAAAAGAAGAATCCGATGATGCCGCGCTGGACAGTATCGTCGACGATATTGAAACCGTCGAGGAAACTGTTTCCAAGCTGGAATTCCGCCGGATGTTTTCTGATCCTATGGATCCCAGCAACTGCTTTCTGGATGTGCAGTCCGGCTCGGGCGGTACCGAAGCGCAGGACTGGGCGGCAATGCTGGAACGCATGTACTTGCGGTATTGCGAGCGGCAGGGGTTGCAGGTGGAAGTGCTCGAAGAATCGCCCGGCGATATTGCCGGCATTAAAAGCGCTACCTTAAAAATTACCGGAGAACATGCGTACGGTTATTTAAGGACAGAGACCGGCGTGCACCGATTGGTCAGAAAATCCCCTTTTGATTCAGGCAATCGCCGCCATACGTCATTCGCCAGTATTTTTGTTTACCCCGAAGTCGATGAATCATTTGAGGTGGATATCAATCCGGCGGATTTGCGTGTCGACACGTTCCGCGCCTCGGGCGCAGGCGGACAGCACATCAACAAGACCGATTCCGCCGTGCGCGTGACGCACGTGCCGACCAACATTGTCGTGCAGTGCCAGAGCAGCCGTTCACAGCACAAGAACAGGGCAGAGGCGATGTCAATGCTGAAATCCCGGTTATTCGAGGCCGAACTGCGCAAGCGCAACGAAGAAAAGCAAAACATCGAAGACGCCAAAACCGATATCGGCTGGGGTCACCAGATCCGTTCCTATGTGCTCGACCAGTCGCGCATCAAGGATCTGCGCACTCATGTCGAGACCGGTAATACCCAGGCTGTCCTCGACGGCGATCTCAACCAGTTTATTATGGCGAGCCTGAAGGAAGGCGTGAAATAAAAGCACTGGAAAATGCGTATCGGTATCGATCTGGGTGGCACCAAAATCGAAGGCGTGGTGCTGGATAATAACGGCAGGGAATTGCTGAGAAAACGTGTGGCCACACCGCAGGCTGAAGGTTATCGGGTGATTTTGAATGCAGTGGCGCAACTGACCGGTACGCTGGAAGCAGAGGCTGGCAGGCGTTGCTCAATTGGTATTGGTACGCCCGGGGCGATTTCTGCGGTCACAGGTTGCATGAAAAATTCCAATACCGTATGCCTGAACGGACAGCCATTGCTGGAAGACTTACGGGCATTGCTAAACCGTCCGTTGCGTATCGCCAATGATGCCAACTGTTTTGCGCTGAGTGAAGCGCTTGACGGCGCAGGAGAAGGCCATAACGTGGTGTTTGGCGTGATCATGGGTACCGGCGTGGGTGGTGGTGTGGTGTTCAATGGGCAGTTGCATGCGGGCCGCCAGCATATTGGCGGAGAGTGGGGACATAATATACTCGAACGGGACGGTCCCGCGTGCTATTGCGGTCATCACGGTTGTGTGGAGACGCTGATTTCAGGTCCAGGCCTGGCGGCTGATTTTCATCGTTCTGGTGGAGATTCGGCTCTGGCTGCCGGTGATATCGTTGCATTGGCGGCGCAGGGGAATGTCCTGGCTGAGACTGCAATGCGGCGGTTTTTTGACCGCTTTGGCCGCGCGCTGGCGACGGTGGTCAATATCCTTGACCCTGATGTGATTGTGCTCGGCGGCGGCCTGTCGAATGTGGACAGGCTCTATACCGAAGGGCGAGAGCGCGTCGCGTACTATGTGTTCAATGACGAATTCACTACGCCCGTACTGAGGAACATACACGGTGACAGCTCCGGCGTGCGCGGCGCCGCGCAATTGTGGCGTCCGCATGAAATCGATCCGGCTTGCTGAGTTTCTGTTCAGTGTCGTTCTGGATGATGCAGGGTCAATAGATAAACGCTTTCCACTAGCCGGGTCAGTCCGCGCTGTTGAAAACGCGGATTGTCTGCAAGCACGTCGATCTGTGCCAGCAGGCGCACGTCGGCATCCGGCTGGTACAGCGCAGTTACTTCTTCGGGTGGCACCGCATAGGGTGGGCCCTGCATTTCAGCCTGCGGATAGTCAAAGCCGATCAGCAGAATCTGGGTGGCGGGCGGCAGAATGTCGAACATGTGGTTGATATACCGTCTGCGTATGTCCGGTGGTAGTGCAACCAGCGATGCACGGTCATACACAGCGCGAATGCCGGTCAAATCGGTTCTGTTCAGATCAAAAAAATCACCGTGCAGAATGTTAATGTTTGCTGCGGAATAATGATTGAAATGGCCATTGGGAAGTTGTGTCAGGGCTGGTACGAGCGCATTCTCATGATAAAAGGCCTGCACTGCGAGTGCGCTTAATTCAACACCCAGTACGTCATGACCCTGATCACGCAGCCAGACCATGTCGCGTGTTTTTCCACAAAGCGGCACGAATACCGAACTGCCGGCAGTAAGGCGCAGTGCTGACCAGAATTCGACCAGATACGGATTGAATGTCTCCAGATGAAAGCCGGTTTCATTACGCTCCCATCGATCGAGCCAGTACGACTGGGTCATGTCAATAGCCGGATTGGGCGATTGACGACTTTATTGTGCGTACACATCGCATATATGGCTGCTTTTTGCCTCGGCCTTGCTGGTTGGAAATTTGAAGTCAGGTAACATTTGTTGTGCCATTTCGCCGCATTCCCGGGCGATCCGGATATTTTCGTCGTTGGCCATTTCCTGTCCAAATGTTACAGCCACGTCCATTGCCTCGTCCAGTCTGCCAGACTGGCACAGGGATTTGATTTCGGCTTCCACGGTTTGCGCACGCTGTCCCAGGGCCGCAAGTGCATTCTGGTCAATCCGGGTCATGCAGGCCTGCATTTGCCGTGCCTGCTGCATGAGTTGCTGCATGTGTTCCGGACTGACACCTGTCTGTTGCGTATAGCCGGCAACAGGAATCAAAGCGAGAATAAATAATGCTGTTAGTTGTTTTTTCATGGCATATCTCAATTTATCAATATTGTAAGATGGCATCTGCACTATTAAAGCATAAAATTCGTGCGCTGTTACTGAACAGATTGTTGCAAAACTGTCTGTATGCAGGCCGCGACAGTATTTTTCAGCGTCTGTAAGAGGCTTTCTTCAGTTTTGCTGGGTGCAAATAAGCTAATTTTTCAGATAAATTTGATCTACTTCAGTTACACATAAGCAGTGAGGTATTCATGGAAGCGGCAATAACTATTGCAAAACATACTTCTTTAATCAAATCCAAATTCAAGGCGGCCGGCATTCATCTGGCTATCAGCGGCATTGTTTTTCTGATACTCGCATATTTTATTATATTCAAATGGTATCCCCTGCCGTATTTCACCGCCGATGGGGGCTGGCAGGGTATACGGATTGTTGCGTTGATCGATCTGGTGCTCGGTCCGCTGATGACACTGATTATTTTTAATCCGGAAAAATCGAAACGGGAGATCCGGTTTGATCTTGGAACGATTGCGCTGATACAGGCCAGTGTGCTTGTCTGGGGCATTTATACAGTGCACGATGAACGTCCGGTTGCCATCGTTCACTGGGACGGTGAGTTCTTCAGCATGCCTGCCAAAGCGTATCGTCAGCAGAATATCGATCTGGAGCAACTGACGCAATACGGTGCGAAGACACCTGTGCTGATTCATGCCAGGCGGCCGGTCAGTATTGAGGAACTTCATGAACTGCTCACCCTGAGTACTGAAAAAAAGCTGGCGCCGTTTGAACAGTTTCAGCTTTACCGTCCGTTCAGGAAAAACCGGGATGAAATATTTGTGAATCAACTTGATATTGACGAAATCGTTGCGCGCAATGCACAGATGCGGCAGGAACTCGATACCTTCCTGGCACGATCGGGAGGCGATAAAAGCGAATACATTTATATGCCCTTGCAGGCCCGGTACCATAATGTGATTCTGATTTTTTCAGCAGCGGGTGATGTCAAGGGAACGCTCAATGCGCCGTATAAGCAATAATCCTGAATACTGAGGATCGTTGAGAAACTGCCCGGGTGCCCGTTGGCACTACGGTCTAAAAAGCAGGTGTAATTACGCATCTCACGCATGAACTGTGTTTTCATCTGTTTTTTTGTCTCGGCCTATTGGCAGTCTGACAAATGGTTTTCAAGATCCGCTCATAGCAGGAATTTTTTCTACCAGACCTGGAGACCAGTAAATAAGATGAGAACGCGTAAAGAGAATGAAGGGATAGAGATGCAAAACAATATTGTCCGTATGCAGATTATCGGTGTAATCCCCACAGTGTTTCTGGGGCTGGGGATTTATGGCCTTGTTGTCGCGAAAGGCGATGCATTTCATCCGTTTTTGAATAATCACGATGTTGTGTACACCATGTTGGCTACCGGTATCGTGCTTGAAATTTGGCATTTATCGAAAATGATTCCGTTGCTCAAACAATATGCAGAATTTAAGCAATTGAGCGGCATGTAGGTTTTATTTTAAACGCGTGGTATCGAAGTTCGCCAATTGGACGGGTTTTGCTTAACAGGCTGTTAAAGGAATACAATTGTTGTCAGTTGAACAATATGGTTTCAGTTGAAATAAATGCGATAGTACGGTGACTCAATTCAAATCAAATGGCATTCTGATTGAATGCATTCAGGGAAACATTGCCGAGCAGCCTGACATGGCAGCAATTGTTAATGCGTCGAATGCCCAACTTCGAACTGGCGGTGGCGTTGCCGGTGCCATTCACCGGGGCGCGGGCCCCGGACTTGCAGCGGAATGCAGGGAGTTTGCGCCAATCCGGCCTGGACAGGCAATCATTACCGGCGCGCACCGGCTGCCGAATCGTCATGTCATACATTGTCTGGGACCGGTTTATGGTGTTGACGAGCCTTCTGATGAATTGCTAGCATCATGTTTTCGCAATGCCCTGAAGCTGGCTGAAGAAAATGACGTTGAATCCATAGCTTTTCCTGCAATTTCAACAGGTGTCTTTGGGTTTCCGCTGCAGTCTGCAGCTAAGATTGCATTGAAAACAGTGCTGGACGTTCTACCCGACCTTGCCAGGGTCAATCATATCCGTTTTGTTTTGTTCAGCGATGTTGATCTTCAGGTTTTTGCAGAAACACTCAGTGCTTCTACCAAAGCCTGAGTTTGTAATTCAAATGTTCCCGGGAACCGGACTGGCGGGCGACCGGTATCGGTCCGGTTATTAAACCGCTGATAAAATGTTTCTGTTGCAATCTGTTGCAGGATCAGGACCGGATGGTGAGCAAAACCAGAATGCTGATAAACGCGTTGGCGAACTGAAGTGACGGGTGAAGTCCCGATATCAGGAACAAGCCGCTATGCATCGAATATGCCTGTTACTTATGCTGGGAGTATTGTCGGGATGCGTGCAGCCGCAATATGTCGACAAGCCGTATCCGCGCTGGGGAGAAGAATATTCGATCACAGAATTACCCGGCACTGGAAACGCGGTTGCTTCAGATTCGCTGTTGCTGCGTGTCATGACGCCTACGGAAGAAAGACCGCCTGTGGGCTGTTTATTGCTCGTGCACGGCATGAACGAATATATCGGTCGTTATGAGGATGTTGCACGTTTCTTTTCGCGGCAGTATATGGTCGCCGGGTTTGACTTTTCTGCGCACGGTCTGTCCAATCCGGTGTTGCATCAGGCAGATGCAAAACTGGCTGACGGTGCTGACAAACAGGATGTGAGTGAAGCGTATCTGGCGCAGGTCGCGCTTGACGATCTTGAACCACTACGCCGCGACCTGGATCGCGCAATCAAGAAAACGGTGCAGATCTGCGATGCCCAGGATAAATCGAAAAAACCGGTATTTATTGTTGCACATAGTCTCGGCGCGCTGGTAACGGTTTCATATGCGCTGCAGCGGTACGGTGCCGATGAATCGGTCGACCGTATAGCCGGTGTTGTGCTTCTTGGACCTGGTTTCGCCGTCAGCGAAGTGCCAGGGTGGCGGGGTTGGCTGGCCAATCCGTTGATCAGGTTGTCGTTTCATGCCGAAACACATTTTTTGCATCCACACGATGAACCGTTACCTGTATTGCTTTTCAATCAGCTTGTGTCCTTGCTGACTGTGCCGATTCTGGACGGAGCATTTGAAGTGCTTTCCTGGCCGGGTATACGCCGATTTGCCACGCCAGCATCACCCGACTGGGTCGTCGAATATCTGACCGACAGCGCGCAGGAAAGGGCCCGTTTGCGATCTGATGGATGGATTATCCGACGCAGTCTGCTGCGTTACGTTAAAGGAATTGAAAATGAAATTGTGCAGTTTCGCCGCCACATGGACAGGTTTTTCTTGCCATATTATTTGATATTTTCCATGCATGACCCTATCACGCCGGCCTGGGGCAGCAAAAATTTTATCGATGCAACAGTGCACAATCATCCCGATAATGCATACCAGGCATTACAGCAGTCGCGTTACCATCAGCATTTATTTTTGACAGAGCCGTTAAGAAGCAGACTGTTGCATGATATCGATCAATGGCTTGCCGGGCGAATTCAATCGCTCCAGCAGGAAGAAGAGTGAACGCCGGTTAAGTGTAATGATCAATTTTTGTGAATAGCTGCAAAAGATAAGGTAGCATAATGTTTTTATTCGACAGACTGAACTACTATGCCCGTAAATATCACTGCATTAGTTCCAGAACATTTATTGCCGGTACCGGGTGTTTCGCTGGGCATCGCTGAAGCAGGTATAAAAAAACAGCACCGCAAAGACTTGCTGGTTTTTAAACTGGATGAAGGTACCCGGGTAGCCGGTGTTTTTACACATAACCGTTTTTGTGCCGCGCCGGTGATCGTGGCGAAGGCGCATCTGGCCTTGTCAACGGTTAGGGCGCTGGTGGTGAATACCGGCAACGCCAATGCCGGTACCGGTGAAACAGGGTTGAAGCATGCCCGCGCAACGTGCACGGCGCTTGCCGGACTGCTTGACTGTGAAACGAAACAGGTGCTCCCATTTTCTACCGGTGTGATTATGGAGCCATTACCAGTTGACAAACTGGTTAACGGACTACCGGCTGCCGTGACGGACCTCAGGGAGGATAACTGGTTCGACGCGGCACGGGCGATAATGACGACGGATATCGTGCCCAAAGGCGCGTCCAGACAAATTACACTGAATGGCAAGACGGTAACCATTACAGGCATTGCCAAAGGTTCGGGTATGATCAGGCCAAATATGGCAACCATGCTTGGTTTTGTTGCCACCGACGCCAACATCAGTCACGCGCTGCTGCAGGAGGTTGTGCGTTATGCAGCAGACCGTTCTTTTAATTGTATTACGGTGGATGGCGATACATCGACAAATGATGCATTTATGCTGATGGCAACCGGTTGTGCCGGTCACGCCGAAATCGATGAACGAAACAGCGCCGAATTTCAACAACTCAGGGATGCTGTAACTGATGTGGCAGTATCGCTGGCACAAATGATCGTACGAGATGGCGAAGGAGCGACCAAATTTATTACCGTGCAGGTTGATTCCGGTTACAACGAAACCGAGTGCAGGCTTGCAGCATATGCCGTTGCACATTCACCGCTCGTTAAAACCGCTTTCTTTGCGTCCGATCCCAATCTGGGCAGAATACTGGCGGCAATTGGCAATGCTGGAATCGAAGATCTCGATATCAGCGGCGTTGAACTGTATCTCGGGAATGTTCTGGTGGCCGAAAATGGTGCGCGTGCATCAACCTATCGGGAAGAGGACGGTCAGTCCGTCATGAATCAATCCGAAATTACCGTGCGGATTGTGTTGAACCGTGGCACCGCGTCGTCAACTGTCTGGACGTGTGACCTTTCATACGATTACGTGAAGATCAACTCCGACTACCGCAGCTGATCGCTGGTGCAATAACTATGGAAGAATTGAAAAAGCTCTGCGATCGTGCGGAGGCGCTGCTTGATCGTCTTGAAAATTTTTTGCCTGTACCGCCGCCTGAGCCTGACTGGTCGTCAAGTACTGCTTTTCGTTGGCGTCGTCGGCACAACAGCGGTTTTATTCAACCGGTATCACATCCGCACCAGATAACGCTGAAGGACTTGCGTGGTGTTGATAACCAAAAAAAGCTTGTTGATCAGAACACTCATCAGTTTGTGCAGGGTTATTCGGCAAATAACGTACTGCTCACCGGCGCGCGCGGCACCGGTAAGTCATCTTTGATCAAGGCGGTGCTGAATCAGTATGCCGGTAACGGGCTGCGCCTGATTGAGGTGGAAAAAGATCATCTGGTGGATTTGCATGACATTGTGGAACAAATAGCGCAGCGTCCGGAACGGTTTATCGTATTCTGTGACGATCTTACTTTTGAGCGTGATGAGCCCGGCTACAAGGCCTTGAAGGTGGTGCTGGATGGTTCGGTTGCGACGGTCTCGGATAATGTGCTGATTTATGCTACATCCAATCGCCGGCATATGGTGCCGGAATATATGCGCGATAATCTCGATACGCGTCATGTGGGAGAAGAAGTGCATCCCAGCGAAACAATCGAAGAGAAAATTTCTTTGTCGGAACGTTTCGGTTTATGGGTATCGTTTTACCCATTTGATCAGGATCAGTATCTTGAAATTGTGCGCTGCTGGCTGGCCGGTTTCGGTTTTACAGAGATGAATGATGAACTACGCCGGGCGGCATTGCAATGGGCACTCGGGCGAGGTTCGCGCAGTGGCCGGGTCGCATGGCAGTTTGCGTGCGATTTTGCAGGGCGGCAACGTGCCTTAGGCCGGTTGTCCAATCAATCCGGCAAGTGACTGATTCATCATGACGCGAGAATCATTTGAGATTGTAGGTGTCGCCGCTGCCGTAATTACGCAGCCGGATGGCCGTTTCCTGCTGACATGCCGTCCCGAAGGAAAACCCTACGCCGGCTACTGGGAATTCCCAGGCGGCAAGATAGAACCGGGAGAGTCGCCGTTGCATGCGTTGGACCGGGAGCTGCAGGAAGAACTCGGTATCCAGATTCTGCATGCAGAGCCCTGGATTACGCGTAACTTTACGTATTCCCATGCCACTGTTTGTTTGCATTTTTTCCGCGTTATCCAGTGGCAGGGAATGCCGCAGGCACGGGAGCATCAACAGCTGGCATGGCAACAGCCGGATCAGATCACGGTTTCGCCGATGTTGCCTGCAAATGCACCGGTGTTACGTGCGTTGATACTACCTCCGGTTTATGCGATTACACGGGCGACGGAACTTGGTGTTCCGGCCGCCTTACAACAGGTTGAAATGGCGCTGCAGCATGGAGTTCGCCTGATACAGATCAGGGAAAAAACGATGGAAAAGGGTGCGCTGCAGGCGTTTGCAGAAAAAATTATATCGCTCGCGCACGGGACGGGAGCGTATGTTTTACGAAACAGCGATACGATTTTGCCTGATACGTGTGGAACGGACGGCATTCATCTGACCGCGCCACAGCTTTTGGCCCTGTCCAGGCGCCCCGCAGCGGAAGACGGCTGGTGTGGCGCTTCCTGTCATAATAGCGAGGAATTGTACCAGGCTTCATCGCTTGGGGTTGATTTTGTAGTGCTGGGACCGGTATTACAAACGTCGAGTCACGCCGATGCAACGCCAATGGGATGGCGGAAATTTGCTGACCTTATCCGTGACTATCCGCTTCCGGTTTATGCCCTGGGTGGCATGGAGCCGGATGATCTGGCCATCGCCCGTGAACTGGGAGCGCATGGCGTGGCCATGATACGCGGAACCGGCCGTTTGTGAACGTTGTATTACAGTTCCAGAATGACTGAAATTCTGTCAATTTTTATTTGGAACGGGCTCATCATTCTCGGTTGTAGATTGTTCTGGTTCCGGAATTCGATAGGACTCCTGCGCCCATTGTGCAAGATCCATCGTCTTGCAGCGTTCTGAGCAGAAAGGACGAAACCTGTTTGCCTGGCTCCAGATCACGGATTTACCACATTGCGGGCAATTGACGGTACGTTGTTTCATAGTTGGTTATTCTAAGTTATATTCACAGGATAGTTCAAATTGCGTTGCCCGAACTGATTGATGACACATTGTATGCCTGGAGATAAAGTCAACAAATTGCCTGCCGATACTGCCGTTCTGCGCAAACAGGATATGCACAATCGAATGCCCATTGCTGTTGTATTGATGGGGCCGACCGCGAGTGGGAAAAGCCGGGTAGCACTGGAGATCGCAGAACGGTTTCCGGTTGAAATTGTCAGCGTTGATTCCGCGCAGGTTTACCGGTATATGAACATCGGTACAGCCAAGCCAGACCGGAAGATACTGATTCAAACACCGCATCATTTAATTGACCTGATAGATCCGGTTGAACAGTATTCCGCTGCACAGTTCAGGCAGGATGTACTGGACGTGATGCAGGATATTGTCCGGCGTGGCAAGATTCCGCTATTGGCTGGCGGAACCATGTTGTATTTTCAGGCACTGCTGGATGGACTTTCGACGCTGCCGGAAGCCGACAGCCAACTGCGTGCAGCAATTGAGAACGAGGCAAAGATCTCCGGTTGGCCAGCATTACACAAAAAGCTCGCCACGATTGATGCCGAAAGTGCTGCACGGATTCAACCTGCGGACAGCCAGCGTATACAACGTGCGCTGGAGGTCTGTATGATCACGGGCCGCCCTATGTCGGAAATTCTCAAGGCGCCTCGGAATACTGAATTGCCTTTTCGGTTGATCAAGCTTGCACTATTACCTGCTGATCGCAGCCAGTTGCATCAACGGATTGCGGAGCGATTTGAAGGTATGCTGCAAAGGGGGCTGATTGATGAACTGTCGTTGTTGCGTCAGCAATTCGAGCTAAATCCGGATCTACCATCGATGCGTTGTGTTGGCTACCGGCAGGCATGGCTGTTTCTCGAGAAAAAAATCAACCATGAGACGTTGCGTGACAAGGGTATCGCTGCCACGAGGCAACTTGCCAAGCGACAACTGACCTGGTTACGCAGTATAATGCGTGGACATGAAATCATTGCTTTTGATTGCCTGGCAGATGACGTGCATCTTCAGGTTTGCAGGTTTTTACAAGCTGCGCATATCGTCAGTGAAACAAAGCAGTGACAAAGCGAGAAGGTTGCAAACATTGCTGTTTTTTGATTATTGTCAAGATGCAAGACGCAATTTCGTGAGATTTTCAAAAAGTAGCGGGATAGCATTTACCTTATTTGGTTTTTAAATAATTTTAAAAGGAGATTAAGTATGAAGTATTCTTTTTTGGCACTCGTTATTGCAGTTTTTGCCTTAAGTGCATGCGGTGAGCCGAGAAGAACACCTGACGGTCATCTGATGGATAAGCCGACACCATCTGCTTATGATGATGCTGATTTTGATACCAGCCCAAGAGAATCAGATGATGAGTAACGCTGAATGTTAAGATGACGGGAAATACAACATACGAATGTTATTGGTCATGTTTTCTGCTTCATCTGTAAAAACTGTCAACCCTATTTAACCCGCCGCAGCAATGCCGCGGGTTTTCTGGATAATGCGCTGCTTTCCGGTTTTATGCCAGTTGACTGATATAGTATGGTCTTGTTGGCGATAATACAGCAAGGTTATGATTGATAGACGATCTTGCGGATAATCGGGCGTAGGATTCATGCCGTACTGAAAAACATGAGAACAGTTGAACTGCGCCTCAGAATGAATTATAAGACCCGTTGAGCAATAACATTTTGTTGAGAACTTGATAGGAAGCGAATTTATGTTTTGTCGTGATACATTAACAATTTCCATCGTTGCGTTCATATTGGTATTCGGCCTGAGTGGATGCGAAAATTATGCAGAAAGAACGCATGAATCATGGGTCGAAAAGCCGTCTGGCATTACCTATGATGATTCAACCATTTACGCTAAAATTTCCTATGCACTCAATACGGACCCCGACCTGGAAGGCAGCGAGGTCGAACTCAAAGTCGACGATGGTAACGTACTGCTGACTGGAACAGTGGCAAATAAGCATCAAATTACCAAAATCAATATGCTGTCCTGGATGGTTGACGGCGTCAAAGATGTCGATAACCAGTTGAACGTCAGATAACCGGGAATTGTTGATCGTAAAGGCGGCGGATAAGAAAAAAACCCCTGTCCGGTATTTGGCAGGGGCGTTTCAGCAGGGAATGACCGAATCGATTGATACTTCAGCGATATTGCTGACTTAAGATAAATTGTGAAGAGCTAAATCCCGCGCAGCAATTCATTAATTCCAGTTTTAGAGCGTGTTTTGGCGTCGACCTGTTTAACGATTACTGCACAATAAAGGTTGTATTCCTTATTAGCTGAAGGCAGGCTGCCGGAAACGACGACCGAGCCGGGTGGGATGTGTCCATAGGTGACCTCGCCTGTTTCGCGATGATAGATTTTAGTGCTCTGGCCGATATATACACCCATTGAAATAACCGAGTTTTCACCGACAATAACACCTTCAACAATTTCAGAACGTGCGCCGATAAAGCAGTTATCTTCAATAATTGTCGGATTGGCCTGGACGGGTTCCAACACACCGCCTATACCAACGCCGCCGGATAAATGTACATTTTTACCGATTTGTGCGCATGAGCCGACAGTGGCCCAGGTGTCTACCATCGTGCCTTCATCAACATAGGCACCGATATTAACGTATGATGGCATTAGCACCACGTTGCTGGCGATAAATGCGCCTTTACGAACTGCCGCCGGTGGAACAACACGGAACCCGCCGTCGCGAAAATCACGCGAACTATAATCAGCAAATTTTGACGGTACTTTGTCGTAATAATTGGAAAAACCGCCTTTAATAAAACTGTTGTCTTCAATGCGGAAGGACAGCAGTACGGCTTTTTTGATCCATTGATGAGTGATCCATTCACCATTGCTTTTTTCAGCAACGCGCAGTTTACCGCTATCAAGCATATTCAATACCTGCGCGATCGATTCTTTCAGGTTGGCACCGACATTACGCGGTGTGATTTCGGCGCGACGGTCAAATGCTTCTTCAATCGTGGTTTGCAGTTCTTTCATAGTTTTTCCTAGGTTTTGTTAGTAAGAATTTTCTTGATTGCTGAATTTAAGCCCGGCTCAAATCGTTCAGCAGGCTTTTGATTCGATCGATTGCTTCGATACATTCAACCAGCGGAGCTACAAGCGCGATACGCACGTAGTTTTTACCCGGATTGACACCGTGTACTTCACGGCCCAGATAACTGCCCGGCAGCACGGTGACATTATAGTCGCGGCGCAGCTGCATGGTGAAATCAGTATCGCTGATCGGCGTTTTGTACCACAGATAAAAGCCCGCATCAGGCATTTGCGCAGCCGTTGCACCGGACAACCTTGTCGTTGCTTCGGAAAATTTCCGGGTGTATAAGCACCGGTTTTCTGCAACGTGAGTTTCATCACTCCACGCAGCGATACTGGCTGCCTGTGCTGCAGGATTCATGGCGCAGCCATGATAGGTACGATACAGTAAATATTTTTCCAGAATTTGCGCGTCGCCTGCAACAAAACCGGAACGTAGCCCCGGTACATTCGATCGTTTTGACAGACTGTTGAATACCACCAATCGTGGAAATCCTGCGCGTCCCAATTGATGTGCAGCAGTGAGTGCGCCCAGTGGCGGGCTGTTTTCGTTGAAATATATTTCAGAATAACACTCATCGGCAGCAATGATGCAGCCGTAGCGGTCTGATATCTCAAACAGCTGACGCCATTCATCCAGAGACATGACGCTACCCGTCGGGTTGTTCGGATTGCAGACATAAATCAGTTGTGTGCGTGACCAGGCAGTATTGTGAAGTTGGGAAAAATCCAGCTTGAAAGCATTGTCTGCGGTAGTATTGATATACTGTGGCGAGGCGCCGCCAAGAAGTGCAGCGCCTTCGTATATCTGGTAAAAAGGATTTGGGCACACAACATAAGGTGCGGGTGTTGCAGCTGTGTCGATAACAGCCTGAGCAAAAGAAAACAAAGCTTCGCGGCTGCCGTTTACGGGAATAATTTCGGTGTCTGGATTGATTGCGGGCACATTAAAACGGCGTACGATCCAGTCTGCGATGCTTTGACGTAATTCCGGCATGCCCTGTGTCGTGGGATAATTTGACAGTCTGTGTAAATGGTCGACCATGGCCTGACGTATGAAATCCGGTGTTGCATGTTTGGGTTCACCTATATGCAGATTGATTGGACTTAAGTCGGCTTTATGTGTGAGGTTTTCAAACAGTTTACGTAGTTTCTGGAACGGATAGGGCTGCAGAAGATCAAGATTTGAATTCATGTTGTTGCGGATTTATCGCTATTATTCTGTTTTGTGTGGAAGGTCAATTCCGAGTTGTAGACTACACCGGTAACTTTGCCTGTTGTTGCCTGATTATAAGGCGTATGTGCATGAATGGCCAATCCAAACATGCAATCAGTTCGTCATTCCGATATTTGAAATAACCGGTTCGATGTATAGTTTTTTATTCCGGGAATTGCTTCGGTGGTTAAACCGGAAGCAAGGCCTTGCAAAAGCCTTCGGTAGCGCAAACTATCAATCCGTTCTTCCAGGTGGAGATTAGCAGCGAGGCGAGTAAAAATTTTTCCTGCTCTGTCCCCTTTGTTAAAACATGTTTATTTACATCACGTTATGTTTTTGTTGGCTGAAGTATGCAGTTCTGCACCAGTTTCATTCAGTTTACTTGCTGGAATAGAGTAAATGCTGCAAAGTGTATAAAGCGTAAAAAAAACCGGCATACCGCAATCGATTTAGAGATGTGATATGCCGGCTAACTTCCCTGTATAACTTGAATAAATCCAATCATTCGGTTGTGCTGTACTGGTAATGCGCTGATCGGTGTGGCAGTGCTTCGTCAGATAAGGCTGCAAAGAATGATAGTGCATTATACAGGACAATTACTTTATTTGTAAACAAAAACAATTATCATTAACGTTTATTTCAAGTAAGGATAAAGCCAGCCGTAAGCAGAATTAGGTCGAAAACACATGCTTGTTGGTTGGGACGTCGTTATTGACACCAAAAGATCCTGGATAGACTGTGAATCAAATCATTTGCACAAAAAATATGGGCGCGATCTTTTCAGGACGCAGATGCGTTTCGGTCAAACGGATATTTGTTTATTTATGTAAATACACGAGAAAGCCGACATCAGTGATGTAATGGTGGCAAACGATGACACTGGCTGAGTCTGATTCTGACTCTGTTGCTTCTTTCGACTGTATTGTTGCAGTTGCCGGTCTCAATTTAAAGTGGCCTTAACAAATAAATGATCAGGGTGGTTATCAAGGCAACAAGTAACGTTTTAATTCCCGACCAGAGCCAGAGATGGCCGCTAATCCGCCCGAGAAAAACGCCAAGCAGAAAAATTAATAGGAAGGCGAGCAGGGTGGCAATTTCCAGAGGGTTCTCGACAAGTCCGGGTATCCAGTGAGCAATTATCAGTGGCAGCATGATGATAATTGCTATGATAAATGGTGTTAAGCCATTGGTGGCGGCAACTACTAAGGGCATGATTCTGGCTGCCCGACCATGTGCTGTTTGACTCAGATTCGACAACATGGCCTCTTCCAGGTTTTTCAGCTCCTGCTGCTTTTCTGCAGCCTCGCTGATATAGGCGCTTGTTATGCCACTCATGCCCAGCGCAACGGCCGCACCCAGACAAACATTGATGACGGTAGTCAAATCGGTTTGATTGCTGACATGAAATCCCATTAAAAGACCTAACATGGCGAGCGCACCATCAAAACCGTTGACGATAAAATAACGTCTTGCGATGAGGTGTGATCGTGTTATTTTTGAAAGAAATGAAAACTGATTGATCAGTCGCATGGAGGATAAGAATAATCAGGCCACAGGGTCTGACCCAATGACTTCAACTTCATCAATACTGTGAATGGATGCCCCCATGGTGTTGATAGCTTCTTCGATAATTTCAAATCGAATATTTTCGCCAGCGATGGAAAGGATAATTGATTCTGTTTTTTCATCCACTTCCACAACCGTATATTTAATATGGCAGTTAGAGCATCTTTCTGCTAAGGCACTGGCAAATGCCAGTCCATTTGGCTGATGCGGTTTCAGTACGTCGAGTATTAAATGTTTGACTCTAACCATGGTTACATAGATTTTTAAAGATACTGTTGTGTTTCAGCCAGACAATTACTGCATGGTATATAAAATTCCAGATTCTTGCCAAGTGCCTTATTAAGTAATAGGCCTGTTATTTTACCCGATCATTCGGCGCATGGCAGGTAAGCAATCTAACCAGCTGCATGCGGAAAACTGGCTGAACATAATGTGAACTGGAATCATACCCATAAGGAAAAGCATATGACAATGATTCTGTTGCATAAATGACTGTTTTTCAATTAATAACAGATTTTTAACTGAAAGCAAAATACAAGTGCCATTATGGAAAGAGTTTCCCGGGGTTCAGGATATTGCTGGGATCAAACAGCAATTTGATGTTTTTCATAAGTGAAAGCGTTGGCTGATCGATTTCCTTCTGAATAAATGCTCGTTTTTCGCTACCGATGCCATGTTCGCCCGATAAGGTGCCGTTCAGCCGAATTACCAGATCGAAAATTCTGTCCAAACACGCCTCAGCACGGGCTGCTTCTTCTGTGTTGTCTGGATCAATCAGCAGATTGACATGAATATTACCGTTGCCGGCATGACCAAAATTGACGTTGGCAAGTTGATACTGCCTGCTCAGTTGTTCGAGTGAATTGAGGAAATCGGGTAAAGAACTTACCGGAACCACGACATCCTCATTGATTTTTTTGGGAGCAATTTCGCGCAACAGCGGCGACAGAGCTTTGCGCGCCTTCCAGAGTGCCGCAATGTTCTCGGCCTGGCTGGCTGCAATTAATCCGTCTGTTTTGCAGGCCTTCAGGATGGAAGAGACAGTTGCGTTGATTTCATTCTCTGTGCCGTCTGCTTCGATCATCAGCATGGCATTAGCGTCGTTCGGCAGCATTTTGGGATGGTGATTTCGGATCAGATTCAACGAACCGGCGTCGAGAAATTCAAGCGCACTGGGTAGTTGCGGTAATGCCATAATTTGTTTGATCGCAACGGCGCAGCTGGCTGAGTCACTGAAATACGCGGTTATACCAGCAACCATGGTTGGCAGTGCGGTAAGCTTTAGTGTCGCTTCCGTGATGACGGCCAGTGTACCTTCAGAGCCTATTAACAGGCGTGTCAAATCATATCCGACGACTCCCTTGGTTGTATAGCAACCGGTTTTAATGATTTCCCCTGCGCCAGTTACGGCTTTCAGGCCCAAAACATGATCGCGTGTTGTACCATATTTTACTGCATGTGGCCCGCCTGCACCGGTAGCGATATTGCCGCCAATACTGGAATACGTTGCGCTGGAGGGATCGGGTGGCCAGAAAAAACCGTGAAGTTTGGCGGCATCCTGGACTGCCTGGTTTAGCACACCGGGTTCTGCAACAATAACGCGATTGGCTGCATCGACAGACAAAATATTTAGCATGCGCTCAAGTGACAGAGCTATACCGCCCTGTTCGGGCAGGCTTCCCCCGGATGTGCCGGTGCCGCGTCCACGCGGAACCACAGGCGTTTTGTGCTGATTGCATAATATTACAATTGCTTGAACTTCATCGGTGGTCAACGGAAATGCGACAGCATGCGGGGGAAATATTTTGCGGCTATTGTCGTAGGCGTAGGTGTAGCACTCTACGGGATCGGTGTACAACCGATCTGGCGGCAACAGATTGTTTAAGGCGGATACCAGTTCAGCGGGTAACATAGAGAATGGTATTTATTGCAATAAAATAAACAATTTCATGATCGACAACTGAAAATGATACAGATGCTTGCGTTTAGTCAAGATACTCGAACGCTTTAACAACTTTGACAACACCCGATGTCGAGCGCGCAATTTCTGTGGCGTTGTCAGCTTCTGCCCGTTTAACAACCCCGAGTAAAAATACAACGCCTTTTTCAGTTATGATTTTGATATGGTTGATTTGAAATTTTCCCGATGCAAGAAAGCGGCTTTTGACTTTTGATGTGATAAATGTATCGTTGCTGCGCGAACCTAGCGAGCTTTTTTCGCCAATGGTGATTTCGTTGATAACATTGCGAACGTTTTCAATACTTCTGACCAGCTTGCTGGCTTCCTCTTTCATGGCTTCTGTTGGCACCTCGCCGGTGAGCAGAACGATTCGGTTGAAGCTGGTGACGTTGATGTGAGCCTGGTTGCCAAATTGTTCATACAGGCGTTTTGAACCTTTCAGCTCAATTGATTCATCTTCGATGAAAATGCCGCTGGTTCTTCGGTCTTCCGCTACCATGGCGCCCGTTCCGGCACCGGCTCCAACACCTACAGCAACCATCGGCGCGCAGCCTGTCAGCAGCAATAGTGGGAAAATCATCGATAAACATGACTGATTGAAAATAGGCCGCATGGCTTGTCTCCTGATATGTTCGGTGTTTAATAGTATTCTAAGTGAATTATTTACAGCCTTTATTTCGACGCTGTCGGTTATATTCAATCGTGTTGGCGTGGCTGGTGCTGAGTGCCCAGATGATCAGCCTGCCGGTTACATTGAAGTATGAGCTGTACATGTCGATATTACCCTGATGGTATTAGTTTATCAGTGTAAAAGAAATTGACTGATATTTTATTGAACCTGATATGTAAATATGGCAACATGCGAAATAAACATCAAAAAAATAAATTCAATCTATGAAATATCTTGTAAATTCTAAAATTATTCTACTGCTGTCGTTTGGCGGTTTTCTATCTGGCTGCGCATCAACACAGAATCCGCAGGATCCATTAGAATCGATGAACCGGGCTGTTTTTGAGTTCAACGAGATAGTCGATGACAACGTCATCGAACCGGTAGCAAGAAATTATGTAAGGTTTGTACCTGAGCCAATTCGTCTGGTTGTCGGCAATGCATTTTCAAACGCAAACGATGTCGTTGTTACGGCCAACTCGATTTTGCAGCTGAATTTTGAAAGCGCTGCAGCGAGTGCGACGCGTTTCGTTATCAATACCACGTTTGGTCTGTTTGGTGCGATTGATATTGCCAGCGATATCAGTGAAGCCAGCGATCTTAATATCAGTAAGCGCAATGAGGATTTCGGCCAGACAATGGGTCATTATGGTATTGCTACGGGGCCATACATTGTCATTCCTTTTTTAGGTCCGAGTACAGTGAGAGATGCAGTGGGCATTGGCGTCGACAGTCTGGTCGCGCATCCTGTCACAACAATTGTTTATCTTGACAGTATCAATACCCTTGATGCTGCAATCCGGACCCCGGTAGCAATGGGTATGGCGCTTGATGCGCGCGCGCAATTGCTGGATGTGGATAAAACGCTGGAAGAGGCTGCGCTGGATAAATATGAGTTTGTGCGCGACGCTTACCTGCAGCGTCGAGACAGTCTGGTGAATAACGAAGATGTTGAGTTGGCTGAATAAGCAAATGGGTTGATGTTTTCTGGCAGTTATTTCCTTTTTATTCAACTTATGAATCGCTAATGACAATGTATGCTCGGAACACTCTGTTTTGAGATGCGTTGTTTTTTAGTACAGGATTAATTGATTCGCGTTTTTTTTCTTAAATACATGTTAATCCCGTTTAAACTAACGGCTCACAGTAATTCTTCTGCTGAAAAATCTATGGGCTATGTGTTACCAGAGAATCAGACGGGTCAGTATTATCAGATGAAGAAATATCAATGTAATATTTGTGGATTTATTTACGACGAGTTATTGGGTGATCCCGCGCACGGCATAGCAGCCGGTACGCGCTGGGAAGATATTCCGGAAAGCTGGAGTTGTCCGGAATGCGGGGTGAATAAGGCTGATTTTGAGATGGTGGAGATATAAGTCATGTCGCAGCCAATAGTCATTGTCGGTAGCGGGCTTGCAGGTTATGCGGTGGCGCGGGAATTGCGGCGGTTGACGACTGACAAAGCCGTTGTGATGATAACAGCTGATCATGGTGGTTTTTATTCCAAGCCAATGCTGTCCAATGCACTGTCCACTGGAAAAACACCGGAATCGATTATCAATGGTGATGCCGAGAAAATGGCGGCGCAACTTGATATTACCATTCATTCACACACTCGGGTTGAGGCCGTAGACACCAGCAATCAATCGATTGAATTGTCAAATGGGGAGCGATTGTCATACAGCGCACTTGTGATGGCCATCGGTGCGGACCAGGTAAGATTGCCGTTGCAGGGAAGTGGCGTATCAAAAATTCTTACAATCAATGATGTTGATGATTACAAATACTTTCGTGACGTACTGGCAGATAAAAAGCGGGTCGCTATCATTGGCGCAGGACTGATTGGTTGCGAATTTGCCAATGATCTTTCAGCGACAGGCTACCAGGTCGACGTAATTGATATTTCGCCTCAACCGCTCGGGCGGCTGTTGCCGCCAGAAGCAGGCGCTTATTTGCAAAAGAAACTGGAAGCTGTCGGCGTTAATTTTCATTTCAATATGACGGTGGAATCAGTGGATCAATCCGACACAATGATGCAACTGAAGCTGACGAATGGCGAGAAAGTCGACACCGATATTGTACTGTCCTCTGTCGGATTAACGCCGCGTATTAATCTGGCCAAGAAAGCCGGATTGCTTGTCAATCGCGGTATAGTTGTCAATCAACTGTTGCAGACCAGCGATGAGAACATATTTGCGCTGGGCGATTGTGCCGAGGTGGAAGGCAAGGTGCTGCCTTTTGTGATGCCAATCACGCATGCAGCCCGGGCACTGGCGGCAACATTGGCCGGGAAGCCAACACCAGTTGTTTACCCTGCTATGCCGGTTCTAGTGAAAACACCTGCCTGTCCTACGGTTGTTGCACCCCCCGAGTCGGGTCATGCCGGCGAATGGCGCGTCGAGTCGAATGGAGAAGGTGTGAAAGCGGTATTTCAGAATAATTCCGGAAATCTGCTTGGTTTTGCGCTTCTGGGCCAAGCGACTGCAATGAAAAACGAATTGGCCACGAAGTTGCCTCCGATTTTAAACTGATGAAAAGGCGTGGCGCGCAACCGGTTTTTTATAATCCGATGGGCTGTGCGCCAGTGTTGTGTGACGATGAAATTTTTTTTCGACTTATTCCCGGTTATTCTTTTTTTTGTAGCGTTTAAGGCATATGATATCTATATCGCTACCGGCGTGGCTATGCTTGCAACGGTTATGCAAATCGGTTGGGTGAGATACCGTCATCACCGGATAGATAACATGTTATGGATCAATTTGATCGTTATAATGTTGTTTGGAGGTGCGACGCTGGCATTCCAGGATGAAACGTTTATTAAGTGGAAGCCGTCAGTACTTTATTGGTTGTTTGCATCGATACTGTTGGTGTCTAATCAGTTTTTTTCCAAAAATCTTATTCAAGCATTGCTGGAAAAACAGCTGGTACTGCCGTCCCAGGTGTGGCAGAAACTTAATTTAAGCTGGATTGTTTTTTTCGTGTTTATGGGGTGTGTTAACCTATATGTCGCATATGGTTTTTCAGTGGATACCTGGGTGACATTCAAGCTGTTTGGCGTAATGGGATTGATGTTGCTTTTTGTTGTACTGCAGGTTGTGCTGCTAAACAAGTATCTGCGCTCCGTAGATTTTGTAAAGGCTGATTTACATACAACCCAAAAAGGTATCGCTGAAGCTGGTGAAAATCGAGAACAGGATAAGTAAGGACTGATATGTTTTATGTAATTTATGCGGAAGATGTGCCTGACAGTCTCGAACGCAGGAAGACTGCACGTGCTGCACATTTGGAACGGTTGCAACAGTTACAGGAGAAAGGACGATTGCTGCTGGCTGGACCGTTTCCAGCAATCGATTCAGTTGACCCGGGTCCGGCCGGTTTTTCCGGCAGCCTTATTGTTGCTGAATTCGAGTCGTTGCAGGCAGCGAAAGATTGGGCTGATACCGATCCTTACGTTAGTGCAGGTGTTTATCAGGCCGTAACGGTGAAACCCTTTAAAAAAGTTTTTCCGAAATGACGCCGCTACATTGGTATTTGTTACATTGAAGCGTATACTTACCGCCGCCATACTATCCAAATTTTTCAGAAAGGAAATTTCATGCGTTTGACTAGATTGTCGCAATATTTAATTGTTGGTTCTTTTGGTTTCATGGTCATGACGGCTCATGCCCAGTCTGCTTCGACAATGGCTACTGTCAATGGTGTAGCGATTCCGCAATCGCGACTTGATTTGATGGTCAAGGCAAGCGGTGCCCAGGGACAGGAGGACGGGCCGGAATTGAGAAAGGCGCTAAGAGAGAATTTGATAACGGAAGAGATACTGACGCAGGAGGCGATCAAAAAAGGGCTGGACAGAGACCCTGAAGTGGTATCTCAAATTGAAATTGCAAGGCAGGCAGCTTTGATTCGCGCGCTTCAGGCTGACTACATCAAAAACAACGCGGTAGGTGAAGACACGCTGAAACGCGAGTATGATATGTTGAAAGTACAAATGGGTGACAAGGAATACAAGGCGCGCCATATACTTGTGGAAAATGAAAGTGAAGCCCGCGACATCATTGCAAATTTAAAAAAAGGTGGTGATTTTGCCAAAATTGCCGCAGAAAAATCCATTGATGACGGTAGCAAAGTCAATGGTGGGGAGCTGAACTGGAGTCCGGCTGCTGCTTACGTTCGTCCTTTTTCAGAAGCTTTGGCTAAACTGGAAAAAGGAAAGCTCACAGACAACCCTGTTCATACCAATTTCGGCTGGCACGTTATACAACTGATCGATACGCGACCGATGGATGTCCCGGCTTTCGATGAAGTTAAGGAGAACATTCGGCAACGCGTTTTGCAACGCGAATTTGCTGCATATGTGCAGGAGTTGCGCAGCAAAGCCAAAGTTGAATAAACTATTTTGATTCTACACAAATGCGGGTGGTGCTGCTCTGAGACTCTTCTTGCAGAATCTCCAGTTCAACCCGCGTTGGCAGCGCGCAAAGCAGTTCATAGCTGATGGTATCAGCTGCGCGCGCAATATCTTCAACGGGCAATCCGTTTCCCCAAAGTGTCACTGTGCTGTTGATCGGTATGTTGGGTAATTCTGTCAAATCAACGGCGAGCATGTCCATCGAAACTTTGCCAATTAAACGGCTTCTGTAACCGTTAACCAGTACCGGCGTGCCTGTTGGCGCATGCCGTGGATATCCGTCCGCATAACCACAGGCAACAATTCCAATACACATTGGTCTGTCAGTTTGGAAACTGCCGCCATAGCCCACAATATCGCCTTGTTTTAAATGCTGTATGGCAATGATTTTGCTGGTTAGGGACATCACCGGTTTCAATTTGAAATCCACCCCCCTGTGAGCAGCAAATGGAGAGGCGCCATACAACATCAGACCCGGACGGACCCAATCACGGTGTGCTTCCGGGTAACGGATAGTCGCGGCTGAATTGGCGAGTGTACAGGGCATTGGGGTCGATCCGGTGATTTGATCAAAAACCTGTAACTGTTTGTGAAACTGTGTGTTATCAGTAGTGCCGTCCGCGGTTGCAAAATGCGTCATCAGCGTGACCTGCGAAACGGCCGGGTTGCCTGATAACTGCTTGATGACGGACGGGAACCGTTCAGATGCAATGCCCAGGCGGTTCATGCCGGTATTGATTTTTAAAAAAATATCCAATTCCCGATGGTTGCAGCCTGAAAGCATAGCAAGCTGTTCATCATGGTGTATGACTGTACTCAACCTGTACTTTTCCAGTAATGCCAGTTCGCGTGTCGAAAAAAAACCTTCCAGCAACAAAATAGGATGTCGAAAACCGGCCTCACGCAGACAAATTGCAGCTTCCAGTTCGAGCAATCCAAAACCGTCCGCGTTCCTTAACGCGTGCGCTGTATGCAATAATCCGTGCCCGTAAGCATTGGCTTTGATGATAGCCATAATTTTTGCGTCGGGTACATAGTGACGCGTTACCAATAGATTGTGTGTTAATGCGGGCAGATCGATATAAGCTTTAATGGGACGTTGCATCGGGTTTGTTAGCTGCAGAAAAAAGTATGTCTATTACGATGGATTTACGTCAATCAATGCGAAAATACCGATCCTGGCTTGTTGTGGTGTTTTAAAGAGGCTAATGTACACATGTCGCATGGCCTGTTGATTGGTGTGAATTTATTTGCAATGACCGTGACACAAAAGCCTACTATGATAATGTAAATTGACTTGTTTCGTACCTGCTTTTATCAGATAAATCGACGTTTCTTATTATATTTGCAGTCAATTGGGAACATTTTTCAATTTTGAGCGGGAGTGGTGTATTTCTCGCGTTTCATGGTATAACCCCATTACTGATTAACTATTGCGTATCAAAAAAACAATAACATTCTGAGAGGTGGGACGTTTGAATCGCGGTTTTTACACCATTATGGCTGCGCAGTTTTTCTCTTCTCTTGCTGACAATGCGCTGCTTGTTGTGGCCATAGCATTACTGATTGAATTGCATGCACCGGCTTTTCTGACACCACTACTCAAATTCGTTTTTGTGCTGTTTTACGTGATTCTTGCTCCATTCGTGGGTGCATTTGCTGACTCAATGCCAAAAGGCAGGGTAATGTTTATCAGCAATACCATCAAGGTATTAGGCTGTACTCTCTTGTTTTTTGCTATGCATCAGTTTTCTGCCCTGGCCGCGTATGCCGTTGTTGGATTGGGTGCGGCGGCCTATTCACCTGCAAAATACGGCATATTGACGGAACTGTTGCCTCCCGAAAAACTGGTGATTGCTAATGGCTGGATCGAGGGATTGACAGTTGCTTCAATAGTGCTGGGTACCATGTTGGGAGGAATTCTAATCACGCCTGCTGTATCCCAGATGCTGCTTGCTATTCAGCTTTCTTTTATACATTCCGATACGGAAATGAGTATTTTCGTGGTGGCTGCAATTTACGTGATTGCCGCGATTTTTAACTTGTTTATTCCAAATACCGGTATTGATCATCGTATGCCCCAGAAAAACCCGCTGTATCTCATTCATGAATTTTCTCATTGTGTGAAATTACTATGGGTGGATAAGCTTGGACAGATTTCTCTGGCAGTGACGACGCTATTTTGGGGTGCAGGCGCAACGCTGCAGTTTATCGTAATAAAATGGGCTGAAACGGCGCTTGATTATCCGCTGAGCAAAGCGGCCCAATTACAAGGCATCGTCGCACTTGGTATTGCGATAGGCGCTGTAATGGCAGCACGCACAGTTTCACTAAAGCAATCTTTGTCTGTCATTCCACTCGGATTTGCTACTGGCCTCGTGGTAATGTTGATGGCTTTAGTACATAACTTTTGGCTGGCGGTGATATTTTTGATCGTAATTGGCGGTATGGCCGGTTTTTTTGTGGTTCCCATGAATGCATTGTTACAGCATCGGGGCTACATATTAATGGGTGCGGGCCATTCAATCGCAGTACAGAATTTCAATGAAAATCTGAGCATACTCATGATGCTGTCGCTGTATGCGCTGCTGATTTATTATGAGGTGCATATCTATGTGGTCATTGTGTTATTTGGTTTGTTCATGTCGATCATCATGGCCCTGGTGCGCAAATGGCATAAGTATAACCAGAGCAAGGAGGATTCACTGCATTTGATTGGTACAAGAAAGATTCACAGACACTGAAGTTGCTACATTCAGTACTGCATTCAATCTGCACTGACCGGTCGTTCATTTAACATGGAAGTCAGCTTGAAATATTGACTCGACTCCCCCACGTAGTGATCAGTGACCTTTTTGGGAGATATGAATGCGTTTTGATAAATTAACCACGAAATTTCAGCAGGCTTTGGCCGATGCGCAAAGTATCGCTGTCGGGCAGGATCATGCCTATATTGAACCCGGACACTTATTGCTCGCCTTATTACAACAGGAAGATGGCGCGACTGTGTCGTTATTGCAGCGGAGTGGCGCCAATGTTACGCCGTTGCGTGAGGCCGTAAAGCGCGACATTCAACGACTGCCCAAGGTTGAAGGTACGGGTGGAGAAGTCAACCTGTCGCGGAATCTCGCCAATCTACTTAATATGGCGGACAGGGAAGCACAGAAACGTGGAGATCAGTTTGTTGCCTCAGAGATGTTTCTGCTTGCATTGTTGAAAGACAAGAGTGAAACAGCTGCACTGCTAAAGGAATTTGGTGCTACCTATGAAGCATTGGAACAGGCGGTAGCCGCTGTGCGCGGTGGCGAGCAGATTGACAGTGCAGAAGCTGAAAGCAGCCGTGAAGCTTTGAAGAAATATACGCTGGATCTGACCGAGCGCGCACGACAAGGAAAGCTTGATCCGGTTATTGGGCGTGACGATGAAATTCGGCGTGCTATTCAGGTTTTACAACGGCGAACCAAAAACAATCCCGTTTTGATTGGTGAACCCGGTGTTGGCAAAACTGCTATTGTTGAAGGTCTTGCACAACGTATTGTTAATGGTGAGGTACCTGAAAATCTGAAAAGCAAGCGTGTATTGTCTCTGGATATGGCCGCCTTGCTTGCCGGAGCAAAATATCGAGGTGAGTTCGAGGAGCGTCTGAAGTCCGTGCTGAAAGAACTGGCGCAGGATGAGGGTAACACGATTGTGTTTATCGACGAACTGCATACCATGGTTGGTGCCGGCAAAGCGGAGGGCGCGATGGATGCCGGTAACATGCTCAAGCCGGCGCTGGCGCGCGGTGAGTTGCATTGCGTGGGTGCGACGACACTGGATGAGTATCGTAAATACATTGAAAAAGATGCCGCACTGGAGAGAAGATTTCAGAAGGTGCTGGTTGAAGAGCCGAATGTGGAAGCGACAATCGCGATTTTGCGCGGGTTACAGGAAAAATACGAAGTGCATCATGGTGTAGACATCACCGATCCGGCTATCGTCGCTGCTGCTGAATTATCTCACCGCTACATTACAGATCGGTTCTTACCTGATAAAGCGATTGATTTGATCGACGAAGCTGCTGCACGGATTCGTATGGAAATCGACTCCAAACCGGAAGCGATGGACAAACTCGATCGCCGTTTGATTCAACTTAAGATCGAACGTGAAGCAATTAAGAAAGAGCAGGACGAGGCTTCACGAAAGCGCTTGCAATTGCTGGAGGAAGAAATTGCACTCAAGGAGCGTGAATATGCTGATCTTGAAGAAATCTGGAAGGCGGAGAAATCGCATATTCAGGGTTCACAACATGTGAAAGAGGAAATTGAGAAAATCAAACTGGAGATTGAAGCCGCAACACGCAAAGGTGACTGGCAAAAAGTATCCGAGTTGCAGTATGGACGTTTGCCTCAATTGGAGTCCCAACTGAAATCGCAGGAAAGCCCGGTACAGAAAATTGACACAGAAAAACCTAAACTGTTGCGAACCCAGGTCGGCGCTGAAGAAATTGCAGAAGTTGTATCGCGGGCGACCGGTATACCGGTCGCCAAAATGATGCAGGGGGAGCGTGAGAAATTGTTGCTCATGGAAGAGAAGCTTCATGAGCGCGTTGTCGGACAGGACGAGGCAGTACGGCTGGTTGCGGATGCAATTCGCCGTTCCCGCGCGGGCCTGGCCGATCCAAACCGACCTTACGGTTCTTTTTTGTTCCTGGGGCCGACCGGTGTCGGCAAAACAGAATTGTGCAAGGCACTGGCCGGCTTTTTGTTCGACTCGGAAGAGCATCTGGTTCGTGTGGATATGTCCGAGTTTATGGAAAAGCATTCTGTCGCGAGACTAATAGGCGCACCTCCTGGATATGTGGGATATGAAGAAGGCGGCTACCTGACTGAAATCGTGCGCAGAAAACCTTACGCAGTAATTTTACTGGATGAAGTCGAAAAAGCGCATCCGGATGTTTTTAATGTCCTGCTGCAGGTGCTGGATGACGGACGGATGACAGATGGCCAGGGGCGTACGGTTGATTTTAAAAATACCGTTGTTGTGATGACCTCCAATCTGGGCTCGCATATGATTCAGGAAATGCACGGACAGGATTATCAGACGATCAAAGACTCGGTCATGGGAGAGGTAAAAACACATTTTCGTCCAGAGTTTGTCAATCGTATTGATGAGGTGGTTGTATTTCATGCATTGAGCGAAAAACATATTCAATCTATTGCACGGATACAGCTTCAATATCTGGAAAAAAGAATGGCTGCGATGGAAATGCATTTGCAAGTCAGCGATGAGGCGCTTGCCGAATTGTCTCAAGTTGGGTTTGATCCCGTTTTTGGAGCCCGACCACTCAAGCGGGCTATTCAGGCGCAGATAGAAAATCCACTGGCCAAGGAAATTCTTGAAGGTCGTTTTGCCGCTAAAGATAACGTACTGGTTGTTTACAAAGATGGCAATATGGAATTTACCAAAGCTTAACGGGTAAAAATCACAATGAAGATTCATTCCTTGCGATGATTGGCGACCTGCGATCGAGACGTGAGTAGAATGTTGTGCCTCCAAAATTTGGGCTGTTTAAACGGGGGTATCACTTTTGTATGTTCAGTTCAGGTAAAATACACAATTTGCACATGGAAAAGTAATCATGTTTAAAGGTAGTTTGGTTGCCCTCGTTACACCAATGCATGAGGATGGCAAATTAGACTTGGAGCGTTTTCGGGCTCTGATTGATTTCCATATTGATCAGGGTACGGACGGCATTGTTGTCGTTGGAACGACCGGTGAGTCTCCAACGGTCGATTTTGAAGAACACCATTTGTTGATGCGCACCGCAGTGGATCATGCTGCCGGACGTATTCCAGTCATTGCCGGGACAGGCGCGAATTCAACGCGTGAAGCGATTGACTTGTCAGTTTACGCAAAGGATTCCGGGGTTGATGCCTGCCTTTCCGTGGCACCTTATTACAATAAGCCGACGCAGGAAGGGTTGTATCAGCATTTCAAGGCCATTGCTGAAGCTGTGGATATTCCGCACATTCTTTATAATGTACCGGGTAGAACTGTAGCCGATATTGCCAATGACACCTGTATGAGACTGGCGCGGATTCCGAATATTATCGGGATAAAAGATGCTACCGGCGATATGGCGCGAGGAAGTGATTTGATACGTAATTCGCCAGAAGATTTCAGGATATGGAGTGGGGACGATGTTTCCGCGCTGGCTTTGATGCTGCTTGGTGGCCACGGCGTGATATCCGTCACAGCTAATGTTGCGCCGGCACAAATGCATGCCATGTGCAGTGCTGCTGCAAAAGGAGATCTTAAAACAGCACGCGCGCTGAATAACACACTCATGGGTCTGCATACCGATTTGTTTGTAGAGGCAAATCCGATTCCGGTTAAATGGGCGGTTGCGCAGATGGGGCGTATGGAGGCTGGTATTCGCCTGCCTTTGACCCCGCTATCTGAAAAATATCATCAGCGTGTTCGCAAAGCGATGAGCCAGGCGCAGATTCAAATTCCAAAGGAGTAACATGTCAGGTAAACGGTGGCACACATATCTTGTTGCAATGGTAATGGTGCTTTCAATAATATTTTCCGGGTGTACTATTTTTCCGGAGCAAAAACAGATTGACTATAAATCTGCGAGTAAATTGCCACCGCTTGAAGTTCCGCCTGATTTGATCGCGCCTTCAACAGATGAGCGTTATTCCATACCCGGAGGGACTTCCGGCAGTGCAACATTTTCTTCATACAGTAATGAGCGTATTGCTCAGCCCGGTACTGGCACTTCTTCATTGCTGCCGATATCGGTGCAGAGTGTTCATATTGAGCGTGCAGGCACGCAGCGCTGGCTGGTTGTGCCGCAGCCACCCGAAGCAGTCTGGCCGATTGTGAAAGAGTTCTGGCAGGAACTGGGTTTTCTCATCAAACTGGAGATACCGGAAGCGGGCATCATGGAAACAGACTGGGCGGAAAACCGGGCAAAAATCCCCCAGGATTTTATCAGAAACATACTCTCCACATTTCTTGATAGTTTCTATTCATCGGCTGAGCGTGACAAATTCCGTACGCGGCTTGAACGTACCGAAATGGGAACCACAGAAGTGTATATCAGTCATCGCGGTATGGATGAAATTCTGGAGACTAGTGGCGCAAACCGTACAATCTGGCAGCCGCGTACGGCAGATCCGGATTTGGAAGCTGAAATGCTGGCGCGTTTAATGATGCGTTTTGGCGTCGAGGAAGAACGCGCCAGAATGGAATTGGCCAGCACGAGTGGTAACGTGCAGGAGAAAGCCTATATTGACAAGGAGAAAGGAAATGTACTGGTTGTCAATGAGGCATTTGACCGCTCTTGGCGGCGCGTCGGTCTGGCGTTGGATCGAATCGGGTTTACGGTGGAAGATCGTAATCGCGTGGATGGCATTTATTTTGTTCGTTATGTGGATCCTGAAGATGACAGTTATAAAAAAGGAGACGATGATGGGTTGCTGTCTGGTCTCATGTTCTGGAAGAGTAAAGACGATAAAGATGCCAGGGCTGCCAGATACCATATAATGGTCAAGGAAACCGGTACCCGTACGAGTACGGTGACTATTTTAAACGAGGATAATACACCGGTTCGTTCGGCAGTTGCAGGAGGTATTCTCAAACTGCTGCACGAGCAGCTTAAGTAAGGTTTTTTAAAAACCGGATAAATCGTTCCGATATCTGTTGTTAACTGTCCATCCAGACAGAAGCGGTTTGAATATAAAATGGGAAATAGTTGCCGGAACCGGCAATTGAAGAATGAATGATAAAAAATAAAAAAACCGCCATTTGGCGGTTTTTTTATGGAAACATCATAAAATAAATATGACGTCCTTCCCTTGTGAAACTGCTGATACTTATTCGTTGTTGTTTTTTGCAGCTTCTTCTTGAAGAATTCTTTCAAAATTCTCTTTCTCTTGTTCAGGTAACGCCTGACCTGGTCTACCACCACATGCTGCTAAAAAGAAAGATGCTAATACCAAAACTAGAAAAGCTTGTTTCATTATTGAATTTCCCTATTTTATGTATAAAAATTAAAGTCCGAAAACGAAGCAGCTTATACCATCGCTCCAAGTAATGTCAACAGTGTCAAACTCAACTGCTCAACTCGGAGTCAAACCTACTTATTATTTTTAATATATTTATTGTGAGGAAAAACTGAACGATATAGTCATGCTGCTGGCATAAGTATAAATCTTTTAGTAACAAGATACTACCCATTCTGTGATTTATTTGGCCCGGTCGAAGTGTCGTTTCAAACAAAGTGTCGTTTCAAACAAGAAGCAGGGTTTGAAACAGAGTTTGATGATTTAAAAAGAGAAACCGCCCATAAAACAGAGCGGCTTCTCGATATTACCAGCAAAAGATCATTACTCGGGTTCTGAACCGCGTTCATCCATGAATCCTGGAGGATATTGTCCAGGTTTGGGATCACTACAACCCACTAAAAACATCGCCAGTAAGGCAGCTATCAATAAAGAGTATTTCATACTTATAATCTCCTATTCCAGAATTTTTACCAATTAATTTTGTTAAACAGCTCTATTGCCCTCCGAATATCAAGGGACTATAAACTAGTTATCAGATTCAAATATTACTGTCCAGTCATGTGGCAAATAACCTGACCGGCTGATCTGAAACTCGGGGATGATTACGGATGAGACGGGCGGAGTGACAACAAGAGAAGTGGAAGGTGGGATTTGAATTAAGCCTGTGGAAATTGGAAGAAAGGAGTTTTACACAGGCAAAAGCGGTTGAATCGGGCCTGGCAGTGTTGTGCGTCACTGGATGGGGTAATGCAATAAACAGAGCAATTCGGGAGCTATGATTATTTCTGGTGTATGACAAGGGAAGAGAAAGCGGTGTAACCTGTTGGTATAGATCTCGGCAGATCAACCAATAAAAAGAGGAAAA
>NZ_FOCP01000016.1 GCF_900110145.1 Nitrosomonas marina | reverse complement strand
TATGTCCGGCAATCCGCTGCTAATCCTTCCGTATAACAGTCTACCGCTGCCGCCTCCCTTACAATAGCCCGCCTAACGACCAACCGGTATTACCAGTCAAGTCCAATCAGCCGTTTACAGACCCGTCTCTGCTGTCTCGCCTTCCCCTAAAACCTTCAGCAACTCGCTGCTCAACATCCCAGCCAGTCCACTACCAGATCCAGCATCAGCATGACCTGTCCTTCACCGATAATCCTCATCCCCTCCCAAAGACTACTCAGTCAGGTTAACCCTGTCAAGAAATTTCAAAGGGTTGAATTATTTTGCAGATATGATCTATCCCGCATGTATCGAAATACTATGATTTGCTTTCACTGTCGCTAGCGTTTTTACGACGCATAAAATAAAAGGCGGCACCTCCAACAACCAGTGCTATTAAGCCAATCTCCATTACGCCAAAACCACCGCCATGTCCGGCGTGGCCTCCACCACTACCGCCAACGGCAAATGGAACGCGACCTGCAACAACAATTTCGCCACCATCATTTTTTCTTTCCAGCAGAATTTCGTAATTTCCTTTTTGCAAATCTGCTGAAACAACAATAATGCCTGAATTATGCTCTGCATAAGGCATATAGACAAGATCATTTTCGCTTGGATCACCGTCTGATTTTCCGTGATTAGCATGATCATCTTGCATCTCATGACCCTCATGATCATGCGCACCATGCTCACTGTGATCTATTTCTTTCTCAGTAGATCCAGCCTCTGAACCAAGAGTAGGATTCTCTTCTTTTTTCTGATGATCTTTATGACCATCCGAACCATGATCACCATGCCCGACTTTAACTAGTCGAACAGCGAGAGGTATTTCACGCGAATCCCAATCAGGTAATTCTATAGTCAGCTGAACCTTGCCAGGTTTTGGAATATTTGAACAGTATGAATGCATAGGTGGTATATCACCCTCAGGCACTTCATAGCCGCTAAAAGTCATCGGAAACTCACCATTCTTAATTTCGCACCCACCCGCATCATGATGTCCTTCGTGGGCAAGCATTAACTGTGCATACGCTGGAAGTGCCAGAACAGCAATCAGAATAGCACCGATCAATTTTGTTACCCACCAACACCCAGATACTTCCTTCATATTTTCTCCAATAAATTTATATCATGTAAACAACTGCTTATTTTAATATTTGCATACAAAACACTATGCCGCTCATTAGCATAACTTAAAATTGTATAACAAAATTTTCTGAAGATTAAATGAAACGATTCAAATAATCCCAATTTTTTCGCCTTCTGGATGCTTTTCAATTTTTAATCTTATCCACGCTTCATAGATTTGTTTATTCGTCTGCTCACCCGATTTATCCTGATGGCTCTATGAATTTTAAAAGCTTGAGTTTTAAATACGATAAGAATACCAGCTCGATACTATAACGTTCGAGGCCAATAATTTTACGGAAGGGCACCATAGCAATCACACCATTACAAGCTCCTGGTATGCGCATATAGATTATCTTTCAGATAAATAAAAGAAATACATTCAAATCAGTCATCCCCTTTTGCATTTCAGAGACGCGCTTCTTTCTTCATAGCTTCTTCTATATCAATCCCTACTTCGGATTCGCCCTGAAACACCGTACCGACAATATTATTGATGAAGTTATCCAGATTTTTATTATATATCACCGAAGAAAGTGGAAAATATTTGACTTCAGTAACTAATTCAGCAGCATTGTCCATAAGGAATTTAACAAATCCCTGTATTTCTGGCCTAGTGCGAGATTCAGCATTCACATATATAAAAACTGGACGTGACAAAGGTTGATAGCTGCCGCTCTCAACTGTTTCAACGGACGGAATTACTCCTCCGTTTCCACTATCAATCGCTACCGCATTAATTTTGTTTTTATTCTCGATATAATAGGCAAAACCAAAAAAACCAAGTGCATACATATCACTAGCAACGCCCTGAACCAAAACATTATCATCTTCTGATGCTGTAAAATCGCCACGGCTTGATTTAGCGCGCCCCACAACGGCTTCAGTAAAATATTCAAATGTACCAGAGTCTGCACCAGGACCAAATAATTTGATTTTTTTATCCGGCCAAGCAGAATTAACCTGATTCCAATTGTTTATCTTACCCTGTGCTGCCGGCTCCCAAAACTGCTTGAGCTCTTCCACTGTCATCGTTTTACTCCAAGAATTTCTTGGATTGATCACAACTGTTAATGCATCGATTGCAATTGGCATTTCGATATATTCTATGCCCGCCTTCCTGCAGACTTCCATTTCTAAATCTGTGATAGGACGCGAAGCATTTACTACATCCAGTTCTCCTCTGCAAAATTTTTTAAACCCACCGCCTGTGCCTGAAATACCAACTGTGACGCGAACAGCTCCACGTTTAGCAATCTGAAAATCCTCAGCAGCAGCTTCGATAATCGGGTAGACAGTACTTGAGCCATCAATCCTGACTATAGGGCTAGCATACGCACCCATACTCATACTAAGCATACAAAAAACAACAATTACCTGTTGCTTCATACGTTTTAAACGTACTAAACTAAACATCGTAATTCTCCAAATTCTATTTTAAATAGACTTCTATTTTTTAAATTAAAAATAAATGTTCCGTCTCATGACCTGAGTATCTATTCGATTAAAACAATAAACACATATATTAAATGAATATTCATTCTGAAATCTGAGGACTGAATCTCTGCACCACATCAGCAATCTGTTCCGCCCAGAAATTGACTTTTTGTTCTGATTCTCCTTCCACCATGACGCGTATCAATGGCTCGGTTCCCGAGGCTCGCACCAGCACACGTCCCTGCCCATTCAAATCAAATTGCGCCTCTTTGACAACATCTTGAACTTCTTTATGATCAGCAAGGCTTGATGGTTTTGAACTTTTCACATTAATCATTCTGTTTGGATAAAGTGAAATATCTTGCAAATACTCACCAAGACTATTTTCGCCGTCACACAATGCGTGCAGCACCTGTAACGCAGAAATAATACCATCACCAGTCGTATGTTTATCTAAACAAATTATATGCCCTGAACTTTCTCCGCCAATGAACCAATTCTCTTTACGTAGCATTTCCATCACGTGACGGTCACCCACCTTGGCACGCAAAAAAGGAATATTCAAATTTTTAACACCATTTTCAACTGCCATATTGGTCATCAGCGTACCCACAACACCACCTCTGATAAATCCCATCTGCTGCCGATGTTTTGCAATAACATAAAGTAGCTGGTCGCCATCGTACAATACACCACTTTCATCAACCATCATGACGCGATCACCATCACCATCAAGCGCAACACCCAAATCAGCCTGATGCAATTTAACAGCATCCTGCAAGGTTGAGCAGTGGGTTGCGCCACATTCATAGTTAATGTTCAAACCATTCGGTTCATCACCTATTGTCACCACATCTGCACCCAATTCATGAAACACGTGGCCTGCAATATGATAAGCGGCACCATTTGCACAATCCACCACAATTCTCAATCCACGCAAATCAAGATGATATGGGAAGGTGCTTTTACAAAATTCGATATATCTTCCACTAGCATCTTTTAGCCGCTGCACTTTACCAAGTTGGGCAGAAGGCATCGTTTTAATTGGAAAATCAATGATTGCCTCAATTTGTTGTTCGATTTCATCCGGCAATTTGGTTCCCTCGTCCCCAAAGAATTTAACACCATTATCTTCAAACAAATTATGCGATGCAGAAATTACGATACCGGCTTGCAATCGAAGTGCGCGAATCAAATACGCAATTGCAGAAGTTGGCATTGGCCCGGACAAAAGCACGTCAACACCCGCCGCAGACAAACCTGCTTGGAGTGCAGATTCCAGCATATACCCCGATACACGGGTATCTTTTCCGATCAAAACCTTTGGTCGCTCACCTTCCATAAGATGCCAATCTTTCGCCGCAAGTACTTTTCCAGCTGCAAAACCCAGATTCAGGATACGATCGGGTGTTATAGGCTCATCACCTACACGTCCCCGTATACCATCAGTTCCAAAAAATTTATTAGCCAATGATTGAATTTCCAAGTTTGTGAATGAAAAATTACTACAGGTAATCAAATAATAACACGCTGCGATAATTTAATTTTACTTAATATCATTATTTTCTTGCAGAGCGCAATAAAAGGATAATGCATCTTTTGTCGCCTTCACATCATGTACTCGTACGATCCTGGCCCCATTATTTACTGCTATCAGCGCTGCTGCAACGCTTTCATGAATGCGCAGGTCTGCAGGATTACCGGTAACAGCACCCAGCATCGATTTCCGTGAAATTCCTACCATCAAAGGAGTCTGTAATCGAGTAAAATATTCCAGATTGTTCAGTATTTCGAAATTGTGCTGCAGAGTTTTTCCAAAACCAAAACCCGGATCAACAATTAGACGATCACGAGCCACGCCCAGGGTTGTTATCAGCTGAATGCGTTCTTCTAGAAAGTCATAAACTTCCTGAACAATATTATGATATGTTGGACTTTTCTGCATATTAGCTGGACTACCTTGCATATGCATTAAACATGCCAGCACACGATCATTTTCCGCCAACACCTCCATAGCTCCGGAATTTCGCAGAGCATTAACGTCATTAATGATGTCCACTCCTGCAATAATCGCCTGTCGCATTACTTCAGCTTTTGAAGTATCTACCGAAATCAGCGTTTTCTCTCCAGCAAGCGCCTCGATTACCGGCATAACACGCCGCAACTCTTCATCAACACTTACAGGCAAACTGCCGGGGCGCGTAGACTCCCCACCCACATCCAGAATATCCGCACCTTCTTCGATAAGTTTCCTAGCTTGTTTTATGGCATTATCAGTTGAGAAAAAAAAACCACCATCTGAGAATGAGTCAGGCGTTACATTTACAACACCCATTATGAGTGGCCGCCGGGTTGCATGAATTGAATTCGATTGCGATCGCATCATAAATCAAGAATAAAAAGTGGAACAAAAAAAGGATACGATTTCATCAATCGTATCCTTTACAAAATACCTTAGCGGAAACTAGCTAGTCTGTTTCTTTAGCAACTCCTTGCGGCGGAATATCGGTTTCTTCCGTATCCGTCTCTTCCGTAGTTGCTGATTCTTCAGGAGCTTGCTCAGCCACCGTTTGAGGAGGTTTTGGCGGTCGAGGAGGACGGCCTTCCATAATGTCCTTGATCTGCTCGCTGTCAATTGTTTCCCATTCAAGCAAAGCTTGTGTCATTGCCTCAATTTTGTCTTTGTTTTCTTCTATCAGTTTACGCGCCAAAGCATACTGCTCATCAACAATGCGCCGGATTTCAGCATCAACCTTCTGCATGGTCGCCTCACTCATATTCTTATGCGTGGTAACAGAACGCCCTAGGAATACCTCGCCTTCATTCTCACCGTAAACCATAGGGCCAAGTGAGTCAGTCATCCCCCATTGTGTCACCATTTGACGCGCCAATTCTGTAGCTCGCTCAAAGTCATTTGAAGCACCCGTCGTCATTTGATTCATAAAAACTTCTTCAGCGATTCGGCCGCCAAACATCACCGCCAGTCTTTGCAGAATTTCCTCTTTTTCCATACTGAAACGATCTTCGGTCGGCAACTGCATTGTTACACCCAGCGCCCGCCCTCTTGGAATAATCGTTACTTTATGAACCGGATCAGTTTTGGGTAGTAAATATGCTACTACAGCATGACCTGATTCATGATAGGCGGTATTCTTACGTTCATGCTCCGGCATAACCACTGATTTTCTCTCGGCCCCCATGAATATCTTATCTTTGGCATTTTCAAAGTCTTCCATATCCACAAGGCGTTTATTTCTTCGCGCTGCAAACAAGGCAGCCTCGTTTACCAGATTAGCCAGATCCGCGCCAGACATGCCTGGTGTTCCGCGCGCCAAAACGTCTGCTTTCACGTCAGGGGCGAGCGGTACTTTACGCATATGCACATTCAGAATCTGTTCACGTCCACGTATATCGGGCAGAGGAACCGTTACTTGTCTGTCAAAACGACCAGGTCGCAACAACGCGGGGTCGAGGACATCGGGACGGTTTGTTGCCGCAATCACGATTACACCCAGCGAACCCTCAAAACCATCCATTTCAACCAGGAGTTGATTGAGTGTCTGTTCGCGCTCATCATTACCTCCTCCGAGACCGGCTCCCCGTTGACGACCAACAGCATCAATCTCATCAATAAAGATGATGCAAGGAGCATGCTTTTTGGCCTGTTCAAACATATCACGTACTCTAGACGCACCTACGCCAACGAACATTTCAACAAAGTCTGAACCTGAAATGCTGAAGAAAGGCACTTGTGCTTCACCAGCGATGGCACGCGCAAGCAGTGTTTTACCCGTACCAGGACTACCTACCATGAGTACACCACGCGGTATGCGCCCACCCAGTTTTTGAAACTTGGTTGGATCACGCAAAAACTCAACCAACTCTGCGACCTCTTCCTTCGCTTCTTCACAACCAGCCACGTCGTTAAACGTCACCTGATTCTGGGATTTATCAAGCATTCGCGCCTTGCTTTTTCCAAAAGAGAACGCGCCGCCATTTCGACCACCACCCTGCATTTGCCGCATGAAAAATATCCATACTGCAATAAGCAACAACATCGGGAACCATGAAATGAAGATACTCATTAACATGGATGGCTCTTCCTCGGGCTTTGCCTCGATGACCACTCCGGCTTTTAATAAATCACTGACCAACCAAGGATCTGCGGGAGCGTAAGTGGTAAAGCGAGCACCGTCCGTATTGGTACCCCTCAACGTACGGCCATCAATTACCACCTTTGCAATACGGCCACGATTTAAATCAGAAATAAACTGTGAGTACTCAATTGGCACCTGCGCTTGTTGTCGCACGCTGAATTGGTTAAATACCGTCATCAAGATGAGTGCAATCACAAGCCAAATGGCCATATTCTTAAATAAATTATTCAAAATAGCTCCTTGGTTTGCACCTTTCAGAATTTTTCTATTCACGCATAGCTTTAATTTTCTTCAGACCGCGAACAAAATTAATGCACCTGATAACGTAATTTAGAAAAAAATTATTAAGTTGGTTCGTCCAATCAATTTATTCACTTCCTAACGCCTGTCTTACTTATGTAGAAATCATGCCTCTCAGCTGAATTTTGCTTTTTTTATGATTTCTTTTCAAGTCCAAGCAAATATACTTCATTGCTCCGGTCCCGAGAAGCCTTGGGTTTACGCACCAATACTTTTCTGAATCCACCTCGCATTACCTGCATAAATTGATCAAAACTAGAACCTTGAAACAATTTGACCAAAAAACTGCCTCCGCAGTTCAGTTTATCCATTGCAAAATGTAGCGCCAATTCTGCCAGATAAATACTGTGAGCCTGGTCACTTACACGTATACCACTAATGTTGGGTGCCATATCAGAAATAATCACATCTGGTCGGCGCCCGGCTAACATATGATCGAGCATTTGGACAGCACTTTCTTCCCGAAAATCATCTTTGATAATCATAACACCCGGCAACGGTTCCATTTCAAGAATATCCAACGCGACAACTGCACCCTGATTACCAACCTGATGCAAAGCCACCTGCGACCAGCTGCCCGGAGCCGCGCCCAAATCAACAACAACCATACCTCTTTTTAGTATACGATCCCGTTCATTAATTTCAAGTAATTTATATGCGGCGCGCGAGCGAAAGCCTTCTTTTTTTGCTAATTTGACATAACTGTCGTTTACATGCTCTCGCATCCAAGCATTACTAGTTTTAACCTGCGCCATAGCGTAAAATAAAAATATATTTCTGGATATTCAAATTAATCTACTGATGACACCCAAGCTAAGTATTACCCAACGTCGCAGGTTTTGCGCTCAGGGACATTTGTTGAACCCGATAGTAAGTATTGGAAAAGCCGGTTTGACAAAAAGCGTTCTGGAAGAGATTGACCGCGGTCTGTTAAGCCATGAATTAATCAAAATAAAAGTTCATTTAGATAACCGTGATATTCGAAAATCAATGCTTGAAACCATTTGCCAGAATCTCAATGCTGTGCCTATTCAGCAAATTGGAAAAATTTTTGTAATTTATCGCCAAAAACCCGAAGACACTGATCCCAAAAAAACAGAAAAAATCAACACACCAGAAAAAAAACGCGAGCCACGCCGTACCAAACGCAGCTACCAGAACTGACAGCAACATTGCATAATGACCGTTATATGTATTTAACACTCAATATTTCATATTCCTGAATTCCACCGGGTGCTTGTACTTCTGCAACGTCTCCTTCATATTTACCAATTAAAGCGCGAGCAATCGGGGAACTGATTGAAATTTTACCATTTTTTATATTGGCCTCATCATCACCAACAATTTGATACGTAGCCGATTCGCCATTTTGCAAATTTTCCAGTTCTACGGTTGCACCAAACACACACGCGCCATCCGCATTAATAAGTGAAGGATTGATGATTTGCGCATTAGACAATTTGCTTTCCAGTTCGGCAATGCGCCCTTCAATGAAACCTTGTTTCTCCTTGGCCGCATCATACTCAGCATTTTCAGAAAGATCTCCGTGCGAACGCGCCTCCGCAATTGCTGCAATAACTGCAGGACGATGCACCGTTTTCATTTCATGTAATTCATTCCGCAGCGCTTCTGCACCTGCCACAGTTAAAGGAATTGTTCCCATTGTTGCTTGTTATCCCCGTTTGACTTTCAAATTTATACGTTTTGTTGATACTGATTGTTTATGACTATAATCATATTTGTGTATGTAATCTTTGCAGATTATATGCTTTTAACTCCTGCATGTGGATCATCCCTACACAGGCTGCCCGCGCACCTGCCAGCGTTGTATAATAAGTTACTCTGGCCTGAAGCGCTGCATGACGGATTGAATAAGAATCTCGAATAGCACTACTTTTGTTTTTGACAGTATTAATGATCAGGCTTATCTCGCCATTTTTGATCATATCAACAATATGCGGACGCCCTTCTGCCACTTTATTGACCGCAACGACCTCCAGCCCGGCTTCCGCGAGCGTAGCAGCCGTCCCTTTTGTAGCATAAAGCTTAAACCCAAGCTTCGCAAGATCGTGTGCGATCTCTATTGCATGAAATTTATCCGATTGACGCACACTGATAAAGGCCTTGCCCGATTTTGGCAGACGTATATCCGATGCCAGCTGGGATTTTACAAATGCTTCCGCAAAAGTATCCCCTACCCCCATCACTTCCCCCGTCGATTTCATTTCCGGCCCCAAGATAGTATCCACGCCCGGGAGCTTTATAAAAGGGAAAACGGCCTCTTTTACAGAATAAAATGAAGGAGTTATCTCCTTAAAAAAACCCTGCTCCCGTAGTGTTTTACCCGCCATGCAACGTGCAGAAATCTTGGCCAATGGCAATCCAGTTGCTTTCGAGACAAAAGGGACCGTTCGGGATGCCCGCGGATTGACTTCCAAAACATATACTTTTCCGTCCTGTATGGCGAATTGTACATTCATCAAACCCACGACTTTTAGCGCACGCGCCATTGCTGCAGTCTGGCGGCGCAACTCGGCTTGCATCTCGGGCAGCAGACTAAACGGAGGCAAGGAACATGCGGAATCACCCGAATGAACACCCGCCTGCTCAATATGTTCCATAATACCGCCAATTAGAACGGTCTCACCATCATGAATAGCGTCGATATCAACCTCAACCGCATTTGTCAGATATCGGTCAAGCAAAACTGGCGAATCATTAGACACTTTAACTGCCTCTCGCATATACCGCTCCAGATCACCCTGCTCGTGCACAATTTCCATAGCACGACCACCCAGCACATAGCTAGGCCGAACAACCAATGGATAACCAATTTCCTCTGCAGCGTCCAAAGCAGCTTCAGGATTGCGCGCAGTGCGGTTGGGCGGTTGCTTTAACCCCAGATCCTGCAGCATTTTCTGGAAACGTTCGCGATCTTCTGCACAGTCAATCATGTCAGGGCTGGTGCCAATGATAGGCACACCATTAGCCTCCAGATCTCGCGCAAGCTTAAGTGGCGTCTGACCGCCATAATGAACAATCACACCATGGGGTTTTTCCACCGCAACAATTTCAAGTACATCTTCAAGCGTTAATGGCTCGAAATATAAGCGATTGGAGGTGTCATAATCGGTCGATACAGTTTCAGGATTGCAATTGACCATAATCGTTTCATAACCGTCCTCACGAAGCGATAAAGCTGCATGCACACAACAGTAATCGAACTCTATCCCTTGTCCGATACGGTTAGGTCCGCCACCCAACACCATTATTTTTTTCCTGTCCGTTGGAAAAGATTCACATTCTTCCTCATATGTGGAATACATATATGCAGTGCTTGTAGCAAACTCTGCTGCACATGTATCTACCCGTTTGTAAACCGGACGAAGATTAAATTGATGACGATAGATGCGGACTGCTGTTTGGTCTGTGTGCAACAATTTAGCCAATCTGCGGTCGGAAAAGCCACTGCGTTTATACTTGCGCAAAGTCTGCTCATCAAGTGTTTCCAGCCATTTCTTGGATAACGCCTGCTCCTGCCTGATCAAATCTTCAATTTGTGCAAGAAACCATGGATCAATACGGGTTAAATTAAATACTTCCTCAATCGTCATATTGCAGCGGAATGCATCAGCCACATACCAGATACGATCCGCGCCAGGATTGGCCAACTCAGACTGGATTTTTTCAGCATTATCCGTTTTTTCATCCAGACCATCCACACCGGTTTCCAATCCGCGCAGTGCTTTTTGTAATGATTCCTGGAATGTTCTACCTATTGCCATGACTTCGCCAACTGATTTCATTTGCGTTGTTAGACGATCATTAGCCTGCGGAAATTTTTCAAATGCAAAACGCGGAATTTTGGTTACCACATAATCTATAGTTGGCTCAAATGATGCAGGGGTTACCCCACCGGTAATATCGTTACCCAATTCGTTCAGGGTATAACCTACCGCAAGCTTTGCAGCTATTTTGGCTATTGGAAAACCGGTAGCTTTGGATGCCAAAGCTGAGGAGCGCGACACGCGCGGATTCATCTCGATAACCAGCATACGACCATCGTCTGGATTTATAGCAAACTGCACGTTAGACCCACCAGTCTCGACGCCAATCTCGCGCAGCACCGCAATGGATGCATCACGCATAAGTTGGTATTCCTTGTCAGTCAGCGTTTGAGCGGGAGCGACGGTAATTGAATCACCGGTATGTATTCCCATCGGATCCAGATTCTCGATCGAGCAGATAATAATGCAATTATCCTGCTTATCACGAACCACCTCCATTTCAAACTCTTTCCAGCCTATGACAGACTCTTCAATCAACAATTCCTTAGTTGGCGAGGCATCCAGACCGCGTTCGCATATATCGACAAACTCTTCCCTGTTATAAGCAATGCCACCGCCACTACCGCCCATTGTAAAAGAGGGACGAATAATGACAGGATAACCCATCATTGCCTGCACCTGCATTGCCTCTTCCATACTGTGCGCCATAGACGAACGTGCCGAATCAAGGCCGATTCGGGTCATCGCTTGCTTGAATTTCTCGCGATCCTCGGCTTTATCAATAGCATCACGCGTTGCGCCTATCAACTCCACATGATATTTTTCCAGAACCCCATGCTTTACCAGGTCGAGCGCACAGTTAAGCGCCGTCTGCCCTCCCATAGTCGGCAACAATGCATCGGGACGCTCCACTTCAATGATCTTTTCCACCATTCTCCAGGTAATAGGCTCGATGTACGTTGCATCAGCCATTTCTGGATCAGTCATAATTGTTGCCGGGTTAGAATTCACCAGTATGATGCGATAACCTTCTTCACGCAAAGCCTTGCAGGCCTGCACACCTGAATAGTCAAACTCGCATGCCTGCCCGATAATAATCGGCCCGGCACCGATAATAAGAATGGATTGTATGTCGGTACGTTTAGGCATGATCTGATAAAAACATGATTTTTATTATTTTAAGAAAACTGAACTGCATTAATGCTTGAAACCACGCATCATTTCAATAAAATGATCAAAAAGATAATCGGCATCATGCGGACCAGGACTCGCCTCAGGATGACCCTGAAAACAGAACGCAGGCTTGTCAAGCAACTCAAACCCTTGGAGACTGCTGTCAAATAGCGATATATGCGTCACTCTGACGGTATCAGGCAAGGTATCAGCATCTACTGTAAAACCATGATTCTGGCTTGTTATAAAAACTTTCTGGTTATTCACATCCTGAACCGGATGATTTGCGCCATGATGGCCAAATTTCATTTTAACAGTTCGAGCACCACTCGCCAGTGCCAGGATCTGATGCCCGAGACAGATGCCAAAAATAGGAATATTTTTTTCCAGCAATGTACGCGTGACCGAAATGGCGTAATCGCAAGGCTCAGGATCTCCAGGGCCATTTGACAAAAACACGCCATCTGGCTCCATTGCTATTATTTCCTCAGCGGGTGTCTGCGCCGGCACGACAGTAATTGCACAACCACGTTGCGCCAGTTTGCGCAGGATATTACGTTTAATACCAAAGTCTAATGCGGCGACATGGAATTGCGTTTCTGTCTGCGCCTGATAGCCAGAAGCCAAAGACCATTCACCTTCATTCCAGGTGTAAGACTGCTGGCAAGACACAACCTTTGCCAAATCCATTCCCGCCAATCCCGGGAATGTACGCGCATTAGCAAGCGCTTGGTCTTTATCGATTTTACCTGCCATAATACAACCGGATTGCGCACCTCTTTCGCGCAAAATACGTGTAAGTTTCCGCGTATCGACATCTGCAATAGCCACCACCTGATGTTCTGTAAGAAAATCTGTTAGAGATTTTTCTTTACGCCAGCTGCTGGCCATCAGCGGCAAATCACGGATCACCAGCCCGGCAGCATGTACGGCGTCGATCTGACCGGACTCAATGTCCTGAGAATTGGCGCCCGTGTTACCAATATGCGGATAAGTCAGTGTGATTATTTGACGGCAGTAAGATGGATCGGTCAGTATTTCCTGGTAGCCTGTCATTGCCGTATTAAAAGCAACCTCACCTACCGTGACACCCTCAATGCCAATAGAAACACCATGAAAAACTGTTCCATCTGCAAGTGCAAGAATTGCGGGCGGACGTTGGGACACAAAGAACTCCTCGGGTTTTGACTGGATTGGGAAATTAGACAGAAAATACTGATATGCTCTGCTTACGGAACGTAAATTATACGTGATTTTTTTTTGAGTTTCTATGTAAATGCACGATATACCGACTTCAGCACAGAATAATGCTTATGCAAAAAAATACGTCTATTTGCTCTTCTATGGTGCACTTAACGACTTTCTCTCACCTGCCGAACGTAACACAGCAGTCGCCCACGGCTTTAATCGAAAGACATCAGTTAAAGATGCAATCGAATCTCACAATGTTCCACATACCGAAATTGATTTGATTATCGTGAACGGCGTATCGGTTGATTTTAACTATTACATTCAGCCAGGAGATAACATACATGCGCATCCTCTCTATTCTTTTACAGCCCGACAAGCCAGTCACGCGCAACTAGTGCACCTTGCTCCCAGGATAGTAGACAAACCCAGTTTCATAATTGATGTCAACCTAGGAAGGTTGGCGCGCTATCTAAGATTGCTCGGATTTGACTGCATTTACTGCAATCATTTTGATGATACTACCATAGCGGAAATTTCCAGCAAGACTCAACGCGTCATACTTACCCGGGACCGCAAACTATTGCAGCGCAAGATTATCAAGCACGGCTATTTTGTGCGCGCTGAAGTACCTAAAGCTCAGGCCAAGGAAGTATTAACAAAATTTAACTTGCGTCCATGGTTGAAACCTCTGACACGTTGCACATGCTGCAACGGAGAGCTGAATATAATCGAGAAACAATTAATCGCGCACCGCTTGAAACCGTTGACGAAAAAATACTACAACACGTTTTTGATCTGCCCTGATTGTGGGCAAATCTATTGGCAAGGCAGCCATAGCCTTCGCGTCAAACACTTAATCAAGGAATTCTCAAGAAATCCGCTTGCGGATTCACAAACCGCCCAACTCGAAGATTAAAAAAATGGGCAAAATTGCTCACGCATGTGCGTTTCATGAATCGGATTTATGAAGCATTGACTCGGATTGCGATGCTTTAATTTCATTTTCCAGCGCTTCTATTTGTGACTCCAATCCTGCAAACATCCCTTTAATTTCCCGGGGCTGATCCTCAGACTGCATAGTGAGCAAGGCTATCCTGCTTTCCAGTGTCTGGATACGCTCTCGCATCATTTCGATTTCGCACTCACTTTCCGGCCCGGCCATGTGCACAAACTCGGCACTATCTTCATACGGCTCACGTGTAGTGCCTGTTATTTTAACAACGAATCCAGCTACAAAGCCGCCTACAATCGCAATCCCAAGGGTAATTGCAACACCCGTTAACTGCGAAACGGCAATACCGGGCACGACAAGTAATGCACTGAAACCACCCAGCAGGCCAGGCATGCCATGCAAATTATGCACGCCACACGTATCCAGGAGCTTGACTTTATTTTTCATTACAGACTGCAAGAAAACATACCCCAGCACCGAAATGGCACCAGCCAGCAAACCAATACCAAATGCACCCGCCGGTGATACCACATCACAAACAGATCCGATGCCAACCCCTCCTGCCAGCGCTGCATTAGCCATTTCAACCATTGAAGCTTTACCGCCATTCAGCTTATAGCTCAGAAAATAGGTTGCTATTGTCGCACCTGACAGCGCTAATAATGTATTCGCCACAGTTTGCGGCATATTTTCCAGCGGCACAAGTGCAGTGGCGAAACTAGGCCAGAAAAGCCATAAAACCATCGAGCCAATCATGGCGAAACGGTCGGAAGTATGATCAGATTCTATTGTTCTACTGCGTTGATAAGCCGTAGTCAGTACGATCGACATCGCCAAGCCGAAATAAGCACCGAATGCATGAATCACTACAGATCCCGCTGTGTCCTGAAATCCTGTTGTCAAACCAAACGCGTCATCCAAAACAATCCATTCATTCAGTAAATATAGAGGAACAACAAAAATTGCCAATAACGCATACTGAAAAACACGCAAACGACCGAGTACTGCGCCCATCGCAATTAACGCCGTAGCAACCGCCAGCTCTGCAAACAAAATAGCATCAAGCGTATGCGGATGTAGTGGATGCCCGAAAACACCATTGGCGCGAAGCAACATATATAGCGGCAATCCAATGGCCACCACCAGGTAAGTTCCTGTAACCGCACCAAAACCATACCGGCGAACAAAAACCATCAAAAAACCGAAACCAATTAATAGCATCGCCAGTATATGGATAATATAATTATACTGTGCAACAGTTCGCGCCTCACTCATTACCGCCGCAGTTTCTGCATAAACCAAGTTACTTGCACTCACGCAAAACAAACCGATTATCGCGGACAGGATCAATTGAATTTGCTTTCTCATACGATTTATCCTTATATGATGGTCTTTTGTTTTGGAATATTCGGTAGGCTATCGTTCAGCTTGAAAATCAAAACCTCATTTATTTTAGTGTGCGAACGCTATTCACGCTAAACGAACGCAGCAGACACAAATTGGATCACATTCATGCTACAGGGCAAATGTAATAACGAAAAAAATCACATTCATAACTTGCACAATAATGCAGACAATAACTGTAACGGATTGCCGACAAGGAAAAGACAAAAGGAAGCACAAACAGACAAAGAAGTATATCAACCAAATTTTGGCTGATTAAACTGAAATTGTTCAATCAGAAGAATCGGTCAGGTTACCGCAAATAGCGCGCAACCTGACCATAGAAGTTTCTATCACGCTTTTTCCAAATAAATACAATATTAAATCAGAACGTGTCTCTCATTTCATATCGAATGTCTGATTCATCAAAATAATCAAAATCATTAATTTCATTTTCAACGAACTCCATTTCTTCGATGATTCTGACCACATGACTGTCCGCCATCATCTCATCGAGAACTTCATCCATTTCATCAAAATCACTTGTCTCCTTAACAGCAAATTCCATTTCCATTTTGCAATCCTCCGTCTATCGTTAACAAGAAATGTTATTAGACATCATGCAGCCTAACCGTAAAAGTAAAGTTAGTTAGTGATTTATCCCACAATTTACAGCTTTAAAAAACAAGTTTGCTTAGGATTCAACAAAAAACCAGCAAAACAACTCGGATTGTTGCAAGAAAGCAACTATTTTTCATACCTCCTTACTATTCCTATTTTTTCACAATACCTGTTAATACGCATGCGCACTGTTGCCAAGCGCACCGTTGCAAGACAATGATAACGCTATCCAATTAGCATGTTTGATTTCAATGATTGGGTGTCCAACAAATCGGATGCACTTCCGGAGAACTTGGATGACAGTTGAAACAAGCAGAATAAAATTCTGTTATCCGATACTGAACGTCAAGCAATTGTAAAAAAAAGTAACTTGTCCATTTACAGGAGCTGCGTTAGTGGCAGGCGAACTTCCAGTTCGCAACAGCATAAAATTTTCGCAAAATGAATCATGTTCTTACGTTCGATAATTCTGGCAAACCGAATGTGCTGTTTCCCGCTTGACTTTTTAGTTTAGATTTTCCAGGATCACACCCGGGACCTAGCGGGATTTTGCAAAACAACTCCGAAAAAAACTTTTGAGGTTTCAGTCAAAAAGATTTTGATCGATTTATCAACTACGCAACGAACGGCTTTATTAAACGTTCGGATGCGGCCAAATGGTATCACTGATAATTTTAGCTAGAGATCCTAACTCGAAGGTCGACAGTAAAGCAGCAGCAAAATTGGCTCTTCAAGGTCTAAGTGATTTGCACTCACAAGGTGGAGAATTTATAAGAGAGAAATTTAAAAGCTTTTTTAAAAATGAATCCAGCGCCAAACAATCTGACAAGAACTCGCTGAAGATCAGTATCCATACTAAGAGGAACTGGCGGGCTAATTATCCGTGTCAGGAATAATTATTGAGCCGAATCTGACCTGACAGTCACTTCCAATAAAGCGGTAACCGTCAAATCGGATATGAATCAGTACACAGTAAAAATTGCAAACCCAGTAATCAATCGTTTCAACGTATCAATTTCTGCAAGCATTTAATCGGTTGTCGTCAAAGGCCAGCCGATTAACAGAACCGTTATTGTAACAACTGCAGTCACCACATTCATTGGCAGTCCAACTTTAAGAAAATCCGAGAAACGATATCCACCTGGCCCGTAAACCATCAGGTTGGTTTGATAACCCAGGGGCGTTGCAAAACTCGCCGAAGCGGCCATCATGATGGCCAAAACAAAAGGCACATTATTCAAATCAGCTTTTTCGGTAATTTCCAATATGATAGGCAGCATAATTAATGCCGCAGCATTATTGGTGATCACCTCGGTCAACAGCGAAACTGTCAGATAAGTCAATATCAGCAACAACCACGGTATACCATTACTGAGTTCAACGATGTTTCCTGCTATGAATTCAGCAACACCTGTTTTCTGTAATGCCATGCCCAATGCGAATGAGGCCGCAATCGTGATGATCACCGTCAAATCCAGACTTTTTTCAGCTTGAGCCGTCGAGCAACAGCCCGTGACAATCATCAACCCAGCACCCATCAGCGACGCGTTGAGCATACTGACAATTTCAAAACCCGCCGCAACAATTATTGCTGTCAATATCGCCCAGGCAAGATAAGCACGTTCATGCCGCGGTGATTCTGTATTCAGATCGTTAATCAGCAAAAAATCCTTGTTGTAGCGCTGACGGCTGACAAAAGCCGGCCTCGCTTCCAGTAACAAAGTGTCACCTGCCTGCAACCTGATATTTCCGAGATTTCCTTTGATTCGTTCACCGTTACGCGCCACAGCAAGCACAACCGCACCATACTGCGACCTGAACCGCGTATCACGAATAGCATACCCGATTGCACCACAGTGTGGTGATACAACCGCCTCCACCAGACGTCGTTCGGCACGCTGCGTCATCAACGTTTGCGCATGATCTCCATTCATCGAAGGCACAATACCGTTGATGCGCAACAAATCTGAAATTGCATCCGTATCTCCGGCAAAAACCAGCCTGTCACCACCCTGTAACGTCTCTTCGGATGACACTGCAGTGATAACTGTCCCGTTTCGCTCAATTTCAACCAAATAAACGCGCTGCAAATGTCTTAGACCTGCCTTCTCGACCGTTTTACCGACGAGTGGACCAGCATGTGCCACAGACACTTCCAAAGTAAATTCGCGCAGATTTGAAAATGCTTCGTTTTGAGTCCGCTCAGGCAACAGTCTCGGAAACCACAGCCACATCAAAAGAAAACCCGAAAGCGCAACCGGCAATCCAACAGCAGTAATTGAAAACAGTGAAAAACCGGTTTCCCCGGTTAACAGTTGATATTGCCCGTTGACAATTAAATTTGTACTAGTACCAATCAACGTCAGCGTACCACCCAGTATTGCTGTATAGCTTAAAGGGATCATTAACTTGGATGAAGCAATACCTATCCTGCGAGACCAGGTATAAATTGCCGGAATCATGGTTGCAACAACGGGAGTATTATTTAAAAACCCGCTCAATATCACCACAGGAAAAAAAATTCTGGATAATGCACCGCGCGTTGTAACCGGACGGCCCAGTATACGATTGACCAGCAAATCAACCGCACCCGAGGCATGCATGCCTGCCGCGACAACAAACATGGCCGCCACTGTAATCAGACCCGAATTACTGAACCCAAGCAACGCCTCTTCACTGGTTAGAATTCCGGATACACTTAAAATCGTTAGCGCTCCCGTCATGACCAAATGAGGTCCAACACGGGTAAATATTAGCGTCAATAACGTCGCAATACACAATCCAAGCGCAAACCAGCCTTGCCATTCCATTGCATTGAAATCCTGAAAATAAATCCGACGCCGCGTACTATACAGCAACAATTTATATAACTTGAAATAATAAATAATTATTGCCATATATTAAATAGCTATTAAATATTTCGCATTGTATAGCGCCAGGATTTCCGCATATCAGTCAGAACTTTAAAGATTAGTGTAATTTAAACGGAATGGTGGTATGCTTTTGTCTGTACATTAAAAAAGCAATTGTTAATTGTTTTTTGAACGGTGGAAATAACGCCGTTTGTTAATTGAGTTTCGAAAGAAGAGGTTTTTATTTCTTTCAAATGAAGCTCATCATGCAATATGAAATTACGTGATATGAAAGATTTATTCGTTAGCCTGACGTTATATGGATTGGCGCTTGTTCTTTATAATCATCTGCTCAATGAGAATTACGATGGATATAACAGTATTCATCCGGCTGCCAATTGGAATTATAAGGAAAAACTGGCTGCCTATGTTGATCGCGAACGACCACTACGCCAGCTTGCCTTTCCAGAAGACCACGACACTAAAGCAACCAACTGATAACTAAGCGATATTATTTGTTGCTACATTGATAGAGTGTTGCTACATTGATAGAGCGGAAGAGACCAAACTGTTGTCGGAATCGATATTGACAAACAGAAACATTCTTGCAGATTTACTCTCACATCAACTTCTCGATGTATTGCTGTAAAATTTTAGTAAAAGTAAACGTTACAAATCATCACCAGATGCGTGAATTCAACGACCGCTTGATGATGGCAGTACTCCAGTGACTATCGGTTAAGTATTGATAGATAACTGAGCGCAATAGAAAAGTGCTCACTCTCCATTGCAACCAATTTTTTCTCTGATACCTCGCTCAATACAAATGCCTATTTTTTCGACATCCCGGACTATTCCCAGTTTTGCGACACTGACTTTAACCCAGGGCGCTTCATACTGAAGCATAATGGTCTGTGCTATATGTTCGGCCAATGCTTCGAGCAAGGAAAAATTATGCTCCGCAAGAATTACGTGAATACTTTGGGCGATTTGCGCGTAGTCCATTGCATCTTCTATGCAGTCGTTGATTGCAGCACGCTTATTGGGCAAAGCAATTTCGAGATCCAGCTGAATTGTCTGGGCGACTTTACGTTCCCAGGGATATATACCGATTCGCGTCTTTGCACGAAAATTGCGTAAAAAAATAATATCCATGATCAAAAGAAAATAAAACACACCAATACGGTACAACACCGTATTTTTGACTGAATTTTTATATAATACGTAATACGCCATCATGATGGTATGCATTTTTTCTGCGATAACACGAATCTGATGACTCTGCTGGCTTTTATTTTTGTCGCGTACCTGATCGGATCCATTCCATTTGCATTGATTTCAAGCTGGATTTTCCGATTACCTGATCCGCGCTCTTACGGCTCCAAAAACCCGGGTGCAACCAATGTACTACGCAGCGGTAAAAAGACAGCAGCAGTATTAACGCTAGCAGGTGATGCCGGCAAAGGCTGGTTGACAATTACTTTGACGCAATTATATGCTCCTGCCTGGAACCTCGGAAATGAAGCCGTCGCCGCTACCGCACTGGCAGTATTTTTAGGGCACGTGTTCCCGGTATTTCTTGGCTTCCGAGGCGGCAAAGGCGTGGCCACGGCTGTTGGTGTGCTGCTTGGCTTAAATACGTTGCTTGGCCTGCTCGCAATCATTACCTGGATAGCGGTTGCCTATATTACTCGTTACTCTTCCTTGGCAGCAATCATCGCAGCCATATTGTCCCCGGTATATACTTATTATTTTGTTTTCGGGTATTCGTTATACACTCTCTCTGTACTACTGATGGCGCTGATGTTAGTTTGGCGTCATCATGCCAATATCACCAACTTACTCGCCGGCAGGGAAAGCCGCATTGGCCAGAAAAAAACACCTCCACAATAAACCTGCTGCAAACAAATCAGATCCGGGGCAAAAAGGACCATCAAAAAAATTGTAGTTGCTGCCCTAGCACGCGGCTCAAGTCAGTTTGCGAAATATTCGACGTATATCAGCGCAATAGACGAGATTACAAAAACCAGTAACAGCATATCCTTGTCGCTCACTTACACTTAACTCCTCTATTAATTACCCATAAGGCGCTGAGCCATCTTGTTGACAGTGACAGGCAAAATCTCAACCGAAAACGCTACACAACATCCTCATGCATCGCACACACGCCGGCTGTATATAATCCTGCCGCTCTATTCTGCTTTACTATTTCGATAACGAATTGTCATAACCGCGACAATAATATTTGTTTGATTTCGGGATCTTGCAGCACAATGGGATTGGTTTTCATACTACTGCCCCGAGAATTAGCCACAATCCGGCCCAATGCCTCGTTATCAACGCCATAATTTGACAAAGACGGTAATTCCAGTTCATGGGTCCAATTCGTCAACAATTGTATCAGGGCAGTATGTGCTACACTTTCATCATGAAATTGCTGATGACACAGTACCTCGGCTGCATAAGCATATTTGGCCATAGCCTTGTTGTCAGGTTCTCTGCTCTGCATACATCTAATATTAATTTCTGTAGCAGAAGCAATGAGTGTACCGCACACAACACCGTGCGGAATAGGATAAAATGCTCCAAGCGGGGACGCCAACCCATGAACAGACCCCAACCCGACTTGCGCCAGCGTTATGCCCGAAAGTAGCGCAGCGTACGCCATTTTTTCCCGATAAATAGCAATTAATTCATCTTCTTGCGCACCAACTTCCCTGAAGGATTGATACAACGGAATTAGCGCATCACGAACAGCTTGTAATCCACTAAGCGCAAGCGCATCGGTAAAAGCATTGGATTTTAAAGACACATAAGACTCAAGCAATTGTGTCAGTGCATCCATACCATTGGCCGCAACAACATCGGGCGGACAATTGCTCAACAATTCAGGATCAACTATTGCGTACTCTGCAACCAGTTTCTCATGACGGAAAGATTTTTTGAAACCACGATCGCCTTGTACACTCAGCACGGCATTTTTGGTAGCTTCGCTGCCGGTACCAGCGGTTGTTGGTACCGCTATCAACGGCACAGCTGGGCCTTGATATGGCAATTCCGGTCCAACACCTTCCAGAAAATCCATGACCGAACACTGCAGATTCAACAAACCCGCTATGGCCTTTGCCGCATCCAACGCACTACCACCACCAATACCCACTACCACATCAATATCCTGGTCTGCAAATTCCCTGACCGCCTCATCTATCTGAGCAGGTGACGGTTCTCCACCAACCTTGAACTGCTTATATCGGATCGCCCGGTGCGCCAAGGCATCAACAAATTTTTGCCAGCCGGGGAGATGCTGATATGAATGCGCTCCGGTTACCAGCAGCACACGGTTACCGTAGCTGGTAATAATACCCGGCAACCGAAGTATTGCGCCCGAACCAAATTCGATGCGCGGTAATTTCGCTATGGAAAATTCGAACATCAGTTGTTAACTGCTGGATGCAATCCATGATACACAACGCCATGGCGTGGCTCTGCCATCCATTCGGCCACTGTTTCACGCCAATCCAGGTAATGCTGTGTTTCTTTATGAGCCATCGCATCCTGCTGCGTTTTGTAAGCCTCATATAACACAAACTGCGTCGGCTCTTCTTTAGATTGAAGAATATCAAAGCGCAAATTGCCCGACTCCCGAATGGAGCCCTCATGATTTAGGCGACAGGCTTCTTTAAATACCGCCACATGCTCAGGCTTAACCGATACATGCACAATGGTCACATACATCCTCATTTCTCCTGCGTATGATTACTTTACTAAAAGCATACCATCAATTCTTGTCGTTGTTGGAAACCTTGAGCTATAGTAATAACAAATAAAAAGGAAAAATTATCAAGCCGCCTTTCACAAACTAGAATGCACTTGTTTTAAATGGCTATTATCAGAATTAAAAACCTGCTGTTACGAACATACATTGGTTTCAATGAGGAAGAGATCAACAAGCTACAAGATGTTGTCATTAATGTGATGATTGAAGTGAATCTGAATCATGCCATTATGAATGATTCTGTCGAGCACTCTTATAACTATAAGACTGTAACCAAGAATATCATTGCTTTAGTCCAGGAAAATAAATTCAAAATGCTGGAGAAATTATCGCAGTCAATTCTCGATGAAATCATGAAAAACAAAAATGTGTGTTTTGCCAGAGTGGAAGTCGACAAACCTCACGCATTGCGTTTTGCCGAGTCTGTATCTATCGAGCTGGAAGCCAGGCGGAATGAACTCAACCAAATCGATTAAACATGGCTAACAACTATAATGAATGTATTATTGGTATCGGTTCGAATATCTATCCTGAGAAACATATTGAATCGACCCTTGCCATTCTTCACAGGGAAGTCCTTGTTGAAAGCGTCTCCACCTTGGTTAAAACTGCGCCTGTCGGCATCACTTGCCAAAACGACTTTCTCAATGGCGCAGTAAAGATACAGACTCCGTTATCCCGCAAGGCATTTAAAAATTACTTAAAACAACTTGAAAACAGACTCGGTAGGGATCGATCATTGCCTAAATTTGGGCCGAGAGTTATTGATCTTGACATTATTGTTTGGAATAACGAAATTGTCGATAATGATTATTACACCAGAGATTTTGTCAAAAATTCTGTTGATGAGCTGTTATCAACATCCAAATGTAATTTGACATAACCAAATGTTATTTTTGTAACGACGCTTGCCACTCATTTCCACCATTCAATTCCTTTTACTTCTAACTTATCCAAAAAATTTGAAATTTTTGTACTTTTAATACAAATACAGCGTATACTCGTCAAAGTCGTATGGATTCAAGTTATGGAATAGTACCGTTGATGTGGGCTTTTTTCCTTGATATTCGATGACTGCCTGCATGTTTGATTTATGCAGGTATAACTTCAAGATTAAAATTTTATTAAGGGAAAATAACATGGCAACAGGTGTAGTTAAATGGTTTAATGATTCCAAAGGTTTCGGTTTCATTACCCCCGACAATGGTGGCGAGGATTTATTTGCGCACTTCTCGGCAATCCAAAGCAGTGGATTCAAGTCTCTTAGAGAAGCACAGCGTGTTGTATTTGAAGTAACCACCGGTCCTAAAGGAAAGCAAGCATCCAATATTCGACCAGAGTAGTCGTCAAAGCGCGCACATAAAGTATTTCACACCCCGGTCAGCTGCCGGGGTTTAGTCGTTGTAATCAGAAACCCCCTCAAGTTTGTCATAATCCTTCCAAACCAATCTGGTCAATTTTCTATAAACGACCTGCTGTCTCCTAGTTGTAGCAGTTAACTTGCCAATTTTAAATTTGGCCTTATGTAATATATTGTATTCTAAATCTTAGATCAAAAGAGAAAAGGAGAGATTATGTCAGTCAGCGAATTCTGTCACCGCGAAGTCGTTACCATACAAAAAGATGAATGTGCTCAGGAAGCTGCCAGATTAATGCGCAAGCACCATGTCGGTAATGTCGTTATCGTTGCCGAGGAAAAGGGCATTCAGAAACCCGTTGGCATTGTAACCGACAGAGATCTCGTAGTTGAAATCATGGCGACAGAGCTTGATCCTACGGTTATCACCGTAGGCGACATTATGAAGCCCGATCTTGCTTCAATTAACAAAAATACCGACATATTGGAGGTTATCCGATATATGCGCCGTAAGGCTGTCAGGCGTGTACCGGTAGTCGACGACAATATGCAATTAATTGGTATCGTAACGCTCGATGATCTGCTGCAAGTGTTATCTCAAGAGTTCTCCAGTCTGGTAAAACTAGTTGAACGCGAAATTAGCAAAGAAATCCAACAACGTCCTTAACAGATTTCATTTAATCGACTTGGACGCCTATTCAAAACGAACTTTCAGTGCGTGGATAACAGCTTCACAAGTTGATTGATCATTTCTTTTATGTCATAGTCGACAGGCACAGTTAACCCAACATATACAAAAGCCGCTGATTTAATATATTTTTTCAAATAAATTAAACCTTAAAGGGGAATATTATGAAAAAAAGACTTTATACCATGTTTGCAGTAGCCAGCATTACAGGCTTGGCGTCGGCAATAACGGGTTGCGCCTCTAGTGGAGGCAATCAAAACGCTCTCGGCACAATCGATAGCGGTTTAGCATCGGTAGAACAGTCTGCACAGTCAGGACGCCAGGCTATCCAAACCGGCACTACGGCCGCAACGGAAATGACAAACCAGGCCAACGCGGCAATTGCATCTGGCGCTGCAGCGGCTTCAGGAATGACAAATATGGCAGGAACTACGGCTGGACAGGCAGGCTTGATTAATATGCTCACCCAGCAGCTCGGTGTATCGCAACAACAGGCCCTGGGCGGGGCTGGTGCGATTTTCCAGGCAGCACAGGCCGGCATGGATCCACAAGCATTCTCTACACTATCTCAATCGGTTCCCGGCATCAACGAAATGCTCAATGCCGCTCCTGCTGCATCGCCTCCCCTTGGAGGTATGGGTAGCGGCGTATCTTCTATGCTTGGCGGTGCTGGCAACACATTAAACAGCGCAGCGTCTCTAGCTGCTTCGTTTCAACAGTTGAATCTGTCACCAGACATGGTCGGCCAGTTTATCCCGATCGTTACAAACTATGTACAGAATACCAGCGGTCAAGTTACAGCGAATCTGCTACGCTCCGCATTATCCGTACCATAAGTATATAGAGAGCACAGAGCACAAACTAACGAGAAGACTGAACATTGCCGCTCTCTCGTTAGTTTCCCTGACAAACATTATTTCAATATAAATTCTACCCGATGGCCCTCCCCGTTTTCGCCTGCTGTATTATTCTGGATACCCAGAACAAACAGACGATCACCGGAAATATCACCTTTTTTCATTAGCCAGTTTTGTGCTGCTAAAGCCCTATCCTGTGCCAATTCCTGCATATCAGCATCACTCGCCTGAATATTCGCGATCAGCAATTGCTCCATATCCTCATCCGGAAGACTTTTTGTTAAACCCAGAAAGTTAGTTGGTTTTTCAAAATCCGATTCCTTGTAGACAATTTCAAGATATTTACTATACTCTTCCGGCGTCAAAACCACGTCTGCCAGAGAACCGCCCGCTTTCCCCTGTTTGGCGTCTGCCGATAGCTTTCTTGTCTTGATTTTCCGCTCCAGAATAGCCTGCTTCAGGCCTTCACGGTCTTTCACGGGGTCAACATGGCCGGCGATTTCAAGACGCAGGGCAGGCCGATCCTTAAGCACATCAGATAAAGCCTGAAGACGGCTCTCCGCTTCAGGATTGATTTTTGCAAAGCCTGGAGTAAAATCAATTTCAGATAACTCCTCGCCATCTCCGAGCATTGAGCCCAGCAACGCGAACGGTGCCGTGACTGCTCGTGTGATCAGATTTATAAAAGCATCCAGGATAATTCCGCCCAGACTGAATTGTGGATCATCTATGGAGCCTTTGATCGGTAAATGAATGTCAATTTCACCGCGCCGGTTTTTGAGCAGAGCAATTGCCAACTCAAGCGGCACTGATATAGCTTCCTCGCTGTCAACACGCTTTCCAAGCGTAAACTGATCCAGAAAAACATTATTTTCAGCGGTCAGCGTTCCTTTTTCGACGTGATAACGTACATCTACAGACAGTTTTCCCTTTTCAATGGCATACCCTACATACTTGCCTGAATACGGACTGAATGGCGGCAGATCGATTTCTTTTGCTCTTGCGACAATATCAAGCATCAGCTCGGAACCAAGTGGTTCAATATCACCCTGAATCTGCAATGGTGCAGCGCCATCAATTCGCCCTTTGATATCAACAGAGCCAGAGCGTTCAGCGTGAATCGGGCCGATCTGTCCGGTCAAACCGGTCAGGTTCGCATGGTAGTTAGGTTTTACAAAACGATCATGGAAATCTACATCACCGTTTTGCAGCATAATTTTACCGATACGCAATGGCATCGGCTTGCTGTCGTCTTTTTTCTCGGCGTTTGACTGAGCTTGTTCATCCCCAGAAACCTGTTTCTTTTCCTGTCGAACGATTTGCTTAAGATTCAATTCTCCATCTGGCAGCAACATCACGCGTGCGAAAAAGTTACCTATTTTTACGGTATCAACATTAATTTTCAATGGATTATTGACGAAATCCAGATTATCGATATCGAGATAGTTCCAGCGAATCAAATCTCTGGCACTTCCCTGATCAATAACATTGAAATTACCTAATCGACTCTGTCCGTTAACCACCACTTTGAGTGGTTCGTCTTCAGCCTTGACAATACCCTGAAAGGAAATATCACCACTGGTCAACAGAACACTTAACGTATCGGCCACCCACCCTTGTAAAGAAACCAAATCTACCATCTGCAAATTCAGACTTAAATCCGCTGTTGGCGGTGACCATGACAGCTGACCCTCAGTCTCGATCACACCATCTTCATTTACTCTGGCCGAAAGCTTCAAATCAAGCGGTTTAATCCCACTGATATCAATATTTTTTGCAGTCAAATTCAAAGGCTCCACCACCATAGGCGCAACATCATCCAACGTCAAATCAGCAAAATATATGGCAGCATTATTTAATCGAAACTGCTCTATTTGTACAGCCCACGAACCGTCTTTTTCTTTCGCTTGTTTGTTTTTACTGTTGCTTTCTTTGGTTGTCTGCCTGGCTAACTCAAGCCACGCCTCATACGCCGGCTTCCTTCCGGGTAACGGTATAGAAGTCCCGGCCTGGAGCATTTCATGAGGCCGCATATCTTTCTGGTTTGCCAGCTGCCAGGCTTGATAAGCTTCGTCGGAGGGTTTTTTACGGGGGTTCGGAACAGAAGTTTTTCCTTTGTATTCGGATTCATTCGCTGGTGCACTTACGTTAGCATTTGAGTCTGAAGATTTCAAATAACGCACCAGATCAATGCCACCATTAGCCTCGCGATGAATACGGCCGCGCAGGCCATCTATTGCCACATTCTTCAACGCTAGTGTTTGGTTAGCCAATTCAACCACGCTGTCCACGGTTATTTTTAGTAACGAAACCGCTGCTTCCGAATTTTTCGATTGTGACGAAACAGGCTGTACCGCAATATCACTTAAACTTAAAACTACAGGAGAAGGGTTTCTGCCAGTGACATCAAACCGGTTCAAATCGAAGTGAAGCGTCCCCAGATTCAGTTGATAGGGAATCTGTACAGCTTCATTCTCAACGGCAACCTGTTTTAACTCTGTTTGCCCTGATAACGTGATCTCGGGCATACCGTCGCCGGCTTGCGTAAATGTTAAAATTAAATCACTGTCGAAATAACCGGATTTCAGACTGATTCCAACGGGCAACGGAACATATTCATCAATACGCGTTATATCGATATCACTGACTTTAAAGGCCAGCGCTGCTTCACGTTTATTGGCAAAAGGACGCAATTTGCCATCCAGTCTCAGTGGCGCCCCATTCACGCTGGCACTGAAATGAGGCTCTACCCAGCTGTCTTTTACCTTGTCCAGATTGGCAACAAAAGGAACGGCGAAATTGACCTCGGTTATTTCCTGATGATTTTGTTTGAAACGATCAACCCATTCAATATGACCGTTCTTCAATACAATATTGCTGACCGAGAAGAGCGCGGCAGAATCTTCCTCATCATCTGGAACTTGCAGGAATTTCTCGATCAGATCTGAGAAATTAAATAAATGCTCGCCTTCTCTTACCAATCGAACATGTGGCATATCCAGCATGACTGTACTGATTACAGGCGCCCGCTGTGTAATTGATTTCGAGCTGATATCAATGTGAAGCGTATTAAATGACACGAACGTTTCAGAAGCATCGACACTATCCGCTCGTTCACCAATATGCAGGCCATGTACAAACAGCTCCAGTGTATAAGGCTTGATTTCTATCGACCGCACGCTGACCGGGCGATCCAGAAGCTCTGCCAGTTGCAGTTCAAGCTTGGATTTTGCATACCCGGGTAGCCAATAATAGCCCAGCACACCAAAGAGTGCGATCGTCGCTATTAAAACAGACAATCCGATGCCCAACCGTTTCCATGTTTTAAAACGGGTGCCTGATGTTTGAATCTGTTGTTGTGCCTGATGGCGCACATTCTTCATGCCAACATCCTAGTTTAATGGATTTTACGGTTCTCTGGCGTTTGCAAAGATATCGTGATTACATAAATATACCGCGCGCTATTCTTCTACCCAAAAGGCCGGGTATAACTATACAAACCCGGCTTGTTTTTTTACCTCCGTCTGACAGGAATCAATAAGGTGATTCTGCCTGAATTCCAACCAGTTCAACATCAAAAATCAATGTGGCATTCGGTGGAATCACCCCACCGGCACCACGTTTACCATAGGCCATCGATGACGGTATGATAAGCGTTCGTTCACCACCGACTTTCATACCCATCACACCTTGGTCCCAGCCTTTAATAACTCTGCCGGCTCCTAACATAAAAGAAAAATGCGCTTTTCGGTCATGCGAACTATCAAATTTTCTTCCTTTTTTGTCCGGTGCGCTTTCATCGTAAAGCCAACCTGTGTAATGAACATTGACAGTGTCGCCAACATCCGCTTCTTTACCCTCTCCTATTTTCCGGTCGATTTTTTCAAACTGAGGCTCCGGATTCTCCGTCTGTTCCTGATAGGCGAATAATGTTTGTGATAACAGAAGCATTATCAGAAAAACAACACAAACAACGGGAAATAATGATTTTTTAATTGCAGACATGCGATTCCTCAAAAATTTTCTAAACTTTGATTAAATTGTATACTCTCAGGTATCATATACCCTAGCATGAATTTATTCATTTTGACGAATCCTTTTTGGACAGTTTTAATTGACTGAACTATGCAGCTTTCTAAAAAAAATGACATCCATACAGATAAGCAAACATTGCTTGCTGCTGAGGCGGCCGGTCTTTTGCGTTTGCACCATTCACCGATAATCCGCAGTTTTTATCTGGCTGCGGGCTGTGCCGCACTCATGCTGGGCGGGCTCGGCGTTATATTACCGGTATTGCCGACCACGCCTTTCGTGTTACTGGCAGCTGCCTGTTTTGCTCGCGGATCTGAACGATTTCACACTAAATTGTTGACCAATCGTTATACCGGACCTGTGATTATTCAATGGCGTATACACAGAAGCATACCACGCAAAGCTAAACGGTTAGCCTATATTATGACAGCACTGTCTTTCAGTGTGTCTATTCTTATAGTTCCGGAAATGTGGCAAAAGATAATGCTCGCAACCATTGCCTGTATACTGGCATTCTTCTTATCACGCATACCTGTTCGATAGTTCAATATCGCAGCATTTACGCGATCGAAACGCAATTCTGAAAATAAATGGCATTTCCATTTTTTTAAAACACGTAGATCGCCTACAATATAGCCTTTTTGGTTTTTAGTCTTCTTCACTGGTATGGAACTATCGCTGATTGCGTTAACACCATTTCTAGGCGCAGGTTTTGTTGCAGCCATCTCACGCCTTGGGCGTTTGCATGCCGCCTGGGGAGCAGGAATCGTTACTCTGGTTGCATTACTCATTCTGCTTCCGTTCATCAAGGACGCCTTTTCAGGTCAAGTGCTGGTGCAAAGTATTCCGTGGATTCCATTACTGGGTATGGAATTTGCCTTTCGCCTTGACGGGTTGGCCTTGCTATTCGTGTTATTGATACTTTGCATCGGACTGCTGATCATTTTATACGCACGGTATTATCTATCCGAGCGTGATGATATGGGACGGTTTTACGCCTATTTGCTCATGTTTATGGGTTCCATGCTGGGTATTGCCACCTCGGAAAACATTATCCAGCTTTTAATTTTCTGGGAATTGACCAGCTTGTCATCGTTTCTGTTGATTAGCTACTGGCAGATGCGGCACGAATCACGCAGCGGCGCTCGCATGGCGCTGGCCGTTACAGGCGGTGGCGGTCTGGCATTACTCGGCGGCTTTCTACTATTGGGTGAAATAGTCGGCAGCTACAATTTGTCGGACATACTGGCTTCGGGCTATCTGATACGCACTCACGAACTGTATCTGCCTATGCTGATTCTAGTGCTTTTGGGCGCTTTTACCAAATCTGCCCAGTTTCCTTTTCATTTCTGGTTGCCCAATGCAATGGCTGCTCCGACTCCTGTTTCTGCCTATCTGCATTCAGCAACCATGGTAAAAGCGGGGGTCTTTCTGCTGGCCCGCCTGTTTCCGGCGCTATCAGGCACCTCGGCGTGGTTCTGGCTGGTTTGTTTTACCGGACTCGTTACACTGGTTGTTGCAGCCTATATTGCAATGTTCAAACATGATTTGAAAGGATTGCTTGCCTATTCAACTATCAGTCATCTGGGCCTGATCACGCTATTGTTTGGCATTGGCACTCCCATGGCCGCACTGGCAGGCGTTTTTCATATCATCAATCACGCGATATTCAAAGCTTCGTTATTTATGGCCGCAGGTATCATCCATCACGAAACCGGCACTCGTGATATGCGCATACTCCGTGGCTTATGGAAACATATGCCGCACACTGCGCTGCTTGCAATGGTAGCGGCCGCATCAATGGCCGGTGTACCATTATTCAATGGTTTTTTATCCAAGGAAATGTTTTTTGCCGAAACCCTGTTTGTCATAAATCAGCCCTGGGGGTGGCTGTTACCGACTATGGCCACACTGGCAGGTATATTCGCCGTAGCGTATTCGTTGCGTTTCATACACAATGTATTTTTTGATGGTGAATCAACTGATTTACCCAAGCAACCACATGAACCGCCTCGCTGGATGAAAGTACCAGTCGAAATTCTGGTTGCCTTATGTCTGCTGGTAGGCATCTTTCCTGCACTGACGGTTGAACCCATATTGGCCGCAGCTGCATCCAGTGTTCTACAAGGCCCTGTACCCGACCATGACCTGGCAATATGGCACGGATTCAATACCGCATTATTCATGAGCATAACTGCATTGATTGGCGGAGTCATTGTCTACCTGGCACGCAAGCCTTTGTTTTCACTTCAGGAGCGAGTGGATAGCATGCTAGATTTCAGAGCGCTTTACGAATTTCTGATGGAAAAACTGTTTGCAATTGCCGACACTATCACACATTTCCTCAATACAAATTCACTGCAACGCATGCTGTTTGTGTTTATGCTGTTTGTGTTGACGCTGGGAATCTACGGCACAATGGCAACCGATGGCGATTATGGTCTGATGGGCGAACGCGACATATTACCGATTGATGGTGTCAGTCTGCTGATTGCCACAGTGCTTGTTGTTGCCGCAGCAGCCACAGCGGTGATGCACCGGCGGCGGCTAATTTCGCTTATACTGCTGGGCACGGTAGGTCTGGGCATATCGCTTATTTTTGTCAAATTCTCTGCGCCTGATCTTGCCTTGACGCAGCTTTCCGTTGAGGTGGTCACAATAGTGCTCATGCTTCTTGCTCTGTATTTTCTACCGCAGCAGTCACCTATTGAATCGGGAAACTGGTTACGTAGCCGTGATGCCCTCATTGCAGCGACAGCAGGCGGGGGTGTTACGCTGCTTGTATGGGCGGTATTAACGCGGCCTTATGAAAGTATCTCAAACTATTTTCTGGAAAACAGTTTACCAGGTGGCGGTGGCACCAATGTCGTCAACGTGATCCTGGTCGATTTCAGGGGATATGATACACTTGGTGAGATTACTGTGCTGGCTCTGGCGGGACTGGGCATATACGCCATGCTGGAACATTTGAAAATCGCCGGTGCCAGCCATGACAGCGAAGGACGCGCCTGGGATGAAGATTTGCACCCAATCATTATGGCGTCTTTTACTCGACTGCTGTTACCGTTAGCACTGCTGGTTTCGATGTTTATTCTGCTGCGCGGGCACAACTTGCCCGGCGGTGGTTTTATTGCCGGACTGGTTACCGCGGTTGCGCTGGTGATGCAGTATCTGGCTAATGGTGTTATCTGGACACAACAACGCTTACCTATCAACATGCATAAGGTTATTGGCTACGGACTGCTAATCGCTACTTGTACCGGATTGGCCAGCTGGATTTTCAATTATCCTTTCCTGACTTCAGCATTTAGTCATATACACTGGCCAATTATCGGCGAATTCGAACTGGCCTCTGCCATGGCTTTCGATCTGGGTGTTTATTTGGTCGTTGTCGGCGCTACATTACTAATTCTGGTTTATCTCGGTCTGATACATCATCAAAGTCACCAGATGAAACCCAGAAAACGGATTCGTTAATGGAACTACTCATTGCAATTATCATTGGTGTACTGACGGCTTGTGGCGTCTACTTGTCGCTGCGTGGTCGTACTTTTCCAGTGGTGCTTGGCCTGACATTTTTATCTTACGCCGTTAATCTGTTTCTGCTGGTCATGGGCCGTCTTACCATCGGCAGTCCACCGATTATCAGTGACAACGCTGCCAATTATGCCGACCCATTACCACAGGCACTGGTATTAACCGCCATTGTCATTAGTTTCGGCATGACTGCCTTTGTGATTATTCTGTCTTTGAAATCCTTTCTGGAAATGGGTAACGACCAAGTCGACGGGAAGCACAGACCATGACAAGTCACCTCGTTATTTTTCCAGTTGTTCTTCCGCTACTTGCGGGAATATTATTGCTATTACTGCCGAGACAGCATCTGCCGTTAAGGCGCACAACCAGCCTGACATCGGTATTTCTACAGCTTGCAACCGCCGGCTTTCTACTTAACACAGTCAATAACGGTGAGATTCTGGCATATGCGCTGGGTAACTGGTCTCCTCCATTTGGTATTGTTTTGGTAGCAGACCGTTTAGCAGTCTGGATGCTCGCGGTTACTGCGCTCGTTGCTGCAAGCGCATTGCTATACGCACTGCGCGGCACTGACAATAGCGGTGCGCATTTTCATGCGTTGTTCCAGTTACAGTTATTTGGTTTGAATGGTGCGTTCTTAACTGGAGATTTGTTTAATCTATTTGTGTTTTTCGAGATTCTGCTGCTGGCATCCTACAGTCTGCTGCTGCATGGAGGCGGCCGATTAAAAACCAAGGCCGGATTGCATTTTGTCGTTATCAATCTTGTCGGCTCAACACTCTTCCTGTTCGCCGTGGGCACGCTATATGGATTACTGGGTACACTGAATATGGCCGATCTCGCAGTCAAAGTTACTCAGGCGCCCGCAGAAGATATTGCGCTTATTCATATAGCAGGCTTGCTGCTGTTTGCGGTATTTGCGCTCAAAGCAGCACTGCTACCACTTTATTTGTGGCTGCCAGCCGCCTATGCTTACACCACGGCAACCGTGGCAGCATTGTTTGCCGTCATGACCAAAGTAGGCGCATACAGTATATTGCGTGTTTACACGCTGATTTTTGGCGCACAGGCAGGTTCTGTATCCAATTTGATTGAATCATGGCTGCTACCTCTGGCTTTACTGACCTTAATAGTTGGCGTGCTGGGAACACTGGCCAGCACACGATTGCGTCAGCAGATAGCGTATCTCGTCATTGCTTCAATAGGAACGTTACTTGCAGCTTTTGGCATGAATACTGAAGCAGGCATTGCTGCAGGGTTGTTTTATTTGCCGCACTCAACATTTGCAGCTGCGGCTCTGTTTCTCCTTGCAGACTGTATTGCCAACCGACGCGACGTGATGGAAGACCAGTTTGAACCGGGGCCGGTCATTCAACAGCAGCGGTTACTGGGCGCACTGTTTTTTATATTTGCAGCACTGATTACCGGCCTGCCGCCATTATCCGGTTTTATCGGTAAATTTTTAATTCTGAATGCCGCCATGTCCCACTCAGCCTTACCATGGATAATGGGCACTATATTAATTACCGGCCTTTTTACGCTGATCGCGCTGGCACGCGGTGGCAGCATGATGTTTTACCGGGCGCAGGCTCCTCATATCTGCCGTATTGATACCAGTAGCGAGATGCCACGAAGCGGCATGTCAGTAACAGCCGAATTGACACCTGTTTTGTGTCTGCTTGTATTATGCATTGCCCTTGTAATCTGGGCAGGCACCATAACCGAATTTACTGCAGGCACTGCCAGTCAGTTGTTACAACCTGAGCTGTATATCCAGTCAGTTTTAAATCTGGAGGTTAAACCGCAATGACCCGGCTGCTACCGCACCCAGTTCTGACACCGGTGCTTGCCATAATCTGGTTGTTACTCAACAACAGCATTAACACCGGACAAATATTGCTGGGTTTGATTTTCGGCTGGGCCATTCCGGTACTCACAATTCATTTCTGGCCAGAAGCAGTATCCATCCGAAAACCGCTTGTGCTGCTCCGATATATTGCTGTACTGTTGTACGACATCATTATGGCAAATTTTACCGTTGCAAGACTGATACTTGGCAATCCTGATAAACTTCACCCTATTTTTATCAAAGTACCGTTGGATCTGACTTCCGATCTGGCCATCAGCCTACTGGCCAACAGTATCACCTTAACGCCGGGCACGTTATCGGCGCGACTTTCAGATGATCAGAGTTATCTGCTAGTGCATGCACTCAATGAAACCGATCCGGACACATTGGTAGCGACAATCAAACATCGGTATGAACACCCGTTGAAGGAGATTTTTGAATCATGCTAGCGATTTCAATTCAAATAGCACTTGCGTTAGTTACCGCAGCTGTCGTCATGAGTTTTTGGCGGCTGCTACGCGGCCCAGATATACCCAACCGCATTCTAGCGCTCGATACTTTGTATATCAATACAATCGCAATACTGGTATTGCTGGGCATCCATCTGGCCAGCGCACTTTTTTTTGAAGCGGCACTCTTGATTGCACTGATGGGATTTATCGGTACAGTTGCGCTGTGTAAATATCTGCTACGCGGAGATATTATCGAGTAAAACCATGCTGGAATTTTTTTTGTCTCTCCTGATTTTAACCGGGGCCACTTTAACATTCATCGGTTCTTTAGGACTGGTCAGACTCAAGGATTTATATACCCGCCTGCACGGCCCAACAAAGGCAACCACACTGGGTGTTGGCTGTCTGCTGATTGCATCGGCAGTTTATTTCAGTACTACAGACGAAAATATCAGCCTGCATGAGATTCTGATCACTTTGTTTCTGTTTATCACTGCACCAGTCAGTGCGCATCTGATAGCGAAAGCATCCCTTCATCTGAGTCTGCCTTCAATAGCAAAAGCACCTGAAACGAATGATAATAATCAAGAAACACCTGATAAAACAGCCGAGGACACCAGTAATTCCAGTACAGATGAAGATATCGAACCCGCCGAACCGGAATTGCCAAAAAATACTACTCGATCACCCGAACAATAACGTGATAACTTCGGCAGACTCGTCAGCACGACAGTTACGCAAGGCTTTAAACAGGCTGGAAAGAATGTCCATTTCTTGCAGGATCCGGCCAGACACTATTCATTAGCTTTATATACTTCGATACGGCTGATCAACCCATCCGGCTCGAAATAGATGCATTCTCGCCCATGTCTTCTAACAGGTTCATCAGCCGCTGCGTCTGTCGCTGTCATGAGAAAATCAAACTCGACGCCATCTGAACCGACCGGACGATAATTCATCACTTCCCAGTGTACATCCGGATAACGCGCAAAAAAACTCAGCATCATTTCATGGATGGCAACACTGCCTTTGTATTCACCAAAATACGCAGAATGATATGTCGCCTCCCCCAGAAACATTGTTTCAATGCGTCTCAGGTCGTGTTTATTGGATAATTCAATATAATTCTTTGCCAGTTCGATATTTTTTTGAACATTCATTAATAACTCCCAGTTACCAACTGATTATTACATAAATTAATTTTTTACAGCTCGGCCAGCAGATTCCTTGCGCATAAATATCCATTCATGATCATCGCTCTCAGCTGCAGCAAATTGATAACCAGCTACATCGAAATGCTTGATATCCTCAGGCGCACTTAATTTATTCACAAAAATGAAGCGACTCATCAATCCACGGGCCTTTTTTGCAAAAAAACTGATGATTTTATATACCCCATTTTTTTCATCCTTAAAAACCGGTGTAATGACTCTGGCATTCAATTTATCCATTTTAAGCGACTTAAAATATTCATGGGATGCAAGGTTGATCAATGTGTCTGCTCGCTGTTTTCGTAATTCCTGATTAATGGAGTCTGTCAGAATATCTCCCCAGAATTCATACAGATTGTTGCCGCGTTGATTTTTCAACTGCGTACCCATTTCAAGCCGGTACGGCTGGATGAGATCGAGCGGACGGAGTATGCCGTACAAGCCAGACAGAATTCTTAAATGATTCTGCGCAAATTCCACAGTCTGCGCATCCAGTGTTTCCGCATCAAGCCCAGTGTATACATCACCCTTGAATGCATACATTGCCTGCTTGGCATTATTCCGACTAAATGGGCGCTTCCATTCATAATAGCGGTTGGAATTCAGCACGGCCAGCTTTGGGCTGATCGACATCAGCCGGCCAATTTCATCGGGCTCCATCGCCTGTAACTGAGTGACCAGCTTCTCAGACTCATCAAGAAAATCCGGTAAGGTAAATTTCTCAGTGCGGGCAGGCGTTTCAAAATCCAGTGTTTTCGCGGGCGAAATAACGATAATCATGCATTTTTATCCTGAAAATATCTGAACGGGGTAACATAATTCCGGACAAGTATACTAAAATCTTGCCTGGCCATTTTGCAAGTACGCAGTAAAACTACATATATTATGACAAAATATGCCAAACGGGCCTATTTGGGCATCACGATCGGCCTGTTAGGCATGGCTCTCTACCTGTCGCCACAAGGCTGGTACCTGGAAGAGAAATACGGTCTGGGCTGGTTGTTCCAACTACGCGGGCCAGTGTCGGCACCAGAAGAAATCATAATTATAGCCATAGACAGGGAATCTACAAATCAGCTGGGATTACCTGTATCCCCCAATTTCTGGCCATGGCCAAGAGAGATTCATGCACGTCTGATAGATCAATTAGCACAATTCGATGCGGAAATCATTGTCCTTGATCTACTATTTCTCGCATCCAGCGCAGTTACCGAACATGATCATCAACTGGCCAAAACGATCGAGAATGCAGGTAACGTGATTATCGTCGAACGATTGGAGTTCGAACAACAGGATTTCTCTGACAGTCAAACAGAGTCACTGCAATTCAAATTATTCAAAGAGAGAAGCGCGCCCCTTTTACCCGAAATTTCATCGTCAGTAATGGCGCATGCACCTTTTCCTTTACCAAAAGAACCTCCTATTAATGCTTACTGGGCTTTCAAACCGGGTATGGGAGATGCGCCAACCATTCCCGTTGTTGTGCTACAGGCTTATGCGTTGCACGCATATAATGAGTTATTTGCGCTCCTGGATAAAGTGCAGGTACCTGGTATTAAGCGGTTACCCGCAAGCCTGGATCAGATAAAAGATATAGAAGCAGTTATTTTTTTTCTGCGGGAGTTGTTTATCGATCAACCTGAAATCAAGCAACAACTCATTTCAGAACTGCATGCCAGTAACCTTGATTATCAAAAAAGAAAACTGATACTGTCACTGGTCAATTTATATACAGGCCCCGAAGCACATTATTTGAATTTTTATGGACCACCTCGCAACATCGAGACTATTCCGGCTTACCAGATTCTGCAACCCAATGAAGAGTCGATAAATGTACTGCCCAATAAAATCAGGGGAAAAGTAGTTTTTGTCGGATTATCTGCAGCAACACATATTGAAACAGACCAAATTCGAGATACTTATCATACCGTTTTTACCGATGCAGAAGGCATAGAGATAAGCGGCGTGGAAATCGCCGCCACTGCATTTGCTAATTTGTTAGAAAATAAACCTGTCAGCGCTTTTCCCTACGCCGGCAGTCTCGTATTAATTTTTACCATGGGCTTGACACTCGGCTTTGTTTTTCCAGTGTTATCCAATCAAACTCTGTCAGCAGCCAGCATCATCACGGCAGTCGCCTATACTGCCGTTGCCTGGTTGATGTTTAAACAAGCCGGTATCTGGCTGCCGCTGATTATTCCCCTGTTGATTATCATTCCGGGTACCATTTTCGGCTCAGTCCTGCTCAATTACTACACTGCCAAACAAGAACGCGATCAGCTTCTGGAATTATTTGGTCAGTTCACACCTGAACGTGTGGTCGGAGACTTAACGAGGCATATCAACGCCAATTTGCGCAAAGATCAACTCGTTTTTGGCGCCTGCATGTTTACCGACATACAAGGTTATACAACGCTGGCAGAGAAAATGGATGTCCGCGAATTACGACGGCTAATAGACGATTATTTTAGAATTCTGTCTCGTTCGGTGAGAGAAAACAATGGTGTTGTGTCTGAAAAAATTGGCGATGCCATGCTGGCAATCTGGGAAGCCACCACTGCCAGCAAAATGCTCAGGGAAGAGGCCTGCGAAGCAGGTCTGGCTATCATCAAAAATCTTGATAGCTTTAACCGGGAGAGTTCCCATCCGGCATTGCCAACGCGTATTGGTATTCATTTTGGCAAACTGCTGGTCAGCAAGCTCGGGTCTATGGACAACTATATCTACCGTGTGATCGGCGATCTTGTCAACACAACCAGTCGTATCGAAAATGCCAACAAATTTCTGGGTACCCGTTTACTGGTCACCGGCGAAGTGATTGCCGGCATAGACCGATTCTTGACGCGTCCATTGGGCAGCTTTCAGCTTGCCGGCAGATCAAAACCAGTCTGCCTGTTTGAATTGATTGACTATCAGCAAACTGCCAGTGACAAGCAACGGCTGTTATGCACGCTGTTTGCAAATGCGCTTGATGCCTATAGCCAGCAGCATGAAAACGCGGTTCGGCAATGGACTGAGATTCTTAAACTATTCCCGGATGATGGTGCTACAAAATTCTATCTGGGTCTTTGCGCGCAATCGTCACCCGATCAATGGGAGCCTGTAATAAAATTTACCAAAAAATAATTCATATACTTCTGAAGCTGATGTGTAGATTATTTCAAGCGTAACCAAGCAAACAAGATGTTATATGTAGTTTCTGCCTGGCATCATCCTTGAAAATACTTTTCACAACAAATTCTCCTGCAAGAAGAAGAGCAAGCACTATCCCTGCTTAATCTGCCCTTCTTCCAGAATAAATTCAGGATGATTTTGTGCACCTAAATCCGGTGGTAATCGGAAAACACAGCATTTTGCATCAGACTGTCGTATAACCGCCTTATATGTGTTTCCCCCTAATGAGACTTCACCATTACTATTACTGATTACTGTTTCACTGCCATTACTTCCTATTTCTATAATTTGACATTGGTTATTAATTTTTTTAACGGTATAAGCTGCCATTGTTACCTCCTGATTAATAGTTTAAAGTGAGTCTTGCAAAAAACGCTCTTTCCGGAATGAATCTTGGGCTGATTGCTTCAGCCTGTTCGAAATTAATATTTCTGTAATAAAAATGCTGATCCAGCAGATTTCTGGCTTCCAGGCTCAATATACCTATGCGTTTGGGTAACCTGAAACCAATAAATGCATCCAGCAAGAAAAAAGAATCAATCCCGGAATTGGTAGATGCAGGATTTCTTTTTTGCATATTGATTATGTCTAGTTTTCGTGTCAGGTCTTGCCTGACAAAAGTACCTGTTATACCTGAAAATAAGCCGGAAGGATGAAAATATTTGACGCTTACCGGAGCAATCAGCCTGTGAATACGCACCGGTTCTCGGTCTAAAAATATTGTGTCATCTGTTTTGCGGCTAAATTGTTCATATTGGAATTCTCCTTTGATCGCCCAGTATTTGTGCGGCGTCCAATACAAATAAGCACGATACAGGTTTTCATTTTGCTTCTGAGAAACTTCATCATTCTCAAAATTTATCTTTGGAACACGCAATCTACGTTTAGAGGCTTCGAGACCACTATATAGTGTGTGGCCCAGATAATAATCCAGTCCTACACCCATGCGCTCTGATCGTGTTCCGTTAAAATCATCAAAAAACTGATTAAACCCAGCTACCTGTGTCGGCTCAAGTGTTTGTTGCGCAATCAGGTGCGATTTGGTTGTCTTAAACCATGCAGCCCGTAATCGCAGATTATCAAATAAATTCCACTGCATGCCGATCTTGGGATTGGTCTTGTCTGTCCGTTTTCCGGATAATGTGCTTGTAAATGTGTCATAACTCAAACCAAGTGTTAAATTAACGTCGCGCAGGTAGTTGATGTTGGTATATGCGTATGCATTCTCACGGTCCATATGCCTGAAGGGCAGGTCTCTACGTTCGTTATCTGTTTTATCAATCCAGCTAAACCGATAAATGCTTCCGCCAGTAACCGTATTAAAAAATTCGTGGCGTAATTGATGCTGTGCTTCAAACTGAAAACCTTCATTTTTCAGTGTGTCTATATTAATTTTTTCAAAACGGTCTATATATTTTCCAGAAACAATCAAATTCTGGTCAGGAGAAATTTCATACCTGGCGCCCATACGTGCTATATCCTCTTGAATATTGCGCCGATAATTTTTTCTAAACTCATAGGCATCAAAGTCGAGCAAAAGATCTCCATGCTTGGTGTTACGCGTGCGTATTTCAGCCTGAACATTGAGTTTGGGCGTAAAGGCATGCTGAATAAACGCATTCAGTACATCGTGATTCTGATTGTTGTTGGGACGGAATCCATCGCTTTGATAATGAAACTGCCCCAGACTGATCGAGGTCTTGTCGTAAAGCTGTGAATAGACAATTTCATCACCGAAGGTGCTCTTGCTGCCTGCAATAGTAGATGCAACGAACTGAGGACGGTTGCGTTCCATCAAAGGGGCGAATTCATTAAAGCCGGCCGCGGTCGGGCCGGTACTGGTGATGATATTCAGATCAGCGACGGCAAGTTGAGGCTGTACCGGGTTGGTGTTGATCGGTTGCAGCAGTTGTGCTTGCAGTAATTCGCTGACGCGTGCGATTTCATGACGTGGGATATTGACATAGATATCCGACAAAAATCGGTGCGCCGAATGATTCGAAGGATCAAGGCTTAAGGACTGTGCTGTCTGCATAATGGCTCGTTTTTCAAAACCCAGGTTGTCGTAAATTCTCGACAGGCTGGAACCTCGCGCAGCCTCATCCTGGTCGAGTAGTAGCCGTGATCGATAAACAGCCCGATTGTCGTTCAATTCAATTGATTTTTGGATAGCCTGCAGCGCTTCAATCGGTTGATTTTGTGTTTGGTTTTGAATGGCATCATAAAACCAGGGTGTTGGATCGTTCGGATCGCGATCTCTAGCCAGCTCAAATTGTGTTTTGGCGGTTTCGTAACGTTTTTCCTCAAAATAGGCTTTGCCAAGATAACTGCGGATCAAAGAACTACCCGGATCGAGACTGGCTGCAATTTCCAGTTCGATGCGCCCGGTTTCCAGCTCTCCTTCTCGGATCAGGGCCAGCCCCAGTCCAAGACGTGGTACCGGATCAGTTTGATCCAGATGAATAGCCCTGAAAAAAAACCGTTTTGCTTTTTTCGTATTAATTTTGGATAAATACGCAAAACCCAGCACGGATTGTGTTCGGGCAATGGCGGGATTCAACCTGACAGCTTCGGTGGCCGCATCCAACGCCAAATCGAGTTCGTTTTCTGCCATCTGAAGCTCCGCCATTCGCGCCCAGATTAAAGCGTTTTGCGGATCAAGTTCTAGCGCCCTCTGCACACTTACTAGTGCTGCTTCAATATCAAAATATGCCTGTTGTGCATAGGACAACGCAAGCCTTGCAGTCGGCGAATCCTGAGCCAATGTAACCGCGTTATGTGCAAGTTCGAGCGCCAGTGACTTATCGTTTTGCGTCAGCGCGATGACTGCGCTCAATGCGTAAGCGTTGCTGTTGGCAGGATCAGATACACGTATCTGATCGATGATTGCTTTGGCTTCGGCAACACTGCCCAGTGCGAGCATACGCGCCGATTCGGCAATTTGAGCGGCGAAATCCTGCTTATCGTCACTGTCCAGCCAGTATTCAATGATCGTCGGGTAATGCAGCGCCCACTGAACCGCATCAATCGGGTTAAGGAGGATATCCTTGCGCGGCGGCTGGTTGTCGTATGCAATGACCTGCTCGTGTCCTTCAAGCGACACTTCACCATACATATTGGTCGCGGAAACCCGGCCTTCAAATACAACAATCCGTGTTCGATGTTCGTCTACACGAACTACAAATTCAGTGCCTTCGACACCCGCATTCATGAATGGCGTATGGACCTTAAACGGTTTTGGCGTGCGTGTCATGATATGGATCGCACCATTGATCAAATCCATCAATGATGCAGATTTGTTTTTGTTGGCCGCGGGAAATGTGATGGTGGTTCTCTGATCGAGTGTCAGGTTACTTTCATTCATCAACCGCAACGTTGCTTTACTGCGCTTGCGGGTGCGTAATTGATCTCCGGCACAGAGTTCGGCGCCTTTTTCAACCGGTTGCCAGGCCGTCTCCCTCATCCGGCGCAGCTCAACCACGCCTTGTGCTGTAACAACGCGTGCCGCGGCCTGCACACAGACCTCTGCACTATACGCGATTCGCATAAAAACAAATTGCGTCAGCATTAAAAGCAATGCCACAGGAATAGTTGAAGATCTGGCTATCCTGTATTGCTTATTGCGCGCCATAAACAGATTCTGCCTGTATTGTATTTGCCAATGCGATTCTAATTACAATTATGTTCAAAACATGGTCAAGTCTGTTTATTAATACAAAACAACTACCAGCTAAAGTTGGCAGATTAATGACAATGACTAAAGCAAGATATAAATCTCAAGGCCCGTGTAGCTTTCAGCTCTGAATAGCATCACCGCTTGGCTCAAAATAATGCGCCAAATAGTTTTGCAGCATTCTTCTGTCAACTCCCCTGATGTTGCATAAACGTAAAAGTATCCTCGTCACAAAATACACTCCAGTAGCACTTTTTTAGTCAGGAACACTTTCAGCGACTTCGCAGAAGCTTTTTATCTCATACTCCTTATTATTTCGCTTGGCGCCGTATTCGGCAGGTGTGTGTTCAATGTTATTGTGGCTCGAATTTGATTCTAACCGAATAACCCAGCACGCGCGCGTAATCCTCGACGGTCGCCAATCTCGGTGAAATGCTTGAATTCAGGCTTTCCAATCGGGAGATATTGCTTTTTTTTGTGCCCAGCAGGTCTGCCATCTGTTCCTGGGTTACGCCCGATCTTTTACGCAATGCGATCATCTGGCGCTTCATGTAGAAAGAGGTAGACAGTACATCATGCCCGTCTTTGACCACCGTGTCTTCCAACCCCGTTTGCTTGAACTTTTCGAATGTTGACCGTTTATGCGCCATCCCTTTATACCTCTTTCAGTATTTTTGCGCCGCCTTCATCCAACGCTTGTATATATTGTTATTCTTATTAATCACAGTCATGAGAATAACGATTCCTTTTTTGACAGTACAAGCAACGACCGGGAAATATCTTCGCGTCCTTTGGTCCGGATTTCGAACAATTCACGGGTCAGGCCGCCCCAAATTGAAACCGGAAACCGAACCGAATACCTAATTCAATTCCGCAATGCAGTGAAAACCGGCGAGAATTCTCGGCAGCAGCGCTGGAATATTCACCCGATATTCTCATTAAGAATCAGATCGCCCCTGTTACAACCGAAGTTATCGAATATGATAACAGCTGTCAAGCTCGTTAACGCCTAACAAACAGAAAAAACATAAAGAAAAAATTTCCTAGAAAAGAAACGGATACCACTGCTTCTTGTGCCTATAGTGCACAAGCGCCATTGCCGCCAATTGACAAAATTCATGAAATGGCATGTTATATAAAAACAAAAAGAGTTGGCGCTTATGCCAACTCTTTTATTTTTGGTGGACAGCAATGGAGAAATCTCGAACCACCTTTTTTCAATCCTACAGGACTGGAATGAGAGCTTGAAAGGGTCGCCGCTGGATATTTGCCTACATCCCGAACCATAAAATAAACCATAACAATCTATTACTGACAGCGGTGCGTCGATAAACCGGCGCATCGCTGTTTTCATATCTTCAAACCATTTTTCGTTTTTTTATCGCTTCCGTTTCCCGGCGGGCGGAAGCCGGGTGTGTATCGTTCAAGCAAAGGAGTTATTGAATGCCCGCACACACACCAAAACAAACCTCGCCTTTTTGCCTGCGCCTGACACCGGAAGAACGTGCTTTACTTGAGCGCGAAGCCGCCGGTCTGCCGCTCGGCGAATATGTCCGCCAGCGGGTCTTTGACGAAAACCGCACCAAGCGCCGCACGCGAAACAAACATCCGGTCAGGGATCACCAGATTCTTAGCCAGCTTCTGGGCGAGCTGGGAAAATCAAGGCTTTCGAACAATCTGAACCAGTTGGCCAAGACTGCCAATAGCGGCCTGCTGATCCTCACCCCTGAAGTTAAAACAGCGCTTTTGAACGCCTGCGCCGATATCCGCCATATCCGCGAAGCCCTCATGAAATCCCTCGGCCTGGATAAGTAATCCCATGATCATCATCGCTTCCCAGCGCGGCGGCGCGGCCAAGCTGGCTGCGCACCTGCTGAACGACCGGGATAACGATCATGTGGAGCTGTTTGAGGTCAGCGGCTTTTTATCCGATACGCTGGACGGGGCTTTACAGGAAGCCCGCGCCCAGTCGATGGGCACGCGCTGCGACCAGTATCTGTTTTCCGTCAGTTTGAATCCGCCAGAGACGGAAAAAGTCGATATATCCGTTTTCGAGCAGGCGATCAGCCGGATCGAAGAGCGCATGCATTTGCAGGATCAGCCGCGCGTCATTGTCTTTCATGAAAAAGAAGGAAGACGCCATGCGCATTGCGTCTGGTCGCGCATCGATACGACAGAGATGAAGGCGGTCAATCTGCCGTTCTACAAAAACAGGCTCATGGAGATTTCCAGGGAAATCCATCTGGAGCAAGGCTGGAAACTGCCTGCCGGTCTGATCGAGCGCGGACAAAGCAATCCGCTCAATTTTACGCGGGCGCAATGGGAACATGCTAAACGGTTGGACGACGACCCTCGGCTGATCAAAGCTGCTTTGAAAGAATGCTGGATGGTATCGGACAGCAAAAAAGCGTTTGAAAGCGCTCTGGAACAGCGTGGCTACACGCTTGCCAAGGGTGACCGGCGCGGAATTGTCGCCGTGGATTGGCGCGGCGAGGTCTATTCCCTGTCAAAATGGCTGGATGTCAAAACCAGGGCACTCAAAGAACGGCTTGGCGATCCTGCGCAGCTTCCGACTGTAACCGACACCATCGCGAAAACTGACAAACGGCTTGTGGAGCGCATACAAAGCTTCACCGCAGAGATCAGGCAAACCAGCCGCGCCCGTCTGGAACCATTAATGGAACAGAAATCACGTATGAAAACGCGGCACCGGGACGAGCGGCAAAATCTTGCCGATACGCAAAAACAGCGCTGGCAGCAGGAGAGCGCAGACCGGCAAGCGAAATTGAACAAGGGACTCCGGGGTCTGTGGGATCGCCTGACCGGACAGCACAGCCGCACCAAGAATCAGAATGAACGCGAAGCCTGGAAAGCGCTTGTCCGTGACAAAGAGCAACAGGAAAGTTTAATCCAGCGCCAGCTAGAGGAACGCCAGGCATTGCAACGGAATATCACCCATGTCCGGCATGAGCAGAACCAAGAGATCGAGCACCTGAAAACGATGATCTTTTCCGCATTGCCACCGGAGATGAAAGCCAGACTTCAGGAACAGTTCGGGCAGCGACAAGCGCGGCAGAATGCTCCGTCACAGCGGCAGAATCAAGATTTCGACCTGTCGATGTAGTTTTTACCACCACTTTCAAAGAAAGACGAACACATGAACAAAACCTTCTTCCGAAAGGAAAAGCGGATACCGCTGTTTCTTGTCCCAAAGGTGCGCAAGCGTCATGTGCCACCGATCTATAAAGATCATGAAACGGCATGGAAGCTTTTCGCCGAAGGGGCGCTTAGAAACAAGGTGTTTCACGACGATGTTTTAAGCCGGGGCAGCAAATGCCTGGCCTGCGGCCAGCCGCTCAATTCCGGCAAAACAAAATATCCGCATATCGAAAAACATCATCATTGTTATATACGGCTCTGTACCGGCACAATCCTGCCTAACGATTCAGCAGATATTTACCGGGAAGCTAAAAATTCAGAATTCCCGTACGTCCCCGATTGCAGGCAGTGTAAAGCAAACAATCCCGATTATTACGAGGGATGCATTAAAAAAATCTTCCCCGTTCATGGCAAATGCCACGGCCATATTCACGAGGTGGAGAAAGTGTTGTTTGACCGGCTTAGCGAGAAGTTAAAGGCAGTTTTTTCTTCATATCTATAAAGAATCTAATGCAGTCAACGCAAACACAGTTCATGGCTCTGCATCTCGTGTATTTGTATGTTATACAGTAGCAAAGCTGATAAACATTGCTACCATCATTTTTAATGTTAGAAACATAGAAGATGTGCAGAAGCACATGAATCATTTAATTTCGTACAAAATAGAAAATGAAGCCATGAAAACCTTTCAAGACCTGTATATCTATCTCAATGACGCGACCATAGAAGAACTAATCGAAGCACTGTCCAAACAATGTCACGGGACGTGGATTCGTGCAACGGAGCAAGAAAGACGATCCGATATTGTTGGAGAGCCGATTTACTGCTTTGAACGAAAAGAAACTGCCGATATGCCAGCAGCAGGTTTATCGTTATTTTCTAGAGGCGATAATTCATGGTTTGTGCCGAACGTTGTACCTCTAAAATTACGTGAACTCACGACCGATCAATATAATCGTGTATTAACTGATTTTGTTGAACTCGTACTTAAACCAGCGCTAGAGGGTACATCCACTACTTTTGAGATTTCAAATGATGAAATCTTTTTACAAAATGTGGTTGGCGAATCGGCTGCACGCGCTCTTGATACGTTTTCCTCCTGTGCCAATAAATCTACGGGTAGTTCACATCCTTCAGATCAGAAACGGTGGTTTGAATTTTTGGTGAAAGTATCCAGGTCTGGTAATCAGCTTCCAACTGATTTGCTTATACATGCTTTGCTTGAACAGGGATGGAGCGATGATTATGCTCATAAACTAGCGATTGAATTTGAGTTTGCTCAGGATCTTCTAGCCTACGCTCAGGATCATTGATCGTGTTCAAACCTGTGACTGAAATTTGCCAGACTGTAACGGGAGTATCTGCGCCAGTACTATTCTTGGACACATGCATCTTGCTTGATATTATTCGGTTACCCTACCGTTATACGCTGGATTTACAATCCTGTGCAGCGGCAAAAAATATAATTGATAACTCCAGTGTTGAGAACAGAAAGGTCTGGCTGGCAACGAGCGAGACTGTGCACGGCGAATGGGAAGCAAATGCTCAGTCAGTACAATCTGAATTGGATGCTGAAATAAGTAATGTAGAAAAAACGCGATCCAGAATATTCAGCATTGCATCAGATTTACTGAATAAACCCTACGATCCGGGGCACAATACCGAGATGATTAATCTCGGTTCTGCGCTACTATCAATGTCAGAAAAATTGCTCAATACGTGTGAGATTGCTAGTGTAGAGGAGAAACACTCTTATGCCGGAATGTATCGTGTACGAAAGAATATTCCGCCAGCCAAGCGAGGAAAGCCAGAGGCGCAGGATTGTGAAATATTTGAAACGTTTTTAGCGTTAGGCCACGCACTGAGGCAAAATGGATTTAACGATAGAATCTGTTTCGTAACGTCAAATACGAATGACTATTGCTTAACAAAGAAATGCCTGGTACAAAATGATCTGGATAAAATTGAAGCTGAGTTTGTCACAAATCTACAATGGGCTGGTGCAATTGCCGATGGGCGTGCATAAAAAGACGTTTTACTATCTTCCTCAAATAGTGTGAGTTAACTCGAAAAGTTAATTTAGATCAATTTTGAGCCGATGAACACTTAACCTAATCCCGGCGCGGGTAAATGAGTGTAATGTGCCGGTCGTTCTTCGGCGGCGGGCATTTTCTGCTCCACTTCCAGCGGATGCGCTTCGATATAGGCCAGCACTTCGGGCAGGCCGTCATGCTCTTCGATTTCGGCGAAGCGTTGCTTGAAAAGCATTTGCGACGCCTTCACCTCGACAAGGGCCGCGACTTCCGGCGGCATATCCGGCGTTACGCGATCTGGCAGGCTGGCAAAGGCCACCTGCACATCAAGGACAGGATCGTCATCGAACCATGAAGCCAGATAGCGCCTCGTGTCCTGCACGGCGCTGCTCAGGCTTTCAGCGGTTTCCTGCGCCAGATTGACGGCACCGCTCTTGAGCTGTGCATAATTGTCGTAAAGTTTTTCCGTGATGTAGCCTGTACCAATACCGCCTCCAAGACCGCCAATAATGCCGCCTACGATAGCGCCTGCGGCGGTTCCGAGGCCGGGTACGGCAGAACCGATCATTGCGCCTGCTGCCGCTCCGGCAGCGGCTCCAGCAAAGCTACCGCCATTGGACGCTGTTTCAATCGTAGCTGATCGGGCGGCAGCGTCCAGGTCGCCGCGTGCAAGATCAAGCTCGGTTTCTCCGTAAGGTACGGCGGTTTCATAGAATATCTCCGCCGCTTCGGCCTTTGAGCTTCCACTCGCCAAAGCAAAAGCACTGGATAATGTGCCGAGGGCGATGCCTGCAACCACGCCGCCGTTCCTGCCAAGTTTTCCAGTAGTTTCGGAAAGCTTTCCAAGAGCGCTGCCTTTGGCGTCCAGTTCGCCTTTATAAGCAAATTGCTCCCTTAATTCCGCTTTTACGAGCGTATTCAGGTTGCCGTCATGAGCAGCCGCAGCGTGTAGCTCTTGCATTTGATGTTCCAAGTCTCTGATTTTTAATTTTTCTTCATGTGTGTTCTGTCTGTTTTCTATTTTTGCTTTTCTTTCTAAAGTTTGGGCTTCCTCCATTAAATCATGGGTAAACGTATTCACCCGGAGCATATCGCGTTGCTGAATTTGAATTTCAGCTATATGCCCATTTTCAAGACCGATTTTTGTGTTTATGTCCCGATAGCCTGTTGTTGTGACCGGGTGAACGAACTTATCTTTCATGGAATCAACGTCCAGCTCTTCCAGTATCGCCTGCTTGATCGCCGTTATCTGTTCCGGCGTATCAACGATAAAGCGTCCTCTGACAATATCCTTTATCTGGCGTGTATCACCCTTATAATCGGTATTAACTTTGGCTAAAGCGCGATCAGGCTCTTTTAGCGGCCCAACTTCAAAAGTAACGTTTTTGAATAATTCGGGATTTCTGACCTTCAGACGATTCAGAAAATCTTGCGCGGATTTCTCCAGTACAGGCACAGAGGATTCCGCCTGTTTGTACAGATCGTCAAAAGACAAGTCAGGTTGTGGTCTTCTTATACCATCCCCCATAACACACCCTAAAATTACTTACTCTTTTACCTCAGCTTTTTACTGGCTGAATTTATGGATTAAGCCGTCTTCAGCCTGGCCCGGAATTTAGCCCCGGATTTATTGTTTTTTCTGCATACATACGCTGACAGTGCTGTATAAAATCTTCTGCTGTTATTTCTTCTATTTCATCGCTTTCACGAATTCTTATGAGAAATTCTCTATCCTGTTCGAGTTTTCCTGTTTCTCGGTTAGGATATTCAGCATCGACATTAATGTTGTATTCAGGATCAACGGTTGCACGAATAGGCATGTAGTCTCCCAGCAGGTAATATCTATATTTCGGTTCAGTGCTCATCATTCTGTTTCCTTTAAGTATCTTTATTACTGTTTCAAGTTTTTTAATTTAACGCGACATTTTCTGATCTGCCCAGCATGGCCTCTGCACGTTCGCGAAACTGTTCTGGCGTAATTTCTTCGACTTCAAAGCTGTGTTCCAGACGACTCAGGTAAGTCGCATCCTGAACGAGCGTTCCCTTGTCGCAATTAGGAACCTCCGCGCCCATTCGCTGCCCTTTAGCGTTGAACGCCACTCGAACGGGCACGGTGTCGCCCAGCAGGAAATATTGATATGTCACAGCTTTTGCCTCCATAACGTTACAGCCTCGCTTCCTGAATTTCATGACCGGCAGACGGGGCGGCTTTGATCAGTCCGAATACGCGGTCTTTGTTGATTCCGATTGCATGACACAGCTTTTCGATAGATTGCCGGTAACGCTGGCCAAGTATTTCAGCTTTTCCGGGATCAATTCTGTCAAGCGCTTTGGCACGCTCTGGATGCAGATTGTCCATGTTGTCCGCAATCTTAACCATCATGGCTTCCCGGTTCCCGGAAGCGATCAAGTCGTCGATGACATCCTGGTAATCGCGCTCGTCCTGCGGATTTTTTGTAACCAGGGAGACGATTTCAATACAGGCTGGCGAATAGTTTTTCTGCTTTAAATCGGTCGCAGTTATGCCGCAATCTTCGATCACGTCATGCAATAACGCCGCCATGACTACATCATCGCTGCAATCGGGGAAAACTCTTCGAATGTTATGGGCTACGCGCTGCGGATGGTTTGCGTAGGGTTTTCCGGCATGATCCGTCTGGCCCGCGTGCAATTGTTTTATCCAGGCGACCGTATAGTCAATGTCCGGTTTCGTTGTTTGCTCAAACCCCATATGCGGCATATCGGCTCTTCGTTTGTTAAATACTATTGCTGCCCGTATACTCTATACCATGAAAGCTAAAATTTAGTAAAAAAGCCATAGTTTTCAATCATTCCAGCAAACCAACCTGCGCAAGGCCCGCTCAAATTCATCGAGATTGTCGTTATTGATCAGCTTCACGACATATTTCGGATAATCGGCCAGGTCATTCATCATGCTGGCGTATTTCTTCATTTGAGCGCTCGCCTGTTCGATCTGGTCAGGTGTAGGCATAGCGGTTTTCCTTTTCAGTTTCGGTGGATGGCGCGGGAGAGGGTTCTTGGGCAGACGGAAAGCGTTTCGGCGATTTCGGTGATACTCGTGTAGGGATTGTCGTCCAGCAATTGCCGCGCCTTGACGATATCGGCTTCAATCAGCTTATGCGGTCTGCCAAGCGCTTTGCCGCGTTTTTTGGCAGCGGCCAGCCCTTCCTTCGTTCTCTGGCTCAGCGTCTGGCGTTCCCATTCGGCCAGCGCGGCAACGATCATATAAAGCAGCTTGCACTATGTCGTGATCAGATTCCCGGATGCTTCCAAAGCATCTGCGCTGGGTAGTCCTGATATGCCTACGAGAATCGCAACCTCAACAATGTTACCGGAACCCTGTCCATCTTCATCTACGTAAATGGTCGTTGAGAAACCGTCATCTGTGAGGTGAATGAAATCATTGATATTCTGTGCCGCGGCATATCCCGGTAGCATGCTTGAAACATCAATCTTGTCGCCGTCCTGAAGATTCATATAAACCTTATCAACACCGGTGTCACTTTGATGAAATATAAAGGTGTCAGCACCCGCACCGCCGACAAGTATATCCGACCCATCACCGCCATATAGAATATCATCGCCGTCTCCCGCATCCAGATAGTCTGAGCCTGCACCCCCATCTAAATAATCATTACCGCCGCGATAATCATATAATCCGTCAATGCCGTCACCACCAAACAAGCGGGAATCGTTGCTGCCGCCTAATATCGTGTCGTCTCCACCTAGGCTGTGTACGGAATGAAGACTTCCTGCATTGTAAAGATAATCTCCATTTTGACTCATCAGACGAATGCCTGCGTTAAGAAGAGCAGACAGAGTTTCGGTTGTAAGGCTGTTGGTCTCTTGCGTACTCAATCCTGCAAGAATTGTATCCACGCCCTCATAGTTGGCATTCTGAACAAGTGCTTGTAATGCATCATTCACATCTCCGCCGTCCGTAACCGCCTGCACAACCACACTCACCGTAGCGGTGTCTGTATCCGTCCCATCAGATAACGTGTAAGTAAAGCTGTCGCTTCCTACGAAACCCTCATTCGGCGTATAGGTAAGGGTGTTATCTCCGTTGATCGTAACAAAACCGTTGGTCGCCGCCCCGGTTTGTGTCACAAATAAAGCGTTGTCTTCCGGGTCGCTGTCATTGGACAAAACATTAATGATAGCAGGCTGGTTTTCCGTTGTCGTTGCGGCATCGTCATTCGCCGTGGGTGCGTCATTGATCGGGGTAACAGTGATTGTGACAGTGGCGGTGTCTGTGTCCGTTCCATCTGATAAAGTGTAAGTGAAGTTGTCTTCTCCAAAGAAATCAGCATTAGGCGTATAAGTGACAATTCCGTTCGTATTCAGCACAGCCAGACCGTGCAGCACAGCGCCCAACTGCATCACGGAAAGAGGATCTCCATCCGGATCGCTATCATTGGATAAAATATCGATGAGAAATGCCGTATCCTCTGTTGTTACCGCATTGTCATCCACCGCGACAGGCGCGTCATTAACCTCAATGACCTGCACGGAAACGCTGGCCGTATCTGTGCCACCCTGCCCGTCATCAATTGTATACGTAAAACCATCATTTCCAGCAAAACCGACATTCGGTGTATAGGTGAGAGTGTTATCCGCGTTGATCGTGACAGAACCGTTTGCAGCCACACCAGTTTGGGTAACGGATAACGTGTCATTTTCCGGGTCGCTGTCATTGGATAAAACATCTACGATAAGTGCATTATTCCTTGCCGTTGTGACATTATCGTTCACAGCAACAGGGGAATTGTTCGTATTAACGACACCTCCCGTTTCGACAATGTCATCTATACTAACGCCAGAAATGCCATACAAACTTGCAATTTCAAAAGAACTGTCAGGCCCATGGCCATCAGAGTCTATAAAAACAGAGGTTGAAAAACCGTCACTTGAAAGCTGTATAAAGTCTCCAATGGCATGTTGCTCCGGATCATAACCAAGTAGCAGTGCCGAAATATCCAGGCGGTCCCCGTCCGTAGGGCTCATATAAATCTTGTCAACACCTGTATCACCTTGCCGGAAGAGAAATTTATCTACACCCGCACCGCCGACAAGTATATCCGACCCATCACCACCATATACGATGTCATCACCGTCCCCGGCATCCAGAAAATCTGCACCATCACCTCCATTCAGATAATCGTTACCGCCGCGATAATCATAAAGATTGTCATTGCCGTCACCACCATACAACCGGGAATCGTTGCTGCCGCCTTGGATAGTGTCGTCTCCGCCAAGGCTATGTACGGAATGAAAACTTCCGGCGTTATACAAATAATCGCCGTTTTGACTCAACAGACGAATGCCTGCATTAAGAAGGACAGACAGGGTATCGGACGTGAGATTGTTAATCTCCTGAGTACTCAGCCCTGCAAGAACGGTATCCGCACCTTCATAATCGGCATTTTGTACAAACGCCTGTAATGTATCATTCACGTCTCCGCCACCCACAGCCGCCTGCACGGTGACATTCACTGTCGCAGTATCCGTATACGTGCCGTCAGACAGGGTATAAGTAAAGCTGTCATTGCCTGAGAAACCTACACTTGGCGTATAGGTGAGAGTGTTATCTCCGTTGACCATGACAGAACCGTTCACAGCCACGCCAATTTGGGTCACGGATAACGTGTCGTTTTCCGGGTCGCTGTCATTGGACAGTACATCAATGACCACAGCCTGGTTTTCTATCGTCAATGCGGCGTCATCAACAGCATCGGGTGCGGTATTTACAATAGCAAGGGTAAACAAACCACTTGCCACATCATAAACACCGTCTGCGAACTGAAGAATCTCTATATTGTCAAGTGTATCCGTCCCTTCACTTCCTACAGTATCCTCAACACTCAGTGAACCAATATTGCCCTCAATTACATATCCAGCATAAACACCTTCATAAACAGATATATCAATGCCCCTGCCTCCATGTAGCTTATCGTTTCCGTCAGCCCCGTACAGATAAGTTATTTGTCCGGAAAACGTATTACTGGATAATGTGTCGTTACCGCCATATCCGTACAAATTCTTATCGCCGGTGCCATTGTTCCAATTACCACCTTGTACGCCATCGTCATGTTGCGTACCGTGGACGTTGATAGCGATGTTGTCGGTTGATAAGACAGTACCATCTGCAAAATGCAGCTCATCGATAATATTTTCATCATCACCGCCATTTCCAATCGCGCTGAGTGAAACCGAGCCGCGCCCTTTGACTTCGAATACTACATGCCATGTATCAACAAACGCGCGAGTTTTCGAAATATGAAAGCTGACATCCTCGGGTAAAATTCCAACCCCGAACTCTATAATGTCGAAACCGCCTCCATTGTTGTAACCCATTCCGTTCCTGATTAAATCATGTCCGTAATCGTAACGATAAATATCGTTGCCAAGTCCGCCAATAAGAACGTCGTTACCTGATCCACCGTCCAGAATATCGTCCGTACCAATATAAGAGTAGTGTCCTGTAGGAAGCCGGACGCGTTGATCCATACCGTAAAGAACATCGTTACCTTCACCTCCAATTAATGTGTCGTTGCCATCGCCTCCGCGCAGTTCATCATCAAAATGGGTTCCATTAACCGTAACCCCGCCGTTGCCACCTTCAATCAGGCTTTCGCTGAACATGGCAGTGATATCAGCCCAATCCAGCGTGTTTGACGAGCTTTGTGTAACCGCATTGGAAAGACGCGTGATGTCATCAGTTGCCAGGTTATCCAAGCTTTGCACATTATCTATATACTGTGCTACCGCATACCAGAATCCTTCAACATCACCGTGGGATACAGCGTTTGATGAGAGCTGATCAAGTATTGACTGTGAAAGAGAAAAGCTACCTTCAAAGCTGTCAGTAAACGGGTTATAGTTCACGTCAGAACCAAACAATGCAGAACCACCGGACTGGAATATCAGTCTTGCAGAAAATGCGCCAACCAAAGCATCCCATGACTGGCTTATGGCCTGTATACCGGTATCTAAGTGAGGCATAAAAGGGCCGAGATCAAACCATGTATCCGTATACTCTGATTCTTGCCCGGCAAGTTTGCGAAGAACCAGAAATTCCGGAATCTGTCCGTACAGGCCATGTACACTGTAATCAGGTGATGATCGTGCTGCATCTGCATCAATACCGGCCCACCTATAAAGCATGGATTCTACTTCCGAGTGCACCGCATCAAAATCATTGAAGTAATCTTCAAAGTTTCGTCCAGTCATAAAAGTCTGAACTTGTTCGAGCAACCCTCCCGTTCCGTTATCCATGCTCATAGCGACATGTAGATCGGGCAAATTTCCGTATCCACGCATGGTCGGCAGGAACAATGTACGAATATCCAGCGTATAGTCCTGAGAATACACAGTTTGCCGGAGATCAATTTCGAACCAGGCATCGACGATTTCACGGGTCGTACCGTCAGTCATTCGAAATGTACCGGTATGCGTAATCGTGTTGCCTTCTATGATGCGTCTAAAGCCGCCACCTACCATCCCGACATATGAATCCAGCGCATAATTGGCAATATCAATATTCTCGATGCCTGCCGCATTCAGCGTCATCAACTCACCGTCTTCCGATATGCCGTTGCTGTTGCTATCCTGCCATATTCGCAAATCAGCCCAGACATCATCCAATACGCTGATCACACCATCACTGTTACTGTCATGGGCTGCGAGTTTCTCAAAACCGTTCTCTTGACCAAGATCGGTAAAACCGCCATTGAGGTAATAACTCAGAAGAATCTCAGAGCCGAATAGTTCACTAACATTATCTATGGCCCCGTTTCCATTCTTATCCAGTGCCAGCAATCCGTCCTGAGGTGCCACCCAGCCGACTTTCTCACGAAATCCATCGCCCCAAGTATCGAAATACGCCGCATCGCTATTTATTGACAATAAATCAATAGCACCATTTCCATCTATATCAAGTACAAGCGGTGATCCAACAGGAGGAGGTATAGGTGGACCGCGTCCAGGAATATCGAATATCGGTAGATCTTTAAGCCATTGGGCTAAAGCAGAACTAAAGTTTGGTCCAATATTTTCAATCTCTTGCGCCCATCCTGCTAGATTCTCGAATGTGCCCCCTATGAGATTTAATATTTGTTGAAACGTTTCTAATCGTCCATTAATCTGTTCTATGTCTCCTTCTGGATGAATCTCCTCCGTGAAAGTTTGCATAGATTCGAAGATCGAGCTTAGCCACTGAGCTTGGTGCTCGTAGTCTTGAAAAATATCTGATAATTTTTGTTGTGATGAAATGCTGGAACCGAAGCCTAATAATAAGCCATCCTTTGTAATATCAAGAAAACCTTCACCTGGCAATACAGCTTTAAATAGCTTTTCTGCTCGATCTGGGTTGTGTTTGGCTAAAATGCTCAATGGGGCATACAAAGAAAAAGCTTCTGGCGGCAGATTAGATTTACTTAATGCAGAAGTGTGAATATCAATTGTTTCTTGGAAATTTAATTCCCCGTTACCGCCAGCTAATTTATTATTAACCCGCTGAAGTACATCAGCCTTCATCAACTCATACTGAGTTCGTAAACGACTATCTGCTCCTGCCGAAAAATCAATCCCTAAATTATTAGCGATATTTTCTGTATGATTGTTAGCTAATACGCCATTGATATTACTGTCATTCACTACATTTCGTGCTAAATCAGCATAATTTACAACATCAACTAGCCCTGCATCCTGCGCAGCAAGCTTAAGGGCTTTATAATAAACGTCTGCTCTGTTCTGACTTTGAATATGAAGCGCTTTAAAGTCCTCAAAACTGAGGTTTGCCAGATTCTCGAGATTGGAGGTGTCTAGTACATTCACAATGTTTCCTTTGATCCACAAGATTTATGATAGTTAATCTGATTTGCCAAGAAAAATTGGGCTGTATCTGGTTTTTCAAAACTATCGATCATATTAATCACGTTATCCTTAAGGTTTTTCCAATCAGATAACAGCTTCCGACTGTACGATATTTTAATCCAGAATTTTTCATTCATAAAAAAATGATTCTCACATTGAGGCCTATCATTCTTTGTTATGTGTTCCGAGCATATTATATATGAGACAGTATTCTTTTCATTTTTCTCAACCCATACGTCCGAATGATCCTGTACTTCATTTTCTGGCTGTTTGTAATGGATAAGTCCGTATTCATTTCCAACGAGTTCTGTTGCCTCTAAGTGAGTGATTGTTTTTTGAGCGAATTCACCAAAGGGAATTGCTGAACGCTTACTGGTAATCAGTACTCTTATATTTTTCCACCAAACATCCTCTTTAATAAATTCCAATGGAGTACCGTTGGGAACAATATTTCCACCAGGATACCAGGTTTGCAGAAGAGCCGATTCATTCCCTACTGATGTATGTATAAATTTTAAGTACTCTAGAGGTATATAGAGCGAATGCTGATTAAGTACTGCGTGAGTTAGTTCGATATTCTTAGTACATGCCTTTTCATCTATCTGTGGCTCGCAGCCAATCAATAATCCTAAGACTATAACCTTGAAAACGATTTGGCTGGCATAAATTAATCTAGATGGTGTTTTGGTGTTCAAAATGAACCTCTGAATACTCCTCATAAAATCTCCTACGCAGCTCAAGATATTAAATAGCACTTTATTAATTACTAAATTTTAATTCAGCAAACCAGTTTTTCTTAAAGCTTGTTCGAATTCATCAAGATTGTCGTTATTGATCAGCTTCACGACATATTTCGGATAATCGGCCAGGTCGTTCATCATGCTGGCGTATTTCTTCATCTGGGCGCTGGCCTGTTCGATCTGGTCTGTCGTGGGCATGGCGAGGCTCCTTTTCAGTCTCGGTGAATGGCGCGGGAGAGCGTACGGGGGCAAACGGATAGATTCTCGGCGATTTCGGTGATGCTCGTACAGGGGTTATTGTCCAGCAATTGTCTGGCTTTAACGATATCGGCCTCAATCAGCTTGTGCGGCCTGCCCAGCGTTTTGCCGCGTTTTTTGGCGGCGGCCAGTCCTTCCTTCGTTCTCTGGCTCAACGTCTGACGCTCCCATTCGGCCAGCGCTGCGGCGATCACATAGAGCAGCTTGCCTTCCGGCGTGGTGGTATCAAAATTCTGCGTGAGGGACTTGAACTGAATCTTGCGCCGGTGGAGTTTTTCCAGCTCGCCCAGCGCATCGAGCACGGAGCGAAACGCCCGGTCGAGCGACGATACGACAAACACATCGCCGGGTTTGAGCTGCGCCGTGACCTGTTCGTAAACGGGCCGGTGCTTCTTCACCGCCGATACGCCGTCCTCAATGAAGACCTGATCGCATTCCTTCTCCAGCGCCAGAATCTGGCGGTCGATCAACTGCCTGCCGGTCGAGGTGCGGATATAGCCCAAACGTGTCATGGCTTGTCCCTTCCGCTGCGGCGGAAGGCGGAAATCTTGGATGATTTCATTATCCTGCCGCACTGGACAAAAAGGAACGTATTTGTCCATCCCGTTCGTTCCAAAATCCGCATTTTAAAAATCCCTTTGAATCAATCTGTTGGCTTAAATACAACAGCCAGTAAATTGATTATGGCAATCGTAACAAAAACCTTCGTTTTTGACGTTTAGCCGATCCGGTTCGGTTTGTCACCAAAATTCTGCAACTTCACCACATGAGGATATTATGAACACAAGACTAAGCGGCGCTTTGTGCGCCGGGATGATTTCGCTTGGAGTGGCGGTGCACAGCCATGCCACGCCCGTAACGGCGGTTTTTGACAGCACCATCGATCTTTCAGGACTGGGCGGAGCAGCCAACGCGCCGTTTAAAATCGAATACACCTACGATGACGCCGCGCCTGATTTCGATCCATCGGGCAATCAGGGCGGATATGAGATTCTCTCCGGCACGGCGCAGGTTGGCACCGACAATCTGACATTCGGCGGCGGAGCGATCCGGATTTTCAACAATATTTCCTTTCCTTCCGGGGCGCTCGATAAATACAGTTTCTCAGCGCACAGCATAACGGGAAGCGTGCTCGGACTCTCATTGCTGAGTGTCGGGTTTGAACTGTACGATATTCACGGCGGTATGTTTTTTAGCGATGCTCTGCCGAATGACTTCTCGTTCACGCCCCGCATCGATACCGGCAACCGTCAACTGAGAGACACGTCCAACCCAAGCGGGCCGTTTACGGTCAACACGTTTTCCAACAGAGAAGCCGGAGAGTTTTTTGCGCTGGATTTTGCCGGGAACACGACAACACCGCTTTCCGAACCGTCTATGATTATGCTCATGGGGCTGGGCCTGACCGGCTTGATAGGGTTTATGCGCAGGCGGAATAGTCATGTCTGACGTCGTGGCAAAAACAATCATGCCAAAAGCTTGCGGCTATTGTTGTGTTTTCCTCCTGATAGCACTATTATGGCCGTTGTCCGTGCAGGCGGATTTGAAAGAAGATATCGACCGCGCGATCATTAAAGGCAACGCAGCGGACACGAGCCGCACCGATCATGAAAAGCTGTTTGTATATCGCTGTGAATCCATAGCAAAAGCAATTGGGTTTTCTGAAACGGCTTCGGGTCGTGCGACAAAATATTCGTGCGACCAGCCCGGTGTCGGCATCGCTTTATACGCCGGTTCGGATTTGGGCGACCATTCCCCTGAAAGTATCGGAACATACTTTAAAAGTGAGCTGACTAAATATGGCATGAATGCTCAGGTATTCATTCAGGATAATGGCAATTACGGCAGCAGCATGGGGTTTTATATTAATGGCGATAGCTGGCTTAATGAACCCGTTCGGCCATCCAGAGGGGTAGAACTGATTGAAGCATTAGCAGCTGAAGCCAAGCTTATTCTGTTTAAGCGGGGCAGAATTCAAACTTTACGCTGACAGCAAAACGACACAGTTTATTTTTTAGGGATCAGCGTATCAAAAACAGCGCTCTCATTGGCAGTATTGGTTATCTGATAGGAGTTTTCAGTTTTTTGCAGATCGATACTGCCGTTATTCATACCGGCTTTAGCAGCGCGTTGATGGTCTTCCATATCATGCGCATGCAACCAGCCTTCAAAATCGGAATTCCCAAGAATCTTATCGGCGTCGATTGAGCCGTCCCGAATTCCTTGATTGAGCTCAACGGCGATCTGGCGGCGGCGTTCGGTCTTGTCTTCAATGCTCATTAGTCGTTTGTAGCTTTCCTCGTCCAAATACTCAGCCGCGAGGTTTTCGGCGAAGTTCTCGCCGTACCGCGCAGCCAGTTGATCCTCGATCTGCTGGAGGGTCATGTTATGGATCATGAGCGCGAGCATGCGCTCGTCGCGCTCGCGCTTTTTCTGATTGTCACTGCCGGGATAATCCATATCCGTGCGTCCGCTTGTATTGACGGTTAATCCACCGATGGTGGGATCGCCAATATTCTGCATCTGAGCGGCAGTGTAATAATTATGGCGAATCTCCTCGACCAACTCAGCAGACGAAATCCGGCGCGACGCGTCGAACTGCGCTGTCAAATTCCCGGCATTGTGCGGATCGAATTCAGCCATAAGATCATGTTTCCATAAGCGTTTCGTTACAAACACTATAGGTTGTAATGCTTAAAAATCCTTTAAGAAATCAAGGAAACCGGTATCGTGCAAGGGTGGGAGTCCTGGTAGATCAGATTTAAATTGTCCTTAATACCAATAAATATTATAATCAGGTATAGATATTTGAATGAATGGAGGAGGATATGGCTGTTCAGAAAAATACCAGCGTTACGCTCGGCGAACATTTCGAGAAGTTTCTGGCGCACCAGATCGAAACCGGGCGTTACGGTTCGGCGAGCGAAGCGATCCGCGCCGGGCTTCGTCTGCTGGAAGAGCGCGAGGCCAAGCTGGAAGCGCTGCGCCGCGCCCTGATCGAGGGTGAACAAAGCGGCACCACCGATTATTCCCTGCAAAGCGTACTGGATGAGCTGGAAAATGAACACTAGATGGGGTCGTTCATCCTCAAGCAAAAAGCCAGGGATGACCTGCTTGCCATTGGCCGCTACACAAGGAAAGAATGGGGCAAAGCGCAACAAGTGCGCTATTTGACGCAGATCGACCATGCATTTCGCGCTCTGGCGGACAAACCCGATCTTGGCCGCTCATGCGATGACATCCGGGAAGGGTATTTCAAATACGGTGTTGGCAAACATGTCATTTTTTACCGCCAGACCGGAAAAGGCCAAATCGAAATTGTCCGCATTCTGCATGGCCGTATGGATATCGAACAGCATTTGTAATGCTGTTCTCAACAGTGTACGGCCCCGACTCAAAACCCGCCGAAAGCCGCAGGGTTTCGGCGGCGCGTATTTTTGCCCTTTCAAAAAAAACGCTGCCAGCTTTGAACTCGCAGCGCCTTGATTTTGTCAATGATTCCAGAAGATGTGAATTTCTTCGTACCCCGTTTCTATGGTGAAGATATCACCGCTTAATTCCATATCCCTGCCCATACGTTCATAGTCGATATAATAAGCCAGGTTCTCGGGAATCTGCGTGGTGTCTTCGGTCAAACTTTCCGCAAAATCAGCCAGTGATTTATAACAGCCGCAATAATTTTCTTCTGCCGCTGTTCTGGCTTCCTCCAGATCACCGCCGAAATTGTTCAACAACTCCCCGCCAAAATCCGGGTATTCCTCAATGAAACAGGCGATTTTATGCACCGTTTCAAGCCCTTCATATTCGCTTAAAGCGTAACCGTCAAAACCTTCATAGTCATGAATGGCGTATTCTTCCGCGAAACCTTCCGGGCTTTCGGCAAGCATTTGATTAACCTGGTTCCAGATATCATCCAGATCATCGGTGGCGTTGATCCAAACGCCGTGAAGTTTGCCGTTATTGTAAGCCGCCAAATCTGCCACATAAATTCTGATATCGTTGTTCATCGCCGTATCTCCTTAAAGTATGAGTTTGAAGGCGAAGGCTTTTGCCTCGCGCATAAAACTCATGGAAGACACAGGTTTAAGCGGGGGTGAGAATGTCCAGAAAAATTGCGGAGGGTCTGCCCCACGTTAGTGGATCAGGCGGAAACCGTCATTTTTCTTGATATTCGAGGGGGAAGGCCCCTTTAAGGATTTTGTTTGATGACCGCCGGATGAACATTCATCCGGCGCAAGCGTTTCACTCCGGCAGATTAACGGTAATGCCGGGCAATGCTCATCGGAAACGCGATCTGGAAATACACATCCAGTATACGAACCCGTTCCAGGTTCTGAAACTTGCGATACAAGCGCTCGCCTTTCGCATCCAGAGCCAGATAGCAATTATCCAGCCAGCGAAAATCCGCATCGTTGCCGAAAATTTCCTCATCATCCGGGATCGTGTAAGGAGACCCATCAAGCTCAAGCAACTTGCCGGGAAATTCCGATATAGCACCGTAGATTCTGGTCGGAAACTGGCGGCGCGGGATCAATTGGCGTATTTCACGCACCGCATGCCAGAGTCCGTCCGCTATTTCGGGTGTTTGTAATTCTTCAAGCGATAAAGCATAGATGATCCGTTCATTCTTCGTGCAAGACATCATCGTCCTCCGTTGAGAGGACTGGCCAGTCGGGGGTTAGTCAAAGCGTCGCGACAGGTGCTATCGTAGCGCTGGCGCAATACGGCCCTGACTCACGAAAAAGTCACTTTGATAAAAACGGATCGGGAATTGCCGGTTTATGGATCGTTGACTGAGTGGTGGTCGGGCAATGAATACTGCCGCACTCGTTTATTTCGCCTGAAACAGGGAGCGCAGTTTTGAGAAATATGCCTGCGACAAGTCGTTTGCACCCAGACAGTGACCGGCAAACAAGGCTTCCATCTCGACATCGAGCATTTCCGCACTGTGCACGATCTTTTCCATTTCAGTAAAATTCGCCGCGATGCTTTGATAGAGCGCTTGCCAGACTTGGATCAATTCGCCATTGAATTGTCCCAACAGCTCCAGGCCCGGACTGTCTTTGAAGGTATCGTGATTGAGTGCCATCGACAGCCGCGTAATCGGCACAGGATGTTCTTCGCGAAACAGCATGTTCCGAACGAACGGGTTGAGTGTCAGAAATTCATGCGCTGGCCCTGCGCCGAGCGCATGCACGGTGGTAAAACACTCATGGATTTCCATGACAAGGAAAGCGGCCAGTGCGCCGGTCAGCACGCAAACCGTTCTTTGATCGTCCAGCCCGTTATCTTCGCAATATTTGAATACGCACAGCAAGCCGTGCGCATCGGCTTCTTCTTCAATCGGTTGATGAACGCAGAAATGCGTGTTGCGGGCGGAAAATTCCGGGTATTGTCCCAACTCCGCTGCGAATTCCTTCTCCAGCCCTTCCAGTATTTCCACATTGCGCAGACTGACACCTTCCGCTTGTGCGTATTGGCCGTGATTGCAATAGGCGTGCGAGAATTCATGGCCCAATATATAAACGAACGCGCCGCGGCAGGCCAGAAAATGCGCCATTTTCTGTGTAAAAGGATAGGTTGAGGGATGTTCGATCCCGGTGGCTTCATGACCGTTTGCCGGTTTTTGGCTTCCACGCTCCAGCTGCTTTTGCAGCCGGTGCATGACATGCCATTTCTCATCCGCATGCGGATATTCAAAGTCGCGCTCGTTTTTGAGGGCGTTATAACCGTCCTTGAAAAAGCAGGCTTCGGTCAGGATGTTGAAAATATTGTTGAGATTGTTGTTTTCCGCGCCGGTGCCGAATAGCTGCGGATTGCACAACGGCAGGAGAAACCGGTAGATCATCGGCAAGACGGAGAGTAGTCCCTGGTTGAGAAACACCACGTCCGTTGTCTCATCATGGCGGATACATACGCCGTTAAGGTTTAAAAACGGCAATGACGTGACCACGATATTGCGCCGCAATGCCGGATTCCCGCTCGTATACAGCGCGTGACACAACGGTATGATATTGGCAAAACGCGCCAGAAACGGTGCGCGGTCGTATGGCGTTACGGTACAATCGTGACAGAACCTGAAATATTCCAGCGACGTATCGTAATGATGCTCGGGCATCATCGAGTAGAAATCCGCCATTGTCATGCTGGCATGGCGCTCTTCAATGTCTTTATCGCTGCTGTCTGGAGTATGATGCTCTGCGTTATGCTTGGCCACTTCCGCCGGATCGGCATTGACGCGAGACAACGCAGTGTGCTGAATGCGCTCGGCCAAGCGGCGCACTTCGTCGCTGACGTGAAACATAATAATCGGGAATGGAAATCAAACGGACATGATACGCCCGATCCGCCAAAGCCGTCCATTCGGCGAGGAAATCAGATTTGCGCGTCAAATGTTTCGGCGCGGGCAAGCAGCTCGCGGTAATCCAGCCCGTTTGCCTTGGCCTCGGCTATTTCTTTCTTTTGCAGGAATGTGCCGATCACCGGGTTGTTGCCGAATTCCCAGGCAATCTGGGACGGCAGGCGGTTTTTGTGATCGAAGACCAGGTATTTCAGCTCGCTCGACTTGATGAGTTCCTTCAGGGCCGGTTTGGCATTGAAGACCGCAACCAGATGCAGCGCATGCGCCTGTGTTACCGGGTCTTGATAATTCACGTCCGCGCCCGAGTCCATACAAGCCCTGACGTTCCAGTACTCACCTTCCTGCGCTGCGCGGAGGAATTTTTTGTTCAGTTCTGGATCGCTCATCTGTCCGTCTTTCTGCCGCTGCGCTTGAATGTGCTTCCAGCGTTCAAGCATCGCACCCCTGTCCTGAAAGGCCAGGGGTTTATGTTTTTCGCCTTCCGGTTTTTTATCACTTTTGACCGGTGCATCACAAATTTTGCCGTAAAAGCGGCCAAATTCCAGCAGTTCCGGCATAGTGCCTGGTGTAAAGGATTCACTAGAATCGTCTGCGGACAAGATTTGTGTACTGGCAAAAGGCAGCAACGTGAGCGATTGAATATCATCGCCACTCAAGCCGATCCGGTGCAGGCTGTAAGTATGACCGTTATAACGCTGTCCGTCCGTTCCGGTATCGGCGTCATCGGCCAGAAAGATCATCAAGCCGTCCCGGTTGATCAGCACGGCCCAACCGGACAAGGCCCGGTTGCCGATAATGGTGCGGGTCGCCTTGCACTGGCTGAAAAGGATTTCGTTGACGCTGTAAAACCGCCCATCCGGCGATAACAGGAAGGTGAGCATACGATTCAGGATTTTATCGCCGCTCTCGCGCCTGCTTTTATAATCGCCTTCAAGTGCCGCCAGTTTCGCATCGATCAAATCCTGGGCAGACAGGCCGGTATGGTCGAGCATGGCGTATATGGCCGCATAGGGAATATCCTCTTTACGGATCGCCTTAAAATCCGTGGATAAAAAGCGCTGATCCTGTAAAAACGCGCAGATTGCGGACAGCTTTTCAGGTTTCAGGCCCCTCGGCTGACGTAGCCCGGTTTGCCTGTCGGTCTTACCATCGGCAAAACGGAGCAAGTCCTGTGATTGCACCGGCCAGCCCAAATCCTGTTTCTCGCGCTTGTCCGGCCCGCCGCTGCCAATGCAGTGCAAAGCGTCCAGGCGCTTTTCTTCTTCCTCGGATATTTCCGGGAACGTGAAATCATTCGTCTTCGAACACATGATCGCATCGGCCACATCGATCCAGGCGAAACCTTTCATGAGCTTGTAGGCTTTGAGGCGCATCCGCATGCGCTGCAAATGCCAGTGCGAGAATTCCGGTGTGTGTGTGGTGGCCATAACCAGAGAGTATACGGTATCCAACCGGCGCACGGTTGGTCGCCAGTCCAGAAGGCGAATATTCTGGTCGAAGGTTCCAAGGGGAGTGAAATCCCTTTGGTGCGCATCCAATCTGCACAAGGTTGGTGGTGGTCAATCGGCAAAACGATTGTGCATGGTTCGGTGCAGGTGGAGAGGCATGTCTCCAAGTCCTGCGAGTGATAAAACGGCGATACGTTTTGATGGTGTGGTGAGGTTGGAACGGATTATCGTTCCCGTAAACACACCATCTCAGCCGGGGGATGCAACGGGGGTGCGCAGCGAGCCCCCTTGCCAAGATGGTACTGTATTACAGTACACATCTTGCAGTCAGTCTTATGTGGTCGCACTAGAAAATGTGACCCGTATGTGCACCGTTTTTTTTATGTGTCAGCCACTTGTTCAAAAGTAGCGAAGCGTTGGTAAATAAAACTCCGACTTGTTCACGAGCGAATCGCCTTAACGGCTTCTTATAAATCACGAAGATTTTTGTATACGCTCATGAGTTTGTTTGCTCTTAGAAACAATTTCTGAACAACTAAAAAACACCATCTATCGCAACTTGTAGCAATCACGTGGATAAGTCATAATAGTTTTTACCCGCCTTGGGCAAGTTGTTGAAACGGGTAACATTATTAATTCATTTGAGTTTTCAAAAAGTCAGGAGAATAAAACATGAAGATAAACAATAAGCTAGCTATAACTCTTCTGGTCTTGATATTTTTAACCTTAGGTATATTCCTATTATACAACGAACAGGAACAGCAACTAAGGCCGAATTCGAAGGAAGTAGTAATAGGAGCGGTGTTACCCATGACAGGTGACGCAGGCACTTTTGGACAAAATGCCGCACGTGGCATAGAGCTTGCAATTCTTGAAGCAAACAAAAGTAATCTTACAGATGGCCACTCGATAATAAAACTAGCGATTGAAGATTCGCGAGGAAATGCTGCAGATGCACTTTCTGCAGCGAATAAACTGATTGACGTTGATCACGCTCGATTTATAGTTGGTGATGTAACTAGCGCGGGAACGCACGCGATAATTCCAGTTATTACAAGGAAAAAAATTCCGACCATATCTCCGTCTGCATCTGATCCAGCACTAAGCGGCGCTTCGTTATTCTTTGCTCGCGTCTGGCCTTCAGATGTATATGAGGCTCACGTAATAGCTACGCATGCAATAGAAAAAAACTATTCAAAAATTGCAATAATTTACGCGAACACAGACTATGGTGTTGGTATGATGAAAGCATTTCATTCTAACATTCCTGAATCAATAAGCACAGTGGATATACCTGTAGATCGTGGCTTAGTTGATTTCAGGCCAACCTTAAAACGGATTCAGCGAAACAATGTTAATGCATTATTTGTTGTTTCATATCCAGAGGATGCAAAGCGCCTACTTGGACAAATTGAAGAAATGCGCATTGAATTGCCTATCTTAGCAACTGCCACATTTGAAGATCCGATGGTTGCATCGAGTCCAGGAGCCGAGAAAATTGTATTTGCCTCACCAGTGCCACCAGATGATAAAAATAAAACTCGTGCTACATTTATAAACGAATATAGGGAAAATTTCGAAACTGAACCGGGCGTACTATCCGACACCGGATATGATGCAGCTATGCTTTTGATACGTGCCATGGCGGCAAGTGGGGATCAAACCCCTGAAAAAATTATCCAGTTTATTCGAGACCTAAATAATTACCAAGGCGCATCAGGAATAATGAGCTTCGATAAAAATGGAGATGTGCAAAAAACTTATGGCCTCAAAACAGTTAGTGGGGGCTCTTTTGTTTGGCTTGAAAAAAATAATTGAAGCAACCCTTTCAAAATGAGTAATAGTACAAATGAATATGTCCAAAAACATTTGGTACTTGGCGGTAGTTTGGGTATTGGTCTCGCGTTTGCAGTATGTAAAGCCGAGAAAGGTGATCATGTAAAAGTCATTGCGAGACGCGAGGAGTTTCTTAATGCGGCTCAAAAAACCCTAGCTCAAGCTGGGGCTTGCAGTGTTGAAATATTATCTGGTGATCTCCTGGATAGTTCGTTTCTCTCAAAATTACAAAAAGACGGTGAACATTACGACTCTATATTTATTAGTGGGCCGTCACCCTGCGGAGGATGTCTAGAAAAAATACATTCTCTCGATAATTATTCAGCAATAATTTCAGATGCTTATCGCACAGCAATAGCTTATCCACTTGAAATCATACAGTGGGCTCTAGGGCCAGGTCTGCGCTCAGGTGGCTCTCTGTATGTGGTTGGAAGTTCCGCATCAAAAAAACAAATACTAAATACTCCATTTTATCTTTCTGCTATTTTCAGGAGAATCCTTGATGCTTTGGTGGATGAATATACACCCATTTTTCATAGAAATGAAAAAAAGCTTAAGGTGTGGCGACCAGAAGTTGTATTAACCCCGCTATCGATTAACTACGCCTGCAAGCAAGCAAAATCAGAATTAGTAAGCAATCAGAAAGCAAAAGAGATTCTAGAAGAATTATTTGGCTTAACAGAAATACCCGATAGTCAGAAGTATGTTACTGACCAGTTAGCATTAGAAGAGGATAAGGGTGCCAGATCAAGATAAAAAATGGAGATGGGTTGTTTGTTTTGGCTGGGGAGTTATTGTTCTTTCGGTTATTTATATTGGAATATATATATATAGTCATTTTACTACGAGCACAGAAACACAATCTGTACAATCGAATTACTTAAAAATTTTTTTTGCGCCAATAATTGCATTCCAATGGATAGCTTTTGTTTTGGCTAAACATTGGTATATTCCATCTGAAATACAAAAAAATGTACTGAGTAAAATATTGCATTTGCTGTTAGACGTATTAGTTGCTGCAACTTTTGCCGCTTTTATCGCGTTTAGTACAAATTTGGTTACTACCCCTGAGGCTAAAGATATTGCAGTCGCATTAGCTCTTGCAATTGTTATCTTATCGATTCAGTTAATTTCCAATGCTGTAGGCATTACTGAAAAAACTTCACAAAATATAGAAGCTGTAACAGAAGCAAAAAATGAGCTCATAGAAGCAAAAGATAAACTCATAGAAGATTTCCAAAATGAAACAAGTAAAATCAGAGAATCTGCAGAAACTCTTAATAAATACAAAGATATTATATCAAGTGTAGCATATTCAGATATTGCAGCTAGGGCTCTTGAGGTCAAACAGCAAACATTATCTGTTGATGATAAAGTACGCCCTTTCCTTGCGACAGCAATTCAGGCTTCAGTTCATAATACCAAGCAGTGGTTATCGTTAGGTTCCAAGTTACAGAACAACCATAACTTACTTCATTCTCGTACTTGGTGGGGGCTGATGGAAACATACTATCGCGAAGAGCGATATGATATTGCAAGATATGAAATAGTAACCAACGTACGTAATTATGCGTTTATTATTTTGAGATTAATCTGGGATTTTCTTAGTTCTGAGGTGAGCGGGAAGAAAATAATTGTCGGTCAAGTAACACCGTTTCCTCCAAAGGATTTTTATAATTACCCAAATGGTTCGAGTGATAACCGCTTCTATCATGATGCCGAATTTTTCGGAACATATCGACGAGGATTATCATTTCTAACAAAACATCCTGATATCAAAATACGCCGAATCGTTCTGGGCACGAATGAGAAGCCAAATAGAGACCTAGGCTGGAATCTAGATCACATATTAAAAATTATAATTGGCTGTCGCTACATGCATGTGATTCCTACATCTGTGCCGATTGATATTAGAAACCAAAATAATCATTCAATAAGTCATCATGAAGACGTAGAAAAATTGCTTGTTTCAGCGATACATGCAAAAACCGATGAAGATGACAAACACAAACTCCCACCTGATCCAGCTTCACGATTACGGAGAATTAAAGAACCCTATTATTCATGGGTGCCCGTTTACTCAGATAATCGATGGCAAAATCCGGATACGTGGCTATATGGACTAACAAAAAATTATAATATTTTGGATAAGACACGTAAAAATTTTTATAACCAGCGATGGGATCAAGTTACTGTAACCAATGATGAGAAAATACTAAGCAATGGGAATCATATGGGACTTTCAATTAGTAAAATAATTGAAAGAACTAAAATTAAAGAATCTGATTATTGGACTCGCTTAATGCAGATTTGTGAAAAATATATTCCGTCTTCAGGCGAAGGAAATGAAGATCAAAGAAAATTAGACAAATCTAAAAAGAGATTAGAATCATTAAAACAAGAAGTAACAGAAAACATCCAAGCCTTGAATGCTCAAAATTCTTTTCCTTGGTGGAAACAAGAACATCAACTAACAAATGCCATTATTGAAAACGTAATTGAAATTTTCAAGTCTGTTCAAATAATCGACGAGCAACTTGTTGCACTTGATAGTTCATTAATTTCTACATCTTCCTTGGGATTGCCTATGGGAAAATCAGAAAAATGGCTTTACTGGTGGCTTGCCATATTAGAAAGCGAGCTATCTGTGCCTTTAATTGGAGATTCTCAGCACTGCGAAGAATCAATTGGATTACCCACTATTTGGCAGCGTTTCTGTGAGGATATCTTAGGGACAGCGGCATGTACGCCGGTAAGTGATAGAGAATTTATACTCAATAAAGACTCTCAAATGCAAGCAGAGGTATTCAATCGCTTTCGTCTTGCAGTACTCTCGCAGGACAGTAAAAGTGTACATTCATGCAAGTCTATACGATATGTAGAAGAAAATGACCTTAAGTCAGAGTTTCTGATAATTGGTATAGAGGATTCTACAGGAAAAGTTGATTGGCAATGAGTCGTTGGTGCGGAATTGGCCGATCCCTTTCATTCAACTCGACTAACCATCACTTATAAAGATGTTGATACTGACAACAAAAATGAACTAACAAAACACTCAGATTGGTTTGATGAAATATGGCGGGACCAGGAAACTGCACAACTAACCGAAGAATTCCTTGCGCTCATGACAGCTGATGCTACTTTGAAAGAGATACCAAAAAATCAACTAACTTATATATCAAACTTAATCCGTGAGCTAGGCGAAACAAATCAATAAATATGGAAACATTATTTTTTGTACTACAGATCGGACTAATCTACGGGATAGCCGGCCTTGCCGTTAGAATGATTTTAAGTGTATCCGGTGGCGGTTTTGATCTATTTGTTGCTATTTCTGCCCTAATAAGCGCAGAGATTGGAATTGCAGTCGCAAATTTTTGGCAAGCTGATTCAATTTCCGAAGTCTTGCTGGCATGTTGTATAGGAATTCTTTCTGCTGGATTAATTGGTTATTTATGGAGCGTTTTAATAAGCTTATCTAAGTTGAGAAAGTCACCGGCACTAGCCATTTTTATTGGATCGTTTGGAGCACTAATGTTCATAATGGGAAGCGTAGGTGTATTACGCGGCCCCGGACTCAGAACTTTTGAAAATATTTCTGGGCAAACGATAGACTTTCTGAATATGTATGTAGGAATTGGTATTTTTTCGGGACTCACTCTGACAGGCATGGCTATTTTAATCAGTCTAGCTTTTCTAAAACTACCTATCGGCTACGCTTTGCGTTTATATACAATAAACCCTTTTTTATCATTGGAAATTGGCATAAATAAAGATCGAGTTCGTCAACTAGGAACTATTTTCACTGGATTTCTTGCCGGAGTGGCTGGTTGTGCTATGGCCCTAACGGGCGGTAGTACGCCTGAGCTTGGAATGAAGCTTTTTTTATATGGTATTGGCGCAGCGCTTCTATTTGAATCTAGGGAGTTATTTTATCCTTTAATTTCTGGGTTTATCTTGGGAGCAATGCAAGTAGGAATTCAACTTTACCTTGCCCCTGCGTGGAGTGAAAGTATTATGTTTGCAGTAATAGTAACTGTTCTCATACTACGCGGAACAAGCAGAGAAGTCAGCGGTGTAAGATGAGTTTTATTCTATCTACTTTTCTACTAATTCTAATATATTCTGCTTGTGGAATAATAGCAGGTGCATTACAAAAGTCCCTTGGACTGCTTTCAGTTGGGCATGCGGCAATACTAGGTTGTGGGGCATACGGTTATGCTGTAATGACAGCAAAATATGGGCTAGATTCTTCTTGGGGCGTCGTTATGGCTTTTTTAATTGGAGCCATCTCAGGAATCGGATTAACTACTATTGCTATACGAGTCAAAGCAGAACGGTATGCGCTTGTTAGTTTCGGCATACATGTCGCTTGGATTGGTTTAGTAACCAATGTTAGCGCTTTAACTGGCGGTGTACTTGGTATATCAGGAATACCCACACTTGGTAGTGATATTGTTTTATATGCAAGTATATTAGTTCTGATAGTACTGGCGACATATGTCTTTGTATTATTGGAAGGAACACCATTAGGAGCAGGTTGTTCCGTAATTTCTCAAAGCATAGAATTAGCCAAAACGTTAGGTATAAGATATTCACTCATATTTGCTGGATTGGGATTGATTTACGGAGCTATTATCGGTTTAAGTGGCGCTATTCTTGCAGTTCACCTTACATTTATTGATCCCACACTTTTTTTAATTTCAACATCTGTAACCATTCTAAGCATTGCGTTTTTTGTTGTTACTCAGGGGGCTATTGGTGGTTTATTGGGGGCTACCCTTCTGGTTGGGGTTCCACAGTTTGTAAGGCTTCTTGGCATTTCATCAGCAACTGCTGGTTATATTCAGCTAATGTTTAGTGGAATAGCCATCATAATTGCAACGATTCTGTTTTTTGGTGACGATAGGAAGCAAGAGCTATGATATCTCATCTTATGCTGAATGATATTACAGTGCATTTTGGCAGTACAAAAGTATTGAACAGGATAAAATTGCAATTACCTAGTAACGGTATATTGGCATTAGTTGGCCCAAACGGAGCAGGAAAATCAACACTCTTAGATGTACTTTCTGGATTTATCAATACTTCAGGTGGATGTATAAATTCACGGCAATTAACAACTGCTTTAACTAAAAAAGAACTTCAAAGCTTTTTTGTACGTTTACACCAGCGACTTGTAATTCCACATGATTTAACCGTATACGAATTTTTACATATAGCGAAGCAACCTAAAAAGGCAACGTCTCCTCTACAGCTTTCTAATAGGATTGTGTGCACCGAAAAGAAAATAAAAGAATTTGTTCCAGAATGGCTTATATCACTTTTATTGAGTGCTAATTTGCAAAATTCATTTGATAAAAAGATAGGTGAACTTTCCTATGGCCAAAAAAGAATAGTCGCTATCGGAGCTGTACTTTTATCTTCAAAATCTGGAATCCTCCTTGATGAACCTATGGCTGGTTTATCTAGCGCTACCCGTAAAGTAGCATTAGAAGTTATAAAAAAACATGGGGCAAAACGCCTTATACTAATTACAGAACACGATCTTGATACTGTTAAGAAAATGGCAGATGAATTAATCGTCCTTGTCGGAGGACAAATTGCAGGAAAATATTCCGGTAACAGTCTTGCACAGATTAACCTCCTCGGTCATTTTCTAGATAGTAATACAAAATGAAGAAAATTGCAGAAATAGATGGCCTGTCAATAGGCTATGACAATCACGCAATAGTTCATAATATATGTATTGATCTGAATGAGGGTGAGTCACTGCTTATCATTGGTCATAATGGCGCCGGCAAAACAACACTACTTCGAACAATTTTTGGCTTACACCCCAAGATTGAAGGGTTAATTAAACTGTTAGGAAATGAAGTTTTAACTGACTTAATTAGTCAACATATAATTTCAGGGATACGCTTCTTAGGTCAAGATTCTATGAGTTTTGAAGATTTGAAAATCTTTGAACATCGTCGTGTACTATGCAATCTTTATGGGTTTCAAGATAACCAGGATGCTACGCAGAATAATCATTATGATGAAAATATACTTATTAGTGCTTTGTCTATAGGTCAACGTCGTTTAGAGACGCTACGCATGTTAGAGATGGGCTCTCCCAAATTGTTTCTTCTGGATGAACCAACAGCTGGAATTGATACAAGAAACAGCATGGGTATTATCAATTGGATTAAAAGAGCGCAAGAAAAAAATGTTTCATTTATTGTAGCTGAACATAATTTCGAAGTAATGCTTAGTATATGTGATAAAACTTTGGTAATTAGAGCGGGTGAAGTAACATATTTTGGCCCCAGTTCAATTTTATTGAATAAAAATAAATTAGAAGAGTATTTTCTTTAAAAATTATTTGTCAGGAGATTTTAACTATGAAAAATATAGTTACTACAATGAAAAATCACAGTCACCCAAACATGCCAAATGTAAACATTTATGCTTGGTCTAATGTGGCTTCTGGTAATCCTCAAGAAGTGATTGTAAAAGTGGCTCCTAACACTATTGTTCCACTTCATGCTCATTCTGTTGATGCACAAATGGTCATAATAGATGGTAGCGCAGAAGTTCTTTATGATCAAAAGCAGCTTTATGAAGCCAATCTAAATCTTAATAAAAAAAATGTAAAAGCGGGAGATATAGTTTATTTTAAAGCAAAATTGGCTCATGGCTTTAGAGCTTTTGAAAATGGACTTACTTTTTTGTCAATAAATGGTGGAATAGTCGATAAAAATACTCTCAAGTGGGACTTAACTGATGGGTAGTTGCTAATGTTATAAAAGAAATTTTTCCACAGAAAAACTTCTTTTTTTGTTACCCTTATTTAAACAAAAAAAGAATTAAATAGAATTAATGTGTTACAGTCATGCAAATACCCCATATATCGACGAGCGCTGGAAACAGGCTGGCATAAAAGACTATCGCCTTCACATAACCAAGTGTGACAAACAATCCTGCGAGGAAACTGGCAGGTAATCCGCCGCCGGTACTGAAGTATTTACAGATCAAATTCTTCGTCCGGCTTCGGATCAGATTGATACCGAACCAGATCAGGTGCATACCCGTCGCGATTTTGACCGCTAAAAAGAACCCCCCGTCAGTTCGAACGGGGCTGTCAATCCCAGTATTGCCAGTACAACAAAAATCAAATCTCACCAAGCACGATGCCCATTGAAACGGCACCACCGTTTGCCAGATTCATCGTGGCCGAACGGACGACAACCAGGGCCACACTCGTGCTGGGTATGGCGGCAAGCATTATCATGATGATAACCAGCGCTGAAACGTCAAAAAGGCTCATAGGGATGTAAGCGTCCAACCCCGCCATCTATAAATTAGAATCTGATCTGTTTATCCTCGGGCATTTTCAAAGGAGGATGAGCGATGACTACACAGGAACAGCAGTTACGTCATATCAGGGCGTGGCAGTCGAGCGGATTGTCGCAGACGTCTTATTGTCGCAAGCATGGCCTGAACAGCAAGACTTTTGGAAACTGGCTGCGTACTTACCGGAGAACGCAATTGCGTAGTCAACCGGGATCAATGGTACCGGTGACGATTACACCAGCTGTGCCGGTTACAGATTACTTGAGGCTGCGTTGTTCAGGCGGTCATACACTCGAAGTACCGGCGAATGTATCGCCGCAATGGCTGGGCGAATTGTTGAAATGTCTGGACTGATTGCTCATGTTGGACAAATCTGGATGGTCGTTGAGCCGGTGGA
>NZ_FOCP01000042.1 GCF_900110145.1 Nitrosomonas marina | reverse complement strand
AAACACGGTGTTACCGTCGTCAATCTCGGTGCTGCGCTGAGCGATCCGGATACGGAAATCTACGCACGGGTTCAGGACATGGCCGGTAATACCACCGAAGTCTACCGCACGGTTGACTGGTTTTTAAACAATACCTCCGGCAGCCCAGGTACAGGAGACAGTAAAGCACCCAGCATTACGATTACCAGCCCGGGCAGTGACAGCGTCGTATCCGGCGTTATTCCTGTCGAAGTCAGCTATTCCGACAACGTGGGTGTCGTATCCGTCGATCTGTATATCGATGGACAGCATTACGGCCAAAGCACTCAGGAACCCTTTTCTTTCTCACTGGATACGGCTGTCATGGATGACGGTCATAACACACTCAGTGCGGTTGCGCTGGACGCAGCAGGCAATCAGAGCTCGGTAGGTATTGCAATCATAGTCGACAATGGCACCAATACTGGCGGTACGGGCGGCGAGACACCGATAAATGATAATGAAGCACCAATTATTACCATTTTTTCACCGCCAGCAGGTAGTGAATTGTCAGGCACCGTACCGGTCGAGTTTGAAACTTATGATAACGAGGGTATCGCACGTGTTGATCTTTATGCCAACGGTGTTCTGGTCGGCTCCAGTACGCAAGCGCCTTTTACCATTAACTGGGATACAACCCTGAACAACAACGGCACCGGTTATCTACAGGCACAGGCATTCGATCATGCTGGAAATGACGACTTGTCCTTTTTCAGAAATATATCAATAAACAACAGCACCGGTAATTCATCAGGCGATGGTTCAGGTTCAGGCTCAGACTCTGGCTCTGATTCAGATTCAGGTTCAGACTCTGGTTCTGGTTCATCGGGCACACCGCCAGCCGGATCAGACACGGAAGCGCCAATCGTTACAATCTATTCCCCGCCGCCGGGCACCCAGGTTTCGGGCACCATACCGGTAGAATTTGAAACCTATGACAACCTGGGTATCGCTCGCGTCGATCTTTATGCCAACGGTGTTCTGGTCGGATCTAGTACACAAGCACCTTTTACGATTAACTGGGATACGACTCTGAACAATAACGGCACTGGCTATCTGCAGGCTCAGGCATTCGATCACGCTGGAAATGACGATTTGTCCTTTTTCAGAAATATATCAATAAACAACAGCACCGGCGGTTCATCAGGTTCTGGTTCTGGTTCTGGTTCTGGTTCTGGTTCTGGTTCTGGTTCTGGTTCTGGTTCTGGTTCAGGTTCTGGTTCTGGTTCTGGTTCATCAGGCACACCACCGGCTGGATCAGATACGGAGGCGCCTATCGTTACGGTCGCGTCACCGCCCCCGGGTACCGAAGTATCGGGCACCATACCGATTAAGTTTGAAACCTGGGACAATGTAGGTGTTGTACGTGTCGATCTTTATGCCAACGGCGTTCAGGTCGGCTCCAGTGCGCAGAAGCCGTTCACCATCAACTGGAATAGCACTCAGACCAGCAACGGCACAGGCTATCTGCAGGCGCATGCATTTGATGCAGCCGGCAATAAGGCTGTCTCGTTTTCCAGAAATATTTCCATCAACAATACCGGTACCGCGCCACCTGCGCCTGCGCCTGACACTGTCGCACCTGTCATCGGCATCGCTTCTCCGGCACCGGGCGCAGTTGCAGGTGTCTTTCCTGTAACATTTAATTATTCCGACAATACAGACGTCGTCGCAGTTGAACTGTATCTCAACGGCGAACTTTACGGCAGAAATACGCAGGCGCCGTTCACCTTTACTCTGGATTCGGCATCTGTCGCTGACGGCGACTACACCCTGTCCGCGCTGGCTTTTGATGCAGCCGGCAACCAGGGCGCCTCAGCCAACGTAGTGGTTACTGCAGGCAATCACTCCGGCGATACTGAGAAACCGATCGTCACCGTTGCATCGCCGTCTCCGGGTACCGAAGTATCGGGCACCATACCGGTTGAGTTTGAAACCTGGGACAATGTAGGTGTTGTACGTGTCGATCTCTATGCCAACGGCGTTCAGGTCGGCTCCAGTACGCAGAAGCCGTTCACCATCAACTGGAATAGCACTCAGACCAGCAACGGCACAGGCTATCTGCAGGCGCATGCATTTGATGCAGCCGGCAATAAGGCTGTCTCGTTTTCCAGAAATATTTCCATCAACAATACCGGTACCGCGCCACCCGCGCCTGCGCCTGACACTGTCGCACCTGTCATCGGCATCGCTTCTCCGGCATCGGGCGCAGTTGCAGGTGTCTTTCCTGTAACATTTAATTATTCCGATAATACAGGCGTCGTCGCAGTTGAGCTGTATGTCAACGGCGAACTTCACGGCAGAAATACGCAGGCGCCGTTCACCTTTACTCTGGATTCGGCATCTGTCGCTGACGGCGACTACACCCTGTCCGCGCTGGCTTTTGATGCAGCCGGCAACCAGGGCGCCTCAGCCAACGTAGTGGTTACTGTAGGCAACCACTCCGGCGATACTGAGAAACCGATCGTCACTGTCGCATCGCCGCCTCCGGGTACCGAGGTATCGGGCACCATACCGATTGAGTTTGAAACCTGGGACAATATAGGTGTTGTGCGTGTCGATCTCTACGTCAACGGTGTTCAGGTCGGCTCCAGTACGCAGAAGCCGTTCACCATCAACTGGGACACGACACAAACCAGCAATGGTGCCGGTTATCTGCAGGCGCATGCATTCGACGCGGCCGGCAATACGACTGTCTCGTTTTCCAGAAATGTCTCTGTCAACAACACCGCGCCAGCCGAGCCCGCGCCTGACACTGTTGCACCTGTCATCGGCATCGCTTCTCCGGCACCGGGCGCAGTTGCAGGTGTCTTTCCTGTAACGTTTAATTATTCCGATAATACAGGTGTCGTCGCTGTGGAGTTGTATGTCAACGGCGAACTTCACGGCAGAAATACGCAGGCGCCGTTCACCTTTACTCTGGATTCGGCGTCGGTCATTGACGGCGACTACACCCTGTCTGCGCTGGCTTTTGATGCTGCCGGCAACCAGGGCGCTTCTGCCAACGTAGTGGTTACTGTAGACAACCACTCCGGCGATACTGAGAAACCGATTGTCACCGTTGCATCGCCGCCCCCGGGTACTCAAGTATCGGGCACCATACCGGTTGAATTTGAAACCTGGGACAATATTGGCATAGCACGCGTCGATCTCTATGCCAATGGTGTACAGGTTGGTTCCAGTACGAAGTCACCATTCACTATCAACTGGGACACGACGCAAACCAGCAATGGTGCCGGCTATCTGCAGGCGCATGCATTTGATGCGGCCGGGAACAGGGGAATTTCATTTTCCCGAAACGTATCGGTCAATAACTAATCATATAACTCATATGATAAATAACATGTTCTGATACGATTTTTAACATCCTGACCAATTGATGCGCAGCTTACGCTGCGCATCAATTAAGAAGTGCCAGGTATAATTTAGTAGCATCAAATGTCAGTTTGTTTTGGAAATGACATAGCGCACACCGTATAATCAGCGCTGTTTGGATTAAAGCTGGGAACCGCTATGAGTTATTATCAATACCATGTATTTTTCTGTGTCAATCAGCGAGAAGGGGCTGCAGTATGCTGTAATAACATGAATGCGCAGGCAATGCGCGACTATGCCAAAGACCGGATTAAATCGTTAAGATTAAATGGCAAAAACAAAGTTCGCATCAACAATGCCGGTTGTCTAGACCGCTGTGACGAAGGCCCTGTTCTTGTGGTTTATCCTGATGAGGTGTGGTATACCTACATAGACAAGGAGGATATCGACGAAATCATCGACGAACACCTGATCAATGGCCGAATTGTCGAACGCTTAACGATTTAACTGATCAATCACTGGCCGGTGTTATTTTGCATAAATTATTTATCGACGGTCCGGCAGGCAAGTTAGAATCGATTCTGGCCGAGCCCAAGAAATCACCAAAAGGCATTGCTGTAGTTGCACACCCTCACCCGCTACATGGCGGAACGATGGATAACAAAGTGGTCTACACACTGTTTAACAGCATACTTGAACTCGGATATATTGCTGTCAAATTCAATTTCCGCGGAGTGGGTAAAAGCGAAGGTAACTTTGATGACGGCATCGGTGAAACCAATGATATCGTCACCGTCACACAAACCATACAGCACCAGTTTGACCATCATTTGCATGATAAGCCATTATTGCTTGCCGGTTTTTCATTTGGTGGCGGTGTGCAATTACGCGCTGTTGAACGACTGCACCCGCAATCACTTGTTTTGGTCGCACCATCGATACGCACCGCTGGTACAGCATTTTCATGCAGCGATGTCGAGCAAACACTGATCATTCATGGCGATCAGGACGAAATAACTCCATTACCCACAATTCTTGACTGGGCAACACCGCACACTTTACCAATTGTCGTCATTCCAGGTGCAGAACATTTTTTTCATGGCAAATTACCCGTTCTCAAAAGCACAATTCACAACTTCATGAAAACATAACTTACCCTGATATTTGAAGTCATGCCCTTAATGCATTCTGGTCAAAAAGTATTCAGAAAAATACGGTCGGAACCGGCGCCGCTGAAACAAAAACACTGCAATTGAAAGAAAATTATGGTTTTCATCAAAACGACCGCACTTTTTTTTATCACAGCAATCATGGAAATTCTCGGCTGCTACCTGACCTATCTGTGGCTGACACAGGGAAAAAGCGCTTGGCTGCTCATTCCTGCCGGTTTGAGTTTGGCCGCTTTTGCATGGCTGCTGACACTGCATCCAACAGCGGCAGGCCGTGTTTACGCGGCCTACGGCGGCGTCTATATCTTTTGCGCCATTTTCTGGCTATGGACAGTCGATGGTATCAGGCCCACCGTCTGGGATTTGATCGGTGCATTTGTCGCACTGACGGGCATGGCGATTATCATGTTTGCACCGAAAGCGGCCTGATTTCTTTACTGTACCAACATTATGAATACACGACTGTATGTTGTTCTCAGTATTTCTCCGCAACAGCTTATCCAGTATTACGAAGGACATGCGAGCACGGTCGTGGCCAAAACGAAAGACGGGCGCACCATCCGTTTCCCTGCAAGTGTCCTGCGCTCCTTGGTTCAGGGAAATGGCGTGCAGGGTTTGTTTGAACTCGTTATCGACGTGAACCACAAACTTGTATCTATTAAAAGAGTCGATAACAGTTAATCACAGCATAGGGCTGACTCGTGCGCTTTCAATGACGAAAAAGCTGCGTTAAACTCTGTCCCTTTGAACATCAATCGTTTTCAAACTTCAAACGGTAAATCTAAACAATGGCCCAATATGTCATGTCAATGCTCCGCGTGAGCAAAATCGTTCCACCAAAGCGTCAAATTATCAAGGATATATCACTGAGTTTTTTCCCGGGTGCCAAAATCGGCCTGCTGGGTTTGAACGGCTCGGGCAAGTCTACCGTGTTGCGCATCATGGCGGGTGTTGATACTGAATTCGATGGCGAAGTACAGCGACTTCCTGATGTTCGCATTGGTTATCTGCCGCAGGAACCGCAACTGAATCCTGAACATACCGTACGGCAGGAAGTTGAGGCCGGCATGGGAGAAGTCATCGAGGCACAACAGAAACTCGATGCTGTCTACGCAGCTTATGCCGAGGAGGACGCTGATTTTGATGCGTTAGCCGAAGAACAGGCACGGCTTGAGGCGATACTTGCTACTGCTGGCAGCGATACCGAGAACCAAATGGAAATCGCCGCGGATGCCTTACGACTGCCTTCCTGGGATTCAGTCGTAAAAAACCTGTCCGGTGGCGAAAAACGTCGCGTTGCCTTGTGCAAGCTGCTGCTCGAAAAACCGGACATGCTGTTGCTGGACGAACCCACCAACCACCTCGACGCCGAATCGGTTGAATGGCTCGAACAGTTTCTGGTACGTTTTCCCGGTACAGTTGTTGCGGTCACTCACGACCGCTACTTTCTCGACAATGCTGCCGAGTGGATACTCGAGCTTGATCGTGGACATGGTATTCCGTGGAAGGGTAATTATTCCAGCTGGCTCGAGCAGAAAGAAGCGCGGCTGGAACAGGAAAGCAAGCAGATCGACGCGCATATGAAAGCGATGAAGAAGGAGCTCGAATGGGTACGGCAAAATCCCAAGGGCCGTCAGGCCAAATCCAAGGCGCGTTTGTCCCGCTTCGAGGAACTCAACTCTCAGGAATACCAGAAACGCAATGAAACACAGGAAATCTTCATCCCGGTCGGCGACCGACTCGGCAACGAAGTGATCGAATTCAAGAACGTATCCAAGTCCTACGGGGACCGGCTACTAATCGACGACCTGAGTTTCCAGATTCCGCCTGGCGCGATTGTCGGCATCATCGGACCGAACGGCGCGGGTAAATCGACACTGTTCAAACTTATCGCAGGAAAAGAACACTCCGATTCGGGTGAAGTCAAAATCGGTCCGACCGTCAACATCGCGCATGTCGATCAGGCACGCGATACGCTCGAAAATGACAAAACCGTTTTCGACGCCATATCTGGCGGCAACGATCTGCTGGCAGTCGGTAAATACACTACCCCGGCGCGCGCGTACCTAGGACGCTTCAACTTCAAGGGCAGTGACCAGCAGAAAATTGTCGGCCAACTCTCTGGCGGCGAGCGCGGCCGATTGCACCTCGCGCAAACGCTGATAGCGGGTGGCAATGTGCTGCTGCTTGACGAGCCGTCAAACGACCTCGACGTGGAAACCCTGCGCGCACTTGAAGACGCATTGCTCGAATTCGCCGGCTGCGTGCTCGTCATCTCGCACGATCGCTGGTTCCTCGACCGCATCGCTACACATATCCTCGCCGCCGAAGGCGATTCACAGTGGACATTCTACAATGGTAATTACCACGAATACGAATCCGACAAGATCAAACGTCTGGGCGAAGAAGGTGCAAAACCGAAACGGATACGGTATAGACCGATTAGCCGGTAAATTCCACTAAGCAAGTGAACGTTTGTATTCCAACAACATCTCGTTTTGTTGAACAACTGGCGCATGGAGTTATCTATGCATTACAGGACCTATTGATTCTGTAAATTCAGGCTTAATCGGTGTTTACTTTTCTCCATGTAATCCGTGCAGCCCACTTGCAGGATTATGTCGTTAAAGCTGGCAGAGCCGATCAGAATGAACGTAACCAATACAACGGTATTTTCAGCCAACAGTAAAATTGCACTTGTTCCTGAATAAAAAAGTATATTTCTGGAACAATCTGGCTGTCTGCCAAAATACTTTACAACTATTATTTCATCATTACCTTGTTCTACACTTACTGATATACAGTCACAGATGATCTTTCAAACGCATTATTTTACGGCGGTCTCGTTTTGTGGGGCGCCCTTTTGTAAAAAAAGGCCCGGGGCGTGCTTTGATACGTTCAGCTATGACCTCACGCTGCTGGCGACTTTCTTCGGTTTCGCTATACAACTGCTGCGCGATTGCGGCCGAACCGCGTTTATTGCTTAGCGCCAATACCTTTATTTCGTACTTGTAATTACCGGCCTGGATTGTCATCATGTCACCCACAACCAGTGTTTTCGCAGGCTTGACACGAGCCCCGTTCAGATGAATTCGACCGCGTTCAATGGCCTCTGCGGCGACAGAGCGCGTTTTAAAAAAACGCGCTGCAAATAACCATTTATCAAGTCGGAATTTTTCCGGAGTGTTTTTCTTGTCTGCTTTTTGCATACCATTCAGTCAGCCTGCCTTGTTTCTATATAGATCTGATTTTCCAGGGTTTTGTGAACCGGGCATCGATTCGCGATTTCGAGCATGCGTGATCGCTGCTGGTCATCCAACTGACCTGTCAGCTTTATGGTCCGAGTGATTTTGTCCACCAGCGTTTCCTGTTCTTCACATGTTGCACAATCATCCGTGTGCACACGGCTATGCTGCAAGGTGACTTCAATGGCCTGAACATCTATTTTTTTGTGATTGGCGTACATACGCAGCGTCATCGACGTACAACTTCCCAACGCAGCCAGCAACAGTTCATAAGGATTGACGCCTTGATCCGCACCGCCTACACGTACCGGTTCGTCACTGATTAAGCGATGATTCGCAGTAATAATCTCCCGCGTGAAATTCTGGTCAATCTCTTTGACGATAACAGTGCCTTCGTTCAGCGTGGGCTCAGTCGCTGCTGAACCGGGATCTTCTGTATTGAACTCATCCAGGTATTGACCGGCCCAGGCCGACAGTACAGTTGCAACATATTGCGCATCATCCGATCGGGATAACAAATGATCGGCACGATCAAGTGAAACAAAACTTTTGGGATGCCTGGCTGCACTATAAATACGCGCTGCTTCATCAATCGACACCACGCGGTCGAGTGGAGAATGAAAGATCAGCAACGCTTTATTGAGTTGTTGAATATGCTCCAGCGAGTTATATTTCTCCAAATCTTCTACAAACTGCTTTTTTATGGTAAAGCTGCGTCCGCCTAATTGAACACACGCTGTATTGTTCTCCATAATTTCCTGATGAGATTCTACGAACAGTCCTTTGACATGCGATGCTGTGGCTGGTGCTGCAATGGTGACAACCGCTTTAACTGACTGCATTTGTTGCGCCGCAGCCAGAACTGCGGCGCCACCAAGACTATGGCCTATCAATAAACTGGGTGCCGAGAATTTAGCTTCCAGAAATTCTGCCGCCGCAATTAGATCCTGAATATTCGAAGAAAAATTTGTGTTTGAGAATTCACCGCTACTGTTTCCTAAACCTGTGAAATCAAACCTTAATACTGCTATTCCCAGCTTTGCCAGTGCGCGCGCAACAAAACCTGCTGCCCTGCTGTTTTTTGAGCAGGTAAAACAGTGTGCAAAAATTGCATAGTTCTTCGTCTGATGATCGGGTATTTCCAGCAACCCCGATAATGAGTCTCCATCTTTATTTTGGAAAACTGCTTTCTTACTGACCATAGCATCCCTTGATTCTCATACCCTAAATTGACAAAATGAATTTTTCCTATTGAATGGCAAAATTTTCACCAATTTCAGCATACGTAACTCAAAAAAAAACACGGCAGTATCTGCCGTGTTTCCGGTATTTCAACAGATAGAAATAGAACTTGTCTAAAGCTACCGCCAGGACAATCAAATCCTGTTTCTGAATTAATTGTTTTGGTCAGGCTGCTGTTCCTTCTTCATTTGGTTTTTTACGGCTACGCAAGAAGAAGAATGCTGCGAAAGCAACAAGCGCAACGTATGGCAACACATCCGTAAACCAATTAATTGGCATTCCTTCACCAACAGCGAATGGAAAAACCGAAACCCATTCCTGATCATTACCCTTTACAGTCACCACGCCCGCAAACATCCCTTTCTCTTGAAATGAATGCTCAACCAGAATGGTGGCATTCGGATATACATCAGGCGGCAGGTGATAGATTGTCATGTTCTCTAAATCCTCATCCGATACCTTTTCCAGATCCTTTGGTGTGGTACTGGTAGAGATATTAAAGGGGGGCGTACTGCGCACAATCCGCACTTCTGTCGCAAATGGACGAAGTTCATCATTGATATAATCCAAAGCGACAACAGTTTTGCCAATCTCTGGAATATCCTCACAAAATTCCTGTTCCTGAGACATTGGCTGATAACCTGTAAAGTGAATCCTGTAAGGTCCCACTGTCAGAACGCACAAATCATCTTCCAGCGACAATCCACCGTGAGCGTAGAGCTGTCCCGAAAAAATAATACCAGATGCTATTACTACAGATACTAAAAATTTTTTTATCATTTTGAAACTCATCGTGTTCCCCTGCAAAAAGGATGATTATAAATCTTTATCACCAAATTTTGTTTACAATGTTGTTTTTTTTCTTCTTGTAGCCAGCCAGTCTTTGAATCGATTGGACCTGAAAAGCTTGTAACCAATCAATACTGTCAGCAACAGCCCGACCGCAGGACCGATCGTGGCCCTGAACACCTCCGCATAATTGACCAT
>NZ_FOCP01000046.1 GCF_900110145.1 Nitrosomonas marina | reverse complement strand
AGTAATGACCAATTCACAGTCGAATTGCTGGATAAGGAATCCAGTGTTTGGGAGGACGTTGGGACGGTTAAAACCGATCTTGGCAAGACCGCAGAACAGATTGCTGAAGAGATTGAAAATATGGTGTCAGGTCAGGTTGATCCTGGCGATGAAACAGAAAAAACAATGCTCACAACTGTTAATGAAGGCTCACCGAAAATACCGGATGGCTGGGGGATTGTAAGTGATGGGGTTGCGAAAGCTGGCGATATGCATTTTATGCCGGGAACTTTAAACCCAAAATGGACTGAAATTAAAAGCGAACATGTCGGAGCAGATGTAGAAAACTTTTTCAAAATCATTAGAAAACTAGAGGTATTGGACCCGGTATCCTCCGAAGGCTACGCCAAAATCATGGCCGATGAGTCTTTGCAGCTTCAGTATCAGGATGTGCTGGATTCGTTTTTCCAAGAACGGATTGTTGCGGTACGCAATGCGCTTCGCTATGTAGACTGGGATGGAGAGAATGGCGCCACGTCTTTAAGTAAAACGTTGGGTGGTGTTGTTTATCAGGCATCGTTTAGTTACAAACAAGTTGGTGCTGGTGCCAACATTGTTGGTTTTACCGTTTCTGTTAATTCAAATAGCAGAGAAGGCGGCATCGCCCAGATTGCAACCATAGTTGATGACCTGTCAAGAACCCCTGAACAGATAGCTGGAGAGATTGATGGTGCTGTTTCGGTTGATGATGGAAATAGCGGCAATGAATCAGAAGAAATAACCGCCGCCAAAAACTTCCTGCAGTCCGTCATAGACGGCGGGAAAGATGCCGCAAACCTGATGGATTTGCTTGACGAAATCGACGCCTCAGCCAAAGCGCTGATCGATGCCGGCATGGGTAGCGAATACGATGACTTGATCGGCAAGGCCGCTGAGAAATGGGCTGAACTGGACCAGCAAGCAAACGGTTGATTCCCCTATGTCAGCGTTATCAAGAAAACTTCGAGACACTGAGGACAATGGGCTTGTGTTCCTGTGTCCTGGGTGTGGCAAACGACATCTAATAAAACATGGTAGCGGCAAGCCTCCAAGATGGACTTGGAACGGTGATGCTGAAAAACCAACCTTCCGCCCTTCTGTTCTGGTCAGGTATGAACATTGGGTTCCGCCTGCCATGCCAAATCAACCGCCGCCCGAGAGTCAGGAAAAAGTGATTGACGTGTGCCACTCATTCGTCACCGATGGTCGCATCGAATTCCTAGGCGACTGCACACACGCGCTGGCCGGGCAAACAGTCGACCTTCCGGAGTGGACAGAATGATTGCTGGTTCAGAAAAGCTAAAACTCGTTAAAGAACTTGGCACGATACGTCGCCACCTGCCGAATGTTGCGGGGGTTAATAAGCTAACCCTTGTTAAGCGGGTGCGCGAAATCCGGCAATTGCTTTCTGTTGATAGCGGTCCGGAGCCGGTCGGTTTGGCCGTCGATCGGAATGATGTTTATGGCACATACAAAAACATAATTGCTTATCTTGAGAAAGGCATTGAGCAAGTTCCCGAACCGCTTAGGGGATTCGATAGGGACGCAATAATAACCGCATGGAATGTAATTAAATCTGGTGTTAAGGATGCGCCTGATCTTTTATACGACAATACAGTGTTAGTTGCGAAACACAAGTCCGATAAAAGCAAAGCTTTCGAGTATTTCAATTCGATTGGCAATGTGTTTGATTACGACGCTGGCAAGATAAAGGCCGTCTCCAAGGAGTTAGAAAGCCTCTCGTCAATGATTCCCATGGATTCGCTAGAAGTTATTGAAGAGATGGGGCGATTAAGTGATGAATACGAGGCGATCAGGAGGGATATGAATGCCGCGTTATCTGTGAATACTAAAAACGGCCATTCGTTTGATGAAATAGAATCCGCCTCTGATAAATATATTGAACTTAGAGAAAAGGGAACTCTTTTGTTCAGGCAAATAAATGAATTATCAAATAAAAAGTATGCCGATAAACAGGCAAAAATAGATAATCTCAGAGATCAGATTGCACCGATTGGCCAGAATTTTATCGATACTCTGACCAATGCATCAAAAGTAACCCAAGAGCAGGCCGACACCTGGGCGAATGCACAGGTTATTACAAAATCCGCTATAAACCGGTTGAAACGTATTGGATACAAGGAAGCCGATATCCGCCGCGATATGGCCGAATTTTATCGGATAACTGGCGGTAAATTGCGACAGATAGTTATAGACAATGACGGAAGTCGGCGTGCAAATGCCAGGGGCATAGGCTCGGTTGAAGAAACTTCCATATATCCGGGTAGAAACTTCGATAAAACAGTTCTGTGGCATGAAATGGCGCACCATCTTGAAGCCGATCCTGCGGCAAAGGCTGTTTCAAACGGGTTTCTATTGAAACGCAGAAAGGATGAAAAGGTTTATTCCCTGAGATCATTGACCGGAAATAGTCGGTACCGCACCGATGAGGTTGCTTACAAGGATGAATTCATCAAGCCATATATCGGCAAGGTGTATCGAGACGGTGTAACAGAGGTGTGGGCAATGGGTATTCAATACCTGTCGAATCCCCAAGATGCTGCTTTAATGCTTGGCAAAGATCCTGAAATGGCCGCCCTGATCGCCGGTTATTTGCAGTCAGATCTAACCCCTGGAATGAAAGCGTTACAGGCCGCGCAAAACCTTGCAAAAGACGAAATACAGGTAAAGCGTGATGATCGGGATACGCAATACGATGAAGCAATAAAGAAATTGTCCGATGGCGTTGAAATTATAGATGACGGCTGGTTTGATGGTTTATCAGAGATCGACAAAGATTTAATTTTTAATTTTTCTATCAGGCGTAAAAGCGGTGCTGAATTTATTGGTTCCTGGAATGGTTACAGAGTGTTTAAGGGCAAATTCAGAAGCCGAAAAACCAATCGTGTAAGCAAAGGTTACGAAATCATTTACGCTCCAGAATCATCATTTCTGGATAATGATGGCAGGAGGCGCGTACCACATGGCGGGACATTCCATGAAGAAATGGATGCGATAAAAGCGGCTTTAAGAATTGCCAGGGATGCGTTCTCAAATAATATTTATGCCGTTTCATACAAGGTTTTCGGAAATCTTGCTTACAAAGTCGAAGTCATCGACTACGCCGGCCATATATTCGGGGGTGAATCATGAGCGAAAGCATCTACCGCGTAATAACCCCTGCAGGCGTATTTGACGCAATTTATGACGATGAAGAATCGCCGGTCAAATACCAGGGCAGCGAGATAGCAATCTCATTATTCAAGAGTTGGATTGAAATCAACCAGGTCAGCGGTGAGCACGGGCACCTGCTTGATTCAAATAACCTGCAGCCGTTCGATTTGTACGGTTTTTGTCAGCCTGAAGGGAGCGGAATTATTGTTCTGCCGCCATTCGATGACCTGATTGAATACGAGACTGATAACGCCTTTCTTGAACAGGAAGCCAAAGAAAAGGAATCTGAAATGGAACAACAAAACATTGTTTATGACGCCGCTGGTGGTGTTTACCTGGACCTTGATAAAAATGCCGTGTCAGCCACGGCAGATTTGCTCAAATACTTCCGTGATTTCATAAGGTCAGATGCCATTACAGCGCAAGTCCCGCAAGATTTAATGGGCTTTGCTGGCGGCAGAATGACAATGAACAAAGAAAGTGCGCAGCAAATCTTGCGTAAATTAATTGATGTGGCCGTGAATCGCAAAGCAGGCATTCCAGACGCCACCCAAAAGCAAAGGCAGAGGCTTGCCGATTTTGCCCACGATGCGCGCGTAATCAATGATTATCTGACCAAGCGTGTGCGTAGTTCCGGATCTCGCAACCTGCTGCGCACGCCGGAAATGATGAAAAAATACCCGTACATTGATAACCAGCCTGCAGAGTTCGACTCTGTTACTGACACTATGCTGATATTTGACGCGATAAGCGGTGCTGAGAAGCTAAGGCATGTGCGAGAACTTGGATCGCTGCGGATGGCCATGGAAGCGGCCAAGTCCGGGATGGAGAAGCTTGGACTTGTTAAAAGAATTAAGGAGATTCGTGAATTGCTGGGGGTTAAAAGTGCAATAGACCCGCAGCCAGAACCGCAACCAGAAGCAAAAAGTACCCTAGCCGACGTAAACGCAGTAATGCCCATACTCAAGCAATTTATAGGCAAATCCCAATTGGCTGCCTTTGCTTCCGGAATTCGCGGTGAAGAGGGACAGTTCATAAAAGACAAGCTGATTGAAATAGCCAATACCATCAAAAACATGCCTAAAACCTACGATCAGGACGGCATGGGCGATAAGGCGGTGGCTCACCTGCATTACTTCAAAGGTTCGGCTGACTGGTACATCACAGAAAAGGACATGGAAGATGAGCAGTTGCAGGCATTTGGTCTGGCTGATTTGTATGGTGATGGTGGCGAACTTGGTTATATCAGCATTCAGGAGTTAATCGATACAGGTGTCGAGTTGGATTTTTACTGGACACCGAAGTCTATCGAGGAAATCAGACATTCGAACAGACACTAAGACCAGGCATCAAGGAATTAAAAATAATTCTTCATATTTGGCGAAATAGCGATTCATAGTCAGTGCAGTATAGCGGCCAAACCGCAACATGTTCCGAATTGTTTGCCGCTATTGCACGGGCATGGATCATTCGATTCGATTACAGGATGGCTTTGCTGAATAATATTCGCAACTTTTCTTTCATAAATTGCTGTGCGATAAGGCAACCAGAAACGGAATATTTGGGCAGCACTGTTTGAAATTTGTTGGATTAATTTTTCACATTTTTTCGGTTCTCTGGTCAAAAATTGCTCAGATGAATAAACATTTGTAGTAGATCCAGATCCATGTAGATAAATGGGTTGCATAATTTGAAATCCCTGAGAACAGCTAAAAATCGGTTGCCAGTAATGACGATGTAGTTCAACCTCCATCATGTAGCCAGAGACCCATTTATGAAGATCAAGATAACTTTCTGGCTGTATGCGGTTTCTATTAAAAATTGGTTCATATTTCCCGGCATCATCAGCCAATATTTCAGAAATTTCATTCAACTGTTTGATAATTAGCTTGAGTATGTGGTCTGTTTGTTTGCTCGAGCCAAATCTGATCGGTTTGCTATTCTTTAATCCCCAAACAATAGGAATCCACTCCTTGGAATTTATCGTGACTGGTCCAGATGCAATGGCAGTCAGGAATCCGTGTAATGTAGCTATAGACGACACTACCTTCCTTTCCGATATGTTGGTTTTTAAAAAATTCTCAAGCTCTTCCAACTCATTTACAGACAAGGAAAATGTATATTTTTTTAAAGTAACGTCAGCCATGAATCTAAAGAAAATAACACTCTCTCAATTATTTTACTGCTCTGAAATTACAAATAGAAGACGTTGTTATATGTGATGAGATATTGAATGAGTTCAAGGTAATTTTTTTAGAAGCATTAAATAACCTTTTAAGTACTATTGTTAATAGTGGACTAATTAGTCGGATTTATTTACAGTGTATACCTGTAAAAGAATTGTGTGAATTGTTAGGTCTATAAAACTCAACAGCTTTCTGTATGGCATGTTTTTTGCTGATTAAGCTATGACTGCTCATTCCGTCAGGCTAATTTTTTATTAAAAGGAGAAATTTATGTCAGGTATGTCAGGTATGTCAGGGAAATATGCAGGTCTTAATTTGCTTGCAAAGAAATTTCCGAGTGTGGGTATGGTTTTAATTGCAGCCTTGTTTGTTGCGGCTTCTTCGCATGCAACAGTAATTCAGGGAAAAAGCGAGGGTTATGGTTTACAAGTCGACCTTGATTTTGCCTCTCAGAATATTGTGGATCTTCTGAATGGAAATCCGGTTGGAGTCGATCAGTTATCGCAAGGGATCGCGCCGCCACCCTATAACGAAAGCAAAACCGCTGTTTTTGCGGGCGCTTCCGGTGGCGTATCTCTGGGTCCCGTGACATCGCTTGATGTGTTCGATATCAATACATCGGTACTGAACAGCTCGGCTAGCTCAAATGTGGATGGTGTTTCAGGTAACCGTTTTGCTGATGGAATGGGTGAAATTCAGAATGCGTCATTTGGTGCCGGAATTTTCAGCGTTTTGGGAATAACAACATTTGAGTTTCTCGGAACAAG
>NZ_FOCP01000015.1 GCF_900110145.1 Nitrosomonas marina | reverse complement strand
GCTGACGAAATCGTGCTTAAAAACGCGATTGGTTCGTCATTCCTGGCTACTGGCGTATCGGAAACGCTTAACCCTGCCACCTCGGGTGTTAACGGTCTTGACACCGGTTCTTTGACGACTACTAACTGGTATTTCATTTGGGCTATATCCGATGGCGTGGTGAATACAAAACTGTTGTTGTCACTTAGTAATACAAACCCGACATTACCATCCGGATACACATACAAGGCACTGATAGGTTGTTCTTACCGGTACGCTTCAAATTTCCAGAGTTTTGTACAAAGGGGAAATTACATTCGCTGCTACGGTACTGGTTGGGAAATATTTCAGATCTCCACGGCCAATACATTGAATGCAAATCTACCTGTGCCACCGGTTATTACAAAAGAATGCGTAATATCGGTCGGCTTTGAGGGATCGGTCGGTGAGGCTGCGTTGACTGTTACTGGTGATGACGGCTCACTCATTGCACAGATCACATCAATAAATGGCGACAACCAGTCAATTACAAGAAAAGACTCAATCGAATTTATTTATGTCCCGGTAACGCTTGGTAGTCTGTTGGGCTATTCATTAAGTCACAACACGGCAGGAACAACGTTTACCGGGAGAATAGCAGGATTCAGGATATAGAAAGATATGGGATACGCAATAGCAGCAGATGGCATTAACTGGCGTCGTGTTGAATCGGAATCGGATCTACAGGCAGGCGAAACATTCAGTGAATCAATTCCTGAAACGCCTATTGATCATTATAAATTGAAGGCTGCAAAGCGCATTACCACTGATTTTTTTGCCGAAATTAAGGCTGGTTTTGTGACAACACAAACCGGCATCAAGATGGATTGCGACATAGCTGACATCCAGCGTTTCAAGTCTGCCTACGATCTCGCTGAATTGAAAGGCCAGACAGTAATGCCGGTAATCGTTGATTACGATAACGTCGTGCATACCGATATTCCACTGACCGATGCGCTGGCAATGATCCTGGAATTGGGCGATCACTACCAAACGCAATACATCAAAAAACAAAATTTACGCGCACAGATTATGGACCCGCTGGTAACAACGAAACCGGAAGTAGACGCCATAGTCTGGTAGCAAGGTTTGTAAACACAAAGTAAGGAGAAAATGCATGTTCATTATTTTTGCCGCGGTTGCCTTCACATTCTTTGTTCATGTTTGTGGCGAAGTGATTACAGCCATTAGGAAGGAACGGCTTGATTCTGAGTGGGAAGCCGCTGAAGATGATTACTTGTTGCGCACATTGGCACTAGAGATCGAATACGATAAATTGGGTGTGCCATCACCGCAAGATTTCGATTCATAACGTCAACATTTTTGGTGCCCTCATTGACGAGGGTACCATAGGTTTTGGCAGCATCTTTCGAGCAAAAAAATGTTGCCCAAAATGTTGCCCATTCTATGCCAAAACATGCCTATTTATGCCTATTTACGGGCAACATAGCAAATGTAACATACTGAATTAAAATGAATTTATAATCTGTATGGCTGGTTCGAATCCCGCCTTCTCCGCCATTTATTTGTTTATTATCAGATAGTTATTGTATGTTGCACACGTGCTGTCCAAACATATCGGCTGCTCTGGTTCCTGTTGCTCATTATTGTTAGTCCAACGAGCGTATGTTATAGCTGTAACTAACGCACTTACTTGTGTACTCCATTAGTACAGACACCCTGGCCATATTTTCACTGGCTGATAACATTATCGATGCAAAGATGTAGCGCATTTAGTAGGGTTTTCTGTGTCGCTCCTCGGTTTTTTTACGTAACAGTATCCAGAAATCTTTGCTGATTTGACTTTTTTGGCAGCAGATGGTTGCGCTTGGCTGATCTTTATCTATTTGCATCATAGTCAATATCCACCCATTTCAGCTTGATCTTTTTGAGGCCCTTTGCGGGTCCAGAAAAACCAGTGCAGTGGTTATACTGATCCTGTGGTGGCTTTGATTATTGTCGCTTGCTCTTCAGTGTAGTCACCTCTTAAATTCTTCCGCACAAAATTCCTGCATGATTCGTAAATTTTGGTCTATTTTCAATCGGCATAACAGATGCTTTCAGGTCAATTCCTAATGGGTGTCAACATATTAGTAGACTTTAAAGTTCAATAATGTTAGTTTAGCAATTCGTCTAGAATTGAGAATAACAATTATTCCCATATGGTTATCTGTTGTTTCATGCATTGGTGTAAAAGTAGATATGAAACATACCGGATTATTGATGGCATTACTTGCGGTTTTTATTCTGTTATTTTGTGCAGCTGATATAGATCATAGGTCGTATCGTTTGAAATCGGAAGAAAAAATACAGGCAGGCAAACGTAATAGTGAGAAGCGCGAGGATTCGAGTTTTTTGTGTAAGGGTGATTGTTCTTTGTTTGCCTTTGAAGGCGTTGACACTGAAAATTTTCAGCAGAAAAGCAGAAATGTTTTCAGGGTTGAACTAAGTATTAGTACGTATATTTTTTTTCAAAATGTCTAGATAAAATCGCGGGGAATAAAGTCAATAAAAATTCTTATGTTTTGGTTTCATCAGATTCAGTTCTGTACTAAAAGGTATACAGATGAAAGACATAGAATTATTTTTCAAGATTCGAGAAGAATCGACACATACACGCAATTGTTCAAAATCCACACAGAGTGCGGCTGATTTGCTAAATCGTATCGAAGGAGCTGCATATTCCAACGCTGAAGCATAAAGCTTGGTGTCGTGATATGAATTTCAGGATTGGTTGGCTGCAAGGAGGGAAAAGGCACAATGGATACTCAATCAATTGATAAAGCAGAAAGAATTAATGGCTTAGTTCAAACCAAAGACTATAGCAGTATGCAAACCATTACAAGTAACAGACCTGCAATGCTCATGCTATCAGAGGATGGAAAAATATTTTATGTCAATAAGGAAGCGAAAAAGTTGTTGAATTTTCCGCCCCATCAACTCCATAAACTACATATCTCCGAAGTGATATTGACATTAAGAAAGATTAAATTACTAGAGAAAAACAGAGATCGTGTTAACACCGTTTTGCATTTTCTCTCTCGTATCGGATACAAGTTTAAACTGTGCAGTTTAAATGGAAAGACATTTACAGGCGAGCTTTTCTTCAATGATATTGATCTGCACGATCGCCACAACATTGCTGTCATCATATATCCGGATTCAACCGTAAATTCGAATGTGATTTACAAATATTATGAAGGAGAGTAACGTCTTGTTTAGCTGCATTGGAGCTATTCAAGGCAAAAGTTCGTTAACGGCATTAAAAAAATGGAGGTTGAAAACAGCAAACCGCTTGATTTTCCATACACCACATTTACCACATTTGGTTATAGCTCTGGGAATAGCAATGTGTGCTCAAGCTTCAGACTGAAAAAGTTGGCAGAAATGAATCCAGTTTTTGCCTCGCATTAATGTGCCGAGCATTTTCAATAGAAGATATTTCAGGATTGGCTGTTTATTGATCATTCTAAAAAAACCATATTCAGGCGGCCGTCAAGGCGATAAGAATTGATACCAGATCACGACTGATCGAGTTATAGATGACAATTATATCGTTAAGTTGAAACACCATCATTATCTGATGTGGTAGATTTGAAAGACTCGAGACAGGTTTAAGCGGTATGTAAATAGCATCTATGCTGGCAAGTGAGCAGTAACTGATGGTAGCGCTATTGTTGTGGCTGGGACTATATAGACTGTTAGCTAAAACGTGGTTATTCGTCTCGTTGTCAGTAACAATATAGAAATCCTACAATCATAAGCTCGCTTCATGTTCAAGTTCAAAATGAACAAGTCAAGATTTGCTCCTTTATTCCTATAGATTCTACAGTGGGTTTAAAAGTATGATCGGTTAAAGTGATCAAATGCATCATGGCAGCTGCAGTAACGTTTTTTTGACGATTTTTCGGCCTGAAAAAAATCTGACTGGTAGCAGAAGTAGATATATCGGTTCACATGGTATATGTATCTTTATAGTTAATGTGACAGAACTGCAAGGAGTATACAACGATGAATCAAGTACGTCAGGCAGCTGTTTCCGCTGCAGCTCATTTTAAACGCATCGACAAACCGAACAACTTTTTACAAGTACCTATCAACGACTTGTTCGGTACCAATGTTTTTAATGAAACGGTGATGAAACAACGCCTTCCCAGGTCAGCTTTTAAATCTTTGGAACGCACAATCAAACATGGTGAATCACTTGATCCTTCGGTAGCTGATGCAGTGGCAGCAGTCATGAAGGATTGGGCCATTGAAAAAGGGGCGACCCATTACGCTCATGTGTTTTACCCATTGACTGGGTTAACCGCAGAAAAACATGACAGTTTTCTGGCACCGGTTGGTGAGGGTATAGCAATTACCGAGTTTTTAGGCAGCGCACTTATTCAAGGCGAGCCCGATGCCAGTTCTTTTCCTCATGGTGGTATCCGCACAACCTTTGAAGCACGTGGCTACACTGCCTGGGATGTTACCAGCCCAGCTTATATTTTAGAGAACCCTAATGGAAAGACTTTGTGTATCCCAACTAGTTTTGTCAGCTGGACCGGAGACGCGCTGGATAAAAAAACACCATTGTTGCGTTCCATGCAGGCATTAAACAAGCAGGCCCAGCGGGTTTTAAAATTTTTTGGTCATGACAATCCAAATTTGGTAGTTTCCACAGCGGGTGCGGAGCAAGAATATTTTCTGATCGATCGTAATTTTTATTTTGCCCGCCCAGACCTTTATATTGCCAATCGAACCCTTTTTGGAACTGAACCACCCAAAGGTCAGGAATTCGAAGATCAATATTTCGGTACCATACCCGAGCGCATCCTGGCTTGCATGCTTGAAACCGAGCATGAACTTTACAAAATTGGTGTGCCGGTGAAGACGCGACATAACGAAGTGGCACCCAGTCAGTATGAACTCGCACCCGTATATGAAAACGCAAATGTGGCTACTGATCATCAGCATTTAATCATGCTGACTCTGCAGCGTGTAGCTCAAAAGTATGATTTGGTGTGTCTGCTGCATGAAAAGCCTTTTCGTGGAATCAATGGCTCCGGAAAACATTTGAACTGGTCGTTAAGTTGCAGCGGTATCGGTAACCTGCTTGAACCCGGTCAAACTCCGCATGACAATGCCCAGTTTCTGGTTTTTTGTGCAGCTGTGATTCGAGCGGTTCACAAATATTCCAAGTTGCTTCGCGTGACTATTGCTCACGCCGGCAACGATCATCGCCTGGGCGCCAATGAAGCGCCACCAGCCATTATCAGTATCTTCCTTGGTGATATGCTAACCGATGTGTTTGAGCAGATTGAAAAGGGTGACATCAAAGGTTCGAAGTTAGGAGGATCATTGACCGTAGGCGTGGGGACTCTGCCGCCACTTCCCAAACATAGTGGTGACCGCAACCGTACCAGCCCTTTTGCCTTCACCGGTGACAAGTTTGAATTTAGGGCGGTGGGTTCCAATCAATCCATTGCGGGACCATTGGTGGTTTTGAATACCATTGTGGCAGAGAGCCTGGATGCTATTGCTACATCACTGGAAAACGAACTGGGTGATAGTAATACAGATCAAGTAAAATTCAATGAAGCAGTCCAAAAAATATTGCAAAAAGTAATTAAAGAGCACAAGGCAGTGATCTTTAACGGTGATGGTTACTCGCAAGCCTGGCATGAAGAAGCTGAAAAACGTGGATTGCCCAATCTGAGGACTACAGTCGATGCACTGGCTGAATTAATCGATGAAGAAAACATCCGGTTGTTTGAAAAATACAATGTTTTAAGTGAACGGGAAACTCATAGTCGTTATGAAATCTACATGGATCGCTATTGCAAGGACATCAACACGGAAGCGCACCTTTGTCTGAGCATGGCGAAGCAAATAATCGCGCCAGCCGGTTATCGTTACCTGGGTGAATTGGCTGCCATAGTTTCATCGGCAAAATTTAACAGTCAGACTCTCAGTAAAATGACTGAGTTAGCAGGCGCCCTGGAACAAGGCATTGCCAAGCTGGAGCAGGCTGTGTCGTATGAAACCAGCGCCAGTGTTTTACAGGATGCTCAATATTATCGTGATCAGGTAATTCCTGCGATGGAAGACCTCCGCCATGTGGCGGACCAGCTAGAAAAGATCGTTCCAGATGATTTATGGCCACTGCCCAGTTATCGTGAAATGCTGTTTATTAAGTAGGCACTACTGTTCTTAATGCAAACTCGGATGATAGGGCATCTATTGATTCATAACATCTTGAGCAGGATTTAATTGGCTGTCGATTTATAGAGTTTAAATAAGAATTGAGATGCGTTCATGCCGCGTCATTTCCCTTCGTTTCAGGCAGATGTTCGTGCGATTCCGCTAGAAACAGCTGCAACAGATCGTTCAAAAAAAGTTTGCCCAAATGCGTCGGTTTGATATGCCGATTGTCGCGTGTGATCAGGCACCGCCGCTCAGCCTCGTCTAACTGTGGCATAATAATGTTGAGCGGCAGTCCTGTGCGTTCCTGAAACAGGGCGCTCTCAAAACCGCCAGTGAGGCGTAACGCGTTCATCATAAACTCAAAACATCGGTCGTTGATTGACAGTGTTTGTCTGCTTTGCACAGTTGTTTCGGATCCTGCACCTGCAAGCGAGGCTTTCTCAGTATATTCCTGCGGTTGCTTAAATCGCATCTGGCGAATAATCTGTGTTTCAAAGCTGATTTTACTGTGAGCACCCGCGCCGATACCCAGATAATCGCCAAACAGCCAGTAATTCATATTATGTTGCGCAGCACGGCCACGCTGAGAAAAGGCTGAGGTCTCGTAATGGAGATATTGATGGTCCGCAAGGGTTTGTTCGATCAGTTCCTGCATAGCTGCTGATTGTTCGTCACTCGGCAGAACAGGCGGAAAGCGGTGAAAAAATGTATTGGGTTCCAGTGTCAGGTGATAAGCAGAGAGATGGGGGACTCCAAACGTGCAGGCGGTTTTGATATCATTGCCTGCTTCGTTAAGCTTTTGGCCTGGCAGTGCGTACATCAGATCCAGGTTGATATTGTCAAAATTTTTCTGTGCCATCTCGATGGCCTTTATCGCATCCTGGCCGTCGTGAATGCGTCCGAGTGACCGTAAATGATCGGAATTGAAACTTTGTATACCGATCGAGAGACGGTTAATACCGGCATCTCGGTATGCTGCGAATTTTTCAGCTTCAAAAGTGCCGGGATTGGCTTCCAGGGTAACTTCCGCTCCAGGTTCCAATGGTAACAGTGTCTGTACCGCAGTCAGCAGCATATCAATTGATGCGGCGCTAAACAGACTCGGCGTGCCTCCACCAAAAAATACGCTGATTAAACGCCGCCCCCAAACATGCGGCAATGCTGATTCGAGGTCGCGAATAAGTGCTGAAACATAGTTTTTTTCATCGATATCTATTCCGGTACGGACTGCATGCGAATTGAAATCGCAGTATGGGCATTTCTTCAGACACCATGGGATATGAATATACAGGCTCAATGGTGGTAACGCACTGAGTTTCGGTGCCTGCTTGCCTGGTAACAGCAGTTGTGAATTGATCGTTGTCACGAATCCGGCCTATCCTATCTTGCGTAAAGTAAGCAAAGGTGGTGTAGTCAATGTTGAGCGCGTGCCTATCATGCCCGCTACCAATACACCAGCAGTACTGGCGGCGATACCAATGACCCAGATCCAAGGATTGAACGAATAGGCAAGATGCAGGACATGATTGCCGATTGCATAACCCAGCAAGCTTGCACCAGCGGATGCAAATATGCCGGCAAGACCGCCCAGAATGACAAATTCGGCTGCCCAGGCACGGGTCAGCTGGTCGCGTTTTGCCCCCAGCGTACGAAATATTGCCGCCTCATAAATACGTTCATCCTGCGTGGCGGCAATTGCTGCATAAAGTACTATAAAACCAGCGAGCAGGGTAAACAAAAAAACAAATTCAATTGCACGTGATACCTGCTGAATCATTTCCTGAACCTGTTTTACGACTGCTGCTACGTCAATTACCAGTATGTTTGGAAAAGCTTTGACAAGCTCGTGCATTGTTTTAGCTTCTTCAGGAGGAACATAAAAACTGCTGATGTAATTCACCGGATAATCATCCAGAAAACCAGGTGGCGTAACGACAAAGAAGTTAACACGAAAGGAATCCCATTCAACTTTCCGCAAATTGGAAATCGTGGCCGAGAAATGGCTGCCGGCGATATCAAAGGTCAATTGGTCGCCGAGTTTAACCTGCAATGTACGGGCGATACCTTCTTCAAGTGATAGGACCGGCTCAACGAGGGGCTGATCCGTATCCCACCAGTTACCCTGGGCAAGCAGGTTATCGTATGGCAATTCGGCGGTCCAGGATAAATTGAAATCGCGTCTGACATGATTGGCTGCGTGCGGATCGGAGTAATCTTCGGGTATGATTTCATTATTGTTAATCTCAACCAAACGTCCCCGAACCATCGGGAAAACGGGCGGAGTGTCGATGGTATGCTGTTCGAAAAAATTTTCCAGCGACGTTAGCTGATCAGGCTGGATATTGACCAGAAAATGATTCGGTGCATTTGGAGGAAGTGTCGTATTCCAGTTTTTAATCAGATCGTCCTGTACCAGAGTCAGCACCAGTAACGCCATGAAACCCAGTCCGAGCGAGACCGCCTGAATTATGCTGGAAATAGCGCGCCGCCGGATATTGGCCAGGCCATAGCGCCAGGCACCACCAGTCTGGCCGCGCAAACCGGATAATATCCTGACCAGCAGCATGCCGATGAGGCCAAAAACCGCAACAGCAATTGCAAATCCGGCGATTGTAAACAAGCCGAGCTTCAGATCACCGGCTTTCCACACAAACAGCAGCGATAGCGTAGACAGTCCTAACAAATAACCCGTCACGCTGTGTGTGTTAGGCAAACCGATATCTCTGCGCAAAACGCGTAAAGCCGGAACACTGCGCAAATTCAATATTGGTGGTAATGCAAACCCAAGCAGCAAAACCATACAAACCAGAAACCCGTGTACGGCAGGTAGATGGCTTGGCAGTGGCATTTCTGTATCGGTCAGATCGGAAAGCCATGCGGTAAGTATTTCCTGTGCAGCATAGGCGATCAGACAGCCCATCAGACTGGCGATTACACCCATTGTAATAAAATAAAACAAATACAGATTGAACAAACCTTGCTGGCTTGCGCCCATGCTGCGCATGATGGCGCAACCATCCAGATGGCGCTGGGTGAACCTGCGGACAGCCAGTGCTATGGCAGCGGCTGCCAGTACCACGCTGATCAATGCCGCAAGGTTTAAAAATTTTTCCGCGCGTTCAAGCGCCGATTTAATTTCCGGTCTTGCATCGCGAATACCTTCAATTCGTTCAACAGATTTAATCTGTTTTTCTGCCCAGCTGCGGTACGCTTCGACAGCAGAAAACTCGCCGGCGATCAGAAGCTGATAGGTTATACGGCTGCCTTCCTGTATCAGTCCGGTAGCGGACAAATCCGCTGCATTGATCATTACCCGCGGGGCCATTTGAATAAATCCCACTGAATGATCAGGCTCGCGCATAATAAGCGCCGCTGCCGTCAGCTGTGTAGCGCCAATTTCGAGCTGATCGCCACGCCTGAGATCCATGTATGCCAGCAATTTTTCGTCGATCCACAGCGTTCCCTGTTCGGGAATGCGGGTGGCCACACGGTTTTCGGGATTGTCGGAGGTGCCTGCTAGATATAGTTTTCCGCGTAAGGGGTAGCCTTCGGTAACAGCCTTGACCTGGACCAACTGGTTGGCATCCCCGTTCGATACCATACTCGGAAACTGAGTGATGCTGGCAGTCTTCAGACCGCGTCGCTGCGCTTCTTCCGCGTAGCGGCCGGATAGTGGACGCGATGAAATGATCAACAAATCGGCGCCGAGCAATTGATTGCTTTCCTGGGACAGAGTTTTGTCAACACGGTCTGCAAAAAATGCAACAGTGGTCATGCCGCTGACAGCAATAATGAGCGCGAGCATCAGCACATACAGCTCACCCGCACGCCAGTCACGCCGCAGCATGAGTATGGATAATTTCAGATATCGCATATATAAAATAACAAAAAACGGTCAGTCGTAATGACTGGTTCGTACCGGATTGATTATGCTGTTTTGATACGCCCAGCCCCGGTTTGGTTTCAGAATCCGGTCGATGTAGATTATCGATCAGAAATTTCAGTCGTTTTAATTGCGTCTGATTGTACTTGATTTTTTAACCTTGCCGGTGGGAATGACTCTGTATCGATATGAGTTATATGTATGGTCTTAACGAATAAACTGGTTCAGGCCGAAAAAATCAACCATCATTGAACGATATTGCTCGGCTTTCCTGGTTTGCATCGATTCCAGGGGATTCAGGTTGTCTGTAAGAATAACGCCCTGTGTTTGGTCCGGTACAATCAAACGCTGCTTGAACCACTGACGCAGTAGCGGATTCAGGTGGTTGGCGTTGATATTGACAGGCTGGTTGGATGCAACAAAAATGAAGTCATTGAATTCTCTGTCTGGCTCGGATATCAATGCGATCTGATGTGGAAAAACCAGTGCTAGTGTTTTAGCAACAGAAGCCAGTGCCGTATTGCGTCCGTTTTCATAAAAAGCAACGAAATTCAAAGCGACGATACCATTGTCTGAAAGCAGCGACTGCAGCTGACGAATGGACTCGACAGTCAACAGATGAACAGGCTCTGAACCACCCGTGAATACATCCATGATAATCAGATCGTAGGGGCCTTTCAGTTTGCGTATTTTATACCGTGCGTCACCGATGATGGTTTTCCCTGTTGGCGTGAAGTCAAAATAAGCACGAGCCGCCTCTGCCACGACCGGATCGATTTCCAACGTATCGGTTTCTATGCCGAACTGTTTGAGTGCCATCGCCATATGACCGGCACCTTGTCCGATCAGCAGCGCATGTTGCATTCCTGGCGCGAGTATGGGAAGGTGAGTAACAACTTCCTGGTAAGACAGAGCATTTTCACCATGACTGATACTGGCGGCACCGATAGTTGAGGCGTCCATCATCAATAAACGGAAATTTTCCTTGTCATTGTCAACAACGCGGACCCATCCGTACAGGCTTTCTCGTTCGAACCGCGTTTGATAGTTACTGTCTCCGGCAGTATGTTTGCTGGAGTCTGTAACCAAGGGTAACAAAAGAATACTGACGGTAAACAACACAGCCACAGCAGGTAACGAAACTGCAAGTTTTATCTGTTTGCGCTCAAAATAAGCCACGCCGAATGCCAGCACCAGCAGGCCGAGGCCAAGGCCGACAAAAATTTCACGCGAACCGACCTGCGGAAACAGATAAAAACCAAGAAACAGCGTGCCGATAACGCTACCTACGGTGCTCACGGCATAAATTGATCCGGTACTGGTGCCTACGCCGTCCAGACTGGATGTTGCAAGCTTTACGGCAAACGGACCAACCATTCCAAGCATAAACAGTGACGGTGTAAACAGGATCAGTGTGCTGATAAATGTTCCCATGCGGAGACCCATGGGATCGGTCATTAACAGCACGGGTGCTGTCAGCCAGGGTACCAGTAATGTCAGAAAACCGGAAAGCGCAATAATGGTTGCAAGGCCGACGCGTATCGAACGGTCGGCCCAGCGGCCACCAACAAAATACCCCAGCGCCAGTGCAATCAAGGTGACTGAGATAACCGATGTCCAGACGTAAAGGCTTGCACCGTAAAATGGTGCAATCAGGCGTGTGCCAAGCAGTTCAATGACCATGACAGCAGCGCCGGTTAAGAATACGGTACAGTACAGCCAGGCACGGTTGGTAAAATTATGTATAGATTGTTTCATTGATTAATTATGATCGTCATCACGATATTTATTTCAATTGTCACTTTCAAATCGGTCCACGACGACATCCCTGATTGTGGCGATACCGTGCCTTAGCACGTTTTCAATGGGTGTCTGTTGGAACGTAGTATGAACGTCTGATTCAATAAAACCGAAGAGAATGGTTGAGTCACTCAGGTTCTGCATGTGTCTGCGCTGGTGATTCAACGGATTCAGTGAACCAACTTGAACAACATTGTTTGCTCCAATCAATACGACTGCATCGGTATGCAGTTCAAATCCGTCAAACAGGCGATCAGCAACCAGTAGTCGACACTGCTTCGTATTATTGGGGGAATTAAAGTGGGCTGCAGCTTCCTGAATTTTAAACAGATAAATCAGCAAATTTGCGGTTACAAAAAAAAACACATACTGAAAGGAATATTTTGCTGCGATAGCAGTGTGTTGTGTACTGTGAGACAAATTATATTTATTATTATATAACATAATGTTATAGCAGAAATTCGTAGCATTCGAACTGCGCGCATGCTATTTGACGAGAACCTCGTTACGCTCGGTCAGTGACCTGTAGCCTCGAAAAAAGAAACGGTATCTTCCAGTGCTTCGGTACTCGGCTTCGGTGTCTGATTTGTTCAAAAACAGATCATTGAAAAAAGCTTGATAGTGCGTATACAGTTTTGCAGGGCGCAACGTTTCATCCTGTACCATTGTAATCAACGGATATACTTCTGAGAATGCGACATATTGTCGCACCTGCCAGATCGGGTGAGACAATCTGTCGCGTGCGGCATTATGCCGCATTGATTGTCTGTCGCGTGCGGCATTATGCCGCATTGATTGTTGGGGCTTTTTACGGGATAGTGGAAAGCATTCAGTGTTTAACTGTAATCAGATTATTGTTTTACTGGCTCCCTGATAACTGGTTAATCTCTGGATGTTTGTTTCGAAAGAAACATGACGATATGTTTAACTTATCATATCTTTTCCTCCATAGACGTGCTGGTGGCGGCGGTTTGTTTTACAAAGTGTACAGTTCAAGTGCATTCGAAACGAATTGTCGTTACCAGCCTCCCACAAATTCTATATCTCCTGTGTGCCATGACTTCATATGAATGGCGGTCTGTCGTCGGCATGTCTGATCAGGACAGGCTAATGACGCCACCAGTCAGTTTTCAGGCATTTCTGCAGTACGGGCTTTCGGGACAGAAAACGAACCGGTCTGCACGAAGTTGTTCGGGATGAAATATATTACCCCGCTAAAAAAGCATATTTACCCAGGTGAGGCAATCTGTCGCGTGCGGCATTATGCCGCATTGATTGTTGGGGTTTTTTACGGGATAGTGGAAAGCATTCAGTGTTTGATTGTAATCAGATTATTATTTTACTGGCTCCCTGATAACTGGTTAATCCCTGGATGTTTGTTTCGAAAGAAACATGACGATATGTCTAACTTATCATATCTTTTCCTCCATAGACGTGCTGGTGGCGGCGGTTTGTTTTACAAAGTGTACAATTCAAGTGCATTCGAAACGAATTGTCGTTACCAGCCTCCCACAAATTCTATATCTCCTGTGTGCCATGACTTCATATGAATGGCGGTCTGTCGTCGGCATGTCTGATCAGGACAGGCTAATGACGCACCAGTCAGTTTTCAGGCATTTCTGCAGTACGGGCTTCGGGACAGAAAACGAACTGGTCTACACGCAGTCTTGCGGGATGAAATGTACAGCCCAGCCCAGCCTGAAAATGTACATTCTGCCCGGTGCGGCAAAATGTCACATTGATAAACAGGTTATTTTCGGTAATAGTAAAAAAAGGATCAGAAACAACAGACGATAACCGGTCGGTCGATGGAGTTCCGAATCGATGATCGAATGATATTGCTGATCCTTATGTATTGCTGTTTATTGTACTCATCCTCCATGGAAGCGGTGCGGGGCAGGGCATAAGATTAACGGTAGATCCAGTTTAATTTTTTGGATAGCCCTCTATCGTGAGCGGGATCAAATCCGGGCCTCGAGTGCCTGTCTACGCCGTTTCCACCCTCGTTATGAGCATTGTTTGTTCCAGTTCCATTTGTATTGTCAGTCGTGCGTCGTTTTTATTCAATCAGTAAGCGTAAGTGCGACACTATGTCACATTGTTTTTTCTTCTTTTTTGCGCCATAGTAAAACGAGTTCGACAGGAAACGCATCAGCAGACCACATGCATTTATTTGTGTTTCGTTCGAATTAATATGTTTACAGCTCTCTCTCTAAGGTTGGTTGCCTGCAGAATGCTGAAGTCGATTGCCACCGGTTTATAGTTGTATTGTTGTATCGCCGGTCACGATGACAGTGCTGCTGGCAACTGCCTTTCCAGCGTCTGGCAGAAGTGTCTGATTCAAAGTCGAAAAGATCGAAAACTAGCGGGTGCGACAATATGTCGCATTGCTTTTACATAAGCTTTATATAAAACTAAAAATAGCTGTTGTTGCTGCAACTCAATGATACAAGTGCATGGTTGCACACATGCCATGTAAAGCCACAGCAAAAATATTTTCAAGCTTAACCAACATACAAACAATGAAGAGATGACCGGGTTATCACGATAACTGACCCTCACTTTTATGGGAGAGAGAAAAAAAATGATGAAACTGAATAAAAGCCTGTTAACGGCGTCAATTGCTTCAACCGCTCTGCTGGCAGTTGCCAGTCAGAACGCACTGGCACATACCCGTCTGACTGTTACCAGCACGGTAGAAAGTTCGTCGTCGCATGGTACGTCACAAACTGCAATAAACATACCGCATGGCTGTGGCGATAATTCTGTAATCGGTAATGTTTTTTTTCTGCCGGACACCAACACAGCACCACTCGTACAGACTTCCACTGATAATTTCCAAACATTCGAAACACCCGAAGGTGCAAACGCGCTGAACTATATCGTTAATCCACCTTTTATTCGATTGATCAAGAGCCGGGATGTGTTTGAGATGCAGGATCTTATAAACGATCCTCTGGGTAACCCGCTGGGTTTCTGGGCAGCAGGCGGAGAACTACCGCCAAGCAACTGGGTCGCTCAATTACCGTTCAAAATAACAGCGGTTGCCATTCAGCCGGATTCCTGCGCAAATAAAGTAGTTCTGGTTCCTGCGATCGCCAATGTCTGTAATCTGACAACAATGGCGGAAATCGACAGCTCGGACTCTGATAATCCAAACGTTGATTTCTGGACTGCCCCCGATGTCGGATCTTCATTTGACGCACCATCATGGAGTTATCCTGCCACATATACAATTGAGCGTGATCTCGAGAACAATCCGTTGCCCGAAAGCTGTGGAGAAGGCCTTGCTGTACGGATCATACCGTCAGCGGAACAAGTGAACCGCGACATGCCAGTCAAAATAGACGGTCAACAGGTCTGGCCGCTGCCTTAATTCCCGTTGCCGGTAGAGAACCGGCTGAAAATTAGTGGTACCAAAAATGGCTGCCTGATAATTCAGGTGGCCATTGTCGTTTTCAGAAGCATGTAATTTTCAAATGCGATATTTTGTCGCGCTGCACTTTGCGGTATATACCCTGATGCTGGCTGTAAGTGTACGCAGCAACACAGTCCAGATGCTTTCATGAATAACCCGCACGACGCACTGATAAGTGTCCAGCTGTTCAGTTTGACGCTGTACGCGCAGTACATGTAAATATGATGCAGACTGACTGCTGCAAGCATTGAACCGTTATTCTGCGTTGTAAATGTGAAGATTTACATTTCCATTGAAGATAATTGTGAGATCACTGACGTAAATGAATTCGGGGAAGACACAGTTGAATTATGGACACATACAGGCATTGGCACACCATATGATCGCGACCTGCTTTTCGCTGTTAATGCTGGAACCGATCCCGGTCCGGCTTCATTCACCATCAATCGTGACCTGGCAAATAATCCGCTGCCCGAAGATTGTGCAAAAGGCGTTGCAGTTGAATTGAAACGTTCAGCGGCCCAGATCAATTATGATATGTCAATCAAGCTTGACGGATAGCAAGTGTAGCCGTTGCCATAAGCGGCTACTACGCTGATAGATCACTTATAAAAATCCTGAAACCGATCACATTGATAGATATCGCCTATATTCATAAGGTTATTTCGGGTGCGACATTTTGTCGCATTGCTATCCAAACGATTGATAAGGATAATCGGTATTAATTATTAAACCATGCCGTTTTTGTTGATTTGCAACAATACAAATCGATATGGCCACACGGCTGTAACGGCAGCAGATGGAGTTTGCAATGCAGAATCGATTTATTTCTAAATTTTCAATCAGACTTTATTTGACGCTATATTTACTGGTTCATGCAGCAAGCAGCAGCGCGCATGGTGGTGGCGCAACATTGGATGCCGCGGGCGTGTCCCGGACGTTTACCGCCGTGGTGCTGGTTTCCTGTTTTGATGACGATAACGGACCCGCAGAAAATCTGATTGCCCGCGTACGTGATAATTCACCGCCGGTGCCGGGATTGCTCGTCAATTTACAGCTTTTCAAAGGTAATAAAGCAATCAGTATCACCGATACTGTTTCCGGCGATGCGGACTACAGTCCATATGTAACGCTACACGGCGGCCCCGGCGTTTATTATATGATCATCACCAAAACAGATGCCGGCGCGCGCTCGGTTGATGCCGAGTGGCACTGTCAAACGGTCGACAACATACATACAGGAACAGAGATATCAATATCTCAATTTAATTAAATATATGAATTATTGGTGGCCCGTTTGCCTTATTCGTTTAATTGAGAACCTGAAAATGTCTGTGGTGAAAACAGTAACCCAGGTCGTGGACACAATGATTATTCTCATCATGACGATTTTGTTTTCCTGCGTTTTTATGGCGACAGGAGCGGTAGCTGCACAGCTTGCCAACGAGATGTCGCCCTCATGCGAACTTACAACACTCGAAGGGGAACCGTTTGGAAATGTGCAGGCATTAAAAGGCGAAGTTGTGTATCTGGATTTCTGGGCATCCTGGTGTCCGCCATGCGTTGAATCTTTTCCGTTTTTGAACCAGTTGCATCATGAATTTAGCGAACAAGGATTGCGAATTATCGGAGTGAATCTAGATGAAAAAACCGCAGACGCCGATGTGTTTCTAAATAAATATGGCGCAGATTTTACCATTGCAGCGGATCCCACTAGGCAATGCGCAAAAAATTTCGACGTGATTGCAATGCCTTCATCGTACCTGATCGACCGCGAAGGTATTGTACGTTATATTCATCGCGGTTTTCGCTCAGGAGAAACGGATAAAATCCGGATAATCGTTGAACAGCTTTTAAAGCATCAGCCCTGATGGCCCAATCATGAAGATAAAACAGTTTATTATAATTCTATTAACATCAGTTACGTGCGTGTTGGCATCGGGCTGTGCGCAAGTGCCGGTATGGGAACGCGGACATCTTGCCAAGCATCAAATGGCTGTTGATCCGTATCCATTACAAAATCACATTCAACTGCATAATTATTCAAGTCGGGAAGCTGCTGCCAGTACCCATTCCTCCGATGGTGGCGGAGGTTGCGGATGCTATTGAGTATTTCCGATTTAAATGGCCAAAAAAAACAATAAGCCAAAAATAAGCCTGAAGCGTGTAGTTAAATCGATTGCCAGCAACAAACCAGTTTCCGGTGGAAGGCAACCTGGCTCTTCAGTAGCGGCTGTCGGTTCAAGCAAAGCGTTGCAGGCGCTGACTTCGGCTGCAGTCATGCTACCGGGTCTGTTGCTACCGTCTGCACAGGCAGCAGATGGTGATCATATTAATTTTCAATTTAGCCGCTATCAGGAAAGCAAGCGCAATCTGTTTGGCATACCAAACAGTCAGAATCCGATTCGTGCGGATGTCCTGCACGGCAGTGGCTTGTTTACCCTGACTGACCGTGCCAAATTCGCGTTTAGTTACACACAGGACATCTGGTCCGGCGCAACACCGATTGTCACTTCGCCATTAGCAGCCAATCCTTATAGCCCGATACGTAGAAATACTTCGTCGGGCGCTGTTGTTGCAGGGGCATCGCCTCTCATGAATCCATCGGAGGGAGTGCTCCTTGACCGGAATTTGAATCCTCTTCAGCGCGATACAGGCATGCAGGATACCCGCTCTGTGTTGGTGCTTGCTACAGCGTCACCAGAAACACGAAACCAGGCCAATTTCAGGATGGGCTACGAATGGGACGAGGCTGAAATCAATGCCAGCGCGGGTTTTTCACTGGAGAACGATTACAAATCCAGCTTTGGCAACCTCGGCGGCAGGCTGGATTTCAATCAGAAACTGACCAGTGTCAAATTCGGCGCCGGTTATACCAGCAGCAATATCAGTGCTATTCTCGACCATGACGCCTCGCCGTATCTGACCAAGACGGCTTTCAGCGATCAGATCCAGCGCCGGGAAGATGGTGCGGAGATTTTGCGTGCTGAACGCCAGGACTGGGCGGCAAATATCGGTGTCACCCAGGTTCTCACAAAGCATTCGTTGGTTGACGCCAATTTGGGTTACACGCACAGTAATGGTTATCTGGAAAACCCTTATAAAGCGGTAACGGTAATATTTGTCGATCCGGAGGTGTTGAACAACGGCCAGACAACACCGATACTGGGTGACGTACGCGCCTTGCTTGAACAGCGTCCCGGTCAGCGCAACCAGTTTGCTTTCAGCACAAAATATATTCAGCACATCAGCCCACTGGATGCCGCGCTTCATTTGAATTATCGGTTCTCTACCGATGACTGGGGAATCAATACCAATACATTCAGTGCAAACTGGATTCAACCGTTACCGGGCGGCTGGACGTTAACGCCAAGAATTCGATATTACTCGCAGGATTCTGCTGATTTCTATCAACCTTATCTGATTACGCAACAAAATTTTTCCACTCAGGCAGTAGATAGTCTGGGCAGGGATATCTGGGTTGACAGTACTAATCCTGATATTGAATATGTCAGGGACGAGAACTTCAATTTACTGGACAGCGAAGGCAATATTGTTAACGTTTCGGATGTGCAACCCAAAACAATCCCTTTCGATGCCGGCAAACTGCCGGGTGATTTTTCCAGCGATCACCGGCTGGCGGGGTTTGGCGCATTGAGCGGCGGTGTTACGCTGCGTAAAGAGTTTGCCAAGGGTATTGCTCTGGAGGCCGGGTTCGAGTATTACACGCGAGCCAGTTCAATGAAGCTGGGTAGCGATGGCGGCAACAGCTTTGCAGATTTTAACTATTATGTCGCGAATGCTGCATTGACAATTAATCCCGGGATTATGAGCCTGCCGGGCTCAAGCGGTCATGCGCACCACCATGCACATACCGGTAAAGATAACTCCCACAAACATAGCCGTCATCATCTTCAGCCGGCCGGCCTGATGTTTGCACACATGCTGGACAATCCGGGTGAATTCATGGTGGGGTACAATTTTATGTACAGTCGCATGGGGGGCAACATGCTGCACGGCAGCAACACTGTCAGCGATCCGACTATTGTCAGCGAGGGCTGCAGTTCTGAAATTTTATGCACCTTCAAGCCTGCGGAGATGGACATGCGTATGCATATGCTGGACATCATGTATGCGCCGACCCGCTGGCTCAATCTGATGCTGATGCCGCGTTTCATGGATATGGAAATGCATCTGCAAGAGCTCGAAGGCAGACCGCCCCCTGAGCCGGGTGAACATCAGCATTTTGGCGGCCATACGACTGGCGTAATAGGCGACACATTGATTGCATCATTGATCAAATTGTATGAAAGGCAGGGTCACCGTGTTCACGCGGGCCTGGGAATCAGCGCGCCAACGGGAAAAACCGACTTGCAGATACGGCGGGTTTTCAGGGTCGATGGTGGAGCGATACATTTTGGTATGCAACTGGGCAGCGGTACTTGGGACTTTGTCCCTAGTCTGACCTATACAGGTGAATATAATCGCTGGAACTGGGGTGCTCAGGTCAGCGGTATCAAACGTATGGAGAACCGGAACGAATCGGGATATCGCCTCGGCGATCTTTTTCAGGCGACGGCATGGGGCGGATTTGATCTGACGTCGTGGCTGACTGCTTCTGTTAGGGGCTTGTATACATTACAAGACCGGATCCACGGTGATTTTAACATATTAAATGCGCGCATCGGTCCTATGGATTTTCCAGCCAATTATGGCGGACAGTTTTGGAATGTCGGATTTGGTGTAAATGCTGTTATACCCGATGGCCGGTTTGCAGGGCATCACTTCGGCTTTGAATGGTTACAGCCCGTGCACACGGATGTCAACGGGTTTCAACTGGATCGCAAGGGCGCACTGACAGCGTCATGGAGTTACCGGTTCTGACCTTTGGGCGGTGCTTGCCACAGTGTGTTGATGGGTACGCCGAACAGTGCGATAAATAGCTATGACGCGACTAAAATATTATCCGTTCAGTTTCAAGGCAATGGGTTCCCCTTGTTCGATTCAGTTGTATGCAAAAAGTAAAAAAAAGGGGCAGAATGCTGCCGAAGCAGCCATAGCAGATATCAGCCGGCTTGAATCACTGTATTCCCGCTATCGTGCAGACAGTTTTTTATCAAAAATCAATCGGGTAGCTGCAAAAGCCGGCAGTATTTCTGTCGACGACGAAACGGCCGGTTTGCTGGATTACGCTGCAACGTGTTACCAGCAGAGTGGTGGGCTTTTTGATATTACTTCGGGCATATTACGCCAGGTATGGGATTTTAAATCCAACCAGTTGCCGACAAATGCAGAAATAGACCAGATAAAGAAAAGAATTGGCTGGCACCGGTTAAAATGGGAACGTCCGGTTTTATCGTTTGGTGTGCCAGGAATGGAAATCGATTTTGGCGGTGTAGTCAAGGAATACGCTGTTGATAGGGCTGCTGCACTGTGTTTTGAAGCTGGCATCGAACATGGTGTCGTCAATTTAGGTGGAGACATCAAGATTATCGGTCCTCATCCGGACGGTAGTCCATGGCGAATTGCAATTCAGCATCCACGCAATCCCGATGTGGCACTGAAAATCTTGTTGCTCCAGTCCGGTGCACTGGCCAGCAGCGGCGATTACGAGCGATGTATCACTATCAACGGCAGACGTTATGGCCATGTGCTCAACCCAAAAACAGGATGGCCTGTCAGTCATATGGCTGCGGTCAGCGTCGTGGGAGAATTCTGTGTCGTTGCAGGCAGCGCGTCGACCATCGGGATGTTGAAGGAAGCGCTGGGGGCGGACTGGCTGCGAGATCTTGGATTGCCGCATTTATGGATAGATACCAAAGGGGGGACGGGCGGTTCTTTGCTAGATGCCGAGTGACGTGTAAAGACGATGCAGGCGGCGTTGAAGTGATGATGCATCAATACGTACATGGTTAGAAACATTCACCTCCCAGTATTATAATTTTGTTCATAATGTGGATATAAACGGGTAACCAGCAGCATTAAAGCCGCCGCAGTGACAATAGCAAAGATCGTGCCATAGATCAGCAGCAGCCAGTTATCCGGTTTAAGTACGCCAAGCATGACAATCAGGAGCAGGATCGGCAAATCAAGAAAATGTGTAAATGTTGGGATGTTTTGTGCGCGGGTCCGCCTCAGTTCCGGTGTGAACTTAGCTGTTTGCAAGGCTTTCTCTGCCAGGCGGTTTAACCGGACAAAATAAATGCGAATCACTGTGTTGCCTTCAATAAATTCAAAGATGAATAGAAGCACCATGCCGGCAAGCCATGGAGTATGAATGAAGCTCCAGCCGTCATGGAAAACAGCGATCAACCAGCTGCCCGAAATGAGCAACATAACTGCGCCCGGTACGACTACTGCATCGTAAAATATGCGATGTTGCGTACGGATTCCGAAAAACGGACCAATTCGCTGGATTGGCGCGATCGCATATCGTGTATCCATACGCCGATTAAACCGCCGCCAATCAGAATGGCGCCGATGATATGTGCCAGTTTAAGTAATTCATAAATCATTTTTTAATAGTGTATATGAATAAATGATTTAGCTCTTGCGCTTTAATCATGCTTGACGACGTTCATGCATCAGTTTAAGCCTATTGATCACTGTTTATAACACTTTTAGCAAAAAACAATACAGAGTGATCTAGGTACTTTAGGCTACAATTGAAGTTTGAATATTGAACTATATCTTAATCCAGATGGAGTTCAACCAATGAATGATCGACAGGAGTTTGCATATAATGACTGAGTATATCCTATGGTTTGATCAGCTGAAGATGAACGATGTGGGGCGCGTGGGTGGTAAAAATGCTTCACTCGGAGAAATGATTTATCATCTTTCTCGGGCCGGGGTCAATGTACCTCCCGGTTTCGCGACGACGACTGCGGCTTATCAAGAATTTCTGGAGGCCAATCAGCTTGTCGATCGCATCAACAATGTACTGGATTCGCTGGATGTCGACGATATCTCTGCGTTGACCGTAGCGGGCAGGACAATACGTGAGTGGGTCTATCAATCGACTATGCCGGACAGCATTAGACAGGCAGTCACACACGCCTACGAGAAACTGACTGCTGACTTTGCGGACAGTGAAGAAATATCATTTGCTGTACGTTCTTCTGCAACTGCTGAAGACCTGGAGGACGCCTCGTTTGCCGGACAGCAGGAGACCTTATTGAATATTAGCGGGCTGGATGCGTTGTTTGAAGCAATCAAAATTGTGTTTGCCTCGCTCTATAACGACCGAGCCATTGCGTACCGGGTACATCAGAATTTTCCACACGACAAGGTGTATTTGTCGGCTGGAATCCAGAAAATGGTGCGCAGTGACCTGGGTGCCAGCGGCGTCATGTTTACACTGGACACTGAATCCGGTTTCCGCGACGCTGTTTTCATCACAGCGGCATACGGACTTGGAGAGACCATTGTTCAGGGTACAGTCAATCCGGACGAATATTATGTGTATAAAACCGGATTGAGAGCTGGGCGACCCGCGATACTTTCACGGCGTATGGGTTCCAAGGCTTTAGAAATGATCTACGCTGGCAGCCGCGTTCCCGGTGAAGCGGCGACACTAATTCGTGATGTTGATGATGAGCGGCGCAAGCGATTTGCCTTGTCAGACAGTCAAATTGAGGCGTTGGCGCATCAGGGGCTGATCATCGAACAGCATTATGGCCGCCCGATGGATATTGAATGGGCGCTGGACGGAGTGGATGGTCAGTTATACATTGTTCAGGCTAGACCAGAGACTGTAGAAAGCCGGGACAAGCCGGTCATGGAGCGTTTTCGACTGGTTGACAAAGGTACAGTACTGGTTGAAGGGCGCGCAATCGGACAGAAAATAGGCCAAGGGGCCGCGCGCCAGATCATGAGCATTGATCAAATGCACGAAATTCAGCCTGGCGACGTGCTAGTCACTGATATGACGGACCCGGATTGGGAACCCATTATGAAACGTGCTGCTGCTATCGTTACCAATCGTGGCGGTCGTACTTGTCATGCCGCTATTATTGCAAGAGAGATGGGTATCCCGGCGGTAGTCGGCTGTGGCGATGCAACGACCAGCATTCGAAATGGCGCTGCTGTGACGGTTTCCTGTGCCGAAGGCGACACGGGTTATGTGTATGAGGGTAAGTTAAATTACGAACATAGCAGTGTCAGTGCTGGGGAGCTACCTGAGCTTCCGGTTAAAATCATGATTAATGTCGGCAACCCGTCATACGCATTTTCATTTTCCCGTATTCCCAATCATGGCGTTGGTCTTGCACGACTGGAATTCATTATCAGTAATACCATTGGTGTGCATCCGAAAGCACTGCTTGAATTCGACCAGCTTCCAGATGACTTGAAGAGGGAAGTCGGCAAACGCGCCGCCGGTTACAAAAATCCCGTCGATTTTTATGTTGGAAAACTAACTGAAGGAATCGCTACTTTGGCAGCCGCATTTTATCCGCATCCGGTTATCGTGCGAACGTCTGATTTCAAATCTAACGAATATGCAAATTTGATCGCGGGTGACCGGTATGAACCTCATGAAGAAAATCCCATGATTGGTTTTCGCGGCGCTTCCCGTTATTTTTCCCCCGATTTCAAGGATTGCTTTGAACTGGAATGCAGGGCGCTGCGCAAGGTGCGTAATGAAATGGGGCTGACCAATCTAGAGGTCATGATCCCGTTCTGCCGCACATTGCAAGAGGCCGAACAGATTTCAGCGCTGCTGGCATCGCAGGGACTCGAACGTGGTGCTAATGGTCTGCGATTGATCATGATGTGCGAGATTCCATCCAATGCATTGCTTGCAGACGAATTTCTGCAATTTTTTGATGGTTTTTCCATTGGATCAAACGATATGACGCAGCTGACGCTTGGTATTGACCGTGATTCGGCCCTGATTTCACATGTGTTCGATGAGCGCAATCCTGCGGTAAAAAAATTGCTGAAAATGGCGATAGATGCCTGCCGCAAACAGAACAAATATGTTGGTATCTGTGGGCAGGCCCCTTCGGATTATCCGGATTTTGCGCATTGGCTTTACGATCAGGGTATCAGCAGCCTCTCGCTCAATCCGGATTCGGTTATGCAAACATGGCTTGATTTGGCAAAAAACCGGCATGAATAAGCAGCAGCGGACCGTTTTCTATCTGTCTGACCGTACTGGAATAACCGCGGAAACACTTGGACACAGCCTGTTGACGCAATTTGATGGTATCGCATGGGAAGTCGTCAGCGTACCCTTTCTGGATGATATCGAAAAAGCCCGGACCGTATCGATAAGAATCAATGAAGCTGCCGAGCAAGATGACTGCCGGCCACTGGTATTCAGTACGCTGCTAAATCCTGAAGTACTTGAGGTTATCAAACAGTCCAATTGCCGTATTTTTGATTTCTTTGAAACGTTTATCCGCTCCATCGAGGAGGAGCTGCACCTGCCGTTTGCCCGCATGGCCGGTCGCTCTCACGGGTTGCAGCATCATTTATCGTATTTCAAGCGGATTGCGGCCATTAATTACGTACTTGCTCATGACGACGGTATCAGTCCCAAGCACTATGCCGAGGCTGACATTATTTTAATTGGTATATCCCGTACGGGAAAAACGCCCACATGTCTGTACCTGGGGTTGCAATATGGAATCGCTGCCGCCAATTATCCGTTGACACCGGATGATATGCATAGGCATGCTTTGCCACAAGTATTGGAAAACGTTAAAAGCAAACTATTCGGACTGACTCTGAGTGCAGCACAACTGCACTCAATCCGTAGCGAGCGTCGTCCGAACAGTCAATACGCATCGCTTGAACAGTGTGAGAAAGAAATTCAGTGGCAGGAATCGCTGTTCCGTAAATGCAGCGTTCCATATCTTGATACGACGCGGATCTCGATAGAGGAAATCAGCGCGATTATACTGACGCGCTGCGGTCTGAGGCGCCAGCTGTACGGATAAAACAAAACAGGGTAATCCATATCTCATCATACTAATGCGCATGGTCGTCGGGTGGCGGCATGATTTCACTCTCTTGGTTGAGCAGTGCCAGTTGTTGTGTCAACGCATTGATATTTTGCCAACCGAAGCCTTCAAATTGCGCGTTCCAGCGCGCACGTAAATAACCAAAACGGTCAATCATGAATTCCATATGTACAGGTAGCAAACCAGCGCCGTTTAAGTCCGGCACAGCTCTGACCCGCCGATAAAGCAGGTATGTGTCGGTGATTTCTGCAGAACCTTCCGTGACAACCGGGAAAGGTGCAAGATCGCTGATTTCCTGTAACTCCTGTTGATCGAGCTTTTGCATCGGAATCGCAAGAATCTCAGCATTATGATCCTGTGTTACACGCTCATACGCATGTTTGAGCTGAATCAGTCGTTGCTGCGACTGCGGCCAGGAGAAAAAAACCAGTATAGTATTCTTGTTGTAACGAAAATCCTTAAGATCGCCACTGCCGCCGCCACTGGCTGAGTAATAAAAGACTGGTGCAGCAATAGCCGGTACTTCAGGAATAATCATGGTGCCGAGCAAACGAGCATCAAATCCGCGTGACAGGGCATGCAGGAAATTGACCACATCCCAGATTTCTTCATCGGTCAGAATATTGGCGAAACCTGGCATACTGGTGCCAGGTACACCACGTGCTATCCAATGATAAAAATTGCCAACGGTGTGCCGGACCGTGTGCGGTTCAGTAAGCAGATCGGTCGGGCTGGTTGATAATGTCTGGGCGAGTCTGCCGTTGCCTTTACCCTGTGGACCATGACAATCCGCACAGTGTTCGGCAAACAGATGCGAGCCATGCGATATTGACAGTGTATCAAAGGGAATTTGCGGTTTCATATAGGTTTCAGGATAGGCTTCGATTGTGATCGGTGGCAGCGCAACGGCCATGGCAGCAACAGCCAGCGCGCTCGGCAGAAAAAATTTATTTTTCCAGTTCCAGCGTAAATGCATGCCCATCCAGACAAGACATAGCGCAATCGAAAATAATAGGAAACCGGACCAGAACAATACTTCATCAAGCGATTCTTCCGAGGTGCTGTCAAATGCGAATCGGAAAGGAAACGGCCAGTGCTCGATGATTGTGTGCTTGGCAGGCAGTGTGTTGGCCAGAATTGTGGCTACAAACATCAGCACCAGGGCCAGTAGTAATTCCAGCCGTATCCATTTTCTCAGATGAGCGATACCCCGCCTGATCTGATCATTGATATCAACCTGTGAAAACAGAGGCAGCCATGTGGTACGCACCTTGTATGCAATGGCCAGAATGAACATCAGCATCATCAGTTTCAGATTTAACAACCAGCCATAGGGGCTTGATACCAGGGTATGATAATCATCTTCTATCATACGATCGGTCACGATTAATCCAGTGACTATCAGTAACACCATAACCGGAAGCGCCATGTCGGAGAATTTCTTCAGAAATGTGGCATTGAGTACACGAGTGACTTTGTCAAATTCTCTGTTACTGTTCAGAATAATCAACATAAACACAGGCAATCCGCCAAACCATATTCCGGCCAGCAGTATATGCAGCGCAAAAGGCGCGATAGAAACAAGCGACATTTCATCAGCGCTTGAATGGCTGACAAATGTCCCTGCAATCAAGGGTAATGACGCGAACAAAGCGCAAACGCCATAATGCCAGCGTGCCCGGTTTTTGCGTAACAATCCGATAATTACAATGAACAGCATTGCAGCCAGTATGACACGGATCAACGCGATAAATCCGACCTTGGTCTGCCAGATAAACTGCTGCCATGCTGCAGGATCCAGAGCATTGGATACATCACCGGTTGCTTCTCCAGTTGTTGACGCCAGAACAACGATCAGGCCAACTACAACCAGCGCCGCCAGCCAGGTAAAACCCTTTTCGAGCCGGGAAAGCCATGAAGATGGAATCTCAAGCACTGTTTTTTTCTGCCAGGTGATGGCAAGAAAAAAACAACTGCCAAACAAAATCAGATTAGCTGTTAATTGCGCCCACCGACCCAGATTAGATACAAATTCGAACATAATAAATATCGTGGTTTTGCTTTATCGTGCAGATGCGGATAAATGTATCCACGATCAGGCTGAAGATAAAAGCCATACAAGCCACTGTTGAAGACAAAATGTGTGATATTTTACCTTGAGCGGATGGATATTCAAGCAGGTTTAGCGTTTAACCGAATGTTGTTTTATATACAGGCAACAGATTATTATTGTGCTAGCCTGTTGCGTTTATTGCTTTGCCAAACTTTAAACTTTAGTAAAATAGCAAGCCAGATTAATTAATACGAAAGAAAAAATATGTCAGAAATAGCAGACGTGGCAGTTATTGGTGGCGGTCCCGGCGGATATGTTGCGGCGATTCGCTGTGCGCAGCTTGGCTTGAATACAGTGTGTATCGACGCGTGGAAAAATGCGCGCGGTCGCGCAAGTCTCGGAGGAACTTGTCTTAATGTCGGTTGCATTCCTTCAAAGGCCTTACTCGAATCTTCGGAGCAATATTTTCAAATCCAACATAAAATTTCGGCGCATGGTATTCAGGTAGAAAACGCTACAGTGGATGTGCCGGCGATGATTGCCAGAAAAGACAAAATTGTTACAACGTTTACCACTGGTATTGCTTCCTTATTTAAAAAAAACAAGGTTAAGTCGATGCTGGGTACGGGAAGACTCCTCAAGCGCACTGATAAAGATGATACCTGGCGTGTAGAAGTCAATGACGGTGAGAATAAGCAAACAATTCAGGCCCGATATGTCATAGTAGCTACAGGCTCGGTACCACGGCAATTACCGATGATTGACATTGACAATGAAAAGATACTTGATAACGTCGGCGCATTGGATTTGTCCGAGGTTCCAGCGAATCTGGGGGTGATAGGTGCAGGTGTTATAGGCCTGGAAATGGGTAGCGTCTGGCGTCGTTTGGGTTCGGAAGTGACAGTGCTCGAAGCCATGCCCGATTTTCTTGCCGCTGCCGATGACCAAATCGCAAAAGAAGCAAAGAAAATCTTTTCCAAGGAACCAGGCCTGGCTATCCATACGGGTATTGAAATAGAATCTATTAAAACCAGTAAAAAATCCGTTACAGTTCAATATCGGGATGCAGACGGAAATGAGCAGAAACTTGAAGTTGACAAATTAATTGTAGCCATTGGCAGGGTGCCGAATACTAGGGACCTGGAAGCCGATGAAAGCGGTCTTGATCTGGATGAGCGCGGTTTTATTGCTGTAGATGAGTACTGCCAGACAAATTTGACAAATGTTTATGCGGTAGGTGATGTGGTACGTGGACCCATGCTGGCGCACAAGGCCTCGGAGGAGGGTGTAGCCGTCGCCGAGGCCATAGCGGCCAGAGAAAAAGGGCATCAGCTCAAATCAACCGAGCCAGTCAACTTTGATACAATTCCGTGGGTCATTTACACCGCTCCTGAAATTGCCTGGGTAGGCAAGACTGAGCAGGAACTCAAAAAAGCAGGCGTTGCATATAAAGTCGGTCAATTTCCTTTTATTGCCAACGGCCGTGCACGTGCTATGAATACCACATCCGGTTTCATAAAAGTAATAGCAGATGCCGATACAGATCGCATACTTGGTATTCACATGCTCGGCCCACATGTCTCGGAGCTTATTTCCGAAGCGGTGATGGCTATGGAATTTGCTGCCAGCAGTGAGGATATTGCCAGCATTGTACATGCGCATCCTTCATTATCAGAAGTATTGCATGAGGCCTCACTGGATACTAACAAGCGGGCGCTGCACATATAGTATAGGTATATTGATTTACGATTGTTGCACTTTCAGGTACGGTAATGTCGCTTGTAATATCGGCTGTTTTGTCAGCTGAAAAATGCTGGAGAATGTAAAACGGCTATAGATAAAATTTATTATGTATAGCCGTTTTAAAAATCATTGTTGTCCTTTAAGGAAGGCAATTCTGGCTGTTTGGATCAACGCCGCAAGACCAGCGCAATTCCCTGATACCTGCCGTTTTATTGAACAGGTAATCCGCTTTTAATTGCTTGTTCTGCTCGGCTGTCAGGGAGGCGCGTTCTGGTATGAAGCGCGCATCGCTCCAGAACCGCACTCTGCAGAATTCGTCCTCGCCCTGGCATAAACGGGAAATAGCGTTGCTGTAAACAGTTTTGTCGGTATGCCGTTTTTGTTCAACAAGTACCATGTTTACTTTTTTTCCTGATTTGCCCAGTTCGGCGATGAGCACGGTTTTCCATCCGTTTCCGCTTTCCAGTTCATTTGTTTCCTCTGGTTGCGCTTCTGTCTCGGCTTCAACAGTATCAGAATTTTCTTCTTTTGTACTGGCAGAAACCGTAAGGGGAATGCTCAGCGCCAGAAATAAAAGAACGTAAGCTATATTTTTTTTCATAAAAACTCCGTAACTAAATTTTACTTTCACCTAAATTGCTAGTGAGAGATAGTTTTAAAATCAATAAGCTGAAGTACGATGTGCAAAACATTGATTTTACACTGTACATCATTAGCAGCCGAAGTATACCCCCAAAATATAATGTTGCACAGTTCATTGTTTTTCGATGCAAAATAAAATAAAAATACCATTCTCGATCAAGTTAAAATAATCGGCGCCAGAAAACGCTTGATATTTGCCCCATCTGTCTCAATCCGTTGAGATGAAGTGCTTTTGTGAACATATTCGCGTTAGAATGGACAAATTAATAACACGGATAGTATTTAAATACTCTTGATATTATAATGACGGGTTTTTCATTCTTTGTTCTTTGCGATTTTCGCCAATTGCTTATACATTAAATTTTCATGCAGCTATTTGCCTTTGGTATAAACCATAATACAGCACCACTGGATGTGCGCGAACAGGTGACGTTTCCTGAAAATGCCATGGAAGATGCCTTGCATGATCTGGCCGGTCGTAATCAAATTAAAGAAGCGGCTATCGTTTCAACCTGTAATCGTACAGAGGTCTATTGCAGTACGGATAAACCTGAAGAAGCCATGAGCTGGCTTGCAGATTTTCATCATTTGTCGGCGAATGATCTGGAACCTTATTTGTATAAACTGATGCGTGAACATGCTGTTAAGCATGCGTTTCGCGTTGCCAGCGGTCTCGATTCCATGGTTCTGGGCGAACCACAAATTCTTGGGCAGCTTAAAAGTGCTGTAAAGTCGGCAGAAAACGCGGGCACATTAGGAATGCTGCTACATAAATTATTCCAGCATACGTTTTATGTAGCGAAGGAAGTCCGTACATCGACCGAAATCGGCACGAATTCTGTATCCATGGCTGCTGCTGCTGCGCGGCTTGCTGAGCGTATTTTCGGTGAAATAAGCGAACAACGCGTGCTGTTTATAGGTGCCGGTGAAATGATCGATTTATGTGCCAGTCATTTTGCATCGCGCAATCCCCAGAATATCACTGTCGCAAACCGCACCATAGAGCGCGCTCAGGCACTGTCCAAGCGCTTTAACGCCCGAGCGATTACACTGGCCGATTTGCCTGAGCAACTGGCTTTGCACGACATCGTCATAACCTGTACAGCCAGTCCGTTGCCGATTCTTGGAAAAGGCATGGTTGAAAGGGCTATAAAAACGCGTAAACACCGACCTATTTTCATTGTGGATCTGGCGGTGCCACGGGATGTTGAAACAGAAGTTTCCGAATTGGACGATGTTTTTCTGTATTATGTAGATGATCTTTCAGATATTGTCAAAGAAGGCATGGACGCGCGGCAAAGCGCAGTTGCACAGGCCGAAACGATTATTGACAATAATGTTATCGATTTCATGCGTTGGCTGGAAACGCGTGAACTGGTTCCGACTATTCGTGCTTTACGTGACCAGGGTGAACGTTATCGACGGCATGAACTGGAGCGTGCCAGCAAGCTTCTGGCCAAGGGCGAAGATCCGATGAAAGTCATGGAATCCCTAAGTCAAGGCCTGATGAATAAGTTTCTGCATGTTCCATCGAGTTCATTAAATCATGCCAACGCTGCAGAACGCGAGCAACTGGTTGAACTGGTTAACAGGCTTTATCAATTGCATCGGCCGCAATGAAATCCAGCCTGACCAACAGACTCGAACGGCTCAGTGTGCGTCTGGAAGAACTCAATCAGCTGTTGAGCAGCGAGACTGCAACTGATGATCTCGATAATTTCCGCAAATTGACACGCGAACATGCTGAAATAATACCTATAGTAGATTTGTATCATGCATATCAGCAAACCGAGCAAGATATTAAAACTGCCAGGGAAATGTCAGATGATCCAGAGATGCGCGAATTTGCTGAAGCAGAAGTGCAGTCAGGCAAGGATAAACTTGCAATAATCGAGACTGAACTGCAGAAACAATTACTTCCCAAAGATCCCAACGACGACCGTAATATATTTCTGGAAATTCGAGCGGGAACTGGTGGCGACGAGTCTGCGCTTTTCGCCGGTAATCTGTTTCGAATGTATACGCGCTATGCCGAAAGACAAAACTGGCAGGTTGAAATTATTTCTCAAAGCCCGTCGGACGTGGGCGGCTTCAAGGAAATTATCGCCAAAATAACGGGGCAGGGTGCTTATTCACGTTTGAAATTTGAATCCGGTGGTCATCGTGTTCAACGCGTACCCGTCACCGAGACGCAGGGTCGCGTTCATACCTCGACATGCACAGTTGCGGTAATACCGGAAGCGGATGAAATCAGTGAAGTGGAACTGAATCCGGCTGAATTGCGAATTGATACATTCCGTGCATCGGGGGCCGGTGGTCAACATATCAATAAAACCGATTCTGCAGTCAGAGTTACCCATTTGCCGACCGGTATTGTGGTGGAATGTCAGGATGGCCGTTCGCAGCATAAAAATAAAGCGCAGGCGATGAGTGTGCTGGCGGCACGAATTCATGCAAAGCAAATGCAGGTACAGCAGGCCGAACAGGCAGCAACCCGGAAATCGCTGGTTGGAACAGGAGAGCGCTCGGAGCGCATACGCACATATAATTTTCCACAAGGGCGTGTAACAGATCATCGCATTAATTTGACATTGTACAAGATGGATCAGATTATGGATGGTGATCTCGACGAAATATGTTCCGCATTGATGGCCGAACACCAGGCAGATCAACTGGCTGCCTCGATGGAAGAATAATCGTACGTTTCTGTTATTTGTTTATTCCAGAAAACTGTGTTGAATCCAATTTTACGTGAGCAGTGCATGCTAACCGGTTTTTCCCTGACCATTCAGCAAGCACTAAACTGGTCATGTCGAAAAATTGATTGGGTTGACGCGCGTGTGTTGTTGCAGCATGTGTTGAGAGTGAATCACGCATTCTTGATTGCACATGCAGAAAACAAAATGGCTATGGGAGATATCGAGCAATTCCTGAAACTGGTTTTGCACCGCGAACAGGGTATGCCCGTTGCTTATCTCACCGGTGAGCGCGAATTTTTTGATCTAACATTCAAAGTTTCTCCTGCAGTGCTGATTCCGCGCCCCGAAACCGAGTTGCTTGTAGAAATCGCGATCGCACACATACCAAAGTCACAGCCATGCCATGTGCTTGATCTTGGCACCGGAAGCGGTGCAGTTGGCATAACCATAGCCAAACAACGGCCAGTGGCGCATGTGACCGCCGTGGATGTCTCAATGGATGCCGTTGAGATTGCCCAATGGAACGCCAGGAAACTCTCTGTGGATAATATACATATCATTCAAGGAAACTGGTTTGACCCACTTGCAGCAAACATAAAATTTGATCTGATAGTATCCAATCCACCCTATGTCGCCGAGAATGATCCACACCTGTCACGAGGAGACTTGCGTTTCGAGCCCGGCTTGGCGTTATCAACTCAGGATAACGGCTTGGCCTGTATTCGCCATATAATCTCAACTGCACCCGTATTTCTGGTTGACGGGGGCGAATTGTTATTGGAACATGGATATAATCAAGCTGTAGCCTGTCAGCAGTTATTTAAAGGAAACGGATTTCGAAAGATACATTCGCATTTGGATCTGGCGGGGATAGAACGCGTTAGCGGTGGCAGTTACAGCCATAGTGGTTAAACCGGTTTGCGGTTTGTGCTGACCTGATATAGTGATGACCGGGCTCTATAGCAGCTGTCATTATCAATCAATTACTGTAACAGATAATTTTATTAGTAAAGTTTTTAAATAATAAGGAGCATATTAAAGATGAACGTAGAAGACACTATTGAGCACCAAATCAAAAACAATCCCGTAGTGTTGTATATGAAAGGGTCGCCCGAACAGCCGCAGTGCGGTTTTTCAGCAAATGCTATAAATATTCTCAATGCCTGCGGAGTGGAGAATCTTTTTACCGTCGATGTACTGCAGGATCAGGAAATACGTCAGGGCATCAAGGATTATTCAGACTGGCCAACTATTCCTCAGCTTTATGTGAAAGGCGAGTTTATTGGTGGGTCAGATATTCTTACAGAAATGTACCAGAATGGCGAACTGCAGAAATTGTTTGAGGATAGCTGATAAAAAAACTGTATTTGCTAAATGAAAGATGCGGCCACAGTATTGGCCGCAGCAGCGACTATCCAGTAACGGACAAATTTTCCAGCAGCCATGAATAACAGGGCCGGCAGCCAGTTTATTCTCAACCAACCGGCAGCAACGCATAATGCATCACCGATCACCGGGGTCCACGATAGTAAAAGGATGGGCGCGCCATGGCCATGTACCCAGTCCAGACTGCGTGAGCTGCCACCGGTTTTTTTCAGCAAGGCTTCTTTGTCAGGCAGTAAACGACCAATTAAATAAGAACTCATACCACCCAGCGTGTTACCAATGGTTGCCAGAATCATCGCACTCCAAAGCAGATCGGGGTATGCCACCAGAACACCGACGAGAACGGCCTCTGAACCACCTGGCAACAACGTTGCGGCCAGAAAGCTGCTGGTAAATAGTGCGAGCAAGCTTGATTGTTCATCCATAAGGTTTTTTCAGTAAAAAAGAGTGTGAGTTTACTATACAAATCCCGGTTGTAATCCGGTTTTGAAGTAATGACGTATTAATCCTTAAGTGCATTACTGGCCGATTGCCGGCCGACCTGCAAAAATTTCATGATATAGGGTATAGAGTTGTCGCATGTTCTCATGGCCAGGAACAGCTGTTGAGAGAGACCGCGCTTTCCGATTGGTTTTTTTATCAGTTTCAATTGTTTCATTTTTATGTCAGCCAGCCAATCCGGTAAAACACAGACGCCACGGTTTAAAGCGGTCATCTGAAGCATGATTTCGAGTGACTCAATTCGTTTTATTTTTGCAGGTTCAAGATGAGCAGGTGTCAAGTAGCGCGTTAAAATATCCAGTCGATCCATTGAAACCGGAAAAGTTAAGAGGGTTTCTCGGCTCAAGGCCTTCGGTGTCAGCAGTTTTTCTCCTGCTAGCGGATTATCGGGGGAAACCAGCAGCATGAGTTCATATTCAGCTAACGTTTCGTAATGAATCATTTCTTTTTTTATCAAATCGGGGGTGATTAATAGATCAATGTGGTGATTTAACAATCCCTCCAGCCCCGAAAATTGAAATTTTTGTACAATGTCAATGTCAATCTCTGGCATTTGCCGCATAAATTGCCCGATTACAGCGTTCAGCCATTCAAAGCAGGGATAGCATTCAACACCGATGCGTAGAATACCGCAACGCCCCTCGCTATAGGCTGTGAGCGTTTGCTCAGCCTGCGACAGTACCGGTAACACCTGATTTGCCACATTCAGTAACAATATTCCAGCCTGTGTCAGGCGCAGATTACGGCCTTCTTTCTGCCATAAGGCAATACCCAGTTTTTTTTCCAGATAATTGATTTGATGAGAAAGCGCTGGCTGGCTCAGGCACAACCTGTTGGCAGCTTCAGTTAACGTACCGTTTGTATGCAAGGCCTGGATAATTTTCAGATGACTGTGTTCAATCATTTATAAATAAACCTAATCAGAATAATAAAAATCATCATTATTATGCATCATTGTTTGTTTGTACAATTGACTCATTCTTTTGAAAAATAATATGGTGATGAAACAATGGTAACAACACACAACCTTGGATTCCCGCGTATTGGCAAAAAACGGGAATTAAAATTTGCTTTAGAAGATTACTGGAAGAAAAGCATTTCGGAAAAAGATTTATTTAAATCAGCGGTAGGATTGCGTAGACAGCACTGGACTAATCAATCAAAACTGGACTGGGTGCCCGTAGGGGATTTTTCGTTGTATGACCATGTGCTCGATACCAGTTTCCTGCTTGGTAATATACCCGATCGTGTTTGTTCACGACCTGGAGACAGGCTGGATTATTATTTTCGGGCGGCCAGAGGTCGAGCGGCTACGGATAATGCAAGTGAATACAGTGTTAATGCATGTGAAATGACCAAATGGTTCGATACAAATTATCATTATATCGTTCCGGAATTTGACAAAAGCACAGCTTTTTCCTTGCAAGCCGGGCAATTAATCGAACAAATTAACGAAGCGCGCGCACAAGGCTTCAAGGTAAAACCTGTTATTCTGGGGCCGGTGACTTATCTATGGCTGGGCAAATCGAAAGACGGTACCAATAAACTGGGTTTGCTTGATAACCTGGTCAGCGTTTATGCTGAATTACTAACAATGCTTGAGCACATCGGCTGTGAATGGGTACAGATTGATGAGCCAGTACTTGTTCTGGAACTTGATCAGGACTGGCAGCATGCTTTGAGAAAAGCCTATTACCAGTTACAGTCCATACCGGTTAAATTAATGCTGGCGACATATTTCGGGGAGTTGCAGAACAATTTGCAACTGGCGTGTGAATTGCCTGTAAACGGATTACATATTGATGCGGTCACTGCCGCAGATGAAGTGGCAAAAATCATCGACTGGCTGCCGAACCACAAGGCCTTATCTTTGGGGATTATCAATGGTCGGAATATTTGGAAAGCCGATTTGAATCGATTGCTGGATTGGCTGGAACCAATACATTCGGCATTGCAGGATCGCTTATGGCTTGCGCCGTCGTGTTCGCTGCTGCACGTACCGGTTGACCTGGAGAGCGAGCAAAAACTGGAAATTGGAGTTCGCTCCTGGCTTGCGTTTGCAATACAAAAACTGGACGAAATCGACATACTGGCAAAAGCTTTGAATCATGGCAGAAACAGTGTTTCGTCCCATTTAGAAGAAAATTCGATTGCTTTAAAAAGCCGCAGGCAGTCAGACCGTGTGCACTTGTCAACAGTGCAGGCGCGTATCAGTGAAATCGATGATACAACGGCGGGCAGAAAATCACCTTATCAAGAACGTGCCATACAACAACGCAGGAAAATTAAACTACCCTTTTTTCCAACAACGACAATTGGTTCATTTCCGCAAACACAAAAAATTCGTCAGGCCAGACTCGATTTACGGCAATCCAGGCTGTCAGAAAAAGAATATCGGGCGTTGATGCAACAGGAAATAGAGACGTGTGTGCGCGAGCAGGAAGCGCTGGGGCTGGATGTCTTTGTACATGGAGAACCTGAACGCAATGATATGGTAGAGTATTTTGGTGAGCAATTGGCCGGTTATGCTTTTACTCAATTCGGATGGGTGCAGTCTTACGGGTCTCGATGTGTCAAACCGCCGGTTATCTACGGTGATGTTGCTCATACACATCCAATCAGTACCGAATGGATACAGTATGCGCAGTCACTAACCAGCAAACCAGTAAAAGGTATGCTGACTGGACCGGTTACTATGCTCAACTGGTCATTTGTGCGTGATGATCAGTCCAGAGAACAAACCTGTCTGCAGCTGGCTTTAGCTGTTCGAGATGAAGTGCTCGCGCTTGAGAAAGCAGGGATTGGTATTATCCAGATAGATGAGGCTGCTCTCAGAGAAGGTCTTCCGCTGCGTAAATCACAATGGAAATCCTATCTGGATTGGGCTGTACGTGCGTTTCGCATTGCCGCCGGTGGTGTTCAGGATACAACCCAGATTCATACACATATGTGTTACTCCGAATTCAACGATATCATTGTAGCTATCGCCGAAATGGACGCGGATGTGATCACTATTGAAAATTCCCGATCGGATATGGAACTCTTAACTGCTTTTGATCAGTTTCTATATCCCAATGAAATCGGGCCCGGTGTCTATGACATTCATTCTCCGAACATACCTTCAGTGGAATCAATTATTGACTTGATGAAAAAGGCCGCACAACGGATACCCATTGATCGATTGTGGGTTAACCCGGATTGTGGTTTAAAAACACGCAGCTGGGATGAAGTCAGGCCGGCGCTGCGGAACATGGTTACCGCGAGCCGGCATCTGGCGAGCCATTTCAAAACTTTCAGAGTCAGCTAAATTTGACTTGGTGGTATTAATTAGCGATGATATGCAAACTAGAATATAGCTTATTGTGACAATAACTGGTAACACAGTTTCTTTAATGAAAAAGGAAAATCTAAAAGGAAAACCTATATGACAACCAATAATCTATTTAAGCAAAAAGTCAGTGATGCAATCAGTGCCAGACACCTACTGAAACATCCCTTTTACGTGGCCTGGACAGAAGGTAAACTGACAAAAGAACAATTACGCCATTATGCTGAGCAGTATTTTTATAATGTGCTGGCGGAACCTACCTATTTAAGCGCCGTTCACTTTAACACGCCGCATTTCAGTACAGAGTCGAACTCTGGTGATATCAGTGTGCGTCAGGAAGTTTTACAAAATCTGATTGATGAAGAGCACGGTGAAACCAATCATCCGGCGCTGTGGAAGAAATTCGCATGTGCATTGGGTGCTGACGACAAAAGCCTGACGGATGCAAAAGCACTGCCAAATACAGAGAAACTGGTTTCTACATTCAGAGATATTTGTCTGAATCGGCCGTTTTATGCGGGACTGGCAGCATTGCATGCATTTGAGTCTCAAGTGCCGGACATCGCGGCAGTCAAGATTGACGGTTTGGCCAAGTTTTATGGAATGACCGACCCCAAGGATTATGCATTCTTTTCAGTACATCAACAGGCGGATGTTTATCATTCTCAGGCAGAGTGGGAAATCATTGAGCGCTTTGCGGACACGCCTGAAAAACAGGAAGAAGTGCTGGCTGCTACACGTGAAGCATGTGATGCTTTATGGGGTTTTCTTGACGGTATCCATGACACTTACTGTGCAAACCTGAAGTGCGAACCTGAAAAAGAATCAGCAACGATTCATTAATCATCAGCACGGAAATCAGCAATTAAAATGGCCTTATCGATCTCGCCGGACGACATCATCAGCGGGAGAATAAGGCCATTTCAATCCAATTTTTCAGAATACAGACTTGATGAATTCTCGTCTGGTTATACCGTTTTATCTTTGTTGCTGGCATTTTCCTGATCGTTGTCCGAAACTTCAGGCGTATCGGTCTCTACAGGCCTTTCAGAATCAACGCTTTTCGCAACAGTATCATCAATTTCCTCAGTTTCTAACTCGTCTGTGTCGGCTTGTTCTTCTTCTGACCGGCGGGAATTCCACATAAAATATACTGCGCCTAGCGAGACAATTACCACCGGCATGATTACGTAGGTAAACAGCGCAGATTCCACAGTGATATCCTGTGATGCTGGCGGTGGTTTGGTCACAATCATATACGCGTGTGCGATGGCCACTGCAACAACAGGAACAAGAGCAGCCATAAATCGGTTAGTGACCAAAGGGCGGACAGAAAACATATTAAAAATTGCCGATCCGTAATAGCCAATGAAATAAATAAAAATATAGAAAAAGATTGCACCCATGGGGTTTTCCTTATACTGGTTTGAAGCCGTTATTATTAATTAGAAGCTATCAGTGAGCCTCACGGTTTTTGCAAGCGGCTTGCACTTCCTAAAAAACATCGATATATCAATCTATACAGTGCAGCTTTTAATAATACACAACAACCTGTGAAAAATCACGATTTGTTTGCGAAGGAACAAATTACAGTGACGGGTCGGTTGATTGTATTCAAATAAACCGTCTAGACTGGAAGTATAGGGTTAAAGCTGAATCATATGGCTGCATCTGCACTGTGTCCATACCAATAGCGCCCCATTATGTATACTGCATCCACCACTCGATCATCAGCAAGCATCATCAAAACAAATAATCGTTCAGACAGCGACTGTGTATGCAGCATGCGAAATTTTAGCAGTGGCGTAGCTTCAAGGTTCAGAATGATGAAATCACCTTCCTTGCCAGGCTGGAAAGAACCCAGCATATTGTCCAGATATAAGGCGCGCGCCGCGCCTAATGTGGCTAGATAAAATGCTTTAAAAGGGGTCAAGTGTGTCTCGCTGTCGGTTTGCGTCTGGTGATGAGATGACCGCTGCAGCTGAACAACCTTGTACGCTTCATTCATGGTCTGGAACATGGAAAAACTGGTTCCCGCACCAATATCTGTTCCAATGCCAAGCAGTATATTTTTCTTGCATGCCTTGCTGAAGTTGAACAATCCGCTTCCAAGAAACAGATTAGAAGTCGGGCAAAAGGATAGAGCGGCCTGTTTTTCTGCCAGTAAGCCGAAATCATCGTCCGTTAAATGAATACCGTGTGCAAACAGAGATCTTGAACCAACGAGACCAAAATCATCATACACGTGCAGATAGCTTTTTGCAGAGGGGTAAAGCTGTTGAGTCAAAGCTATTTCATTTAAATTTTCAGCAACATGTGTATGTAGATACAGATCGTCACGTGCATGATACAACTTTGCCGCAACAATCAGTTGTGCCGGGCTGGAAGTAATCGCAAAACGAGGTGTGATAGCATATTGAATACGGCCTTTGTTATGCCATGTTGCGATTAGCGCCTCATTGTCTGCGTTGGTAGTTTCTGCTGTATCGAGTAGATGCTCCGGAGCGTTTCTGTCCATCATCACTTTCCCGCCGATAATGCGAAGATTCAGCTTTTCAGCCTCTCTGAATAAAGCGTCTATCGAACTTCTATGGACGGAGCCGAATATCAAAGCAGTTGTGGTGCCGTTACGAAGCAATTCATGAAGAAAAAAACGGCTGACTGCCTGCGCATATGATCTGTCCGCAAAACGTGATTCGGTCGGATATGCGTATTTTTCCAGCCAATGCACCAGTTGTTCGCCGTAAGCCGCTATGATTTCAGCCTGAGGATAATGAATATGGGTATCGATGAAACCGGGTATTACCAGCCTGCCGCTGAAGTCAGCAATCTCATTTGCAAGCAATCTATGTTTAACTGTTATCTGGGCGCTCGGTCCGACATCCAGTATATGACCATCGTCTCGCAGTACGAGGATGCCGTCTTCATAGTATTCGTAACAGCCAAATGGATCTGATTGGGAGCCAGGATCATCCGTGAGATAGAAAATGGAACCGCGTACTGCCTTGGGCTTGCTGATTGATGGTTCAGACTTTGATGTCGATAACATTATCAGCGCCGTCCCGTTTCCTGTTACCTGTATATGAAATTCATCAGGCAGGAATTGCAAAATGATTTGTCAGAATACCCCATGATTTGTTTGTGTTACTTTTCCTCGAAATTATGGTACCAGGTCGTATAAATCTCATCAGGCCATAAGGACTTGATCCATACGATGACATCATCCACTTGCTGCTCGGTCAGAATGCCTTCCCAAGCAGGCATCGTACTGAATTCCGGCGGTCCACCTTGCAGGATTGTTTTTTTCAATACGGCCGTGGAGTGATGCCATGCATGTGCGGTACCATCTAACGGGGGAGGTGGAAATTTGCCATCTGCAGTTGGTGTGCGCCAGTCTGCCGTGCCTGTTGCATTTTTGCCATGACAGTTCTCGCAGTTTGCCTGGAAAACACGCTCTCCACGTTTAATCTGCTCGGGATCAAAGCTCCTGACTACGCGCTCTGAACTCAGGTTTAGAATTTCCTTGAGTGAACGTGTTTCCTGCTGCCCGGAATCATCACAGGCTGTGAGCAGGAAACCCCCAACAAACATGAGCAAAATGCGGACTGGCATGATGAGTTCGTTTAATTCTTCAGACGCATAATGGAAGAGAAACCCTCAGCATCGTTTTTTGACGCAGGCGTGGCCGGAGCAGTCGATGCGGCTTTGTTGGCTGCTTTGTTGGCATAAGGGTCATATCGCTGATAAATCTCGGCGTCTCTGCGTGTATCTCCGGGTGCGTTGACTTTCAACACATTATAAGGATCAACACGACGTCCTTCCATACCTGGCGATCCGTGCGGCATGTCCGGTACCGCCAGTCCCAGTGCATCCGGTTTCTCCTTTAGAAAACGGATAATATCAGGCGCCGGGATATGGCCTTCCATCACATAACCGTTGACCAGGGCAGTGTGGCAGGAACCGAGTGTTTCAGACATGCCGACTTTTTTGCGTATTTCCTTATTACCAACATCCTTGGTAATTACGGTAAAGCCATGATCACGCATATGGTCTACCCACTTCGAACAGCAGCCGCAGGTTGGGCTTTTATAGACTTCTATAGTTGTCGTTGCGAGTGCCGGCACGGATAAACTCAGCATGCCTGATGTTATAAAAAATCCGGTAATTAAATTACATAAATGTTTTTTCATTTTGTCTCCACAAAAATCGTTCCACGCATACCCTTGAAATGACCCGGCAAAGGACAGGCAAAATCGATAGCGCCAGCTTCGTCAAAAAACCAGACCAACTCTTTTTTTTCACCGGGCATTAATTGTGCCAGTCCAGCTTCCCATTCATTTAAGTTGTCTATATGTTTGCGTCGCGCTTTGGCGGCTTTTCTCAGATCATCATCAAAACCGATGAGCATTTCATGGTTTTTATCTCCGCCGTTTTTGATCACGAAACGAACCGTTTCGCCTTTTTCTACCCAGATTTCATTTGGTAGAAACATGTACTCCACAAGCGTCACTTTGATGGTTCGTGTTACATCACTGGCGATACCGGGCCTGCCGATACTGTCCGCCGCAGGAATATAATCCATCTGTCCATTCGTGCCAGCTGAATACAGGAACAACACAGCCAGTGATATAATCAGCAGATGTTTATTCTTCATGAGGTGCTGGTAAAATTGCAGTTGGATTCTTGTTATCCAATTGTAGTTAGAAACCGCCAATGCTAAATTGTTCCAATTATTTTGTCCAATAAACTGCACAGTTGATCAACAACTTTGTGACTGATGTTAACCCAGAAAAAACGTTATCAAACTAATAAACTGCATAAACGCCTGAGACGATTGGTCGGTACTGCGATCGCAGATTTCAATATGATCGAAGCCGGAGACCGCGTCATGGTCTGTTTATCCGGTGGTAAAGACAGCTATGCACTGCTTGACATATTACTGAATCTTCAGGCGCATGCACCAATGGGATTTGAATTGATTGCTGTCAATCTTGATCAGAAGCAGCCTGGTTTTCCTGAAAAAGTCTTGCCGGAATATCTTGGCGAGCTTGGCATTCCATTTCGCATAGTCGAACAGGATACGTATAGCATCGTCAAGCGTGTTGTGCCGGAGGGAAAAACGACCTGTAGCTTGTGTTCACGTTTACGTCGGGGTGTTTTGTACCGCGTTGCCAGCGAGCTTGGCGCAACAAAAATAGCTTTGGGCCACCATCGTGACGACATTCTGGAAACACTTTTTCTAAACATGTTTTATGGCGGGAAACTTAAAGCAATGCCACCCAAACTGGTCAGTGATGACGGCCGGCATATTGTGATACGCCCGCTAGCTTATTGCAGGGAAAAAGATATTGCAACCTATGCTGAAAGTGCTGCTTTCCCGATTATTCCATGTAATTTATGCGGATCCCAACCAAATCTTCAGCGACAGGTTATCAAAGAGATGTTGCAGCAATGGGACAGGCGTTTTCCCGGCAGACTTGAAACCATGTTCAGATCGTTGCAAAACGTACAGCTTTCGCACCTTGCTGATACGGCAAAATTTGATTTCAAGGGATTGAAAACACAGGGTTCCCCTTATGCAAATGGCGATATGGCATTTGACGAGGAAACATTCGACCAGCCAATTGAAGAAATGATGCTCTCGCTGGTTGAAAAAACAGGTAATTCCAGCTGATTGGCTGATTGGCCAGTGCTTCTAGTTATGTTTTGGTGGCACCAGCTTAAATGTCAACGCCACGACACAGGCAAATACAACGTAGATGATGGTGAATACATATTCCGGAAAACGGTAAAATAGAATTTTATGCACCCAGAACTGGATAAAACTGTCTTCTGTTTCGACCTGTCGCAACAGGTTTTCTAATACAGTAAGGGGGCAGACTACTCCAAGCAGGGATTCAGCGACGACAAACAAAATTGCAGCCAGGTGCAGATAGCGGAACCAGGGATTCCTGACAAATGTTTTCTTTAAATATGCACCTATCCAGATGACAGGAAGGCTGCCGACCACAAACAGCACATATAGCAGATGGAACAACAGGACAATATCAGCTAGCAGCATGCACGCTGAAATTACAGACTCGGTTGCTTGGATAGTTCGGGCTCTGCCCGATCAGAATGCAGTAGCGGCATAATGGATTTTTCCAGTGTTTTTTGATGAACGCGGCCCACAAACGTATCCGCTATCTTTCCCTGTCTGTCAAAAACGACTGTATATGGCAAAACAGACATTTCGTTACCCGCTGCCTCAGCAAAAGACATTGCATTCAGACCGCCTACCAGGACTGGGTAATTGATACCCAGTTCCTTGCTGTAGGGCAAGACTTTTTCTAACTGATCAACCGCGATACCGATGAATGTCAGGCCTTGATCACCATATTGCTGCTGCATTTCGATAAACTCAGGGATTTCTTCGCGACATGGTGTACACCAGGTAGCCCAAAAATTGACGACGATCACATCGCCTTTCCATTGTGCGATCGGTTGCGACACACCGTCTAGATCCGGCAGATTTGCCGATAATATGGCTCCGGCCCCCTGTTTGTTCATTTCTTCAGACAACGGCGGCTGAGGGCCGTCCATAAAATATGCCCGTAACCAGACGCCAGCAGACATGGCCACAATAGCGGCTGCGCAGAACAGGAGAATTTGACTCAGTTTGGACATTTATATATTCCTTTTGATAGCGGTGTTCTACCGCACTGTAGCGTCGATCGACCGTGGCGGTAAGTGGAGCGGAGATTAAATCAGCACGGCGTTTAAAACCGTCAGGAAATCGGTTTTGTTGAGAAATCCGATAACTCGTATGTCAGGTATTTCATTGCCATTCTGATCGATAAAAAGAATTCCGGGTGGACCGAACAGGTTGAATCGCTGCAGAAGAGCGGTGTCGTCGGGAGTGCCATGGGTAACGTCAATCTGAAGGAGTTTGACATTTTTGAGTCTGTCCTTCACTTTTTCATCAGATAGCGTAAATCGTTCCATTTCCTTGCAGGAAATGCACCAGTCCGCATAAAAATCAACCATAACGTATTGATTGTTTTCGCTGGCCTGGCGTATCTGTTCATCCAGTTCCGCGATTGTTTTTACACGCTGGAATGGGATATGGCTGTCTGAATATTCATCACCTGCCGTGCTGTTTACTGCCGAAGTGGCAATGTTGAATTTGGATAATGGTTGCAACACATCACGGCTGCCCGATAAAACGCCAATGAGTAACGCAATGCCGACCAGTAACGCAATGACACCGATACCTTTTAGGAATTTTCTTAAACCGGACGATCGCGGGGGCAAGGGGTCAATCGCATGAAGATAAATGGCCGAGATAATCAGCAGCGCAGCCCATAGCAGCATGTGCGCAACTTCATTAATGACCGGAGAAATCAGCCAGATTGCGACAGCGAGCAGAAGCACGCCAAAAAACTGTTTGATCGATTCCATCCATGGGCCTGCCTTTGGCAGCAAAGCACCGGTTGAAGCGCCCAGCAGCAGCAATGGCACACCCATCCCCAGCGCCATTACAAAAAGAGCTGAGCCACCCAGTACAACATCACGAGTTTGACTGATATAGAGCAGCGCGCCGGCGAGTGGTGCGGCTACGCATGGGCCGACTATCAAGGCAGACAATGCACCCATACCGAAAACACTGGTTAAGTGACCGCCTCTTAAATGCCCAGCCTCCTCGGTTAATTTGCTTTGCAGGCTGCCCGGCAATTGCAATTCATAGAAGCCGAACATCGAAAATGAAAGCAAGACAAAAATCAATGCAAAGGTTCCCAACACCCAGGCACTCTGCAAGGCCGCGGAAAGCATCGAACCGGAAAGTCCGGCAATCACACCGACTATTGCATAGGTAATTGCCATACCCAGCACGTACGACAGCGCCAGCGTCAGCCCCTTGCGCCTGGTCATATGCTTGCCTTTCTGTGCAATAATGCCCGATAAAATTGGAAACATGGGAAAAACACACGGGGTAAATGCCAGTAGCAGCCCGATACCGAAAAAACCGCTGAGTATCAGCCAGAAATTACCTGTTTCAAACATGCGGTCGATTTTATAGGCCTCGGTTTCGATGACGGGCGATCGAGAAGAGGATTGTGATGGCATTTGAAACAGTTCTGCTGCAGGATCAAATGGAGCCGCGGCAGCAGGTCCGCTGACCGCATTTGCTACAGCATTGACCGCCTGCATGGCAGGTAAAGTCAGGTCGAATTCCTTTTTGATCGGCGCATAGCAGACACCCACAGGATCATTACATCCCTGGTACGTTGCGGCGAGCGACAATGGCTGCTCAGACACCGCTTCGCGCTTCAGAGTAATGATAGCCTGGATCGGTTCGTAATAAACTTCGACATGACCAAAAGTCAGATCCTCCTTCATTTTGCCCTGAGGCAATGCAACCTTTTCTATTTGGGTATTCGTCGACTGGGGTTCAAACGCGATCTTGTCGCGATAGACATAATAATTCTTGGCAGGCGCCAGGTTGGCAATCAGGGTCTTTGCATCTTTCACCTCCAGCGTCATCTGGAATGCTTCATCCGGAGGAAGTAATTCCTGCTGGTTATTTTGTCCCAGATTAATGCCAAGTTCTTGTAATTTTGAAAACAGGCTGCCAAAAGAAGAACTGTTCTCTTGTGCAGCAGCGTTCGGACTGACCAGACAAATCAGTACCGTTAGAATTATTAGTAAGCGCATATACATTACAGTTATGTCAGGTTGTTTCTTCGATAATCCAACGCAAGTAAGCGGGTAACCCTTCGGAAATAGGGACAGTTATCACTTCGGGTAGTTCATAAGGATGCATCGATAAAATGAGTTCTTCCACTGACTGATATCTCGCTGATCGCGTTTTTATGAAAACTGGGGTCTCCTCCGCGGTTTCGATATTGTCCTGCCAGCGGTAAACGGATGTACATGCTGGCATCACATTTACGCAGGCCGCCAGTTTTCTGTCAATCAAGGCTTGCGCAAATACCTGCGCACTCTCTTTATTTGGAAAGCTGGTTATAACAAGGATGGCTTCGGTCATAATGACAGTTATTATAAAATGTTTGTATGGCTTTGTCCTTTTAATCCTTTACTCTGCATGACTGATGGTTCGAATTATGATCACTTCAGGGCACGACGATTAATTTTATGCACGAAAGTCTTGATGGTTGCAGCCTTATTGATCAGAATAGACGAGTATTACCTAATTTTTGCGTTAACAGGATTAAAAAGAGATGAAACGTTTTTTTTTACTGATACAGCTACTCGCATTGCTGGCACCGGTGACTGTATTTTTCGGGTATATCCTGATGGATGAAGGCGATCAGTTTACTGCCGAGCATTATATGATTACCGGTTTAAGTGCGCTGCCATTTGCTATAGCCATGCTGGTCAAATTTTTAATGTCAGATGTAGATAAAAAATCCAATTGACTGCTGTTACTTACGATAAATAAACAACAATCCCATCTCAGGCACAAATAACCAGCCATGAGTTCAGTTAAAAACCTGGCGTTGCTGGCCATTGATCAGGGAACCACCAGCACGCGCGCCATATTGTTCTCAGTTCAGGGTAAAATTCTCGCGGTCAGCCAGAAAGAACTGAAATTACTGCATCCATACAAAGGATGGATCGAACAACACCCCGGCGATCTTTGGGAAGATACGCTGTGGGTCTGCCGGAATGTGATTGCTGACGCACAAAGAAACGATATCAAAATTGCCGGTATCGGTATTACGAACCAACGTGAAACCACTGTGATTTGGGATCGGGAGACCGGAGAACCGATTTATAATGCAATTGTCTGGCAGGACCGCAGAACTGCTGATTTATGCGACGCGATAAAAAAATCCGGACATGAACAACAGATTGCGAAAAAAACCGGATTGCTGGTCGACCCGTATTTTTCAGCGACCAAAATTTCCTGGATTCTTGATCACATTGAAGGTGCGCGTCTACGGGCAGAAAAGGGCGAGCTCGCATTTGGTACGGTGGATACATTTCTGCTGTGGAAGCTGACACAGGGAAAAGCGCACACGACGGATATTACCAATGCATCACGCACACTGTTATTTAATATTGTGACCCGGCAATGGGATAGTGACCTGCTGCGGTTATTCAATATCCCTGCCGGCATTTTGCCGAATGTCAGTGATAACGTTGCTTTTTTTGGCGAAACAAGACCGGAATTGCTGGGAGCCGCCTATGTTATAGGCGGGATGGCTGGAGACCAGCATGCAGCGCTGGTTGGGCAGGGGTGTTTTGAGCCCGGTATGATTAAAGCAACTTATGGCACCGGTTGCTTTGCATTGATGAATACCGGACACAACTGTACAATTTCCAGAAACAAGCTGTTGACGACAATTGGTTATCGAATCGGCGGGGATACCTGTTATGCACTTGAAGGATCCATTTTTACGGCCGGTGCGGCGGTTCAATGGCTGCGTGATAATCTTGGGCTGCTGTCTGATGCGGCGCAAAGCGAAGCGGTCGCACAGTCGGTTACTGATAGTAATGAAGTTTATTTTGTTCCCGCGTTTACCGGGCTTGGCGCACCGTATTGGAAGCCGAATGCGCGTGCTGCTATCACAGGCATCAGTCGGGAGAGTAACAGCGCACATGTCATTCGGGCAGCTTTGGAAGCTCAAGGGTATCAAAGCCGTGATTTGATTGAAGCCATGGAGTCCGAATTAGTCAATACGGATACAGCAGACGCGCTGCGCATAGACGGCGGTATGACAGGTAATACCTTTGTTTGCCAGTTTCTCGCCGATATGTTGGGGCGTACGGTCGAAATACCTGAAGTGATGGAGAGCACAGCCTGGGGAGCGGCTGCTTTGGCTGGTTTGTATAGCGGGCTTTTTACCGGGCTCGACAATATTTCCAGAACCTGGGTTTGTTCACGACGCTACACACCGCAGATGGCAGAGGACGAACGAAATAAACTGTATGCTGGCTGGAAACATGCTGTGCAGGCTGTATTGAATTGATTGCTTTCGGTTGCCGCGTTGACATATTCAACCAGATCGTATTTTCGCTGCAGCATGATCGATATTTGAGCGTCTTTTTAGAAACGTCATTTCATTTAATTGCTGCACGTTAATTTTATTTAAATTAATCATTCGACCTTTATAGCAGCGCTTATTAAACGGTTTAATTACCCCGGTCAGCCTGATGGAAAAATCCAATAATAATAACAGTCACGCAATTTCAATCCAGAAGAACGATAAAATTGTGTTGATTGGCGGTTTGCTTTTGATGGGCCTCACCCTGGTTACGGGTGTTGCTGTATACAGCGTGATGCGTCAGCAAATTGAATCATCGCTTGGCAGAGGACTCGATGTGGCATTGCAGGGCAAAGCGCATTTGCTCGAGAGCCAGATAGAAAAGGGCCTGGCTGACACGCGTGCATTGGCTACGCGTCCTTTCTTGATTCAATCGATACGGCAACTGCGTGACCAGAACGAAAATCAAGCAGCACGCAGTGATCTGGAAAACAATATCCATTCATTGATTCAATCCGGTTTTACAGCGGCAGTTGTTTACGATGCGCAAGGCAATCAGCTGGTAAGAGCCGGGCATTTTTCAGAAAAACACGCACAGGCATTACCTCTTGGCGAGAAGAATGAAACCACATTAATATGGGACGGCGAGTTTGTTCTGCACACGCGTGAAGCAGTGTTCGGTCCAGACGGTCAGCATATCGGCAGTATCATGACGGAAACAACCTTGCCGCAGTTGACACGCAGTTTCAGTGAAATCAGGTCGATCGACGAAACCGGCACATTCATGTTATGCGCCCCTACCTCTGTAAGTGATCAGAAAATGCCTTGTCTGATTAGCCAGATTGATGGCGTACGCTTTAAGACTCTGACACGGGTGGTTGAAGGAGGCGTGTTACCGATGGATTACGCGCTCGATGGTCGAAGTGGCGTTATTGCAGTTATCGATTATCGGAATGTGCCGGTTATTGAGGCTTACGCACCTTTAGAAGCTATTGGTCTGGGTATGATTCTTAAACTGGATGAAGCGGAACTGTTCAAGCCTGTAACTGAAGAACTCAAAATTATTATGGTTTATCTCGGCATTCTGATCATCGCCGAGGTGCTGTTGCTGAACTGGTTTATTCGAAAATTGATCAATTCGGAACAAAGCGCAAAACTGGCGAAAGATAAAGCCGAGCAGTTTTCATTTGAATTGAGTTTGAAAGAACTTGAGCTTCGTGAACGTTTGAAAGAAATTACTTGCCTGTATGAGATTCGGCGCAGCATCGGAACGGAATTATCGGTTGAAGAGGTATGCCAGCAGATTTTCAAACATCTGATTCCTGCCATGCAATATCCGGAGTCAGCCTCGGCTTCGATTGAGATCGACGGAAACCGTTTCGTTTCAGCTGCCAGCAATCAAGCACACAGTAATGCTCTGGTTTCCAATATCAAAGTCAATGGAAAAGTATGTGGTCAACTCAGTGTTTTTTATTCCGAGGACAGGCCTTTCCTTGAAATTGAAGAACAAAAACTCATAGATACCATTACAGTCGATCTGGCAAACTGGCTTGAACGAAAGCAGGTCGATGAGCTGTTGCGTGAGCGATTGAAAGAAATCACTTGCCTCTACGAAATACGGCGAGGTATCAGTACAGAACTATCAGTGGATAAAATCTGCCGGAATATTTTCGATTATTTGATACCTGCAATGCAGTTTCCAGAAATTGCCACAGCTGTCATTGAAATTGACGGCAGGCATTTTGAATCCGGAAAATACGATGTGCGTGATGGGAAACTGATGTTTTCCAGAGCCAATAGCGAACGTGTATGTAATGACTGTTACCATTCCCGTGACTCCATAGGTCATGTTTTACAATCGGATATCAACCTCGGTGGCAAGAAGTACGGCTATATCAAAGTAACATATCCGGAAGACAAGCCATTTCTCATCCAGGAGGAACAAAAACTCTTGGATGCGATAGCCAGTGATCTGGAGAGCTGGCTTGACCGCAAACGTCTGGAACAAACGCTGGTATTTGTTGCAGAGGAACAGGCGCATACCATCGGGCAGGAACTGCACGACAACCTTGGCCAGCAAATTGCGGCTATCGGATATCAAGCCAGGGCGCTGGAGAAAAAAATCACCTCCCTGGGTAATGAATCGATGGCAGCCATCGCCGCTTCAATAGCAACGCAGGTGCAAACTGCTGTCGTGCAGATAAAGCAATTGGCCCAGGGGTTACTGCCATTTGAACTGGAAGCAAACGGCGTAGTCGCAGCGCTTGAGAAACTCGCGACAAGAATTGCCAAAACCTATTCAATCAAATGTGACTTTGTTTGTGAGCATACAATACGAATCAACGATAAAAACCTGGCGCTGAATTTTTACAGAATCGCCCAGGAAGCGGCAAATAACGCTATTCGTCACGGCGAAGCCCAGCATTTGACAATATCTCTTGTTGCGAAAAATGATAAACTGATCTTATCTATTCTTGATGACGGCTGTGGTTTTTCTCTGAATACAAATGACCCGGGGACATCTGGAATGGGTATTAAAATCATGCAGTATCGTGCCAAACAATTGGGCGCCAAACTCAAGTTTCTGTCAGGTGTGGAGGGTGGCACCGAAGTACGTCTCGAAATGGGGATGGTTTAAAAATGCCGGATTCAATTGCACAAATTCTACTCGTTGATGATCACCCAATGATGCGTCACGGGATGGCCATGCTCATCAATATGGAACCTGATCTTGAGGTGTTTGCACAAGCCGGGGATGGCGAAGAGGCATTGGCGATTCTCAGAAAAAATAAACAAATTGATATAGTATTGCTGGATGTAACGCTCAAAACCATCTCGGGATTAGAGGTCATAAAAAATATCCATAGCCATTATCCCGATCTGCCTGTGCTTTTTGTTTCCATGCACGATGAAACAATTTATGCCGAACGCGCCCTGCGTGCAGGTGCACGCGGCTATGTTATGAAACAGGAACCTGGAGAGGTATTGATCAATGCCATACGGGAAGTTCTGCAGGGCAAAATTTATTTGAGCGGAAAATTGCACGAAAAACTGCTCAACCGGATTGTAGCGGGCCAGGCCGAGCCGGAATCTCCGATCAATAAACTCACTCCCAGCGAGTTTGAAGTACTGCATCTGATTGGTGCCGGGCACAGCAGCCAGGAAATCGCCAACTTGCTGAAGCGCAGTATTAAAACGATTGAAACCCATCGCTTTAACATACGTACCAAATTGAAACTGAAAGATAGCGCTGATCTGATTCGGTTAGCCACTCGCTGGATCTCGGAAGAGAAGCAATGAACGATATCAATTGCTATTGATCGCAATCCGATAGCAAATCACTCCTAATGGTTTCGCTTACCAAAAAACAATAGTTTTCCCAATATTAAAACTGCGCTGACTTGGCTAATATGGTACCTGTCTTGAATGCGTTGGGGAATTATTAATGAAAACCATAACAGTTAAATACCTGGCAGTTTTTACAATTTGTATTCTGGCTGCCGCTTGTGCGCCGATGACTCCGCAAACGTCAGTAAATAAAGGTATGGAAAACGTTAATCATGCCGCACTGACGAAATATCATGAGAATCTGGCCAGAACAATGCAATCCAAGGCTGAAGAACAGAAACAAATAGTAAAAAAGAGATCCCGGGTTCGTAAATTCGGCAGGAATGCGCAGCTTTCAAAAAATCGCGTTATTTGGCGGATTAATAAATATGAAAAAGAAGCTGAGCTAAACTTTGCCAAGGCCGCTTATCATAAGAAAATCGCTCAGGAGCAGGCAAATCGTGATAGATACAGCAAGCCGGGCGCTACCGAACAGATTGATAAAGCGAGATTCAGACAGGAGAAAGGCGCGCCGCCAACGGCAGATGATTTTCATGACGCCTTGTAGTATTCAGTAACCCGTCTTCATCAAGCAACACTAAAAACCCGACCAGGCTGTATTGCCAGACTGGTCGGGTTTTTAATGCATTACAATCCGCTTTACACTGAAATCCGGTATGCCTGCAGACCCGAAACACCAGTCGTTCAGAAAAATCTAATCTAATGGTTTCCCTGATATGAAAACAATAGTTTCCCCAATAGGTTTGTTAAAAAAAAAGAATTAGTATGTTTAACGTAATCCATGAATGACGATTTTGTTTTTTATTACATTACTTCTCTTTTTCTATATGTAAGCCGTTTCCAGCCATTTTCGACGGCTTACTTTTTTTGTAGCCTGCAAGAAAGTTGATATTGGAGCATATTGTCATGAAAACTGAAATTAAAAACATTGTTGTCGCCTTGTGTATTGCTGCAGTGGCTGGAAAATATCTGACAGCCCTTACATTACTTTCAGTATAAGGCATAGGCTTTCACTGCCATGCCCGCAGTGATTTTTCAGGGGTAACTACAGCAGCAGCTTTGTCAAAGCAATCTGATAAATTTTTGCCAGGCGTTCCAGATCTGCCACATCTACGTATTCATTCAGTTTGTGGATGGTTTCGTTGCGAGGGCCAAATTCCACAACCTGTTTACAAATATCTGCTATAAAGCGTCCGTCCGAGGTGCCGCCAGATGTGGATAATTGCGGCTCTAGTTCTGTTATCTGGATAACGGCCTCGTGTAGTGCGTTGGCAAGCTCTGCCTTCGGTGTTAAGAAAGGGTTGCCGGAAAGCTCCCATACCAGCTCGTAATCCAGTTCGTATTTATCCAGCACTGCATGTACTCTTGTTTTCAATGAATCTACAGTGCTGGCAGTCGAAAATCGGAAATTAAACAACATATTCACAGTGCCCGGTATGATATTCGTAGCACCAGTTCCGCCGTTAATATTGGAGATGTGCCATGTAGTTGGCGGAAAATATTCATTGCCTTCATCCCAGCGGATTTGCGAAAGCTCGGTGATCGCTGGTGCGGCCAAATGAATCGGGTTTTTTGCCAGATGTGGGTAGGCGATATGGCCTTGTACGCCTTTGACGGTCAGGTTTCCTGATAGAGAGCCCCGTCGGCCGTTTTTGATCGTATCGCCAAACCGAAGCGAGCAGGTCGGTTCCCCTACAATGCAATAATCCAGTAACTCGCCGCGCGCTCTGAGTGTTTCTACGACTTTTACAGTACCGTCAACGGCCGGTCCTTCTTCATCTGAGGTAATCAGCAAGGCAATGGACCCTTTATGTTCTGGATGCAAAGTGACGAACGCTTCGATTGCCGTGACAAACGCGGCCAAGGATGATTTCATGTCTGCCGCACCGCGCCCGTACAATCTGCCGTCGCGGATAACCGGTTCAAATGGATCGCTGTTCCATTCTGCCAGAGGGCCGGTAGGGACTACATCGGTGTGCCCGGCAAAACACAGCACAGGTGAATTGCTGCCACGCCTGGCCCAAAGATTGTCAACTTCCCCAAAACGCATATTTTCAATGAGAAAACCTGCTTTTTGCAACCGTTGTGCGAGTATTTTCTGGCAGTCGCTGTCATGCGGCGTTATCGAGCGTTGTTGAATTAATTGGCGAGCTAAATCCAATGTTTCGTTGGTCATAAACTTTCCTGTAAAAACTGGAGATCAAATCACTACGCGCACTTGCAGTGTATGTATTTAACAACACTTTCAGTTCAAAACTTTTATTCGGGTGTATGGATTTGGATGATTATCATGTAAATTTAGGGCTTGCTACTAAAAGCGAATTCTACACGCCTGATACAAAATTCGCACTGAGTGATGTGCAATAAAGCACTCAATTATTGAATTCGATCATAAGGGGAAAAGATGCTCGAGTCGCTATTACTTGTTTTCATATCATTGCTGGTGATCGTCGCCTTGGTTTTATTCGTTCCGTGGTTAAGGCGCCTGATTATTTCCAATCAATTGTTGAAAATTTTTCGCAAGATGCTGCCACCCATTTCCCAGACCGAGCAGGAAGCGCTTGATGCCGGCACTGTATGGTGGGATGGCGATCTATTCAGCGGTAAACCTGACTGGAGTAAGCTGCTGGCTTATCCGACACCGCAATTAAGCGACGAGGAACAGGCCTTTCTCAATGGCCCTGTCGAACAGCTTTGCGACATGCTCGACGAATGGAAGATCACGCATGACCTGAAGGATCTGCCGCCAGAGGTCTGGCAATTCATAAAAGACAATGGTTTTTTTGGATTAATAATCCCAAAGCAATATGGAGGACGTGGTTTTTCGGCGCTGGCACATTCCGAGATTGTGATGAAAATCGGTTCGCGCAGCGGAACGGCGGCAGTAACAGTCATGGTGCCCAATTCGCTAGGACCTGCTGAATTATTGATGCATTATGGTACAGACGAACAAAAAAATTATTATTTACCGCGTCTGGCCCAGGGATTAGAGGTTCCCTGTTTTGGACTGACGTCACCGGATGCAGGATCGGACGCTGGCTCCATACCCGATTACGCCGTGGTATGTAGGGAAGAATTTGACGGCAAACAGGATGTTCTGGGCATGCGTGTCACCTGGGAAAAGCGTTATATTACACTGGGTCCTGTAGCAACCATTCTTGGCCTGGCATTTAAATTGTATGATCCCGATCATCTGCTTGGTAATCAGGAAGATCTGGGCATAACACTCGCACTGATTCCGACCGATACACCGGGTCTGCATATCGGGCGACGTCATCTGCCGCTTGACGCGGCATTTCAAAACGGACCGAACTGGGGCAAAGATGTATTTATACCCATGGACTGGATCATTGGCGGCCAAAATGGTGTCGGTCAGGGATGGCGCATGCTGATGAACTGTCTGGCGGCCGGACGTTCGATTTCATTGCCGGCCACCAGTACCGGCAGCGCAAAACTTGCAGCAAGAACAAGTGGTGCGTATAGCCGGGTGCGTGTGCAGTTCAATCTGCCTATCGGGTATTTTGAAGGAATTGAAGAAGCGCTGGCGCGCATCGGCGGCAATACCTATATGATGGATGCGGCGCGCATTATGACTGCCGGTGCTGTCGATCTGGGTGAAAAGCCGTCTGTGATATCCGCAATAGTCAAGTATCATCTGACAGAACGGGCACGCCAGACCATTAATGATGCGATGGATATACACGGCGGCAAAGGCATCTGTATTGGACCGCGCAACTACCTCGGACGAACTTATCAGCATATGCCTGTCAGTATTACGGTCGAGGGCGCCAACATTCTGACGCGTAACATGATAATTTTCGGACAGGGCGCAATCCGCTGTCATCCGTATATACTTCAGGAAATCACCGCAGCGCACGATACAGATAAAAAACGTGCTTCCAAAGCGTTCGATTCGGCTCTGGTCGGCCATGTTCTATTCAGTATGCGTAATGCAATCAAGTGTCCGGTGTATGGTTTGTTTGGTAAGTACATTAAAAGCAATATTCCTGAAAACTGCAGCCCGGAGACAGCACCATATTTTCTACAACTTAGCCGGTTCGCCGTGAATTTCGCATTTCTTGCCGATGTTGCCATGATAAAGCTGGGCGGGTCCTTAAAGCGAAAGGAACGTTTATCCGCGCGCCTTGGAGATATTCTCAGTCTGCTGTATCTTGCATCGGCAACGCTCAAACGTTTTGAAGACAATGGTCGGCCACAAGCCGACTTACCGTTGCTGCACTGGTCTGTTCAGGATGCCATATACCGCGTTCAGCAGGCCTTTGACGAATTGCTGAGTAATTTTCCCGGTAATAAGGTATTTGTATGGCTGTTGAGAAAATGTATTTTCCCGCTGGGAAAACCGTATTTGCCGCCAACCGATAAGCTTGGACATGAAATATCCCAGATGTTGCTCGAGCCGAATAAAGCGCGTGACAGGCTGACAGCGGGTGTTTATCTGCCAACCAGATCGGGTGAACCATTGTCTGACCTGGAGCAGGCGCTGGAGTGCGCGATTGAAAGTGCACCGCTCGAGGCAAAAGTGCGTAATGCTGTCAAATCAGGCAAAATTACCACGCAGCAGAGTGAAAAACAGGTTACGCAGGCATACCATCTAAACGTGATAACTGTAACTGAGGCTGACTTGCTGCACAAGATGCGGGATTTGCGCAGCAGGGTTATCAAAGTTGACGATTTTTCGCAGGATTTTTCCTATGAAGCGCCTGGTTCAGTCGACCTTACTGTATCGTCGCCGCCAGCTACATCTTCGGTTACGACTACAGAATCGACAATTGCGGCAACAACTGCAACCTCGTTTGCATCAAGCGAACCGGAACATTCCGATGTTACCGTGGCTGGAGATCAGAATGAGCAGTTGGCCACTGATATCGAACGTTCCAATGTCCTGGAATCCGGGCAATTAAGTGAAATTGCGGCCTCTGATCTTTTTACGGACGAAGCGCCGGTGTCTGAACAGGTAACAGGAAATAACGAGACTAATACACGGGATGCTGCATCAGAGCAGGAAAAGCACTCTATAACGGCTGATCAGGAAGGGTGGCGGCAAACTGATGATTCACCAACTGAGAAAACTGGATCCGAACGGATGAAACAAGGTGAAAGTATTCAAACAGAAGAAACGAAAAACCATTAGGCAAAATAGTTATGAGCCAAACAATTTCTGTCGAGCAAGCGAAAACTCTGGATGGATTATTTAAGGAGCGTGTCCACGCAACACCGCAAGGCGAGGCCTATCGTTATTACGATGAAAAGCAGAAATCATGGTGCGTTCATACGTGGCAGGCCATGTATACGCATATCGCTCAATGGCAGGCGGCGCTGATCAGAGAGTCATTGACACCCGGTGACCGCGTTGCCGTAATGATGCGTAATCGACCGGAATGGGTCATGTTTGACCAGGCTGCACTTGGCCTGGGTCTTGTCGTCGTGCCATTTTATACCGAAGACAGGGCGGATAATGTCGCCTATATGCTCGCGGATGCCGAAGTCAAACTGTTGCTGCTGGAAAAATCCTCACAATGGCTTGAAGTGTTTGAGGCGGGCAGCAAGGTTAACAGCCTGCAGCGTGTTGTGCTGATTGATCCGGTCAACGCTGCCGATTCCGATTTGGGTCCTGAAGCGGCAGCTGCAGATAGTCGGCACTTGACTGTGTTATCAGACTGGTTGCCTGAAAACTCTGAAGCTGTTCAGCATATCAATGATGATCCTAACACTCTGGCCACTATTATTTACACGTCCGGGACAACCGGACGCCCCAAAGGCGTTATGCTGAATCATCACAATATCCTGTCGAATGCCCATGGCAGTCTTCAGGCCGTACAGGTTAATCACGATGATCTGCTGCTGTCTTTCTTGCCGTTGTCGCACACTTTTGAACGAACCGTTGGCTACTATCTGCCTATAATGTGCGGTGCGACTGTCGCTTATGCACGTTCGATCCCGTTACTGCAGGAAGACCTGCAGAACGTACGTCCGACCATATTGATTTCTGTACCGCGAATTTACGAGCGTATTTACGCTGGTGTCCAGACCAAGCTTGATGAAGGTTCAGCTTTTGCCCGCTGGTTGTTTAATTTCACTGTTGAGGTTGGGTACAGCCGCTTTGAATACCGGCAGAACCGTGCGAGCTGGCGTCCGGCATTTTTGTTATGGCCGTTGCTGAACAAGCTGGTAGCTGCCAAACTGATTAACAAGCTGGGCGGACGACTGCGCCATGCCATGAGTGGCGGGGCGGCATTATCGGCTGAAATCTCTCGCGTGTTCATCGGGCTTGGGCTGCCGATATTGCAGGGTTATGGCATGACTGAAAGCAGTCCGGTTGTCAGTGTCAACCGGCATGGTGATAATGTGCCTTCCAGCGTAGGTGTGCCAATCGCAGGCGTGGGTGTCAAAATTGGAGATGATGGCGCATTGCTGATTCGTGGGCCGAATGTGATGATGGGATACTGGAATAACGCACAGGCAACAGAGGCCGTGCTGTCAGCTGACGGCTGGTTAAATTCTGGTGATATCGCCACGATTGATTCGGAGGACCATATTACGATTACCGGTCGATTGAAAGATATCATCGTGCTGTCAACCGGTGAAAAAATACCGCCTGGCGATATGGAAGCAGCTATTATGCGCGACCTCATATTCGACCAGGCGCTGGTCATTGGTGAAGCGCGTCCCTATCTGTGCGCACTCGTCGTATTAAACCCTGAAAACTGGAAAAAATTTGCCAGCGAACATAACATTGACGCAGACACAACTGACAACGAACAACAAGAGCGAATTGAAGAAATTCTTCTTGAGAAAATCACGCAGCAAACGCATGAGTTTCCGGGTTATGCGCGTATCCGGAAAGTTGCCGTCATTTCCGAATCCTGGTCCATAGAAAACGAGATGATGACCCCGACTCTAAAATTGCGTCGAGCAAACATTTTGGAGCGGCACAAAGCCGAAATTGAAAAACTGTATGCGGGCCATTGATTCTTAAGTGAACTGTTCAGATTTGAAAAACAGAAATGCTTATTCGGCGCACATATAGCCTAAAGTGGTTTTTAAAGATTGAAGGGTGATATATCCTGTATTTTATTGTTTACGGGAGTGTTATTGCATTCTAAATCAGTTTCCTTTTTCATGGAATCTGTGAACGCATTAAAAACACACCGCTTCTTCGGCAATACAGCTTTTTTACGCAACATTTCGTGTGGTTGTTTGTATTTTTTATGCCGTTAGGACTGGTGCAGCATCTTGATTGGATGATGCTGCCAGTTTATGTTGCCATCGCTACTGTCTTTTCAACTACGGAAAGAATAGGAGGGCGGACAGAAGATCCATTTGATAACAAAATGGAAGATATTCCGCTTCAAGCTATCTGCCGCACCATAGAGATCGATATTAGCAGCAGCTGGGTGAGCATTCTGTTCCCCCTCCTCTGAAGCCACAGGATGGAATCCTGATGTAGGAGCGTTTTTTTTGTTTGTTAGATTAAGAAGAACGTAAAAATATGTAATGCATCATTTAAAACATGTTTCTGCCGTTCTAATGTTGAATCACAATCCATACCTCATTTCTGAATTTTTGCTATGGGTAACAGTTTTATTTACCTGAAATTTTTTTGGTAAATCCATCGTCAATATTTATTTTGGTTGCGTTCGCCAAATGGTTATAAAAAACTCCCATACCTGACATAGCAATAATTTCCATAATCTCCTCGTCTTCAAACCCCAATCTTCTCAATGACTCAAAATCCTGTTCACTTGATGAATGAGAATCTTTCGCGAGCCTGACCGCAAAATCTATTGCGGCTTTTTCTTTTGGATCAGCAGTGTCTGCTGTATAGCTTTTAATCAGGCTGTCAATTTGTTCTGGCGTAACACCTATACTCAGACAAAAGGCGTGATGGGCGGCCTCACAATAATGACAGTCTTTTAATGAAGATATTGCTACGAAAATCATTTCTTTGAGTCGGCGGCTTACACGGCCACTCGTCAGTATATGATTCATTACCGGCCATATGCCTTTGAGTGATTCAGGCGATACCGCCCATACTCGAAAAAAGTTCGGCGTGAAAGGCGCTTTAAGCGCTTTTCGTATTTTGACAAATGTCTCATCAATTTCTGGTGATATATGACCGTCATCTACAATTCCACTAATTGTTCGCATTTTGAATTCCTAATAAGTTTTGGTTGAAAAAAGAGCCATTACAATGGCCGTATCCTTATTGAATTTAATTAATTACTGATTATTTTTGCTTATACTGAATCTAATTTGACTAGATAAGTTTACCAGCCATGTAAATCAGGCAGCCCAAGGAGCTTAACCATACCAATGTACGCACATAAATGATGTTAAGCATGTAACAAGGAATGTAACGAACCCTCAAACTCAACCATATGTTGGCTGCCACTACTTGATCAACTTGTTGAATGCTGGTCAGCGGCTGCTCAGCATGTAAGCCAGATTTTTGATATTCAAGGCAGCTTGGCAATAACCATAATTGAAAGAGAGCTAGTGCCAGGGTGCCAATTGTTAATATTGTCATTGCTGGTTCTCCTTAATTAATTTTGCTGAAAACATGTGTTATCGAGATATTCGATTACACATGTTTGTTTTCTCCAAAATATAAAAAAAACACTATAATGTAGTAAACGATACAATATAATCTGTTGAAATCAATGTCAAGTATTTTTATAGTAAACACTATAAAATAGTAAATTATGAATACAGTTTTGAATAAATAAAATTATGGCCCGAACAAAAAGTTTTGATGAAGACAAAGCACTGGAACAGGCAATGCTTCTTTTCTGGAAAAAAGGCTATTCCGCCACCTCCATGAAAGAGCTAGAACATGTAATGGGGCTTACAATAACCAGCATCTATAATGCATATGGAAATAAACGCGCCCTGTTTGAAAAAGCGCTTAACTATTATCTACAGCATATCCTTGTCAGATTTATAGAGTCGCTGGATAGCGCAGACTCTCCAGAAAATGCACTAAAGTCGGTGCTAATGGAAGTGATACATTTACATTTTAATCCATCACACCCGGGTGGTTGCCTGGTTATCCTCTCTATATTAGAAAGTGAGCAACATGATGAACAATCAAAAAATATATTGAGTTCTGCATTAAATCTACTGCGTGACCGAATTATTCAACGGCTTGAGAAAGACAAGGAAAATGGCGAAATTACGCTTGAGACTGACAGCCAGTCAATTGCAAATCATGTGACAGCATTAATTACTGGGATGACGACAATGGCCAGAGCGGGATTTTCCCAGAAGGATCTGGAAAATCTTATTGAAGATTCTGTCGTTAAACTACTAAATAAGTAAACCAGAACTACGTTTTATATTGCGGAATAATATTATTTGGATTTTATCTGTGTCCAATTACAATATACGTGCCATGGTTAATTCAGTTAAAAACGTCATTATTGGTAGCGTTATTCAAATTCTCCAATAATCAGTAACTGATTAAAATTTAGTTTTAGTATTTGGATGATTAGAACAATGCCTTTAAGAAAACTTGTCAGAGAATTCAATATGTACCTAAAAAATAATGAATCCTTACTGGAGCGCGACTTCAAGCATGTAGCGGATAAAATTGAATTGCACTGGGGTTACCCGGAATTTTATCCTTTCATAAATAAATTGCTCGTCAATGATCATGACCGGAAAAGAAATGGTTTTCCTCAGGAAGTAATGGAAGAGATACATACTCTCTATGAAATCCACTGTGAGAAATATCCTGAATTACGATCAGCAGTAAAGACAGACAGTCAACGCTACCAATAAAAGCCGGACTTCGTTCATCATGAGCCGCGCCTCCAAACAGCCCGGCTCATAAGATGACTGTAAGTGAATGTTTAAAAAAGAATTTACAAATTAATAATACTGATATTCAATAAGGGGTTTATTTTTCATAAAACAGGACGTTAATAAAGCTTTAGGTCAGAGGAGACTGTCAAATGGAAACGATGGACGTGGTATTAACTCGACTGGATCATGATTTTACGATGATCTTTATTACAACATTCCTGTTGCTGTTTTTTTTCTCAACTCTAGTCAAATCAATTAAGGCAAACCAGAGAAATATTACATATCGTTCGGTATCCAATCTATTTACGCCCACTGAATTATCCTTTTATCATGTATTGAAACAGGCAGTTTCAGAAAAATTCGAAATATTCGGAAAAGTACGAATCGCCGATGTGATACAACCCGGAAAGCATTTAAATCAGAAATCATGGCGAATCGCTTTTAACCGAATCCAGTCGAAGCATTTTGATTACGTTATTTGCGATCCGGAAACATTGACCATCATGGCTATCATAGAACTGGATGACTCAAGCCATAACGCCGAAAACAATTCGAACCGAGATCGCCTTGTAAATGAAGTCTGCCAGAGCGCCAACATCCGGCTTATACGATTCGATACAAAATCAGCGTACCAGGTCGGGTTTGTTCGTGAAGCGATTTATGATGTTTTAAGCAGCCGGTCTTAAGACGATTAGAAGCAATTGTTATTAGCCTTGATTCCATACACAATAACAAATGCCTGATTTGTTGTATAAACGGAGAAAATGAAATGATCGACTTTAATGAATGGCATCGTCCGGTGGGAAATAGCTACAAAGGCACAAGATTAAAGCCCCGAGAGGGGCTTTAATACAGCAAATTGATTAATGGAAGGTTATTGTCCAAGCTTCCCAGTCACCAGCTGACGTTCGATTTGCATTTGCTCGACCATCTTCTTCGGCAACAAGAAATCTTGCTTCACCGTGGGCTGTATTTCTTAATACAACAGTATCACCAGAAACTAAGCTGCCGCCATTGATGTCAATCAATTCCCAGGTTTCCCATTCGCGTGCCCGAGGTCTATTTGCATTTGCTCGACCATCTTGCTCCGCTACAAGATAAAATCCATGAAAACCGAGCAAATGCACAGGGTCGCCTGACACGAGATCGCCACCGTTGTCGTCACATAAGAACCATTTTTCCCCATGTACGATTGTTCTCACGATTAGCATTTGCATTGCCATCTTGTTCCGCTACAAGAAACCTATTATGAAAACTTCTTAAACTAGCAAGGCGGCAGTTTCCAGGCTCGGAACCAAGCATATTACAATGCTGAGTACTGATTGTATTGACATCAATTCTTGTTTGTGAGTTTGCACCTGCAAATCCACCAGCATCAGCCCAAGCACGAAGAATAACTTTTGCCTCCACTGTACCGCCATCCGGATTTCTGGCCGTACAATTCAAATTTTCAGTTCTGGGTGAAATTGATGCTGAAGAATAGACGCCCGGACTACTAAATCGTTGTATTTCTACTTCATCTTCACATAATATGCTTCCAGCATTATTTGTTGCAACTAATCTGATCCAAGAACCCCCAGCAGAGCCACCCAGTAAAGGTGCACCACCAGCTGAAATAGAGCCACCTTCTATTGAAACATTAGCTGAAATATTAGTAAAAAATTGTCTTGCGATATCAGGGCCTTGGAAATATGTGGCAAATACGGTTTCTGAGCTTTCATTTGTCGATCTGGAGAAAGTAGGGGGCGCACTGGCATCATTGGCCAGAAAATTAACGCCTCTGGGTATGGCGGCTGGGACTGTTGCATATATTTGCGCTGAAACCAGCATTTGTGATGTTGATGGTGTCAGGACAACAAGCGGCAATCCAAGTTTACCTGGCTACCCTTATATTATTGTTGAAGCCGCCTATTACTGTACCGGCTTTGGATGCACGGTTAATGGCAACGATTTAAAATCGTCTACCGCCGCTTCAATCGCATGTGAATTATTTGCAGCACAAAGTCCGTATTTTGATTTCTCTTCCGCCAGTGCAACACAGTGTAATTTAATGCGAACATCAAACCCAAAAGCCAGAACCAACCAGTTAAACGCAGTCAAAACACAATACAAAATACCGGAACAAAGTTTTGAACTGTATTACTCGGCATCCAAGCATACAAAAGTCGAGCGAAAAAAACCGGCTTTACTTTATATTTCCATAGCCGTTTCCTAGCGGTGCCGATATTTCTTCATTATGCAGCTACGTCGAAAGTTCTGGATAAGCTCAAAAATTCTGAAGATGAACAAATAACCGAAGTAAAACCTGAATCTGAAGAAAAAACGCCCGTTATAAAGATACAACCCACAAAGCCGGAGGAAAAACCCATACAGGCCGGTTTACTTCTTCATGCATTGGTTTCTCGTGATTATGACTGGAATCGAATAGCTGCTTGCGTTTTCTCTGAAGTGAACTAGCCACTGAGCACAGGTGGACGCAAACAAAAAAAGTTGGTAAATCAATAACAAGGGAGTAATGCAAAATGGAAACATGCAATTATGAAACACTAAAGACAGCTGATTTTGTGAAAATCTACCAACAAACAGCGGATCATGTAGATGAAATTATCTTTAAGGTCGAAGTCATTAAAAACGGCTTTGGTTATGTGTTAGCCGATGATTCAGGATTTGAGGAAGAATTCAGCAGTTACATTAAAGCCTGTGAAGCAATTGCGTCTTATATATCTGGGCGTGAATATGATTATCAAACTGTTCTTACATTTGATAATAATAGTTTATTTCAAGAATTTTGTTGCAGTAACGAAGGCAATAGTAAAAAAAATCCATCTGAATTTAATATCTATAGTGTCCAGTAAAAGATATTACAGAGGCTAAAAATTAAAGCCCCGCGAGGGGCTTTAATAGTTTTAGGGTTTGAGGGCAGAATAATTCATTTTCCGATTGTTGGTGTACAAACGTATACATCACCTCTTTTAACTCTGAATTTGCTGAGAAACATAGAAATTGCTATTTTTTTTGAATTTTCTGTAAATACCTGGCTAGTAAAATTTGCCTACTTTAATTTTTGGATAAAAAAAATGCCTTTGAGAAGACAAATAAGAGAATTCAAAATTTATTTGAAAAATAAGCCATCGGTTTTAGAGCGCGATTTCATCCATGTTGCAGATAAAATCGTATGGCACTGGGGATACCCAGAATTTTATCCATTCATTAATCAGCTGCTGGTTAATACTAACGAACGTGCAGGCAGAAATGGATTTCCCCGTGAAGCAATGGATGAAATACACGCACTTTATGAAATCCATTGTGAGAAATTTCCACATTTGCGATCTGCAGAAAAATTAGATAATCAACTTTAAACAGAAAACAGAACAAGGGCCGCGCCGCCGACCGGCTCGGGGGTATGGCCGCATGGCGGACATGTGCCCGAACCCTAACGGTGTCAGAATTTAAATCTGACAATGCTTTCTTAAAAACAAAAAACGTTTGAAAGAGGAAGTAATAGAGTAATAATACAGAAATAACGCTGGGCTAATTAAATTGAATTCTATACATTGGAGGTTTTCCATTGATTTCAATATTAATTCCGATAGCACTTCTGGCCTCGAATACGCATCTTTGAACAGAATATTATTTAATAAGACAGGAATAAGAAATGAGCACTCAAAATATTTCGGCTTTTGATAAAAATTTATTAGGTGATGATATTCAGAAACTGTCGGAGCGTTTGGAAAAATTCATAGCCGTTGAGCATCAATTTGTTGATGGCAGTCTTGTTATAAGTCTAAATGCAAAGTATGGAGCTGGCAAAACCGCTTTTTTAGATATGTGGAAATCTTCTTTTGATAATGAAGATGAGTTGAAGTCAAAAATCCATGAGTTTAGTGAAAAGCCTTTAATTGTTTTATTAAATGCTTGGGAAAGTGATTACATGGGTGATCCTCTTTTCGCTGTTGTTTCAGCTCTTGTCGATAGCTTAGGGAAAAATGATAACGAAAATAAAACCAAGCTGATTGAGGCGGCCAAAGATTTGGGTTGGTTCATGACTTCACTTGGTACTCAATTTATGGAATCTGCATTAGGTGCAAGTCCAAAAATCGCGGCCAATGATGCAATGAACAAAAACGATGAAAGAAATAATGAAAACATTTTAAATCATGATTCATTTTCTTTATATCAACATAGAAAAGTAGCAATGGCCCATCTAAAAGATGTAATTACTTCTTTAGTTAATGATACTTCGAAGCCAAGTATTATATTTATGGTTGATGAGTTAGATCGGTGTAGACCCGATTACGCTATTGCATATTTAGAAACGATTAAGCATATATTCGATATAAAAGGTATTGTTTTTCTTCTTGCTGTTGATCGCAGCCAGCTAGAAAATTCCGCAAGAACCACATTTGGTAAAGACCTTGAATTCAGTGAGTATTATCGTAAGTTTGTCCATCGTGAAATTAATCTGCCGGTCATAACAAGCTTAAGCTGTAAAAAATTAGTAGATGAGTATGTCAATAAATATATTAAGGGTAATGGTACAAGATATTCAGTGATGGGCTTTGATGACACCACAAAGAATCGTATTGCAGGCCTTATTGAAGTTTTTAATTTAACTCCCAGACAAGTGCAGGAAATCTTTAGGATATTAGGACACATAGGTGAAACTACTTCAAATGATAATAGACATTTAGAATGGTGTGTGGTTACTGGAACCATTCTGCTTCTAGTATTAAGAGTTCGCAATCAAAGGTTTTATCAGACATTAGGTACCGGGCAGCTTGAGCCTAATGATGTTTATGAACTCTTTGAGGGTTTATCAATGAATAATTCTGATTATTGGTGGTTTAAGCTTTGCCTTACGGGCAAAGGCCTTAAAATAATAAATAAGGATAGACCATATAAAGCAATAATAAAATTATTAAATTTGCCTTTAGATGAAATGGCTTTTGAAAGTTCGTTAATCAAATTTGTACAAGGATGGGGTTCTGGCCCTAATAGCAATTTTCATGGGATTTATAAACACATTGAAAATTTAGATCAATGGACAAGCGGATCTATTTACAACCAGTGAATTCCTTGTGAGCATGTTTTCAAAAATCACAAATTTATATTGGCATATTCGATACAACCGAAATTCCAGTATAAAGCGCCGTTATTATCGATATGTTGCAGCCGAAAAAAAACGCCTGCTAGAAGCAGGCGTTGATCCGGAAGAACTGCGACTTTTATGTCGTGCTCTTAATCAGCTTTTCTGCAGTATTTTCTGCGACTTTCCCATTGCTTATAATTTATATTATGTAAAATTAACCGTAGACGTTACAATAGAAGGCTTACGGACAAAATACAAAATTTCTTTTTCAATCTTGACGGCGGACAATTAGATTAATACATTGAGACAAATGAATTGAAATAAATCTCAATTTCCTATCACAGTCTCAAATATATAACGCGGGATATTAATGAATGAATGACTGAATTCGAATATCTATCTTAAAGCATCTAAGCCTTTCTATTTGATCATTGATATGGATGTGTCATTTAAAAAACCAGTACCCGATTTTGGTACTGGTTTTTTGCTCATTTACTTCTTGTTGCCTATTAGGTAGGCCTAGCCGATTTACCTATTTATATACCTCGGGTAAATTGGTTGGCGTGGTATTTATTAATTAAATTTATTCACTTTTTGAGCACGAGTTAACTTCTATATTAAGCCACGAGGATATTTAAATATTTCAAAGAAAGATTCTCCATTTAAAACTAATCTTTAATTTTAAACTTTTATGAAATAAGTAATTAACTGATTAATATATCTATTACTTAACTATTTAATATTGTTAGCAATCAACTAAGGCAAACATACTTGAATGTCACTAACAATACCAACATTACAATAACAACAAATATTGATTTAAAAAATTATATAATTGATTCTCTGTTATAAAGAGGCATTAGGCGATGAGTTTTGACGATTTACTTACAGATAGTGTGAAATTATTAAAGAAAAATGGTCAAATATATGAAGGAATTAAAGCCAGCATACAAAAAAATAAAATATATATTCAACGCTCAGACCTTTTGATTGAAATGGGTGATCTTATACAAAGAAATATGTCTAATGGAGCAGAGGAAACATATAAAGTAGTTGACCCAGGATATCATGAAAAATTTCACGATATACCCGCTGGGTATCAGATGTATGTAAGTAAATTAGGCATACCTGAAGCAAAACAAGCGGTACAGAACATTACCTACAATATCAGTGGTATGAATACACGCATTAACCAAAACTCAGTGGATAATTCTGTAAATATTGTCCAGCCTAATACAGAGATACAAGGATATATTCAATCCCTTCGGGATGAAATAAAACATTTACATCTTGATTCTAACGACGAAAAAAAAGCTGAAGAAATAATTGATGCAGTAGAAGTTCAAATGAATAATAAAAATCCAAGTAAAGCCGTAGTTGAAACACTTCTCGCTGCTCTTCCTCAAGTTGGAAGCATAGCATCGATTATTTCTATTATCCTTTCTTTATTGAGGTAATGAATGAAATTAGACGATTTCGTTGCTGAAACATTGAAGCAAATAATTACAGGTGTAGTAAAAGCACAAGAGTTTGGTAACACTCAAAAAGCAAATATTAACCCAGTTACTGGGAGACTACATGGTTCAAATGAAAACCGTTTGGTTTGTTCAGAAACTGGTATACCGTTACAAGTTGTCGCATTTGATGTTGCTGTAACAGTATCCGAGGAGAAATCGGCTTCTGACGGGAATAACGCTTCAATAGGATCAATATCAGTATCTCCGGCAAGTTCTAGCATCACTCAAAATAGCTCTATGAATAGAATAAAATTCAAAGTTCCTATTTTGTTGCCAACAACAGGTACACTAAAAGATTTAGGATATTAGAACCGGGGGTGACCATGTTTCCCTCATGGCTATGAACGGTTCATGTTCATACTTTAATTATGATCGACGCTAAAGAACGAACTCTCTAAATTCAAACGGATGGTTTGCTCGTTATATCTGAAGCTTGTGTCTTAGATTCTGTCCATATTTGCTCTACCATTTCATCTTTGAATGAAATCAGAATATCAGGATCTCCGCAAAAATCCGCATTCAGAATTTTTTCACGGATAAATTCTTCTAACTTCCAACGATAGCCAATTTGCCAGCAGGCAGTATAGGCTTTCATAATAAGACGCAGCACATCCGTGTTGGTTTTTATTTCCTGAATCAACCGTTCCTGTTGTGCTTTCCAGATATCTTGCTCTGCTAGTAAAACGTCGTTATGCAATGCAGGTAATTTTTCCTTTAACTCACGAATTGCCCTCTGAGTGTTGCTTAGTAACGTTTTTGCATCGTTTTCCTTTCTTAGAGCTGCTTCAACCTCGGCACGTGCTTTTTCTAGACTTTCGTTTGTCAGTGCTCTGGCTATCATTTGCTCAGCATTCAATACATTGCTTGCAAGTATGTTTATTTTTCCTTTCAGTTCATTTTCACTCAGTTGCAACTTATCGAGCTCTGCGATAGCTTGTGCGTATTTCTGCTTGTCAGCTTGATGTACTTTAAGTAATTCTTTCATTGGTGGCTCCTGGTGATTTAATTGACAGATTGTTAGGTACCAAATAAGGCGTTAATTTTGCAATAGTACGACGGAAAAGAAACCGGGGGCACCCATGTTTCCCTACATGGCTGTGGACGGCTCGTGTTCATTCTTTAATTATGAATCGAAGCTAAAAAATGAACTCCAAAGCAAACCATAACAGGCAATCAATCCGGCACCGAACAGCGTGGAAAACAATCCAGTGCCACCCATGATTAAACTAATCTGCATCTATGGTTTGCCTGTCTTAATGCAGAATCCAGCTTAATAATGAGCAACAAATCAAATAACTTGGTTAGAAACGATATTTCTTATGTGGCGGTCGGTCACATCATATTTCATGGCTAAATCTCTATGGCTCATGCCTTTTTTGTGATCATCAATGATTGCTTGTTTGCGCCTTTCAATTTCAAGCACAGACAATTTAGGCAAATTCAAACATGCGCTCTTGTAATGAAACATGATTTTTTCTGCTAACTCTTCCCCGACAATAACAGTAAGTCTTTGCCTCGATCGCTTCGTATCGGAGATATACAAGCGCGTGCCTCCAAAAACCATGCATAGCCGGGTAAAGGCACCTTCTCCGATCAAACTTAAAAGGGCTTCGCTATCGCTATTTTTTCGAAATGTCATGCCAACTTGTTAACGTTTTTTGTGAGGAAAGATTTCCTCTTTATAGTGCCAAGTGATATGTGGTAAGTGAAGGCGGAACGCGTTCCGCCTGAAAGGAAATTAATGTGTTGGCTCGTTTTCCTGCCCGAGTTTCTTAGCTTCTGCTGCCATATCTAATGAAGAAAGGCATTTATCTAAAAGGCTATCACTTACGATAAGCAACAGGTAGCCAATGCCTTCTAGAGTATGTTCACTCAAACGCTCGTTTTCTGCTTTGATCATCAAATCACCCAATGCAGCAAGCGCAGTACTTGAATATTCAAAATCATCAGCAATTTTTCGATAGCTTTCACGTGTGCCGGGAATCTTTTCGTAATTTGGGACGATTTCAACTTCTTCGTTGGTATGGTTATTCATGGCCGCCTCCTGTTTTATGGTTCGCAGAATATAAGGCTACGACCTTTTCAGATAGCTCTTCCTCAACTTCGGTAGCGATAAAATTCATTATGTCGAGTAGGTACAGCCCTACTGATTCACGCTGCACTTCACTTGGCAATTCACCCCCTGAAAGGATTATGCTGGATGCTACGGATAATGACTTTAACCAGGCCACTTTTAGATGAGTATCAATTAAGATGGGGTTTAAATTGTTACACATGATGTTTCTCTCCTTGTCTTGCGGTTATATCTCCCGCTTTCCTGACGCCAATCAGGGGAGCGGAACTGTACGGGTTGGCGTACCGGGACAAGGTACCGGCGAGCACAAGGCTCCCCGTACAGCCCGCCAAAACTTAGCGTGCATGTGTGTATCAACGGACAAAAAATAACCGCTTTATGGCGGCCGTCCGCCTTGTCTTCGGTACGCCAATACCGGCGCGGCTTTTGCCGCGTCTTAAAAGCCACATTAACGCTATAATTAAATGGCGTCAAGTGGTGTTTTTTTGCATGAGTGCGTTAAATTCAACGAAAACGCCCCTTAGAACAATTTTATTTATTTTTGGCATCAATAGCATTCATAAAATTTTTCATGAGAAATTAACGTGTGTTTAACGGTGTTTTTTTGGCATGTTCTGACTCGCCAAAATTATTTTTCTGCTTTTTCTCATATTCAAGCCATTTTTCTAACCCTACAATTACTTTACTAATTGATTGCCGAGTTAGAAACCGCGGATCGTCCAATTTCGTGACACGCTTAACGAACGTTACAAAACCAGCATCATTTTTATGATTAAAACCAAGTTGACGCGTGAGTATTTCCATTTTACGCCATTGCCCAAGCGTAGGGCGGTTAGGTGCGCTTCCGGTCTTTTTTTGTTCCAGGCACCCTTCCCGCCTTAAACGATCCACAAGACCGGTAAGCTGTTCGTTCGTTAAATCCTTGCAGCTGGTTTCACCGCTTAGCTTTTCAAGCCATGTACGATATTCTGCGCTGTTATACTCTATATCAAGATGCTGCGCGGCGATATGCACCAAAGCAATGAGTTTATTACGTGGTGATTTTTTACCGGTTTGTTTCATTCCATTTGTCCGTATAATTTAACCACGTAATGCTGCATTTATTGTGTCGTATGAAATAGGATTATCAGGATATTTATACCCTGCAAGTCGATAAGCATCGGTAAGAGTTCGCAAACATCCATCACCAGTACCCAATTCAATGGATATCTCACGCTCCCGCTTGCCTGCGACATTCCACGATGACATGATTAAATCAATATCGTTTTCACTCGGCTTGTTTATTTTTACACGTAAAATACGACTGGAGAGCTGAGTGCTGTTTTTTGTTTTTTTGGCACGGTCATAAACTTCACCATTACTGAGTAAGGCGATACCAAATAAACCAAGATCACAGTAATTACGCAAAGTATTTATAATATTTAAGCTGTTCGGCCGCACATTGCCATGAAATTGTCCTATATGTTGCGCTTCATCTATGATCAACAAACCACCGGGATTATTTGCACATAATCCGGTAATTCTTTCATTCATTTCATATTCTGATATTTTTTCGGGGCTTCCGAAATCATCGACAAAATTGTTATTTCCATAGATTGTTTTATAAATTTCCCAAGTGATTAACCTACTAACAATGTTGCATTCGTTTAACGTTATCATCCATATTGGGCATGTAAAACCTTCATGTTTTTGAATTTTCGAAAGGAAGTGCTTTGCAGCGGTTGTTTTTCCACTTCCTGGTACAGTTGAAATTTCGACCATCCGGCATAAATCACGTGCCATCAAAAAGCCTTGTGCAATTTTTCGGAAAACACTGGTCTCCACAAATTCTCCATATAGCTTATTATTTGCCCGGCTTTCATCCAGCTCTTTAAAGTACTGTTCCAAAGCGCTCTCAATAACTTCAGCTATTACCATCATATTTACATATCGAGCCGGTTGACGTAATTTTTCACTGTTTTTCGTCCATTCGACTAGCCGGTCATACCACAAATTATTTGAATATTTGCTATCTGGAAAATCTTCAGGCTTTGTGATATTTGCAATTTTTAGCAGTGTATTGTTATCACGCTCCAACTCGTCAGCAAGTCGATGCTTTAGCCGCTCATAACGAGCCATATCATAGGGTTTTGCAGGTTGTACTTGAGGCTCTATTTTTCTCAAATCGTTAAGCTCTTCATCTGAAATAACACCAGTATTTGCCTCGTGCTTGCAATTACTAATTTCTTGGTTTAACATAATGTTTCCTAAAGTTAGTTCATAAATATCGGGTTATTCAGGTTGCCGCCTGAATAATTTCGAAAGCCTTTCATTTTCAGCCTTTTCTCTCATTTCTTTAAGTTTTCGTTCGCGTTCCTCCGCTTTATTTTTCTCTGAGTTTTCAGGGAATACTGTTCGTTCCTGATACTTGATAACATTTCCAGTCTGGGTATTTGTAACGCTTCCATCTTCAGAAACTTGTATGCTGTCTTCCGGTTCAAGTGCTTTACTTTCTGGAAGTCTTAAAACATCCAGCATGGGTGCTTGAGGTAACTCTGGTAAAACCGTTAATGTCGCATTATTTGGTACAAGATCATTCCTTTTAGCTAATTCCTCTACAGCTTTATTACCAGCCACTGCTTCTTTAGTCAGGCTGCCACGTAACTGATTAATTTTTGTACCAGCTTCATTATCCAATACAGGTGTAAATTCTTTGAAACTAGCCGTGCCAATATAGCGCATCCCTTCATAGACTAAAGCAGGCTCTCTAGGATCTTGTGCGTCAGGCCATAGGTCATATTTATAGCCTCGCTTAACTTCTGGGTTATCATGTATTTCATACTGGACTTGACCATAGCCTGGTATTGTCAATGTGAAAGTTAGATGTCTGTCGAGTGTTCTCCTAAATACCATTGGACGCATGATATTCAAATGAACAGAGGGTGCCGGCCTACTTTTATGATTGTTCATTAATTCTTCATATAACTCTGTAGGTGATTTACCATTCATTCCTTGGCCGCGATTCTTGCCAAACTCACCTTTCTCATAAGCCTCAATTACATACAATAGCCGCGCTAAATATTCTTCAATGGGAATGGCATGCCTCGGATCGCAATATTCAGGGCGTTCCACCGGATTTCTTCCGGTATATGCTTTAGCAAAATATTTATCAACATATCTGGCAATAACATCCCAAAATCTTTCCATTGACTTGGCTTGACCATGTTCAGGTGTTGCATACACTACATCAATTCCCATTAGTGTGAGCATTCCAAGTGGTTGATCAGTAACCGGTATGGAGGCACGGTAAGGGCTTTTCTGTCCTCCAGTAAATGCATTATTTGAATACTCCGTACCACTATCAATTTTTGTCTTTTCGGGCGTTGTGCCTGAACGGATCATGGCTGCTCTAAATGCATCAGTTACTAATGCAACATTAATCGTTGTATATAATCGAACCGAAAGCGTCTTGCGACATTTAACTTCACGTACTAACACGATCCACGGCCTGCAAATTTTTCCGTCAGGAAATTTGCAAAATATATCTGCTATTCGTCCGTCCGATTCCCATACTTCATGAATTACCAAAGAGTTATAATCAAGCTTCAAGTAAGGCAAATGTTCTTTTAATGCTTTTCTCCCTTTTCTAGCCAATATCTTTTCATTTTCTGGAACATCGCTTTTCCAGCGACGAATGAATGTTTTGAGACTCGGTAAATCGCCCCATCCTTTGGCCTTGGCTTGTCTCTTTGTTTCATGATAGATGACAGTTGCATCTGGTTCTGATTGTTGACCGTAGTTATGACGATAGAAATGCCAAGCTTCAGGCGGTATCTCTTTTCTTTCGCGGCCTTTATACTCCGGAGCAAGCGCTATTTCCCAATACTGACGTGGGTAATTTTTTACAATTTTTAACCATCGCCATAAAGTTGCTTTTGAAATATTTTCGTGACGTGATTTAATGATTTCTAATGCACTGCCTTTCTTAATCCCGCCAGTTACTAATTTTAAATATTCATCAAGAATAAGAACTCTTCTTTGAGCTTCTTCTTTGAAACCTGAGGATTTGTGGCTGTAGTTGTCTGCTATTACCTCTAACGTCTCATGATCAATGAAAGAAATATTTTGGTCTTGAATTGCTACAGGGAAGTTGATTTCAGCAGGTCGATGATGGTCAAGCCAGTAATTATATTGTGCCGCATCTGGTAAGCTGGTTAGAAGAATTTCATAACGTTTACCTTGTTTTCTAAAAATGTAACTGCCACCGCGATATTTTCCACTTCGTTCAGCACAAGCTTCCCTTATAGAATCTTCATGTTTTCCGGTAAGTTTAGAAACAGCAGAAACTGGTAACCAAAAATCGGCGTCAGAACCCGTGTTTTCTAAATTTTCCCCTTTTACCGATTTTTTTATATTACTCATTGATTAATATAAAATATTAAGGGTTTCAAGGGTTTTAATCAAACCCGTGCAAAACCCGTGATTAACAAAAAGTTTTTTCACGGGTTTTTACTCAACTATTTCGCCTTCTTTAATTCTTAAAGTAACGGCTATCTTGTGGCCGACACCTCTACTGCATGAATTTGTTCCATTTAATACTTGGAAAACTGTTACCGGTGAAAAACCATTTTTTTTAGACCAACTAGCCAGACTGATTCCTTTACGTTTAAAATCACTAAGTACTTGTTCACGTGTACGTAATTTTTCAGTTTTCACAGATACTCCTTTTAAAATAGTTCCAAACGGAACCGAATAGATTGGAATATAGGCTCCGTAAGGGGCTATGTCAAGATAAATTTATGGATATAGGTAAAAGACTTGTTCAAGAAAGAAAAAGACTTGGTCTGAGTCAGACCACTTTTGCTAAAAATGTTGGTGTTTCTATTAGTAGTCAGAAACGTTATGAATCAGGCGATAGAGAGCCAGATACCAGCTATTTAAAACGGGCAATAAGCTTGGGGGTGGATGTTACTTATATCTTAACCAACAAACGGCATTCATCGTTCCAGAATGAACAAACAGGTGTTGACGAATTTTATTTGATAAATCTTGGGATTGTCTTGATGAAACTCTTCAAACTAAGCAAAGATGATCTACTTTCTGCAATACATTCGATTGATTCTACGATGGAAAATGATGAGTATAAAAACTTGTCGCCCAATGAAAGCACAGCAGCATTTGAAGAAATCTTTTTAATTACTATATCTGAAATATTGACTGCTAAAGCCTTAGACAGTGATTTTGGCAAACATTTACAAGTTATTGATCATGAATTACTCGGAGAGATACTTGAAAAATTAGAATTAGTTAAAAAGAACAACAGTTTTATACCGTCTCCTAAAAAACAAGCTCTAATAGTCACATCGCTATACCGCACATTCAAAGTGAGTGGAAAAGTTGATTTGGAGTTGATTGAAGATTTACTAACGTTATCAACGGAATCATCCCTGTGAGTTTGATTTGAGAACCAAATAAATTCAGTTTGGTATTGAATTAATTTCTTAACGTTTTATGTTTGCTTGTATTAGCTCACCCATGCCTGCATACATGCATAATGCAGCAAACATAAAACTAGGCTTTCGTAACAAGTACCGTATTAGTCGATGTGAATTATTAACATGGCTTATTTTTTTCAATTTCGTGCATGTCATCTTCCTATAGAAATCTAACGTTGAAGCTGTGCTACGCAAACGGAACATAGAGTAGTAGTTTGTGTCCGAACTGTACTTGCTATACGTCAAATAACACATCGTACGGTGTAGCGTAGTAGAAATGGTCATTATCACTTACGCTGTAATTATTTCTGTCGGTTAAATAACCCCAGAAAGTTCCAAAAGTAGGATCTTTGCTTAAATCGCCAGGGGAAAAAGTGTTAGATTGATACAGTATTGCAGCGCTGGGTTGAAGAAAACCAACTGCAATGAAGCAGTCACAAACAAACTCCGAGCAAAAATATTGATGTTTATCAGTTGGTTCCGGTATTAAATCGTCGTCAAAGTAGCTAACTAATTTTTCATAAATATGAAATTCGTGCAATTCCTTGCTATTTTTAAATTTTAATATGCCTTCAAAATTATACTTGACTTGATTCTCGACAACTTTATCAATAAATAATTTTAACGCTGAAACTCTGTTATCACTTACCCATGCATCAGGTTGACGAACTACAGCAATATGTCCGTACCTCGAAACTAAATCAGACGCCTTGACCTTCTCTATTTTTCCTTTCTTGATTCCGTTTTTAGCTCTTGACTCTGCCGCCAATGAATCGCCATAGTAAATTGCAGCATGGCAATACTCGCTACCAGTAACATCATTTATCTTCTTGGCAACAAAATCTTTTGATGGGTCACAGTGACATAAAAGTACATCTCCCGTTCTTAATTCTGCAACATTTCGAAAATTGTTGTTAGGTTGCATATCATTTTCCATCCTCTTTATAAGCGTTAGTTAGAGAATTAGACTTCGGAATAACCCCAGATTTTCCATTAGCGAATTCCCAATAACGAAAAACCAATCAAATACTTATAGAAACAACCTTATATTCAACAAGTTTTTCTAATGGCTTCCATTAGAAATTTTCCGAACGGGAAATCTGGGATAACGAAATATTATATTTAGTCAAAAATATAATCTAAAGCGAAAATTTAGCTTTTACTATAATGAAGCCAAATTATAAGTGATTTTTTGAAAAAAATGACTTCCCGGTTTTGGCTGAAAGCGATCCATAGTGGCCGGTCTGATATGGCAAATTCCTTTATACAGTATAACGCTTAACTAGTGTACTTTAAGGGACGAGGCGTTTTTCGCCTCGTCCCTGTTGAGTTTTTTGTTAGGTGCTGAATTTTGAGCTTGCTGATGATTATTGTATTGCCAGATCAAATGTGCATTTAAAACTGCTATTACGATACCAATGATCAAAACTATTATCGAAACAATTTTAGCAATTCTGTAGTTTTGTTCACCGGACTTTACTCGAACCCATTCAAATTTTAAAAGAGGCTTTGTAGCCTCTCTTAACTCATCACAAGAATTTCTTGCCTTGGAAAATTCAGATTTATTGTAGTGTTGCCTTGTAACTGAAAGTGCTTTTAAAAATCTGTCGTTAATTTTTCTCCCTTTAGGATTTTTTTCGTTTTCATTGATTCTGAAAACTATATCGTTGTATGAGGTATTTACTTTCGAGTACACATCCTCAACTCCCCTCGCCATTTCGAACTTATCCTTCTTCGGGTTCGTACTTTCGGTGTAATGCTTATATAGTGTAGATAAATACGTTAGTGACGAAATGTAATTCGAAACAGAATCACGTAAACAATTTATCCAATCTTGTCTAAATTCAGATACCTTCTGTTCCTTGGAAGATATCAAATTCATGAAAGCAAAAAAGCCTGCCACAATCGCAGCAAACATGGCCCCAAATAGAGCAATCGCATTTCCACCGAAAACTTCTTCCAATTCCAATTACTCCTTATTTGAGCCTAACGCCAAGATAAGCGGCATTTAGCATGAAGCGCTGTTTGCGCAACAATGGCGAAGCTATGCGCAAACGCTGCAGAGTGCTGAATGTTCGAGTGAGCCGCTGGCGAACGGTTTGACCGTCTGTTTGATTAGTCTTCGAGCAAGTTATCGAGGATGCCATTTATGCCAGATGCTTGTTCACGAGCTGCCTCAAACAGATTCAGCAACGCGGGAGAGCTCTCTTTGTATTCCCACAATACGCGCCCCTGTTCGCCGGTAATGCACATGCCAATTTCTTCAGCCCAGGAATACTCAAGTTCATCGTAGAAATGCTTATACCTTTTTTGGAACAAACCGATGTCTACGTTTTTGTAATGAGTTTCTAGGTAAAGCGGAAAGACATCATTTGATCCCTCCGTAAGTCCTGTAGGAGGTTTTTTTACCTCCCACGAAACACTGGCGGAATATGTTTCTCGTGTGAGCTTTACAATTAGCTTCTCAGATTTATCTTCAATATCCATCATCAATCCCACTTGGAGTCTTTTTGAAGTTGCTTTAGGCTAGTGATTAACCCGGATAAACCGGTGTATAGTTCCCATGCTTCATCCTCGGTTGCGGTAATTATCGGCTTTTTCAGCACCCAGAACTTACGTGTTTCAAGGGAACGTAGATACACTGCAACTTTTTTCTTTTCTGGCTCAGGGAGTTTTTGTTGCACATTATCTAGAAGGCTTTTGGCAATTGAAAATTGCTCAAGTCCTTCTCTGTACTCTGCCTCCCAATTTTTGAGATGTTTTGAAATCTTTCTGTTAGCCTGAACGAGCTCTTCCAGGACTTCGGGAAGTCTAGCTCTACGCAAGAAAGAATTTTTAATCGCTCGCGCTTCAAAAAAAAGAAACACAGTTACACCTAGTCCGATTATTGAACTAGCTATTGCCAAATCAGACATCCAGTTTGGAAAAATACTACTCAATGGATACGTGCCCTTTTAAATCTAACTAGAGATTAGACATCCGAAATGACACACAACAATATATTACGTCAAAAATGAAATCTAACACTTCAAGTTGCATGCTATCACTATAATTTACATGTTAATACTTTGATTTAGTTTCATTATAACTAAACCAGATTATAAGGGATTTATATATCGACAGAATTTGACTGACTGGATTTGGCCCAGACTGTGTGAAAACCCAATTGGTTATATAATTTTACTTTCCAGTTAATTGGAGTATTCCATGAGTAGGTTCATTGAGGGCGAAGCACGGAC
>NZ_FOCP01000020.1 GCF_900110145.1 Nitrosomonas marina | reverse complement strand
TGTCATCAGAACCTGGTGCATGAAGAAGCGCCGATGACGGACCTGGATGCCAGCAAAGAGCAGGGCGAGCTTGTGCTGAAGGAAGACGGCTGGGATGATTGGGAGGAAGATGACGATGACGATGACGACGACGATTATTAATAATTTGTCGTAATCAACAACAATCAACATATGAGCAATTCTGAAGCCAGGCAAAAGTGAATTATTATGGTTTCAGAATTGCATTTGCGTCTGCTATGTGAGAGAAACAAATTTGGTGGAGTTTAATTAATAGAAACCCAGCGCTCAGGTAGTTGCTCGTCAATCTGTGTTGGTTTGACAGAAGTGCACAAAATTACCTAATTCACCAAATATCTTGCTGGCAAAATATCCAGTCAATTTGTTCATACAAAATCCTGTGTCAAAAGAATTGCCGAGTAAAAAGGAATATGTAGGCAAGCTAGGCTATAGCTATCGCCGTAAAATTCATGAACGATTTATAGAATCGATATTGTTTTTGTCTGCATTGCTTTCCGTTGTCATCATGCTGGCTATAATTATGATGTTGGTGAAGGAGTCAGTTGTTTTTTTTAAGCACGTGTCTATTTGGGAATTCCTGACCGATACACAATGGACACCATTATTTGATGATGCACATTACGGTATTTTGCCGCTAGTAGCGGGTACTGTGGTTAGTTCAGCGGTTGCTCTGTTGGTGGCATTACCTTTAGGCACAATTATTGCAATCTATCTTTCTGAATTCGCACCTTTTGCAGTGCGCGAAATTGCCAAACCATTTTTGGAATTGCTGGGGGGCATTCCGACAGTGGTATATGGGTATTTTGCATTGTTGTTTGTAACGCCTCTACTGCAGTTGATTTTTCCTGAGTTGCCAGGTTTTAGTTTGTTATCGGCTGGTTTGGTGATGGGAATAATGATTATTCCGTATGTCAGTTCGATGACGGAAGATGCAATGCGAGCTGTGCCGATGCAATTGCGTGAAGGGTCATATGCGATGGGAGCAACTCGATTTCAGACTGCTTTACGGGTTGTGACGCCTGCAGCATTTTCTGGAATCGCGGCAGCGTATATTCTAGGTATATCCCGAGCTGTTGGAGAAACGATGGTAGTTGCAATTGCAGCAGGTATGCAACCCAATCTGACTTGGAATCCTATGGAACCCGCAGCAACGATTACAGCATATATAGTACAGGTCAGTTTGGGGGATTTGCCGCATGGCAGTGTCGGATACCAAACTATTTTTGCTGCAGGGCTAACATTGTTATTAATAACACTGATATTCAATATTATTGGCCATCAACTGCGCAAAAGATATCGTGAAATTTATTAAAAATAAAAGCGGGCTTCTGGAACGCACCAAAAGTGCCAATGAGCTCGATGATCTTAGAAAAAAAATAAGCAATCATAAACGTTGGGATTTATTGTTTATGATAACTGGAATTATTGCGCTCATGATTGCAATTCTGACTTTTATTGCATTATTTGCGCAAATGTTAATTGATGGGTTGCCAAGATTGTCCTGGGATTTCTTTACCTCGTTTCCATCACGCCGACCGGAATCTGCGGGGATACTATCAGCATGGGTTGGGACTACATTGGTAATGTTGGTCACAGCCGTATCGGCGGTACCACTGGGAGTCGGAGCAGGCGTATACCTTGAAGAATATGCGCCCAAAAATCTGTTTACAGAAATAATTGAAATCAATGTGACAAACCTGGCGGGTGTGCCATCGATTATTTATGGTTTACTGGCTTTAGGGTTATTTGTCTATCAATTGGGTTTTGGTCAAAGCATTCTTGCAGCAGGTATGGCACTTGCACTGCTTATATTGCCAGTAGTGATTGTGGCCACAAGAGAAGCTATAAGATCGATACCGATAGCGATCCGTGAGGGTGCCTACGCTCTGGGTGCAACGAAATGGCAGACGGTTTCTGATCATTTGCTGCCGTATTCCTCTGCTGGAATCTTGACAGGTATTATTATTGGACTCGCTCGTGCCATAGGTGAAACAGCTCCTATAATCACGATAGGTGCTTTAACATTCATTGCTTTTCTACCACCATCTCCTGTTACAAATGAGTTTCCGTTTATATCGTTTGAATGGCTGACTGCACCATTTACAGTGATGCCGATTCAAATGTTTAACTGGGTGTCACGACCTGAAGAAGCGTTTCAGCTGAATGCGGCGGCAGCAGGGTTGGTATTGGTTGTTATGACATTGACAATGAATGGTTTGGCAATTTATTTGCGTTACCGCATGCGTAAAAACATTAAATGGTAAAAAAATGCAAGAGAGTGCAGTGATAAATCGGTACAAGTCAGAAGTCAAAAATCTGAGTTTTTATTATGGTACATTTAATGCATTGAAAAATATCGATATGGTGCTGCATGATAAAAAGATCACAGCACTTATTGGACCATCCGGTTGTGGTAAATCAACTTTCCTGAGATGCTATAACCGTATGCATGATTTGTATCCTGGAAACCGTTATGAAGGCGATATTGTATTGTATCCAGATAATGTTAATATTTTATCGCCAAAGGTTGATCCAATTGAAGTACGAATGCGTATCAGTATGGTTTTCCAGAAACCAAATCCATTTCCAAAGTCAATATATGAAAATGTTGCATATGGTTTAAGAGTAAGAGGAATAAAACAACGGGCTATACTCGATGAAAAAATTGAAGATGCATTGAGAAACGCAGCGTTGTGGAATGAAGTCAAAGATCGCTTAAATCATTTGGCTTTTAACCTTTCTGGTGGACAACAGCAGCGGTTGTGTATTGCACGTGCACTGGCAACTAATCCTGAAATACTGTTATTCGATGAGCCGACTTCAGCATTGGATCCGATAGCTACTGCAAGCATAGAAGAGTTAATAGCTGACCTAAAGGATAAGGTAACAATCTTAATAGTGACGCATAATATGCAACAGGCCGCTAGAGTGTCTGATTACACGGCGTATATGTACCTCGGTGAATTGATAGAATTTGGTGAAACAGATGATATATTTATCAAGCCCAAAAATAAGCAAACTGAAGATTATATTACAGGTCGGTTTGGATAATAGTAGTATTTTGTTGATGAATTATCATTAGTAATTTAACTTCTTGGTTCCACACAAAACACGAACTACTTAGCCCTTTTTTTGAACCTGCGCAGGCTATATGCCTGACCACTTCTGCATACTTGTCATAGGCAATAACATTGACTCGTCAGCAAATCAGAGGTAGCATCGCCCATTTTGAGTAAGCAAGGAATACAAAATGCGAGAGAAGCTGGTTGCTGGTAACTGGAAAATGAATGGTAGCCTAAAAGATAGCGTTTCGCTATTAAATACGCTGGTTACAGATATTTCCACAATTGGAAGCAATACCAGTTATGCGGTGTGCGTTCCATATCCATATTTGGCAGTAGCTCAATCCGCGCTGAACAATTCGACTATTAAATGGGGTGCACAGAACGTCAGCCAACATGAAAGTGGTGCTTACACCGGTGAAGTCTCGGCACTCATGTTAAATGATTTTGAGTGTACATACGTCATAGTGGGGCATTCAGAAAGAAGAATGCTTTTTGGAGAAAGCAATCAAATAGCGGGTGAAAAATATCTTGCTGCACAAAAAGCGGGGCTGGTGCCGATTTTATGCGTGGGTGAAACGCTTGAGCAACGTGACTCCGATATTACTGAGCATGTCATTTATGAGCAGTTAAATACAGTAGTGAAGCTGGCAGGAGTTGAATCATTCAGAAATGCCGTAATCGCATATGAACCTGTCTGGGCGATTGGAACAGGAAAAACAGCAACTCCACAACAAGCGCAGGATATACATCATTTTATTCGGCAGAGCGTGGCAAAACAAAATGCGGATGTGGCTTCTGGGCTTACGATTTTATATGGCGGAAGTGTGAAGGCAAATAATGCAGCAGAATTGTTTGCAATGCCGGATATTGATGGCGGATTGATTGGTGGTGCATCGCTGATTGCCGAAGAATTTGTCGCCATTTGCAGTGCAATACGTAGTTAAAATTATTTGGAGTTAAACTTTGGAAACCTTGGTTTGGTCAATTCATGTTATATTGGCGGTAGTATTAATTGTTTTGATACTGCTGCAGCAAGGCAAAGGTGCGGACATGGGAGCAGCATTTGGTAGTGGCTCCGCTGGAAGCTTGTTTGGTGCTAGTGGTTCTGCTACGTTCTTAAGCAGAACGACAGGGATAATCGCGACAATGTTTTTTATTACGAGCCTGAGCCTGACATATCTTTCGATGAATCAAACTGAAGATCTTGGAATTATGGGCGCGTTCGATGAAATTGAGGTACAAAAAGATAACGCAGTGCCAGAAGATTCCATCGAAGCAAAACCAGAAAATGATGAAATTGTGGTGCCAAGTGTGACTGAAGCAGAGCGTGCTTCGAAAGCAGACCAGATACCCGATTAATATATTTAAGGTTTTATCAGAACCGTTGGCAAAGGTTCAAAGTTAGCCGCCGACGTGGTGGAACTGGTAGACACGCCGTCTTGAGGGGGCGGTGGCGAAAGCCGTGCGAGTTCGATTCTCGCCGTCGGCACCATATAGATTAAATGCCAAAAAGAGCTTGTGGACGTATTTCTCTAGCCAACTTAAAGGCCTCTATTGATTTACGAATAAACTAAAATAGAAATGCTTGAAAATTATTTCCCAATTTTGTTATTTTTAATTGTAGGTTTTGTGGTTGGTGCCGGATGTATGATCGGTGGATGGTTACTTGCGCCCAATCGGCCTGATAAAGAAAAATTGTCAGCCTATGAATGTGGTTTTGAGGCGTTTGAAGATGCGCGCATGAAGTTTGATGTGCGTTATTATCTCGTTGCGATACTGTTTATATTATTTGACTTGGAAATTGCGTTTTTATTTCCATGGGCAATAGTGCTTGATGAGATTGGGTTATTCGGCTTTGTTGCGATGATGGTATTCCTTGGCATTTTGGTGGTGGGTTTTATCTACGAATGGGCGCGGGGCGCACTGGAGTGGGATTAATAATATGAGTATTGAAGGTGCTTTAGAAAAAGGATTTGTTACAACGAGTCTTGATTCTGTGATTAACTGGGGGCGAACAGGATCCATGTGGCCAATGACATTTGGGCTGGCTTGCTGCGCAGTAGAGATGATGCAGACCGGAGCTTCCCGTTACGATCTGGATCGTTTCGGAGTGGTTTTTCGTCCAAGTCCCAGGCAATCGGATGTGATGATCGTGGCTGGCACTCTATGCAATAAAATGGCTCCTGCATTGAGAAAAGTTTATGATCAAATGGCAGAACCGCGTTGGGTAATTTCAATGGGATCATGTGCCAATGGCGGCGGATATTATCATTACTCTTACTCAGTTGTTCGTGGTTGTGATCGCATTGTGCCGGTTGATATTTATGTGCCTGGTTGTCCACCTACTGCAGAGGCGCTGTTGTATGGCATCATTCAGTTGCAAAATAAGATAAAACGCACAAATACGATTGCTCGGTCGTAAGTATATGGATACTAATAAAATAAAAGTTCTGGCTGAGGGGCTAGAGAAAATTCTGGCAGGTCGTTTCGTAAGCCTGCATCAACTTTTTGATGAGCTGACAATAGTGGTTCAAGCGAATCATGTGCATTCGGTCAGCGAGATTTTACGTGACCACCAAGACCTAGGTTTTGACACTCTGATAGATCTCTGTGGAGTGGATTATTCGACCTACGGAGATGATACACATGCATTAGGGCAATATGATGGCGGACGTTTTGCAGTAGTCTATCATTTGCTGTCCGTAGATCTAAATCAGCGTTTGCGTATGAAGGTGTTCGCACAAGATAGTGAGTTTCCGGTAGTGGATTCGGTTACAGATATTTGGCCGGTAGCGAATTGGTTTGAACGAGAGGCATTCGATTTATTCGGAATCGTATTTCCGGGGCATTCAGATCTTAGAAGAATATTGACCGATTATGGTTTTGTCGGTAATCCGTTTCGTAAAGATTTTCCAATTTCAGGCTATGTGGAAATGCGTTACGATGAAGATCAAAAACGTGTTGTTTACCAGCCTGTCAGCATAGAACCACGTGAAATAACACCACTTGTAATCCGCGAGCAAAATTATGGCGATAGCCATGCGGATTAGTATCGGACTCGCTTAATTAACGATCAGATTTTTAAATCAAAGTATGGCGGAAATAAGAAATTACACCATGAATTTTGGACCGCAACACCCGGCAGCGCATGGCGTGTTGCGTTTGGTCCTGGAGCTAGATGGAGAAGTAGTTCGGCGTGCAGACCCGCATATCGGCCTATTGCATCGTGCCACCGAGAAGCTCGCGGAGAATAAAACATATTTGCAGTCAGTTCCATATATGGATCGATTGGACTATGTGTCAATGATGGTCAATGAGCATGCCTATGTGATGGCTATCGAAAAATTGCTGCAGATAGATGTGCCGGTACGTGCGCAGTATATACGGGTGATGTTTGATGAAATAACTCGAATATTGAATCATTTGCTGTGGATTGGTGCGCATGCACTTGATGTTGGAGCGATGACCATGTTTCTTTATGCATTCCGGGAACGAGAAGATCTGATGGATTGCTATGAAGCAGTTTCCGGTGCGAGATTGCATGCTGCCTATTATCGGCCAGGCGGCGTATATAGAGACCTTCCCGATACAATGCCTAGATACCAGTCTTCGGCCATTCACAGCGATAAGCAGACACGAATAAGAAATCAAAACAGAGAAGGATCCTTGCTTGATTTCATAGAAGATTTTACCGAGCGCTTTCCAACCTATGTGGATGAATATGAAACGTTGCTGACAGATAATCGTATTTGGAAGCAGCGACTTGTGGATGTTGGCGTGGTCTCGCCTGAACGCGCAAAAGCACTTGGCTTTACAGGGCCGATGTTGCGTGGGTCTGGTGTGGAATGGGATTTGAGAAAAAAACAACCTTATGAGGTTTATGATCAGATGGAATTCGATATTCCTGTAGGCGCCAATGGTGACTGTTATGATCGCTATTTAGTGCGTATGGAAGAATTTCGTCAGTCCAACCGAATAATTAAACAATGTGTTGACTGGCTGCGGAAGAATCCGGGTCCGGTGATAACCGATAATCATAAAGTTGCTCCGCCATCGCGTATCAACATGAAGCAGAATATGGAGGAAATGATTCATCATTTCAAACTTTTTTCGGAGGGATTTCACGTGCCTCCGGGAGAAGCTTATGTAGGTATCGAACATCCTAAAGGTGAATTCGGAATTTATTTAGTTTCCAACGGTGCTAACAAGCCCTATCGATTGAAAATTAGGGCGCCTGGTTTTGCACATTTGGCTGCGCTCGATGAGATGTCTCGTGGTCATATGATTGCAGATGTGGTTGCAATCATTGGGACACAAGATATTGTATTTGGTGAAATAGATAGATAATAAAAATGTTAAGTGCTGAATCCCTGAAAAAAATTGACCATGAGATAGCGAAGTATCCAGCCGATCAAAAGCAATCTGCAGTTATGTCCGCCTTAGCAATTGCGCAAGACGAAAAAGGATGGCTGGCTAACGAGACAATGAATTTCATCGCGGATTATTTGGATATGCCAGCAATTGCTGTGTATGAGGTGGCTACATTTTACAACATGTATAATCTCGAGCCCCTGGGTCAGTACAAGATAACCGTTTGCACAAATTTGCCTTGTGCGTTGTCAGGTGGAAATAATGCGGCAGAATATCTAAAACAGAAATTGGGTATTGGATTTAATGAAACGACGTCCGACGGAAAATTTACATTGAAAGAAGGTGAGTGTATGGGTGCGTGTGGAGATGCGCCTGTTATGCTGGTAAATAATAAGCGTATGTGCAGTTTCATGTCTAACGAAAAAATAGATGAGATGTTGGAGGAAATGCGCAAATGAAAACGTATCCGCTAACACTGCTTAACGGTGTTGATCCATCAGATTCTGAGAACTGGCGCTTGAAAAGTTATGAGAAAAGAGATGGATATGCGGCACTTAGAAAAATTTTGTCACAAAATCTAACTCCTGAAGCAATAATAGAAGAAGTCAAGGTATCTGCTTTACGTGGACGCGGTGGTGCCGGATTTCCGACAGGCCTGAAATGGAGTTTTATGCCCAAGGAATATCAGGGAGATAAATACATCGTATGTAATTCAGACGAAGGTGAGCCTGGTACATTTAAAGATCGAGATATTTTGCGTTATAACCCACATATTCTGATTGAAGGAATGATTATCGCAGCGTATGCAATGGGCGCAAAAGCCGGCTATAATTACATACACGGAGAGATTTGGGAAACTTACGAGCGTATGGAGGAAGCTGTCGATGAAGCAAGGGCGGCAGGATATCTCGGTGAGAATATCTTAGGCTCTTCTTTTAACTTCCAACTGTACAATCATCACGGGTACGGCGCTTATATTTGCGGAGAGGAAACAGCGCTGCTCGAGTCTATAGAAGGCAAAAAGGGACAACCCCGCTTTAAGCCACCGTTCCCGGCAAATTTTGGCTTGTATGGGAAGCCGACTACGATAAACAACACCGAAACTTTTGCGTCTGTTCCCTGGATCATTCGTAACGGCGGTGAACAATATTTGAAACTGGGCAAACCAAATAATGGTGGTACAAAGATATTTTCAGTATCCGGGCATGTGAACAAACCCGGAAATTACGAAATTCCGTTGGGCACACCATTTGCAGAGTTACTGGATTTGGCCGGAGGGATGCGCGATGGTCGCAAGCTGAAGGGATGCATACCCGGAGGATCGTCGATGCCGGTTCTACCGGGTGAGATTATGATGGAAACAGATATGGATTATGATTCCATTGCTAAAGCGGGTTCAATGCTGGGATCTGGCGCTGTCATAATTATGGATGAAACGACCTGTATGGTGAGAGCTCTTGAACGTTTATCGTATTTCTATTTTGAGGAATCCTGTGGTCAGTGCACTCCCTGTCGTGAAGGCACAGGATGGCTTTATCGCATCATAAATCGTATTGAACATGGAAAGGGCCGTCAAGAAGATATTGAGCTGCTTGACGATATAGCTGACAACATTCAGGGTAGGACAATTTGTGCGCTAGGTGATGCTGCAGCAATGCCAGTTCGAGCCATGATTCAGCATTTCAGAGATGAGTTTGTATATCATATTGAACATAAGAAGTGCATGGTGTGAGTAAGTGAGTGTTTGATTGGCATCCCAAATGAATATGCTTCGCTTTATTTAACACGAAATTTTTAAAAAAGAATTGTAGCCGATGGTCAATATTGAAATCGACGGTAAAACTGTTTCCGTACCTAAAGGCAGCACCATTATGGATGGTGCCAAAGAAATCGGAATTTATATTCCACATTTTTGTTATCACAAAAAGTTATCGATAGCGGCAAATTGTCGGATGTGTCTGGTTCAGGTAGAAAAAGCGCCTAAGCCATTGCCAGCCTGTGCTACGCCAGTTATGGATGGTATGAAAGTGTATACCCATTCTAAGCAGGCCGTGACGGCACAAAAGGGTGTTATGGAGTTTTTGTTGATTAACCATCCTCTGGACTGTCCGATTTGTGACCAAGGCGGTGAGTGTCAACTGCAAGACCTTGCGGTTGGCTATGGTTCAAGTGGATCGCGCTATCAGGAAGCAAAACGGGTGGTTACCAATAAAAACCTGGGGCCACTGATTTCTACTGATATGACTCGATGCATTCATTGTACTCGGTGCGTGCGTTTCGGCCAAGAAATCGCAGGTATTATGGAACTTGGAATGGCTGGTCGCGGTGAACACTCAGAAATTCTGTCTTTTGTTGGTAAAACAGTTGATTCAGAATTATCAGGGAATGTAATAGATTTATGCCCTGTGGGCGCTTTAGTCAGTAAACCTTTTCGTTATACGGCTCGTACATGGGAGTTGTCACGTAGGAAATCGATAAGCCCGCACTGTGGTCTGGGATCGAATTTGGTTGTTCAAGTAAAACAGAATCGCGTTATGCGAGTACTTCCTCGAGATAACGAAGCGATTAATGAATGCTGGCTTTCAGACAAGGACCGCTTTGCCTATGAAGGCTTAAATTCGGAAGATAGATTGACGCGGCCGATGATCAAACAGAATGGAGTTTGGAAGCAATGCGGTTGGCAGGAAGCGCTGGAATTTGCAGCGAACAATATACTGATGATCAAGGAAAAATATGGTGCTCAAGGACTGGGTGCACTCGGCTCTGCACATAGTACAACAGAGGAGTTATATCTGCTTCAAAAATTGATGCGCGAATATGGAAGTGGCAATATTGATCACCGATTACGTCAATCAGATTTCAGTGCTGATAAGCAATTGCATGGTATTCCATGGCTAGGTACGAGTATTGCGGAAATATCTGAGCAGAAATCAATTCTGATAGTTGGTAGTACATTAAGAAAAGACCACCCGCTGATTGCACAAAGAATCAGACAGGCGGTAAAGAAAGGCATGGCGCTTAATGTTATCAACCCGGTAGATGACGATTTGTTGACTAAAGTTAGCAATAAAGTCATTGCTGCTCCGGATATGATTGCGAGAACACTGGCTGGCGTGCTAAAGGAGGTGTCAGCGGCGAAAGGCATTGAATATCCGCACGAACTTAAAGAAATACTGTCCTCTATTCAAGATGAAGAAACATCGCAAACTAAAGCCATTGCCCTGAGTTTGATAGAAAATACACCAGCTGCGGTGTATCTAGGGAATTTGGTGCAGCATCATCCGGATTATACAAAGATTCATATTTTATCAAATGCAATTGCTGAGGTATCCGGGGCGGCATTTGGAGTATTGGGTGAAGCAGCTAATAGTGTAGGTGCATACATGGCTGGAGCCATACCTGATTTAACTGGCCTGTCAGCAGCGGTTGGATTATATACAGGAGCACCTGCTGGGCTGAATGCTGCGCAAATGCTTGGCGGGACTGTTGAAAATAAATGCCGCGGTTTTATCCTCATGAACGTGGAACCTGAATTCGATACGTATAATGCTCAGCAAGCAATGAACACAATGAAAGCATCAGATTTCGTGGTGTCTCTGAGCATCTACAAAGGGAACGTACATGAATATGCTGATGTAATGCTACCTATCACACCATTTACTGAAACTTCCGGAACATTTGTCAATACAGAAGGGCTCGCCCAAAGTTTTAATGGCGTTGTTTCTCCTCTCGGTGAAGCGAGGCCTGCTTGGAAAGTATTGCGAGTATTGGCAAATTTATTGAGTTTGAATGGTTTTGAATATGAAACGGTTGAGCAGGTGCGCGATGATATTTTTTTAACAGACGTCGACTTGGATAAATACTTGAGCAACAGTATTAGAGGTTCAGTTTTAGACTTTGGTGTTCATCAAGAAGGTATTATTCAGCGTATTGGAGAAATACCTATATACCAAGCTGACCCGATAGTGCGTCGGGCAGATTCTCTACAGGAGACACACGATGCGAATTCTATCAAAGCTTGGCTAGCTTCTTCTTTAATGAGAACACTTGATGTTAAATCTGGTGACGAAATTCGAATAATACAAGGAGAGGAGGCAATAAAATTGGAAGCAGCATGTGATGATAGATTGCCAGCCAATTGTGTACGCTTACCTGGCGCTCATCCAAAAACATATGCATTAGGCGCACTGTTTGGAGCGGTAACAATAGAAAAAATTTAATGCATTGAGGATTAGGATTTATTAATGGAATCTATACGTCAGATATTCGAACAGCTTTTTGGCTTTGAATGGGGGGGGATGCTATATACGCTTGCATCCAATGTAACATTTATATCCGCAATTATTGTGCCATTGTTGCTGGGAGTTGCGTATCTTACATTTGCAGAACGTAAGATCATCGCGTATATGCAGATCCGTGTCGGGCCTAATCGAGTTACATTTTTTGGCATACCATGGTTGCGGGGTTGGGGGCAGCCAATAGCCGATGCGGTGAAAGCCTTAATGAAAGAAATTGTTATTCCGACCGGAGCAAACAAGTTTCTTTTTATTCTTGCACCAATACTGACGATTATGCCAGCCCTAGCTGCTTGGGCGGTTGTGCCTTTCTCTGCAGAACTTGTGCTGGCTGATATTAATGCGGGATTGTTGTATATCTTAGCAATGACATCGATGGGGGTTTATGGTGTGATCATAGCTGGGTGGGCATCAAATTCAAAATATGCCTTCTTGGGTGCGATGCGTTCTGCAGCACAGGTAGTATCCTATGAACTTGCGATGGGATTTGCGCTAGTGTGCGTTCTCATGATGTCTCAAAGTCTGAATCTGGGAGATATCGTTAATGGACAGCAAGGTGATAGTTTGTTGAGCTGGTATCTGATTCCGCTATTTCCAATGTTCTTGGTTTATTTTATTTCAGGTGTAGCTGAAACCAATCGTGCCCCATTTGATGTGGCAGAAGGTGAGTCAGAAATTGTAGCCGGCTTTCACGTAGATTATTCGGGTATGGCTTTCACAGTGTTCTTTCTAGCTGAATACGCGAATATGATATTGGTCGCAACCTTGACCGCAATCTTGTTTCTGGGTGGATGGTTACCGCCATTGGATATTGCACCATTGAATATGATTCCGGGATTTATCTGGTTACTGTTGAAAATAGCGTTTTTATTATTCTTTTTTCTTTGGTTTCGCGCTACATTTCCTCGTTATCGCTATGATCAAATTATGAGATTGGGCTGGAAAGTATTTATTCCAATAACAATTATTTGGATTGTTGTTCTGGGTGGTATCATGCAGTTGCCTGAAACTGTGCGGGGTGATTTTCCGCTCAATCTTTGGTTCTAGAAAAGAGAGCAAATTATGAATCGAATCAAAAAATTTTTTAGTACTTTTCTGCTATTGGAACTGTGGAAAGGCATGCTGGTTACAGGGCGTTATCTTTTTAAACCCAAAATAACAGTACATTACCCGGAAGAAAAGACGCCCCAGTCACCGCGTTTTCGGGGACTACATGCCCTGAGACGCTATCCAAACGGCGAAGAACGTTGTATAGCCTGTAAATTGTGCGAAGCAGTCTGCCCAGCTATGGCAATTACAATAGACTCGGAACAACGGGAAGATGGCACAAGAAGAACAACAAGATATGATATTGATCTTGCTAAGTGCATTTTTTGTGGATTCTGTGAGGAGTCCTGTCCTGTTGATTCAATTGTTGAAACGAGAATTCTTGAATATCATGGCGAGAAACGGGGCGACTTGATTTATACGAAAGAAATGTTGCTGGCAATAGGTGACCGCTATGAAGAACAGATTGCCAAAGATCGAGAATCAGATGCGCCTTATCGCTGAAATGAACGGATAGAAACTGATGAATTTCCAGGATTTTATATTTTATTTTTTTTCAACCGTATTAATTGCGTCAGCTTTGGGGGTGATTACCGTTCGTAATCCGGTGTATTCGGCGCTGCTACTGGTTCTGGCATTTGTCACCTGCGCTGGTATCTGGCTGCTGTTAGAAGCAGAATTTTTAGCTATTACACTTGTGCTTGTATATGTTGGTGCTGTGATGGTGCTGTTTTTGTTTGTTGTGATGATGCTTGATATAAACTTGGAAAAACTGAAGGAAGGATTCTGGAAGTGGTTTCCTCTTGGTGGCCTTGTGGCGCTGGTGATGGTTGTCGAGATTGCTATGATTATGTTTGGACAGCATTTTAGTCTTGAAGAGATGCCTGCACCGGAGCCAAAAACTGCAGATTATAGTAATACCAAAGAATTAGGACGGTTGTTGTACACAGAGTACGTTTATGCTTTTGAACTAGCTGCTGTTTTGTTACTAGTTGCAATGATCGCCGCAATTGCCCTCACCTTGCGTCACCGTGAAGATAAGAAAACATTAGACATCGCTAAACAGGTAAACGTGAAAAAAGCGGAACGACTTCGTATTGTTTCCATGCAGGCAGAAAGAAAGAAATAAAAAACAGATTGTTAGTGAAATTTATTTGAAAAAAAAATAAGAGGAAGTCAGCTTGGTTTCGTTGTCTCATTATCTCGTACTGGGTGCGATTTTATTTTCGATTGGAATAGTAGGCATATTTCTCAATAGAAAAAATGTCATCATTATTTTGATGTCAATTGAGTTAATGCTACTTGCAGTGAATATGAATTTCGTTGCTTTTTCACACTATTTACAGGATATATCAGGACAGGTTTTCGTCTTTTTCATCCTAACAGTCGCTGCGGCTGAAGCTGCTATTGGGCTGGCGATACTGGTCGTATTATTTCGTAATCTAAAAACAATTAATGTAGATGATTTGGATCGTTTAAAGGGTTAGTTTGGTTACGACACGGATCCGAATAAAAAAATAACCGACATTTAGATATATAGACAGACATGCAGACACTTTATTTACTGGTTCCGCTTGCGCCTTTGGTGGGTGCAATTGTTGCCGGATTATTTGGCCGTTATATAGGTACGGTTTGGAGTCATCGAATTACTATTTCGTTCGTATTTATTTCCTTTCTCGCGTCTTTAATTATTTTTCGGGATGTTTTAAACGGCAATGTATTTAATGGAACAGTATACACTTGGCTTGTGACAGGCGATACAAGCTTCGAAATTGGTTTTTTGATCGACCAGCTATCAGCTACCATGATGGTGGTTGTCAGCTTAGTCTCGCTGATGGTCCACATATATACCATTGGATATATGCAGGGAGATCCAGGGTATCAACGGTTCTTTAGCTACATCTCCTTGTTTACATTTTCGATGATGATGCTGGTCATGTCGAATAACTTTTTACAGCTCTTTTTTGGCTGGGAAGCTGTTGGGTTGGTGTCATATTTGCTTATCGGCTTCTGGTATACGCGTCCAACAGCCACGTATGCAAATTTAAAAGCCTTTCTCGTTAACAGGGTTGGTGATTTTGGGTTTTTGCTGGGGATAGCACTGGTATTGATGCATTTCGGCACATTGGATTATGCAGGTGTATTTGCGCAGGCACCTGACTTGGCAGGCGAGAGCTTTGAATTTATTCCTGGTTCTTCATGGCTTGTTATTACCGTTATTTGCATTCTGTTATTTATAGGTGCAATGGGTAAATCGGCGCAGTTCCCCTTGCATGTTTGGCTGCCAGACTCAATGGAAGGTCCTACACCTATTTCTGCATTGATACATGCCGCGACAATGGTGACTGCGGGGATTTTTATGGTGGCACGTATGTCGCCATTGTTCGAGCTTTCTGATGTGGCGCTCTCGGTCGTTTTAGTTGCGGGTGGAATTACAACGCTATTTATGGCATTTGTTGCTGTCGTACAGAACGATATCAAACGGGTTGTTGCGTACTCCACATTGTCACAACTTGGTTATATGACTGTCGCTCTTGGAGCATCAGCTTATTCAGCAGCGATATTTCATTTAATGACTCATGCTTTTTTCAAAGCTGTATTGTTCCTAGGTGCTGGATCAGTGATTATTGCGATGCATCATGAACAGAATATGGAAAAAATGGGAGGGTTAAAGAAATACATGCCCATTACATACTGGACGATGTTCATTGCAGCATTGGCCAGTGCTGGAGTACCTGGGTTTTCCGGCTTCTTTTCAAAAGACGCAATTATAGAAGCGGTTGCATTTGCTGATATTCCTTATGCAGGATTTGCTTATTTCTGTGTGCTGGCGACGGTATTTGTTACTGCGTTATATACATTCAGATTACTTTTTATGACATTTCACGGTAAACCGAGGATGGACGAACATACCAAATCGCATCTGCACGAATCACCTTGGGTAGTGACGTTACCGTTGGTGGTTTTAGCTATACCGACTGTCGGTGCAGGTTGGTTTATCGGTCCAATCGTATTCGGAGATTATTTTGAAAATGTTATATACGTACTTCCTGAGCATGCAGCAATAGAAAAATTGGCCGCCGAATTTACCGGAATAGGTGGAATGATGCTGCATGCACTAGTGACGGCTCCATTTTGGTTATCACTTGCCGGTATACTGACTGCATGGTACTTGTATACGATAAGAACTGATATTCCGGCGAAAATAAAGACAATATTTGGCCCTGTTTATACGATATTGGATAAAAAATATTACATTGATGAATTGTATTCTTGGTTGTTTGCCGGCGGTGCGCGTGCACTAGGCTCCGGTCTATGGAAAATTGGGGATATTAAATTAATTGATGGATTTATAGTTAATGGATCGGCCAAATTGGTTGCTGGGTTTGCTGTTTTAGCAAAACGTTTTCAGACCGGATACATTTATCATTATGCTTTCACCATGATAGTTGGTATCTTTGCTATTCTAACTATATGGCTATACTAAGTCCATGAATTAAAATATAATTCCTTTCCAATAAAAACGCAACGAATAACTCTAACAAATAGAACGGAAATGACATGCTGTTTGGTTTCCCGCTTTTAAGTCTGATTATATGGTTACCAATCCTCGTTGGTATCGCAATCCTTGCGACGGGAGGTGATCGAAATGCACCATTGGCCCGCTGGATAGCGCTAACAGGTTCAATTTTGGGCTTTTTAATAGCCCTTCCACTCTATACCGGATTTGATCCAGCAACTAGCGCGATGCAATTTGTTGAAAATCATGTCTGGTTTGAACGTCTGAATGTTTATTACCATATCGGCGTTGATGGCATATCCATGCCGTTAATTTTGTTGAACTGTTTTACAACGCCTTTAGTTGTAATCGCAGGTTGGCAGATCATACAGGAACGCGTATCCCAATATATGGGAGCATTTCTGATAATGTCGGGTATTGTAAATGGCGTTTTTGCGTCTATGGATGCTGTATTGTTTTATGTCTTCTGGGAGGCGTCACTAATACCGATGTTTTTGATTATCGGTATCTGGGGAGGACCTAACAGGGTTTATGCTGCCATCAAATTTTTCCTGTATACCCTGCTCGGATCGCTGCTTATGTTAGTCGCTTTCATTTATCTTTATCAATCGTCGGGAGGCAGCTTCTCGATTATTGACTATCACCAATTACCCATACCGCTAAGTGCGCAGATACTCATTTTTGTAGCGTTCTTGCTTGCATTTGCTGTAAAAGTACCTATGTGGCCAGTACATACATGGTTGCCAGATGCGCACGTGGAAGCACCAACCGGTGGTTCTGTGGTGCTGGCAGCCATCATGTTGAAGCTAGGTGGTTACGGTTTCTTAAGATTTTCATTACCGATCGCTCCTGATGCAAGTCATTATCTGGCTGAAATGATGATTGCACTATCGTTAATTGCTGTGGTGTATATAGGCCTTGTCGCATTGATGCAGGCGGATATGAAAAAATTGATTGCATATTCATCTATTGCACATATGGGGTTTGTGACGCTTGGATTATTTTTATTTAATGCTTATGGAATAGAAGGCGCCATGGTGCAGATGATTTCCCATGGATTCATATCCGGAGCCATGTTCTTATGTGTCGGTGTTTTATACGATAGATTGCATTCTAGGCAGATTGCCGATTACGGTGGCGTCGTAAATAAAATGCCTGCTTTTGCAGCTTTCTTTATGCTGTTTGCGATGGCAAATGCAGGACTGCCGGGAACCAGTGGGTTCGTTGGTGAATTTATGGTTATTATGGGTGCAGTTAAAGTAAATTTTTGGTATGCATTTCTTGCTGCAACCACGCTGATTTTTGGTGCAGCCTATACTTTATGGATGTATAAGCGCGTTATCTTTGGCGCTATAGCCAGTCCATCAGTGGAAGGATTGCGGGATTTGTCCAAACGCGAGTTTGTGTTGTTAGCCATTTTAGCCATTGCGGTTTTGTGGCTTGGCGTGTATCCATTCCCATTGACCGATGTTATGCATGTGACAGTCGATAATCTGCTGGATCATATTAGTAACAGCAAATTGTAGTGAGTTATAAGAATAATAAATTTCTCGAGATGAGGATGATTTATAAATGAATTTTTTACCACCTGATTTTACACCAGCTTATTCTGAAATTTTTTTACTGATCATGGTATGCGTAATAATGCTGGCAGATCTTGCAACTGGTGAAAAAAAACGTTACATCACTTATTATCTTGCACAGGTTGCATTAATTGGGTGTGGATTGCTGACATTTGTCTCATTTTCAACGGAGACAATTTATACATTCTCAGGAATGTTTGTTGACGATACTATGGCGGACATTCTAAAAATAATGGTTTATGTCACTGTGTCGGCTGTCTTGATTTATTCATATACCTATGTGAGCGAACGTGGAATTTTGACAGGTGAATTTTTCAGCCTTATTCTCTTTGCGACGCTTGGAATGATGGTCATGATTTCAGCCAGTCATTTCTTGACGCTCTATATAGGACTGGAATTGTTGTCTTTGTCTTTATATGCGTTGGTTGCGTTACGTCGTGATTCCTTTGCAGCAACAGAGGCAGCCATGAAATTTTTCGTACTTGGAGCACTGGCCTCAGGCTTCCTCCTCTATGGTATGTCTATGGTTTACGGTGCGACCGGCTCATTACATATTTTAAACGTATCGGAAGCCATTCATGATGGCGTGGGAAATCATGATGTACTTGTTATCGGCCTTGTCTTTATTGTTGCAGGCATCAGCTTCAAACTGAGCGCCGCGCCGTTTCATATGTGGGCTCCCGATGTCTATGAAGGTGCGCCAACTGCAATCACTTTGTTTATCGGCTCGGCTCCAAAATTTGCAGCATTTGCTTTTGTGATGCGCCTGCTCATAGAAGGAATGGGTGCGATGGTTGCTGACTGGCAGGGTATGCTTGTGATACTTGCTGTATTGTCAATGGCAATTGGAAATATAGTGGCAATAGCTCAAACGAATATTAAACGCATGCTGGCATACTCTACTATCTCGCATATGGGTTTCCTGATTCTGGGATTTATAAGCGCAGACTGGAATGGATACAGTGCCTCACTCTTTTATGTAATTACATATGTATTGATGACACTGGGAACTTTTGCAATGATAATGATCTTGTCGCGCAGTGGTTTTGAGGCGGAAAAGATCAGCGATTTTAAGGGACTTAGTAAAAGAAATGGATGGTATGCGTTGATGACTATGCTACTTATGTTTTCATTGGCCGGCATTCCACCCATGGTAGGCTTTTATGCCAAGCTAGCAGTCTTACAAGCCGTCGTAAATGCTGGATTCGTCTGGCTTGCAGTTGCTGCAGTTATTTTCTCTTTGATCGGTGCATTTTATTATTTACGAATAGTTAAATTTATGTATTTCGATGCGCCAGAAACAGAAGAACCACTAACAGTCAAAGGCGACGTAAAATTGTTGGTCAGCGCAAACTGTCTAGCAGTTCTTGTACTTGGTATTTTTCCTCAGTCGTTGATGGGACTGAGCCTTTACGCCATTCAGAATTCAATGTGACTGAAACTGGTCTGAATAAATTAGCGAACATACAAATCCATATTTCTGGATTTGAATAGATTTCTGTAATTAATACCCAGCGCTTGTTATCTAGCGCGTCGATTTAATTCTATCGCTCCAAATAAGAATTTTTTCCCGCATTTACTTGATATTAGGGAATTTATCCCCATTCTTTTTCAATTGACTGTTTGAAGGAGAGAACTGTGCAAATGGAAACAACTAAAGAACATCTGAACTTTCAGGCGGAGGCCAAACAATTACTCAAACTGATGATTCATTCCTTATACAGCAATAAGGAGATATTTTTACGGGAATTGATTTCGAACGCATCAGATGCGACCGATAAGCTGAGATTTGAGGGATTAACTGATGCTGCGCTGTATGAATCCGACTCTGACTTGAGAATTCAAGTCAGTTATGATGTTGACGCCCGCACGATAACTGTTACGGATAACGGTATTGGTATGTCCCGACAGGAAGTTATTGATCACATAGGCACTATAGCCAAATCGGGTACTAGGGAGTTTTTTGAATCATTAACTGGCGACCAAGCTAAAGATGCACATTTGATAGGCCAGTTTGGAGTGGGCTTTTACTCAGCGTTCATAGTTGCAGACAAAGTAACGATCAAAACACGGCGCGCTGGTCTCACAAGTGAACATGGTGTGTGTTGGGAATCCAGTGGTGAGGGTGATTATAGCCTAGAGACGATTCACAAGGAAACACGTGGTACCGAGATTATTCTCCATTTGCGTGAAGGAGAAGACGATTTGCTAAATGGTATGCGGTTACGCAATATTATCCGTAAGTATTCGGACCACATTACCTTGCCAATCCTGATGAAAAAAGAAGAATGGTCGGATGAAGAGAAGAAAAATAAAATAATTGACGAGGATGAGGCCATCAATCAGGCGAGCGCATTGTGGGCACGGCCAAAGAGTGAAATAACTGTGGAGCAATATCATGAATTTTACAAGCATGTCGCACATGACTTTGAGCCGCCGTTGACATATGTGCATGCCCGTGTTGAAGGTCGACAGGAATATACACAATTGCTCTATATTCCGTCACGCGCACCATTTGATCTATTTGACAGGGAACACCGTCATGGTATTAAACTCTATGTACAGCGTGTTTTCATCATGGATGATGCAGATAAACTGATGCCCAATTATCTGCGTTTTGTTCGTGGCGTTATTGATTCAAACAGCTTGCCACTAAATGTATCGCGTGAAATATTACAGGAGTCGAAAGATATCGAGGCCATCAGAGCGGGTTCTATCAAAAAGGTGTTGGGAATGATAGAAGATCTTGCCAAAGGTGAGTCTGATGATGAAAAAGACAAATTCAGCACATTTTATCGAGAATTTGGTCAAGTCTTAAAAGAAGGAGTGGGTGAGGATTTTACCAATCGGGACCGGATTGCCAAATTGCTTCGCTTTGTAACAACTGCCAGTGAATCTGAAGAGCCAGGGGTTTCCCTCGAAGATTATATCGGCCGTATGAAAGAAGGGCAGGAAAAAATATACTTTATAACTGCGGATACTCTCAAAGCAGCTAAAAGCAGCCCTCACTTGGAAGTATTCCGAAAAAAAGGAATAGAAGTATTGTTGCTAGCAGACAGGGTTGACGAATGGCTTGTCAGTCATTTGACTGAGTTCAATAGTAAACAACTGCAGTCTGTTGCCAAAGGTGGTTTAGACCTTGGCAATCTTGAGGATGAAGCAGAAAAAGAAGAGCAACAAAAAGAAGCTGATGAATATCAGGAACTCGTCGAACGAATGAAAAGAACACTGGAAGATAAGGTGAAGGACATTCGCGTGACGCTACGCTTGACCGAGTCTCCAGCTTGTCTTGTTGCTGATAATTATGATATGGGCGGTAATTTGGAGCGTCTGCTGAAGCAAGCTGGACAGAAAATAAATCATTCCAAGCCTATTCTTGAAATAAATCCGCATCATCCAATGCTAAAACGGCTTAAAACGGAAAACAGTCATTTTGATGACTGGAGCCACATTCTTTTCGACCAAGCATTATTGGCCGAAGGCGGTCAGCCAGATGATCCTGCATTGTTCGTTAAAAGACTTAATGACTTGCTTTTATCGGCAACTTTGAGTGGACGCTAAATCATTAAAACCGACCACCTGTGCTTAAAAATAAGCTTCCATCAAGTCGCACATATACCTGCTGGAAGCTTATTGATTAAGTCAGCTTTGGAACGGTTTCTTTCTTATGGATGGTTTCATTCGGTTTGCCATGTCATAGATCTTCAAAGTGAAACGAGCAGACAAAAGCAATAGATCTTTCCTCACGTAAAAACAATTTTCATATTCACAAAATTCCTATTCAGAGCCGTTACTCATGGCTTTTGCAAACCCCTGTTGAAAAATTGTTTTGTTGTGAAGTTGGTGCGTCTGTCTCTCTCGCTTTGTTTTGTTCATGTCTTGTCACGCAATAATACAGGTGCAACTTTAGTACAATTTCAGAGTCTATTGGGTTTAGGCTAGAAATACTATTTTTCGTAAATTCAGAAAAATAGAATAAAAATAGTGAATAAATCCATAAATCATCAGAAAGTCACTACGGTTGTCCGCTCCTATCAGGCGAAGATACTTGCGCCTTTTGCGGTTCTCGGTATATGTACGGAAGAGGACTGGCTGACGGAAATCGATTATCTACCGCTAAATTCACCGCTCAAAGCTCCGATAACACCATTAGCAAAAGAGGTATGCGCACAATTGGCAGCGTATTTGGCCGACCCACGCTATACGTTTGATCTTTCATTACATGTCAGTGGGACAGTGCATCAACAGCGAGTGTGGGAGAAAATTCAACAGGTTCCAAGTGGCCAGACCTGCAGTTATGCAGCGATTGCAGCAACGATTCATTCGGCACCAAGAGCTGTTGGGCAGGCATGCGGCGCTAATAAAATTCCAATTGTTATACCTTGCCATAGGGTTGTCGCAAAAAATGGTGGTTTAGGAGGTTTTATGAATGCCAGGGAAGGAGAACCGTTGGAAATAAAACGATGGTTATTACAGCATGAGAGTATCTGAACAGAACGCGGAAGTACTCGATGAGTTTTTCGATGTATTATGGCTAGAGGACGGTCTTTCTCGCAATACATTGCAAAGTTATCGAAACGATCTGCAACTTTTTGCTGATTGGCTTTACAAACATTCTCATCGAAAGCGCGAATCGCTGATAGATGCTACGCATGCTGATTTACTTGATTTTCTGGCTGACAGAGTATCGGCCAAAGTGAAAGCGAGTACAACAAGCAGGGAATTGTCGAGTTTAAAACGATTTTATAGGTATTTATTGCGTCAGGGAAAAATTCAGGTTGATCCGAGCCTGAATATTGCAACACCTAAACTGCTGAGGAACCTGCCGGAAAGCCTGACAGAAGCCGAAGTTGAGCAGTTATTGAATGCGCCCAACTTGAACAATCCTTTGGGGCTGCGGGACCGAGCAATGCTCGAAGTGTTATATGCCAGCGGGTTGCGGGTCTCTGAATTGATTAACTTGAAGTATTCACAGGTCAGTCAGGACATGGGTATCGTCCGGGTAATGGGGAAAGGAAGAAAAGAACGGCTGACTCCGTTGGGCGAAGAATCACTCGATTGGTTAAACCGATACACACGTCAGTCAAGACCTTTATTGCTTCAAGGGATTGTGACTGATACAGTTTTCGTTACATCACGCGGGGGTGCTATGACTCGTCAGGCATTCTGGTATTTGATCAAACGGCACGCACAAACAGTAGGAATAAAAAAACATCTTTCACCGCATACACTGAGGCATGCATTTGCTACACATCTGCTCAATCATGGTGCTGATTTACGCGTGGTGCAGCTATTACTCGGTCATGCAGATATTTCGACGACGCAAATCTATACACACATCGCCAGAGAACGTTTAAAGCAACTGCACAGCAAGCACCATCCTCGAGGATAAAATCGCAGATTATACTATTACACGTGCAAGTGGAGATCAAATGGATAGCGTGTAAAGCACAAAAGTGCGGCGACTACTCTTCCCTGCGCAACTGTGGAAACAGAATTACATCGCGAATGCTTTGACTGTCTGTAAATAACATTACCAGTCGATCTATACCGATACCTTCGCCCGCCGTAGGTGGTAAACCATATTCCAAGGCACGTATATAGTCGGCATCATAATGCATGGCTTCGTGATCACCTGCTTCCTTTGCCTTGGCCTGCGCCAAAAACCTTTCCGCCTGATCGTCTGGATCATTTAATTCTGAAAAACCGTTGGCGATTTCACGGCCCGCTATATACAGTTCGAATCGATCTGTGATATCCGGGTTAGCGTTACTGCGCCGGGCCAACGGAGAGACTTCTGCGGGATAATCAATGATAAATATCGGGTCGAACAATAAATGTTCAGTTGTCTCGTCAAACAGCGATAGCTGCAAGCCGCCTATACCGTCATTTGGATTATAATGAATACCGAGTTGAGTCAAACGTTCAGCCAAAAATTCGCGACTTGACAGTTGTTTCTCTGAGTATTCGGGGTGAAATGTCATGATGGCCTGGGTGATGGTCATTCGCTTGAAAGGTTTGCTGAAATCAATAACCTGTTGTTGATATTGCAGTGATGTGGCCCCCAAAACGGTCTCGGCAACAAAACGCAGCATGTTTTCTGTAAAATCCATCAGATAGGTATAATCCTGGTAAGCTTCATAGAATTCAAGCATGGTGAATTCGGGATTATGCCGTGTGGAAATACCTTCATTTCTGAAATTACGGTTGATTTCGAAAACTTTTTCCATACCACCGACAACCAGGCGTTTAAGATACAGCTCGGGAGCCACTCGAAGAAATAATTCCATATCGAGTGCATTATGATGTGTGGAGAAAGGGCGCGCTGTTGCTCCACCAGGTATCGGGTGCATCATCGGCGTTTCCACTTCCAAATATTCGTGTTTGACAAGAAAATCACGAATGGCCTGGATAATCTTGGATCGCAGAGTAAAAACTTTTCGTGTTTCTTCGTTTGTAATCAGATCGAGGTAACGCTGTCGGTATTTTTGCTCTTGATCGGTAAGACCATGAAATTTTTCCGGTAATGGACGCAAGGATTTTGTCAGCAACTGCAAGTCGGTAACCCGGATAGATAACTCGCCTGTTTTGGTTTTAAACAGCGTGCCTTCGGCACCTAGAATGTCACCAAGATCATAGTGCTTGAATGCTGCATGCACTGTTTCACCGGTATGATCATTCGAGATATATAGCTGGATACGTCCGCTCATATCCTGGATGGTTGCAAAACTAGCTTTGCCCATAACACGTTTGAGTACCATGCGACCAGCAACTTTTGCCTTGATTTCTTGCTCATCAAACGATTCTTTCGATTGTTCGCCATACTGGGTGTGCAATGCTGCTGCAAGATTTTCACGCCGGTAAGTATTTGGAAATGCGTTGCCGTTTTGCCGCAATGCTTCAAGCTTGGCGCGACGCTCGGATACGATCTGGTTTTCATCGTGCTGAGATTGAACGGATGGTTTTTCCTGTGACATGTTTGGTTTGTTTCGTGTTGTGGCTCATCGGTAGTTTAGGGGAAGTATTATACGCAAAACAGTCAGACTTACGCAGTAAACTGCAATCTGTATTCTCCGGCAGATAAAAAATTTGATTTTTTCTAAACAATATACCTGTGTGACTCAGTATATAGATGATCATTCATACTCGCAGAATGATATACTCGCTCGGAAAAATAAACGAACATTATCTTTCGGTTGAGAAATCATACTATTAAAAATTTAATTGCAATTTTTCTTGGTGTACTGACTGTACCCGGTTTTGCGCCCTTTTATTTGTTTCCATTGCCCGTGATTACACTGGCTTTTTTGTTTTATCTTTGGCGTGACGCCGCTTCTGCGACTCGGGTATTTGCGTTAGGCTTTTGGTATGGTATGGGTTTGTTTGGCGCCGGCGTTACCTGGTTGTATGTCAGTCTGCATGATTTTGGTGCCATGCCGCCAGCTATTGCTATTTTTGCGCTGGTGTTACTTTGTGCTTATTTGTCATTTTTTCCTGCGGTTACAGGCTGGGTAACTGTTCGCATGGGCCGGACTGAACCATACGCCTGGATAATGATTGTTGCGGCGATCTGGGTGCTGATGGAATGGTTGCGTGGAACTTTGTTTACCGGCTTTCCCTGGCTAGCACTTGGTTATTCTCAGGTTCCCGCAAGCCCTTTGGCCGGATTCGCTCCGATTATGGGTGTTTATGGCGTTTCCCTGGTATTGGTTTTAAGCGCCGCACTACTCAGTTTTTTGATTCAAAGGAGCAGAATCGTCTGGCGCCTTGGTGTATTTCTAGGAGGGATCTGGTTAATCGGATTCAGTATGCAGTTTATCAACTGGACTAAACCTGTTGACGAACCAGTCTCTGTTAGTTTGTTACAGGGCAATATCGAGCAGGATCTAAAATGGCGCGAGGATCATATAGAAAAAACGATGCATACATACGCGCAGCTGATACTCGAGAGTAACAGCCGTCTGATAGTAACCCCCGAAATTTCGATACCGCTTTTCAACGATGCAGTGCCACCTGAATATCTGGCTTATCTGGCTGATCATGCAAAAGAAAATAACGGCGACGTGCTCATTGGTTTGGCTGAACACGCGACAAACGGTAATGATACCTATTACAACAGCATGTTTAGCTTTGGAGCCTCGCCTGAACAGGTGTATCGTAAACACCATTTGGTTCCGTTTGGGGAGTTTATTCCATTTAAGCCGATATTTGGCTGGATAATTGATGTATTGCAAATTCCGCTATCAGACTTTTCGCGTGGCAGTTCCGATCAGCAGCCGTTGCAGCTGGCCGGACAACAGGTTGGCGTTAATATCTGTTACGAGGATGTTTTCGGCGAAGAAATTATTAAGCAGTTACCGCAGGCAACACTGCTGGTTAATGTCAGTAATGATGCATGGTTTGGTCGATCTATCGGCCCGCATCAGCATTTGCAGATATCGCAAATGCGTGCTTTGGAAACCGGGCGTTACATGCTGCGTGCTACCAATACGGGCTTAACGGCCATTATTAATGAACGAGGCAGTGTTTTGGAGCAAATACCTGTTTTTACTACTGCCGGGCTCCATGGAAGCGCTCAGGGGTTTACCGGAGCAACACCTTATGTGAAGCTGGGAAATTATTTTGTACTGGTGTTGATCGGTATTTTACTCGGAACCGCATGGATCGTATCGCACAGAATTGGACGCAATACCTAGTTTAGTTTTGCGTAGCTTCTGATTGCTGATCAAAGGCAGAGAATAAGCGAACTTTCAGTATCGGGCAACTTCGACAATCTTTAACAGTTACCAGCTTATATCCTGTTTAATAACGGGTAGTTCGCAGCCTCAGTTTGAACAGGCCATCTCATTCGTGACGTCTGAATCGGCCAATTTTTCCCTTAACATATTCAACACTCGGGCTTGAATTTCACCGTCAATCCAGGCTTCCACCGGTAATGCCCAAATCCTGTCTTTTTGAAATTTCTGACATTGAATCGCTTCTTCTTCCAGCATGATAATTACTTCTGCTTCAATAGCTGAAAAATCCTGTTCTACAAACCGGTGATCATCTGTGACGGATTGCATTTTGCCTTTGAGACCATTTTGCTGTAATTGGTTGGCTAGCCATTGTGTATTACCGTATGTAGCAAAAGCCTGTACTGATCTGTCCTTGAGATCAGAGACTGGATGCCGGCCATCGGGACTGGATAAATTGTAGACCATGTTACCAACCAGCTTCATATGATAAGTTGGTGCCCAATCGCTGGTATCGAAACGCAATTTTCGTGGACTGTTGATTACTACAGCATCAACACTATGCAAACGTTTTAAACCGGCGCGCAACGGGCCAGCGGGTAACAATAATCCGTTTCCAAAGCTGGCTTCATTAAAATCGGCAACGGCAATTTCAAAATCACGCTCCAGGCGTGGGTATTGCAAACCAAAGGTACATATGATGATGTTACAGTCAGGATGTGCTTGCAGCAACGCCTGAGCAACATCTGCGGGATTATTGCCCGCCCAGACAGGGCAGGTATGTTCTAAACGTTTTCCAAGCAGCAACGCTTTGCTGCGTACCCTGGCATGTTCACTCAGTTTCGTTAAGGCCTCAGGCTGTCCGGGCCGATCGGGGTCTCCCTGAGTAACAATACCGGGTGACAAGCCCCGTCCCTTCAGCATTTCGACAAGCCATAACACCAGCGGTGTCTTACCACCATCGTCAATTGTAATACTGTCGACAACAATCACCGGGACTGGAAGCTTGACCAAAGGAAAAAAGTCCAGCCAATAACATAATTTGCGTATTTTAAAAAATAAATTTAGTAACAGGCTTAGTGGCCAAAGTAATAGATGTAATGGTGTAACACGATGCCAGTACAAATCTGACAGTTTCATGGCAACCCTCCGTAAGCTATAATACTTACAATTACTTAGAAAAATTTTATAATATTTTTTGACGTTAAATGTGAAAATTCTCACACGGATTTTGTGAATAATGCAAGCTGCTTTTATTTGGTTATGTGTTCGATAGGTGAAAATTACAATCTTAACCAAACCATTAGACACATCAAACTGATCAAACGTTTTAACTGGTTTCGAAAAATTATATAAATACTCAGGACGCTGGGCTGGAATAGTTAATCGACCGAGCTTCGTGTATGAGATCCAATCGAATTTTCAGCATAGCGTGTGCAAAAAATTAATCATCCAGCGTAAATACTGATAAAGACGTGAGTCAGTTTTGATTATTTTTGAAAAAATTGATCAATCCATTGGTGGAGGCGTCATGCGTTGAAACCGGCCCATTCTGCTCCAGTTCGGGAAGAATTTTGTTGCTGAGTTGTTTTCCCAGTTCAACGCCCCATTGATCAAATGGATTGACGTTCCAGATGACGCTTTGAACAAAAACCTTATGTTCATACATTGCAATCAATGTACCCAGGGTTCTGGGAGTCAGCTTCTTATACAAAATGGAGGTTGTCGGACGATTCCCGGGAAAGGTTTTATGCGGTAGCAGTTTCTCGATATATTCTGCAGACAGCCCTTCAGATTCTAGATCATTCCGTACTTCATCTTCATTCTTGCCCCGCATCAGTGCTTCAGTCTGGGCGAAAAAATTTGCAAGTAGTAACAGATGATGGTTGCCGATTGGATGCTGGCTCTGGCAGGGTGCAAGAAAATCAGCGGAAATATTTTGCGTTCCCTGGTGCAATAACTGATAAAAGGCATGCTGACCGTTTGTTCCGGGTTCTCCCCAGATTACAATACCTGTTTGGTAGTCAACTTCCTGGCCGTCCCGTGAAATCCGTTTACCATTACTTTCCATTTCCAATTGTTGCAGATAAGCGGAAAAACGGTGCAGGTACTGATCATAAGGCAGCACAGCATGAGACCGGATGTCATTGAAGTTTATATGCCAGACGGCAAGAAGCGCCAGCATGACTGGTATGTTTTTATCAAGTGGAGCCGTTGAGAAATGTTGATCCATAGCATCAGCACCCGCGAGCAGCGCTTCAAAATGATCCATGCCGACCATTAATGCGATTGACAATCCTATAGAAGACCATAGTGAATAACGTCCGCCAACCCAATCCCAGAATTCAAACATATTGTCAGCGTCGATGCCGAATGTCTTTACCGCGTCAAGGTTGGTGGAAACGGCAATAAAATGCTTTGACACGGCATCTCTACTGCCACTGTTTGCAACAAACCAATCACGCGCTGAATGTGCATTTGTCATGGTTTCTTGCGTAGTAAAAGTCTTTGAGGCAATGATAAACAGCGTTGTGGCAGGGTTGATCTGATGCAATGTTTCATAAAGCTGGACGCCGTCGACGTTCGAAACGAAATGGGCCTTGAGCCTTTCTGAACAATAAGGCTGGAGTGCTTCGGTGACCATAAGCGGTCCGAGATCCGATCCGCCGATGCCTATGTTGACGATGTCTGTAATGGGTTTGCCGGAGTAACCCAGATATTCGCCATTTCGTACAGCGAATGAAAAACGCTTCATTTTCTGCAGTTCATGCTTTACTCTGTGTGTGACATCTTCACCACCAAGCATCACGGGTTTCTTGCTGCGTAAAGCAGTGTGAAGAACTGCTCGGTTCTCGGTATGATTAATTTTTTCACCAAGAAACATTCGATCAATCCATGTTTCCAGATTTTGCTGACGGGCAAGGGTCAGTAGTAGATCGACGGTCTGTTGCGTGATGGGCTGTTTCGAAAAATCAACCAGTATATCTTCGAAGCATAGAGAGAATTTATTGAAACGCTGTTTATCCAGCTCGAGCAGATCACGCACAGAATGTTGCTTGCTGGTGGATTGGTGCGCTTTGAGATCAAGCCAGGCTTGTGATTCGGTCAGTAGAGACATGATCGGGTGCTGGTTGTGTTAACGGTAAACAACATTTTAATGTTTGCACACTAGTGTCGATATACTTCAAGCGTGACAGTTAATTCCTGCATCTGGATCGCCCATTGAAGTTGTAGTGTCACTGCCTGCATAATTTTCTCAAATCCGTGTTCCGATTGGGAAACTGTGAAATGTGGTTGCGCACTGAACTCAGCAGGTGCAGAAGTACTCAATATGATACGGCCGCCAAGTGTGTCATCGTCCAAAGTGATCCTGTGCAACTTTGTCAATTTCAGCAGTTGACCGAAGCTGCCCATGTCGCTGTCGTTATAAATAAAGCGTCCGCCCACGCCGTCGCAACTGGGCATGGCCAAATTGATTTCGGTTCGAAAAAGACTGTCGGATTTCTCAGTAAAACTATATCGGACACTTAAGTGGTTATCTGTTAGCGAGAACATTTTTTCAATAGACTGCTGGCTGTTTTCAGTTTGAAAATAAATAGCGTTCAAATCAGAAGCGGTATACTGATAACTAATAAATGTGCCGTCGATGCTGTCCAGAAACAATTGGCGCTGATGTGAGTCGGGCTCAAGGTCCGCAGCATGAATAATATGTTTATTTACTACCCGATCATGTGCAGAACTGATACCGTCTCCCATTTTGTGCGAATTTTGATGCGCATCTTGACCGTCCAGCTGCACGTTTTGATAGTAATGCTCAGTCTGACGTTGAAGGGTATCGCCAAAATTATGATTAAGCTGATAGGCGTCAAACTCTACAATACTGGCATGACAGTCACGCTTCATAATGATCTGGTGTATACTGTTTTGTAAAAAGATTTCATCCAGGCCGTCAAGATCGAAGTCTTTTATCTGAACGGTTTCACGGGGCTTGCAGTGATCAAGCATGGCCTCAAGTTCGATTAAGTTTTTGTAAATAGCACGGCGCAGGTGCGGTAGATACAGCCCACCGAACAAGCCGTGCCAGTACGCATCATTGGCCTGTGTGGCGTACAGTTTTTGTTGCATAGGTGGTGTGCGTTGATTATCCGGTAATTCGGCCAGACGTGCTGAAAGGCCCAGCATGCGCTTATGCATCCAGTTTGATTCTGGATAGCGAGACAGAAAATTCTTCCATATGCCCCCGCGCAGATACGCTTTTTTTTGTTCGTACCAGCCAGCTGCTTTGGATTCCTTGACCAGATATTCAAATGACTGGGCTGATTGAGCGGGCAGTGTCCAGGTGTTCATTTCAACATATGAAGTTGTGGGCAGATAAACAACCCCCTGAGTATTTGCGGTCGCATGATAATCACGGTAGTGACGTACCCTGATTTTTGGGGATGCCAGAACGCCTTGAATAAACTGTTCGAGCCATCCTTTCTCGTAAACCCATTGATAGGTTTCCGGCCATATACCGAACTTTTCGATATCATCAAAATAAATTGCAGCATGAGGCTTGTTGTCGTTGCTGTCCCAGTGCCGGTCTGCCAGTGATTCAAGATACCCGATGGCATCGCCGGCGGGAGAGAAGGGTAATTTATACCGTAATGTTTCGGAAATGGGAAAGATATCCAGCTTGTGAGCATCTTCCTCAGTCGTGTAAAAACCATTCAGCTGTTCGGCAGGCATACCTGTACAAAGAAAATGGTAATCGTCCACAATAACATAACGAATACCGCAGACAGTCAGCGCTGGCACTACAGTAGATTCCCAGACACGCTCGGTCAACCAGGCACCCTGAGGGCGCTGACCCAGCATTGCAGAAAGTTTGCTTGAGAAAGTCTCGATCTGCCCGATACGATCGCGATATGGTATTACAGCCAGAACGGGCTCAGTGTCACCTGCACCGAACAATTCAACCTGCCCGCGCTCAACCATTGCTTTAAGTAAAGTCATGTCATTTGGGTAATGTTCGAACAGGTACTCAAGCAGCCATCCGGAAAAATGCACTGCAAAATGAAAATCAGGATAACGGTAAAGTGTTTCCAGGAATGGCCTGTAACAACGAAAATGAGCGTCCTCGAGCACTTCAGGAAAATTGCCTATCGGTTGGTGTGCGTGCACGCCAAAGAGTAACGATACCTGCCGCTGCATAAGAATATCCCCGTTTGAATTGATATAACGATACGCCTAAACAGTATAATCGACTATACGTTGCATGGGAAAAATCGATAATCGATTAAAGTGTCAACAAAATAGTATTTACTGTCGATGCGCGTCTACTATGTTGACCGCCGCATCGTACCGCCTTCCATAGCGTGCTTGTCACCTTTGCTGATCGGTTCGCGTAATGTCGGCGGTACCGGCTGCTTCAGCAGGCGGTAGAGATTCGCCAGGTTATCCCTGAATAGCTGATCAAACCGGGCCACAGTATCTGCCTGATTATAATCACCTAACCACCAGAACCAGTCAGAACTTTCGCATGATGCGAGCTGGAGATTTGCCTCGCTTTTTTCCTGTGCAGTCAATTTGTCGTCCTGTATGACAGTGTCATATTTTTCTTTTGCGGCACAAAGCAGATCCCAGGCATGATTTTTTTGTGTATCGCCTATCCAGGTGGAGAATGTACCGTAAACCCAACTTCCCGCCGACATTGCAGGCAGCGTCACGACCTGCTTGGCGTGACTGGCTGAACCGACGTAATCCCGGAATGTGGTTGTATGGATGCTGGTATGACTTTTCAGCAGACTGTACAGATCATCGAGAAAATAAAAAGCATTGTATGGATAAAATTCCCAGGCATTTTCACCATCAAGTATGACGCTGACAACCGGGTTTTCACCCGGTTGTGCATGAAGTGCGATCTGCTCGAGAGACTGAATAAAGTGTTGAGCGGCGTCACGGCCATACCATTTGGAATATTCAAATCCAATTAAATCGGAAAGCTGGTCGTCCCGAAAAAAGCAGATCAGGCTTTCACTGCCATGGATGCGGTAAGGGCGGTACAGATAACGGTTACGATCGGGTATATCCGAATCCGGATAAGAGAGGCGCAAGCTGTTCGCTAACACCCCCTCACTACTTGCACACCAATGGCAACCGGATTTTTCAAGCATCTGAATCAGCGAGTGCGAGACTGCGCCTTCCGCCGGCCATATCCCGGCGGGCTGGATATCAAATCGCTGTAGATGACTTTTTATGGCGGATGTTAAATGAAAGGCTGCGCGGTCGCGGCCGCCTGGATATTGTTTTTTTGCTGGCAGTGCGATTTCGGGCAGGCTGTCTCGTGCTGAACTAAAGTCAATTAAGAGCGGCGTGAGTGGGTGATAATGCGGCGTTGTTGATAATTCTATCTGCCCATTCTCGGCCAGTCTGCGGTAACGGGGTATCAGTGTCCGGATCAATTCCCCGATCAGGTTAAACAGATGTGTTCTGTCAGAATAATCATAATTATCACACTTCTGCATAAGTTGCTGGATTATTTTGTGGCTCCGTCTGACGCTTTCACCTGTCCATGCCAGGTGGTACCAGACCAGCAGATCAGAAAAATAACGCCCGGAAAACTGAATCAATCCATCTGCGTTTGATTTATGCAGGGTGTCATACAAATCATGCAGTCGCTTGTAAGCCGGATACGGTTTGAGCATGGTATCGTGATTGCTTTTGAAGCAGGTGCTTAAAATGCATTCGCGATCCTTATCGGAGATCTTGTCCAGTTCAGGTGTAATCAGCAGGCGAAGTAAGGGGTCTCGAAGTTGGCCTGTAGAAAATTGTGCCTGATAGTCCTCAATTTGATCCAGCAGTATCGGTACGAAATTTACCACTGCCCTGGTTTCTGGATGGTTTTCCAAATGGTATGCCATGTCAGTATAATCCTTGATGGCGTGCAGATAAACCCAGGGCATTTGAAATTCACGGGTGTCATAATGACGGTAATCTGGCTGATGCATGTGCCACAGCAGGATAAGGTCAATCTGTTGCATGCAGTGAATACTATTCCAGATAGTGTATTCTTTGACCGAGCATTTCAGGTGTGATCAATGTGATGCCTTTGTCGGTTACATGAAATTTTTTACTGTCTGCAATTGCATCGAAACCGACTTCGAGACCCTCTGGAATTTTGCAGTTCTTTTCAACTACAACCCGCTTCAGTCTGGCATTGCGCCCGATATCGACATTGGGCAGGATTACAGCATCCTCGACGCTGCTGAAGCTGCGTACCTGCACATTGGAAAACAGCAATGATCGACGTACCGTACCACCGCTGATGATGCATCCGCCGGATACCATAGAATCGAATGCCTGACCTCGACGTTTATCATCGTCGAAAACAAATTTTGCGGGTGGCAATTGCTCCTGATAAGTCCAGATCGGCCAGTTTTTATCGTACATATTCAGGTCCGGCGTGACAGTTGTCAAATCTATGTTGGCTTCCCAGTAGGCGTCGACTGTGCCGACATCTCGCCAGTAAGGTATGCCTGCCGCCATATTGACGCAACTGTCCATGAAACGGTGCGCATAGACATGGTTTCGCGGAACCAGATAAGGAATCAGGTCTTTACCGAAATCGTGTGCGGAATTTTCATCATGATGATCGCGGATTAATTGATCGAATAGAAAATCCGTATTGAATACATAAATACCCATGCTGACAAGCGCTTTATCGGGATGTCCCGGCATGGCTGGCGGATCAGCCGGTTTTTCAATAAAATCGACGACGCGCCAGTTGTCATCTACGGCTATAATACCGAATGCACTTGCTTCTTTCAGTGGTACTTCAACGCAGGCAACTGTCAGATCTGCATTTTTTTCGACATGTTCGGCAAGCAGTTTGCGGTAATTCATTTTATAAACATGATCGCCACCCAGAATAAGCACATAATCAGCATGATGACGGCGCAGATAATCGAGATTCTGGAATACAGCGTCAGCAGTTCCCTGGTACCACGTTTCTTTGATCTGTTGCTGCGCCGGTAACAATTCAACATACTCATTAAAACGCCCGTCAAGAAAACTCCAGCCACGTTGTATGTGCCGGATCAGGCTCTGGGCTTTATACTGAGTTACAACGCAGATCTGCCGTACACCTGAGTTGACGCAGTTTGATAGCGGAAAATCGATGATGCGAAACTTTCCCCCGAAAGGTACTGCCGGTTTTGCGCGCCAGTCAGTCAATTGTTTCAGCCGTGTACCGCGGCCTCCTGCCAGAATAAGCGCGATAATGTTGCGGTTTATTGAGTTCCGTGCAGTACCTGAATTGAAGTGTTGTTTCATTTGGAATTATCGCTTCAATTGATTAAAAATCTGTCTCCTTAGCAGGAGCCTGTATGTCCAGTCAGGGTATTTTTTGACAACAGCACACACCTTTCGGGTTAATCGAAAAAAACCGGGCTGGAATATTTGCAACAGCTTTTACAATTAAATTCCTCGCATATTTTACGATTGCTACCGTACTACGAAATCCGTAATTAGGCAAATAAAGACACGTTATAATTTATGCATGATATTGCATACTTTGAAACAATCAGAAAAACATTTATCCGTGCATCCGCTTCTGGTTGAACTGGTGAGCGGTCGGTTACACGATCCTTTCTCATATTTGGGCATTCACAGAACGTCAGGATCTTTTCATGTTCGCGTGTTTCGACCGGATGTCAGATCTGTCTGGATTAGAACAGTACAGGGGTTTGAGGCGATGCAACGTATACATGATGCGGGCGTATTTGAATGGCAGGGAACAACGCAGCCGCCTACGCCGGTGTTACTCAAATTAGAGGTCATGTATCAGGCGCCTGGTGTGTTGCGTGTGTACGAGGCATATGATCCGTATTCGTTTCCATTGCAGATCACAGACCATGATCTGTATTTGTTTAATGAAGGCAAATTGCATCAGGCCTATCGAACACTGGGCGTGCAGCGTGTTAACAATAGTGGTGTTGATGGGTTGCGTTTTTCAGTCTGGGCGCCCAATGCCGAACGTGTCAGCGTCGTTGGCGATTTCAACCGTTGGGATGGACGCGTTCATTCAATGGCAGCACATCATTCCAGCGGTGTATGGGAATTGTTCATTCCTGAACTGCCAGCAGGTTCATTCTATAAATTCGAAATCCGTAATCGGCAAAGTGGTGAAATTCAGCTAAAAGCCGATCCTTACGCAATGCGCTACGAGCTGCGTCCGGGGACAGCTGCGCTAACGCCAGTCGCAAATGGTTATTTTCAATGGCATGATACCAATTGGATGGAAAAACGTGCGGATAGGAGTTGGTTGCATGCACCGGTGAATATTCTGGAAGTACACGCAGGATCGTGGAAACGACATCCGGATGGACGATTTTACAGCTACCGTGAACTGGCGCAGCATCTGTTGCCTTATGCGCAGGAAATGGGTTTTACCCATATTGAGCTCATGCCGATTTCAGAACATCCATTCGATGAGTCCTGGGGTTATCAAACCACCGGTTATTTTGCCGCGTCCAGTCGCTATGGTTCGCCCGAGGATCTCAAAATGTTTGTCGATAGCTGTCATCAGGCCGATATCGGCGTAATTCTCGACTGGGTGCCGGGACATTTTCCGCAAGATATTTTTGCGCTGGCCCGTTTCGACGGGACGGCTCTGTATGAACATGAGGATCCACGTCTGGGTTTACACCAAGACTGGGGCACTTTTATTTTCAATTATGGTCGCAACGAAGTGAAATCGTTTCTGCTGTCGAGTGCGCATTACTGGCTATCAGAATTTCATTTTGACGGATTGCGTGTCGACGCCGTTGCTTCCATGCTTTATCTTGATTATTCGCGTAAGGAAGGTGAATGGGTTCCCAATCGGTACGGTGGCCGCGAGAATCTGGAAGCAATTGATTTTTTGCGCGAACTCAACATATTGGTGCATGATGAATTTCCGGGTGCTATGACATTTGCTGAAGAGTCTACCAGCTGGCCTGCGGTGTCACGTCCGGTCTATACAGGTGGCCTGGGGTTCTCCATGAAATGGAATCTGGGTTGGATGCACGATACTCTGTCGTATATGCGTCAGGATCCGGTCTATCGGTGTTATCACCATGATCAACTGACTTTCGGCCAGGTATATGCATACACGGAAAATTTTGTATTGCCTTTTTCACATGATGAAGTTGTTCATGGAAAAGGTTCGTTGTTTAACAAAATGCCTGGAGATGGCTGGCAACAATACGCTAATCTGCGTTTGTTATTCACGTATCAAATGACTTTCCCGGGAAAAAAACTGAATTTCATGGGAAATGATTTTGCGCAACAGGACGAATGGCAGTTAAACCGGGGTCTGGATTGGAAATTACTGGAGAACAGACCGAATCTCGGCGTTCAGGCTGTGTTGCGTGATTTGAATCATTTGTATAAAAATACACCAGCGCTACACGAGCTCGATTTTTCGCCCGAAGGTTTTTCCTGGATTGACTGTCACGATGCAGAACATTCGATTATCAGCTATCTGCGTCGGGCAAAAAACGGATGTTTTGTCGTGGTTATTCTGAACTTTACACCAATGCCGCGTGAAAGTTACCGTATTGGTGTTCCCGCTACGGGTATCTACCAGGAATTGTTTAACAGTGATTCGGTATATTACGGTGGCAGCAACACCGGTAATGCCGGACAGATTATTGCTGGCAGGGAGCCATGGATGGGTCTGCCTTGTTCGCTCAAAATAACCCTGCCGCCGCTGGCCGGGCTGATATTAACCCAGAAGGGATAAAGTGAGAGACCAATAATTTCATTTGTTGCGCCGAAGTGTTAGACAGCGGCGGAAAAACTGAAAACATTCTCCGTTACCTTGTCGGTATTTTACTGGCGGTTTCTGTTTGCCAACGGCGAGCCAGACAGCTGTGCTCACGGTGCTGCAAAACTGAACGACAGTTTTCATTATCCTGCGAGCGTAATGCTATGGGATTACAGTGCTTACGCCAGGGCGATCTGACTGGAACAGGCGCGAATTGACCGTGCATGTGCTCAGAAAAACCGCGACATACTTGTCAACCGGTACGCCCCGGGCCTATTCGAAATGGAAACCGTATTGTCGCTGGTGCAATGAAAATGAAAAGAGACCTGTGCAGATGTCAGAGGATGGGTTTCTATATATTCGTAAACACAAACCGACAATAAAACGTCATCATGACCGCTTTCCAGGTGTCATACAATTGATACGGTATGAGCACGTCCTATTTTATTTTCACTTGCTGCACCTGCATCGGCCAAACCCCTTTCTTCACCGCCTGCCGTCCGTCAAATACGATATAACTCTGCCGCCCGTAATGCGGCAGTGGACGGATGAGCGCTTCAAGTGAGACTTTATCCTGCGCGGAGACTATAACCATTGGTGAATCTTCAGGTCCGGTCAACGTCCAGATTTGCGCGGTTCCTTTTTCAAGCACTTCCTCGGGTTTTTCAGGCAAACCACGTGACTCAAGCCAGGCATCGATTTCATGCTGCAGTCCGATGACCAATGTGGGGCTACCAGTTAAAAATTGATCGGCTGTCAAAATTTTCGGTGTGCGACGTTGTAATTTCTCGGCCAGTGCTGCGGCGGTTTGCTGTGTTTCATCGTTGTCCGATAATATAACAGTGGTCGTGGTTGGATTGACCATGACTTCACGCAGAATAGGTAGTGCTTCGCCGGGTGCGAGCAGGCGGAATAGACGGGTATCCGGATCAAGGATCACAGATTGTGTTTTTTCGCTAAGATCAAGCGTAAATGTCTGCATCGTTTGCTGCAGGTCGAGCAGATGTGACTTCTCGCCTTCATCGGTCAGGATGGCTACCGGCACACGCAGTTGATAAGCCGGCTCTGGCTGTTGCAGTGTGATATGCAGGCGATGACCGAAATCGGTCGGTTCTTGCCAGGCTTCGGTGATAGTCAGACTTGGAGCACCGGTGCGGTTCAGCCATTGATCAAAAAAGAACGATAAGTCCTGGGCTGAGATGATCTCAAATATGCTTTGCAGATTTGACCAGGTTGTGACTTTAAAGCGCTGCATGTTCCATAATCCCTGTATCGAGCGATTAAACAGTTCATCGCCGATCAAGTCGCGCAGCATGAAAAAAAACATCGCGGCCTTGTGATAGCCGACAATTTTGGATGCACCGTGCGTGCGCGAGGTAAAAGCCGTTAACGGCGCATCCTGACCAGGTTCCAGTGCGGCAAAATCACGCAGCCAGCCCTGACGCATTTCGCGAGCTGCCTTGGCACTTTCTTGTTCTTTATACGTATAGTCAGCCATGAAGGTCGTCAATCCTTCGGACCAGTTGCCGCTTTTATAATCGGGATACACCCCGTTGCCCCACCAGTTGTGCAGCACTTCGTGACCAAGAGAGGTGTTTTTGATAAACGGCAGTCGCAGCACATTAATACCGAGGTAAGTCAGCGTTGGCATGCCAAATCCGGTTGGCGTCGGGCTGGAAACAATACTGAATTCGGTATAGGGGTAAGCGCCAATCCATGATTCATATAATTCGAAATAGCGTTTGACGGTTGCCAGATAGTCGTCTGCCAGCTGGCTGATCTGTGGATGAAAATAAGTACGTAGCCGAATCGGTGAATTTTTGATGCCGCTATAGTGATCTGATTCAATTTCATAAGGTCCTGCCATCAAATCAATACCACCGGCAGGATGGTTAAATTCGAAGCGCGCGCGGTAGCCGGTGTCTTCATCCTGTTCGTCGATTAGTTTTCCTGGCACCAGGCCGCGCTGGCCGGCGGGCAGTGTCATCTGTAGGGTATAACGGACCAGACCATTGGCGACGCGCGGATACCAGTTTGCTGCATCCGGAAGAAATGTTCCTGCTTCTCCGCTCACGGCAATCGGTCTTCCGAGCGTCTGTTCATGATCAATCGCTTCATCAAGCGGGTGCAGCTTTCCGCGCCAGTGAATTTCGATTCGGTGCGGACGAAGAATGGTGTACGGAATTTGCCAGTAATGCGACTGCTCTGAATCGGTTTGTGGTGCGTATGGCATGTCATCTATAAATGCCTGGGTGACTTCGAACTGTTTGTCAAGCAACAGGGTGTGCTCGCGGGTTTTATTGAATGTAATAACGCTTTTACCTTCCAGCATACGGGTTGAAGGGTCGATATTCACTGCAATGTTGTAAACGATAGAGCCTTCATGGGAAATGTCACTGCCGGGTATGGATGCAGCAGAGGTGCTATTGATAAAATATGACAATACAAAAAAAGATATCAAGCGAATTGTTTGAATGTTTAACATGATTCCGAAGAATTATCGCGGCACATGAGATGCCGTTTAGCAGGTTTGTCAGACAGGTAATTGAGTTGTTTCTGGTATCGAAAACACATCGTTAGAGCGTATCAAGGGACCGTCAGCGGCGGAAATTTGGCAACAATTTCTCTCTCGCTATCATCACGTTTTATTTTGAGCGGCAGCCACGTTCCCGGGGCATGTCGTTTGACAATATTAATCACATCATCGGTCGTTTCAAGCGCCATACCCGCCATTTCCAGAATAACATCTGCGCTTTGCAGACCGGAGGCTTCGGCAATACTGCCTTTCTCGACCTGCAGCACCAGGGCGCCACCGCGTGCCATTTCAAAGCGGATGCCAAGACGTTGATATTTTGGTTGTTCGAAAGCACCCGAAGCATGCGGCAGTACGCCAAAGACGGCGTCAGCGACCCCTGCAACAAGCTGTTTGCAGGATTTATTGATATCCCACGGCAGCAACGACACGATATCCTCGATACCGAGATCGCGTAATTGGTGCGGTACGCCATATCCATGTACGACATGACCCGAACCCATTATGCCGACCACCAGTGGTGTTTTGGTGTAGCCGGGATGACTCAAGATCTGGTGCAATGCCTGCGCCATGGCGCGATCCCACAGTTGCTGGCCGGCGTAGAAGCGTTTGAAATCCGGGTCGTCGTACCCAATCTGGCCGTCTTTTTTGTCTTTACGATCATGCTGTTGGTAAATCGGCAAAAGAAAGTCGAGATACGCTTGGCTCGGTTCTGCCGGACGAGTTAATCCCTCGCGTTCTTCGACTGGGACGCCGTGAAAACCTCTCTCGGAAACCAGTCGACGCAGGCGCTGCTCGATATTCAATGCAATCATCGGAATATGATTCATGCGCGCAAAATGAAATAGCGGCAGATAAAGTGCTGGATCGGTATTCCACACCTTGTCCCATTCGGATGCCGCAAGAAATTCCTGCTCAGTTAATTCGCCAGCAGTCCACTGGTCGAGTACAGGCTGGACGCGGCGCGGAAACATTTCAAAACCGATAACCATTTCAGGACGTAAGGCATGCATCGCTGCAAGCATTTGTAGCTGCCAACGATGGTGATCAGCATTGACATGGGTTTCGCCAAGAAGTACGACCGAGTTTTTGACCGCCTGATCAATGATGTCGGCATAAACCGCTGCTCCACTGCCAGGTATTATCCAGTTTCCAAGCGGTACGCAGTCTGTCCGGGCTGGTTTATTAGCGGGTTTGATGCTGGTCGCGGAGAAGTCTGCAGTGTTGGCTGGCGCGTTCGTGATTGTGCAGGCGAGGTACGTCAGCAATCCCAGTGTGGCGAGTTTTTTAGTTAATGTTGTATCATTTTTCATTGTTAATATGTTTGATTGTTATCCTACCCATTTACGGGCATTTCTGAAAAGACGTATCCAGGGGGCGTCTTCAAGTGTCCGTGTACGCCGGACTGAATCATTCGGTTCGGGCGGGTACCATGAGTGTTGTGCAATGCGGAAAACACGCTCAGGGTGTGGCATGAGTATATTAAAGCGCCCGTCCGGGGTTGTCAGTCCGGTGATGCCGCGCGGCGAACCGTTCGGATTACCAGGATATGTTTCCGTGACTTTGCCAAAGTTATCGATATATCGCAAGGTTACCAGTGCTTCGCAGTCCGCTTCACTGCTGCTGCTTATATCTGCACGGCCCTCGCCATGTGCAACAACTACCGGCAAGCGGCTGCCTGACATGCCTTCGAACAATATCGATGGGCCCGCCTGTACTTCTACCATGACAAAGCGTGACTCAAATTGTTCCGAATAATTGCGTATAAATCGTGGCCAGTGTTCTGCGCCCGGAATAATGGTATGAAGATGACTCATCATCTGGCAGCCGTTACAAACACCAAGCGCGAATGTATCCGAACGCTGGAAAAACGCTTCAAACGTTTCGCGAACTTGTGTATTGAATAGTATCGATTTGGCCCACCCCTCGCCGGCGCCAAGCACGTCACCGTAGGAGAAACCGCCGCATGCAGCCAGTCCTTTAAATGCGTCTAGTGAGATTCTGCCGGAAATGATGTCACTCATATGTACGTCGGTTGCCGTAAAACCAGCGCGGTCAAATGCAGCAGCCATCTCTATATGCCCGTTAACGCCCTGCTCACGCAGAATTGCTATGGCAGGACGGGTTCGCGTTCGTCGAATAAAAGGAGCAGCAATGTTGTCTTCCACATCAAAGCTGAGCGCAACATGCAATCCCGGGTCATCACTGACCAAAATGCGGTCATATTCCTGTTGTGCACAATCAGAATGATCGCGCAATTTCTGCATTCGATAGGTTGTTTCAGACCATGCGCGTTGCAGATCAATGCGTTTTTCCGACAATACAGGTTGATTGTTGCGCATTAGTCGCAGCTCGTCTACAGAGTTGAGGGAGCCGATGACAAAGCTCATGCCCTGTAGTCCGGCTTCGGCCAGTGTGTTCATGACAAATGATCGTTTTCCGCTTCGGATTTGAATGACTGCGCCCAGTTCTTCGTTAAACAACACAGCTAGCAAGCGTTCAATGAAACGCCCGTTTAAATCAACAGAACGCAATTCGGCTCCGTCGATGTCGCTTGACAACATGTCGAAGCAAAGCTGGTCAAGGTTGACAGTGATGCCGGTATGACCGGCAAAAATCATTTCACACAGCGTGACGAAAAGGCCACCATCTGAGCGATCGTGGTAAGCTAGTATCGCATCCGCTTTGTTAAGTTGCTGGATGGCGGTAAAAAATGCTGTAAGCCTGTCAGCACCGGACTGTCCGTCAATATCCGGCGCCTCATGGCCGATCTGTTTATAAACTTGCGCCAGTGCAGATCCGCCCAAACGGTTTTTACCCTGACCAAGATCGATCAGTATTAACTCAGTTTCACCGCAATCGGTACGTAACTGTGGCGTCAGTGTGCGGCGTACATCGCCGACTCTGGAGAAAGCGGATATGATTAGCGACAGGGGTGCAGTTACGGCTTTGTCAATGGATAATCCGGTTTGCGCATCTATATCCTGCCATGTCGTTTTCATTGACATCGAATCCTTACCCACCGGGATGCTGATACCTAACTGCGGACATAGCTCCATACCGATGGCATGCACGGCATCATACAAACCGGCATCTTCACCCGGATGTCCGGCCGCTGCCATCCAGTTTGCTGACAGCTTGATGTCACTGATCTGTTGTATCGAGGCTGCGGACATGTTAGTAACAGCTTCGCCCACCGCCATACGCGCAGAGGCTGCGGGACTAATTAAAGCCACCGGCGTTCGTTCGCCGATAGCAAATGCTTCACCAAAATATGTCTGATATCCCATCATGGTGACAGCCACATCAGCGACAGGTATCTGCCAGGGACCTATCATCTGATCGCGCGCTGTCATACCGCCGACAGAACGGTCGCCTATACTGATGAGAAATGTCTTGTCCGCAACTGCTGGTAGCCTCAAGACCCGGTAGGCTGCTTCTCTCAAATCGATTTCATGGGTCTGGAAAACCGGCAATGGCTGTATTCGATGAGTGACATCACGTGTCATTTTGGGTGGTTTGCCAAGTAATACCGGTAACGCCATATCGACAGGAGCAGTCATTGACGCATGTTGTTCATCGACTACTACGACTTGAGTTTCTTCGGTTGCTACGCCGACCACTGAATATGGACATCGCTCACGTTCGCAGATTTCCTGAAACTTTTTGAGCGATTCCGGATGAATTGCAAGCACATAACGTTCCTGAGCCTCATTGCTCCAGATCTGCATCGGTGACATGCCGGATTCTTCGACGGGTATGGCGCGTAAATCGAAGCGTCCCCCATGCCCTGCGTCATGTACCAGTTCTGGAAAAGCATTTGACAGACCGCCTGCGCCGACATCATGGATAAACAGGATGGGATTCTCTATTCCCGAACGCTCTAGTTGCCAGCAGCGATCTATCACTTCCTGTGCACGACGCTGCATTTCGGGATTGCCTCGCTGCACCGAATCGTAATCCAGTGCCTCGGCATTCGTACCGGCATCCATACTCGATGCCGCGCCACCGCCGAGGCCGATCAACATGCCGGGTCCGCCTAACTGGATCAGTAAAGTACCGGAAGAAAATTTTTCTTTGCGGACATGTTTGGCCGAGATTTGCCCGATACCTCCCGCAAGCATGATCGGTTTGTGGTAGCCGCGCATTTCACCTGCGACTTTTTCTTCGAAAGTGCGAAAATAACCCGCAAGATTCGGACGTCCGAATTCATTATTGAACGCCGCGCCGCCAATTGGTCCATCAAGCATAATCTGCAGAGCTGAGGCGATGCGATGAGGTTTGCCATATATGGTTTTTCGGTTGGTGTCGCAATATTCCCATGGTTGTGCAAAATCTGGAATATTTAAATTGGATACTGAAAATCCGGTCAATCCCGCTTTTGGTCTAGCTCCACGGCCCGTTGCGCCTTCATCACGTATTTCTCCGCCTACACCCGTCGCCGCTCCCGGGAAAGGGGAAATTGCGGTGGGGTGATTGTGCGTTTCAACTTTCATCAGCAGGTGTGTCTGTTCCTGCTTGTACAAATAGTGATGATTTTCTCCCGGATAAAATCGGGCAATTTTTGCGCCTTCGATAATACTCGCATTATCCGCGTAAGCAACCAGCGTATTTTGTGGATTCTGGTGATGAGTATGTCTGATCATTTCGAAAAGGGTGCGATTGCGCCTGTTCCCATCTATAATCCAGTCGGCATTGAAGATTTTGTGACGGCAATGTTCGGAGTTCGCCTGTGCGAACATCATCAGTTCCACGTCTGTAGGATTGCGTCCGCTTTGCCGAAAATACTGCGCAAGATATTCAATTTCGTCGGCCGATAGCGCAAGACCCATTTCTGTATTGGCCTCCTCAAGCGCCTGCAACCCTCTGGAATGAAAATCAATGATATGAAGCGGTTGTGGAGTCAAATGATAAAATAACCGTTCTGCATCATCAAAAGACCGTAAAACTGTTTCGGTCATGCGATCATGCAACAATGACTGCAGAGACTGTTGCTGTTCGGGGCGAAAAGGACGGTCTGTCCGTATAGTATAAGCAATACCGCGCTCAATTCGTTCGACATGCTTCAATCCGCAATGATGTGCGATGTCGGTGGCCTTGCTCGACCAGGGTGAAATAGTGCCCGGACGGGGAACCACAAGCGCGAGAGGCAATGTTGCTGCTGCAGGACGTTGGGATTGGCAGCTGTTAAGTAACTTCTCAAGCATTGACGTTTCTGTTTTGGTTAATGTGCGACTGATTGCACAGAAATACCAAAATTCAGCATAAATGTGAGAAACTTGTAAATCCAGTGCGTTGAATGCACAAATCAGTTTTTCCAGCCTGAATGCAGATAACGCATGACCGCCACAAAATCGAAGCATCGGGAAATTTTACCAAAATCAAAATCATCATTTTACACGAGAAATAATTCTTTCTACTGATACTGGCAGACCAGATGATAAGAACAATCACCCCGGTCTACTTGACCGATGAAATACGCACAATAGAGCAAACTGTTTTTGCCTTGCCTGAACCACCGGATTTAATGGAGAAGGCTGGACGCGCAACTGCAGAGATTGCTAGAAAATATTTTGTCCTGAATTGTGACAGCCGTGTTCTCGTGCTGGCCGGTCCCGGTAACAACGGTGGCGATGCTTTTGTAGCCGCACGGTATTTGAAACATTGGGGATATGCAGTGACTGTGGTATTCAACGGTGATCCTGATCGTCAATCACAGGATGCCAAACAGGCCAGGCTGGCATGGCAGAATGGCGAAGAAAATATTTTTTCGGAGATTCCGGGAACCGGGAACGGCCAGAAATGGGATCTGATCATTGATGGCATTTTTGGCATCGGTCTGCTGCAGGATCGCCCGATGGCGGATCAATACCTGAGCTGGATTAATGCCGTCAATGCCATGCAAAAGCCTGTGTTGGCAATTGATATACCATCCGGGCTTGGAAGTGATGATGGCAGCGTTTACGGCGCAGTGATCAACGCTGACATTACCCTTACTTTTATCAGTCCCAAACCGGGTATTCTGACCCACTATGGCCCGCAATATAGTGGCAGGATCATTATCTGCGATCTGGATCTTGATCCGGTAGCTATCATGCCACCCCGCGCATGGATGATTAACCGGAAACTGGCCAGTATTTTATTGCCTTCGCCACGTGCAGCTAACAGTCATAAAGGCAGCTTTGGCAATATCGGTATTCTGGGCGGCAACAATGGCATGACCGGTGCAGCTATTCTGGCTGGCCGTGCGGCACTGCATGCCGGTGCCGGGCGCGTCTATCTGAGTATACTGGCAACCTCGGCACCCGATGTCGACATTGTGCATCCGGAGTTGATGATACGCTCGCCATCGGAATTGTTTGATCTGGATACGCTAGATTGTTTGGTGATCGGGCCGGGCATGGGTATGAATGAATATACTTATGGCTGGCTGGAGCGAACGCTTGATACTGATTTACCCTTAGTGCTGGACGCTGATGCACTGAACCATATTGCTTTTCACAGTGAATTGGCTAGAAGACTCAAGCAACGGGAAGCACCTGCCATATTAACACCTCATCCGGCTGAAGCGGCGCGGCTTTTGGATACTGATACGTCTGTAATACAAGGCAATCGTCAGATTGCCGCAATCAGTCTGTCGGAGAAATTCTGTTGCCAGGTTTTACTGAAAGGCGCGGGCAGTATCTGCGCCAGACCAGATGGAACTTGTTTTTTCAATACCAGCGGTAATCCGGGTTTGAGTAGCGCAGGCACTGGTGATGTGCTCTCTGGTATTATCGGAGCGTTAATTGTACAGGGACAAACCCCGGAGGATGCGCTACTACTGGCTGTTTACCTGCATGGTGCCGCAGCCGATGAATTACTGAAACGGAATAACGGACCGGTGGGAATGACAGCTTCGGAAGTTATTACCGCCGCACGATTATTGTTGAACGACTGGATTTATAAGAAAAGCTGATTGCGTAAATAACTGAATGGGTGAAAGGAAACGAATTAACAATCCGGGTGGCAGCTGATTTTAATCGGATTGTACACTGCAAAGCCGGTTAGTCGGGTGCAAGGACAGCTTGATGCGTACTAATGATCTGCTTGCTGACCTTATTAACGATCGATGAGTCGGGTGGTAAATCAAGATCCTGGCCCGGTAGATTGTATTGTACGGGCCAGGTGACTGAGTGGAATGATCTCGTTTAACCGGCTTGTTCATTGCGTCTTCTGATAAATCCAATCAAGCCGATGCCGAATAATGCCAGCATGGATGGCTCGGGGATTGGATTGACGGATTCTGTAATCAGAACGAAATCATTATAGTCGGTGTCACCGCCGCCGTATATATCTTCCCAGGCCATGATATATTCATTTGTGCTCCAGATTCCTGGAAGTGTTGCAGGAAGGTCAATTGTATCAGTGCCTTGTCCTTGAAAAGCGACCATGTGGTCAATGCCGTCGTTATTTAAATCTGTATCACTATAAAAAATGTTCCCGCCAGTGTTTAGAAAATAGCCGAACGCATTTCCTGAAAAATCAATACCGGTATCAGCGAAGTTGATAATTACAGATCCGTCATTTGCAAAAGATAACAGCTTTTGTGCACCTGCTCCTTCTATTCCAGAAAACAAAGTTACCTGTTTGGATGGGTCGCTGGCATCATAAATGCCGACGGTATTAGTATTTGCATTGCCGGCTAGTTCAATAATGATTTGAGCAAATGAACCGCCGCTTCCGGATATCTGCCAATATTCATCTAAGAGAATTTGATCTGTATTGACATTAGTGCTGCTGACATTGTTTATCGGTGCCACGGTTATGTCATTTAAAATGCCCTGCAGTGATGCGCCGCCATCACCGAATGTAACTGTTGCATGCGCTGATCCGGCTGCCACCAGACTTATAGCTGCAGCCATAGTTGTTTTGAAAGCTGTGCCGTATTGTTTCTTCATGTTCATTTCTCCTTTGATCCGTTTTTTTGCAATTCTTTGAAAAATTACCGGATCAGGTGCTGATTTCGGATTGAAATCGGCACATGCCCGGATTTATTGATCTACGATCAGTGCAACAGTCGTTCTGCGAAGCTCGATTGCTTCAATCGAGACATAAGCTGACATCTTTTATGGGTAGCTATTCTTGATGGTTTAGGATATTTGAACCATTGGACAATGGTACAGATGAGTAGGTGATTGAAAAAAACATGTGGATATACAGATGGATATGAATAAAATATTTATGTATGTTCTGAGCAGGGATATGCAACTCGTGCTGTTGTTCAGTTTGAATACACAGCAAATATTCGCCTGTTTTCGTTGATAAACAAACCAGGTGATGTTTGAGCGCGTATTCAATGTGTTTTTTGATGACAATGAAAGAAGTGGCGTGTTTTCCTCAAAGCAGGACCTTGTCGACGGAGAAAGTGGTCGAGATGATTGTGCGCATGGACTAAAGTACAGTATGTGATTCGAGTGATGCTCGATAGGATGGCTGAGCCGAAATTGTCGGAAAGAACAAAGCACGCTGGCAATAATCGACCCTGAGCAGAAAGATGTATCCGTCCCGGTTGATCAGGAATTGGACTCTTAGGTACTGATGCTGTTAATGTACGTTACGTGGATTATGCGAGTGCGTTATTTTATGAAAGAGGAAAGGCGGAATTTTTACAGATCACTCTATGCACAACCTGATGCGCCATTGACGGTTATTCAGGTTAACTATCGCATTTTGATGCTGAAAATCAGGATGTACCCGGATCAGGATTATGCAGAACTGCGTTCTAATGCGCTCAAAATGGCCATGGCGGTGTTAAACGATCCACTAAAACGCGCAGTATATGACCGCAATTTGCGAAAGCGATATCCTATCAGGATGTTAAGCCTTGGATCTTTTGCAACGGGTATTGTCAGGGGTATCCCTGATTGTACTGAATCTCGGCCAAACCGACGCAATTATTACCGGGTTCTCCAGATACAGCCGGATGCTCCAGCTGAAATTATTATCGCCAGTTACCAGGCCTTGCTGCAGTATCCCTATCAGAACGTCGATTTGCTGGGAGAAGCGTATGCGGTTCTTGCAAACCCAGCGGCGCGGATGCGATATGATGCCTATCTCGCCGGCAAATGGAAATATTCTGAAAAAACATTGATGCCGGTAGGGAAAAAAAGGCGTGCCGGTCGTTCGGATTTTGGCAGCGATGCTACTTCGCCGGTCGTCGACGAATCCGGGGCGTCATTGTCATATTGCGTATTTTGTCACACAGCGTATACAAAACAAGTTGGCCCCTATCAGCAACATGCTTGCCTGGAATGTGGCAGTCCGCTGCCTGTTCCCGCCGAAACGCTCCCTGAGCCAAAACAACGTACAAACATACGAATCAGCATGTACGGGGAATTTCAATACTATCTGTTCTGGCCAGATTTGCCCAGTAAAGGCATAATTCAGGATTTGTCGCCGCGAGGTGCACGTTTTCTGGCCGAGACGTCTCTCAGTTTGAATGATGTTATCAAAATTGAAGCACCTAATTTTCGAGCTGTTGCAGAAGTGGTCCATCAACACAGGATACAGGCTTTCGCATCTGTCGGTGCATGCTTTCTTACAGTTAAATTTGAGCAGGAGCGTGGAAGTTTTCTAGCAGTCAGGGTCTGACTATCGAATATTCTGGTTGAGTATGGAAAATGCTGCTATTTGTTTTATTTTTCCTAAAATTTCCGTCAATCTCTCGCGCTTGCCGTAAAACCCTGTAAAATTCGACTATTCCAAATATAGCAAACGCTGCCTAAGATTTTTTCATGAGCAAGCATACTTTTCAGGAAATTATTTTTATTTTGCAACAGTATTGGGCAAGGCAGGGCTGCGCCATTTTGCAACCTTTCGATACCGAGGTGGGTGCCGGAACCAGTCATACTGCGACTTTTTTACGCGCGCTTGGTCCTGAGCCGTGGAAGGCGGCTTATGTACAGCCATCTCGTCGTCCCAAGGATGGTCGCTATGGTGATAATCCTAATCGTCTACAGCATTATTACCAGTTTCAGGTGGTATTTAAACCTGCACCCAGTAATATTCTGGATTTGTATTTTGATTCATTGCGAGAACTCGGTCTGGATTTGCAAAAAAACGATGTGCGGCTGGTCGAGGACGACTGGGAGAATCCCACACTCGGCGCCTGGGGTCTGGGCTGGGAAGCATGGTTAAACGGGATGGAAGTGACGCAATTTACCTATTTCCAGCAGGTTGGGGGAATCAATTGTAAGCCGATCACCGGGGAAATCACTTATGGTCTGGAGCGTCTGGCCATGTATTTGCAGGGCGTCGAGAACGTTTTTGATCTGGTCTGGACCGAAGGCCTGAAATATCGAGATGTCTACCACCAGAATGAAGTTGAGCAGTCGGTTTATAACTTTGAACAGAGCGATCCGGAATACTTGTTTTGCGCATTTTCCAGTCATGAGACACAGGCGCAGCGCTTAATTGAACTGCGTTTGCCATTACCGGGCTATGAGCATGTGCTGAAAGCAGCACATATTTTTAATTTGCTGGATGCGCGTGGTTCAATTTCGGTAACCGAGCGCGCTGCGTATATAGGCCGCATTCGCGCACTTTCGCGTGATGTGGCGCAGGCCTATTACGCCAGCCGTGAACAGCTTGATCCGCCGTTTCCTCTGGCACCACGTAGCTGGGTGGCGCAAATGCCTGCATCTGTACTTTCAAAAATTACCGCATGATAGCCAGAAACTTATTGATTGAATTAGGCGTGGAAGAACTGCCGCCCCAGTCGCTAGAACTGCTGGGTTGCAGTTTTGCTGAATCGATTATTTCAAGTTTACAAGCACAAGGGTTTATAATCGATGTACAGGCAACAACATTCAAGGTTTATGCGTCACCCAGGCGTCTAGCTGTGTGGATACCGAATGTCGTGTCACAGGCGGCAGATAAATCCGTTTCACGGAAACTCATGCCGGTAACAGTCGGACTGGACGAAAAAGGCCGACCAACGCCGCCGCTGTTGAAAAAGCTGGCCAGCTTGGGGGCGGGCGCTGACGCTGTTGCCGAGCTCAAACGTGTCCGTGATGGTAAAACGGACACATTATTTCTGGATACTGTTGTCACTGGGACGAAGCTGACTGATGGGCTGCAAACTGCGCTTGACGAGACTATTGGCCGGTTGCCGATACCTAAAGTGATGACATATCAGCTTGCAGACGGTTGGGAAAGTGTCAATTTTGTACGTCCTGCTCATACCCTGGTTGCTTTGCATGGCCCGGAAATCATACCGGTCAGGCTATTGGGGTTAGACGCGGGCCGTGAGACGCTGGGACACCGGTTTGAAGCAAGCCAATTATTGATTCAGCTGCAAAATGCAGATAGTTATGCACAGCAACTGCTGGAAGAAGGGGCCGTTATCGCTGGTTTTGATGATCGTCGTAATGAAATCATCCAGCAGCTGGATGCAGCGTCCAAAAAAGCAGGGCTGAAATTGTTTCAGGACGATACATTGCTTAACGAAGTTACTGCGCTGGTGGAGTGGCCCAATGTACTGATTGGCCAGTTCGACCCCGAATTTCTCGAGGTGCCGCATGAATGCCTGATATTGACGATGAAAGCCAATCAGAAATATTTTCCGCTGATGGATGCAAATGCAAAGCTGGCGAATAAATTTTTGCTGGTTTCGAATATCCGCCCGGCCGACCCATCGCTTGTTATTACCGGCAATGAGCGCGTTGTGCGCTCGCGTTTGGCCGATGCCAAATTTTTCTTTGATCAGGATCGCAAGAAGTCGCTGGAGTCTCGATTACCCGGGCTTGACCAGGTGGTCTATCACAACAAGCTTGGCACCCAGGGTGACCGTATTCAGCGTGTTCGAGTTATCGCCCGGTCTATTGCACTGCTACTTGGCGGTGAAGCGTTGGCGGATGATGCGGGTAAAGCGACATTATTATCCAAGACGGACCTGTTGACAGAAATGGTCGGCGAGTTTCCAGAGTTACAAGGTATCATGGGATATTATTATGCATTGCATGACGGGCATGCAGAAACAATAGCGCAGGCTATTGCGGATCATTATAAACCGCGTTTCTCCGGGGATTCATTACCGCGCAATATGGTTGGAATTTGTGTTGCGCTGGCTGATAAGCTTGAAACGCTGACCGGTTTATTCGGTATCGGTCAAGTGCCAACGGGCGACAAAGATCCGTTTGCGCTTCGGCGACATGCGTTGGGTGTGATCCGTATCTTGATTGAAAAAGAATTACCCTTGTCGCTGGATTTCCTGCTCAAGGAAGCCCGGCTTGCATTTGACGAGAAATATCCAGAAACAGCGATCTCGCCATTACAGTTCATATATGACCGCCTGGCGGGAAATCTGCGTGAACAGGGCTATACGCCGCAGACTATTGATGCTGTACTGAGCCAGGCGCCAGCAATCCTCAAAGACATCCCCAAACGGCTTGAAGCCGTGCGTGCTTTTGAAAAGCTCCCTGAAGCCCCTAGCCTCGCGGCTGCCAATAAACGCGTGCATAATATCCTGGAAAAAAGCACAGAAAGCGATGCAGTCATTCACAGCCAAATAAACACGGGTTTGCTTAAAGAACCGGCCGAAACTGCTCTGTACGATGCATTGATGCAGGCCAAGCCGCAGGCAGACAGTGCATTTGAATCCGGTGAATATACGCGTTCGCTGCAGTCGCTTGCCGCCCTCAAGGAACCTGTTGATACATTTTTTGACCATGTAATGGTCAATACGGATGATGCTGGTCTTCGGATCAACCGGTTGTGTTTGCTCAAAATGATGCATCAGGCAATGAACCGGGTAGCCGATCTTTCCAAGCTGGCTGGTTGAAATGAAACTGGTTATTCTTGATCATAACGGCGTCATTAATCAGAGCAGCGAAGCGTTTATAAAGACTCCTGATGAGTGGGAACCAATTCCTAACAGTATAGAGGCCATTGCGCGTCTGACGCATTTCGGTTATCGGATTGTAACCGCTACCAATCAATCCGGGATTGGTCGAGGCCTGCTTGACATGGTCACGTTTAATGCTATTAACGATAAAATGTATAAAGCAGTGGCCCAGGCTGGTGGACGGATTGATTCTATTTTTTTCTGCCCGCATACCCATGCTGACAAATGTCGTTGTCGCAAGCCAAAAACCGGCATGTTTGAAGAAATCATGCAGCGTTATGGAACGGATCTTAAAAATACGCCGACGATTGGAGACGCCTTGCGTGATTTGCTGGTAGCGGACGCTGTAGGCGCTTTACCGATTCTCGTGTTGACCGGTAAAGGCAAAGCAACCCGGGAATTGAACAAACTGCCGCCGCGCACTCAGGTATATGACGATCTGGCTGCTGCGGTTGATGCCATCGTGGGATTCGCATGATGCTGCCGTTTTTGCGTTCTGCCTGTTACATGTTGCTGCTCGTCATAATCACACCACCATATGCGATTTTCACGCTAACATGTTTTCCATTGTCCGCGCATGCGCGCTATCGTGTCACATCAACCTGGACGCGCATGATTCTGTTTTTACTGCAGCATGTCTGTGGTTTGCGCTATCGTTTGCTGGGTGCTGAGAATATTCCGAAAACCCCGAGTATCGTGTTATCTAAACATCAATCAGCCTGGGAGACACTGGCTTTTCAGAAAATTTTTCCACCGCAGGTATGGGTTCTGAAAAAAGAACTGCTACGGATTCCATTTTTTGGCTGGGGGCTGGCAATGACCAATCCCATTGCTATTGACCGTAGCGCTGGAAGAAGTGCGCTAGACCAGGTCGTGGAGCAGGGACAGGAACGACTGAGAAGTGGTTTTTGGGTGGTGATTTTTCCAGAGGGTACGCGCATGCCGCCTGGCAAGCGGGGGAGCTATCGTATCGGTGGCGCTTGGCTGGCGACCCATACCAACACGCTGGTCGTACCGGTCGCCCACAATGCTGGTGAATTCTGGGCTAGAAACGCTTTTGTCAAAAAACCCGGTATCATTACCGTCAGTATCGGCAAACCAATTGATCCGACGGGAATGGAGGCTAATGAACTTAACGCCAAAGTGGAAAAATGGATCGAAACCGAAGTGGTGCGTATCAGTCAGCGACAGGCGGCGATCAATAGTAGCGTTATACAGACTGAAGCCAGAAATCAGTGATGTTGCGTCAAATTCACCTGGCCGGTGAAACTGTTAATTATCGGATCAAACGCAGCGGACGCAAATCGGTTGGTTTGAGAATCTGTCATCAGGGTCTGCAGGTTAATGCCCCACATGATCTTACGAATGCTCAAATAGATGCAGTCGTTCTCGGTAAAACAGGCTGGATTCTTGAAAAATTGGCCATCTGGCGCAATAAACTCTCACGAGATCCAGTAGAAGGTTTTTTGCCGGGCACAGCAGTGTTTCCCTTACTGGGCGACTTATGGAAGCCAGGAATAGCGGTAAACGGCCAACTTTGCATGGTGCCCGCCGGTTCCGCTGAAAAGAAATTGCCTGATCAGTATTTGTCTTCGGAGGTTTTCCGGAAATGGATGATAGACTGGTATCGGCAGCGTGCCCTTGCCTGTTTCAGTGAGCGCTTGACGCTGTATGCGGATCGACTCAACTTGCCTTATCCGCCATTCAAACTCTCACACGCCAAGACACGCTGGGGCAGCTGTAGCAGCAGCGGCGTCATTCGATTAAATGTACGTCTTGTGCAATTGCCGCTGCCTCTGGTTGATTATGTCGTCGCTCATGAGTTATGTCATTTGTTTGAAATGAACCATTCAGGCGCGTTCTGGAAGCGAGTTGCTACCATTTATCCGGATTATCAACATGCGCGCAGGGAATTGCGCAACTACTAGTCTGCTCATGATCCTGAAGCCCCGGCTGACCAGGGCTTGTATGCTGAAAGCAGTCATTTTACGAGTGTTGTTTGAATTGGGCCGCACCGCGATCGCTTTAGAATCAACAGTTAACAGCAGACAGCTGTTCGGCTCTTGGTTGTGTTGCTGGTTCCCTGGATTGCAGTTCGTCAGCTACCAATCTTAACAGAGTGCATATCGTCCAGCTGCTTTAAGCCGAAGGCCAAAATTGATCAGTTCAGACAACGTCATGCCGTTGCCTACAAAATAGCCCTGAACGGCATCGCAACCAAGTATCTGAAGGTGCTTATAGGTTTCCATATTCTCGACGCCTTCAGCGATAATATCCAGATTAAGTTGATGGCCAATATTGATCATTGAGCTGACAATATGTTCGTGTGCGGGATACATCAGCATGTCTTTAACAAAGGTTCTGTCGATTTTGATTTCGTCCAGTGGCAACAGCAATAACCGTTCCATAGATGAATAACCCGTTCCGAAATCGTCCATTGCAAGTTTGAAACCGATATTTTTCAGGGCATGTATTGTCTCTAATGAGTTGGTTTGGTCCTCCATGATAGTCGTTTCTGTTAATTCAATCATGATATCGCCAGGCGGTATGCACCAGATATTGGCAGCCTGTTCGATTAATTCGACCAGTTCAGTGTCGTTTAAATCGTCAGCGGATAAGTTGATTGAAACACCTGTGCTAAGACCTGCTTTGCGATACTCCTGGCATTGTCTCAGCGCTGTGTTGAGAACCCACAGAGTCAGCTTGGTCATCAATTCAGTACCTTCTGCTGCTTGTACGAGTTTGTCTGGCGAAATGAATCCCCGACTGGAATGATTCCAGCGTAATAATGCCTCAGCCGATCTGATTGTTCCCGTGCTTGTCCACAGTTGTGGTTGAAAAACCAGTTGTAGTTCGCCGGTGTCGATTGCCCGGTCAAGTTCTGACCAGATATCCATACCGGAAAGCAACAACTCCTTTTCATTCTCGTCGTATAAGCGAATCGATTCCCGGTTGCGCTGTGCATGATGGAGCGCGGTGCTGGCGTTGCGCATGAGCTGTTTAAGATTGTCTTTCCTGGTACCATTCAGCGCCACACCAATGCGGGGCAGCAAGCTGATTCGCCGATGATTGAAGTAGTGGGTTTGTGTAAAAACACGCATGATTTTGTGTGCTGCCAGAATCGCATGATTCGTAGTCAGCAAATCAGAAAGGAGACAGCAGATCTGATGGCGCCCACTTGGTCCGGTAATATCCTTGGCATTTAAAGCGCTTTGTATTTGTTGAACCAGGTTGCCGAGAATTTCGTCGACTTCAGCATATCCCAGGATACCATCAAGTTTTGGCAACCCCTCCAGATTAATAATGATGACGGCGCTATGCTGGTGTGCATTGTTCGCGTCCAGCAGGATTCTTGAAGCAGCTTGCAGAAAGGCTTGATAACTATGGACTGGCATTGCTAAGTTTTGAAATGTTTTATAAATAATAACTGGCAGAGTCAATACCATAAGCGCCATGTGGCAGATCCTGCACAATAGTGTATGGTGTACCGTCCGGTCCGGGTCTCATCAGTCTGAGGTTTCGAGTTTCAGGCATTGTATAAGGTTGTTTGTTGGCGTCGAGTATCACCATGACAGAGGGCAGGGATCTATTGGAGCGGCTGTGTGACAATACGATAGCTACTTCGCCCGAGTTTAGTTCCACCAGGCTGCCCACAGGAAAAAAACCAAGACAGTGTGCAAACTGTTCAACCAGTGTTGCATTTAACCCATAACGGGCCAGTGTTTTTAGTTGATTAAAAACCTGAAATGCACAGTTTGACGAAGCATTTGCTTGTGACTTGCAAAGTTCCAGGTAATTGTCAACAATTGCGGCCATGCGTGCATAAGTATTCAACTGATTGGCGCTGAGTCCTCGCGGATACCCGCACCCATCCTCACGTTCGTGATGCTGCGCAACAATTTCATAAACTGATGTGGGTATGTCGCCTGACTGTTTAATCATTTTTTCACCAAGTAGCACATGTTGTTTCAATAGGTTCACATCGACAGTGTCGAGCATATCCTGAGTGGTGGTCATTTTTTGATGTAACTGCAGCTTGCCGATATCCATAAACATGCCGCCTAATCCCAGCATTGAAAGTTCATTTCGTGGGAGCCCCAGATGTCTGCCAAAAGCCATCAATAGAATGGAGTGTTTCACGGCTTCGTCATAAAGCGTTTCACCGGAAGATTTGAGTTGTGCGAGTAACAGCATTGCATCGGGGTTTCTTACGATGCTGTCCCGCAATGCATATACTGTGTTTTGTGCGCCGCTTACTTCAAGATATTGATTGCGCTTAAAGTCGCTGGTGATTTCTTTGATGATATCGTGCGCAAACTGATGCACCCGGGTAGCAACTGGAAGTTCTTCCTCGACTGTACACGCGTCAACATAAACCTGATTACCATGAAAGTGTGTTTTTTCAACAACTGCTCTAGGTGTCTGACGAATTTTTCCGACTTTCCTGGTGGTTTCACGGATGAGTACTTTATTCAGTGCATCATGTCTGGTTTTGTAGGTTTCTTTTGTCAGTATTTGATCAAATTTTCCCAGTCGATATTTTTGGATTATGTGTGATTCGCATCGATTGATATCTACATAAACATACCTGCAGTGTCGTTCAAGCTCTAGTATGTCTTCCATGTCGGTAATCAGAATACCCTGAATCGAATATGGCGTCTCCAGCCAGGGGCGGTCAAGCTGGCTCACATACATGCCGAATTTCAGGTCCCGTACCTTTACTTTGTGGGTCGTATTACTGGCTTGCATGTCAATATCGATATAAAAACGGTTCTGCCGAATGTCGAGACCCCTGTTTTTAAGTGGTTTCTGTTTGTATGTATGAGTATGCTGTGCATATCGTTGACAAAACGTATCGTCAAAAAATTGTTAAGTATTATCCGGTATCATTTTTGGCGGCCTTCTGATAATTAGCTTCGTTGGCTGCCCATTAGAATCTTGACTATAGGCCTGTTCTGAATATCTTTTCATTAATTGCACCCGCTATATCTAATATCGCGAATCGTAAATGGATCCAGCGGTCTATAAATCTGATTTATACACTTTTTTTTCCAAAACCAGATATTGAAAAAGGCAGTGAAATCGCCATATTTATCCTGCGAAACGATCAACGAAGAGCTGCTTTTCTGAAAATCATGGCCTGCAGAAATGGATGCAACCATGAACTAAACTTCCCGGACGTACTATTTATTAGGTCAATGCTGCAAAGTGTTTGACAGGTTGGGTTAACAAAAAATCCGAAAGCAATTGCTATAACAGATACGCTATGTTTACAAAATCTGTGAACCTGATTTGAAACTTGTTCTCAAAGGGTATTTCTCAAAGGAATACTTCTCGTTTGAAAACGCAGGTTATGACGCTTGAAACTCATGTGTGTATAAAATATGGAGTGATGTGGTGAGTTTGTTCACTCCTTACAGACTTTTAACCATAGTCACTGGTTAAGTGTAATGTAATAGTACGATTTGTTATCTATTAAAAAAGGTAAAAGATGTATCGATAAACGCATGATTAAAAATACATTATTACGCAAAAAAAGAAAACAGCGAGTCACTTTGTGCTGCAAGACTTGATTGTCGGAATGTTGATGGCAAGACAGAGAGATTTTTACACATCAAGAGATTGTTTCGTACAATAACGCCCTGCCATGGTATTTGCTTGGGATACATTATGATTGATTCATCGAAAACTGTAAGCATGCATCAAAATGAGTTCTGAAAATATTCACAGAAAAGCGTTTACACAGCTTTCCCGCGAACTCGAACAGCAGATTGTCGGACAGCAGGTGCTGGTACAACGGTTGCTGCTGACATTATTATGTGACGGTCACCTGCTACTGGAGGGAGCGCCTGGACTTGCCAAAACACGTGCGATTAAATCGCTTGCCCGTGGTCTTGAGGCGGATTTTCACCGTATCCAGTTTACACCTGATTTATTACCGGCTGATTTGACTGGCAGTGATGTTTATCATCCAGAAACCGGCAGTTTTTCCTTCAACGAAGGGCCCATGTTTCATAATGTGATTCTCGCTGACGAAATTAACCGTGCACCTGCCAAGGTACAATCTGCCCTGCTTGAAGCGATGGAAGAGCGGCAGGTTACTGTCGGCGCGAACAGCTATCCGTTGCCGCCGCTATTTCTGGTAATGGCTACGCAGAACCCGATTGAACAGGAAGGAACCTATCCGTTGCCAGAAGCGCAACTCGACCGTTTCCTGCTGCACGTGCGTGTTGGCTATCCGGACAAACACGCCAGCCGGAAAATTCTGCAAGTAGTTCGGCATGAGGCACTTTGCGCGCTGGACCATAAAATGCCTCTTGAGCTTCGAAAAGTAACGCAGAAACAGATTTTTACTGCCCGGCGTGAAATTATGCAGTTGCATCTGGCCGAGGCCGTGGAGGATTATATCGTGGAGATCATCGAGACAACGCGAAATCCCGGTCAATACGGACAGGAATTGTCCAGCTGGATACGCTGGGGTGCGAGCCCCCGCGGTGCGATTGCTATAGAGCGAGCAGCGCGCTCTATGGCCTGGTTGGCAGGGCGTGATTTTGTGACACCTGAGGATGTGCAAAATGTTGCACCAGATGCGCTACGCCACCGGATTTTGCTTAATTATGAGGCGGAAGCGGAAGGTATCACTGCTCAACAATGTATTGACCACATATTAGCCAGTGTGCCAGCACCATGAGCGAAGGCGTTACCCTGGAACTAAAAAACCTGATTCGCATGCGTGCAGCTGCACGAGGCCTGGAACTCGGTGCGCGCAGACGCGTTTTGTCGAGGCAGGCGGGCGGTTATCTTTCTGTTTATCATGGCAGGGGTATGGAATTTGATGAAGTGCGCGCATACCAGGCCGGTGATGATGCACGAACCATTGACTGGCGTGTAACCGCCCGGCGCGGTCGTCCGCATACCAAACTGTTTCGTGAAGAACGCGAACGTCCGGTGCTGTTTCTCGTTGATCTGCATCCGGGTATGTTTTTTGGCAGTCGCGTGCAATACAAATCTGTACTTGCGGGCAGGTTATGTGCATTACTTGGCTGGGCTGCCGTCAATGCGGGTGACCGTGTTGGCGGTATTGTTCAGGCGGCAGACGGGCATCGCGAAATTTTTCCGGCCACACGCGAGGTTGGATTGTTATCGATGCTGAAAGCGATGGTACAATTACAGCCTTCAAGACCGGGGGATATGAGAACTGGTCGTCTGGACGACGCACTCGCCCGGATGGTTCGGATTGTTCTGCCAGGCAGCATGGTTGTCATTTTCAGTGATTTCAGGGAGCTTGGAAACAGTGCTGAGAAATACCTGAGCGCCTTGGTGCGTCATAATGATGTGATTGGTGCATTACTTTACGATCCACTGGAAGCAACGCCTCCGCCACCGGGCTTGTATCACCTTGGTACCAGCCGGCATTATATGACTGTCGATACAGGCCGTGAGGCTGCTTTCGGACAGTGGCAGAGACAATTTCAGTTGCATTGTGAAAAAATCCGCAGCGTCTGTGCGCGCCATGCCATTCACTTTATGAAAATCGCCACGACCGACCCTATGGTTCCTGCTTTGCGTTCGGGTTTGGCCCGGCAGAATAAAACCAATGATTGAAGATCCACTTGCAGCACTGCGTCCACTGCATACGCCCGTGCCTGTCAGCTGGTGGCCGCCTGCGCCGGGCTGGTGGATTGCCGTGTTGCTGTTAACAGTGTGCGGTATTTTGATTTACCGATACAGAAAAAAACGGGTCGCACAGCGTGCAGCGCTTTATGAACTGAAATGGCTGGCTGGTAACCGGCATGATGTGAATCAGCCTGTCTCGCGTTTGAATCAGCTGCTGAAACGGTATGCACTGGTCTGCTGGTCTGCAAAAGAAGTAGCAGGGCTATCCGGCCAGTCCTGGCTTGTTTTTCTTGATAACAATGGTGGCAACGGGCGGTTTTCCAACGGCCCCGGCCGTTTGCTGTTATCAGGCCCATATCAAGAGGTGCACGCTGATCTGGATGAACTGATCGATCTGGCGCGTCAGTGGATTAAAACGAACCTGCCAAAAAAGTGAAGGATGTTTGAATTTGCATGGCCTTGGATGTTTCTGTGTTTACCGTTGCCCTGGCTTCTCAGGCATTATCTGCCGCCTGCTATAAGCGTTAATCGGGGTATTTTATTTGCACCGTTTGCCGGCTCCATTTCAGACGGTTTTGCTGAAACGCGCCGACAGTCGATACGTTCGCCACGCTTGTGGGGGCTGTTCATATGCTGGCTGCTGCTGGTCACTGCTGCGGCCAGGCCGCAATGGATTGGTGAGGAAACTGAACTTCCCGAGACTGGGCGCGATTTGATTCTGGCTGTCGATGTGTCCGGCAGTATGGAGATTGCTGATATGGGTGATGGGCATGCCAACCGTATGGATGTCGTCAAACAGGTGGCCGGTGACTTCATCCGTCGCCGCGAGGGGGACCGTATCGGATTGATTCTGTTTGGCAGCGAGGCTTATCTGCAGACGCCGCTGACGTTCGATCACGCAACCGTGGCAAACCTGCTGCAGGGTACCGCAATCGGTATAGCCGGACGCGAAACAGCGATCGGTGATGCTATCGGCATGGCGATCAAGCATCTGAAAGGTTTGCGGCATGATGCCGAAGATGCTGTCCTGGTGCTGCTGACCGATGGCGCCAATAACGCAGGTCATGTGCAGCCGCGCAAAGCCGCCGAGCTTGCCCAACTACAGGGGTTGCGTATTTACACCATTGGTGTGGGCGGCGAAGCGCACGAGATGCAGACCCTGTTTGGTATGCGTATGGTAAATCCTGCGTCAGATCTGGACGAAGCGACGTTGCAAATGATTGCCGACTTGACAGGCGGAAAGTATTTTCGCGCTACCGACCGGGATACGCTTCAGGATATCTACCGTCAGCTGGACCGCCTCGAACCTACGATGGAAGGTGGTCGTCTCGTTCGCCCCACATCTGAACTTTTTGTCTGGCCACTCGGTCTCGCACTGTTAATGAGTTTTTTGCTCGTACAATACATGTGGAGAATGAAATAAACCCCGTTTATGTTATGAACGAATTTCATTTCTTACGTCCATTATGGTTCCTGGCGTTGATACCGGTCATATGGCTGCTCATATTGCTCTGGCGCAGGCAGTCGGCCGGTGAAGCCTGGCGAAGGGTCATTGACCGGCAACTGCTGTCCGGTTTGTGGCTGGAGAAGCCTGGCCGATCGGCGCGTTTGCCATTGTTGATACTTGCCGCGGGCTGGGTGTTGACCGTCTGCGCACTTGCTGGTCCGGTGTGGGAACGCCAGCCCGAGGCTGTGTGGCAAGCACAATTATCGCGGATTCTAATACTCGATTTGTCACCGTCGATGGACGCGCGCGATCTGGCACCCTCGCGTCTGGAGCGTGCGCGTTTTAAGATCATGGATATACTTGACCGCTCCAGGGAAGGGCGTACCGGTATAGTCGTATTTGCCGGTGAGCCACATATTGTTACACCGCTTACCGAGGATACCAGAACCATTCAGAATCTGGTTACGGCACTGCGGACGGATATCATGCCGGTAAGTGGTGATTATGCTGCACCGGCTTTGCAGATGGCGATGGAATTGCTGAATCTGAAAGGCATTCGCGCAGGTGAATTGCTATTAATTACCGACGGTATTGAGGATCCGGCAGCGGCCCTGTCTCAGGCGAGGGAATTACATGACCAGGGGCACACACTTTCCGTGCTGGGTATCGGCAGCGAACTGGGAGGTGCGATTGTGCGTGATGGCATAACCGAAGTAATTCGCTTTGATCCGTCACCGCTCCAGGAACTTGCACGCGCCGGCGGTGGCGCATTCAGCAGGCTGACGACCGATGACCGGGATTTGAACCGTTTGTTAGTGGAAGTATCCTCTGCAGGTGATTTTGAGCAAATGTCAGACGGCGCTGGCGGTGTCGAGCGTTGGGTGGAGAGTGGAGTCTGGCTGTTGCCTGTTATTGTATTACTGGCCGCTGTATCATTCCGGCGGGGCTGGTTGCTGGGGTATGCGTTATTTTTCGTTGCACCACCGCCTGGTCACGCCTTTGGCTGGCAGGATTTATGGCTACGAGCTGATCAACAGGCGTACAGATATCTGCAGCAGGGCGATCCGCAGACCGCCGCGCAGCAGTTTCGAGACCCGAACTGGCGCGGTACGGCGTTATACGAAGCTGGTGAATTTGAAGCAGCCGCAAAAGCGTTTGCCGAGTCGGATGATCCTGATGCACTTTATAACCAGGGCAATGCACTTGCGCGCGCGGGCGAGATTGAGCGGGCCATGAATGCCTATCGCGAAGTATTACAGGAAAATCCTGCGCATGAAGACGCAAAAGCCAATCTAGAATTGCTGGAGAAACTGTTGCAAGACCAGCAACTAGACGATGAACCGGCGCATCAAAATGATGAAAGCGAACAGGATGAAAAAGGAGAGGATAAAAAGGAAAGCGGCGATGAGCGCAATGAAGAGAATGGCTCAGAAAGTGATTCTAAACAAGACAACATGACGCAGACTGAAGACGAAGCGAAAAACGACAATAACGAGGCTAATGGTGATAGCAGCGAGTTGCATGCTGATGATGGGCAACGCGAGTCGCAACCCACTGATGCGGTGCAATCAGATCATGACGATCAATACCCGGAAGATCAGCAAGTTAATCAGTCGAATGCGTCAGTCCATGATGACAGGGCCGATGAGAATGAGCCGCTGTCAAGCGAGGAAGAGCTGGCGCTGGAACAGTGGCTTCGGCAGATTCCCGAGGACCCTGCCGGCCTGCTGCGCCGAAAATTCATGTTGGAACATCATCAGCGAAGACAGAGATGAGTCATATTAAATACTTCTTTCATTCCATCATGTTTTTGTTTTGCCTGCTATTGGGTCCTGTACAGGCTGTTGCGGCGTTGACCGCACAATTGGATCGCGAGCGCATAACCGAGGGTGAGACTGTACGGTTGATTATCGAGGCCGCAGGTCAGATATCGGCTATGCCCGATACGCGTGTATTGGAGCAGGATTTTGAAATCGCCGGTACCATGAGTGGCAGCCGCGTCAATATTATTAATGGCAAAATGGATTCGCGCACGACCTGGACGATTTCGCTGATTCCCCTGCGCAGCGGTCAATTGACCATTCCACCGTTGCATATTAACAATGAATATACGCCTGAACTGACCCTGCAGGTGGTAGCAGCGTCTGCCGACAATGAGCCCGATGCAGCTGCACCGATTTTTCTGGAAACCAGCGTTGACAAAACCGATCCCTACGTGCAGGGAATGGTTCGGTATACCCAGCGGGTATTTTTTGCTGTCAATCTGGCGCAGGGCAGCTTGGGCGAACCTGAACATGAAAACATGATGGTGAGCAAGCTCGGTGAAGATCGCGAGTATACAACCCAGCGTAATGGCCGAAGCTACACGGTGATTGAGCGTGAGTTTGTGGTTTTTCCACAGGTCAGTGGCAAACTGGTGATTCCGGCCGCGGTCCTGAATGCACAAATACCGGAAACCTCCAATCGACAGGATCCTTTTTTTGACCGCTTCTTTTCCAGTACCCGTCCGGTCCGGTTGCGCGGAGAAGCGATTACGCTGGATGTTCGGCCGCGTCCTGACCAAAGTAAATCACCCTACTGGCTGCCTGCCGAAGCCGTTGAACTGCACGAAACCTGGCAACCTGATAACAGTCAAATCAGTATGGGCGAACCGGTTACGCGCAATATTTCTATTAAAGCGCTGGGCGTGACAGGAGAACAGCTGCCTGAATTAAAATTGACAGACCCCGAAGGTTTCAAGCTCTATCCCGACCGCGCGCAATCGAACACGCAAAACCAGTCGGGCACAGTCCAGGGAGAAAAAACACTGCGCCTGGCATACATGCCGACCCAACCCGGAAAATATACCCTTCCGGCCTTTACCTTACACTGGTGGGACACTGCCACTGACAGCGAACAGGTCGCTAAGCTGCCGGAACGCACGGTGGAAGTGCTTCCGGCTGCCGGGCAACAACAGGATGCCGCGACTAACATGCCGGATGTCGGCTATGGACCGGATCGTTCAGCACGACAATCCACAGAACAGGCCGGCGGCCAGCTGTTTCCGGCAGACCGAACGGGCCGTTTTACGGGTTCACCGACTGTTGGTGATTCCGGCTGGTTCTGGTTAGCGTTGCTATTTGCTACACTGTGGCTGATAACACTCGGCCTGTTCTGGCGCGTGCACCGTATGCAACGTATGCCGCTTCAGCCGAATGGCGCAGAAAAGTCGCCCTTTGAAGAACTTGAAAATGCCAGGCAGGCCAGAAAACGGTTTCTCGCCGCCTGTCAGTCAAACAATCCGCAGCAGGCGCGTCATCTTCTGCTCAAATGGGCTGCATGCCACTGGCCCGATTCTCCGCCTAGAGGACTTGACGAACTCTCATCGCGCCTGAACGATCCGGCCATTGATGCAACGTTAACGCAACTGGATCGTGTGCTGTATCAGAATAACCAGGAAAACTGGGACGGGCAGGAACTGGCGAAACTGATTACTGAATTGCCGAAAACTGTTCATGCGTCAAAAGATGACAGGGGTGGCAGTGCTTTGCCTGAATTGTATTCCTAAGAACCTGTTCAAGATTTCACTGAAGAGTGCATTACGGCGTTAAAATCGAACTAAAAGTGCTCACATACTGTGTGTATGTTCCGCTTTTGAGTTCAATTTTGTATTGCATTCCTAGGTCGAGATCTTGAACATTCTCTAGGAGAAAAAACTAATAATATCTGACATTTTATTCTTCCAATATATCGATGAGCGGCGTTGGAAAAAACGTATCGACGAATAATACGCTTTGATGGGATAACAGGGACAAACTGTTAGTATAGATATGTATCCTGGATTTCGAATTCTGGTGGATCTAACACGGTTTGTTAAAATAAAAGCTAAATTGACCAGATGCCATAAAACTTAAGGAGATATCATGAAGTTTGCCATTATAGATGTCATTGTTGACGCTTGACGCAATACATTGCGTCATTCCGGACGTCTAATTCTAGTTATGCGGACTCAAGAACCGAATGACTGCCCAATCAATAGCTAAGGAATGGCGACTGTTTCTAATCGAAAAAGTTTTTGTGCGTAACTATAGAATTGCTTCAAATCTTGATGGCACTGACATGGTCCAAAATCCGATACTGGAAAAATTTCTTCCATGACTCCTGTATATAAAAATGACGTCAATACTTGACGAGGCATTAGAAGGGGAAATCAAGAAGCACCATGGACGAATGCCAAAAAAGTATTCGAAAACTTTAGGAGGTAGAATCTCTTTCGCCTCCGACAATAATATGATCAATAACGGCGACAACCTCCATGATGTTAGAGGCCGTCGCAATGATACCGCTCACGAAATAAGTGCCACCGTTATCTGGGACGAACTGGAAGCCGATTCCTTCGAAATTGAAATGGCTCTGCAAAATCTTAACCTTGTTGGGAATAGACCAGAATTGTAAGCGTCCGGCGCGACCATCTATAATTTTTCTTGTTTTAATGCTTCGATAAATTCCGGCGTTAACGGCAACAACTCATCAATACGGCTATTAG
>NZ_FOCP01000047.1 GCF_900110145.1 Nitrosomonas marina | reverse complement strand
GTCGATGAAGGTCCAGGCACAGGCACAGATCCATTGCCATCGCCCAGGGCGATTTCGGATAAATTAAGTGGCGTATTATTGGCGGCTGCGAGAGCCATTGCCGAGGCGCCAACATCTGTCAGAATGGTAAAATAATTGCTCATCGCGCGTTTTTTAAGTGTGTTGGGCAAATAGTAAGGAATTCACAAGCCCGATAATCCGTGTTTTTCCGGTAATAGTTACCCTGTAGTAGGCTGCAGAGGCGGCGGCAGATTCGCTTCAAACTCGACCTGAGTGATTGATCGATCGCCGGGCGGATAATCCAGCGCAGGTGTTGGCGGGTTGATAGCGGCCATTTGGATAACCCTAGCGGATACCGTTGACAGTTCAAATCTTGAATTGGCCACCTGTGGCGCAGTCGTCTCTGGCGTGTAATCAGCAATAACCGTACTCGTTTGCGGCCAGTAGTCAGCGCCCACATCTACATACAGCTTGGCAAGATGTCTGTCATCAACGCCATCTGGATCTTCAAGTACCAGGCGATGCTCAAGGCGGGCATAAACGCAGCGAATGTCGTCGCCATCTACCAGATCGAATCTCTGGCATGATCCGTGAACCGCATAAGGCGTGCCGGATACATAGCCCCCATTCTTGACGCCAGACAGGAAAAACGAAACAGATCCATCGGCTTCCGTTCTCTGCTCTACCCCACTTCCAACATCAGGCCAGAAAACCTGGGTTTTGCCGACATTCTCAAGCCGCCACTCGCCGGTAGATTCACGCAATACCCAAAACTCGATGTTCTTGATATTCACACCAGTGTTTGTCGCAGCGTGATTGATTCCAGGCCAGACAACAAACCAGCATGTACCGGCTTCCCACGGCACCATTGCCTTGAATGTAGGGTTATCCGGATCCCACCAGTTAGGCGTCATGTCACCGCGCGCCTGATTGCCCATGCCGACAACACCCTTCTGCGTCCAGTCTTGAGTCGGTGCGCCTACCAAGGATATGCCGGCGCCGTTATCGCCCATACTTGCATAAAGCGCATCCAGTCCGCTGCCCTCAAACTTAGGCAGAACCGTTGAAAATGTTACGCTGGTAACAACGGCAGCCACGCGCGGCATGACACGGAACTCTACCGGCTGAGAGGCCGCAGGATAGACCGTGCTATAGGATCCGGATAATGTAACCGCACCAATGTAGTTTTTCTGTTGCCAGCGAGACAGTTTTACAAAGTACAGCACCAGTCTGGCCGGGATGATGGACCGCAATATCGGTTCCATCTTGTCAATTTCATCCCACGTCGTGTCTCTTGACTCTATAGATACGCGGATCCGGCTGGTTGAATACTTGGTATCATCGGCATGATTCAGCACAGACAGTTTTGTCGGGTAGGTGTGCGCTTTTGATTGCGCCATCTGTTCCACAGAATGCTCGTTTGGAAACAAAAGCTGCAGGTATGTCTCCAGGAAGTGAAAACCGCGCCCGTTCTTGTTGCGCGATTTCCAGGCTTTGTACAGGTACCGCGTAGCCGTTTCTTCACGTTCGATATCAAGCAGCGCCAGTCCATCAGCATTGACCATGCGTCGAACCAGGTCCAGTGAGCCCAGGTGGGCGACACCAAGCACGTTCGCATCAAAAGCCTGTTCCGCGAGCATTGCTTCAAACAGATCAATAAACAGGTTGCGCAGATCATTCTCAACGTCATCAACAACAAAACTGTTGGCAAGCGGTTTCAGCTGCGGAAGTTGTGCGTTCGGAAAATCGAAACCCATATCCTGTTAACCACCCCAGGCAGGCGGCAGCACGTTCTCGGTAGTCACATTGACTGTCAGGCTTGCCTCGGTCACATAACGCCACAATTCAGGGCGGAAATTGCCAACCGGCTGCGCGATTGTCACACTGACATCCGCATTGGCATCGGACAATGCCGGAATCCTTGATTTGAGCAGCGCATATACCGATTTGTATAGCGGCTTATTCGGTCGCCTTGAACCCGGCTGAGACTCGCCGTATTCGGCCAGAATAGCCTCAACTATCTTTGATTGCACATCGCTGGCCACATAAGCAGCCGATATTTTTGCATCGACTGTAACGGCGATCTCGGACCGAACCGGCGTCATGAATTTTACGCGGTAACTGTTATCGGCTTGCAGGATAACGTCACGAATGCCCTTTTGGGTGGCTGTGAGATTGCCCTCTGCGATAAATGCAGGCGAAACCGGCGTATTCGGGTCGGGTTCGGTCAATACCGTCTCACCGCCATCAGCTGATAAACAGGCAACAAACAGGGTATTGATGTTATCGACACTCGCACCCCTTGCGGCCTCTTCAATCGCTTCATTCCAGACAGACAGGAATTGCGTATCGTGATAATCACGTCTGACTACAAAATCGAATTCGCCCAGGAAAACAGCGTTATGGTTGTAAACCGTAGGGTATCGAACCAGATCACGCAACGTTGTTATGTCGGGCGGGTTTTTGCCTTTCTCAAGCAGTGAATCAAGCACCAGTTCGACGTTATTTTCAAGCGGTGATATAAGGTATTCAAACGAAAATGGCGCGCTTGCATCCAGTGTTATTTCCCCGGCTGAGCGCGATATTGTCAGTGTTATTTCGTGGCCGTCAGGCGGCTGGAAACCGATAATACCTTCCTGCCCGAATCGCACGTAAATACGCTGCCTGTCATCGGCCTCAACATGGAACACCCGGTCATCCGGATAAATGTTTACATAGCGTTCCCGGTACGCATATTCGCCGTCAGAATCGCTGACAGATATCCCGCTCAGATATGTCTCATCGACCGCTTGTGGCACCTCCACGGCGTAGAATGGAACGCTGCCTGATACGGTATGGTCAATGGTTTCTTTTTTAACCTGTACCGCCTCAAATGTGCCCGTACTGTTTGCCGACACAACAACCGTTGTTTCAGCTATGTAAGGCAGCCCGTTCGAGTCGATAACGACTCTGCCGGTATCTACCGTGAATGCCGAATCATTGTTGTTTGTGACCAGGATCCGCACCCTTGCCGGCGTTGCCTTTGCAATCACGCCGCGCATGGCAGCATCGGCCATCACAGTGGCATCGCGGACCTTTTCAAACGGCTCGGCCATTGCGGTCTCAATTTGCATTGAAAACATTCCAAGCATGGTGGCCATGGCCTCAAGGTTTTGCAGTATTCGCGGATCTCCTGCCCTGTAAAGTGCCGCCACAGCCGGGTATAAGGCTATGGTGTCCGCGATCTTTTTCTGGAAATCGGCTTTGGTAAGCATTAAGTTTCAATCCTTGGGACTTCGATCGCCTGCCCCGCTACTTCTATCAGCAAGTCGAGTCTGTCTGGCGGCGTCTGCACGCTGTAAATGTTTGTTGAATTCGCTGGAAGCGCCTGCAGGACCGGCACGTCAGAACGTAATTTCTGCAATTGCGCGTCAGCCGAACCGTCAGATAGCGGGCTTTGAAGTATATCTTTGATGGACTGGCCGTAACCGGAGCCAAGATAGCCGTTCTCGGGCGTTTTAAGCCAGTGAGAAACCATATCCTGCACTTCGGAGCCGTCAATGATGTTATTTGCCATGCGTTCAATCGTAACGATTCAACACATGGCAGATTGGTGGATTTTCCGGGATTAAGGTGCGTCGGTTGCTTCAAAGAAGCCGTTTGGCGCAGTCATGATAATGTCAGAGCCGTCCGGAGTCTTTACAAAAGCGTTGATAGTCAGCGGAATAATGCTTGCATCCGTGCCGCCCGCCGTATCCGGGTCGTAACAGAACACAACATTACTCCAGTTATCACCGGCCAGGATGTTTGCAAATGTCTGGTCCGGAACATGGCAGACCATCTTGTCATTCACATGGTCAGGCACCAGCGCAATAATATCCGCGTCGGTTAGCACCTTGCGGGCATAGTTGGTGTTGGCTACTTCATTGGTCGTGCCGGCCAGCAGATCAGACAGCGTTTCCTTGTCTTTCAAAACGGCATCGCTCTCAATGCCCGTTTGCGCAAGCGCAAGAATGACAATCGCGGAATCAGCCGGGTCGTTGATGTCGACACGCTCGTAGTAAGCTGCAACCTTGCCTTTTGCTACATTAAAAACAAACTGCGCCATGATTATTCACCCCCTTCCATCAGTTCACAAAGATAGAACGAATCTTTTTTGTACCCGGCGGGGTTTTGAGGATCTGGCGATGTTTGCCCGGCAAAATTGGCCGCGACATAATCTCTCGCCTCAAACTCGCCTGCTAACCGCTTGCCGTCGAAGCAGCAGTAATAACCTGGCGAACTGATAATTTTATAATTAACGTCGCCGCCTTCCGCGTGCATCGTAATGACGCCTTTACCAAGAGACAATAAACCGTACCCGATAAATTCATCGATAAATTGCTGCGTAAATTTCTGGACATTGCCAGGCTTGCGGGCGAACTTAATGCCAACAATCTCTGCCGTTCCAGGCTTGTACAAACGTTTTAGATACATTTCGCTCTACTCCGGATTAGAATTACTCGTAGAACCTGATTATTTCATTCTCGATAACCGTTCCCCGGTGCGGTTGTCCGTTTTTGTCGGTCCAGTTAATGCTTACCTGGTACCCGCCAGCCTCAGTCACCTTGCCCGGATGGATATACAGCATGAGTCGTTTTTTTGTTTCTATCTGCACCTCAGCTGCGCTTTTGGTAAATTGCACCGTTGTTACGCCGTCTACTTTTGTTCTTGTCAATGTCAGCGTGATTTCCTGAATGTCATCAGAATCGTAATCGAGTGAATTCTCGATCGTAATCGCAACCTTGTGCGCAGATCCCAGGTATGCCCTGCCTTTAATAGCCATGGTTAGAGCCTTATCACAATAGGTCCGTCAAATGTGCGGACCTTGATTTCAGAATTAAGCGGAATAAACACGTA
>NZ_FOCP01000050.1 GCF_900110145.1 Nitrosomonas marina | reverse complement strand
TGGTAATACCGGTTGGTCGTTAGGCGGGCTATTGTAAGGGAGGCGGCAGCGGTAGACTGTTATACGGAAGGATTAGCAGCGGATTGCCGGGTATAAAGAGAAGAACCAGAACTAACTGGAAATGAACAGAACTACAAAGGAGAAAGCAATGATTTCCAAGCTATGGCTGAAGGTGGTCATGTTTGTAAGTGCGATAGCACTGTCTGGAGCGGTATATGCGATACCGAGCGTACCGGACGAGACGTATGAAGCATTGGGGCTTGACCGAGGAGCGACGCCGAAGCAGTTGCATGAAGCGCTGGTGAAGCGATACAAGGACCCTGAACAAGGTTTTGGCAAGGGCACGATGGGCGATTACTGGGAACCGATTCCACTGAGTACCTACATGGATCCGGCGACATTTTACGAGCCGCCTGTTTCGATGCGGGACAAAGCGGACCGCAAGGAATGCGTTGAATGTCACTCGGACGAATCGCCGGTATGGGTAAATGCGTGGAAGAAGAGCGCGCATGCCAATCTGGACAAGGTTCGTGCGTTGAAACCAGAAGATCCTACATACTACAAGAAAGGCAAACTTGAAGACGTAGAGAAGAACCTGCGTTCACTGGGATACCTGAAGGAAGGCGAACAGCTGAAGGAAGTGAGCTGTATTGACTGTCACGTTAATATCAAACAGGAAGGCAAGATAGACCACAGCAAGGACCTGATCATGCCGACGGCGGACGTATGCGGCAAATGTCATTTGCAGGAATTTGCCGAGCGTGAATCAGAGCGCGACACCCTGATCTGGCCGCACGGGCAATGGCCTGACGGACGTCCGTCGCACGCACTGGACTACAAGGCGAACGTAGAGACGACGGTGTGGGCAGCGATGCCGCAGCGTGAAGTAGCGGAAGGCTGCACCATGTGTCACATGAACCAGAACAAATGCGACACCTGCCATACACGCCATGAATTCTCGGTAGCGGAATCGCGCAAACCTGAAGCGTGCGCGACCTGTCACAGTGGTGTTGACCACAACAACTGGGAAGCCTATTCGATGTCCAAGCATGGCAAGATAGTAGCGATGATGGGCAACAACTGGAACTGGGACGTACCGCTGAAAGACGCATACAGCAAAGGCGGACAGACGGCGCCGACCTGCGCGGGCTGTCACATGGAATATGAAGGCGAATACAGCCACAACATGGTCAGGAAGATCCGCTGGGCGAACTACCCGTTCGTACCTGGCATAGCGGAGAACATCAACAGCGAATGGTCGGAAGAAAGACTTGACGCCTGGGTGGTCACCTGCACGCAATGTCACTCTGAGCGTTTTGCACGTTCGTACCTTGACCTGATGGACAAAGGCACACTGCAGGGACTTGCGAAATACCAGGATGCGCATGAAGTTGTAGACAAGCTGTACAACGAAGGCCTGCTGGCGGGACAGAAGACCAACCGTCCGAATCCGCCGGAACCTGAGAAACCTGGCTTCATGATCTTCACACAGCTGTTCTGGTCACAGGACAACAATCCGGCATCGATGGAACTCAAGGTTCTGGAGATGGGTGAAAACGACCTGGCGAAAATGCACGTTGGACTGGCGCACGTCAATCCGGGCGGCTGGACCTACACAGAAGGCTGGGGCCCGATGAACCGGGCATACGTTGAAGTACAGGACGAAAACACCCGGATTCGCGAAATGATCGCGTTGAAAGAACGTGTAGCGAAACTGGAGACCAAGCGTACGAGCTTACTGGACCTGGACGGCACAGCGGAGAAGATATCGCTGGGTGGTTTGGGAGGCGGCATGCTGCTGGCGGGCACGATAGCCCTGGCGGGATGGCGCAAACGTAAGCAGAACGAAGCTTGATACCCGCAGAGACAACCGGTCGTGACACTGAAGTGAAGCGACCGGGTAGCAAAATACTCCCGTCACTGGGGATACTGCTGGTGACGGGAGGTCTGATTTTTCTGGGCTGGTTTGCGTATCTGTGGTTTGAGCCGGCGGAATCGCCATATCAATACCAGCAGATATCCACAGGCAACCCGCAAGACTATCCGGAACTGGCGCTTGATGCGTGGCCGGAATTGACGGTCAGCCACTATGACGTAATCGCATCCGAAGCGGAAAAACCCATAGCCCGGGCAATCGTAGCGCAGCGTGACGACGCACCGCCGGTGCTGATCAAATGGCAGAACAACAGCAAGGAAATACTGCACGCGCTGGACTGGAAATCCTCGGAACTGAGCGAACTGGCTGCGGCGATCAACCAGCATGCTGAAAAAGACGCGCTCATCCTGGCCTGGTGGGACATCTCCCGGCAGATCAACCTGCTCACAGGCCATGACACCCTGTTTACCAGCCATCTGAACGAACCGTTAATCATACCGCAGCACTGGCAGGCACAGATGGAAGCCATCGATGCGTACGAACAGACATTCTGGCAAAGCAGACCCGAGCGGCAGGAACTGGAACAATTCGAACGTTTCAGCCTGGCATTGACAGAAGAACCCGCAACAGGCGTAGCACAACTGCGCGAGCTGATTGGAAAAGAACGGACGGCGTACATCATAGTTCATGTAACCGACCTGTACAAACTGGGTCTCATGTATCCTGAGAGAATCGGCGTTGCCTACCAGAACTTTCCATTGACTGGCAACATTCATGGCATGATCAATCACATGAAAGTGCAACTCAAGGAACACGACTTTGATACCTACACCCTGCAATCGATCACCGATACGGAAATCAGAGTCTACTTTCTGAGCGACGAGCAAAGCAGCAAAACCCTGTTGGCCGGCATGCTGCCGTTTACCGACAAAGACGCGCCAATGGAACTGGAAGCGCTGCAGCTACTCTATCAGAAAGGGGGGTACTGGTTATATAAGATACCGTGAGCGACGGCGATAGACAGCCTGAAGGAAGAATAGCTGACTGACAGTAGCGCAAAACAAACAGACAAGAACAAAAATAGCGTAGAGCGCAGATATAACCATTTACACTAACGGGTGATCGCGTACAATACGCGGCTTAAACACACGAAATAAAAAAAGTACGAGGAGGAAGGATGAAACACCCAATAACCTATATACTGGCACTCGTTGCGATGTTTGCATTTTTCTCAGGCACAGCCGCAGCGGATTTTGAAGGGCGCAAGAAATGCAGCTCATGTCACAAGTCGCAGGCTAAGTCATGGAAAGAGACGGCGCATGCGAAGGCGATGGAATCGCTGAAGCCTGGCGAGCGTGCGGAAGCGAAGGAAAAAGCGGGCCTTGATCCAGACAAGGACTACACCAAAGACAAAGACTGCGTTGGCTGTCACGTTGATGGGTGGGAGCAGAAAGGCGGGTATACCGTAGAACGTCCGAAGAAGATGCTTGCGGCGGTTGGCTGCGAATCGTGCCATGGACCTGGCAAGAATTATCGTCGGGATCATCGCAAAGGCGGACAGCTGTTTGAGAAATCCGGCAAGACCATGCCGCGCAAACGGTTGGCGGACAGAGGTCAGGACTTTCATTTTGAAGAAGCCTGCGCGGCCTGTCATCTGAACTATGAAGGATCGGGCTGGGAAGGCGTGAAAGAGCCATACGTACCGTTTACACCGGAAATAGATGAAAAATACCGATTTGATTTTGACAAGATGGTCAAAGACGACGAGGCGATGCACGCGCATTATAAACTGGACGGCGCGTTTGTAGGCGAACCGAAATTCAAATATCACGACGAATTCCAGGCCGATGCTCAGGAAGGTGAAGAAGGCGACGAAGACGACGATGATGAAGACGACGATTAACAGGAGACCTGAATGACAGCATTACAAAAAGGCGCGATAGGTACTCTGCTGACAGGCGCGCTGCTGGGCATAGTCCTTGTGGGCGTAGTATTTGGAGGAGAGGCGGCGTTATCGACGGACGAATTCTGCACGAGTTGTCACTCGATGACCTATCCGCAAGAAGAACTGAGAGAATCGACACACTATGGAGCGCTTGGAGCGAATCCGGGGTGTAAGGATTGTCATATACCGCAGGGGTTCAAGAATTTCCATCTGGCAGTATATACGCATGTAGTCGATGGAGCGCGGGAGTTATGGCTGGAGATGGTGAATGATTACTCGACGCTGGAGAAGTTTAACGAGCGGCGATTGATCATGGCACATGATGCACGGATGAACCTGAAGAAATGGGACAGCGTGACGTGCCGCGAATGTCACCGTGATCCGGACCCGCCGGGAGACGATGCGCAGGCGGCGCACAAGCGTATGGAGACGCATGGAGCGACGTGTATAGACTGTCATCAGAACCTGGTGCATGAAGAAGCGCCGATGACGGACCTGGATGCCAGCAAAGAGCAGGGCGAGCTTGTGCTGAAGGAAGACGGCTGGGA
>NZ_FOCP01000051.1 GCF_900110145.1 Nitrosomonas marina | reverse complement strand
TCTGCGGTCTTGCCAAGATCGGTTTTAACCGTCCCAACGTCCTCCCAAACACTGGATTCCTTATCCAGCAATTCGACTGTGAATTGGTCATTACTGCTTCCGGATACACGATAATTACCCATGGTCATGGCTGAACCATCCTCAAAACCATTCCAGCCGCGTTTGGAAAGTGCCTCTCTGACCGCAATATGCATATCCTCAAGGCTTCTGTCCCGGTCTTCAACTTCGATTTTGAGTGCGTCGCGTTCGTTTTCCGCCTTTTTGAGCTCCGCTTCCAGCGACACGATTTCATCTTTCAGGCTTTGGATGTTTTGCATGCGCTCTGCGCGTTTCGCGTTCGCGCGCGCGAATCCTGCGCTGTTTTTCTCGGCCAGTTTCATGATGCGACGCGCAACCTCGCGCACATTCAAATCCTGCCCGCGCTCAGGTGCTACAACGATGGTTATATCCTTTTTATTCAGCATCCACTTCCAGGAGATAACTTCATCCGTTGCCGCCATTTTCTGAGGCGTAACATCCGGATTGTGCAGGTAGATAGTTATTGTCTGGCCGTCAGACAGTTCGTAAACAACCGCTACATTTGCGACATTGTTGCGTTTGAACGGCTCGGAAATCTGCATCGATACCGGCTTCAGGTCCTTGCCTGTGCGCTCCATGATTCCCTGCAGTATTTCCATCTTGCGCTCGAGTTTCGCGTATGGTGTAACCAGCGCATCGAATGCCAGGACGCCTTCAGAGTCCTCAATAATTTCCTGTATTGTTACCGGGTCCATAATCAGCTTTTCGCTTGAATCGGATCTGCGTATTTCATACAAAACATGGTCAAGCGTGCGGCCATTCAGTGGCATGGCATCGTTATTCCAGTAGACTCTTTGTGTCATGGCTTCCAGTCCTTCATGTGGTAAGTCGTTTTTGTTGATAGGGCGGCTTTTATCACCGTTTTTAAGCCACCATTTAAGTTGTGGCACTGTCATCCGGACAATGCTGCCTAAGCCGTTCCAGCCGCGCTCGAAACTTCCCATATAGGCGTTTACAGCGGATTCCTGATCATAAAAAGCGATAAGGATCTTATGCTCGTCGAAGCGACCATTGATGTGTTGGTTGACCGCGTACACGTACTCGGCATCCGGGCAAACGCCCACAAAACAATCAACGCCGTCACCGTCTGCGCCCTTGGTGCCGCTCAGGTACCCATAATGAGCCGCAAGTCGAGAAGTCCAGCGTTTACCGGTTTTCTCGTCTATGCCTGTGCGGTACATGTTACGGGGTTGTTCGATAGCAATCGGCATGCCGTGAAGACTGAAACGCCCCATTTTGTAATTACCGGCCTTGCATTGGGCGTCAGTGGGTGTCGAGGTGGAGTTATGGCCAAACGCGCCGCTGTGGGCGTATTCTTCCAATTCGGCGTGTGATATAGGCATAAAGTCAACATTCTAAATTTGTAAATTCAGTGTTGAATCTTATGCTCTCGGGAAGGGCTAAATGGGGCGGTTTTCCTATTCGTTGAGACTCATATTTGCATCGATATGAGCCTCAAACCGGTTTGTTACTAATAGTTAAGCTGCAAGCTTCTCTCTTAATTCTGCGATTTCCCCATTAACAATGTCGATTGCCTCCTTCAACGCATCGCGTTTTTCGGTTAACGTTTGTTCCATTTTTGGCGCAGCTGTACGGATTCCTGCGGGCGGCTTGACCTTGGTTCTGGCAAGCAGTTTCTGGAATTTCGCGCGGCCAGCATCCATCAGTTTAACGATCTCATTGACCGCTGCCTCATGGTCATCCTGATTTTTGATAGGAAGCGGCTTTTTGTTCAGCAATACCTGAAAGATATCGCCGGTCTGCTTTACGCGAAGCGTCACGGTCTGCGAGTCGGCAAAAGTGAGCATCATTTCACGATAACTAACGCCAGCCGCACGTTTTACGCTGGTTGTAACGTCACTCTGTACAACATTCGCACCCTTGCGAGAGAACTGTCTTTCGATAATCTTGCTGGCCTTGTCGCCGGTCGCCATATCCTGGAAACTGAATAGTAACTTGTTCATTTTAGATTCCCTAGTTAATTGTTGTTTAGATAGTAGGTAAGCAGCTTGTTCACGTTGATAATGCCGTTCTCAACGCATTCCGCTTTTGTTGCCGGCACCGGTGAAACCACCGGGATAAACAGTTCCGCACTCATATTTACATTGACTGCGGTTATATCAACGTCTGTGATAGTGGCTATTGTTATGTCATCAGCTGCGTTCAGTACAATAGTCCCGGTGCTGTCAAACAGTATCCAGTGGTCGTGGTCTTCACACTTCTGGACATTAAACACCAGCCCCTTCATTTCGCTTGAGCACGTAGGGTAACTGCCGGGCTCGAGAGGCAAATCAAATTCTGGAATGCTGCTTGTCATATAATCAATTTCCCTGTTGCTGATTCGAGAACAATCTGAGAACTGACAGACTTAATTAACACCCTGTCCACGCTCTTGATCTCTGTCTTGCCGTTCGATTGCGTTAGCACCTGGGCGGCAGCTTTTAGCAACACATCCGCTGCAGCTTGTATCTGAACGTCAGTACCGGCTTTTATCCGGGTATCAGATCCTGACAAGGCATTGAGCAGCGTATTCGCAAGCATTTCGATGTTTTCATGGTGCCATCTGCGATAATCTACTGAGTTACCAGCTTGCGGATTTCGATAGCCGGTTATTACCGGATATCTGGAGTCGCCACCTATAAACTGAATCCATACAGTATCGCCAGGCAAAATCTCAATCTCGGTAGTGAATTCTCCATCACGGGATTTGTCACCGATTGAATACTTGATTTCCGCTTCCGGCAAAACATCACCGCCATCTGTCGAGCCCGGAATCTCAACACGACATGTACGGCGTTCCTGATTGTATGATCTGACTATGCCCGGATAGATACCGGGCATGTATCCGTACTCGTTCACTCCTGCAAATCTCCTAGCCAAAGTTTAGTGTACTGGTCACTACCACTGCCATCCGTACCACTGAAAAAGGCGTGTGCTGCGGTGATGACACACAGCGGATCAGCGCCCACTATATTGACCAGATCACCGGCCACAATCCCGGCAGCAAGGTTTATTTTCGATGTTTTACGCTGCACAAGGCACGTTGACATGTTGCGCAATCGCTGCACGTTCTTGAAGGGCGCATACCGCACGCTCCTGGCATCCTGACGGTTGCCAAATACAAAACTTGCGTCGTCTTTCAATGAGTAAAACCAGGGTATTTCATGCCGCTCGATAAAGCCGCTATCAATGTCATCGGATGCATTGTCCGGCAGATCCATTGACGGGTCCTGACTGAACAAATCGGCAAGCCTGAAAAAAGCCAGCCTGCCATCTTTCCAGCGCACAATGCCACCCTCTTCTTGCAGCACCCTGTTGATATGAAAACTCGGAGTGTCACCTACCAGGCAATAGAAACGCGGCACAGGGAAGTCACCATCAACCGACTTGATTGACGCGCCTGCAGCTCTATACAGCGACGACAGAGATACGTTTTCCTTGATAATTGCCCTGCCCCGGACAAACGAAACGGTATGGCATGCATTCAATAGCGCGGTTATCTGTATTGCATCCATTTCACGCCTGCCTTGCGACACCCGGTTAAGCACTTTGGTCGATTTGATAATACGTAATTCATCGCCCTGACCGCCCAGGGTGATTATTTCACCTTCAGCCAGCCGGTCGGCCATGTCTTCATCTATACGGATCTCGGCTTCAAGCGTTACCGGTATCGGCGACATGTCAGAACGAACGACGGCTGACTTTATGAGATCGCCTCGAATCTGGTTGCCGTTGTTAAGATATAAAATCACCTGGCTATACCGTTATAACTTCCCGCACAAACGCTTTTTTGGGCAGTTCCATTTCATACTGCATGATTTCCTGCCCTACCTCGCTTGACGACCTGCCGAACGGCTCAACACCAAGCCCCCGCGTTGCTTCCAAATGGGTGGCCGTTTCACGCTCCATGTAGAGCACGAATAATGGCCGTATTAATGCCCATTCAGAGTCGTTTAACTCGGTATCAGCCGTGATTTGCGGCACTGGCGAAGCATCAACATGCGCTTGAAGTTCGGCATAACCGGCATAAAGCACCGTGGCGGCAACCGCTTGCGCAAGAGCAATAGTTGTATCCAGCATGTTGGATATCATTCGCTCCTGCAGCAGGTAATCGTCAACGCGATCAGATATCGTTTGCATTAGTTGTAATCAGCAGAATTACCTGGAATTATTTCACCAAAGTAATGGAAAAACAGCGTGCCGGTAAACATCAATACCTG
>NZ_FOCP01000066.1 GCF_900110145.1 Nitrosomonas marina | reverse complement strand
GCTCTCGCAGCCGCCAATAATACGCCACTTAATTTATCCGAAATCGCCCTGGGCGATGGCAATGGATCTGTGCCTGTGCCTGGACCTTCATCGACACTGGTCAATGAAGTTTACCGGGCGTCGATTAATTCCATAACCCCGCACCAGATAAATCCAGGGTGGTATGTCATCGAACTGATTCTGCCTCCTGATGTTGGCGGGTTCTGGATCAGGGAAATGGCTGTCTATGACGACAACGGTGACGCAATATATCTTGGCAACCATGCGCCGGAATACAAGCCTTTACTGTCAGAGGGATCGACCAGAGATACTATTATTCGCGTTATTGTTGAGACCAGCAATGCTGCAGAAATAACGCTAATTGTCGACCCGAACGTGGTTACAGCAACACATGATTATGTTCTTGCTCAATTCAGTTCCCATGTCGCTGAAACGGACCCGCATCCACAGTACGCGCTCAAAGTTGGCGTGCAGGAGCAGCGGTACACGGCGTTTACGACAACCGGTACGGCGCCTGATTTTGTCGGATCTGTAACCCCCGCATTAACGGCTTATGTTGCCGGGCAGCGATTCAGGGTTAAGTTCCATAATCACATAAACAGTTCGGCGACACTGAATATCAACGGCCTTGGCGCATTGTCTCTCAAACAGTATGAGGCTGACGGCTCAAAAGTTGGTGCCGTTGTAGGCATTAACCAGCTTGTGGATGTTGAGTATGACGGTACCGACTTTGTGGTTCTAAATTCAACGTCGGTTGGGCGTGGAGCACTCAGCAAGGACGTTTCAGGAAACTCTGACGTAACGTTGACGCGGGTGGAATCTGCTAATGAAGTAATTATCCTGACAGGCGCATTGACCGGCAATATATCCGTTATTATGCAGCGGTCCCATATCAGGACATGGGTAATCAGAAACCTGACTACAGGAGCGTTTACCGTCAATGTGAAAACGCAATCCGGTACCGGTGTTATCTGCGACCAGAACAATAATACGCATGTATTCACGGATGGCGTGAATGTGTATAACTCTATGTCCGGCATGCGCGGCATTAAATACCCGGTGCGGCTGGCTACAATCGCAAATATTGCGGACCTCGCCAGTGGCGCACCAGATACGCTGGACGGTATTTCTCTCGTTAAAAACGACCGGATTCTTGTTAAAAGCCAGACTACCAAGAGTCAAAACGGCATTTACATTGTCAGCACGGTCGGGACCGGCTCTGACGGCACATGGGTGAGGGCGGGCGATTCTGACGAGAGTCCTGAGAT
>NZ_FOCP01000052.1 GCF_900110145.1 Nitrosomonas marina | reverse complement strand
GAAGGTATGCCCTCTTCACGCATTTTTTCTTTTTTCATCATGACGTATTTCAAACCGCCCGCTTCGGCGAAGTGATACGGCAATCTCGATCCCTGCGACATTATCTTTTCGCGCATTTTTTTATCGATTCCATCAGGGAACAAGAATGATACCCTTCCAGCCTTGACAGCATCCCTCCACCGTACCATCGCACACGCACGACGATTATAAAACCGGTTCTGGTACTCTTTTTTGAAGCACGGTTTCCCCCAGTCCACCCGGACCACAGGAACACCCTGTTGCTCTATCAGCTTGTTTACTGCGTGCCCCACACCGCCGTTATCGACCAGCATCGTTGCGTTTGACAGCTTCCCGTACAAATCAACCAGATCACCAGCGAACGTGATTTCATCTTTAGTGTTCGAGTGGACCGGTATTAAAATGTACTCAACACGCCTCGCGTCATGCCCAAAATCACCATACCCAACGACTTTTGCTACCACGGCAACCGAAAAATCCCGGTACTCACCCATCGCAACGTCAGCCAACAGCATCAAGCCATACGGCTCATCATCACCTATGATGCTTCCAAGGCCAAAGGCATTCTCCAGATCAGATCTGGTAAGCAAATTGCTTCCTGAACTGTCTGCGAATCCACCTTTAACACGGATGATGTACTCGACCGAGGTCTTTCCGCCCGTCTCTTCATCACGGTCCCTCAGCCACTGTTTTGTTACAAACGGTGAATGTTCAGAGTTAAATACCAGGTTCGCCCATGATCCGCCGTTGTCCCTGGACAGGCTGTGGTGTGTTTCATAAAACCTGCCTGCATTTCTGACACCTTGCGACGCAAGCAACGTTCGATTGCCAGGCTGCGTCTGCGTGCCCTCGATCACATCAAAATGCTCATCCGGGACGCCTGCAGCCTCATCGATGATGATCAACTGCCAGTACCGGTGCTTACCTGCCACACCGATCGCCTGCCCCTTCTGCATTGCAACCTGAGCGGCGAACCATTGTTCCTCAAAACCTTTTACATACGCGCGCGTCTTGGTTATTTCGTAGTAATCATTGATCCATGAATACTCACCCGACGCTATACCAATCCGCGCATCCTGCATTTCCTTCCAGACGCCATCGCCAACCTGGTTGATACGCGGCGCACCGATATATGTGTTTGATCCTATCTCGATCTTGCCTTCATAGGCCGCGATCGGGAAGCACAACAAATGCCACAATACAATCCTGCCAAATGTAGCCGTTTTACCAGTCGATGTACCCGAGACTACTGAAACCTTGGCATTAGCCGGTGATATTTCATGAAGCAGGTCCTCTTGGTCGAATGACGGTGTAATACCGGTTACTTCAACCGCGAATCGCAGCGGGTCAGCATGAAACCTGTCAACAAAATCCGCATATCTCGGATCTGAGAATATCGAATTCTGAGCAGTCATCCATCAACCGGCCTTCCGGTTTCGTTATCAATCAGTATCCCGCGTTCAATTAGAACGGCTTTCTGGCGCTCTCTGGCTTTCTCCATGATTTCAGTGAACTTGTCCGCAATACCTTTCAGCGTCTCGCCGTCCAGTTTGATGGAATTATCAACACGATCCCTCCACCTGCTTGCCTGCCTGTTCTTCAACCACAAGAATGCAGCATTTACATCTGGCGGCACTTCCTTTTCGGTGACGGTTCTCTCAATGTTGAACTCTTTACCATTCTTATCAAAACCAATTTTAGTTTTAGATTCTGTGCGCTTGTACCCACACACCCTCACAAATAGGCGTTCAGCGGCAACCGCATCCGCTCGGACCTTACCGTTCGATAGGGACTCAAAAAACTCCTTATGATCAAGTTTCCAATTGTTGATTGTCTGTTCTTCAACACCAAAGAAATCAGCCAACTCCTTATCGGTATATCCAAGCAGACACAGCTTGTACGCTTGCTCCGCGTATTCATTACGATATTTTGTAGGCCGACCACGGCCGCGCTCGATCTCCTCTGCATCCGATTTGAAGGTTTCGATGATGGTTTCGGAAACCTTGGTTTCGGTCTTTTGGGAAACCTTGGAAACCTTGTTCTTCTGATCTTTCTTTGCTGTTTTTTCTGGCGCGTTTTTTTGCTTTTTTTTTGTCCAGTTCTCGGTTAATGCAACCTTTCTCACTGCGGGTCTGGACACAGGCAAATCAAGTTCTTTTACCAACCATGCGAAACCATCGCGCGAATCATTCTCCCAAGTCTTCCTGACTTCAGCCCACTGTTCAGGTGTTAGTTTCGGTTTTGCGGCCATATTATTTAAACTTCAGATCAAGCGTTCCGGATTCGATTTGCTCCTGGAACCTCGTTGCCTGGCATTCTTCCCGGAAACGTATCAATTTATGATTGGCGCCACCCGAGACGTCATTGACTCTCTGTACAGCCGCAATCAACCGGCTGCCGCCTCGCATTTCATTTTCAAAGTTAGGGTTAAGTTCTATAAAACGCTGCACAGATGCACGAAGTTCTTCAGATGCAGCCAGCATGTCGGCAATCGATTCGCGGAAAACCCTGACTCGATTCTGAAGCGCTTTGATTGCCTCCATGTCACGCATTCTCGCCCGCTCCCAGTAGTCATATACCCATTTTGAAACATCGCGTTCCATGCACGCCCTGGCGCTCAATTCCCAGTCGTTAGACTCACCGAATATAAAATCCACCGATACCTCGTATAGCCTGGAAGCCCGCAGAATCAACCATAATGGTACTGAATTGGTGTCAGTGCCTCCCTCGATTTTTGCGAGTTTTGAAGAGTTGACGTACCCAAGTCTGCGAGCGGCAAAGTTCTGTGACATGCCAGCGACTTCCCTGGCTTCCTTTAGCCGCTTTCCGATACATTTCGCCAGCGCTGAACGCTCGCTAGACTTCGGTATTATCATTATCCTTTCCGACACCGGTGATATTGTCCTCAGTCAGCTATTTTTTATTTCCAACCTTGGTGATATTCCAGCCTCCGCCCTTTTTCTTTTTAACCAGGTAGAAAGGCCAGGGGTACAACTCGTTAGCCATCTTTAGTTTCACTATCGAGTCATCAAATGCATGCCCTCCCTTTACTTCATGCCCTTCAAGCGAGCCGTTTGCCAGCATAACTAGAAAATCGACGCGATAATGCAGGTTATCCGCTAATCTCAGGTTTACTGCGTCAAATTTCCACCACAACACATCACCACACGCTATTAAAGCATCCAGGTACTGTGAATATTCCCGCTCGGTTTTATTCATCTTGCCGGCCTTCATGCGACCAAGTGCCTGCAGGTTCTCTATAGCATTGGTTTTTGCCGCTGTTTTTCTTGGTACATCGTCGCTGGCTGTTTGAGCACCAAACGATGACGCTATTTTTAGCGTGCCATTTTTGACACGATCTTCAATGCCTTTGGTAAATTGTTTTGAATATGACGGCATCACTATTGCTAATTTTCAACGCTTTCAGGACCAAACCGATAGCACTCGTCTTCACACAAAAAAAGCAAATCTCCACGATTATCAACGCCATGCTTATCACGCTGTGGATTCTGGTCTATATCCACAACAAAGAATGACAGAATAAATACCGCAAGTATTACTATTAATAGCCCGATATGTTTCATACTTACTCCCGCTCCATTGACTGAAGCAACGAATAACCACATGTAAATAGTTGTTATTCTCAATAACAACCGAGCCACCAAACTAACATTAATGAACTTATGAGTCTACTAATCTATCATTGACTCTGCCATTTCCTCTATCTGCCACGGCTGAAGACTTGTCCAGTACACTTCCGATATGTAATCGCATATCTTTCGAGCCGCATCCTCGTACTCCGATTGATCTAGACTCTCGTAACTCAAACTTCGCGGTATACGAACAATCATCAGTCCTGCATCGGTAAGCTTCAAGCCAAACGCTTGCAGAATGGGTCTGAGCATTTCCAAAACTTGTAGTGGTATCAGAGCCCTCAAGCCGGTCGGTTTAACCGCTATCTCATCGCAGTAAATGTTTGCCTCAAGCTGAATCCTTTTAAGCACTGAATGCGCATCCATGTACTTAAATTCATCGATATGAACAACACACAGCTGGCCAATCCGGTGAACCTTGCGATTGAATTTGCCGCTTCTAAGTTTTCTTATAACCGCTCTAACAACCTGACCTACGCTTAATTTTTTTTCGCGCAACTGACGTTCTGCCGTAGCATCTGCAGGGTCAAAACTTTT
>NZ_FOCP01000058.1 GCF_900110145.1 Nitrosomonas marina | reverse complement strand
TTTCTCATTTCTTCAGTACTTCGAATGATTAATAATCCTTCCGCAAAAACCAGATATCCAAATCTCGAAATGGCATGGAAGGCATGGAGAAAATCGCAAGGAAGAGTGATGCAAGGGCTCATAAACCGACGCAATGCGGAGTGGAGAATCTACTCTGAAGGCGTTTATGAGCGGTGGTAACAATTAATAACTACGCAGTGAGGATAAATTGAAAACATTAAACAACGGCATTACTCAACATGATCTAGTCCCGAACACACCCGGCAGCGCTGGTATCGACCTGCGGGCGGTTGATATTGATGGAATGCCGGACGGCGACTTTGTTATTCCGCTGAACGAGACGCGACTGGTGAGGACCGGTATTGCGATTCATCTTGATAACCCAGGGTATGCGGCTATGCTGTTGCCACGGTCCTGTATGGGGCATAAGCATGGAACAGTGCTTGGTAATCTGGTTGGCTTCAGTGATTTTGATTGCCAGAGCGAATTGTTGGCTTCAATGTGAAATAGAAGTGGCAAGGTATTCGAGATCAAGCATCTTAACCGTATCGCGCAAATGATCATCGTGCCGATCGTTACAGCCAGAGTTCGATTTCGTTGATAGTTTTGGGTGTCAGAACGAGGTATGGGCGGCCTTGGATTTACTGATACAAAAAGTGAGTTATTTGTCGAATTATTTTACACTTTACCCCGATTGGTTAAACGCCAAAAATCTAACGTATTAACCCGATTATAATTATTCCATCTGGTACAGAAATAGCTTATATTAGAAGTTGATACAAACAACAAAAACCAGGGAGTAATAACATGAAACACGTAACCTTGAAGGTGCTGTGCGCGATCGTTTTCTTATTCAGTTTCGTGTCAGCTTCGAACGCCGCATTAATCGCAAGGGGTTTTGATATGGTTTATATTACCGATCTTGATATAACCATACTATCAAGTGCTAATGCTGGAGCTGGTTCAAGTTTTGACGACGGATTTAACCATACTGATGGCCGCATGACGTGGGATAACGCGAACGCATGGGCGGCAAGCCTTGACGTTAGGGGCGTCACCGGGTGGAGATTGCCAACGGCTTTGAATGCTGACGGCTCAGGTCCTTGCATTGGTTACAGTTGCATAAGCGAACTGGGTTACTTGTTCTACAACGAATTAGGCGGCACGGCTGGCGGTAGCATACATTCAAGTGGAGATCCTGATTTATCGTTATTCTCGTTTATTCAGAACGGGAATTACTGGACCGGAACTGAAGACACGGCAAGCGCAGCTTGGTCGTTTTTCTTCACCTTCGGTTATCAGGATGTTTCATTCAAAACCAACGAACAATTCGCCTGGGCGGTTTACGATGGGGATGCCGGTGATATAGCCATCCTGCCAGAGCCTGGAATACTTGCGCTATTGTCTCTCGGTCTGTTGGGGATGGTAAGCGCTAATCGCTCAAGCCGCCAGTAACAACATGCGCAATCCTGCGGTCCTTTACATCCTGCCCGACTTCGTTCGAGTTGATGACAATAGGCTGCTGATTGCGTTTTCCTGAGCCAGACGCAAGCTGTTCGGATATTGACGGTGCGTCGGGTATTTTGTGTTGTATTGCCGGTATTTTTGGCGCAGCTGGTGTCGGTGCTGATACGGTCTGCGCTCTGGTGATGTTTGGTGTCTGCAGTGATGCCATGTAGCTGGCGTATTTGGTGACCACGTCAGATAGACCGTTAAGGCCACCATTTATGCCTCTTCTAACTCCTTTGGTATTTCCAGCTCTTGCCATATCCCCCAGATTGTTCTTTTGCCAGTACCAGGTAGCGATTTTGGCGGCCATTTCTGGTTTTGAGGCAAGTTCAGGGTGTTTTACAAGGTCAATACCGAGTGCTTTGCTGGCCGCTTCGTAGTTGTTGCGACCAGTAAGCTGTATATGCCCGCGTCCACGGAATTTATACGCATCGCCCGGATTGACGTTACCCATACGACCGCCGTACATGATCTCTGCTACGGCTTCAGGTCCTTGTGCCATGGCTTGTTCTATTGCCGTGCGACCTTTGCTTTTGGCGGTTTTGCTGACTTCCATAATCCTGTCTGCGCTTCGGTAATTGAAGCTTTCATCCATGCGCGTGAATCCGGCTGATTCGTGCGACATTTGCGCCATGAACATAGCGCGTTCCTTTGGATCTGTTATGCCTGCCCGGTCCATTTGACGTATTAGGGCGTCTTCATTTCTTGAAGCGGAACCGGATAATTTTGATCCTGCCTTGTTGGT
>NZ_FOCP01000053.1 GCF_900110145.1 Nitrosomonas marina | reverse complement strand
AGTAATGACCAATTCACAGTCGAATTGCTGGATAAGGAATCCAGTGTTTGGGAGGACGTTGGGACGGTTAAAACCGATCTTGGCAAGACCGCAGAGCAGATTGCTGAAGAGATTGAGGATATTGTGTCAAAGCAGGCCACTGATTCTGAATTGCCTGTAATTGACCCCAAAACGCCCGAAGGCTACGCAAAAATCATGGCCGATGAGTCTTTGCAGCTTCAGTATCAGGATGTGCTGGATTCGTTTTTCCAAGAACGGATTGTTGCGGTACGGAATGCGCTTCGCGATCTTGGGTGGAATGGCGAAAAGAATGCGACGGTGTTGAGCAAGGCAGTCGGTGAAACGTTCTACCAGTTTGCATTCGATTACAAGCAGGTTGGTGCCGGCTCAAATGTTGTTGGCATTACAGCGGTGGTTAAATCGGTAACAGGATATGGGGATATCTCTACGGTAAATCCTGAATCACGAATAACGGATGATCTTACCAAAACGCCAGAACAAATAGCGGCTGATATTGATGCTTCCCTTCCTGAAACGTCCCTAACTGATCAAAAAGAGCCTGTTGTTGTTTTGTCGGGTAAGGAACTTGGTGATTTTCCGGATACTGAAGAGGGGATGAGACAGCTAAGGTCAGTTGCCAAACAAAGACTCACTAACATCATAGGGGAATGGGTTCCGTGCCCGGCACTTGGCGGTGATGTTGAAATTCGCAAAAGTGGCGTTAAGAAGACATTAACCCTGAGCGCCGACATAAGAAAATTAAAACTTGTGGCGGCGATTGAATCGCTGATAAAAAGCGCAAAGGAATTAAATTCAACGCCGCCATACGGTCCGTCAGAATCGAATGTGATTGCTTATCACACGATGCGGACATTAGCAACAATCGACGGTGAGGATGTTGCAGTTAGATTTGTTGTCAAAGAGGATGATAAGGGAAAATTCCACTGGGATCACACTGTTCATGCACCAAGCGCGATTCTGGACAGTGTAAATAGAAATGGGCCAGAAGAGACTGACCCATTTTCTGACGCCACTTACGAATCCGAGGGATTGTCGAATCCTGCTCGGCTGGCTGGCGACCGACCTAACTTGTCGACACAAGACGGAGATGAATCCGTACTTGATAGTGTAGATGATCGTCGTGAGGTTTTCAATCTATTTATCGAAGGCGAAGAACCTGAAGTAATTGAAGATGATGAAGAATCGGAAGAAATAATCACAGCCAAAGACTTCTTGCAGTCCGTCATAGACGGCGGGAAAGATGCCATAAACCTGATGGATTTACTTGATGAAATCGACGCCTCATCGAAGGCGCTGATAAATGCCGGGTTAGGCAGTGAATACGATGATTTAATCGGCAAGGCCGCTGAGAAATGGGCTGAATTGGATCAACAAGCCAACGGTTAAAACATGACTCAGATAGCCCTTGATTACGTTTCCGGTCCGGAAAAATTAAAACTCGTTAAAGAACTTGGCACGATACGTCGCCACCTGCCGACAGTTGCAGGGGTTAATAAATTAACCCTTGTAAAACGCATTCGTGAGATTCGGCGATTACTTTCTATTGGTATTGGTACAGATCCGGTTGGTTTAACCATCGACCCTGGTGATATAGACGCTACATACAAAAGTTTCGTTGATTATCTTGAAAACGGGATAGAACAGGTTCCAGAACCACTTAGAAGGTTTGACAAGGATGCGATTGTAAGTGCGTGGTATGTTTTCGACTCAAACCTGAATAGGAGCGAGAAACTTTCTGATCACACAGAATTGGTTTCCAAAAAATACTTTCAGTCTACTCAGGGTGATGTGTTCGATCATTTCAAATCGCTTGGAAATGTGTTTGAGTACGATTCTGGCAAGTTGAAAACTATTGCAGATGAACTCAATGAGATTGCGGCAAGCACTCCTGCAGACCCTCCGGAAATCGCTGAAAAGAAAAAAAACATCAGCCAGGTAAACACAGAGTTGGTGGAAAAATTAAACAAGTTAATGGACCAGCGCCTTGTAGCCAAAAGAAGTGGTGATCTGGATTCTTTCAACGAAACGAATGAATTGTTTAACTCGCTTCATGAGAAATATCTTGAACTTCGGGAAGAGTACAAGCTGCTCGACAAGGTCAAATACGAAAATAAAAAAGCTCGCATAGAAGAACTGAAAAATCAGATAGCACCGGTTGGCGAGGGTTTTATAAATACGCTGATTGGCGCATCAAAAGTGACCCGGGAACAGGCCGATACCTGGGCGAATGCACAGGTAATTACAAAATCAGCTATAAACCGGTTAAAGCGGATTGGATATAAAGAAGCAGATATCCGCCGCGATATGGCCGAATTTTATCGGATTACTGGTGGAAAATTACGCCAGATCATCATAGACAATGATGGAAGCAAGCGTGCAAATGCGAGAGGCATAGGATCGGTCGAGAATACCGCTATTTATCCAGACAGCCGCTTCGATAAAAAGGTGTTGTGGCATGAAATGGCGCACCACCTTGAGGCCGATCCGATAGCAAAAGCTGCTTCAAACGGGTTTCTGCAGAAGCGAAGGGCGGATGAAAAGGTTTATTCCCTGAGGTCATTAACCGGAAACAGGGGGTACCGTCAAAGTGAAGGCGCCTACAAGGATGATTTTATAAGTCCATATATCGGCAAGGTGTATCGAGACAACACTACGGAGGTGTGGGCAATGGGTATTCAATACCTGTCTAATCCGCAAGACGCAGCCTTGATGCTTGGCAAAGATCCTGAAATGGCCGCACTGATTGCCGGTTATTTGCAGTCAGATCTGACTCCGGGGACGAAAATCCTGCAGGCGGCACAAAATCTCGCAAAAGACAAAATACAGGCAAAGCGCAGTTATCAGGATGCGCAATATGAAAACGCTATAAAGAAATTGTCCGATGGCGTTGAGATTATAGACGACGGTTGGTTTGATGCGTTACCAGAAATCGACAAGGATATGCTTTTATCATACTCATTCAGGCGGAATAGCAGTGCAGAATTTATAGGCTCGTGGAATGGTTTCAGGGTATTCAAGGGTAAATTCCGAAGCCGCAAAACAAGGCGTGTGAGCAAGGGGTACGAAATCATTTACGCTCCTGAATCATCTTTTCTGGATGATGATGGCAGGAGTCGTGTGCCACATGGTGGGACATTCCATGAAGAAATGGATGCAATAAAAGCGGCCTTGCGTATAGCGCGAGAGGCCCTTTCAAACGATATTTATCGTGTCTCATACAAGGCGTTTGCCAATTACGCGCATAAAAGCGAAATCATCGACTACGCCAACCAAATATTCGGGGGTGAATCATGAGTGAAAGCATTTACCACGTAATAACCCCTGCAGGCGTATTTGACGCAATTTATGACGATGAAGAATCGCCAGCCAAATACCAGGGTGACGAACTCGCAATTTCATTTTTCAAGAACTGGGTGGAAATTAACCAGATAAGCGGTGAGCATGGCCACCTGCTTGACTCAAACAACATCCAGCCTTTCGAGTTGTACGGCTTTTGTCAGCCGGCCGGGAGCGGAATCATTGTTATACCGCCATTCGATGATCTGGTTGCTGTTATGGTGGAAGACAGCCTTGAAGAACAGGATTCAGGAGAACAAGCGGGCATGGATATTACATACGACGCGGTAGGTGGTACGGAAAAACTTGAACTGGTTAGGGAACTTGGGAAAGTACGATCGAGCATTGAATCGGCCACGTCTGGCATGGAAAAGCTGAAACTGGTTAAGAGGGTTAAGGAAATCCGGGAATTGCTGAAAGTAAGCAGCATAATGGATCCACAACCAGATCCTCAATCAGAAGAAACAAAAAACACGCTTGCTGACGTGAACGCAGTAATGCCGCTACTCAAGCAATTTATCGGCAAATCTCAATTAGCCGCTTTTGCTTCCGGAATTCGCGGTGAAGAGGGGCAGTTCATCAAGGACAAACTGATCGAAATCGCCAATATCATTAAAAATATGCCCCAAACCTACGGTCAGGACGGCTTGGGCGATGAGGCGGTGGTTCATTTACATTACTTCAAGGGATCGGCTGACTGGTACATCACCGAAAAGGATATGGAAGATGAGCAGTTGCAGGCATTTGGTCTGGCTGATTTGTATGGTGATGGTGGCGAACTTGGTTATATCAGCATTCAGGAGTTAATCGATAC
>NZ_FOCP01000054.1 GCF_900110145.1 Nitrosomonas marina | reverse complement strand
AGTTTTCTTATAACCGCTCTAACAACCTGACCTACGCTTAATTTTTTTTCGCGCAACTGACGTTCTGCCGTAGCATCTGCAGGGTCAAAACTTTTTCCGTTCCAGCGCAAAAACACATATTCAGGCTTGCGACTTGGCTTTTTGAATTCCTGTTCTTTTGGTAATGCGCTCATTTCTTTTTCAACCCCGCACGCACGGCCTCCTCAAATCCAGGCTGAGTGCCCTTCCCCACCCAAAACGCAATACAGTCATCGATATATTGCCTCGTATGACACTTGTCCAGGTACTCGATAGCTTCTTTCACTGTCGGCAGCCGTTTTTCCATGTCAGATTCTTTTGAACATCTTCAACACAGAATCAAAAGCAGAATCGATTAACTCCTGCATGTCTGATTCGCATCGTTTGTTGTCGAAGTGTGCGTACACAAAGACTCCCACCAACGCTGCCAACACAAGTACCAAGAAAATGATTTCCATTGCTTATTTCCTAAGATAATCAACCAGCAAATTAACCGCAGAAGTAACACCAACAACCATCAGAAACTCGGTAACAACAGCCTCCACGTATTCGATTAATGCCGGGGCGATGTGGTCTGAGAGCATTGATCGATTCTCATCTGAATAATAGTCAGCCTAGATTCAACTAGATATGTTTGGTTTCCGATCCACAACGCGCAAAGTTCTATCGCCGTTAAAATCTAGAAATCTAGTCAATTCTCCGGAGAATTTAGCAACAATATGGCCTATGCCTTTACTATTGTTTTTACTGCAAATAATCTCCGATTTACCTTTGTTCTCTTCACTTGAGAAATAAATTCCTTCTCGATAAATAAACAAAACTTTGTTTGCATACTGATCAAGATCACCGCAATTTCTCAAATCTGACAAAATCGGTCTTTTTGATACGCGAGCATCAACTTCTCTACCCAAACCAGATGAACAAATAACCGGAACATCAAGCTCTCTTGCCAAACTCTTCAATTCCATCGCAACAGAGTCAGCTCTGTCTAAAGCTTCTTTAATTAATTGAAAACGATCAATTACTATCAGGCTAAGGTTCCCGCCTTTATGCAAAGCGGCGCTTGTGTTTAATATGTAGTCGATTGTCGGAATGGATGTCTGATCAAATTGAATTTTCAAATTACTCAAATAATCTATCGACTTTTCCCTTCCGATACGCTGCGCATGAAATTTCAGTAAACGAGAAACTAACTCTCTTGTTTTCATTTCGCTGGTAAAAAATAAAACAGAACCTGTTAATGAAACAGATTCAGTAATCTGCATCAATAAAGATGTCTTTCCGACAGCTGGGCGTCCAGCTACTACAACCAAATCTCCATAGCATATTCCTCCAATTAATTCGTCGAGACCCTTCAAACCAGTAAAAATTACTTTATTTTCTTCATCAAACGCATCGAACATAATTTACAAACCCCTTTTTTTAACCGTTAATGATTTTTCCATCCAAAATTTCATGAACCTTGGCAAACCGTCTTTCAACCTCTTCTGGCGGTATTGTTGTTTTTCCTGGCGCAGGCAACTCGACTCTTTTTTGTGGCACTTCATCTGGCAATTTGCCATTACGAATATCTTGAACAGCATTGTCCAAAGCCTTATGCCAACGAGATTTAATGCTTTGATATGGGTAGTTGTTCAAGTCGCCGCCAAGCTTCACAGCCGCCCAGTAAATTGCGGGATTCTCCCAGACGTCTTTTGCGTCCTGCCGCCGCCTCATTTGCTCAACAGCGGTTACAAAAGCACGCTCGTAATCAAGCGATGGGCGGCAAGCTTTCATGAACTGATCAACCGAGGGCGGGAAATCGTACCGAGTTTGCAAGCCTCGTGTGATTTCCTCCGGCGTATAGCCTGCAAGATCCTCAGACCATACCTTTTTCGCATTCACGATGCCTTCATCAACCCCATCTTTGTTGATATGTCCGGTCTGCCATTTGGCAGCGAACGCATTACCAAAACGACCGTGAAACCGATCAAAAATCTTGTTAATCCACGACTCAGGAAGACGATTTATCGATGTCACACCTGACAATCTCTGCTTCCCCGTCAATGTCCCGCTCATTCCTGTTTTCCCTATCACGATATGCAAAAATAGATCTTCCCGCCGCCATCATCAGCGCTTGCTTGTTGTTCGTCGGCGGCGATTTGTTCGGCATAATGCCGTGCAAGACTTGCTTCGATTCAGCCAAAGCTTCCCTGCGCCTACCCTTCACAATCCCGAGAACATACGCAAAGCCTTTACCCTTGTCCTTCGCCGTTCGCGCCGCATGAACGAATTCGTCGACCGTAGCACCAGCATCTATCAGCATCAGAAGGTCCGGGTGTGTCGGGTTTAAGTCGATAATCCCGATTTTTTTGAGTTCAGCACACACGCTACCTGCCGGTGTTGTCTCCCTACTCCCTTGGGAGTTATCTACTCCGTGTGTTTTAAACGTATTGGTTTTTGGTTTATGGTTTACTGGTTTATGGTTACTGGTTATAGCCGTTACAGGTTCGTTGCAGGTATGTTCTTGTTCCGTTACAGGTTCGTTGCAGGTATGTTTGTGTCCAGTATTCAGAGAGTTGCAGTACAGTTTATGCAATTCCCTCAACTCACCTATCAAAGCATTCCATTTAGGGTGGATACCCTTCTTTCTCAAATCAGAGAAAATTTTCTTCCGTTCTTCTCTGTGTTGTCTCTGACGACCTTTCTCGTTTTCTTCACGAGAACTTTTACGCTCATCCCAGTCGGCATATTTCCCAATCTCAGCATCACACCGGCAATGTATCCAGCCGAAGTCGGTAAGTTCAAAAAATTCTTTGAGGATTACTTGGACAGTTTCTTTTTCATCCTGAGTACGTGCGCATATTTTTCTGCACGTTGTATCGATATCAGAAGGTATTGGCGACTCGGTAAGGTAATACATATCTATCAACTGTCGGTAAACGCCATGCTCAAGTAATGACAAATGCATTGTGTCTCGCCTGTAATCACCGATATTGTGTTGATAATGATGCATTATTTACTTACTCCACCTAACTTAACCTATCCACCCTTGAAACTATTTCCGTTGCTGTCATGAAACACTTTTAAAAGGCCACCACATGGTTATGCCTCCTTTAACTAAATAAACAGAAGTTTTTTCCGATGTTGAAAGAAACAAAAATTCCAATAGCCGAGTCACCAGAAAAAATGAAACCATGGATAATCTGGATCGAATACAAGAAAAAATACTTCTACTACTTGCTACAACACCGTTATCTACTGAAAAAATAGCAACGACCGTATTTATCGATGAACCCCTGGCCGAATTCCACATTGCTGAACTTGCGGAACAGGAATACATAACCTCATTGTTTGACGCATTTTCAAGCGTCTCGGATGCGCCTGATATGGTTTGGATCATCGAACAAAAAGGCCGCAAATATTTATTAGACCGAGGGCTACTCAAGTGATGTAGTCCACTCATAATTTCCTTCCTGTGTGTGCAGAGGTACTGAACGCAACTCATCAGTTCAAAACCCGCCACCCATCACTGGACAGCGGGTGTCTCCTTTGAGCAAGAGATTAAAAAAACCGCGCGATTTGGCGACACGCGGGACAAATGCATGCGTATATCAATTGCCGCATGCCAATTGTTCAAAAAATCCAACAAGTCATGAGCACTGACACCTATATGAT
>NZ_FOCP01000057.1 GCF_900110145.1 Nitrosomonas marina | reverse complement strand
AGTTTTCTTATAACCGCTCTAACAACCTGACCTACGCTTAATTTTTTTTCGCGCAACTGACGTTCTGCCGTAGCATCTGCAGGGTCAAAACTTTTCCCGTTCCAGCGCAAAAACACATATTCAGGCTTGCGACTTGGCTTTTTGAATTCCTGTTCTTTTGGTAATGCGCTCATTTCTTTCTCAACCCCGCACGCACCGCCTCTTCAAACCCAGGCTGAGTGCCCTTCCCCAACCAAAACGCAATACAGTCGTCCATGTATTCCCGCGTATGGCACTTGTTCAGGTACTCGATAGCCTCTTTCACTGTTGGCAGCCGCTTTTCCATGTCAGATTCTTTCGAACATCTTCATCAAAGAATCAAAAGCAGAATCGATTAACTCCTGCATGTCGGATTCGCACCGCTTGTTGTCGAAGTGTGCGTACACAACGACTCCCACCAATGCTGCCAACACAAGTACCAAGAAAATGATTTCCATTGCTTATTTCCTTAAAAAATCAACCAGCAAAATAACCGCTGACGTAACGCCAACAACCAACAGAAACCCGGTAACAACTGCTTCAACGTATTCGATTAATGCCGGGTCCAGGTGGTCTGCAAGCATTTCTAATTTAACCAACCGCTTACACCTGATTCCTGTAACTTTCCCAATTGAGCGTTAGCCTAATGCTTCCACCCTGGGTAAGCCGGTCGTATGCCGCGCAGCCGAGCACTTCAATCATTCCCTCACGGTCCAGATTCGTTGCCATCAACGTAGGCAATTGGTTTTCATACCTGGCATCTATTAATCGGAAAAATGCATCCTTGGCGGCCTTGGCGTCACTGCTTCGGCCTATTTCATCGATCATCAGCAGATCGACTTTTGCTAATGCTTTTAACCAGCCATCGCGCTGATCGAACCCTTTCGACCAGTATTCATCTAAGTATTCAGCAGCCTTGATACGCAGGACCGAATAGCCAGAATCGAGAACTTGCCTGCATACCGCAGTGGCCAGATGATTCTTGCCGGTACCCGGATCTCCGCACAGAAGCATGCACCCGCCTTTTTCGTGATACTCGGCAAATTTGTCTGCGTACTCACGGCACTTGGCAACGATTGAGACTTTCAGATCCGTATCCGCGACAAAGTTTTCAAACGTGCAACCAAGGAATCTTTTCGCTATGTTGCAATCCGTCAGAAGCCGCTCTGAATCGGCTATTTTTTGGCATTTTGGGCAACCACCAGGGAAATAACGGACTTCTCCAGATTCATCCTGTTTGTTAATCGGATACTCGCCGTGTTTTTCACAAAAGCGTGTCTCCAAAACAGGAAACAAGCTATTTTTCGCAACCAAGACAGTCCTCCCGTCATGCAGAAAATCACTCAATTGCGTCAAACCATGTTCACGCTGACTCGATTGCTTGGTATTTGCCATGATTACCTACTCCGTTGTTTTTAGATTTGTTTTTTGCTGAAGAGGACCTTTCTTTCGCATCAAAACGCAATTGTTCAGCATGCAACAACCATTTCCTGAACTGCGCTTGCCAGTCCGATTTCATCACCCCGTTTGCCACGTAATGAGCAATAAATTTTTCAGTTTCCTGTTCAATATCAAGGTTTTTCTGCCTTGCCATCAGCTTTGCGGCTTCATTCGGAGTAAAGCCGGGATCAATCAATTTCGACGAGAGCGAGTCGGTTTGCGAGTGGGATTCCACCTGATTACCGGGTAGTTTATTTACTCTCTCACTTAAAACCTCATTGGTTATTGGTTTACTGGTTAATGGTTCATGGTTAGGGTTTTGTTCGCTTTCGTTTTGGTTAGCGATTAAAACCGACTGGGTTTTTTTTGGCCTACCGCCTCGCTTTCCATTAGCCCTATTCCGCTCACATTTATCAGAATAGCCACTGATCTCGGTTTCGATACGTTTGTGCAGCCATCCTTTTTCAGTCGATACAAAGAAGTCATTGAACACATTTTCAAGATTTTCTTTGTGTTCGCTACCAAGTTGTAACCGTCTCAAAACCAACTGGGTTTCTTTCGGTATTGGAGATTCATCCAGGTAATACCAGTCAATTAACGTCCGGTAGATGTAATGCTCTATCGGTGTCAAATGAACCGTATCCTTTCTGTAATCAGCAATGTTGAACTGGTAGTAGTGCATAAAATCACTCTAATAATCATCGGGTACGTTCAAGCACCACCTCGGCTTATAAGGCACCCGGAATAAAAAACCCGCCACCCATCACTGGACAGCGGGTATCTCCTTTGAGCAAGAGATTAATAACCGCGCGATCTGGCGACACGCGGGACAAATGCATGCGTATATCAATTGCCGCATGCCAATTGTTCAAAAAATCCAACAAGTCATGAGCACTGACACCTATATGAT
>NZ_FOCP01000059.1 GCF_900110145.1 Nitrosomonas marina | reverse complement strand
ATTTCTCCGGCTGACGACAGTTCAGGTTCTGGTGCCTGCTTGCAAAGCAGGTAATTCGGCTCGTATCCGTCGATTACAAACGTAAAGTCGCTTGATATGACCTTGGCGCCTAGCGCCTTCGTAACGTCATACTGCCCCTTCAAATACTGCGCGTTGCTTATAGCCATGATTTGTTTTCCTATCAGAATTACACAAATATCGATAGGCAAACTTTATTTCACCGGACTTTCGATAAACGCGGGTTTTTCCGGATTGATGCAACAAAAAACCGCCCGTAGGCGGTTTTAATATCAAGATATTAGGATATTAAGATATTAATTCCCGTCCGCTGGCGCATCCGGGTTCATATCATCCAATTGCTGTGCAACAGCAGCAAGCGCGTTCAATGCGTCTTCAGCTTCCTGCGGGATTTCTGCATCTTGCAGTGCGGTCTGAAGAGCGGAAACCTGATCCGTAATCTCGGTCTTGGCTTTTTGAATCTGCGCAAGCACTTGGTTAAGTTTTGTTCCCAATTCATCTAATTTAGTCATGATTTGTTCCAATAAAAGTTCGTGCCCTTTTAACAACTCAAAAACATCATCCAGCTGGCACGGACCGTTGATGTTTATAGTTTGATGCTGGCATGGCTTGCTTTCATCCGTCATTTGATAAGTCTCGCGCTCACGCGCACATGTTCATAATTATTGTTTTCACGCGCCTTCATGGACCTGTCGTACATTGCGCCGGTGACTGACAGCAGCAATACCGTTACCAGAGCACTCAAGACAAACAGCATGATTACTGTCATGAACACGAGTAACAACATGAAGCCGCAAATTCTTGCAATGCATGACGGCCTACTCGCTTCCACAATAGATATCACGCTCCCACCTGTCCTTGCAGAATTCACCGGCACAGGATTTGATCTCGACAGGCAACCATTGCATGTTTGACACTGAGTCAGCGCCGCCACACGCCAAAGGGATGACATGATCAATATGCCATCCTGGGCATGGTTCATACAGCCTCGCACCAGTCGGGCACGGCCACCGCCTCCTGAATTCACGCTTGGCCTTCCAGCTTCGTGAGATATCGCCGTCTGCGTCGCGCTTTATTTCATCAACACAGCATCTTGTTTCTATGTATTGATTGATTGCGACGACCGGCAGCGGCATGAGAAAAACAGCCGCCACGATTATCACGGCATGCTTAATGTTCATTCAACAACCTCGACAATACCTTCCAACTCGTGCTTCACGGCCTTGAAATAGGCTTTAAGCGTTTCCCGTTCCCGGTATAACTTCCACAGCTTATCGCTCAGTTCTGACTCTGAGACTCGTATGTCTTGAACGTCTTGATAAACTCCTTGGGTGACTCGTACTCTAGGTTTACTGGCGGGTTTAACACTGACCATGGCACTTTCGGCTTGTCCACGCATGGCGTTTTCATTACAGGCGGTGCTTTTGGTACGGAACTGCACCCTGCGAGCATCAGCAAGATCACTATTAAGCTGATTAAGTGTTTCGTCTTTTTCATTGATTGCCCTCAATAGATTGATTTCGTTCTGTTCATTCTGCTTTGCGACACGCTCCATGGCATCGCCAAGTTCTTTGGCGAGCTCTTCTCGCTGCTCCGCATACATTTCAAGCCACGCAGCCTTTTCCAGTTTTTTGCCGTGATCAATGCCGCCGATCCATGAACCGCCGATTGAAACCAGAAAAGCGATTATTCCGATCAGATATATATACATTACTTATTCTCCTTGGAGTCTTGCCTGTCCTTTGAATAATAGCGATACAGATAGCCGAGTAACGCTAACGGCAGCCCGTCTTTGGATGCGATAACGGTAGCAACCTCAGTGGCAGTAAAATCGCTATCCAGCGCTTTCATGGCAAAAAGAAAAGACTCATGCGACGCCATAAACAGGTACCCCATGATGACAATCATGAATATCCGTCTAAACAGCATCTTGTTTTCAAACTGATCCTCAGCCCATCCCATTTTTAAATCCCTCCTATGGG
>NZ_FOCP01000060.1 GCF_900110145.1 Nitrosomonas marina | reverse complement strand
GTTTGTTTTTTGTAATCGCGCCAGGAATCGTATCAAGGTACTGTTATGGGATGGTACGGTCGTCTGGCTGAGTCATCGCCGTTTACATCAGGGCCGGTTTGTGTGGCCGCAGCTGGAAGCGTGTTGTTTTGAATTGACCCAATCACATTGGGAATGGCTGACAGCGGGCGTGGACTGGCAACGATTGTCGGCATTGCCACCTGCCCATCTTCGGGCATGAAAGTTTGTTAATAGTCTATTATTAACAGTCGGTTAGTATCGTGCCATGGTATAATAACGAGCATGAAGCCACTGGCACATCTCGATCAATTGAACCTTGATGCGGATACCAAACAGCAGGTAGCCGGCATTGTCCAGACGCTGCTGGATCAGGCTCAGCAAGCACAACAAGAAATCCGCGCACAGGAACTCAAGATCCAGGCGCTCACAATGGAACTGGCGCATTTGCGCCGCATTCGCTTCGGTAAAAAGAACGAATCACTGTCATCCATACAACCCAGCCTGTTTGAAGAGTCCGTATTGGCCGACATCGCGGCCGTTCATGCTGAAATTGAGCAAATCGATACGACTGCTAAAACTGCAACGAACAGATCGACACGCAGCCGTGCAGGCCGTCAACCACTGCCCGATCACCTGCCGCGAATCGAACACCGTCATGAACCGGCATCCTGCCAGTGCGGACAATGTGGCAAGGCTCTGGTCAAAATCGGCGAAGACGTCACCGAACAGCTCGATGTTGAGCCGGCCAGGTTCTTTGTCCACCGTCACATCCGGCCGCAGTATGCATGCAAGACCTGCGAAACCGTCACCGCAGAGCCGGTGCCGCCGGCAGTCATCGATGGCGGCATGGCCGCACCTGGTTTGCTGGCCTGGGTGATCAGCAACAAATACCTCAATCACTTGCCGCTCTACCGTCTGGAACAGATCGCTGCGCGCGAGCAGGTCACGCTTTCGCGTTCCACGCTGGCTGAATGGGTCGGCCGGACCGGTGTTGCGCTGCAACCCCTGGCAGATCGATTAAAGTGGCATCTTTTGCAGGGAAACACCCTGCATGCGGATGAATCGCCGGTAGCGCAACAGGAGCCCGGCAACGGCAAAACCCGCAAAGCCTATCTATGGGCCTACCGCAGTAATGACCTTGATCCCGGGCCGCGCATTGTTGTCTTCGATTATCAAACCAGTCGCAGTGGCAGGCATGCGCAAAACTTTCTGCAAAACTGGCAGGGCCATCTGCAGGTCGATGATTATGGCGGGTACAAAGCACTGTTCTCCAGAACAGCATCACCCTGCATTGAACTGGCATGCTGGGCGCATGCCAGGCGCAGGTTCTTCGATCTGCATCAGGCCAACGACAGTCCGATGGCATTCGAGGCATTGCAGCGTATCGGCGAGCTGTACGCAGTCGAGGCTGAAGCCAGGCAACTTGATTGCGTAGTAGCACGTCAGCAACTGCGGAAACAAAAAAGCCTGCCGATACTCGATGCATTACATGACTGGCTGATGCAAACCCGCCTGCAAACAGCCAACGGTGGCGCGTCTGCCAAAGCGTTGGACTATACACTGAAACGCTGGCCGAGTCTGGTACGCTATGCACATACCGGCAATCTGCCGATCGACAATAACCCGGTAGAAAATTCAATCCGTCCCATCGCTGTCGGTAAGAAAAACTGGCTCTTTACAGGATCTGAGCGTGCGGGCCAACGCGCTGCTGCTATCCAAACCCTGCTCGGCACCGCACAACTCAACGGTCTTGACCCGGCCGCGTGGCTCAAAGATATCCTCACAAAACTTCCAACCTGGCCTAATAGCCGTATTGATGAGTTGTTGCCGTTAACGCCGGAATTTATCGAAGCATTAAAACAAGAAAAATTATAGATGGTCGCGCCGGACGCTTAC
>NZ_FOCP01000064.1 GCF_900110145.1 Nitrosomonas marina | reverse complement strand
CATTCAGACCGACTTATCAAATGGCCATATCCTATAGTTGCGCCTTTTACCCATTGAGTAATGTTTTCTCCGGTTTGATCGTCATACGGCTTTGACCGGAACGTCTCAATCGACTTCAGGAATTCAATACCTTTCTCGCTCAGTCTCATGTTAATTTTCTCCGCCTCAATTGTGGTTTAAATTATTAACAAGCATCTTAGATTCTGGCTCGTACTCGAATCCTTTGCGACACTCACGGCAGCGCCACAATGCCGGGTTACACAAACCATCTATTAGCTGCACTTGATTGGTTCCGCAGTTCGGGCATGGGCTCGCATGTCGGCATAAATGCTCTCTGCGACGCGCCAAAGCTAACGCTCCGGCAATAATTGTTTCTGCCTCCATATACCACATCCTTTTATTCACGCAGCCTTTGCCTGGCGCTTCAAATCAACCTCGTTTCTCACAACATCCAACAGATCCCGAACCGTAACAACCTTTTCAGCATCCGCATCCTCAATCCTGATATCGAGCCCGCTTTCCAGCGCGATGATGATCTCCAGATACTTGAGTGAATCAGCGCCCAGGTCATCACCAATGCGTGATTCCATTCTGATTGATCGGCGATCTACGCCAAGTTTCTCACTCAGAATGCCTTTTACAACCTTGTTTGCACTCATTGCGTCCAGTCACTAAGAAAGTATCCTAAATGCCCAAAACTATAAATGCCTTCACCATTCATTTTATCCATGCAGTCATGGCACAACGCGGCATCTGTGCCGTCCTCTTCCTCCACTTCATTGTAATGCAGCTCCTGCAGATCAATTTCTGCCCCGCAATCAGCGCAGATCATTTCAATGTTTATTTTGGTTGCCATGGTTCCCCCAATTAATGCCTGGTCTGACCGCCATCGGTCATCGCTATAGCCCTGTCGATCAAGTCTATAAAATCCTGCGTGCAGTACATGGCTTTTTCGATACCACTGCTGACTACGTACCCAACAACGAGGTTGCTTTCAGGATCATGGAAAGCCTGATCCAATGACATTTTGTGTATATCCGCTGCCGCCGCCTCAACAATATTCAACTCGCACGGCAGAATAGTTGAGATATACACCCTGATTCCGACTTCACCAGCACCTGCTACCTTTTCATTAAACATCCGAAAATTCCTCATCAGCCTTGGCCATGGCTTCATCCACAGCCGAAGTGTTAGTCCCGCGACCGGCACCATCGGCCACAATGTATTCGTTTGCGTCCTCAAGAAACGGGAATGTCATAGGATCTATAATGTCCGGCGAAGGTATGCCCTCTTCACGCATTTTTTCTTTTTTCATCATGACGTATTTCAAACCGCCCGCTTCGGCGAAGTGATACGGCAATCTCGATCCCTG
>NZ_FOCP01000065.1 GCF_900110145.1 Nitrosomonas marina | reverse complement strand
TGGCGACACGCGGGACAAATGCATGCGTATATCAATTGCCGCATGCCAATTGTTCAAAAAATCCAACAAGTCATGAGCACTGACACCTATATGATGTTTTGTGCCTGCATATAGCTTGCTTGTGAAAACGCCAGTGCCCATGCTTGTTAAATCCCTATTAATTATTACGCTCTTAAAACTGCCTGCCAGCCCAATACCAGAAGAACCGACAGGCAGCCGATCAACAATGAAACAAACGCTATAGATCGATTCCACCTCAACCTTAAAGATTGATATACGCTCACGCGCATCGATCGGCGGTATCACTTCCTTCTGGAGTTAAGTGACTGTTAACTTTTTTTCTGTCGATTACGTTGCAGCTACATTTGGTACATACTGTCCACGCTTCTTCAGGCCAATCTGCACCTGCTTCAAGCACATGGATATAACCGCATGCGCAGTTTTCAAATCCGCATTCGTGTTCATTCAGTTTGTTATCCATTCAAGGACAGCCAGCACAATGAACAGATATCCGATCCAGAAAATCACCGGTATAAAATCCTTGTCATGTTCGTTCTTGTTCATCATGTTTTCCTCCATCACTTGATTGTTTCCGCTTCCAAAGTTTTTCTGCGATTTTCGCCGTCACGTATTTATGCGCCTGGTCAAGCTTCTCAACCGATTCAGCGATTTCTTTTTCGGCTTTCACCAGATCATCGAGCGTTTCTTCGGCAACAAGCCGGGATACAGCCAATTCAGCCTCACTACCCTCTTTCATGATCGATTGCAGATGATTCAAGGCTGTTTTTTCTTTATCCAAAACCTCACGCTGCAATACCTGCGCACAAAAACCGATCTGCATGAACAATTCGTTCACGCAATTAATCCTGTGATCGTCAGGCATCGCTAATAAAATCGAAGGGATAAAATTGGTAGGCAGTAACGTTGAATCCTTGGTCCTATCGTCAAGCCATCGGAAAATTCGATCCGCATTGACGCGCCGGGCTTCAAAGTTTGTGTCAATGTCTTGTGTTTTATCGTTTGAGAAATCCTTAATGCCGGGCAATCTTGCTTTGTTTATTCGCTGATACTCGGAAATAATCATTTCCGCCACAGCTTCGCGGCTCATGCCGGTCGCCCGCCGCCACCTGTCAACGTGGTCTGAAATGATTGCTACCCATGTTTTTTGCGGCATGTGCTGCATGACTTGTTGTCCTTACCTGGCTAAACTGAAACTATGAAAAAATGCCCGCATCCGAAGGGGTAGGTACAGAGAGGAAAAAGGAAATCCCCTCGGTGCGGACGGACAAGA
>NZ_FOCP01000068.1 GCF_900110145.1 Nitrosomonas marina | reverse complement strand
ACAGGTCATGGCAAAGAGCAAGTTTGAGCGTTCGAAACCACACGTAAATGTGGGCACGATAGGACATGTGGATCATGGTAAGACGACGCTGACGGCGGCGATTACGACGATTCTGACAACGAAGTTTGGCGGAGAGTCAAAGAGTTATGATCAGATTGATTCTGCACCTGAAGAACGGGCGCGGGGTATAACCATTAACACGGCGCATGTTGAGTATGAGACAACAAGTCGCCATTATGCACACGTTGACTGTCCCGGGCATGCTGACTATGTTAAGAACATGATTACGGGCGCGGCGCAGATGGACGGTGCGATACTGGTTGTATCTGCTGCTGATGGTCCTATGCCGCAGACGAGGGAGCATATATTGCTTGCTCGACAGGTTGGGGTTCCCTACATCATTGTGTACATGAACAAAGCGGACATGGTTGATGATGCTGAGTTGCTGGAGCTGGTGGAGATGGAGATACGCGAGCTGCTGTCCAAATACGATTTTCCAGGAGATGATACACCGATCATAGTAGGGTCGGCGCTGAAGGCGCTGGAAGGAGATCAAAGCGAGATCGGCGAGCCATCGATTCTGAAGCTGGCGGAAGCGCTGGACAACTACATACCTGAGCCTGAGCGCGCGATTGATGGTGCGTTTATTATGCCTGTGGAAGACGTGTTTTCGATATCCGGACGTGGAACGGTGGTAACAGGCCGTGTTGAGAGAGGCATTATCAAGGTTGGTGAAGAGATTGAGATAGTGGGGCTGAAGCCAACGTTGAAGACGGTGTGTACGGGAGTGGAGATGTTCCGGAAGCTGCTGGACCAGGGCCAGGCGGGAGATAACGTAGGGGTTCTGTTGCGCGGGACCAAACGTGAAGAAGTTGAGCGTGGTCAGGTGTTGGCGAAGCCGGGCAGCATATCGCCGCATACGAAGTTTTCGGCGGAGATATATGTGCTGAGTAAAGAGGAAGGTGGAAGACATACACCGTTTTTTCCTGGATATCGTCCGCAGTTTTATTTCAGGACGACAGACGTGACCGGCTCGATTGAATTGCCGGCAGGGACGGAGATGGTGATGCCTGGAGATAATATATCGGTGACGGTGAATCTGATAGCGCCGATTGCGATGGACGAGGGTTTGCGTTTTGCGATTCGGGAAGGCGGAAGAACGGTCGG